>CAVXSF010000020.1:0-30373 GCA_963764345.1 uncultured Bacteroidales bacterium | reverse complement strand
TCAGGAACTGTGAGGTATATAACGCCGGTATGGGCATATCCTGCCGGGGCCGCTATAATCTTATCACACACAATTACGTTCACGATCTTTACATGATAAGAAATACCCCCCTCTCGGTGAATCCGGATGATGATTATGGTGCAGTGGCATTCTGGTTGTGGGCTCCAAATAATGAGGTTTCGTACAACCGGGCTCTTAACTGTGAACAACCCAGCTATGACTATTCCCTCGATGGTGGCTTCTGCGAAATATATAATGACGGCGACAGCAGCTACATTCATCATAACTGGGCTGCCCGGTGCAACGGATTTATCGAAAGCAGCGGTTCGTCAAACCATGTGACGATTGCCTATAATGTCTCCCTGGAGTGCAGCGATATTTTCATTTACATGCACATGCGGATCAGGAATTCTGTTTCAAATGTCAGGAACTGGATGGTCGATAACAATACGGTTATCAGGAGATATGGCAGGGAGCGAACATCGCTGATTAATTTTGATAATAATCAGACCGCACCGCCAGAGGGAACCTTTTTCCTGAGAAATAATATTTTTGTATTGGGCGGAGCCGGTGAAACCATACATAATGTGACGCCAATAGGTGATTTTGTTCACGAGAACAATCTGTACTACATCCTTGACCGGGCAGAGATAGGTTTTAAACCCGGCCCGGGGGAAATCGTCGCGAATCCAATGTTTGAGAACCTGTCAGCCGATGATTTCCATCTTAGCGAAGGAAGTCCGGCAAAGGCAGCCGGCCAGAATCTTGGTTATTTTGAGAATTTTGAAGGGGAACACCTGACCGAAGGGGTTAAACCTGATATTGGAGCTTATTAGGAATGTCACAAATGAATCAAACCGGAAAAGCTATTACGTTGATCATAAGGATTTTCGTATGCGTTTTATAAATAACCCTATACTATGAAAAAAGTACTTTTCGCATTCGTCCTCCTGGTCACTTTTTCTTTCACAGGATATTCAAAGATCTGGACCATTTCAAATTCCGGACTGACAGTACAATTTGACGACCAGGCACTTAAGATCTCGGTTAAGGACAATCGCTGCAACAAGACATGGGAACAGGTTCCTTTTAAGGAAACCTTTTCAGTAAGGAAAATAAAGCAAAATGGAAACAGCCTGGAAATAGCTTTTAAGGAACCGATGAAAATGACGGTAAATCTTTCCTTAACTCCCGGGTCAGATCTTGTATTCACCCTGACATCAGATCCGGAAGGTGCCATGACAGAACTTTCATTCCCGCCTGCCTTTAATTCGCCTGACAGTAATGATTATCTTCTCATGACCGACAGCGAAGGGTACCTGGTTCAGGCTGATGATCCGGATTTCAAAGCGGGACGGAATGATTTATATACCATGGCCGGCGGATTAACCATGAGCTGGCTGGGTTTCACAGACCACGATTTTAAAACCGGTTACATGGTTATCCTCGACACCCCCGATGATGCCGCATTTGACGTCGTGAGACAGGGTAATTTGTTAACCTTTGAACCGGTATGGCTTTCCACTCTGGGAACGTTCGGATATGCACGCAAAGCAATCTATCACTTTTTCGATGAAGGAGGCTATGTGGCACAATGCAAAAAATACCGTGATTATATCTGGAAAAGAAATCAGGTTGTCTCCCTCAGGGAAAACCAGAAGAAATTTCCGGCCATCGAGAAGATGATTGGTGCTGTTCATATTTATGTATGGGATGAAGCCAGGAAAGTAAGTTTTGCCAAAGAGATGAAAAAATCAGGCATTGACAAAGCATTCATCCTTTGGGACCCTAACCATACACCTTATCCTGAACCGGATTATGACAGTCGGCTGAAGGAGCTCGGATATGCTTCCGGTGTATATGAATTGTTCAGAGATATACATCCCTCGGATTCCATAGTTAGGCCCCCGTCTGACAAGCCAGACCAGGCTTTTCTCAGCAGACCGCATTATCCGGGAATGTACCCGGCCATAACCCTTAAGAAAAAAGATGGCTCCATTGACCGGAGCTCATTCGGATCACATGTCTGTCCGGCCGCCGTTTATCCGCTTATCCCCGGATTACGGGTAGATAAAGAATTGAGTATCTATCCGCATGAATCCTACTTTATTGATGTCTACCTGTCCAATATGCTCTATGAATGTTATGATAAAAATCACCCTCTCACACGTACTCAGTACAGGGAAGCCGTAGCGAAAATCTACAAACTGTTTACCGACAAGTATAAGATGTTTTGCGGAGGAGAATGGGGTGCCGATTATGTCGGATCGGAAAGCGTTTATTCACATGGCCTCATGACTCTTCACAGAACATGGTTTGGCTCGGATGCTTACAAAAGAGGAACGATATATTACATCGGCAGCTGGAGTAATGAACGCCCTTCCATCATGGTCAGCACCAGTACGGCCACCGACGACTATCTGAAATATTCCATCAATGAATACATCAGAGTCCCGCTTTATGAACTGGTTTATCATGATGCAAATGTGACCACCTGGAGATGGGAAGACGGAAATGACAAAATGCCGGAAATCTGGTGGAAAAAGGATCTCTTCAATATCCTTTACGGCACGGCCCCGCTGTGGAGCATCGACCAGGAAATCTGGAGAAAGTATAAACGCACCTTTGTTGAAAGTTACAGGAATATTTGTCCGTGGCTGGAAAAAATCGGATACGATGAGATGGTTTCTCACCGGTTTGTAACCCCTGACCGTAAAGTACAGGAATCAGTTTTTTCCTCGGGGAAAAAAGTAATCGTAAATTTTGGCGACAACGATTTTGTCTATGAAGGAAATGCCATTAAAGGCAAGAGCTTTATAACACTTTAAATCATAATACCTTGGAAGAACTTGACCTTTCATCATCAAAAAACAGTCAACCATGAAAAACAGTAAAGTCTATTTGCCGGGTATCCTTTTTCTAATGCTTGTTTTAAACATTTGTCAGTCCTATGCCGCTGAATATTATGTAAACAGTATTACCGGCGATGATTCGAATCCGGGTACAAGTATTAACCAGCCATGGAAAACTTTCGGCCCGGTAAATTCCGGCAATTTCAAGCCGGGTGACATCATCCAATTTGCATGCGGTTCAGAATGGAACGAGGCACTGAATATTTCAGGCAATGGCACTGAGGATAATCCGATTATTTACAAGTCATACGGCCAGGGAGATAAACCTTTGATCAGTACACCCAGTCCGGTTAAACACGATTATGATTATTACAAAACGCTGCCTCAGTATCAGGAGATGAGCATTCCTGCGGTGAATATTACCGGCACCTACAATATCTTCGACGGATTTTTGGTCAGGGACGCACCCTTTGCCGCAATAGAGCTTGTCAAAGGTGCCGACCACAATATGATCAGGAATTGTGAGATAACCAATTCCGGTATGGGGGTATCCTCCCACAGCATGTATAACCTGTTCACCCGGAATTATGTGCATGATCTCTTTATGATCAGGGATACGCCGGCTGAGGTCAACAAAGATGATGACTACGGAGCTGTGGCCTTTTGGATGTGGACCGACAATAATGAGATCTCCTATAACAGGGCCGTCAATTGCGAACAACACAGTTACGATTATATCCTGGATGGCGGATTTGTTGAACTTTTAAATGCAGGTAGCAATACCTACATTCATCACAACTGGGTGGAGCGGTGTAACGGTTTTGTCGAAGCCGGCAGCTCTGAAAATGTAACCATAGCATACAACGTTTCCCTGGAAAGCAGTGATATTTTTATTTTTCTTCACATCTATGTCAGAAAGAATGGTACAGCAAACATCAGGAACTGGAAAGTCGATAACAACACAGTGATCCGGAGGTATGGAAGAGTGAGACCTTCTTTGATAAATTTTGGAAATGTATTTAGACCTCCGCCGGAAGGAACCCTGTACCTCCGCAATAATATTTTTGTACTGGGAGGCGGCCCTGATGTTGTTCATAATATCGCCCCAACGGGTGATTTTGTGCATGAAAACAATATTTACCAGATCCTTCCCAGGGCAGAGGTTGGCTATAAACTCGGACCGAATGAAGTGATTGCTGATCCGGGATTCGTAAACGAGGCCGGAAAAGATTTTTCCCTCACCGATAAGAGCCCTGCAAAAGGAGCAGGCTTAAATCTTGGATACACTGAGAATTTTTCCGGGCAAAAACTCCCGGCAGGCGAAAAACCTGACATCGGGGCTTATTAACAGACATTTTTCATTCCCTGGAAAGGTAAAGCAAATGAAGATAATTAAGCTGTTTTAATGAAATGAGCCGGGACTTCTGTCGACCGGCTTAAAACAGGCCGGACACCAAAACCATAAACTGTAACATGGTTTGCCGCGTCCGGCCGCCCCTTCCATGTTAACCATCAGGGTTGGTCCGTGCGGATCAACCTTTTTTAGGCTCTTAGGTTTACAGGACAACCGTGGGTACCTATTTATATTCTTTATTTATAATCTTTCTAAATAATTTACTTATTAATCCATGGCAGCTAAATGTTCTTTTTTATATTGATTATTTTTTCTTTACATTGCATATCTAACTAAAGCCTGGGATGTGTGAACGAATTTCATTCAGGGGATATGGAGTAGTGTTGTTTTTGCAACTCCTTTCATCAGGATTGTTAGCCCAAAATCCCGTTCTTGATCCCGTATTGCTATCCGATCCCAAAGATTTTGGAGGCCGGGTAAATGCCATTTACCAGGACAAGCCCGGATTCATCTGGATTGGTAAGGAAACAGGGCTCTTTCGCTTTGACGGATATCAGTTAAAATCTTACAAGTACGACCCTGCTGACCCAAATAGTATCGGAAGCAATAATATACTTTCCATTCAGGGTGATACCGCAGGTTATTTATGGATCGGAACGAAGGGAGGCGGGTTAAATCGATTAGATCCGAAAAGCGGTGATTTTATCAGGTTTTTGCACAGCGATTCCGATTCTTCCTCAATCAGCTTTAATGAAATCTACTGTATATTTCCGGTTGACAGTGGTAGATTTTTGATTGGTACGGATGGAGGAGGATTTGATTTCTTCGATCCGGCTACCGACAAATTTGAAAGATTTCTCCAGAACAGTTCCAATTCAGAAGAATTTCACAGCAACAAGATTCTTTGTTTCAGGAAATCAACCGGGAGAAAATATTGGTTCGGAACCTGGGAGGGAGGATTACACATGTTCGACCTGGACAGGAAGCAGGTGAATCATCTTGGAAAGGGAACACGGTTCGACAACTGTAATATTTTTGCCATCGCTGAAGTCAGTCCCGGAATATTATGGTTGGGAACCTGGGGCGACGGGTTGATTTCCTATAATATCAATGAAAATCAATTTACGAAAATGCCCCTTCCTGAATTCGTAAAAAATTGTCGGAGCATCCAGGTTGGGAAAAATGGTATTATCTGGATAGGGACCAACAAAGGTTTTCTGAAATTTACAACGGCTGATTCAAAATTTCAGCTAATTGAAAATACCCATTCTTCTCTTGAAGACATCTCCACTGCTTTCATCGATAAAACCAATACCGTCTGGGCCGGAAGTGAATTTGGATCGATAGGTATGATTAACCTGCACCGTAAGAAGTTTTTTGTCCTGCCTCATTCTGTCGCGTTTTACGACCAGCCGGTGATGAGTGTTCTGACTTCCGGCATAAAGGATGAAATATACTTCTCCAGTACGGACAACCTCGTTTTATACAATACGCAAACCAGCCATTATAAGGTTTTTAAGACCCCTTTTTCTGATCTGGTTTCGATGCTGGAGATCCCGGGTATGAATTCCATACTTTGTGCTTCATCAGATGGTTTGTCCACCTTCGATATGAAAAATGAAAAATTTACCAAAATCCAGGTGGATTTTGAAAAAGACTCCAAACTGGCAAATGTGCAGATCCTGATGATCGCCAAGAAAGATTCACTTCGGTATTGGGTAGGCGTTAACGGGGGTGCATACCAGATCTTTTATGATTCAAACACAGGAACCTGGAAATCGGATATTTCATATTATGCCGGAATGAACACGGATCTTTCTCCCAGCCACTATCAAACGGGATTCGCTACTGATTCCGGGGGAAATTTATGGATCGGCTGCTGGGGAGGAGGAGTGGATCTCCTGAAAAAAGGGTCTCCCCGGTTTGTATATATGCAGAACAACGAGAATAACGAAAAAAGTATTTCTGACAATTTTGTGGAGTGCCTTGAAAGGGATTCAAAAGACAACATTTGGATTGGAACACATGCCGGGTTAAATATGGTAAATAATAGAGATACTGTGTTTAAGCGATTTACCGATTCGGATGGTCTGGAAAATGACTGGATTGCAGCTATTTGTTTCGACTCAGGGAATCGACTTTGGATAAGTACCAAAGGTGGCATCTCATCGATTTCTGAGGATGGAACGATTTTGAAAAATTATGATGACAGTGACGGACTCCCGGCAAATGCTTTCTCTCCAAGGTCCGCTGCTAAAGATCGTGAAGGTAATCTCTATTTTGGATCGACACGCGGGTTAGTCTGGTTTAATCCCGACAGTTTAAGGGATATTCTATATGTTCCTGATCTCGTTGTTACCGACCTTAAAATCAATAGCCAGCCTGTCCGGGTAACAGAATCTGGTCCTATACACCAGAATATTGAATTCACAAAAGAAATACACCTTTCCCACACCCAGAAATCCTTTACTCTTCAACTTGCTGCCCTGAGTTATTTCAACCCAAAGAAGAACCGCGTTAAGTATATCTTAAAAGGCTACGATACGAAATGGAAGTTTGCAGGTCCCGACAGAATAGCCCATTACGAGGATGTCCCTCCCGGTGAATATACCTTTTCCTTTATCGGTTCCAACAGCGACGGGAAATGGGACAATAAAGGCAAAGACATTAAAATCTTTATTAGCAAATCTTTCTGGGTTACCGGGTATGCCATGGCTATCTATCTTGTCGTAATCCTGTGTTTCCTCTTGTCTATCCAATTCTATTTCAGACCCTTCTTCAAGAAAATTTCCCTCTTTGAAGCCTCAGTGGCTATACGGGACGGTAGACCTAATATTGACTATATCCAGCCTTCAAAAGTCGAACTGGAATCAGCTGAAATGAAGTTCCTGCACAAGGCCATGGGCATTGTTGAGGATAATATTGAAAATCCGGATTTAAGCGTGGATATCATGTGCGACAAAATGAATGTGAGCAGGTCGCAGTTGTACAGAAAACTGAGTGCCTATGCAGGATTGTCCATCACCGAGTTTATCAAGGAGGTCAGGCTCAAAAGAGCCGCTCAGCTCTTATTGCAGAATCCGGAAAGTATTTGTGAAATTGCCTATTTGATCGGTTTTAACGATCCCAAATATTTTTCCAAATGCTTCAAGAAAAAATACGGGGTTTCGCCTTCACATTTTCATGAGGAGGACGAGAATCAATCGAAACAACCCGGATTCTTTCCATTACCCCAGGATGTTGTTTAGAATGCCTGATATACAGATCTGTTAGGGTCAAGCGGCTGAAATCTCCAGGTCCAATGATTAATTAAATTCCGTATCTTTGTCATATGAGCAAAAGAGAGCTAATATTAAACAAGATCATAAAAGTCGTTGATAAGAACGCCCCTGATTCTGAGGTTTATTTATATGGTTCTCAAGCAAGAGGAAATTCAAAAAAACTGTCTGACTGGGATCTTTTAATCTTACTCAATACTCCTAAACTATCTTTTGACCTTGAAACCCAATTCATGGATGAGTTTTACGATCTGGAATTGGAAACAGGTGAGATCATTTCTCCTCTTATTTATTCCAAGAGTGATTGGAACAATAATTACTCCATCACTCCCCTATTTGAAAATATTAAAAATGAAGGGGTTAAATTGAAATGAGTGGGTCCAAAGAAGATCTGATTAAGTATAGAATTGCCAGAGCCAAAGACACTTTAGATGATGCTCAAATATTAGCTGATAAAGAAAAGTGGAACTCAGCAATTAACCGTCTTTATTATGCCGGATATTATGCTGTTATAGCGCTTCTATTAAGTGCTGATCTTAAGCCAACCACTCATAACGGAGCAAAATCAAACTTTTCAGAACATTTCATCAAAACTGGTAAAATTGACAAAGGCTTAGGCAAAATCTTCTCCCAGTTATTTACCTGGAGACAAAAAGGTGATTATGATGATTTGTTTGACTTCCAAAAAAGTAATGTACTCCCCTATTTTGAGCCGGTAAAGAAACTGATATCGGAAGTAGAAAAGTTGATATCTGGATAATCCACCAGACCCTAAATCCCGCAAAAGCCAGCTCTCAAAAAAATGATTTCGAAGAATAATAATAGCGATCTCATTCCCTGAGTTGAGTTTTATTCCGTCTATTTTATGAGCCGGGTTCCTTGCTGCCTTTTCATAATAAAACGCTGTGCGGCAAAGCTAACCACTCATGTACATTTTCTCAGGATGCAGTTGGCCAAAGGCTTACTTTGATATTATAGAAAAAATCTGGAGGCAATGATTATAGTGATAATTCCAATTATTGTTATGTATGGATATGGACTTGCAAAATTAAACGTCATTCCCATATTTGAAGAAAGCTTTGGAACTATTAATCTTGGGTCTTTTCGATTATAATAGAATGGACCCTTCCAGTTTCCCGGATCTTTTCTCATTGCTTCGAGAATCTGCTCGTCAAGTTTTGTTTTCATTTTCCATTTAAATCGTTCACTCAATTAAAATGTTGTTCAACCGAAACATTTGAACTCCATTTATTTTTTAGAAAATCCTTTAACTCTTTATATCAAATGGCTCCTTGGGTAATGCGCTTAAATTCTTAATATATCGTTCATTGTTATAAGGCTTGCCAGATTTAAGGACATCAAATATCTCAACCATTATACATTGTCCAATCATTTGTCGGGTTTGAAAATCATCATATCCCTGTTTTCGCAATCTATCATAGTTTGTTTTAGTCTCTGGTGGATTGTTATCCCTGAGTTGATTTTTTAATATCGCAAAAATCTGCTTTCTTAGAATTTCATTTGTTTCCATAGTTGCAGGATTTGGTTAGTATTCGAGACACTGGTCCGCCAGTATGACTAATACCGGAGAAACGGAGCAAAGGTTTTTGGGTTTATGATATAAGTCATTTAGAACTTCCATTTTAATATTTGAGCTAAACTTAGGTGTAAATTATACCGCTTAGTGCCAGGCGATTACCAACTAATTATCGATTCAATAAATTTAATCAACCCATGCACAGGCTCAAAGTAGGGGATTACCTTATTTTCATCGAAGTCAAACGAATCATCATAATCGCCCTTTTGACGCCAGGTGAAAAGCCGGGAATCAAGAGATTCCAATGAGACAAAGGTTTAGCATTCCTACGAGCCTGAGATCCAAAAAGGTAAATCTCTGAATCCCGGTACTTAGCCAAAACAAGATCGGTAATCTTTTTTTAATATTTAATCTTTTTTGCTCATAGTACAAAAATACACAATTTCTAAATATCTTCTTGATAACGTGATAGCTGTGTTCTCTTGGCGCTGACGGTTGTGTACGTTTAATTATTGAACTTATTTTTTCTGTGTCGTTATTATTTGTAAACATCTCGTTCCAAATTGTGCGAATATGATCATGTGTTTCCCTGTTTCATGCCATCCGGTAAATTTTTAATTTTAAAGAGATTATTTAAAACGAGTGTGGAGCGCTGTGCGGTTTTAATACCTTCATGACCCGCCCCTTCCTGAATAAAACAACTCTCTATGCCCTGCTCCGGATTATGAGTGGCAAAACGGCACCTCAATATGTACGGAAAAACATCTGTCATATTTTGAAATATTCACTTCTGAGTAGGATGTGTCTATCAAATTTAAATTTATATTATAATATTTTCAATTATTTATTGAGCTTTCATCAGGAGAACGGCACTGATTCCTTCGGGGAAACTAACGAACTATGAAAAACATAACCATAGGGCAAAAAATAAATAATTAACAACGCCGTACCGTCGGGTAGGTAAAGGGGGAAATTATCGGCAGAATGTCTGAACTGTGATTTTGAATGATTAATGTGATATACATGATGAATAATGATCAATGAGCAATATTAATATTCTGAACTTACAGGTAAAATGATTGACTACGTCATATCAACCCTGACAGGGTTCAAGACCCTGTCAGGGATAGTTACTCGAAAACAAGAAATTCAGGCAACACAATCATGGCAATCAAAAAAACCACATAAATCGCAGCTCAGACAATTGATATGATCTGACAACAACGTTGGCACTAACACGAGAAAATTTGTAAATGATGCATTTGTGGTGTATATTTGCATCAAAACAAAATAGTATGGCAAGACAAAGTATATCGTTCACGAAACCAAATGATGAATGGTTGAAAGCACAAGTGAAAAACGAAGAATACTCCAGCAAAAGTGAAGTAATCAATGATTTGATTCGACAGGCCAGAAAGCAGCAGGTTCAAGTTGATTTTATCAGAGCTAAATTAGATAAATCTGAAAGTAGTGGATTTACTGACGATACTAAAGAACAAATCTTAAAACAATCAAAGTCTTTACTTAATGGCTAAATATAGATTAAGTAATGAAGCCAGGGAAGACTTGATACGAATCCATCATTACGGCGTTGAAAAATTTGGTATGACTCAAGCTGATAAATACTTCGATTCTTTCTTTGTGCATTTTGACATTATTGACCAACGGCCCTTTTCATTTGAATCTGTAGATTATATAAAAACCGGATACAGACGTAGTGTTTGCGGGTCAGATAGTATATTTTACAAAATAAACAACGGTGTGGTTGAAATAATGGCAATAATTGGAAGACAGGATTTGAATAGTATCCTATAATTTTTCTGAACATATTACCCAATATCAGATCAACCAAGCCTCTCACAACTTTTACCGCATAAAGCGGGAGAACCATAGTGCAACGCTCAAAGCCGGTTATATAATGTGGATGGAGACAGTTTATGCAATTGCACTCACATCATATTGATTAAAATATTTATTTCCGCTACATTTAAACGCTTTAACCCATTGTATCCGTTTTCATACTATCCGGATAGTTTCCGGGTGCTGAACGACGGTACTCAACGATCTTTAATGCAAACTCACTGCTATGAAAAAATTACTCCTTTCAACCGTTTTACTTCTCATTTTCGGGCTTTCTTATTCACAGGTAAAAGTCTATGAAGGACAGGAAGTGATCCCGACCTACCAGAAAGGTCCTGATGTGGTAAGCCCCCTGTTTTATACGGGTCGTGGAGTGCAGGGAGCCGCCGGACATATGTATCCTTATCCCGCCCAGACCAGTCTGAGCGATACACTTACCATGGTAACCTATGATATGGTTTACCTCGAAAATGAATACCTCAAAGTAACCATCCTGCCGGCTTTCGGCGGAAAGATCTTCTCCGCCATCGACAAGACCAACGGACATGAGCTTTTTCACCGCAACAGCGTTATAAAACCCGACCTCATCGGGACGCTCGGCGCCTGGATCTCCGGCGGAGTGGAATGGTGTTTTCCCAACCATCACCGCACCACCACGCTGATGCCTGCCGATTATACCATCGAGCGGCATGAAGACGGCAGCGCCACGGTATGGGTGGGTGAAACCGAAAGAAGCAGGCAACTGAGAGGAATCATCGGGATAACCCTGTTCCCAGGTCGCTCCTATATCCAGGCAGAGTATCACCTGACCAACACCAATGTGACTACCGAGAACTTCCTGTTCTGGGCTAATGTGGCTGTCACGGCTGATAAGAATTTCCGGACCTTCTGGCCGCCCAGCCAGGAGATCGGCGTGTTCCACAGTAATACCAGTTTTACCGAATGGCCAATATCTCATGAGGTATATCACGGCATCGATTATACGAAAGGTGTCGATCTTACCTGGTGGAAAAACCATCCCGATCCGGTTTCATTTTTCTTCTGGCAGGGGAAGGAAGGCTTTATCGGCGGGTACGACTATTCGCAAAATGCAGGTACCGTCCATGTCGGTGATAAATACATCAACAGAACTTCCAAATTATGGCAGTTCGGACCGGGCCTCCAGGGACAGAATGCCAGGAGGAAACTGACCGATGACGGTAAAGCCTATGTCGAACTGATGACGGGAACCTATTCAAACAACCAGCCCGATTACAGCTGGTTTGCACCAAACGCGGTCAAAGAGGCTAAAAATTACTGGTACCCGCTGAGAGACCTTGAGATCGTAAAAAACGCAAATACCGATGCCTCGGTAACCCTGCAGATGAAAGACGCCAAAACGGTCTTTTATGGTTTTAACGCAACCGCCAAATATGACGATGCCAGGGCTCTGTTGAAATACGACGGTAAAGTCCTGTCATCAAAAACCATCTCCATCGATCCTGCTCATCCGTTTACTTCCACATTCAAAAGCAAAGACGAGCTTGATGAATACAAGCTCTATGCAGCGTTGCTCGACAAAAACGGGAATGAACTGATATCTTATGTTCCTTATAAGCCTCAGCACCCCGCATTGCCCGAGGTACAAGCACCGCCGAAATTACCAAAGGAAATAGAATCTGTTGAAGATCTTTACCTCACGGGAAGATTCGTGGAACAGTTTTCCCGGCCTGGCGTCAATGCCGACGAATATTACCTGGAAGCACTCAGGAAATCGCCTGACGACTACAGGGTCAATATGGCCATGGGAATCCGCAGGGTGGACCAGTGGAGATTTGAAGAGGCGAAATCCTACCTGCAGAGAGCAGCCGGCAAGCTGAAAGCAAAATATGTCCAGCCCAAAGAAGGTGATCTATACTATTACACTGCTCTTGCCGAGCAGGGATTGGGAAATGATGAAGAAGCATACCGTGACTTTTACCAGGCAACCTGGTACTATGCCTGGTACTCCCCCTCCTATTATCAGCTGGCACTTATGGAAAGCTCGAAGGGAAACTATGCAAAGGCCCTTGAATTTGTTGAAAATGCCTATTCCACGAATACAAGAGACGGCCGTATCAATGTTCTGTATGCTGCCTTGCTCAGAAAACAGGGACAAAAGGACGAGGCTCTTGACCTGATCAACCGTTTTATAAAATTTGATCCACTTAATTTTGCTGCCCGTTATGAGAAGGAGCTGTTACTCGGCCAGGCTTCCCTGAAAAACTGGCAAAAGAACATGCAGGATATTGATAACGATTACCTCGAGGTAGCCGTGAGTTACCTGAATGCCGGCATGACCGGTGAAGGCATTAAACTCTTGTCTGAAATAGAAAAACCGAAAAATCCGCTTGTTTTCTATTACCTGTCATGGTTTTATGACCAGGACGGGCAACCCGGCAAAGCCTTAACAATGCTGAAAAATGCATCGGCACTGTCTCTCGACTATTGTTTCCCGTACAGGCAGGAGACCCTGGCGGTCCTGAAACACGCCATTGCAAAGGATCCGGGGAATGCCAACGCCTATTACCTCACCGGCAACCTGCTTTTCGACAGGCGTCCTGAAGAAGCCATGGAAGATTGGAACAAAGCGGCAGGCATTAACGATCATTTCCCCATGGTGTGGAGAAACCTTGCTTTTGGTGAGTTTCACTATGAACACAATACCGGTAAAGCCATCACTTACATTGAAAAGGCGATAAGCCAGGAAAGCAGTCAGCCCATCTGGTATGCAGAACTTGCCGATTATTATGACCAGTCTGACAAAGATTTCAGAGACTGCCTCAGCCTCATGGAGAAGCATATCGATGTGGTAAAACAGGATATAAGCGCACCCAAGGAACTTGTCAGGCTTTATAACCTGAACGGGGAATATGATAAAGCCATCGATCTTTTGAAGACCCATCATTTCAGAACCTGGGAAGGCGGGCGCGATATTTATTATCACTACGTGGATGCCCATACTCTTAAAGCTCTGGAACTTATGGAAGAGAGAAAATATCAGGATGCCCTTGATGAACTGAATACCGCCATGCTCTATCCGGAAAACCTCGAAGTTGGCAAACCTCTCAACGATGACAGAAACGCCATGATTTATTATTTCATGGGCAAAGCCAGGGAAAAAATGAAGGATAAGAATCAGGCCCGCGCTGATTTCGAAAAGAGTGTAAACGCCAAAAATGCGAGGAACTGGGATGACCTGCTCTTTTACCAGGCAAAATCCCTGGAAGCACTCGGTAATCAGGAAAAAGCCAAAGAATTATATAATCAGCTCCTCAGCAAGGGAAAGGAACTTTTAACGAAGGGCGTTGCAGGTTCGGGTGTCGGAGTGGAAGCCTCCCATGGAAGACAACAGGACAATTTCCGAAGCATATTACCTTCAGGCCCTGGGAAGCGAAGGTCTGGGCAGGCATAATGAAGCTTCAGAGCTTCTGAAACAGGCCATGAGTGCTTACAGGAATAACCTCTGGGCTAAACAAATGATTGATCATCCTGACGAATTCTAACGTATCTGAAGAGACATTTCGTTTTCATGGTATTCCCCGGATTTCCCAAAAAACAGTAGACGTACCGGAAAAATTTTTAACAAAGGAACGCATTGCATTGTTTTAAAAATTGATTTTGGGAACGTAATTTAAAATACCGATTAGCATGAAAGCGATAATATTAAAAAATACAGGAGGCCCGGAAAATTTGATTTTGGCAGATGTGCCGGTACCGGAAATTCAGGACGATGAAGTTCTGGTAAAAGTGAAATCCATCGGGATCAATCCTGTTGATGCCAGCCTCAGGCAGAACAACGAGAGGCTTCATAGTATGCTGCAGCCTGTTGACGGACAGGCCTATATCCTGGGCTGGGATATTTCAGGGATCATTGAAAAGACCGGAAGTGAGGTAAAATCATTCAAAATCGGGGATGAGGTCTTCGGCATGATCAATTTTGCCGGGAACGGGAAGGCGTATGCGGAATATGTTGCTGCACCGGCCGCTCATCTTGCCTTAAAGCCCGCTAACATATCATTTGAAGAAGCTGCAGCAGCCACCCTCGCTGCATTAACGGCCTGGCAGGCCCTGGTGACCCACGGAAAAATCAAAGGCGGGAAGAAAGTCCTTATTCATGGTGCTTCGGGCGGCGTAGGCCACTATGCAGTTCAGATTGCCAAATATTTCGGGGCGTATATTATCGGTTCCGCTTCAGGACCTAACCGTAATTTTGTTAAAGAACTGGGTGCGGATGAATTTATCGATTATACATCTGAAACATTTGAAGAGAAAGTAAAGGATGCAGACCTGGTCATCGATTCCCTTGGCGGAGAACATCTTTGCCGATCACTTAAAGCCACTAAATCGGGTGGAAGATTAATCTGTCTTAAAGGGAATGATCGATGAAAAAGTTGAAGAAGTAGCGCGGAAGAGGGAAATATTTTTGTATCGCCAAATGGTAAGATCGAACGGTGAAGATATGAAACAGATCGCCAGGCTCCTGGAAGAGGAGCAAATCCATTCGCATCTTTCTGCAATTTACCATTTTGACCAGCTTCCTGAAGCACACCGTCAGATCGAAACGAGAAAAACGGTTGGCAAAATTGTGGTGGTCATTTGAAGGCATTAGCCCGGAAGTTCAATATCTTCCAACGTTTCACGTTTCTGGTATGCAGGCCTCTTTAAAGGTAATCCCTAAAAGGCAATGACAGGGATAGTCTTTACCTTGACGGTGAAAGCTTTCTTCTTACCGGAAGCAACAAGATAAATCCTTTTAAACGATTTTACTGACGCTTTAACCAGTTCGGGGTAATCGTGATAAACGATATCATTGAAACCAATGTTATAGTTCTCCCCGTCAAACCTGCCGGCTACAGGTTGGTCCATCCACTGGAAATAGTGAATGCCGATAAGTTCAGGCCGGGAAAAACCATCTTCGATGTAGCAACGGTATGCTTTCCCCCTGTCACTTGTCGAGGCCACTGCACGCAACCCGGTTGAAGGCAGCCCCCTGTCGATGGCTCCAAAATGAAATTCTCCGATCATGACCGGTTTGCCCGTTTTCTCATATATCTCCTTTGTGGGAGAAGGACCCGGAGCGGTGTAACTGTTTATGGAAAAGACGTCGAAATCCTGCCCGGCGCGATAAAGCAGATCAGAACTGATAAAGGCGTATCGCATGCCGAGGTTGAGGTGATTCGGGTCGACTTTTCTGACTTCCCGGCATACAATTCCTACATACTTATCGACAAGTTGTCCTGTAAAATTCTTGAAATCTTCCCGGCTTTGCGTCGAAGGATATTCCTTAAATGTTTCTTCATTCAGATCGGAAAACGCACCCAGATGCAGCTTCCAGGCTGTATTGAAGGATGAGAGGTCATCACCGTACTTTTCAGTCAGCCACTTTACAAATGCCCGTTTTGAAAACGACATGTCTTTTACGGCAAACATCTCAAAGGCAATGTCATTATCACCGAAAGCCCACTGGGGTTCATTTCTCAGGAAATACCCTATCAGATAGGGATCATCCCTGTATTCCCTGAGCTGCGTTGCAAATTTTTCGGCATTGACCTTATATTGAGGGGAAAAGACATCGGGAAAATCACGGAAAAGAGAAACTTCCGTGGAGGGAAATCCCGCCAGTGGCAGAACGTAGGGTAAATGGCACTGCCTTGAAAATTCCCCGTCGGACCAGTTTCCAACTGTGTTAAAGCCATATGAAACCAGCTTGTTCCGCGTTATTTTCATCCATTCCTGCTTCCAGTCCTGCCCGAACATCCTGATCATGTTAACCTGGAAAAAATCGATCATCTTAAGACCCCGGGAATCGGAATATACGGATGCGTAGCCTGAATCTTTGGAAGGGATCCATCCGTAAAGGTCTTCATTACCTTGCAGAACGCTGCTGACTGAAGGTCTGACACAGTCCATCCCGTTGCTCAGAAAAGCAAAGCCGTCGGGATCAACAAACCACCAGCGGTTACCGTCGAAATGAGTATGGAAGAAACCCGTTGAATCAAAGCGTAAATTTTTCCAACCTCCAAAACGGGACAGATCATCCTCAAAATTTATTTCACCGGCGGCCAGATGGGTCAGTTCATCTTTTCCTGCCGCAAACTCAGTCTCGTTATGCGTTTTACCAGGCCAGTCACGGCTGTTCCACTGCCCGTATTGATCCACAACCGCGGTGCCGGGTTCGTCGTGGATGACAGGAATCTCATTGCTAAGAAAGATGGTGTCGATATTGAATTCCGGTTCAAAATCCGGTAAACGGAACGGTCCGGGGATAATTTTGATGGCGGCAATGTCCTCCGGATTGATCCGGTGGCCGAAGACCACTCCTTTCAGCTGGCGTGGAGTCCTGGAAAGAAATATCTCCTGCCCGTTCAGGTATTCAAAAGGAAAAACCACGTATGTGGATAAATCCGGTAAAACACCGATTTTAGAAGTCATGCGCGGATCGGAGGCAATGCCCTGGGTAGCCGGATCCTTTGCAAAGAACTCCAGAGTAAGGAACCCACTGTACGGATTGTGATGTTTGACCCTTATAATCAAGTATTTATTTGAGGTTATCTTTTGAAGAACGACGGGATCGCTGATCTCAATACCACCCATTGACGAAGTGGCCTTAAGAAGATAGGATCCGTTACCGGCCGGACGAAATTCTACCTCTCCCGAAATTGAAACATGGTTCAGGTCAACCGGAAAACCCTGGGCAAGGATGCTTCCTGAAATAAACAGGACCTGCACGAGACAGATAAGTGCGCGGTAAAAGTGTTGAGTTTTCATATTACAGACCAGTTAGGGTGCCTATAAACGAATGCACCGGAAATGTTGTCTTTAATTTTTATGGGCTACCAGGAGGACAGCATCCGCCGGAACCGGGTATAAGGGATCGTTGGCCAGGATACGGATATAATCTCCTGACTGAAAGGCAAAGGTGCCCAGGGGAGCCCAGTCGAATATGTGAGCATTCGGATCCACGCTCAGGGTATCTATATTTCCGGCGGACAGGATCTCAACCCCAACCTTATTGCTATACCGGTCAAATTCTCTGTTCTGGTAAGGAAAGCGGGGTATGTAGAGATAAGCATCATAAAGTTCCGGCGTACTTTCAAACACAGGGCTAAAGGTTACGCTCCCCGGTTTTGAGGAAGGGATATGTAAAAGATGGTCGGCCTTATTCTGCCCCATCCAGGTGTCGCGGACTTCCCATGGACCTTCAATGGCTACCTCTGCCGAATCGGAGTTATCAACCACGATGTCGGGTGGCGTACCATTCTGAAGGGGATCGGTTGTCAACCTGTGGACCAGGGCTTCAACATCGATCTTTTGTACCGGATCATCCGCTTTTAAAGCCATAGCCGAGGCCAGCCCTGACACCTGTCCAAGCACCATGAAAACCGGTTCCATCCGTATCGATCCAAAGGCGATATGGGAAGCAGAAAGGCAAACAGGAACCAGGAGATTTTCACATTGAGCCCTTTGGGGCGTAAGCGACCTGTATGAGATCTGATATGGCGGAAAACCACCGATCTGCACATCGCCTTCATTTTTAACCATACCATTGACCACCACCCGCTGGCAATTATGGGAATCCATCGTATAGGCGGCCAGTGCAATGCCATCGCCAACGGTGCTGTCGCCAACGCAGTTGTGCTGGGTCATCACATATTCCCCTTTCATCCTGCGGGCTTCCCGGATATACATCTGGTGAGGGAAATTATCGTGATCGGTGAATTCATCAGCTGACCAGCCCCAGGAAAGCATCTGGTCACGCAATTCCGCGGGTAAGGCTTCATCATGCCCCAAAAAGTAAAGCAGTCCTTTCGTATAGTCTTCCACATCCAGGGCAATCTTTTTTCTCTCGGCATAGGAACCTTCAGGGTATGCATAATTCATCCCGATCCCGTCGGTTGACATCGGGCCTTTATTGTTGATATCGGTTTTTCCGTTCGGCATAGGTGACATGATGAGATACTGCTGACCGAGATTTTGGTTTTCACCCGCTCTTTCCCGCTTCAGGATCACCCGTTTCAGGAGTTCGTATTTTGCCGGATCATAATTTTCAGGCATGGTTACGGGAACCATGTTGCTCGTATCCTGGGTGAGGCAAAGCCGGTAATTGTAGGCCTGGACCAGGGTATCGCCGGAACCCGCCGGAGCAACCCCGACGGCTTGTATTCCCCAGCAGAGGCCGCTGGCTGTATCCCCGGGAATGATATAGGGATCTATGCTGTCGGGAAACTGGTGTTCGCTTCTTAACTGTACGCCGTTATAGGTTTCTCCATAAGTATCGTTGGATTCCCTCCCCACGATATAAGAAACGCCTGCTTTGGCCATAAGGTCGCCTTCATAGGAACAGTCAATAAAATAGGAAGCAGCGATGGTCCTGTTGGTGGCAGCCTCCGGAGCCGACGAATTTTCCAGTTCCACCGCTTTGATCCTGTTTTTACTCATCGTTACCCCGGCCAACCGGAAATCAAAGAGGACATCGACGCCGGCCTCACTGATATATTCCCTGAAAACATCTTCAGCTACATGGGGCTCGAACTTCCATGCTTCCAGTTTTCCATAATGACTACCCAAACGCCGGTAAAAATTTCGGGCGATTCCGGTAACCGCATATTTGTTTCCTATATCTGTTTGTCCCAGTCCCCCGCTTGTAAGTCCTCCCAGGTGCATCCCGGGTTCAATGAGCAACACCGTTTTGCCTTCAAGCTTCGCAGAATAAGCTGCAATGACGCCGGCCGACGTCCCTCCGTAAACGATGATATCATACTTTTTTTCAGGGCTCTTCTGACAGGAAAAAAGAAGAACACTTAACAGGGGCAGGATCAGAAAGATTTTTTTCATGAAGCAATGGTTTTTCAGATGATACGATAGCAGCTCATTCCGGAATTATTCACTGTCGGCGGGCATCCCCGTCTTTGAATAGTTAACGCCCAGTTTGGTAAATACATTAACCTGACGGTTTACCCTGCGGTTGAAATCTACCATATTTTTGTCTGCAGGCTGTGTCCATGCAATCTCCGACATAGCAAGCATTCGCGGAAAGATCATGTATTCCACCTGTTGAAAATCCGGCATGTATTCTGTCCACACATTTGCCTGGACACCAAGGATAAACTTTGATTCGTCTTCCGTCAGTGCCGGCGTAACGGGATTATAGGAGTAAACAGTGTCGATAGGAAGGTACCCTCCTATGGCAAGAGGTTCGTCTTTAATGGGTTTTGCCTGGTAATAGTCGAAGTAGCAGTAATTCGTCGGAGTCATAATAACATCATGATTCATTTGTGCGGCTGCGATACCCCCTTTTTCACCCCTCCACGACATGACCGTCGCATTGGGTGCAAGGCCACCTTCAAGGATTTCGTCCCAGCCTATGATCTTTCTTACCTTTCGAATTTATGAACTGTTCAATCCGGTGGATAAAATAACTCTGCATTTCGTTTTCATCCTTCAGTCCCAGCTTGTGCATGAGAGCCTGAACCTCCGGGCTGTTCTTCCATTGGACTTTAATGGCCTCATCACCTCCGATATGGATGTAATCTGAAGGGAAAAGGGCCATGACTTCAGTGAGCACATCCTCGAGAAAGCCGAATGTTTTTTCAGAAGGCATAAAGATGTAGGGTGAAATGCCCCATTCCGTCTTCACGTTGATCTGCTTTCCGGTAACCCCGAGATACGGATAAGCCGCAATGGCAGCCTGGGCATGACCGGGCATTTCGATTTCAGGCAAGACCGTGATGAAACGGTCGGCAGCATATTTAACGATATCCCTGACTTCATCCTGGGTATAGAAACCGCCGTATCTCTTACCATCGTATTTCAAGGGCTTGTGTGAAAAGTTTCCGACCAGGGTGCTGTCGCGCCAGGCTCCGATGCTGGTCAGTTTGGGATATTTTTTAATCTCAATACGCCAGCCCTGGTCCTCAGTGAGATGCCAGTGAAAATGGTTGAACTTATACAGGGCCAGGTAATCGATATATTTTTTTACTGCGTCAGTCGGCATAAAGTGACGGCCTACATCGAGATGCATGCCCCGCCATTTAAACCGCGGTGAGTCTTCGATTTTCATCACAGGAATCTGTACGCTCCCGGTAACGGAATCTGCCGACAAGGCGATTTGCTCCAGGGTCATAAGTCCGTAAAATATCCCTGCCGGAGAGCTTGCATTTATCGTTATACCCCGCCGTCCGCAATCCAGAACATAGCTCTCATCCCCCGGGACTTCGGGGGAAAGGAGGTTCAGCACGATGGCATCGTTCTGCAGAAGCTGTGGAGTTTTCATCCGGGATAACATTCAGAGACTGTTTATTCTGCAAATCGGCAACAAAGATGGCGGCAGCCTTTTTCACCCTCTCGTCGGAATTGATGACGATCAGCTTTGTCCCGTCTTTCAGGGAGAAATACCCGTGACCGGGTGTAACAGAGGAAGGCAGAGGCACAACAGACAGTTGATCTGAATTTGTTTTACTGCAGGAAATGGTAAAAACCATTATCAACATGATTAAATACAGGTTTCTCATTTTTTGCGAAGGTAAGGTTATTGTGGGGCATTAATTTCAGAATAATTTCGCAGAAAAGAAAAATAAACCTGAATAATAACGTCAGACAAAATGATGCGGGCTGTCAATGGGCTCATTTTAAAAGTGCCCGGTGGAAAAATGCAACTCACAATTTTTGGGGAAAAACAGGCAATAATCACTTAAAAGCCTGACCATTGAGGAAGATCATCCTTTGTGTATGAACATAAATTGGACTGAAGATGCAGGGATAAAATTTATCGCATTGTCAAAATACCCTTTCTTTCGAGCTGACTGTCTCTGCAAGCCATTTTAACTTTCGGGACAGCCATGAAACCATTTTCTGTTTTTCAAACTGTCAGGGCAGTATAGAAACGTCTTAAATATATATCAGCAGGCAGTAATACTTCCATTTCCTACTGCCTGCTGTTTATGGTTACTGCCCGTTTTCTGCTGTCGACTGTTCTTCATGCGAATGATACTTCCGGTGATATCTTTTTTGCCATTCGTAATCATGTCCGCAATGGCGGCGCGACCTCGGGGAGACACCTGTCAGCAGGATCTTTGAGAGGAGAAACAAGCCTGCAGTCTGCCAGAAGGTGATAACAGGTCCATGGAACAATTCAGGAATAAGCGAGTTCCATAATGTCATGGTAAGCCAGACGGCTAAAACAACCAGTCCGACAGCCAGAAATCCAAATCCGATATACTTTAGTTTTCTCATTTCCTTAAATTTTAATTATGTGTATAATTCTTTTAGTTTTTCCCGGAGATAAAGTACGGCATACCTTTTCCTGGAGATCAGGGTATTTACGACTTCGCCGGTTATTTCAGCAATTTCTTTGAAGCTTTTATCTTCAAATTCATGAAGAAGAAACACTTCCCTCTGGCTGTCCGGCATCTCATCGAGTGCTTCATTGATACTTTCCCAGATAAGATCGCGCATCATCTCATCTTCCGGTGTGCCGTCAAGGGATGGAAGAATATCCTGTAACATGAGAGGCGTTTCCTCATCCATACCGGCACTGTCGAGGTAGCTGAAGCTTGATGGTTTTTTCTTTCTGTACAGGTCCGTGATCCTGTTCAGAGCAACCCGGTAGAGCCAGGCGGTGATATTTCTCACCGAACGGATATCATTAAATCCAATGGTTAACTGGTAGAAAACATCCTGCAGTATGTCTTCCGCATCGAAAGAAACGGGTACACGTTTACGTATAAATCCAAGGAGCCTTTTATGTTCCTTTTTAAATGTTTCACCAATATCTTTCCGTTCAGCCGCCGTCATTTCAATATCTGTTATATTTCCGGAGACGAATTACCGGGAATAATATTTTAAAGTTACGACGAATTTTTAAGGACAAACACCTTCACGGCCTTTACTCCCGGATCGTCCCTTCAGTTTTCCAGCATAAAATGTATCTTTGACAGCGATCAATCTATTCTTGTTTATGTCATTAAAATGTATCGTTAATCACATCGGTTTTCATTGCCTGGCCAGGAAAAGGGTCATTATCCCGGGCAGTGGTTTTACACAATTCGAAGTGCAGGACATGCAGCAGGTCGTCCAGGAAGATTTCAGTGAGCGGGAGAACTGGAAAACCGTATACCATGGACCGTTAAATGTCTCAGAGACTGATTTCGGAACTTTTCTCACCGGCGATTTTTCTGATCTTACCCGCCCTGGTATCTACCGTGTAGTGATAGATGATGCGCTGCACTGGTCGTACCAGTTTACCATTTCCGATAAGGCCTTCAGCAACCTGCCTTTTCTTTTCCTGGACTTCATCCACAACTGGCGATCGGGCGATCACGGCCTGCACTGGCGCGGCCCCTCAAACCTGGATGATGCTTTACGTTCCGACAACGGCAAACAGACAGACGTCAGCGGAGGCTGGTATGATGCGGGTGATCTGCGTAAATGGATGGTGCATACGAATCTGCCACTTAGTGGTTTCCTGGATATCAGCCTTCAGCCCGGAATGAAGAGGAATACCTTTGCAGGCGAAATGGTTTCGGACAATGATTTTATAACCGAAACGGCCTGGGCTCTTACGTTTATGTTGAAAATGCAGGATCGGGCGACAGGTATGTTTTTCGAGGATGTGGCAGGGGGCGGAGCTGCCAGGGAGACCGGCGAACGAAAATGGTGGTATGAAAATCATGCCGGCTGTGTGGCCGACAACAGTGAAAACCACTTTACCGACAATATCCCGGCTTCGGGAGATGAACGTACCGTAAGGGTTTCCTACAATCCCATTGTCCAGTACACCACCATTTACCTTTTACTTAAGGCAGCCCGGATTGCCGGGGACCGGCTGCCGGAACTCTGCCTCCGTTGCAAGGAGGCGGCCCTCAGAGCCTGGAAATTCATGGTTCATAAACAACAGGAAGACGATCCGTTTCACACCTGGACCTCTGTGGTTGCCTGGAAACTCATGGCATCGGCAGAATTATATAAAGCCGGCGAAATTTCCCATGCATTACTGCTGGATACGACGTGTGAGTTGCTGGACCTTCAGTCGGAAGAACATGGCTTCTGGTTCATGAATAAAAAGAAGGAAGATCCATACCGCGGCATTCTACATTCGGCTCAGCCATTGATTGCACTCGGAATGGTTACCGGCTGCCTGCAGGAAGCGAAGGACAGGGAACCCGTAATAAAGGCTCTCCGGCAGTGTATTGATAAATATGTCATACCCGCAACCGGGAAGTCCCCTTTCGGCTTCATGCCTTACGGATGCTACTTTAAACCTGCCACGGATGAGGTTTATCATCGCTTTAGCGGCGAAGTATATTACCGGTTTTTTATGCCCGACAATTCCGCACAGAAGCTGAATCACGGCCTAAACGGACACTGGATGAGCTGGGCTCACGGTCTGGCCGTTGCAGGTCGCATTCTCAATGACCTTCATGTAACCAAAATGGCCTGGGATCAGATTTACTGGACTTTGGGAAACAACCCGGTGATGGCAACGATGGTTACCGGCATAGGATATAACAATCCTATGCCTCACAGTCGGTTTCTGGGAGCTTTTCCTGGCGGATTTATGGCGGGATTCATTGGCGACAGTTCCGACAAACCCGTTCTGGACCTCGAGGGACGTGCACAATGGAATACGACGGAGTATTGGAATACGCCGCTGGCCAATTGCCTGATGGCCCTCTCGGAGCTATGGACCGGTGAAGGTGAATACGCAGAGGAGATGGGGAACGGCAGACCGAAATGATCTGCGGAAACCGTCTATGTAAACCTTTTTTTTATGATAACATCCCTATGCAGGCTATGTCGGTCAAACCTGAAATAAATTTTGTATTTTAGCTACGCTTCATCAATCCTGAAACACCATCTATCGCCATGAAAATCTCTCCTTCACCCTTTGCCATTGCCGTGCTTTCCGGGTTACTATTAACCGGTTGCACAAAAACTGACGGGCCTCTTTACCGCCAGGCCTCGGCTCCCGTTGAACAGCGGGTTAACGACCTTCTTGCCCGCATGACTCTTTCCGAGAAAGTGCATCAGCTTATCCAATACGGAAGTCAGGATCTTTGGGATGAAGCCGACTCCTTAATTACCGACAAAGCTCAGGAAAAGCTGGCTGAGGGTACCGGGATGCTTGAACCTCCCGAATTATCGTTATCTCCTGCCAGAGTAGCCCGCCGGCTTAATGCAGCGCAGAAATACCTGGTTGAAAAAACCAGGCTGGGAATACCTGCACTCGTTTATGGAGAAGCACTTCACGGTTATGTTGGCTCGGAAGCCACAAGCTTTCCCAATCCACTGGCTCTTGGTTGCACATGGGATACAGCCCTGGTAAGGCAGATCTACACGGTAGCTTCACTTGAAATGAAAAGCCGGGGTGTTAACCAGGCTTTATCCCCTGTTCTGGGTTTAGGAAGAGAACCCCGTTGGGGAAGAACGGAAGAGACCTTTGGTGAGGATCCTTATCATGTGTCGAGGATCGGCCTTGCAGCCATTCAGGGTCTCCAGGGAAACGGGCCGGACGGGATCATCCCGGAAAACCATGTTGTGGCAACAGCCAAACATTTTGCGGTTCACAGTCAGCCGGAAGGTGGCCGTAATACAGCTCCCGGTAATTATTCCGAAAGAGTTATCCGCGATAATTTCCTGATCCCTTTTGAGACAGCCGTGAAAGAAGGCCAGGTCCGTTGTCTTATGGCATCCTACAATGAGATCGACGGAATACCTTCACATGCGAATAAAGCCTTGCTTACCGGCATTCTCGTTGATGAATGGAACCACACTGGTTATGTCATCAGTGATCTTGGCGGAATTGAAGATTTGTACAGGTATCATAAAGTAGCGAGAGACTCTGCTGAAGCCGGGCGCCTGGCAATTGAAGCCGGGGTGGATATGGATCTGAACCATAACGGACAGTGTTTCACGAGCCTGACCGATCAGGTGAAAAATGGGATGGTGGATGAGAAAGTAATTGATGCTGCTGTTAAACGGATTCTAAGGGTTAAGTTCGAATCAGGACTGTTCGAACATCCTTATGCCGATCCTTTAAAGGCGGAGCAAAATGCACGAAATCCTGCACACAGCGCCCTTGCAATGAAAGCGGGAGAAGAGTCGGTAGTTTTACTTAAAAATGCGGATCATCTGCTGCCTTTAGACCCAACGAAAATCCATAGCCTGGCTGTGATCGGACCGGATGCAGCGGATATTCACCTTGGAGGGTACAGTATGGAACCCCGCTTCGGCGTCAGTATTCTGGAAGGGTTAAAAGATTATGCCGGAAGCCGGTTTAACGTAAAATTCGCAGAAGGATGCCGCATCATGCAGGGCACAGCCTCCTTCTGGGATGACGGGAATCCGGTTCCAAATCCTTATTCAGATGATGAAAAACTGATGAATGAAGCCGTAAAGGTTGCCGCTTCATCCGACGTTGTTCTTATGGTTCTCGGCGGAAATGAATCGACCTGCCGGGAAGCCTGGTCTGAATCCCATCTGGGCGACAGGGACAGGCTTGACCTGCCGGGAAGACAGAACGAACTGTTTGAGAAAGTACTCGGCACCGGAAAACCGGTCGTCGTTCTTATCCTCGGTGGGCGGCCACTTGCCGTCAATGAAATAGCTCAAAAGGCGAATGCCCTTTTCGAAGGATTCTATATGGGACAGGAATCAGGAAAAGCCTTTGCCAGGGTCTTATTCGGAGAGGTGAACCCTTCCGGAAAACTGGCTATAACCATCCCCCGTTCCGTTGGGCAGCTGCCCATGTATTACAACAGAAAACCAAGCCGTATGCGCGGTTATCTCTGGCAGGAACAGGGACCCCTCTTCCCTTTTGGTTTCGGACTCAGCTATACCACCTTTGCCTATACCGGTCTTTCTCTTTCCGATACCATCATGAATCCTTCGGGAAATATCACCGCGAAGATCACCGTGTCCAATACGGGAATGGTTAAAGGTGATGAGATCATCCAGATGTATATCAGGGATGAATTCAGCTCAGTAACACGGCCGGTCCTGGAGCTTAAAGATTTTGCCAGGATTACCCTGGATCCGGACGAATCGAAAGAGGTTTCTTTTAACCTTACTCCGGAAAAGCTCTGGTTTTATAATATCGACATGAAAAGAGTGGTTGAACCGGGGAAATTCAGGGTCTTCATAGGTCCTGATTCACAGCATCTTCAGGAAAGCGAATTTACCGTCGTCGAATAACGATATTCTCAGACCCTTAAAAGTACCTTAAGATGATTGCCCGGGTCTGAATCGAGCATTTCAAAACCTTCCCGGGCCTTCTCAAGAGGAAGGATATCTGTGATCATGATTTCCGGCCTTAGGAGTCCCCTGCTGAGAGCGTCGATGGCTTGCGAAAATTCTCCGTGACTAACTCTGGAGGCAATGATACGGGCTTCTTTCCATATCAGTTCTTTCATCAGGATCTGGGCAGGTTCGTCGGCTAAACCCAGCACGCATACTTTTCCTGCGCCGCGGATAGCCTGAATGCATGATCTGACCGGATTAAACCCTTTCAGGGGAACGGCATGGCCTACCGCTTCGAAGGCAATGTCGACGCCCCTTCCTCCAGTATATTCCCTGATCATCTCAACCGGATCCTGTTCTTCAGCGTTGATCAGAATCACATCGGGATACCCCGGGGATATCATGTTGAGCCGGTTTTGCAGAATGTCGACGACGAACACCTTTCCATGAGTGATGGTTTTCACTGCCTGCAATATGGATTGGCCTACTTTGCCGGCTCCCCAGATAGCCACATCATCCTCCGGACCCACTTCTGCCCTGGCACAGGCATGGAAGCCGATGGAAAGGATCTCAATGAGAGCTGCATGTTCATCCGGCACATGATCGGGGACACGGTGAATCATACCGGAATCAGCCGTCACATATTCGGCAAATCCGCCATCCATGTCGATGCCTATCAGCTTTAGAGAGGTACAGGCAGGATAGTGACCGGCACGGCATGCTGCACATTGACCGCACCAGATAATGGGGTCGACAGTAACTTTTTCGCCCGGGGAGAACCCTCTGACATTCTTTCCTGTATCAGCGATCACACCGGCAAATTCATGACCCGGAATAAGAGGCAGCTGCGTACGCGGATGAAATTGACCTTTGTAGATATGCTGGTCCGATCCGCAAATGCTCGCGAAATTGACTTTAACCAGAACCTGGCTGTCATTGATTTTAGGTACCGGGACTTCTTCCAGCCCTATTTGTCCGTACACTTTGATCTGTGCCGCTCTCATATTTTTTCGTAAATGATCCTCATTCTACCAGAAAGAAAAGGGATAAAACCTATTCTTCCGGTGAATAAAAATTATAGTATTCCTTCCCGTATTTCTTCTCCAGGTATTCGTATTCCGAATTATCAGAGTTGGTTTTCATCACGAGGGGTGGTGGCAGTTTTCCCATTGCATGGTACATTGAATCCATTTCAACGAGCATTTGTTTCAACGTTTCCGATCTTTGAATGAACAGGACCATTGTTGATAGTCCGCTATTGTCGCGAAAATAATATCTTCTCTGATCAATTTGTCTATTTTAATAAACGATCAATCAGCGCCTGGTTTGGTTTTCCGGCTGCGTCCACAATGCCGAAACCACCACGGTAATCCCAGTTTGCCCAGGCAATCCCATCCTCATCCAGTACCTTAATGAAATCGCCGTACCAACGGAGCCGGATATCTTCAGGGACCGTATTCAGACAACCAAATTCACCACAATATAATGGAAGATGATGTGCCCTGGCGAACAAGAGGGGCTTGCTTACCTCTACACGCATAGAGTCGATGTTGTAATTCCGGCCCCAGTATTCCACTTCCTTCCTTAAATCTTCCGGAAGGTCCTCAATATTTTTTTCAGGAACCACTTTCCCGGGGTAGTTCACCGGTCCGGTGTACTCTCCCACTTTAGTCCAGGAGGCATGATAGTGGGTCAGCACCATAGGATGATAGAAGTGAAAGCTCAGGATAAGATCCGGATCGTCCGGTATCCGGAGATCGTTAAACGTACCTACCGATTGCCACATATTGGAACCAATCACAATTTTGCGGTGGGGTTCGGTTTCCCTGAGTGCATTTATCGTGCTATCAATGAGATTATTCCAGTCATCCGGATTGTCGGCCACAGCTTCATTCATCAGTTCGTAGGCCACCAGGCTGTCGGGGTACTGGATCAACTCCATCGACAGGTCTCTCCAGAGCTGTATAAATTTTGCCTGTTCTTCGGGATGAGACCATAACGGTCTTTCAACGCTGTTGAAATAGTGTGATCTGATAATATGCAGATCGACAATCACGCGAAGGCCATGTGCGGAACACCATGAAACGGCATCGTGCAGGAGTGCAAAAGCATCCTGGTACTTCTTGCCATTCTCATCCCACATCTGGACTTCATCGATAGGAAGCCTGATATGGTCATAGCCGATCCCGGCAATGAATTTTACATCATTTTCCGTGAAGAAGGCTTTTCTCTCCTCTCCCCGCCGGTCACTTTGAGAAAGCCAGTGACTGATGTTCAAACCCCGGTGAATGGTAAAATCACCAGGATGGGTTTTATTCATCCTGCAGGAATAGCAGACCGAAAAAACAAGTATTAGCAACAGCAGACCTTTTTTCATAATAGGTTAATTTATTCCAGGGGCCAGGGCCACCGTGGATGTTTGACTACATGAATTCCGCTTCTGAAAAAGTAAGCAGCCCCCGGTATTTCACTGACAGCCTCGCTGCCTGCAAAATCAGGACCTGTTCTCAAAGCTAATATAATAGATTAATCTGAGGATGAACAGTTCATTCGTTTCAAAAATGTTTTTTATTGTAAATTTAGAGCCTCATTTTTATTTACAGCGTCTGAAAAACAAGTGTATACCAGCTTTCCGGTAAGGGAATATAAAATCTACGGATACCTTCAGCATAGACATCAACAAGCCGGAAGAAGTATACACCGTCCAGGCAACCGACAACAGTGCTCCTGAAAAATAGTGCTACTACAGAATCCCTTGAAATCAACCAGCCGGTTTTTGTATGCGGTACCTAAAGCGTAAAGGATGTCGTCGGTATTAAGTATCCCACGGTCAGCATTGGCGAACAGTGCCGGCTGCGTCTTCATACAAAAAGGCTGCTTTCCCGGACAGGAAGGCAGCCTTTTTTATGATAAACAAATACTGTCAGGGGTCAGAGCGACCAACCTTCGCGGTAGTTATGTTTGATGTATTCTTCAGCAGCCTGTTTGGCATTCATACTCTTATGCTGGGTATCGAAAATGGGATGACCGTCCACCACGCTGAACTTGTCGGATGTGACCACGCGGATCTCATCATTGTCCCCGATATTGGTAAACCTCATATTTTTGCCGTCCCACTCCAGTTCACGTTTGAGGTCCTGAAGTCTTACGGCAACGACGCCCATCACCACCATCTCATTCAGAGGACCTGAATAGTTAAAGTTGGAGCTGGGTTCAGTACCATTGGCAAATACAT
>CAVXSF010000019.1:0-26896 GCA_963764345.1 uncultured Bacteroidales bacterium | reverse complement strand
CAGGAAATCCAGGTCATCCGTTTTAAGAACCCGGTTATCAGCATCTCCTTCCGGCAGGATCATGCCACGATTCAGGAAATCAGGATAATCGAGAATGTCGAAATGATGATATGTAAGTGTGTTGATATCAATGAGCTGTGTAAGCGTATTCACGGCGTGAAACAGTCCCTGATTATCTGTCGAGCCCACAAAGATAACCCGCCCAACGGTGCTCATTCTTTTGATAAAATAAGCCTGTTGATGATTGAGAATGTCATCCACTGGTAGCTGACTGGAAAACTGATTGGCGAGATCTGTATTTCCAAAACTAAAAATCAGTCTCCCCGATTCCAATACTGATGATGAAATTCTTGTAACTACCGGATTTTCACGTTTAGTGTAAAGTCCTTTATTTCGCAGATCGCCGACGAACCCTGCGATGATCCTTTTGACGTAATCACTGGAATTGGAGGGAATGAGAATCAGCGGCTTTAATTTTTTCTGATCATCATTCATCTTAACCAGGTTTATATCTTTAGGGGAAGTGGCTTTTTGCGGTTTTGGCAGTAGAAATTCTGAATATTCAAGAGTGGAATCGAACAGGGGTTTCACTTTTTCCAGAAAGGTAAAGTTATTCCTGGAGTACCTGTAATCCACCATATCGACCCACATACTGCCGGTACCATTCAGTCCTGCGAAAATTCTTACATAACGGGTTTCGTCGGGGAGATTTCCTTCATCGAAGGGGAAATTACCGGAACGGGCAATAAGTCGACCCCATCCATATTCATTGATATAACGGAAATTAGAGAAAGGTTGTCCTTTGAAGCTGTTATCGATCAGGTGGTTGTAAGTGGGATGGTAAGCCTGACTGCGGATCATGACCTTGTTCCGGTCGTAGAAATACAGCACGATATTCACGGCATCGTATATATTTGTGCCCAGTCGGCTCAATCCCGACTCCACATGGCTTAACCTGATATCCATGGATAAACGGTAATTTCCGGGGATGACTTTGATATAATCGCTGATGATTCCCTCACCCTGTGTATCCGTTTCATTAGCTATATCCCGGATAATCTTAATGGCATGAATACCGCTGAAGGCTTCGTCAGCTTCAAATCCTGACTTGTCCTGAATATTGGTCCAGTCTACATCTTCTCCAACCTTTTTCCAGCCGGGCAGGTTAAAAGAGAGATTGACGGTATCGACATTATAATACCGGCCGAATTCGAAGGATGAATTTGATACGAGGTTTCCCTTATCATATTCCTTTTCACGTATATTCAAAGGTATGGTCATGGGATCGAGAGAAGACCACTGGGATTGCAGGTTGACAATATGAGTCCTGGACCTGCATCCGCCAGGAATGACGAGAAAAGCTATGAATATGTAATGAAATATGTTCGGTTTCGGCATACCAAAATTTAATTCAGGAATTCAGTTTTAAAGATATAAAAGTTCAGTGAATATTTAAGAAAAAAGCCGATGAATCCTGCTTTTAAGTATCGGGCTTGTATAACATATCAAACGCAGGTCCAGTGCTTCCGTTCAAAATTTGTACCATTATTTTATTGGTCTGTTCAATGCTATGAAATAATATCCCTGCCTGATCTTAGCGCCGAACTGAGATAATAATTCCTCAATGAACCAGTTTTTAGGTGACAGTTCGATGCCGGAAGGCTTTGTTTCTGATATCATTTTTGTGTATTTTTGTTGCCGTTTAAAAAATGGACAAGACCTATGTTTGAAAATTTAAGCGAAAGACTTGACCGATCCTTCAAGATGCTGAAGGGCCAGGGGACTATTACGGAGATCAACGTAGCTGAAACGCTAAAAGATGTCAGGCGTGCACTTCTCGATGCCGATGTCAACTACAAAATTGCCAAGAATTTCACCGACTCGGTGAAGGAAAAGGCTCTGGGGCAGAACGTTCTGACGGCGGTCAAGCCCGGGCAGATGATGATTAAGATCGTTCATGAAGAACTTACCGGGCTGATGGGCGGTTCCAGTGAAGAAATTAACCTTAAAGCCAATCCTGCCGTTATATTGATTGCCGGCCTCCAGGGTTCGGGTAAAACGACGTTTTCAGGAAAACTGGCAAGGTATCTGAAACAAAAAAAAGGCAAAAACCCGCTTCTTGTTGCTTGCGATGTTTACCGTCCTGCGGCTATTGAGCAGCTGAAGATCCTGGGGGAACAGGTGGAAGTCCCGGTTTATACGGAAGCGGACAACGTGAACCCTGTTAAAATTGCCAAATCCGCCATCAAAGAAGCCCGCCTGCAAGGTTACAATGTCGTGATAATCGATACTGCCGGCCGTCTGGCCATTGATGAACAGATGATGAATGAGATCTCCGACATTAAAGACGCGGTCAGTCCTCACGAGATATTGTTTGTGGTCGATTCCATGACTGGTCAGGATGCTGTAAACACGGCCAGGGAATTCAATAACAGGCTGGATTTCGATGGAGTGGTCCTGACCAAACTTGACGGGGATACTCGTGGCGGGGCGGCCCTCTCGATCAGGGCTGTTGTTGACAAGCCTGTCAAGTTTGTGGGAACCGGAGAAAAACTGGATGCCGTGGATGTCTTTCACCCTGCCCGTATGGCCGACCGTATTCTGGGTATGGGCGATATCGTCTCACTTGTTGAACGGGCCCAGGAACAATTCGATGTCGATGAGGCCAGGAAGCTTCAGAAAAAGATTGCCAAAAACCAGTTTAATTTTGATGATTTCCTGTCACAGATCCAACAGATCAAGAAGATGGGAAACATTAAGGACCTTGCAAGCATGATCCCCGGCGTGGGGAAAGCCATAAAAGATCTCGATATCGACGACGACGCTTTCAAGGGCGTGGAGGCCATTATCAGGGCGATGACCCCGGAAGAACGTGGGAAATCCCGTCATCCTGAACGGGAGCAGACGAAAACGTATCTCCGTTGGCAGTGGTACTACCATCCAGGAAGTCAACCGGCTCATCAAACAGTTTGACGATACACGGAAAATGATGAAGATGATGAGTGGCGGAAAAAATATGGCCAGGATGGCAGGGAATAATCAGATAATGAAGAGATAGCGCAGCAGTTATATCTTTCAGGGCATTTAAGGTTCACCGGACTCCGGAGTATTACGCAAAACTCTGCTTTGGCCATTGATTCTTCCCTGTCCTCGATTATTTGAAGGCCTCAAACCGTTTGGGTTCCGGGGGAAAAGAATAAGATTAAGGATCATCGAATGCCCGTGCATAAATGATTTTAAACCTACCACAAATGATACTGATCGAAGGAAAAAAAATCGCTGAAGAAATTAAACTTGAAATTGCTGAAGAAGTCCGCTTAATGACTGAGAAAGGGCACAAACAACCTCATCTTGCTGCCGTTCTGGTGGGACATGACGGAGGTAGTGAAACCTACGTCGGGAACAAGGTTAAAGCCTGTGCACAGGTCGGATTTAAATCTACCCTCATCCGTTATGAGGATGATGTTACCGAGGAGGAATTGCTGAAAAAGGTCGTTGAACTGAATAAAGATCCCGATATTGACGGCTTCATCGTGCAGCTTCCCCTTCCAGGTCATATCTCTGAAAACAAAGTAATTGAAACTATTTCCCCGGAAAAGGATGTCGACGGCTTTCATCCTGTCAACCTGGGGAGGATGGTTATCGGACTTCCGGCATACATCTCCGCCACTCCACTGGGCATCATAGACTTATTTAAGAGATATAACATTGAGACCGCGGGGAAACATTGTGTTGTCATCGGCCGGAGTAATATTGTAGGAAAGCCTGTGAGTATTCTCCTCGGACAGAAAACAAACCCCGGTAACTGTACGGTAACGCTTTGTCACAGCCGGACAGCCGATCTTCCGTCCATCACAAGGCAGGCCGACATCCTGATCGCAGCACTCGGGAGGCCTGAGTTTGTAACTGCTGATATGGTCAAAGAGGGCGCCGTGGTTATCGATGTTGGTACTACAAGGGTGAAATCAGATCTGACAAAATCGGGATGGAAACTCAAAGGTGATGTCAAATTTGACGAAGTGGCTCCCAGGACATCCTATATTTCACCAGTGCCGGGAGGCGTCGGACTGATGACGATCGTCTCATTGTTAAAAAACACTCTCCTCGCAGCGAAGAAGGAGATTTATCCCTGATCACATTCTTTCGGGCACTTCGATGCCGAGTAAATACATTCCGCTCCTGATTATTCCGCCTACGACAGACGACAATACCAGCCGGAAATTCCTTTCCTCCTGCGTTTCGGCTTTCAGGATGGAATAATCGTGGTAAAACTGGTTAAATTCCTTGGCCGTATCATAAAGATAATTTGCAATAAGTGCCGGATTAAATTCAGCAGCAGCAGCTTCGATGACCGACGGAAAGTCATACACAGTCCTGATCAGGGAAATTTCCCTTTCATTTAGTGTCATTTTATGCGGCAGGCTCCCCGGTAGTTCCCCTGCTTTCCGGATGACCGATTGAATCCTGGCATAACTGTATTGTATAAAGGGTCCGGTGTTTCCATTAAAATCTATGGATTCACGTGGATTGAATGTCATGTTTTTCTTTGGATCTACTTTAAGGATGAAATATTTCAGGGCACCCAGGCCAACCTGCTGATAGATCTTTTCTTTGTCTTCATCGGGGATGGTTCCCAGTTTACCCAGTTCATCAGACATTTCCCTGGCTGTCGTGAACATCTCGTCTATCAGGTCATCGGCATCTACAACTTTACCCTCCCGTGATTTCATTTTTCCTTCCGGGAGTTCAACCATTCCATACGACAGATGATAGATCTTCGCGGCCCATTCGAATCCCAGTTTGGCAAGGATGAGCGAAAGAACCTGAAAATGATAATTCTGTTCATTACCGACCACATAGATATGTTGTTCCAGATTATATTCAGTAAAACGTTGATGTGCCGTCCCCAGATCCTGGGTCATATATACCGAGGTTCCGTCCGATCTGAGAAGTAGTTTCTGATCCAGGCCATCCGGCGTTAGGTCAGCCCAGACAGAACCGTCATCTTTCCGGTATAGTTGTCCTTTTTCCAGGCCCTTCAGTACCAGTTCCCTGCCCAGCTTGTACGTTTCGCTTTCGTAATAGGTCCTGTCAAAATCCACCCCCAGCCTTCTGTAGGTTTCGTCAAAACCTTCATAAACCCAGTCATTCATCATTTCCCATAACTTCCTGACTTCGTGGTCGCCTGCCTCCCATTTCAGGAGCATCTCCCGGGCCTCGGCCAGGATCGGGCATGAATTTTCAGCTTCTTCCCTGCTACTTCCAAGGGCTATGAGTTCGTCCACCTGTTTCTTATATTCCTGGTCAAACCTGACATAATAGTCACCCACCAGATGGTCGCCTTTTTTCCCGGATGATGCTGGGGTCTCCCCGTTTCCGAATTTCTGCCATGCCAGCATCGACTTGCAGATATGAATTCCGCGGTCATTAACCAGGTTGACTTTGATTACATTCTTTCCGGAGGCTTCAAGGATACGTGAAACGGCGGAACCAAGCAGGTTATTCCTGATGTGTCCAAGGTGAAGCGGTTTGTTGGTATTTGGTGATGAATATTCAACCATCACAGAGGGCATATCCTGGTACCCTTCGGCCCAACCGAAATTTTCAACCGACGATGCATAATTCAGAAACTCCAGCCAGTATGGAACACTGATATTCAGGTTTAAAAACCCTTTAATGACATTGAAGCCGGAAACTTCTTCGAGATGCCCGGCCAGGAAATTCCCGATCTCTTCCCCGGTTACATCCGGTGATTTGCCGGAAAAAGCGGTCAAAGGAAATACAACCAGAGTCAGGTCACCGGAAAATTCCTTCCTCGTTCTCTGGATCATTATTTTAGAATTGGGAACCGATTTCCCGTACAATTCCGATAATCCGTCAAGCACTGCATTGGTCAGCAATAATTCCAGGGTTCGCATATCCGATCTTTATGTTATTTAAGGGTGCAAAGATAAGGATAGAGAATGAAACTTCGATCAGGTCAAACGGATTAAGTCGTAAATTCGACAACCGGGGAAGATACACACAGGTTTGTATATCGCTTAGGGTGGCCGGGAGAAAGCGGACTTCCATCTCTCAGCCCGTGCGGGTTAAGTTCAAAAGTAGGTGAACTCAACGGGCCGGTGTCGGCAGGACAAAAAAAAAGTGCCATCCATTACAGATGACACTTTAAAACTAACTAACCCTAAAACTATCTATGAAAAGAAAACTACTAAAAAACTACTAACCCTTTGCTAACTCTATTTATTAACCTAAACTGAATTTTAATTTCCAAATTCTGTGCCACATCCTTTTCTCTAATGTTAAAGAATGTTATTTCTACGCTGAAACCTTCAAAATAGTTTACATTATCGGAGATTATTATCCGAAATTTTTACACCGTCAAACTGCCTCTCAACTAAACAAACCCACCGGCAATCTTTTGAAGATTTTCGTTTAACATGATGAAAAGAACGTGCTTTCACAGTTTTTCATTTCAAAAAAGAGAAATCAAAATAACACTGAACTCCATTCCTTATTTTTACTTTTTCAATTTTCATTCTTTGAAATTCACTAATAAGACGTCAGAGTTTATATATTTGTTACGTGTATTAATCTTATTTGACTTATTTTAACTATTGTTCACATTTGACAGGAAAACACCTGCATATCGTTTCATTCAATGTGCCTTTTCCTCCTGATTACGGGGGAATCATTGATATTTTCCATAAGATTCGGAGTCTTAAAAATGCCGGCGTGAGGGTCATCCTTCATACCTTTACCTATGAGCGTTCACCTGCCGCAGAACTCGAAAAATACTGTGAAAAGGTTTACTACTATCCCAGGAAAACAGGATGGAAATCGCAACTTAGCTTCAAACCCTATATTATCTATTCGAGGCGATCTTCAGAGTTGCTGATTAACCTGGCTGCTGATCCGTGGCCCGTTCTTTTTGAAGGGTTACATACGACCTATTTCCTCGATGATCCTCTTCTAAAGGAGAAGTTCAGGATAGTAAGAACACATAATATTGAACATCAGTATTACGTACAACTGGCAAAATCCGCCCCGAAACTTTCGGATAAATTTTTCTTCATGCTCGAGTCAAGGCGACTGAAAAGGGCTGAAAGAATCCTGTACTATGCTGATGAGATTGCAGCCATCTCACCTTCCGATAAAGATTATTTTGAGCAAAAGTACGGCAATACTTTCCTTTTAAATCCTTTTCATTCAAATGACAAGGTTGACATTTTAGCCGGGCGGGGTGATTATCTGCTTTATCACGGCAACCTGGCCGTCAGTGAAAATGTTGAAGCAGCCCTGTATCTGATTGAGAAGGTATTCAGCAAAATAGATTTCCCGGTGATCATCGCCGGTAAAAATCCATCAGTATCCATCGTCAATGCTGTTAGGAACAGTTCGAATATACGGTTGATCGCTTCACCCCCGGAGGAAGAGATGCATCAGCTCATCCGGAATGCCCAGGTAAATATCCTGGTAACCTTTCAGGATTCCGGCATAAAGCTTAAATTAATCGAATCGCTTTTCGCGGGCCGGTTTTGTGTGGTGAATACTAAGATGGTAATCAATACAGGCCTCGAAGAACTGTGTGAAATTGGAAATACGCCGGCTGAACTGATCATCCGGATAAAACAGGTATTGAATACCGATTTTGATGAACAGAAAATATGGAAGCGCATCCAGGGCCTGAAAGAATACGATAATGCTCTGAATGCCGTCAAGCTTTCCCTGCTGATCTGAAGATTACTCCTCGTGATCCTCTCCCCTGTCTTTTATAAGTATGGCGAAAATAAAAACAATCACTGCTGCCGCAGCGAGAATGACCAGCATCGACTGGAACAACCGGATAAGAAGGTCTTCCATATCAATGATATTCCATATTCCCAGGATAGCCACAATGCAAAATACAAGGACTAATCCCGTAAGGATATAGGCAATGATCTTTTTGGCGGAGTTCATTTTTCTGAAAGTTTTAGGTGACGGGTTAAATCATATAGGGAGTAAAAAAACAAATTTTCATTATCCTGCTGAAGATTCCAAACATTTCTGTCATTTTTCCGACTTATGGAAAGAAGAAAGCCTGCTTTTCTTTTCAGGGATGCCTGTTCATATCCGGCCCTGTTGAGGGCCTTTATTGTCCAGGCGCCGACCTCTCCGGCTGAGGCAGATTCTTCAAGGCTGAATGATCCCCTGTAACTTACTCTGGTTCTGAAATCACCTGAAGACATGTTAAAACTGACTTTTTCCGATTGGAACAGGTGTTCTATTTTCCCTTCGATGATCAGGTCTTCCGGACCGCCCTGAAAGATGTTCCAATCATCAATGAGCCAGATCTTATCGGCATACTGAAGGGCAAGATTCAGATCATGGGTGCTGAAAATAGCGGAATGCTGTTTGTCGCACAAGGACCTGAGCAGTGCGGTTATATCATATTTATTAGGAATGTCGAGGAATGCAGAAGGTTCATCGAGGAGGATAAGCCTGGTATTCTGAGAGAGTGTACGTGCGATCATACCGCGTTGCTTTTCGCCGTCACTGATTTCAGTGATTTTTTTATCTGCCATAGCCGAGAGACCGACGGAATTCAGAGCTTCCTCAACGGCATGTATGTCGGCGTCGGTCATTTTCCCATACCAGTTGGTATACGGATATCTCCCGAGTTCCACCAGTTCCCTTACGGTCATCTCGCCAGCGCTGACGAATCCTGTAGGCACAAAGCCGCAAAGACGAGCCATTTCCGGGGCACTGTAATCCTTAAGATCTTTGTCGAAAAGTAAAATCCGGCCACCGAGCAATGGTATCAGTTTCATCATCGATTTTAGGAGCGTCGATTTTCCCGATCCATTTCTACCTATAAGACAAACCAGTTCTCCTTCATTTAACTGAAGGTCAATGTCCCTCAGCAGAACCGTTTCTCCCCTGAAGCTACTGTAACCAAAAGCAGCTTTCCTGATATCAAGTATAGGTTCTGTATGTTCCATCACATGACGATTCGTTTTCTCCGGAACACAATCCATATCACAACAGGAATGCCAATAAGAGAGGTTACTGCATTAACCGGAAGAATCAGTCCTGCTCCCGGGAGAACGGATAAGATATCGCTGATAAGCATTACAGAAGTTCCAATAAGCACTGAGTAGATAAACAGAATTTGGTTTTTTGAGGTTTTTGCCAGTGTGCGGGCGAGGTGTGGTACTGCTATTCCGACAAATCCCAAAGGGCCGCAGAATGCTGTTACCGTGCCCGTCAAAAGGCTTGTCGAGCTAAAAACAAGGATCCTGTATACTTTAATATTGACCCCCATAGTGCGTGCATAATTTTCACCCAGCATGATAGCGTTTGAAGGCTTGAGAATGACAACCGCCAGGAGCAGCCCCGGGATAAATCCTGCCAGGAGATAAGGGATCTGTTCGTTCCCGGCATTGCTAAGCGATCCCATGGTCCAGATGACGAATGCCTTGAGAGCCGTCTCCCTGCTAAAATACTGAAGGATACTGATCACGGCAGAAATCCCGCTCCCGGTCATGATCCCCAGGATGAGAATGGTCATTACATCTTTCACCCTGAAGGATATTATAAGAATGAGCAGCATGATCATCCCGGAGCCTATCCATGCGGCCAATACCAGCAGCCAGCTGTTGGCCGGCGAAAATATGCTGTATTTGAAGAAGGTTGAAAATCCAAGGACAACCAGTGCGACACCCAGTCCGGCTCCCGAACTGATCCCCAGCACATAAGGTCCGGCAAGAGGGTTCCTGAAGACGGTCTGCATCTGCAGCCCGCTGACGGAAAGTGCAATGCCGGCAATGATAGCTGTAATAACCCGCGGTACGCGGAACATGTGCATGGTCATCCATTCAGGGGTTGAATTATTGTGACTGAAGATCAGCCTGATGGATTCAGAAAAGGAAATTTCCGCGGTTCCTGAAGTCAGGTCAGCCAGAATCAGCAGTATACTGATGAGAATCAGTATTGCCGGTAATAAAAACGTTTGCCTGTAGCCCTTCACCGGATGAATTTGAATTACCCGTTGGCAAAATCACTCATCACATCCACCAGTCTGGTCATGTCCTGTCTGACCTGGTTGAAATGTAGCTGTACATTGTTCACTCCGGAGACAGCCTCCGGATGGTTTGTCCTTGAAATGAGCTCATTGCGGATAAGCACTATCCTGCTGATGATCTCGTAGAAGCGCTTATCTGCAAGATCAGGATGGAAATACCTGTAAGCGAAGGCTTCGGTAAGTAATTCATAGGACAAATAATTGATATCCTTTTTAAGTTTTCTTATGCTGGCCATTATATTTTGGTTTTGATATTACCGTATAAATGTATGCATTATTCCAGTTTTCTGTAATATACGAATTCATGCTGGTTCATCAGTTCGGGATGAAAAATTTTTACAAGGTCGGCCAGAATTATTTCCGGACTGACCACCCCGGACTCCCAGTAATCATTACCGCCGGAGTCATTTAATCGAGCATCATTGTTGTAAACCCTGCCTTTCTGAAAAACCGGCAGACTGGCAAAACGTTCATCCCTGGCAGAGATCTCTCCGAGAGACCGGACAGAGCCCGGGTTTATCCAGCAATCGGCATGATAAGCTTTCATAAATACGGTCTCAAGATCAAGCGGAACATATTCATCAGAAGGATCCGTTTTCCAGATGTAATCGCCGCCGGCATCTTCAATTAGTTTGGCCATAAACGATTTCCCTCCTGCCATATACCAGGTATCTTTCCATGGTAATCCGGCCAGAACCTTTGGTTTGGGCAGGACCGTTTCCACTCGTTTCTGAAGCTTCATGTAATCATCGCAGGCTTTTGAAAATAAATTCGAGGCAAGTTTTTCCCGACCGTAGAAGGCTGCAAAGACCTTCAGCCATTCCATTTTTCCCAGTGGATGTTTTTCAAGGTACTCAGCCATAATGACAGAAGGGATTCCGGCATTCAGCAACCTCTGACTGATACCTGACACCGAGGCATTCAGACCGTACAAAAAAACCACATCCGGATGCAGGCTGATGATCGTTTCAAAGTCTATTGCCGGCGGATAGCCGACGTCTTTAATCAGGCCTTCGGCAATGCGTTTTCTGACATCCCTGTTATAAACATATTTGAATCCCGAAACGCCTGTAATGGTATTTTCTTCATGCAGTGCACTGATGAATCCGATGTGTGTAGTGGAGAACACGACGACATTTTTTACAGGCACCTTAATGACCGGGAATTTCTTTAACGAATCCGGCAAATTTCCTGTGCCTTTATCGAGGATCCAGGTAAAGCCCTGGTCATCTGCCTCCTGCCATGGGTTGGTGATCGTGAGGATGATAAATCCCGGTTCGGTCTGTAGTGCAAATTTCTCCGAAAATTCATTCTGAGAAACTGTCACAGCAGTTTCCCTTTCCCGCATTCGGCAGGAAGAGATAAGCAGAAAGATTCCTATTGACAAAAGTAGCCTGGTCACTTTATAATAATGATCTTACGTAATGAAAGTAAATCTCCCAGCCTTATTTCCAGGATATACAAGCCTGATTCAAGTCCGCTGACATCAAAAGTGGCAAGTCTGGATGACTGGGGAGTGTACGTCCCAATGATCCGGCCGGTAGAAGTGAACAGGCTGATAGCCGCACCCTTGAGACTGAGGGTATCCGTTTCGAGGGTAAAATGTCCATCGTTTGGATTCGGGTATACCATGAATCGTTCAAGGTACTGAATCGGTTCTTCGGAATTGTATGGGTCATAGCCCGAAATACTCTGAACTCCGGTATTTTCAGGATCCAGCCAGTTTAACAGCCGGCGGTTTGACTGGGGGTAATAATCCCAGCATTTAAAGAATTTTGAAAAATAATCGTTAACGGGAAGAGCGCAAATGGCTTCACCGCCTGTCAGGTTGCCGATGATCTGCTTCTGGGAGTTGAAGAGAGGGGCTCCGGAAGAACCTGGTTCAGTGGTTCCTTCATCCCAGCGTCCAACACGCCAGAAAGCCTGCGGTACACTACCGGTGGTTAACCATACCGGAGGATTTACAGTCTGGTACTGGATAAGCAGAGGGTCATTATCCTTAGAAATCTTTTTGACATCGCCCCAAGGATGATGAATAACCACGGTTTTGGAAACCGGGCTTTCAATTCTTGACCAGCCGGCATAATACGGATGGTAACTCTCCGGGGGCATGTCGCTTAACCTGAGAAGGGTAAAATCAAGACTGTCGGAGGTTGCCATCACAACGGCCGATGACAGACTCAGTGAAACAGATCCGTCGGTATCGCTGCAATCGGGTGATTCGTATCCGAAAACAAAAACGGAACTCTGTGAATCTGCGGGATATTTAATGCAGTGATTCGCCGTCAGCAAATATGGCGTTCCGTCAGAATCCACATCATTGATGAGGGCTCCGGTGCAAAATTCCCCCCTCGACCCGATGAAGATCCGGCAAACCGATTGTTTGATCACCTGCCATTCAGCTCCTTCGGGACAATTGATCCCTATATTGCATTCTCCGGCAAGGCCGTGTCTGCCATCTTTCTTGTCAAAGACATCGATGAATGCATGAGAGACCCGGCTGATAACCAGTTCACCATACGTTTTACGATTACTGACCTGTAGCTCAAGAATGAGCGTATCACCGGGGATAAAATCGGTCTGAAGATTACCTGAAGGCTTATTATTCAATGAGTTGAATCCACCAAGAACAGTTCTCTGCGCCTGATCGTAAAGAAAAACCATGGAACCTTCTTCCAGTCTGAACCGGCTGAAGAAGAGGCTCATACCATATGCCTTTCCCGAGGTCAGGATCAAACGCCAGATTCTGAGGCCGTTTCCCATGTCGACCCAGCTTCCTGCATTTTCCGGAGATATCTGAACATCGATATTTTCTGCAAAACGGAAGGGCTTTTTCCCGTTAATCAGATCTTCTGATTCAAAATTCTCCCGGATCGCCTTTTCATGGTTAATTGTGGGGAGAACATAAACGGGTGTGGAGGATTTTTTGCCGGGATATGCATATGGATGTCCTCCCCTGCTGATCTGTCCAAATGAAAACAGAGAAAAAACCAAAAAAACCGACAACATAAAATATCTCATGGTCAGGTGCTAAGTTAGCTGAAATTCTTTGATCTTTGGCTGCTCCTCCTTTATTCTTGTAACTCTCCAAAAATATTATCTATACATACAAACGTGGGGGTATTAATGCCAAAAGCTCCGGTATCGGATGATTCAAAGGATAACACGAGATATTTAATATAGCCTGCCTGTGAGAGATCCACATCTGTCCACACATTCCCGATATAATCCTTACTATTATCTTCCGGTGTGTAGTCGGCAAGGGTGATTTCCCCGCTGAGCACCTTCTGTTTGCCGGCATCAAGTCCTTCCACAATGAGTTTGAAATAATCCGGATCGTTTCCTGATTCTCCGCCGAATTTTTTGGCATACTGATCGCCGTTCAGCATGGAATAGTAGGCATAAGTGGAATTACAGAAGCTGATATTTTTAATTTTTTCAGGAGTAGTAAAAAAAATGGTGTCTTTTTGCCAGCTATAAAAAACCGAGTATACATCAGAGTGGCCGGCACCTTCCCCGGCAATGGCACCGAACTGGTTTGCCAGTCCGGGGGTAGTGTCATTTTTGATATTACTGTAGGCAAATCCCGACCAGCTGCCATATTGTGCGTCAAAATGTGTAGGGAAAAAGGCATTGCCCGAAGTGAACCCGCCTGCTCCGTCGGCACCATTGTAATAGCCATCCTGTCCGGGCTTAAGTTCTTCAAAGGTAATGCGGTCATTTTTAACAGTCGGCTCCTTTTTACATGAAACGGCAGCTATCAGTCCTGTGATAACCAGAGAAAGCAGTACAGTCTTTTTCATTTTACGAAGTGATTAAAGTTTGTTACAGATCATACAATAATCAATAATCTTAAGCAGGCAGGAAAAAGGAAGGGTTTTTCTTGCTTCTGGTCCCGAAAGCTTTGGAATATTGACTTGATCCGGCAGGTCTTCTGACTTACCCCGACTTCCGGCACCTTCCCATGAATCTGTTATCCACAGTGGCTCATCATCCGAAAATCTTGACTCCTGCAAAGGAGACGGGATACACAGCAGCGGGTACTGTCCGGGATTCACACCCGGTTCCCTCTTCGTTTAGCCTTATTACGGGCTAAAAACCGAACAAAACAAATGTAACCATAATTTTAAAACCTCAAAGATTAAAGTTTGCACCAGCCAGACGGCCTGATTTTGATAAAGCAAGGAAATATTTAGGGTTACAGTGAAATTTACCATTCCTTCAGTTGTTAATATTTTATATTTTTGAACTTTATTTCATGCTATGACAAAACAGGAAGCAAGGGAAAGAATTGAGAAGCTGCGCAGTGAGCTGAACGTCCACAATTACAGCTATTACGTCCTCGCCCGGCCTACGATCTCTGACTATGACTATGATCAGATGATGAGCGAACTGATCCGTCTTGAAGCTGAATTTCCGGAATTTGCAGATCTTAACAGTCCTTCGCAACGAGTAGGGAGTGACATCAGCCAGGAGTTTGAACAGGTGAAACATAGATTCCCGATGCTTTCACTGGGAAACACCTATTCACAGGAGGAGCTGACGGATTTTGACCGGAGGGTCAGGAAAGTTTTGGGAGACGAATTTGAGTATGTCTGTGAACTGAAATATGATGGTGTAGCCATCAGCCTGAGCTATGAGAACGGTATGCTGACAAAAGCTGTAACCCGGGGTGACGGAGAACAGGGTGACGATGTGACCAGGAATGTCAGGACCATAAAAAGTATTCCGTTGCAGTTAAATGGTAATGATTTTCCCAGGGAGCTGGAGATACGGGGTGAGATTTTCATGCCTGTTGAAGGTTTCCTGAAAATGAATCATGACCGCCATGAGAACGATGAACCACTGTTCGCCAATCCCCGCAATGCGACAGCCGGCACCCTGAAACTGCAAAATTCTTCGCTTGTGGCGAAACGCCCTCTCGACTGCATGTTGTATTATCTGCCGGGAGACGACGTTCCCACAGATTCCCATTACCAGAATCTTATGAAGGCCGGAGACTGGGGATTTAAAGTCCCCCGTGAATATATGAAAATGGCTTCGGGCCTCAAAGAAGTCTTTGAATACATAAACTACTGGGATAAGAGAAGGGACGACCTGCCGTTCAATATCGACGGTGTTGTGATAAAAGTGGATTCTATCCCGAAACAAAGACAGCTGGGTTTTACAGCCAAAACACCCCGTTGGGCTATTGCCTATAAATTCAAGGCAGAACGGGCTTCCTCAATTTTAAAGCACATCTCATTCCAGGTGGGAAGGACAGGTGCCATAACACCGGTTGCTAACCTGGAACCGGTACATCTTGCAGGCACTACCGTTAAAAGGGCCAGTCTTCACAATGAAGATCAGATCAGGCTGCTTGATATCCGGACGGGTGATACCGTGTTTGTTGAAAAAGGCGGCGATATCATTCCGAAAATCGTAGGGGTTGATTACGCTAAACGCCTGAAAGACAGCAAGCCGTTTGAGTTCATCAAAACCTGTCCTGAATGTGGCACTGCTCTTGAAAGAAAGCCTGACGAAGCGGCACATTACTGCCCGAATATTTACGGATGTCCTCCGCAAATCAAAGGCAGAATAGAACATTTTGTCAGCCGGAAGGCCATGGACATCAACATCGCAGAAGCCACCATTGATCAGTTATTCCGGCACCATCTCCTCACCGATATTTCAGACCTTTACCGTCTTGAATTCAATCAACTGGTCAGCCTTGAACGTTTTGCCGAAAAATCGGCCGGCAACCTTCTGAAAAGTATCGAAGAGTCAAAAACCAGGCCTCTCCAAAAACTGGTTTATGCCCTCGGGATAAGGTATGTTGGTGAAACAGTGGCCCGCAAACTAGCCGGACATTTTAAATCCGTTGATCATCTGATGAATGCCGGGTATGAAGAACTGGTTGACGTTGAGGAAATTGGCAGTCGCATAGCTGAAAGCATTCGTGAATATTTCGGACATCCGCTGAACCAGAAAATCATTCAGAATCTCAGGTCTTCGGGTGTGAAAATGGAGCTTGAAGATGAAGATCTACCCGCTTCTTCTGTTCTTGAAGGCAAATCCTTTGTGATCTCAGGTACCTTTCAGAACCTGTCCCGCGATTCTCTCCGGGACCTGATCGGTAAAAACGGGGGCAAGAATATGTCATCTGTCAGCTCCGGTACAGATTATATCATTGCAGGAGAGGATATGGGCCCGGCTAAACGGGAAAAAGCTCAGAAACTGAATATTCCCCTGATCACCCTTGAGGATTTTCTTGAAATGATCAAATAAGCCTCCGATTCTTCAGGAAGGATTGTCAAAATTTACTAATATTGTAGCGTGAGTGCATTCAGCAAAATACGGCAATCGTTAGGAACAAGATCCCTTCTCAAAAAGCAGAAAAAGCTACACAGGAACAGGGTTGTCCACAATTTTCATACTGCCAGAACCACTTTTATAATCTTTGATTCTACTGATGTGGAGACCTTCAGGCAAATCCGGGATTTCAGCAAATACCTGGAAAATCTGAAGATCAAAACCGGTTTGCTCGGCTACGTGCCTCATGATGAAATTCCGGGTGACCTGGTTCTATGGGAAAACTGCCAGATCATTGGCAGGAAGGATCTGGACTATTTGTTCAGACCTAAAGACGTAAATGTACTTAATCTCATTGAACAGGAATATGATATTCTGTTCGACCTCAGCATGAAGGATTATTTCCCGCTCACTTTTATTACCAGCCTTTCTCGTGCAAAATTTAAAGTTGGCAGGTACAGGGAAACATTGAATGATTGCGATTTCATGATCAACATCTCTGGCGAACCAACTGTAGATTTTCTGATCGGCCAGATCAAGAATTACGTTTCGATCCTGAACAACCAGGAGAAGGCCGGTAAAATTCCAATCGAATAAACAGGATATATTAATAAAATGAAGAAGACAATCTTTAAAGGAACAGGTGTCGCTCTTGCCACTCCATTCAGGAATGATGGCAGCGTTGACTTCAACGCCCTGAAAAAGCTGGTGAATCATGTCACTGACAAAGGCGTTGATTACCTGGTTGTTTTGGGCACTACCGGAGAAGCACCCGTCCTGTCGAAGGATGAAAAAAATGCCATCGTCGATTTCGTCAAGGAGGTGAACGATGGTAAGCTTCCGGTGGTTCTGGGTATGGGAGGCAACAGCACTTCGGCCGTTCTGAACAGCATTATGGAAACCGATTTCACAGGCATCGATGCCATCCTGTCGGTTGCTCCTTATTATAACAAACCGGGACAGGAAGGAATGTACCAGCATTTCAGGAGTATTGCAGAGGCAAGCCCGGTACCGGTCATCCTTTATAATGTTCCGGGACGGACAGGATCGAATATTTCAGCCGAGACAGTTGTTCGCCTTGCCAATAAATTTAAAAACCAGATCATCGGTGTAAAGGAAGCATCGGGCAACCTTCAGCAGGTTATGAGCATAATAAAGGACAAGCCTGAAAAATTCCTGGTCATTTCCGGTGATGATGCCATTACCCTTCCACTTATTGCCCTTGGTGCCAGCGGTGTCATCTCGGTTATCGCCAATGCCTATCCCGGTGAATTTTCAACCCTTGTGAGAATGGCCCTGGCGAACAAGGCCGAAGAGGCCAGAAAGCTCCAGTATGCTCTCATGCCGGTGTTTGATATGTTGTTTGCTGAAGGCAACCCTGCAGGGCTGAAAGCGTTTCTTGAACTGATGGGCCTGGCCCAGAATAATCTCAGGCTTCCGCTCGTACCGGTCAGCAAGGGACTGTACGAAAAAATCAAAACTTATGTAAACCCGTAGGTAGTCTCCTGCGTGTTCTATTCCGGATGTGAGTTCATATTGGGCTCTCGCGGAAATAACTTCCACTGATTACGCCGGAAATACAAAAACCGGAAGATTTTCATGCCCTGAAAAAGTCTTCCGGTTTTTTTGTTTCTGAAACGGGGTTCTGCAGGCCGGGATGAAATGCAGTCCCTGCCCTGTTGGTCAGTTATCAGGCAGCACCTGCCCTACCGTGGCAGTTTTTATATTTTTTACCGCTGCCGCACGGACAGGGGTCATTTCTTCCGACTTTCTTTTCAACCCGCACCGGTTGTGTTTTCCTGTTCCGGGGATCACCTCCGCCGGATGGATCATTGTATTGCGGCTTTTCTTCCCGGTTTGCCTCAAACTTACTAAGATCAAGCCTTTTAGGAGCCTGGGCTTTTTGAACTGCAGCAGGGTCGCTGATGGGTATATGTCCCTTCATCAATGTAGCCACTACATCCCTGTTTACCCGGTCGATCATCTGTCTGAATAATTCAAAAGATTCAAATTTATAGATCAGGAGGGGATCTTTCTGTTCATAGGTTGCATTCTGAACACTTTGTTTAAGGTCATCCAACTCCCTGAGATGCTCCTTCCAGTTATCATCGATAGTGGCCAGTACTACTGTTTTCTCATACGACCTTACAAGTTCCTGTGCTTCCGATTCATACGCTTTTTTGAGGTTGGCTATCACCCTGAATATCCGGATTCCGTCGGAGACCGGGACGACGATATTTTCGTAAACCGCCGATTGTTTCTCATACACATCCTTGATTACGGGGAAAGCCTGTTTGCTTATGGAATCTTCTTTCCTTTTATAGGTTTTAAGGATAAGGTCGTACAACATGTCGATGATCTCTCCCGGGACTGCCTTCAGAAAAGCCTTCTCATCCAGGGGACTTTCGATAGACAGTGTCCGGATAAGTTCAAACCTGAAATCATCGTAAGCGGAAATGGGGTGATACTGGTTGACGACACTTTCCACGACATCATACATCATATTGGCGATGTCCACGCTCAGCCGTTCCCCGTAAAGGGCATGTTTTCTTCTCTTGTAGATAACTTCCCTTTGAGAATTCATGACATCGTCATATTCCAGAAGCCTCTTTCTGATCCCAAAGTTGTTTTCTTCGACTTTCTTTTGAGCACGTTCAATGGATTTGGTGATCATGGAATGCTGAATCATCTCGCCTTCTTTCAGTCCAAGCTTATCCATCATTCCGGAGATCCTTTCCGATCCGAAGAGACGCATCAGGTCATCTTCAAGAGAAACATAAAACTGTGAAGATCCAGGATCTCCCTGGCGTCCTGACCGACCACGCAGCTGTCTGTCGACGCGCCGTGATTCATGCCGCTCAGTACCGATGATCGCAAGACCACCGGCTTTACGCACTTCCTCCGAAAGCTTAATGTCGGTACCACGTCCTGCCATGTTGGTAGCGATGGTCACCGTACCTTTCCTGCCGGCCTCGGCCACAATTTCGGCTTCCCGCTGGTGCAGTTTAGCATTCAGAACATTGTGGGGTATCCTTGCTGATCTTGAGCATCCGGCTGAGTAATTCAGAGATCTCCACCGAGGTTGTTCCGACCAGAACGGGACGTCCCTTGTCAACCAGTTCCACGATCTCATCCATTGCCGCATTGTATTTCTCCCGTTTGGTTTTATAAACAAGGTCCTCACGGTCGTCCCGGATAATCGGTTTGTTGGTGGGGATGACAACAACATCCAGTTTGTAAATATCCCACAATTCACCGGCTTCCGTTTCAGCAGTACCGGTCATACCGGCCAGTTTATGGTACATCCTGAAATAATTCTGAAGTGTTATGGTGGCAAAGGTCTGAGTGGCTGCTTCAACTTTCACATTTTCTTTCGCCTCGATAGCCTGGTGAAGACCGTCGGAATAACGTCGGCCTTCCATGATACGGCCGGTCTGCTCGTCGACGATCTTGACCTTATTTTCGATCACCACGTATTCAATATCTATTTCAAACAGGGTATAAGCTTTGAGCAGCTGGTTTACAGTATGAACACGTTCTGATTTGACGGCATACTCCTGTAGCAACTTATCTTTTGTATTTAACTTTTCCTGCTCGCTCATGGAAGATTTTTCGATTTCGGCAATTTCTGATCCGATATCGGGCAGAATAAAGAAATCAGGCTCTTCAGGAGAACTGATCAGGTCAATTCCTTTATCAGTGATTTCAATGGCATTTTGTTTTTCATCGATGACAAAGAACAAGATCATCGGTAACGATATGCATATTTTTCGAGTTCTCCTGCATGTAGATATTTTCCGTTTTAAGCAGGAGCGACTTGTTTCCTTCTTCACTGAGAAATTTTATAAGTGCTTTGTTTTTGGGCAGGCCTTTATTTGCCTGCAGTAATTTGAAGCCGGCCTTTTCCGTGTTCCCTTCCTGCAGTAATTTTTTCGCATCCGTAAGAATCTGGTTAACAAGTTTTCGCTGTGCTTCCACAATGGTTTCTACCCTGGGTTTGAGGGCCTGGAATTCCTGGTTTTCACCTTTTGGAATCGGACCGGAAATGATAAGCGGTGTCCGGGCATCATCGATCAGGACGGAGTCAACCTCATCGACGATGGCATAATTATGTTTGCGTTGCACCAGATCCTGCGGGTTAATAGCCATATTATCGCTCAGGTAATCGAAACCGAATTCATTGTTGGTTCCGAAAGTAATATCAGCATTGTATGCTTTCCGACGGCCTTCGGAATTAGGCTGATGTTTGTCGATACAGTCCACGGTAAGTCCGTGAAACTGGTAAATAGGCCCCATCCATTCGGAGTCACGTTTCGCCAGGTAATCGTTAACCGTAACAATATGCACACCCTTTGCCGGTAATGCATTCAGGAACACAGGCAATGTTGCCACCAGGGTTTTTCCTTCACCGGTAGCCATTTCAGCAATTTTTCCCCGATGCAGTACAACACCACCAATAAGCTGCACATCGTAATGGATCATGTCCCAGGTGACCTCATTTCCTCCGGCCATCCATGTGTTGTACCATATTGCCTTATCTCCCCTGATCTCGATATGATCATGCTCGGCAGCAAGGTCACGGTCAAAATCCTTCGCCGTAACTTCTAGTGTTTCGTTTTCGGTGAAACGGCGGGCAGTATCCTTGACGATGGAGAACACTTCAGGCAGGACATCATTCAGGATCTCCTCGTATTTATCCTCAATCTCTTTCTCCACTTTGTCCATCCTTTCGTATATCTGTTCCTTCTCTTGAATCTCAAGGGCGGAGTCCTCCGATTTGACCTTTAATCCGGCTATTTCATCAGCAATTGACACTTTTTTTTTGTGTACACTTCAACGACGTATTGCTGGCAGTGAGGGAACAGGCCCGCAGCGGCGACCGGGTGCTGGTGTTCGGTTCGTTCCTGACCGTCGCCGGTGCGGCCAGAGTGCTGGACAGCCTAAATTAGCGCTGCACTGAGCCAAGCAAAGCGGCAAATCCGGAGAACGGTCTGGGAATGAACCATGGTTTAAAACAACGCCTGGTCGGTGCGGCCGTCCTTACCGGACTGGCCGTCATCTTCCTGCCCTTGCTGCTGGACACCTCGCCGCAGCAGGCACCGAAGATTGATTCGACCAATATTCCTCCCAAGCCGCACAGCGAATTCAGTTCGCGTATCGTGCCGTTGGATACGGCACCGCCGCAAGTCCAGGTGCCGGAGCCGCCCCAGGCCGCCCAGCAGGCGTCGCCGTCACCACAGCCATCGGGCGCCGATACGGGGAACGGCACCGCTCCCGCTGCGGCTCCGGAGGAGAATGCCGCTGTGGCCCCCATCAACCAGCAACGCGTGGGGGTGACCGCCTGGGTGGTGCAACTGGGCAGTTTCAGCAGCGAAAAGAATGCCGAAGACCTGGTGGCGAAGCTGCGCAAGCAGGGATTCAACGCCTTCGTGGAAAAGCTGTATTCGACCGACGGGACGCGTTATCGGGTCAGGGTTGGCCCGGAACTGGTCCGGGACAAAGCGCAGGCGACCTTGGACAAGCTGGAAAAGAGTCTCAATCTGAAAGGGATCGTGGTCCGCTATCCCTAGGACGGGCGGAACGAAAAACCAAATGCTCTGGATCGACATTGCCATATTGGTCATCATCGGCATCTCCGCCTTGCTCAGCCTGTTTCGCGGGCTGGTACGGGAGGTGCTGTCCCTGATCGCCTGGGTGGCCGCCTTCTGGGTGGCAAAGACCTTCCATCCGGTGGTGGTGGGCATGTTGAAGGACAAGATAAGCGTGCCGTCGGCGCAGTGGTTCGTCGCCTACGGGTTGCTGTTCGTGGGCACCCTGTTCGCGATAGGTATCGTCAATTTCCTGATTGGCCGCCTCATTGCCTCCACCGGGCTGAGCGGGACCGATCGCATGCTCGGGATGATTTTCGGCGTCGCCCGCGGTGTCGCGGTGTGCACACTACTGGTGCTGCTTGCCGGACTGACGCCTTTGCCCAAGGATCCGTGGTGGAGCCAATCCCATCTGATCCCTTACCTCCAGGAAATGGCTTTATGGCTGCGCGGGCAAATTCCGCCCGAGTACAGTCACTATTTCAGTTTTTGACGGCGTCGGGGATACAATAGCCATCCCATGTGCGGAATCATCGGCATTGTCGGCAGGAGCCGCATCAATCAGTCTCTGTATGATGGGCTGACGGTGCTGCAGCATCGCGGCCAGGACGCCGCCGGCATCGTCACGTACGCGGACGGCCGCTTCTTCCTGCGCAAGGGCAACGGCCTGGTGCGCGACGTGTTCCACACCCGCACATGCTCAACCTGCTCGGCAACATGGGCATCGGCCACGTCCGCTATCCCACCGCCGGCTGCGCAGCCTCGGCCGAGGCCCAGCCTTTCTACGTCAACTCCCCGTACGGCATCGCGCTCGGCCCACAACGGCAACCTGACCAATGCCGAGGAACTCAAGCAGCAGCTGTTTGCGCGAGGACCTGCGCCACCTCAACACCGACTCCGACTCGGAGGTCCTGCTCAACGTGTTCGCGCACGAGCTGCAGCGCAGCGGCAAGCTGCGCATCGACGCCGAGCGACATCTTCGCGGCGGTGGCCGGTGTGCACGAGCGCTGCCGTGGCGGCCTATGCGGTGCGTCGCCATGATCACCGGCGTACGGCATCCTCGGCTTCCGCGATCCGCACGGCATCCGCCCGCTTGTGCTCGGCGTGCGCGAAACGGCCGAGGGCAACGAGTACATGATCGCCTCGGAGAGCGTGGCGCTGGACGCGCTCGGCTTCGAGCTGCTGCGCGATATCGAGCCCGGCGAGGCGGTGTTCATCGATCCAAGAATGGCGAGCTGCACAGCCGACAGTGTGCCGACAAAGTCCGATCACTACCCCGTGCATCTTCGAGTACGTGTACTTCGCGCGGCCGGATTCCATCATCGACGGCATCTCCGTGCTACAAGGCCCGCATGCGCATGGGCGAACAGCTGGCCGAGAAGATCTGAACGCGAGTGGCCGGACCACGACATCGACGTGGTCATCCCGATCCCGGACACGAGCCGGACGGCGGCCATGCAGCTCGCCAATCACGCTCGGCGTGAAATACCGCGAAGGCTTCATCAAGAATCGCTATATCGGCCGCACCTTCATCATGCCCGGACAGAGCGATGCGCAAGAAATCGGTGCGCCAGAAGCTCAATGCCATCGACCTCGAGTTCCGCGGCAAGAACGTGCTGCTGGTGGACGACTCCATCGTGCGCGGCACGACCTCCGGACAGATCATCCAGATGGCGCGCGACGCGGGCGCGAACAAGGTCTACTTCGCCTCCGCCGCGCCGCCGGTGCGTTACCCGAATGTCTACGGCATCGACATGCCGGCCGGCCGAAGAGCTGATCGCGCACGGCCGCACCGACGAGGAGGTGTGCCGGCTGATCGGCGCCGACTGGCTCGTCTACCAGGATCTCGACGACCTGATCGACGCGGCCCGTCGCGGCAATCCGAACATCCGCCACTTCGACACTTCCTGCTTCGACGGCGTCTATGTCACCGGCGACGTCAACGAGGTCTACCTGAAGAAAATCGGCGCCCTGCGTTCCGACGAAGCCAAGACCCGTCGGGAATCGAACGGCAACGCACTGAACGATCTCTCGGCCACCGGATAGAATCGCCGCCGGTTGCGGGACCGGAAATTGACAGTCCCCGCCCAATCCTCTACGCTGATTTCGATTTCAAGCGCCGATTTGAGTCAGCTTGCGGGCGCTGCGCTTCAACGGGACATTCCCGGAGAGCGCGAAAACCGCTAAAGCGATCTGCCCCCGCTTTAGCCGACGCGGGTTTTTTTGTGCCCGCGATCCGGCAATTCCGCAAGATTTCCACGACGGCGCCAGAGACTTTATCTGGAGGCGACATGAGTATCGATCCGTTGGAACAATATGGGCTGGACACGCTGGCAGTGCGTGCCGGCCAGGTGCGCACCGGCGAGGGCGAGCAGAGCGAACCGATATTCGCGACCTCGAGCTTCGTGTTCGCAAGCGCGGCCCACGCGGCGGCCCGGTTTTCCGGCGCCGAACCCGGCAACATCTATTCGCGTTTCACCAATCCCACGGTGCGCTGCTTCGAACAGCGGCTGGCGGCGATGGAAGGCGGCGAACGCTGCGTCGGCACGTCCTCGGGAATGGGTGCCATCCTGACCCTTTGCATGGCGCTGCTGAAAAGCGGCGACCACATCGTCTGTTCGCAAAGCGTATTCGGCACCACCGTGACGATGTTCCAGAACCTGTTGCCCAAGTTCGGCGTCACCACGAGCTTCGTGCCGCTCGCGGACTATGAGGCCTGGGCCGAGGCGATCACGCCGTCGACGAGGCTGCTGTTCCTGGAAACGCCCTCCAACCCCCTGACGGAAACCGCCGACATCACCCGCATCGCCGAAATTGCCCACGCTCGCGGCTGTCTGCTGGTGGTGGACAACTGTTTCCTGACGCCGGCCCTGCAGAAGCCGCTGACGCTGGGTGCGGATCTGATCATCCATTCCGCGACCAAATTCCTGGACGGGCAGGGGCGCTGCATCGGCGGCGCCATCGTCGGCACCGAGAAGCTGGTCGGCGATGCCGTCTTCGGCTTCGTTCGTACCGCCGGCACGTCGATGAGCCCGTTCAATGCCTGGGTATTCCTCAAGGGCCTGGAAACGCTCGGCATCCGCATGAAGGCGCACAGCGCCAACGCCATGGCGCTGGCGAGCTGGCTGGAACGACAACCCGGGGTACGGCGGGTCCATTACCCCGGCCTGGTCTCGCATCCGCAGCACGAGTTGGCTTCGCGCCAGCAGTCGGGCTACGGCGGTGTGCTGGCCTTCGAGTTGGAAGGCGGCCGCGATCGCGCCTGGGCGGTGATCGACAATACGCGCGTCTTTTCCATTACCGCCAATCTCGGCGACGTGAAGAGCACCATCACCCATCCCGCCACCACCACGCACTGGCGCCTGACCGAGGATGAACGCGCCCGTGCCGGTATCAGCGAGGGGCTTATCCGGCTTTCGGTGGGGCTGGAGGACGTCGAGGATTTGAAGAAAGACCTGGCGCGCACGCTGGGCTGATCGCCGCGGCGGCGGCTTTGTGCCACACTTGCCGTCAATGCCGGCGGCACGGCATCGGAGGGGCGTCGATGGGCCGACTGTCACTGCGGACCTGGGTGTTGATCGCCGTTATCGCGTTTTTCGGCTGGCGGCAGTTCGGCCGCGCCCCGGCCACTGCCGTGGATGCGGAGTCGGAAGGTTACCGCATCACCGAGCTGGCGCCGTATGCCGAGACGATCCGGGTGCTCTCCCTGCGCAAATATCATTTCGGCCGGGAAGCCGACCTCTCGCCCTTGGATATCGCCGCCGGCTGGGGGCCGATGGCCGACCCCGCGATTTATTCGAAGTTCGAGATCAGCCAAAACGCACGCTGGTATCACTGGCACGCCGATGCCTTTCCCATACCCCGCCGCGACGTCGAAACCCACAGTGCCAACATCCACATCGTGCCCGCGGACCCGGGCATCGCCTCGCAACTGTCGCGGCTGCACCGGGACGATTTGGTGCGGATCAGCGGTTCGTTGATTCAGGTCAATACCGCCGACGGCTGGTTCTGGAAGAGTTCGCTCTCGCGCGAGGACACCGGCCAGGGTGCCTGCGAATTGCTGCTGCTTAAGGACATACGCTGGGTGGGTGGCTGAGAAACCGGCGGCGGGATGCACTTGTTATCACCCTAGCAGGAGTAATACCACAGGGCTTCAGCTTTCGTTTAGAGCCGGCTGTTTTTCCGCCTGACAAGGCTTGTCGCAGGCGTTGCAATGCCGTGGTGCAGCAACGTGTAAACCCGCATTTTTACTTGCGTTCATGCGGACTTACGTGTTAATTTCGTGCGCGTTTTTGGGGCGACCGTCTATCTCGCGTGTGGGTGTTGGCCAGCGTGCAGCCCGCGGTCATACAAATCACCTTTTGTGACTACATGGTTGACCGGAAAAATCCGCCGTCAAAGGGGATTTTTTTCGCCAGCCGGCAAGCGAGGAGTCAGAACCATGCCAGGACGTAATTTCCTGTTTATCCCCGGTCCCACCAACGTGCCCGACCGTATCAACCGCGCCATGCACCTTGCTCAGGAAGACATGCGGGCGCCGGATCTGCCGAATTTCACCAAGCCGCTGTACGAAGACATGAAGAAGGTCTTCAAGACCAAGACCGGCCGCGTCTTCATTTATCCGGCCTCCGGCACCGGCGGTTGGGAAGCCGGCGTCGCCAACACCCTGTCGCCGGGCGACAAGGTGCTGATGTCGGGTTTCGGTCATTTCTCGAACCTGTGGATCGACATGTGCCAGCGCTGGGGTCTGGACGTGCAGGCGCTGGACGTCGAGTGGGGCGAAGGTGTCCCGGTCGAGAAGTACGCCGAGATCCTCAAGGCCGACAAGAACCACGAAATCAAGGGCGTCTTCGCCACCCATAACGAGACCGCCACCGGCGTCGCCTCCGACATCGCCGGCGTGCGCAAGGCGCTGGACGATGCCAAGCACCCCGCAATGCTGTACGTCGACGGC
>CAVXSF010000018.1:0-188338 GCA_963764345.1 uncultured Bacteroidales bacterium | reverse complement strand
GGAAATGGAGCAGTTCCACCAATAAAAGGCCATTTATTCTGATACAGAATGAGCTCCTTTCCAATATGATCTTGAACACCGACGACAAATCCGTACTCTGATGACATCTCCCCTGAGACTTGTAATGAGAAACCAGAAGCAACATCGTAAGATAGTACACCGACCTTAGTAGGATCATAGGCAACTTTTCCATCAAAGAGCACTTCGATTCCACTTCCTTTTTGGAAATCTGAATCTTTTCCGAATCGAAATCCCTTTTTCCCAAAATTTCTTAATACTTCACCATCTTTAGCCACCAGAAAATCATTTCCGGCCTCAACAACTTCACCTCCTGTTAGAAAAGCACCAATTGAAGCAAATAACCTACCAAAGAAAGTCCCATCAGCATCCGTTCCATTTATCCAATTACTTCCCATTCCCACATAAGGAGACCAAAACTGTCCAGTCGGATCAGTCACCGTCCACCGCAAAATCCTGGGATCATACTCCCTGGCTTCAAACTGATTAAACCCCGTCTCCTGGTCTTTCTCTGCAAATTGTCCCTGGTACCCGAACCTGTACGTCGATCCCTTTTGTCTGTCAGGCATCTCAAACCCGCCGGGATAATAATCGGCATAGCTGAAGAGGACATTATCACCGGCATAATCATCTTTTAAGATCGCCCGCACATTAACCAGATGATCCTTTAAGAAATCTTTGTATTCCGGCGTTTGGTTTTTCATGCTGATCAGGCCATCTTACATAAACCTGTCAGGATTTCAAAACCTGACAGGTTTGGGATGATGTCTTCTGTAGATTAAAATTAATAAAATTTAATGATATGCCACTTGTTTTTTGACGACAGACATTCACCAGATCACTCTATCTGAAAATTTCCGGCGTTATCATTTTATTATGCATAGGTTTATTCAATTAGTAAGAGGTGTTCATTCAAAAGAACGGAAGTGCCGATGGTGAGGGCCGTGTTTATTTCTTTTTGTTTTGTTTGTAGCCTATTCTTGGACGGTTTTTCAGGTCAGTTTCTTGTTGTTTTGCTTTTTCAAGTTGCTTGAGATATTCAAAAATCAACATGATCTTTTCATCATGACCGGCTAACTTATGTTCGATTTTATCAAGATGGGCGAGTATATCTTTATGGGTGGCAAGTAGTTCACGCATCTTTGTAAATACCCTTATAATCTGTATGTTTACCTGGATTGCTCTTTCACTGTTTAAAATACTGGAAAGCATGGCAACTCCTTGTTCGGTAAAACAAAATGGAGCATAACGTAACCCTTTTTTATCGCCTGATGTTATAACAAATTCATTCCTCCATTCATTAAATTCCTTTGACGACATTTCGAACATAAAATCAGAAGGAAATCGGCTTATATTACGCCTTACAGATTGTTTTAACACTTTGGTTTCGACTCCATAGAGTTCAGCTAAATCCCTATCAAGCATAACTTTTAAATTTCTTATCACATAAATTTTGTTCATTACTATTTCATCAGGGATTGCAATATTTTTTGCTGATTCACTCATAAGTGTAAAAGTTTTTTATAAAACTAAAATTTCATATTCCGTCAACTTGATATATTTTGGAGGTTACAAATTGTGACCTCCAAAATATATGATCTTGATTTAAAGATGTTTATTTAATGGATGCAGCTTTTCTAATCTTCTCTGCAAAATATCCAGGTTATTCAATTGGTACCGCACCGTACTGCTTACATATTTATGCCCTGTCAAAAACCGCACCTGCCTCAGTGTGAAATTCTTTAACTACCCATTGTTCTGCATTACCCGGATTTGCACTGTGCTACCTGGGTGTTTTATAAAGCTTTACCTGTTAATGGGGAAAAAAGGAAAAAATCAGCGTGGGGTGTTTAGGAATTTTGGATGAAAACGGAATTTATGTTGGAGTCCGGGGGTGAAAAGCAGGGAAGACGAACTGCTATTCGAAGAAATGCACAAGAAAGGATTTCCGGAGGAATGGAGGTGATCGGGATACTTCATAGAGATTTCCCTAAAAAAACCCCCTCCGTTGCTGAAGCATTGGCGGTAAGCCTTCGGCTAACTGCATCTTGTTCCATGGAGTTTATTATTTCTTTTAGTAGACCACCCAACGGTTATCCCATCTTTTGTCACTCCTAAAATGACACTATTTCTTATACCTATGCTTGTTGTAACTCCTTTAGATCCTATATCAACCGAACCAACCGCAAATGACAAGTCTGTAGAATATTCCACGTGTTTGTTAACATAATCAATATGTTGCATCCCATTTCCACTTGGTTTTGATTGTGTGAAATTAGTAATCGTCGTATTTCCTAAAATATTGGGGAAATAATTTTTCGTTTCAAACGTATTAGTAAATTTTATATCGCTAAATGAGGATGTTACATTCCAATCAATCCAGCAATTTGTTTTCATGAGATTTTTAAATCTTGCCCATCCGGTTTTATTCTGGGTTGTTATTTGTACTTCAGGAATAATGTTACCAGTTAAATTGTAATTCTCATTCGCTTTAGCATTTCTTCTTGCTTTAAAGAATCGTGGCCAATCCCTTTCTCCATCAATGTCGATTCTATTTATAATATTGTTCCCCATAGCTATATAAGGAGACCAATGTTGCCCCGCCGGATCAGTCACCATCCACCGCAAAATCCTGGGATCATACTCCCTGGCTTCAAACTGATTAAACCCAGTCTCCTGGTCTTTCTCTGCAAACTATCCCTGGTACCCGAACCTGTACGTCGATCCCTTTTGTCTGTCAGGCATCTCAAACCCGCCGGGATAATAATCGGCATAGCTGAAGAGGACGTTATCACCGGCATAGTCATCTTTTAGGATTGCCCTCACATTGCCCAGATGATCGGTAAGCTCATAGAGGTAGTCCGATTTTGTGACTGGACCCTTTAAGGTGGTCCCCAGACGGGTGCAACCTAAGCACATTTATCTTTTCAAGTCCTTACATTCAATATCCAATTTTAATATAACATTCATATTATCTCTATTAATGTAGTACGCTCTTACATGTAGTCCATTATGATCGATTGGGCCTCCATTTAAGGCTGTTTGATGGAAACCTTCAATTTCAAACCGTATCAGAATATTTGAACTGAACCGAATCCACTGAAAATGATTCATACTCCGTATTTGCCGATCTTGTAATTTTATAATTTTCAACTTGTCCAGTAACTTGTTTATAACTTTGGGTTTTTATAATTTGCTTAAGATTTTTTTCTTCTTTCAATATTTTAGGGATTCCTACTATAAACACTATGAGCATAATCCCAGATACTCCTATTATTAGGTAAGATATAAATAAATAAAATTGACTCAATAAAAAGGAATACTTTTTTATATCTATCCTTTTAAATAAAAAACGTAACCCTAACCCGATTACAAACATCAGAAAAAGGGGGAAAATGTATAATACTTTAGTTTGCCCGAAAGCGTATTGAAACACTGTGCAATAATCTGTCATAATATTTTAACTAACTTAGTCCCTGAAAAAAACGTAGTTTTAGCCCCTAACTTAGCTCCAGAACCAATAGAATAGGAACGTAATACTCCTCCATTGGGATCCAAACGACTTACAGAACCGCCAATTGATGCTGCAGGAAGACTTATGTCCGCTCCCACTGTACCAGAACCCTCAAAACTTTTATGTATCGAAAAATTTCTTGAGTCGCCGTCATATGAGCCATAACCTATTTTCAAACCTACTCCTCCTTCAAGTCCAGCAGTTGCTCCACCTCTTGTGTAACTATAAAAGTGAACTCCTTCTTTACCTTTCAACTGTAATGCGAATCCGGTTCCGGCTTCACCACCAAAAATGTATGAAAAAGAACCACCTGTTTCAATAAAAAGTACATCAGGAATAATCTTGCCTGTCCAATGAGAATTATACCAGTAGCTAAATGGCGCTCCAAAATCCTTAACTGCTCCAAAATTTTTACTACATCCTATCCCAGGAATAAATCCTGGGCCTACATGGCCTGTATAAACATCATCAAATGTATAATAGCCATTTGCTCTTTTCCCGTGCCAGGTTGATCCAGGGTGAGCTTTATTAAAGGCTAAAGCTTCATCGGATTTCCATGTTCCTTTTTTAAATCCGCTACCTATCCAGTTTCCAAATTCCTGCCAAAATCTCCCATCCGGATCCACCCCACTAATCGGATTATTCCCCATCCCCACATAAGGAGACCAAAACTGCCCAGCCGGATCAGTCACCATCCACCGCAAAATCCTGGGATCATACTCCCTGGCTTCAAACTGATTAAACCCAGTCTCCTGGTCTTTCTCTGCAAACTGTCCCTGGTACCCGAACCTGTACGTAGATCCCTTTTGTCTGTCAGGCATCTCAAACCCGCCGGGATAATAATCGGCATAGCTGAAGAGGACGTTATCACTGGCATAGTCATCTTTTAGGATCGCCGGCACATTAATTAAATGGGCCATTATGAAATCCTTATATTCCGGCGTTTGGTTTTTCATGTTGATCAGGCCATCTTACGTAAACCTGTCAGGATTTCAAAACCTGACAGGTTTGGGATGATGTCTTCAGTAGATTAAAATTAATAAAATTTAATGACATGCCACAGGTTTTTTGACGACAGACATTCACCAGATCCTTCTATCTGAAGATTTCCGGCGTTTTCATTTTTATGCACAGGTTTATTCAATTAGTAAGAGGTGTTCATTTAAAAGAACGGAGGTGCCGATGGTGAGGGTCGTGTTTAATTCTTTTTGTTTTGTTTGTAGCCTATCCTGGGGCGGTTCTTTTGGTCGGTCGCTTCCTGTCTGGATTTTTCCAGTTGTTTAAGGTATTCAAAGATCATTAATAGCTTTTATCATGTTCTGTGAGCTCTATTCTGAACTTGTTCAAGTTGCCGGATTACATCTTTGTGCACGAACATTAGTTCACGAATCTTGACAAAAGTTTCTATAATATTAATATTTACCTTATCGCTCTTTCACTGTTTAAAACACTGGAAAACTCAATATCCCATGTTCAGTAAAGACATAAGGCAAATATTTGCCATGCTGCCTGTCGCTGGAAGGTATCACATTTTGCGATCCTTCATCTCTGCGTATTCTGCACTGTCAATTGGAACATAAAATTAACCGGGAAACTTATCCTATGTTTCGTTTTACTTGTTCGTCTAGACGGATCGTTTTACATGCATAACGGTCTGCAAGATCCCTGTCCAGCATTACGTACTTCTTTTCTGACCAGATATATTTTACCGATATCATCTCGTCCGGAAAATAATTTTATTTGTATCCTCTGTGCATGGACAAATTATTTAGGTTCAAATATAAATTTATTCATTGTAAGTCTTTAATGTCAATGGATGTAGCTTTCGCAAACCCCCTGCAACTTATCCATGTTATTATGCTGGTACCGCTCCGCTACTGCTTATCATGCTTATGCCCTGCCAGATAGCGCCCATGCCCCAGGTCGAAATTCTTTAACTACCCGATGGTCAGAATTACCCGGATTGGCACCTTACAATACGAATGCCTTCTTTATCTCACACCTTGTATTGCTTAGCATTTAGTAATCACTCCGGGGCAAATATCCGGTAAAGCTTCACCCGTTAATGGAAAAAAGAGTAAAAAATCAGCGTGGTGTGGTGAGGAATTTTGGATGAAAACGGAATTTATGTTGGAGTCCGGGGGTGAAAAGCAGGGAAGACGAACTGCTATTCGAAGAAATGCACAAGAAAGGATTTCCGGGGGAATGGAGGTGATCGGGATACCTATAGAGATTCCCCTAAAAAAACCCTCCGTTGCTGAAGCATTGGAGGGCGTTTTGCAGTCCGTGTTTATAGTAAAAATATTTGGCCTGAAGTTGTTGATCCTTTAACGTTCCCTGATCATAGTATTCCTCGGTATAAACAGAATATAACCTGCCGTCGGGATCATAAATATATTCGTGATCGAACCGTTCCGAAAAGGTGTTTTTTTGATAGATGATTTTTTTTACTCTTCCCGATGCATCATACTCGTAATCTATACTTTTAGGCCACATGGGCTCCCTAATCTCTAATCTCTAATCTCTAACCTCCTAACTCAATCCCTCACTTTCGCCTTTCGCCTTTCACCTTTCGCCTTTCACCTTTCACCTTTCCCTCCTTCAGCCTTTCAAAAACCTTCCCGAAGCTGTCTTCCCTCTCCCACGGATCACCTACTGCCGGGGAGACGATGATCCCGTATTTCTGAGGTCTGCGGAATGCATTGCCCCAGACGGTTTCTTCACGGTATTTCCTGATGTCGTGAAGGTTGAAACTGGCTGTATAAACGCCTTCCCCCTCTTCACAAACCTTAATCTTTGTGCCATCAGCCGAAAACATGCAGGATTTACCATTGTAACCGGGAACGCCTTCATCACTTGCATAATTTGTCATAGCGGTAACAAGGGCATTTTCAAAAGCCCGCGTCTGAAACTCATTAATCCGGAGATCGTCCAGCCCGCAGGCATTGGGCGTCAGGATGATCTCTGCCCCTTTCAGCATCAGGACCCTGGCACTCTCCGGGAATTCACGGTCGTAACAGATCATCATACCCACCTTCACATCGCCGGCCTTCGTATCCAGGTCCGTCACATAAAAATCATCGCCCGGGGTCATTGCATTTTCGAAATTGAAAAAATCCAAAGTATGGACTTTCGAATAGGTCATCACAATATTCCCATGACGATCTATCAGGGAAGCGGAATTTCGCGGCAATCTTTCACCTTCACGGTGTTCAAGATAGGTGACCACAATGGCCATGTTCAGCTCTTTGGCCAGGTCTTTAAAATGCTTTACGAATTCACTATCCTGCGATAATGCCCGGGCGTTCCACCTTTTGATAGCATCAGGCTGGTCAAAGTCAATACTGTTATAACCGATGCTATACATCTCAGGGAAGAGAGCAATGTCGGCGCCCATAGTCTTTGCCTTCCTGCATAGTGCATCCCCTTTTTCCAAATTCATCCCAATATCGGGCAATGATTTGGCTTGCAGAAAGGCAACTGTTAGTTTTGAATTTTTGTAGGATTCTATCCTTCCAGAAATTTCCCGGAGCATGGCATCAAATGGTGCAACACTGCCTGATCCCGTGATAGCCACCAGGACAGGGATCGCATTTCCCGTAGATTCCATACGAAGCCATTGAATGGTCTTATCCGGATACGGATTCTTCCACGGTGTGTTGATCAGCCATAACTTCTTTTCCTGGTAAGTACGCATACAGCCGGTCATGAATTCATCCGGGTCCCACCAGTCTGCAATTTCCGAACCCTTAACGCAATGAAACACGGTTTCTGAATTATCCTTGTAGTGTATGCGGTAGTCCACCAAATCGCCTTCCTTAACGTACATCGCTGTGTGAAGAAAAAACAAAGCGGAAAGCTTCTTCCCGATCTGAATTTTCCCTGACTCAACAGGGAAGGTGCTTTCTCGGTGTGGACCACTGAGTACGATCACGGATTTACTATTGTTTTTGGCCGGATCGATGATCATAAAAGGAATTGTCCTATCCTGGAAGACCTGTTTCCCAAACGGAATTGAGGTGATACAGGACTTCTCGCCGAAGTCTGCCCACCCGCCTTTGGCGTCGCCAGCGATGCTGTCGGTGAAACCCCGGTTGACCTGGCGGGAGAGATCGATAAATACAAAATCATCCTGTGCAGAAGCGACAGTCAACGTCAGAAAACATACCTGGATGAAGATCGCCAGGTGGATGGATAGATTTTTCATTCTATAATAATTTAAATTTTAAAGGTAGAATAGCTTATCCCGCTCGTGTGGGATAACCGCATATGATCGATTAGTATAAAGTCACTTTAGGTCCGCTGAGCTCGCAGGCTCAGGCGGATAGGTTGTGTTGTCATCAATCGGATGGATTTCATTTAACGTATTTTTTGATTCATGATGTTTGTCATTATCCTGCAGCCCTTCAGACGGCTCCGGGATACCTACCTGTTCCGTTCAAAACGCGTTCCCTGTCATTTTCCCGTTCAGTTTAATATCGGAAAATCGGGCCACACCAATAAATTACCGGAGATGGTCGATATGGTTGTCTAAAGTACTGCTAAGAACTGTTCACCACAAGTCTTTACCCTGCTGTTTTCTTATAGTTTCAAACCTTTTAACTTCTCAGGCATGATGGCAAAAACCAGCTCTCTGACCTCCGCCGGCAGTTGTTCATTCTGCCAGTTTCTCTCGGCATCGATTGAATTACCAGCATTTTTCGCGGCTTTCAGAGCATAAAGTGCAGCAACCACTGCATGGTCGGCCATGTGGGCCGTTGCCACTGCATGGCCGGCAGCGCGCGCTATCGCTTCTGAGATCCCGTCAGCAGATTCATTTGCCAGGGCGATGGCTTCCACTGAAGCATTCCTCGCCTCACCAACCGAAGCCTCTCCCCGCTCCCAACCTCTTCCGGCACGTAACGCTTCCTCCAGCCTGCGATCCGGTTTATCCGGCAACAGTGGAAATACATGTTCCACACAAGCACAGGCCCACCGCATCAATTGCCGGTGTTGTTCCTTTTTCAGCAGTCCGCCGCGATGTTCCGTTATAAATCGTTTATCCCGCATGATGATGCCTGCCTTTTGTACAATAATTGTCAGTAATAAAGGTTAGACAGACTTTTCAGCTCAACTAAGTTAATAAAAATAACAGATCATAGTTGGGCGGTGAAGTCAATATGCTGTGAGAGGGCCAGCTGACCCGACCATATTTCCTTTATTTGATTTTCATTTGGCAACTTGTGAAATTCTTTATTTCTGGAATATAGCGGGATATCTTTTTATGAAATAAACCGGTGTGCAGCTCCATGCGTGACAATAACTGTTGACTAAATAATCATTATAAGGAGAAACAAAATCATTAGCCGGATCATAAACTTCCCAGAAAGTGTCTGCACCTTTCTTCACCATTCCTCCCCAGTAGGTAGTCAGAACGCTTTTAGCTTCCTGTTCCAGTCCTGACCTGATCATGGCCTCAACGACATAGTAATATAAATAGGGGGCACCCGGATAAACCACATCTGTCCTGCGCAGGATATTTCTGAAAGCTTCAGCACCTTCTTTTTTAGACGCGACGCCGCTCAATACCATCCATGCCTGGGAGGCATAAGATACTTGTTTTTTATTCCCGCTAATAAAAACACCTTGTTTCTTGTCGTAAAGATTTTGATGTGCAGCCCTGGTCATTTTGCTGATTAATGCAGGCAATTCGGAAACTTCGCTTTCTTTACCCAGCTCCTTTGCCAGTTCCCAGGTGTTTTTAAACGCCCAGATGACACAGCCCTGTAGACAAGCCTGCTTATCCAAATTCTCATTCCAGTCAAAAAACAGTCTCCACTCTTTGCCGGCACGTTCATAATCCATCATCCCGTCCTGTCCCAGGTATTTTATGGGAATTGTGATTTGTTCCTTAGCCACAGGCCACAGATCACCGGCCGTTTTTTTATCCCCCGTTTCTTCCAGGTATTCTTTCAAAACAACATTATAGATGAGTGAATAATCAAGGTGCGGATTATCCTGCGGATGTGGTTCAGGACGTTCAAACACATTTGAAGGAACATAGCCATTCTGATCGCTCAATCCGGCAAGTAAATACAGACAACGCCTGGTCAGACTGTCATTTTTAAACGAATACCGGTTTGCCAGCGATTCCAGGTATAAATCCCCTACCCAAAGTCTCCTGTCACGTTTCGGTCCGTCTTCATAAACCGTTTGCATGCATTCTTTGAGTGTATTCAGTCCGACTGTATAAATTTTCTTAACTATATCGGGAGTTTCCGGTGCGAGTGATGCATTCTGTGTTTTTGCAGAGGTCGTTGCCTTCACGTAAATATCGGTCAGCTTAAAATCAGAGTATATTGAACTGCCCAGCACGTCAATTCTCATATAGCGGAATGCGACCCGTCTCGGAATGGTTAATAATGCCGGCACTTCATTAATCGTAACGATCTCATCCTGTAACCATGCCCTGCTAAGGACACCTGTATACGGATCAAACGGAACAACAACCGCTGACGGAACTTCTGCAAAGGTAAATTTCAGCCTGAGCGGTGCATCGGTTACCCGTCCAAGGTCTTCAACTTTGAACGTTACAAAGCCAGTCAGATGCTCACCAAAATCAAATATCACCCCTGAATGTTGCTTCATGGATGTGGTATAGAAGCTATCCGTACGCTCTTTAAAATCTGCCCTGAATCCCTGGAATGCAGAATCATCCCTGGAAACTGAGACAATTGCTTCCGGCCTTCTTTCAACCGTGACCAGTTCCGGTTTGACGGCTTCCGCAAGGGAGAGCCATCCGGCTTTCTGACTCTGGATTGGATCCTGGGCGGAAAGCTTGAAACAGAGTAGGATATAAGGTTATTGAAATAATTAAATGATTATTATTCATATTCGTTTTCAATTTAGGTCTGCCGGTTGTAGATTAAAGGCTTACACTGTCTCTGCTGAAGGGGATGTTCGCACCCGGGCCAGGCTTAATAAGGAAATTTTTCAATGAATGTATCCGGGCACACTCACAATCAAATGCGTTTGATTCATCCTCCCTGCACAAATATAAAAGAATGTTTACAAAATTGAAGCTCTGATGGTCAGACTTCCTCTTCATCCCGGGCAAGATCAGCCTCAACGCTCCTCCATCAGCAAAAGACCGGGGGGCGAATCCGGGGATCTTTCGTGACTTTCAGCCTCAATTTTTAGAAAGAAGGGATTCCGGGATGTAGGGGATTGAAAAGTTTTATTTTATATTTGAATCCACAGATCACAACGTGCATTACAGTCATTCCAGATGAATCAACGTGTTTTCCTTAAAATCTTCTCATTTCTAAGCCTTTTCATGCTCATACCCTCATCCTGCGTCGAAAAATTTACACCCGACATTCATGGATACGAAAATGTGCTTGTCGTTGACGCGCTGCTTAGTGATGAGACACCGGCGGCAACAGTCAAACTGTCGTATTCATTTCCCTATGAAGAAAATGTAACAAGGCCGGTGAGAGGTGCACTCGTACAGATCCTTGACGCGACTGAAAATGGTTGGACGCTCACTGAGACTGCAGCCGGGCTCTACCAGTCCGACCCTGACCTAATCCCCCAAAGTGGAGGGAAGTATAAATTAAGGATCGTCGATAATAGCGGAGAAATCTATGAGTCAGATTATGAGGAATTTCTCGAAGCTCCTGTAATTGACTCAATTTATTTCAGACAGTTTTATAATTCTATTAGTCACCCTTACGCCGGAGAAGAAGGCATTGAAATACACGCAGCTGCACATGCCGGGCCTGAAAACCCCCGTTATTATGAATGGAGATGGATTGAAACCTGGGAGATAGTGCCACCGGTTAACTTGAACGGGTTCCGCCCCTGCTGGCAGAGATCAACTTCCCCGTTTATCTCGGTATCAACAACCGAGAATCTGATTGAAAACAAGATAGTTGACGCTAATCTCTATTTTATATCCTCCGCCTTCACAAGTAAATTGTCGGTGCGTTACAACACCAGACTGAAGGTTTATTCTTTGACCAGGAATAACTATCAGTATCTCCAGAAAACACTAAAGTTAAATTCAGGCTCGGGAGGGTTTTTTGATCCCATACCCGGGGCTTTGAAAGGAAATATCCATAATGTCAGGGATGAGAATCTGCCTGTCATCGGACTATTCAGTGCTTCAGGCGTTCATTCCGATGTAAAAGTCATTACGAAAAAACAGCTCAAGATCAGGCATTTTGAAACAGGTTTCAGCGATTGCATAGTCCTGACACCTATAAAACCTCCCGATTTTCACGCAACAGTGGGTGACAGGATCGGTGAGTATTACTATGCCGGCGAGTCAGGTGACTTCATGGTCCTGGTAAATATCCAGAAATGCTATGACTGCTCTTATGTAGGTATGCCGTTCGCGCCCGATGACTGGTACTGACAAGCACGAATACCCTTGGGCAATATATTGATATTCCAGTCAATCAGAACCTGAAGAAAACCTATAAATGCGCTAAAAAATTACTACCCCCGTGTAACTACCATGCAGCAGGCTTCTTGAATTATGCATAATGTTACTCCCTTTGGTCGAGAGATCGCTTCGCTACGTTTATGTCCTTTTGTACCACCTTCATCTAAATTTATAATCGTGGCAGGGAAGTTTCTGAAATTTCCTTTCCTCCGGTGTCTGCATCCCTTACAACTCCTTTATCCGGATGTTCCGGAATTTCACCACTGAGCCGTGCCCGAGAAACCCGATATGCCCGGTATGACGCTCCAGCCCGGGATGATCTTTATGATCTGGCGTTCCGTTCCTGGTGGCTTCCTTTACATTGCCATCGACGATCACGCTGCCGTTAAGTGTTATTTTAATGTTATCACCCCGCACCTCCACCTGTTCAAAATTCCACTCCCCCACGGGTTTCAGGAATCCGCGTTTCGCGGGGATGATCCCGTAAACCGATCCGTGATACTGGTAGGGCTGCAAATGGGCATATATGGGGGCTGTGTTATCGAGGATCTGCAGTTCTTTCCCCACATAGGCAGCATCACCGGTGAGTGGGGCATGAATACCCAGTCCGTTGTTGGCACCAGGTGTCAGCAGGAATTCGAAGCGAAAGACGAAGTTCGAATATTCCTTCTCTGTATAAAGATTACCATGGTTACCATCCTTTGGATTAACGATAATGCAGCCTTCCTCAGCCGAATAATCGGTTTTGTTGCCCACCCAGTTTCCCAGATCCTTCCCGTTAAACAACGACACGAAACCTTCAGCCTTTTCATCTGCGCTCAGTCCTTCCTCGTCAGCATCGATCGTTTTTACGTAAAGGTTTCGGAAAGCGAGGTCAGTACCGTGAGCCTGCAATTCAATAGGGCCTTCGCTGAAAAGCGGTATACCTCTGTCCCAGTAGTTCTCCATTACAACATGATCGACGACGAGGATGCCGTTCAGGTACACTGTAACCACGTCCCCTGTCATGTGGATACGGAAGGTGTTCCAGTCACCGATAGCATTATCGGCAAGGACCAGCGGCGTACTCCGGTGTTTCTCGTTGTTGTAAAGTCCGCCCGAACCCACCTGTGCACCGACGTCTACCCGCGATGTGTCCCAAATCTGGATCTGGGGCGTACCCTTGAGGTAAATGCCACTGTCGCCGTTTTTAGTGATTCGCCAGTCAACAAGCATATCAAAGTCCTTATATATTTTCTTAGTACAAAGGTTAGCTCCTTTGCCGTTAAACACGATGCAGCCGTCCTTTACGGCCCAGTTTTCACCCATCTGCATGTCAGCTTCCGCCTGCTCCCTGGCCAGTTCTTTTGGCGACATTTTGGCGCGGGCCAAAGGATCTTTCACCAGACCCTGCCAGCCATCCAGGTCCTTCCCGTCGAAAATGGAGACATAGCCCGTTTCATCGGGCATTTTATCGAGGTACTCCTGGATATCGATTTTAACATACTGGCTGTCGGGGCCGGTCAGCTTTTCTTTTGCCTTAAGGAGCGCCTGTCTGGCGATTTTCCCGGTAAGACCGTCGCTTTCGCCCGGTGAAGGCAGGACTAACCGGGTCACCGCGTAGGCTGCCGATCTGGCCAGATCATCCCGGTCAAGATATTTTGAAACAAAAACAAGTGAAAGGAATGTTTTAACCGAACCTGCTGCATCGATCACTTCTCTTTGGGCTTTGACTGACGAACATGCAGGCATGATCTTTTCAATCCAGAGCAATCGCTGATCGTCGGGTATATCGGCCTTACCGACCAGATCCAGGTACGCCTCCATGGCATCATCCCTGTATGCCTTGAATTCCGGATCGGTGAAGACATCAAACAAAACCGGCAAAGCAGAAGCACCAGTCCAGTTCATCAGGGCCATAAAAGCCGCATCCCTTTCCTTCCCTTTTCCATTCTTAAGCAGGTCCACCAGTGTCTTCAATCCATTTTCATCATGCAGATAAGGTAATACCGGGATCAGCTTTTCTTTTAAATCCGCTGTGGACATCTCTTTAAGTATGACCGACGGTTCAGGGTGTTCTTCTCCGGTGTAAATTGCTTCAATAGCACCCTGAACAGAGGTGATCTCTTCCGGGTCACCGGTCTTGCGTAGTAAAGCGATTAATTCCGTTAAGTCACCAGATTTGGCCAAACGCGGAAGGGCACTGTACGCCGCAGCTTTTACTTCGTCATTGTCAGATGAACAAAGCGCCTCCACGTCACTGAACTGACTGGTTGCACGCCTGGAGGCCAGCACATGGATAAGCACTACCTGTCCATCAGTATTCATTCCCTTCAATCGTGAAGCTATCGTTTCCCCATCGCGGGCAGAGCATACTGTAAGCAAAGCATCCTCAATCACAGGGTATTCACTGTCCGACTTAACCCTGGTGAGCTGATCAAGCAATACAGGCAGTGCCTTATCCTGCTGGTTCACCACAAGGGCCTTTACCGCCTCATTCCGCACGGCTGTGTCCTCAGAATTCAACGAAGGGAGAATGGCCTTCCTGAGGACATCATTTTCTGTACGGTGAGCGAGGAAGGTGAGGATCTCACCCTGTGTCTCCGGCGGTACTTTCTTCATGACATCAATCCACCGGCTGACTTCTTCAGGAGTCAGATTTTCCCCGGCTATCCGGAGCACAGCATTACGGTATGCCTTATCACTGTTTCTGATCTCCTTCAGGAGAAGATCTGTCACAGCTGTACCTTCATTATGGCGAAGAATTCCGAGGGCGGCTGACCGGAACTGCAGTTGATCAGGTCTGATACATTTTTTCAGGAAGTCGTCACAGAGCGAATGGCTCAGTTTCAACTCACCTTTTTCACCCATACGCCTCGCATACTGCAGGCAGGACATCATGATCCCGGTCTTATCGGCAGAATAACCGGCTTTCTGTGCAGCCTCACGGAATACCTCCGCCGAATTTACGCCTCCCAGGCCGGCAAGAGCGCGGTACACCTGTTCGAGGGTGGCAGCATCGGGGGAACCTGCCAGGGAAATGATAAATTCTTCAGCCGGCTCATAATGCAGCACACCCAAATCTTTCACGAGTGCGTTAAGTTGGGGCCCGGTTTTACCCCTCGTGTGCCTGAAGATGGCACCGGCTGCCTCTTCGGTCCCGATGCTTGTTAGCGTTGCAACGGCTGGTGCGTATAAATCATCCGTGTCCAGGTATTTTTCAAGAGCGGATACCGACCCTGATTGTCCGCAGAGGGCAAGCCGACGTATAAAAAACGATTTTACTTCTTTGTCCGATGCTTTGGCAAGGGCTGCAAGGAAGCCATTTTCGACCATGCCTCGGATGTTTTCCTGCCCCGGAGCGCCGGCATAGCGGGCCAGGCTTGCCAGTGCATACCTCGCCTGTGTATCGTCTCCCGTTCCCGGAGGAATGATCATATCACAGAATTTAGCGATGCCATCCGGGCCGAGATCTATGATATTCTTCATCAGTAGTTCTGTATATCGGGCATCTTTGGCCGGGAACTGCGCCAGGATATCGGCGACTTTTGTGTCCAGCGTCCGGTTGTCCTGGTTATATGCAGGCGCCATCAAGAAGGCAGCAACCAGAACCATCAGACTAAATTTAAGGTAAGCTTTCATTATGAATTTGCTTTTGAGTGCTTTATATCAATCATGTTTTCAAAATCCGGAATTTTTGTGAACAGGGAGGATCTGTCCGGACCTGCGTGGATGAGGAACAGGTTATAACATCCATTCACCCCGCATAGGCTGGTCAATAAGCTTATTGGCTTCCAAATCGTTCACAAACACCTCGTTCACCGGGTCATATTCCAGAGTGCGGCCAAGGCGTACCGCTATCTTTCCCAGGTTGACGAGAGAGGCTGACCTGTGACCGTTTTGCTCGTTCAGTGCAAATTTTTTCCGGGTTTTGACCGATTCACTGAATAGTGTGATCTGAGGTTCCGGATCCGGGAGTGTATCAATCCAATTTTTCAGGTCGGGGATATCGGATCTGAAACCTTTAAAGATCTTCCCTTTTGGTCCTTCAATATAGGCAGCATCCCGGTCACGGTTTTCCCCGTCAAGGATGATCTGGCAGCCGTCGGCATAGGTGTAGGTTATCCTGCGCCAGGTACCCACCGCATCATAATCCTGCTGTGGTGCATCCACCTCGATCTTTACCGGGCCGGTGTCATCCTTGCTGAGGATGTACTGCACCGGGTCCAGATAATGCTGACCCATATCGCCCAATCCGCCACCATCATAGTCCCAGTAGCCCCGGAACGTCTGATGGGTACGGTGCACGTTATAAGGTTTATGCGGGGACGGACCCAGCCACATATCGTAATCAAGGACTTCAGGCACCGGCTGGGGCTGAAGATTGGTTTTCCCTACCCAGTAGAATTTCCAGTTGAAACCTGTGATCCCGCTGATGGTTACTTTCAGCGGCCAGCCAAGGACTCCGCTCTCGACGGCTTTCTTCAGAGGTTTCACCGGCGTGCCCAACCCGTAGAAGACATCTTTGAACCGGAACCAGGTGTTCAGCCTGAACATCCGGCCGGTAGCCTGTACCACCTCCCTGACCCGCCTGCCTTCACCGATGGTGCGTGTCATCGGCTTTTCGCACCAGACGTCTTTCCCGGCTTCGGCTGCCATGGCAGAGATAATGCCATGCCAGTGCGGCGGGGTGGCGATGTGAATGATGTCTATATCAGGCCGCAAAAGGACCTCGCGAAAATCAGCATAGCCTTTTGCATCAGGTCCTGCCAGCCTCATGGCTTCCGCCAGGTGATTTTTATCCACGTCGCACACTGCAAGTACACGGGTGCCTTCGTAAGGAATATGGTTTTTACCCATCCCTCCCACCCCGATGATGGCTTTTGTCAACTGATCACTCGGAGCAATAAATCCTTTTCCAAGGACATGTCTGGGTATGATGGTGATCCCTGCCGCTGTAACCAGCGATTTCTTCAGGAATTCACGCCTGTTGGTCTTATTTTCACTCATTTGAAGGAACTTATGTTAGTGATCTTACTATCTATTGTGAAAGGATCAGGGACGGCTTTCTTGTCAGGTTGTCAGTTGGACCCAGAGGGTCGGGACAGGGTAAGAGCGGATAGCTAACCTGACACCGGGATTTGCAAATTTCCGCACCTTTTAGAACACCTGCCTTTCAAAGCTTCTTTGTAAAAACAGTGATTCAATATCAGTATGCCCTAACTCCCTACTCACTAACTTACTAACTCCCCAACTCCCTACTTCCACCATTCTTCAAGCACTCCGCCTTCTTTTATCCGCTTCTGCTCCTCCAGGTATTCCTTCCACCCATACTGCTGGTATTTATAGGCAGGATAAAACTGGTCCACCCCCGTGTCAAGGGCGGCCGAATCAGGAATGCGGTGATCACCCCAGTTACACGTCTTTACCGTATCGGAATAGTATTCCTCCCAGTCGCCGATGAATTCATTATTGGTGAATTTGGGTGCATCAACATACAGGTTATCATAGTGAAATGTGCCCTGGTCATCCACGTAAAAAGTAGTAGTAAAGCTGCCCCTGAAGATACCGGAATTAAAACAGGTCTGATCTTCAAACATCACATAGTCGCCAGAGGCATATCCCCTGATAAGGTCCGGATGATCATTATCATCAATCTTTCCTACTTCGGTTATGACAAGGGAGCCCTGGAAATCGCAGATATGGTTGCCAGTGTTTGACTTCCCGTAGAGAAAATATTCGAAAGGATTATCATAATTTTTGATCACCGAAAGAAACCGGATCTGCAGCCTCTGGTAGTTCTCCCCAATAAACCCCAGCCGCGAATCCTGGCTCGGGCTTCCCGACCACAGGAACCCCAGATCTGCGTATTCAATATCATTGACCAGTTGTTCATTGATGGAATCAGAATCTGACGAACCGGAATGATTGTCATCCTGGGGGTAAGAGGTAATTGTCAGCCCCGATAACAGGAGGTAGGCAAGGATCTTATACATAAAATATTTTTGTTCTAATTTACAAAATAAAACGTATCTGCAAACAAAGGAAAAACACAAAGGCACGAAGGCCGGGAACAATAAGGCTCCTGCCCCGGGCTCTTTCTTCCGTACTCACCAACATTTGCCCGTTTTTACTGTTTAATAGAAAAACAATACAGCCTATGAGCCCTGCTTTTCAACTTGTAAAAGAGAAACTCGGCAAACCTTATCATGATCTGGAATTCCTTCTTCAATGCCTTCAGGAAGTCCTCAGAGAAAACAATGAAAATCATCTTATCCCTTATATCCCGTGGATCAACGATAAGGTTAAAATTGAGAAGACCGTCTCAACGCAGAAGATCCTTCACCTGTACGGACTGATCTTCCAGCTCCTGAACCTGGTGGAAGTGAACGGTGCTGTCCAGAACCGCCGGCAGCGTGAAAATGAAGGCGGACTGAAAAGTATTAACGGATTGTGGGGAAATAATCTCGACATTCTTAAACAGGAAGGGCTGGGTGAGAAAGATATTCTTCCCGAACTGAAGGATATCAGTGTTCAGCCCGTGCTTACGGCACATCCTACCGAAGCTAAAAGACCAGTGGTCCTGACCGAATACCGGCACCTTTACCTGCTGCTCGTTCAACGCGAAAACAGCATGTACACTCGTCTGGAGCAGGAAGGCTTCCGTGATGACATTAAACTCTCGCTACACCGCCTCTGGCTGATTGACGATATCTTCCTCGAAAAACCGGATGTTAAATCCGAGCTTGCCAATGTCATCCACTATCTTGTCAACGTGTTTCCTATCGCTCTGCCCATGCTTGACCGTAAGTTTATCCAGGCCTGGAAAGAAGCCGGATTTAACCCGGAAGCACTGAATGATGCCTCGGCATTCCCGAAACTAAGCTTCGGCAACTGGGTGGGTGGAGACCGCGACGGGCATCCGCTGGTGACGGATGAGATCACCCGGTATACCCTTAAACAGCTCCGGCTGAATGCCTTCTCGCTGATACGGGACAACCTCAGGGCCCTTGCCGGTAAGCTGAGCTTTTATTCCGAATTTTCGGGTGTCCCTTCAGGACTCAAAAAGCGGATCAGTGAGATCTCCATTGAACTGGGCGATTGTACGGGCTATATCCTTGAAAAATACAACAAGGAAGTTTTCAGACAATACCTGCACCTTCTTCTTGCCCGCCTCCCTATTGAGACCGATGTGGAACAGGGAATTTTCCTGAAGGAACGGAAAGGCAGCTACACCCGTTCAATCGAGCTCATCAGCGATCTCACGGTTCTGTCAGATGCCCTGCAGGAGATCGGTGCTTCGAAAATCGCATTCAACGATGTCAGGGATTCCATCAGGCTGATACAAACATTCGGCTTTCACCTGGCCCAGCTCGATATACGTCAGAACAGCTCATTCTATGAAAAAGCACTTTCACAATTGCTTGAAGTTGCGGGGTTTTCCGGTCACGACTATCATCTTTGGAATGAAACGGAAAGGCTTAGCCTCCTGAATCAGGAACTGCAGTCCAACCGCCCTTTCACCCGTGACCCGGATCTGCCGGGACCGGAAGCCGGCGCCGTGGTCAGGTGTTTCCTGGCCGTCGAAGAACATATAAGACATTACGGACATCACGCCCTGGGAACACTGATCGTAAGCATGACCCGGTCAGTCTCCGACCTTCTGATGGTTTACCTCCTGGCACGTGAAGCCGGCCTCACGGAAAGGACCGGAAATGGTATCGTCCTCAAACTCCAGGTAGTTCCTTTGTTTGAGACCATCGACGATCTGGAACGGAGCGGTGAGATCATGGATCGCTATTTCTCACATCCCGTGGTCAAATCTTCCCTGCAATACCAGCAAAACCTCAACAATTCCTCCAGTCCTGTCCAGGAAATCATGATCGGCTACAGCGACAGCAACAAGGACGGCGGGATCATCGCCAGCGCATGGCATTTGTACAAAGCCCAGAAAATGCTTGTCGGGGTGGGTGAAAAACACGGAGTCAGGATCCGCTTTTTCCATGGCAAAGGCGGTACCATCAGTCGCGGCTCCGGACCTATGCACTGGTTCCTCCGGAGTCTCCCCGACGGATCAATCAATGGAGGCATCAAAATCACGGAACAGGGTGAATCCATCGAACGGAAATTTGCAAACCGTACCAATGCCGTATATAACATGGAACTGCTTGTCAGCGGCGCCTCAGCACTCACCATTCTTCAGAAGCGCAACCGAAAAGACGACAGCCGCGTATCGGAAATCCTCGAGCTCATGGCCGGAGAGAGCCTGCGCTTTTACAATGATCTTACCCATGACCCGGATTTCATCACCTTCTTCAGGACAGCCACACCCATCGATGCCATTGAATCCAGCAAGATCGGTTCGCGCCCGGCCAGACGCAGCGGTAAGAAAACCCTCGATGACCTCAGGGCAATACCCTGGGTTTTCAGCTGGAACCAGTCCCGTTTCCACATTACCAGCTGGTATGGTGTGGGATCTACCCTCCTTTTCCTTAAAACGAAACATCCGGAAATGTTCGCCAGTTTGCAGAGCCTTATGAAGACCGACACCCTGGTCCGCTACATTTTCACCAATATCGACACCAGCCTGGCCGCCACCGACGAAGAGATCATCCGCCTTTACTCCGACCTCACCGGGGACAAGGACGTCAGACAAAATATCCTTGGAAAGATCTTCCATGAGCTGAAGCTAACCCGCGATATGATGAGCGAAATGATCAAACTGCCGATTGAAGAGAGACGGAAAAATCATTATTACTCCACTATCCTCCGCGCCGAAGCCCTCGACTACCTCCACCATAATCAGGTGGAACTGCTCAGTGAATGGAGGAAACTGAAGGAAGAAGGACTGGAAACACCGGAAGAACTGCAGGTCGACCTGCTAAGAAGTATCAATGCCATCGCCAGCGCCATGGGAAATACGGGATAATTAACTTTCTCCAGGATAACCCGGCACCCCATGCCATATTTTCAACAGGACTTATGAACAACCGTAAAAATCAGATCAGGGATTTTTTGAACTGTTCATAACTTTTCATAAAAAACCGGTGAATGAGACGCTGATTTTTGGGGGGTGAAGGCGATTAAGGGTTGGTTGGAAGGTCGGCTGGGGGAGGGGCCCCGACTTAAACAACCAAATTCTTTGAAATACCTTATCGCCCGCCTATCACCAGCCGTTCCGTTACCCCGAGGCAACCTTGAAAACTCCGCCCAAAGACAAGGTACACGTCCGGTTATATCTTCCCCGTTTTCCGGAACCGGATTCTTTGCAATATCTTCGCCGTAGCAAATGTTCGTCTTTCCTTACCGGGACAAGCCGCAAGTATGTCTTGCCGGTGCCGGTGGATGAGAAACCCGCGAAATACTAATTCCATATGCGTGTTCCCCGGTTTTCAGGATCAAAAGGATTGTTTAACTTCGCGGCCTAACTATTAATCATTTTTCATCGTGACCCCACTGATCAAATACCAAAAACTCTTCGGAGCAATCCGCCTGTTGCTGGGAGCCCTCTTTGTCATTTACCCGTTCTCCCAATATCTGATATCATACCGTAGCGGAAGCCCGGACACTTCGAGCTGGATATTTGCCCTGGTATTCTTCATCCTTTATGCCGTTTCAGCTTTTGCCAACGGCCTGCGTGAACTCCAGGGCAAGCCCCCTTCATTCAGCCTCCTCCGTTTCTTCGAGATCACCCTGAACAGCTTTGTTGCTCTCTATATCGTAATTATTCTTTTCGTCCTTAAACTTAATGCCGCCACCTTGTTTCTCGCTATCCTGCTGACCCTGGTTATCGCCATTTCAGCCCTTCGCGATATGCGATATCTGAGCCTCCAGTACTATGAGAAAAAACAGAAACTGAAAGACAAGAACCGGAAATAAGCCGTGCAGTCAGACAGAAATTAGTGTTAGTACAAAAAGGCCGGCTGTCCTGAAATTGGTCAATTTAGAATAATTCCAACCATAAATTTTTATAATTTCAATTTTAAGTGTTGTTCCGGTCCGGATCCGGTTTGAAAAATCCTATGAAACCATATCCGGAAAAGGTAGCTGTTTTTCTTTAATACCAACAATAACTACGATTCATCATGAAACCAGCTTATCCGCTGACTGTGATTTTACTGCTCTTCCTGAGCGTTTTTACCAGGCTCGCCGCCCAGGAGGAATACCTCAAAGGATATATTATTACAACCGGAAACGACACCCTTTTTGGCATGGTCAGGAAAGGCAGTATCGCATGGAACTGTTCGGCATGCGTCTTTAAACAGAACGGGAACCCTGCTGAAAAGAAATATCAGCCCGGTGAGATAAAAGGTTACCGCTTTTTAAAAGGAAAATATTTCGTTTCAAGAGAACTTCCGTTCGGGGATACGAAGAAAATGATGTTCGTTGAATATATACTGGACGGTAAAGCAGACCTGTTCCTGTTTACCGATTTTTCCAGGGAATATTATTTTGCCGAAAATTCGTCAGGCGAGATCCTGGAACTTAACAACGACGGCCATAAATCAGATGATGTGTGGGGAGGTAAAAATTCATCTCCCGACAGAGAATATTTTGCTGTATTGAAATACCTGCTCCGGGATTCCCCGGACATATTTCCGCAGATCGAACGGACAACCATGAATTCTTCCTCGCTGATAAAACTTTTAATTGATTACGATAAACTGGATTCACCGGGAAGCCAGGGAGCAGTCATTTATGTTGAAAAACCGACGTTCCTTACCATCAAACCCGGTGTTTTTGCCTCTGCTTCCATTTCAGATCTATCCATCCTTAATAATATATATAACAATGATGGTATACCCGGATCTGGATTCAAGGCAGGATTAAGCCTAAATAATATTATCACCCGGATGAATGACCGTTTTTCAATCGACCTGAGGACTGCCCTGGCAAAGTTGGAATTTAGTGAAGATACCCCAACTGAATATTCAAGTTATCAAAAGATTGACCGCCTTGCAGTGAAGCATATTTGGATTGAACCAGAACTCCGGCTGAAATATTACTTCCAGCCGTCCGGATGGCATATGAAAGCAAGCCTCCACGCAGGAGGAAGATTTGATTTTTCGCTTATTACAGAAATTAAAAGAGATGAGATCTTAAGTTACAAAAGCCGGGATTTGACCGTGGTCTATCCCCAGATTCTTCCCGAGGAGCGAAATTTTGCAGGTTTTGTTGCAGGTGGCAGTCTTGAATACCCGTTTAAATCAGGCTCGGGAATTACCATTGACTTAAATTACTGCAAGCTTTTTAACCCGTTTACCCGATCTTCAATAGAAAAAATGAAATGTCTGGATTTTGGTGTCGGATATTTCTTTTAACGATAGCAGGAAGGTCCTGAAAATATTATCCTGATCTGCCGGGAAAAGATTTATTTTTTGCGGATAAAAAATGAGGATTAAAGCCTGTTCTGCCCGCCTTCTTTATCCATACTGATAAAACAAACCCTCCAGTTTTTCATTTGTTAAAACCTGCAATGACATTTTCTTTCCCGGGGATAAAAATATTTTTGACCACAAAAGAATAAGAGGAACCTTTTTCTCCTACTTTTGCACCTTCATTTTTTCATTTCCATGAGCACCATATTTAGGCCCAAGTTTTTCAGTCTGCTGAGAAAGGGGTATACGCCTCTCCAGATAAGGAGGGATCTTTTTGCAGGTATCATTGTAGGTATCGTAGCACTGCCACTGGCGATTGCTTTTGCCGTAGCTTCAGGCGTATCACCGGAAAAGGGAATGATCACGGCGATTATTGCAGGCTTGCTCATTTCACTTCTCGGGGGAAGCCGTGTACAAATCGGGGGTCCCACCGGTGCCTTTGTGATCGTGGTATTTGGAATCGTAAGCAAATATGGTCTGTCAGGTCTGATGATCTCCACCGTCATGGCCGGGATAATCCTGATTCTGTTTGGTCTGTTCCGGCTGGGTTCCATCCTGAAATATATCCCCCACCCCCTGATAACCGGATTTACAAGCGGTATCGCCCTGGTCATTTTCACAACCCAGATCAAAGATGCGCTTGGTCTCTCAACGCCTGACCTCCCTGCAGGCTTCATCGCAAAATGGACGGTATTTCTGGAATCACTGAATACCATTAATCCGTGGGCCGTGGCTCTGACTTTGGCTACGGTGTTTATCATCCTCTTTTCTAAAAAAGTCATTCCGAAAATTCCCGGATCATTTATCGCTATTATTGTCCTCACGGCAGTCGTAAAACTGGCACATCTGCCCGTCAACACCATTGAAACCATATACGGTAGCATCCCCGGCAAGATCAGTCTTTCATTACCCGCCCTGCATCTGAGTGAACTGGGAAACTACCTCCAGCCTGCTTTTACCATTGCCATGCTCGGAGCCATTGAATCGTTGCTGAGCGCGGTAGTAGCCGATGGAATGATTGGGGGAAATCACCGGTCAAACACCGAACTCATTGCACAAGGCGTGGCCAATATCGTTACCCCCTTTTTCGGAGGTATCCCGGCTACCGGTGCCATTGCCCGCACCGCCACAAATATCAAAAACGGGGGCCGGACGCCGATCGCAGGAATCGTACACGCCCTGACACTCCTTTTGATCATGCTGTTCCTGGGTCGGTTGGCCATGCTGATCCCGATGGCATGCCTGGCCGGTATTCTTATCGTCGTTGCCTATAACATGAGCGAATGGCGTTCTTTCGTGTCGATCCTCAAAGGTGCCAGGTACGATATCTTTATCCTGCTGACAACATTTTTCCTGACAGTCCTTGTCGATCTTACCATGGCCATCGAAATAGGAATGGTAATGGCAGCCATGCTGTTCATGCAAAGAATGGCCAGAACAGGCGAAGTTATTGGCATTGATTCGGAATCAGACCTCTTTGAAAATTATGCCGACCTTCCTTCAGGTATCGACGTTTATGAGATCAGTGGCCCTTTCTTCTTTGCCGCAGCAAAAAAATACAAAGAAACCCTGAAAAATATCAACTCACGGTCGGAAGTGCTCATCATACGGATGCGCCATGTGCCGTTCATCGATTCAACAGGCCTCAATAATTTCAGGGAGACCATCAGAGATCTGCAATCCGGCCATACCCGGATCCTCCTGTCAGGCGTAAGACCCGAAGTACGGGCAGAACTGGAACGCAGCCGTATCGCCTTCCTCATCGGGCGCGCCAATATTTTCAACCAGTTCGATGAAGCCCTGAAAAAAGCAAAGATGATCATTAACTCTCCGGAATGAACCTCCAGACGGATCATCTCAGAGAATATGCGTGAGTTAAAAAAGGTTAATAATTTTATGCCCGGCAAATCCCATCCCTGCTTTTTTCCCCGGAAACCGGGCGGCATAGGTGTAAGTGTGAAAAATGATCACATACTACTACCCGTCACTCAAAGTAATTTGAATATCTGTGATCGAGACTTTGCTTATCTTTGAGATTTATTTTATTTTTGGTATCCCAATTTTTTAATATAATGATTTTAATGAATAGATTTTTTTCAATTCTTTTACTTGCTGCACTCCTAACGGGTTATTCTGTTGCAGTAAAAGCTCAGATACAGGGATTCAAAACGGAAGATTCATCAGAAAGAACTCATTCTGATGATGCCGTAATCAGGGCAAGTATTAAATCACGCAGCCAGATAAGTACCTCCGGCAGTGATGTTTACATAAATGATGATTGGAAAATTGCTGACATCAAGATGAACGGAAACGATGAGGTCATCACCGGCATTCCCATAAGACTGGATGCTCAAAATAATCTCCTGGAAATTAAGCATGCTGGTAAGATCAAGACCATTTCATCAGGGAACGTTAAAAGCATTGTCATCGAAAACGAAAACACCACCTTTATTACCGAATCTCTTCTGAATAAGAACAGCCCAAAGGGTTTTTACCGCCTTATCTACAATTTGCATTCATCCCTGTTATGTCATTATTATACCCAGATCAGACAATCGAGTTATAACCGTGCAATCGATATGGGAGAACGCGGGGATGCCGTGATCGTGATGAAGGATTATTATTTTCTGTACCACGGAGAAATGATAAAACTGGAAAGTAAAAGAAAAAAGCTCGCCAGGCAGTTTGGGTATAACGATAAGATCTACAATTTTATCCTTTCCCAAAAGATAGACCCGAAAAATGAGTTTGACCTGGTCAAACTGGCCACATACTGCGATTCGATTAACGGGAATTCCTGAGTATTTCGCATGACCTGACCCTGGAGAACTTATTTCCCACGGGAAATCCAGGCATCATTCATCCCTGTTCTGGTCGCCCCTGTAAGTCATGCAATCCCGTTGGTTCATTTTTCTCGTTGCTCCGTATTTCATAATTCCATAATTTGGTTCCGATTTCAGATCATTACATGTTCCGGATTATGAAACCCACATGATTGGTAATAATACAACCGATCCGCCTGAGGCGGAGAGCTCTGCGGAGCTAAATGTAATCTTGTAATAATGCATCATGTGTGGTTCTCCCGCAGGAGCGGGATAAACTATTCTACCTATAAAATCAAAATTATTGCAGAATGAAAAAAACAACTCCCCTTCTGTTGCTTCTGCTCCCCCTGGTTCTGGGATCATGCCATACACAGTCTTCCTTTAAGGCAGAAAAAGAAACTCTCAGACAGGCAGACCTCGATTTTGCAGGCTATTCAGCAGATCATGGAATGAATGCTGCCTTTCTCAAATTCGCCGACAGTACGGTAGTCCTCCTCAGACCGCACCACTCCCCGGTAAAAGGGATCACGTCAATGGTCTTATTGCTTAACAGGAAGGATGATTCCGCCTTTACATTGAACTGGGAACCGGAAAGCGTAGAGGTTGCCGCTTCGGGTGATCTTGGATATACCTACGGCATTTATACGATTTCCGACGGGAAGTCCAAAGAGAAAGGCACATACGTCACCGTCTGGAAAAGGAATACGAAAGGTGAATGGAAATTCGTTCTCGACAGCGGGAATGCCGGACTGGGGGATGAGGATTAGGAAAATTCATTCACGTTGTAAATACGGGCTGCCATTTTCACATTATACCTTGTTCACTTAGGCCCCTGACAGGGATCAAATATCATTGTTCCTTCACGCAGCCAGCTTCGGATCTTCCGCATTCAATGACCTCGTTTCTAAAGATTTCCAGCCCCTGCCCCTTTTAGCTGCGAGTGTATAGCCCCTGTTTTACTGATTGGCGGCTTCCACTACGAGTACCCAGTCTACGCCCTGAACAGGGACCTCGAAATACTTCTCGTTTTCTTTAATCTCCCCGACTGCTTTGTATTTGCCAGTCCTGGGATTGAACCAGGACACGTTATTATCGGAACTAATCAGACTTAGCTTAACCGTCACGCCTTTATTGGCCGGCAGGTATACAAAGCCGTAACCGTCGCCGCGGCAGGCAATGATCTTATTGGTGAACCCGCTGTCGTCACCAATGATCATCGACTGATCCGGAATACGACTGAAGAAGGGTTTCGATTCGATGAGTTCCCTGAGATACATCATGTCGAAAGCTCCGGGCAGGTCAAGATCTTCATACCAGTAATGCCTCGCCCATGTGATGGCTGTCCGTCCTTTGTCAAGAAACTGCCATATCGCGTGACAGCCGTAGGTTACCCCCATCCCCCCATCAAAAACCGACTGGTAGGCCGCCCGTCTCACGTCCCAATCATTAAACCAACCGTTGGCCGGATCCCAGTTAATGGGATGATCTTCATAATTTGGCTCTCCGTCCATGCAGGGTTTGACAGGGATACGGTCATAGTCGGCATGGACCATATCATAGTTGGCGATGAAACGGTCACTATGACCCGACTGAAGCATATTGAAATCAAGCCAGTCTGAGTTCTGAAAACAAGCCGAGGAACCGGTTCCTCCCCAAGGATGAAAGGTCATGAGATGATTCTTGTCCACCGATTTGATCCCGAGAGCCAGGGCATCCCAAACCTGGTAGTTGCCGCCACCGCAATTCCGGTCTCCCCCGTTGATCCAGATGATATTCGGATAATCCTTATACCGGTTGCCTATCCACTTGCCGTACTGGAAAGCATTCTGCACATCGAAGATCACCGGGCCCTGGCCCCATTGCTTGTCCACTTTATCGCCCCAGGTGGGGAGCAGGCCTATGAACAGTCCTTTTTCAGCGGCAATATTGATGATGCTGTCTACATGCCTGAAATATTTCTCGTTCGGCTTTAAGGGATCGTCACCCTTCAAACGGTTTATCACCATTGGCATTTGGTGTGATCAGTCCGTTCAGCTCCCCCAATGCCACTGCCTGGATCACCGTAAAACCCTTTGAACGCCTGTTCTCCAGGTATTTCTCCGCTTCGGTAAGGGTGAGCCGGTGAAACATTTCCCAGGCTGTACCACCCAGGTAAAAGAATGGCGTTCCGTCTTCAAATTCAAGAAAACGGTGATTATCGGAAACCACCAGTTTACCGTGACTGAAATCAACGGACGGTCCGTCCCAGTGGTCTACCTGTGCAACTGCCGGAATGATTGCTGCTGAAAGCATGAAATAAATCATGTAGAGACGAATGTTTCCCATGTTGAAAAAATTTTAGAGTTATTGAATCCCGAAATCATAAAGTTTACCAAATATATGAAATGTAATCAGGGATTGCCAATCAGGAACCGGTATTTCAGCAGCCGGTCTGGCAATCCTCTTCAATCCTGATATTCTCGATCTGAAAGGTGGTATGCCCGATGCCAAAATTCTGTTTTAATTCTTCCTGCAGGCTGCCGATGAACCTGTCATCAAAGCCTCCCGGCATCACGAGGTGAACCGTCAATGCCACCTCTGTGGTGCTCATGGCCCAGATGTGAAGATCATGGATACCTTCCACATCCTCTTTGGAAAGGAGGAATTCCTGGACCTCTTCGAGGTCAATGTGTTTGGGTACAGCATCGAGTGCCAGGTTAATGGAATCGGTAAACAAACGCCATGTACCGGCCAGGATAACGGCGATGATGATAAAGCTCATCACCGGATCAATCCAGAGCCTGCCCGTAAGAATGATCAGCAACCCCGCAACCACAACGCCTGCCGACACTCCTGCATCGGCGGCCATATGAAGGAAAGCAGCTCTGATGTTCAGGTCTTCCCTGCGACCTCTCAGGAAAAGGACGGCGGTGACCGTATTGATGATTACCCCGATCCCTGCCACCAGCATGACCTTGCTGCCGGCCACCGGCTCCGGGTTTTTAAGCTTTTCAATCGCATCCCACCCAATAGCAACTACGGCTCCGAAAAGCAGGAAGGCATTCAGAATAGACACCAGGATGGTAGTCTTGCGCAAACCGTAGGTGTATTTTCCCTTCGGCTGCATACCGGCAAGCCACGCAGCCGTCATGGCGAATACGAGGCTCAGCACATCGCTGGTATTGTGACCTGCATCGGCCAGCAGGGCCGATGAATTGGCAATGAGCCCGAAATATCACCTCAACGACGACAAATACAACATTCAGACCGATGCCGATGGCAAATGCCTTTGTATGATCATGTGGGCCGGATATGTCCGTGTGAATGTGCCATAATTCAATACTGTAATTTAACCTTCTTTTACTTCAACCATTGTAATAGGAATATGTTGACCTGGGTTGGGTTAAAATGAAGCATGACCGGACGTTCATCCTTATCTCCATTTTTTTAGGGATGCCCTTGGGATTAACTTTGATGCCACAACATTGAACCCATAAGGACTTCCCCCTAAATCAACAGGTGCTTTGAAAGATCCTTTGATAACTGCCCACCACCCAATTTTATCAGCAGAATTATTTTTCCCGTACTCCCTCTTCCTTGGTCATCTCTGTCTCTTGCTTTCCTACCTCACCATCCTCTTTTCAATATATTTCGAATTCAGAATACGGACCACTCCCATATAATCCATCTTGAATTCGATGATATCGCCCACTTTATAATTTTTGCGGGTTTTCACCAAGGTCAATTACGAACATATCTGAACTCGCACCAACCATCTCCAACATCTTCATCAACAGGACTGATATGTTTTTCATCCACATCGAGGAGACCCATATCGACAATGGCCCGCCATGAAGTTTTCCCAATATCCTCTTCATTGAATTCGAAACTTTCCCCTTCCACGTTCATTCCCATTTCACCTTTGGGCACCCTTGGTTTCTCGGTCAGTTCAATGATCTCGGTAAAAAACCTGAATACATCGTTATGCATATCCTCGTAGACGCTTCCGTCGTAAACATTTGTTCCAAGAAACAGGGTCTCTCCCACCCTGAAATGGTTTATGGACGGGGGAGGATGCCCTGGTGTATAAGCGGAATGGTTACCGAGGAACCGCCCGACATATAAGGGATCTCCTTATTGAACACTGGCTTCAACGAGTTGTTCATAAAGACCGAGCTGGATCAGCTTATCCTGGTTTGGCAGCACACCATAAAGGCAGGTCAGATTGGTCCCGATCCCCACCACTTCAATATTGGGCAATTCGAAAACCTTTCGAGAAAAAATCAATGAAATCCTCCCTCATGACGCCTTCCCTCAGTTCTCCCATCTCAATCATGATGATAACCTTATGGACTTACCCTGCTTGCGGGCTTCTTCAGACAACAGTCTCAGGTTTCATACTCCGTGTTCAGGCTGATATCAGCAAATTCGACCACCGCCTTCATATATTGTTTGGGAGGTGGCTTGATATAAATGGTTTCAACTGAAGGATCAAGCGTCTTAATGTCTTTCAGGTTGGAAACCCTTGAATCACAAACCTGCTCTGGTTTGAGGGTCAACAATTCTTTCAGAAAAAGGATGTTTCCGCTCAAAAGCTTACTTACCACAGACCATTTGATCCTGTGGCTTCTTTAAAAATGCCTGTCGAGGTGCCGGTAGTTCTCTTTAAGCTTTCCGGTATTAAGTGTGATATATGCCATTTATGCGTTTTTCCTCTTTTATACCTCATTTCAAGATACTTGTTGGTAAATCCGTACTTTTCATAAAGAAAACGGGCCGGATTATCGGGTTCAACATGCAGGGCGATATCACCATCTGGCCTCATCAATGGCTCTCTTCCATCAGCTTTTTGCCTATTCCTTTTCCCCTCGACACCTTATGTGTGGCAATGTATACAAGAATATTCTCGGGAATATATCCTTCCATCCCTGTTCCGTTCACAACGACAGCACCTACCATTTTGTTGTCATTCGTAGCGGTAAGAATAAAACCGCCGAAGGATTTTCTCAGGTTGAGTGCATAGTCGACAGCCCTTTCAATATCGGGTCTTTTATCCCCATATTGTTCGAGATGTTCATAAGAGAAAGCTAACTATAGATTCTTTTTCATTGTCGCCGGGTAAATGTTCTTCGTCGTACTTTTTAATGTTAAGCATAATTTTGATTTTGGTTTAATATTCTCACATTATACACTTTTTTTTGAATTGACAAAATTTATTTTTTACAGGGGTGGTCGGGCTGATGTTACTGACGTGCTCTGGTCGGAGCATTCGGTACGTGGCGGTATGGCGGATGTGAACGGGCACGAGTGCGGGGATTTACGAGAACGCCCAAATTGGGCGTCTCTACGTTAAAAATTATATTCCCATCCCAATTCCATTCCAATCCCGTTTTCCGGTTGCACAAACCATCCGGTTAATGTAATTTTGGGGGGATTTTTAAATTACGATATGAAACATCTTTTCTTCTTTTTCATCTCCCTTTTCTTCATCCTTTCTTCATGCAGGTCAAAAAGCGGGGAAAATCATATTATCACCACCGCCACCCTTAAAGGACCGTCGGCCATGGCGATGATAAAGATGATCGATGGACAGGCCTTCACCCGACAGCTCATAGTCAACACCAATTCATCATCCGCAATGAGCCGGACCTGGTGATGGCCATGATCATGGAAGGATCGGTGGATTTTGCCGTTCTGCCCTCAACCATGGGAGCCCTGCTTTACAATAAAACGCATGAATACATCCTGGCGGCGGTTCCGGTATGGGGTACGTTATACCTTTTTGGTACCGACACCACCATCCGGACCTGGAAAGATCTGAAAGGGAAAAAGGTGTAGTCTCATGGCCAGGGGCATGACGCCTGATATCATGTTCCGGTACCTGGCTGAACGTAATGGCCTCGATCCCGATAAAGATATGACCCTGGATTATTCATTCCCCACGCATATCGAACTGGCCAATGCCATAGCCGCCGGAATCGCTGATCTGGGTGTTATCTCCGAACCGATGGTGTCTATGGTCATGAAAAAAAATCCTGCCGTGCATCCGATCATCGATTTCAATCATGAGTGGATCAAGCTTTTCGGCGATCAGCATTCCTTTTGCACAAACTGCACTTCTGGTTAAAAAGAGTTTTGCTGCGAAGAACATCCCACGATCGTTGTCATGGTACCTCTCGGAACTTAAAGAGTCTATAAAATGGGTGAATACCTTTCCCGATTCAGGCGGCACCGCTCATAGTCAAATACGGCATCCTACCCGACACAGGGATGGCAGCAGCATCTGTCCCCCGGTGTAACCTTCACTACAGCGAAGCATGGAACGACAGAAAAGGCATTGAGGAATATTTCAAAGTCTTTTATACCTTTAATCCCTTAATCCTTGGCGGCAGCATGCCTGATGAAAAATTTTATTACAAAGAACAGACTCATTAGTTTAGCCGGCATCGCTTTCCTTCTGCTGGTATGGGAAGTCGTGTCGCTACTGAGCAGATCGGAACAAATCGTCCCGTCACCGGTCAATACTCTTGTTGCTACCGGCCAGGTCTTCCTGCTACCCGGTTTCTGGACCTCACTCAGCGTCACCGTCCTCCGCGGTCTGGCAGGCTTTGTCATCTCCATGGTACTGGCCATGCTTATCGGCATTCCGGCAGGACTTAACCGCTCCTTTTTCCTGTTTATCAACCCGCTCCTGGTCACCATCCGGTCAACCCCGGTTATCTCCCTGATCCTCCTTGCCATCATCTGGTTCGGCAACCAGCAGGTCCCCGTGTTCATCGCCATTCTTACTATGTTCCCGGTGATCACGGTCAATGTCATCGAAGGGATCCGCAATGTAGACAGCGAACTGGTTGAAATGGCCAGGACATACCGTGTAAGCCGGTCACGGAATCCTGAAAGATATCTATATCCCGTCCATCATTCCCTATCTCACCAGCGGGATCTCCAATGCGCTGGGCTTTGGCTGGCGGGCCATCATCATTGGTGAAGTCCTCAGCCAGCCACGTTCGGGTATTGGTACCCAGATGCAGAATGCCCGGATCTTCCTCCAGGTGAACGAACTGATAGCCTGGACCATTATCGCCATTGCCATCAGCTATCTTTTTGAATTGATCATCAGGAAAACCGAAACTGCCATCGTAAAATGGAAATGAAGCTTTCACTGAACCATATCACAAAGAATTACGGAGAGCTGAACGTATTCACCGATCTGTCGGTAAATTTTCTCTCCGGCCGGATCAATTGTATCTTAGGACCTTCAGGCTGCGGTAAAACCACCCTTCTGAATATCATCAGCGGAACGGTAACAGCCGATGGCGGGGACCGCAGTGATTTCCCGGGCAGGCCAATGTCATATGTTTTCCAGGATCCCAGGCTTTTACCATGGAAGACGGTTCAGGGAAATATTGCCTTCGTCCTGAAAGACCGGATGAAAGGGACGGCTCTGCAGAACAGGATCGATGATCATATTACCCGCGTACGGCTGCAATCCTTCCGCGACTATTATCCCAAACAACTCAGTGGCGGGATGAAGCAACGGGTGTCGCTGGCAAGGGCCTTTTCATTCGATTCTGAAGTGATCCTGTTGGACGAACCTTTCAAAGCCCTGGACCTTAAACTCAGGAACGACCTTACCCGTCAATTCATGGATCTGTGGAATAATGATCCGCCGGACGGTGATTTTTGTGACACATGATGTAGATGAAGCAGTTACACTCGGGGACCGGATCATCATCCTTGGAACGCCTCCCCTGGGGCTGGTCAGGCTTTACGATAAAAAGGAGAACACCGACCTGAGATCCCTGAAGAAAGAAATTACAGCGCTCATCATTTCCTGAGGCGACCGGCCGGGTTACCCGGGGTAATATCCGGGCTCAATCAGAATATCAGTTCCTCCACGGCACGAATGTCCTGTTCGAGCTGTCGTTTCAACAGTACCGGGTCTTTTGAAGGAAATGCATCACGGATCTTCTTATGAAAACTGATGGTAATATTCCCCTTTCAAATTCCTCTGCATTGCTCAAACGGATGGAATTCCATCGGTTTTCGAAGGGTTAGACAGTTGTTAGTCACTGCCTGATCCTGAACACTCAGCATTCCCCTGATCTGCGAGTTTCCCTTTATGAATGCTTACGGCATAGACGCCGTCGGGAGGGATAAGCTTGGTATTATCATCAATGCAAGGCTGAAAACAGGAATGCCATATGCAGATCGGAATGCACAGGTATGGGTTGACAGCAGTTCCGCTGATGGTGTAATAATGATCGAGATATGCATTTGCCCTCTGAATATTCCCTTCGTGAGATCGCTTTTCGGATCCTGGTTGAACTGACACTCTCATTCTGGATGTCCTGTTCCGGGATCTCTTCGACCTCAAAATGATGTATCACGGCTGAGATTATAAAGATATTCGAAATTTCCCTGGCGCTGATGGCCGAAATGATGGTTGAAGCCGACGACGACCACGCGGGCATGGAGCCGGCCGATAAGAATATCCTCCACGAAATCGTGAGAGGTGATTCGGGAAAATTCAGGAGTAAATTCGAGGATGACCAGGTGATCGAGACCGGTTTTTTCGAGGAGTTCGATCTTTTCCTTTTGCGAACAGATCATCATCAGATCGCGGCCTTTGGTTTCGGGATAAAGGACCCTGCGGGGGTGTGGATGAAAGGTGATCAGCACCGATTCGCCTCCCATATCGTGAGCCAGTTTCCTAAGCCGGCTGATGATAGCCAGGTGACCGATATGAACGCCGTCGAATGTTCCTGTGGTCACAACGGGATTTCGCAATACTCCGATTTCCTCAAGACTGTGGTATACCTTCATAATCCCGGCTGAATTTAAACGCCGAAATTAATCATTTTCTCAGGAATTGTTGCTGTGGATCTTTACAAAATAGGCGACTTTTTCGAGGGAAGTGATCATGTCGTACTCCTCAAGATAGATATCGGACGGCACATTCAAAGGCATGGTTGTGAAATTAAGTATACCTTTGATCCCTGCCCAGTACAAGTTTTTCAGTGGTATCGCCGGCAGCATCGGCCGGAACGGTCAGCAAAGCGATGGAGATGTCCATCTCCCTGACGATCTCGGACAATCGCTGCATGGAAAAACATTTGACGCCGGAGATCACCCTGTCGATCTTAGAGAGATCTACATCAAAGGCCGCTACGATATTAAGCTTGGAACGCTTACCCATGAAATAATGAGTAATGGCCCTCCCAAGGTTACCCATTCCGATGACAGCGACATTAAGTCCCTCCTCCGAATCGATGATCTTACCGATCACATCTATCATCTCACGGACATCATAGCCCTTTCTCTGCATGCTGCTGTAACCGATAAACATAATGTCGCGGCGAACCTGTACAGCCGTGATATTATGTAATTCAGCAAGTTCGTGAGAGTAAATGTGGGTCTTGCCCTGGGCAAGACAATTGAAAAGTGTCCGCCTGTATTCACTAAGGCGTTCGACTGTTTTTTCCGGTAATCTTGTTGTTTTCATCAAGGCTTTGTGTTTTTGCAAAGTCTGGTGTTAAGGTTAAACAGGCAAATGAACGGTAAATACACTTCCTTCGTCAGGGACACTTTCCACGCTGATATTGCCGTGATAAAGTTCCGTGATTTTTCTGACAATCGATAATCCCAGCCCACTTCCCGCTATATGCTTTGTTTTTTCGTTTTTAATTCTTACAAATTCCTTAAACAAAAGGGCGGCATCCTCCTGCCTCATCCCTATTCCCGTATCCTTCACCTTGATGGTTAGTTGTTCAGTATCTCTGAGGATGATAACATCAACTCTTCCTCCATCCTTGTTGTATTTAACAGCATTGGACATCAAATTGTTAAATATGATCTCCATATCATTTGGATCTGCTTCAATCACAACATCATCCTGAGCATCGAGGGTAAAAATAACATTTTTTTGAATAGCATACGGTTTTATAGTACTAATTGCATCGCGTGCAAGTTTTTTAAGATTGACTTTTACGATTTTCTCTGTCTTTTTCTCGAGCCTGATCTTTGTAAAATCGAGGAGGTCCATGATGAGGCTCCTCATACCCTGAATGCGGTCGAGCGACCGGCTTATCATCTGTTCGTAATCTTCTATGCTCTCGCCTGCCTGTTTGTTTTTCATGATGTTCAGATATCCTTCAATGGCGTTCAGAGGCGCTTTCAGTTCGTGTGACAGGATGGAAACGAACTGGTAACGGATCTTCTTTCCCTCATTTTTCATTTTACGGGTGATCCGTTTCAGGAAGAGTTGTTTAGTGAGGTTATCGACGGATGATTTTAATTCCTGGGGAGTAAAAGGTTTGGGAATGAAATCGCAGGCACCGTCATCTGTTGCTTTGACAGCTATTTCCAGGGAGGCATAGGATGTGATCATGGCAACCATGATGTCGATATTCTTAAGGCGTATATAGTCGAGGACCTGCATACCGGTGATGCCCGGAAGTTTATTGTCGAGCAATACGATATCCGGATTTTCACGGTCGATAATTTCGATACCTTCCTCACCGGTGGCTGCTTCCAGGCATTCAAAGGTATAATCCTCATCCATGAAGGGGTAGCTCACGCTATGCTTCGACAGGATCCTGAGGACGCCGGAGCGGATGCCCGGTTCATCATCAACAACGAGAAGTTTAAGTGATTCCATTCTTATTTAATAGGTTCTCTATTCCTTGTTTAAGCTGATCAGGTCTGACCCCTTTTTCAAGATACAGGTCAGCTCTTATCCACTTTTTTTCTTCATCCGAACTGAGGCTGAAAGACATACCTGTTTCGGCTGAAACGGCAGTGGCAATAATCACCGGCACATCGGGATAACGACTTTTAAGTTTGTAGCTGAGGATGAATCCGCTGTCGTCATTTTCCATCATCAGATCGAGAATGGCCAGGTCGGGCTTCATACGACTGATGATGTTCTCTGCCTCACGCTGGCTTTCAGCGGTGACAACCTAATAGCCCCAGTTCTCAAGTAAGAATTTTACCTGGAACAAATAATCATAATCATCGTCAACGACCAAAATGGTTTTTCTCTTCATGACGTGATGTGTTTATATTAAACCGGTCTGTGTCTTGGCAACCGAATGACAAATTTAGTAAAAGTAGGTCCGTCGGCTGGATTGGCATTGGATGTCACACTGATTTTCCCCTTATGCATCTTCACTACCCCATAAGCGGTAGCCAGCCCCAGTCCGGTACCTTTTCCTATCCCTTTGGTGGTAAAAAAGGGCTCAAACACTTTTTGCAAATCATTTTCATTGATGCCGCTCCCGCTATCTTTAATAGAGATACTGACATCACGTCCGGCCTCTTCCAGGTTTATCTTTATCTCCCCGGTACCCGGCATGGCCTCAACGGCATTTTTGATCAGGTTGGAGATGACCTGTACCATCTGTTCCCGGTCTGTTTCGGCAAACGGATTGGTCAGCTTGTTATTTACCCTGATACGAATACTTCCGGGAATGATGACCGAAGCTACGGATAATCGTACCAGGTCGTTCAGGTCCGTTTCACGGTAATTTACCTGGTTTTTCCGCGCAAAATTCAACAGACCGCCCACAATCACCTTGCAACGTTCCGCCTGTTCAACGATCAGCTGCAGATCATCGTGAAGCGACGGCTCATTGGCATACTCTTCCAGAAGGATATTTGAATACATGATGACCACCCCCAGCGGATTATTGAGTTCATGTGCAATGCCAGCCGACAGCTGCCCCATGTGCGCCAGCTTTTCAGTCTGCTTCAGCACCTGTTGCACCGACATCAGCTTTTCATTGGAAATACCAAGTTCTTCAATCGAGTGATGAAGCTTATCAATGGTATACGGCAGGCACATCTCAGTTTCCGCCAGCCCTTTCTTGATGGCAATAGCATGGTTCCGGCAGGTATCATAGCCGCAGGCGCCACAGTTCAAATGGTCAGCCGGGGCGTATTTGTTCATCGCCTGAAGGATTTCATCGATCCCGTCTTCAGAGGGATCGGCAATGCGCTGATCGTCGCGTTGGAATGAACGTCGCAGATCAAGATTCCGGCTTCCGGCCCTGGCCTCCTCCCAGGCTTCATGGTCAAAATCAATGTACTTCTCCCTTACATATCTGATCACCCTTGCGACACGCGCATGTTTCTTCCCGTTTTTCGTAGTGCCCGGACCCATGATGCATCCTGAGCAACACAGCAGTTCGAGGTGTTCCGATTCGACAGATCCTGTTTCATACTCCCTGACAGCCTCCTGGAAATCTTCCCTTCCTTCGGCTACGATCACGTTATGGCGAAGATCATCATCGGCGATATTGACCGTCTCAAGCAGCCCATGGCTTACGGGGAACATGGCTCCTCGTCCCCCTGTCGGAGGATCAAAAGAAACGGGGGTTACACCGTTCAGGTGAACATTGTGACTGTCGAACATCTCCCGCAACTCTACAAAGGTAATCTTCTCATCTACTTCATCCGACTCATTCTTTTTAGCGATACACGGACCAATAAACACCAGTTTGAAATCACCGCCATGAACCATCCTCAGGTATCGTGACATGGCAACCATCGGTGAAACCACCGGGGCGAGATTTTCCATAATATCGGGATGGTATTTTTCGATGAATGCTACGATAGCCGGGCAGTCTGAAGAGATATATCCCCGGCCCGTCCCCTGGCTTAGGAGTTTACTGTATTCTTCCGCTACCAGGTCAGCCCCGAAGGATACTTCAAATACCTTCTCAAATCCCAAAGCCCTGACCATGCCGACCAGCAACCTGTAATCATTCATTTCACCGAATTCAGCTACGAAACTGGGAGCAACCAGAGCATAAACCGGAACGGAGGATGAGAGTAGGTTCTCTACCTGTGATACTGTATTTTTAAAGACCTTGGCACCCTGACTGCAAACCTTCGTACAGTTCCCGCAGGCAATGCAACGTTCACTAATCACTTCGGCCTGCCCGTTGATGATCTTAATGGCTTTGACAGGACATTCCCTCACGCAGGTATAACATACTCTGCATTTGTCTTTAATAGTATATACAAGGTTCTCCCTGGAATTCATGGTATAAGCGTTTCTCAGTTTGCCTCTTCCTTAGGATGATAACTGGTGTGAAGCCATTCCTTGCTTTTACTGCTCCCCGGCTTCTCAAGCACTTCATCGTAAATCCTGAGTATCTGAGGATTCCTGTGTGCAACTTTGATTCTTTCTTTATTGTCAGCATCGTAAAGCGCTTTGATCCGGTTCCGGATAGTCATCTCATTGGGTTGTACCGGCTGACCTCCTCCATTGACACATCCATACGGACAGGCTAATATTTCGATGATATCTGGTTTTTTTCTGCCGGCCCTGACTTCCGCAATCAGCTTGACAGCTTCGGCCAGGCCACTGACGGCGATGATCGAGATTTCTTTCTTTCCTGTTTTCAGGCTCATCTCCTTGTAAGTCCGGCTGGCACGAAGCTTGGTCATCCTCAGGTTCGTCAGTTCTTCACCTGTCAGCTTGTAATATACCGTTCGCATGAGCGCTTCAAGAGGTCCGCCTCCGACTCCGAAAAGCTTACCTGCCGAACTCATAGCTCCCATGGGCTCATCCGCAGGTTCGGGGTCCAGGTGGTTCATATCAATGCCATGGAGTCTTATGAGTCTGACCAGTTCACGGGTGGTGAGCACCGTGTCAATATCGGCAATGCCTTTACTGGTCATCTCTGTACGCTGGGCTTCATATTTTTTAGCGGTGCAGGGCATCACAGATACAGAATATATTTCGGCGGGATTATAACCTCCCTTGCCGGTAATCCAGTGCCGGATAAGTGACCCCATGATCTGCTGGGGGGAACGGACAGAACTGATATTAGCCAGCAGATCAGGATAGTTTTGCTCTGCAAACCTGATCCATGCAGGGCAGCATCCCGTGATCAGGGGCAGCCGTTCCTTCGATTCATACCGTTTGATAAACTCGTCTGCCTGTTCTATTACCATGAGATCGGCACCAAAGGACGTCTCAAAAACTTTGTCAAAACCAATTTTCCGGAGGGCGGCATTGATGAGCCCGTTCGTATCCCGGCCGGACTTCAGCCCGAATTCTTCTGCAACAGAAACAGCTACAGTGGGTGAATATTGGGCGATCACCTTTTTCCTGTGGTCATACAACACCTGGTCCAGCTCGGCATATTGCAGTTTTTCGGTGAGAGCGCCGGTCGGACATATTATGACGCACTGGCCACAACTGATACAGTTTGAGAAGTTCAGTGGTTTGTCGAAAGAAGTGGAAATAATCAGTTCACTCCCTCTCCTGGTGAAATCCAGTGTCGATACAACCTGTTGTTCCTCGCATATCCTGACACAGCGCCCACACAAGATGCATTTCGACGGATCATGGACAATGCTCAGGCTGGATTTGTCAATTTTGAATTTACTTTTCCTGCCCGGTATCCTGCGTTCACGGATATTAAGATCTTCAGCCATCTTCTGAAGTTCACAGCTGCCGTTGCGCTCGCAGTAGAGGCAATCATCGGGATGATTGGAAAGCAACAGTTCAACAATGGTCTTTCTGGCCTTGAGGACCCTGGGCGTATGAGTGGAGATTTTCAACCACTCTTCAACAGGGTAAGAACAGGAAGGTATGAGGCTGTCTTTCCCTTCCACCTCTACCACACACATCCTGCAGGCACCGGTTGGAGAAAATTCCTTCATATTGCAAAGTGTAGGAACCTGTATCCCGTTCCTTCGCAAAGCCGTAAGGATGGTTTCTCCTTTGCGGGCCTGTATCACCCTCCCGTTTACCTCAATGTTGAATACCATTTATGTGAAGTATTTTAGTTCAAATTACAAATGTGTCCATGCCTTATCCCATAATCATTACCAGTGCCGGTAGGTGTCCTCATATCTATGCTTATTTGTAATCAATAGCACTGAATTTACACGAGTCGAAGCATAATCCGCAGCCGGTGCATTTCTCCTGTACAATAAAATACGGATGGAGAGGAGTGCCGAAAATGGCCTCAGACGGACATTTTTTTGCACAAACGGAACAACCGGTGCAATGTTCAACATCGATGAAATAGGATCGCAACTCCGTGCAAACGTTGGACCTGCATTTCCGGTCAAAGATATGTTCTTCGTATTCGTCGCGGAAATGCTCAAGTGTGCTGAGGACCGGGTTTGGAGCTTTCTGTCCAAGGCCACACAGCGAAGTGTCTTTCATCACCGAAGCCAGGCTTTCGAGCTGAATAGCTCCTTTAAACCTTTCAAGGGTGGCATGACCGTTTTCATCCACCGGCTTGCGGGAAATACTTTCCAGGATCTCTGACATCCGGCGTGTTCCTTCCCGGCAGGGTATACATTTTCCGCAACTCTGCTTTTGCATAAAGTTCATGTAATACTTGACCATGTCGATGATACAGACATCCTCATCCAGTACCACAATGCCGCCGCTGCCCATGATCGTGCCTGCACTGCTCATGGCCTCGTAAGTCACGGGAATATCGAGCTTGCCTGCTGGCAGAATACAGCCCGATGGCCCACCGATATGAATAGCCTTTAAAGGACGTGTCATTCCTGGTACCTCCCGCAATATTGAAAATGATATCCTTCAGGGAGGTGCCCAGCGGAACTTCAATCAAACCGGCATCCTTAACCTTTCCGGAGATGGCAAATATTTTCGTTCCGGTATTATTCTCGGTTCCGGTTTCTTTAAACCATTTAGGCCCTTTGGCAATGATAACCGGAATGTTGGATAGCGTCTCCACGTTGTTGATTATAGTGGGTTTTTTATGCAAACCGCTGGTGGCAGGAAAAGGAGGTTTTGACCTGGGCATGCCGCGTTTACCTTCAAGACTCCGTATAAGTGCGGTTTCTTCACCGCATACGAAGGCTCCCGGGCCCTTTCGCACCGATATCCTCAGGTTAAAGCCACTGCCAAAAATATGATCGCCAAGCAAACCATATTCATCAGCCTGTTTCAAAGCCTGCTCAAGCCGGCCGATCGCTTCGGTGTATTCCGACCTGATGTAAATGTAAGCTTTCGTTGCGCCGACAGCATAAGCGGCAATGGCCATCCCTTCAATCAGCAGATGAGGATCGCCTTCCATGATCGACCTGTCCATGAAAGCACCGGGATCACTCTCTTCGGCATTACAAACAAGATATTTCTGATCGGACGGTGTATGACAGGCAATTTTCCATTTCTGACCTGTGGGGAATCCGCTGCCTGAACGGCCTCTCAGACCACTATCATCAACGAGATCGCATATTTCGCTGGAAGTATAATGCCGTATGGTTTTCAGAAAAGCCTTGTATCCTCCGCCGGCAATATATTCTTCAATAGAATTCGGATCAATGATACCGCAATTTTTAAGGATCAGACGTTTCTGCCCGGCAAAAAAGGGCACCTCATCCAGGAAAACAACTCCCTTCCATGGCTCATGAGCCGTGTTCCGAAGTTGACCAATGAGGTTTTCAGAAGGCACAACATGATGAAAAACCGCATCCAGCAGTGAAGCCACCCGGTCAGGGGTGATCCTGGAAAAGAATAACCTTGCCCGTCCCGGAACCTGGATGCTGACTACAGGTTCTGCACTACACAGACCCAGGCAACCCGTCCTTACAATTTCAGCATCCTCATTGCGCTCCTGAAGATAGGCCTTCATCTCTCCGACCGTCTTTTCTGAACCGGCCACTCTGGCTGCCATACCGGAACTTACCATGATAAGGAGCCTGTTTACCTTTTCACGGGAAAGTAACCGGAGAGTCTTCTCCATAGCGACCGTATATTCAACCCTGTCGAGCTGAACTACTTCGGTGAGAAGTTGCTGAACCGCACTGTCGTTGGCAATGATTTCCATAGCGTCCTATTCTTTTTCCTTGTACATCGTAATAATCTCCCTTATCTTCTTCTTATCCACGCTGTCATAATATTCATCATTAACCGATATCACCGGTGCCTGACCACAAGCCCCGATGCATGAAAGGATCTCAAGGCTGAATTTTCCGTCCCGCGTGGTCTCCCCGTCTTTAATCTTTAACAGCTTTTCCACCTCCTTAATCAATAATGCCGCACCTTCGATATGACAACCCGTACCCTCACAAATCCTGATATGATACTTTCCCGGAGGGGAAAACCGAAACTGATTATAGAACGTCGCCAATCCATAGATTTTGCTGGCCGGGAGATTCAGATGCACCGACAGTTCATTCACCGATTCCTCCGACAGATAACCGAATTCATCCTGTATTTCCTGTATCACGGGAATCAGTTTATCCCTGCTTAAATCGGGAAACCTGCCAAGCAATTCACTGATCTCAGACATATTTTTATAAGTTTTACGGCCTGTAAACTTTCTTTTGTCATGCTGCTTGTAGCAAACTGACATAAAACACCTTTCGCAGCTCACACAAATATAATTAACTTTACTGTTATTTTACAAACATTGTTATTCAACTAACAATATTCTATAACACAATCATGAATGAATATTGATTAACCACTGATAATCTGGCTATTACAAGCCATCGATTGATAGTTGCCAACAAGCCGGATATGTAATTTTTACAGTGTATAAATTAGCGAAAGAATAAAAACTTGTATTATACCGTTGATTTTATGATATTTACATCTCATCCTAAAAGATGAGATATCGATGTGTAATCGAATTAGGTTCCAAATTTTATTGTTAATTTTGGAACAAAGCACCTGTCCCGAATGAATGATAAAGATACAGAATTGATGATTTGCCTGGGAAGTTCCTGTTTTGCAAGAGGCAATAAAAAAGCGGTCCAGATGATCCAGGATTACCTGAAGCAAAATGAACTGGAAGATCAGGTACAATTTAAAGGGAACCATTGTTTTGGAAAATGCAATAAAGGTCCGGTACTCAAGATCAACGAGCAGATTTTTGAAGGTGTTACCATTGAAAACCTTACAGAGATCCTGGACAGGGAACTGGGGAAGGTTAAAAAAGCTAAGATTTGAAAGCCCTGGTAAACATAATTGAAGATAAGTGCAAGGTATGTTATGCCTGTGTACGCGCCTGCCCGGTGAATGCCATCCAGGTCACAACCGACCAGGTGGTACCGCGCATCTTGCCAAATCGTTGCATTGGCTGCGGCAGTTGTATTGCCGCATGTAAGCCCTGTGCCATTGAATATTTCGATTCAAGGGAAGAGTGCAGGAAGCTCTTGTCAGACAAAAAAGTCACAATCGCAGTCCTTGTCGATCCCACCATAGCCGCCGAATTTCCGGATATCACCGATTACAGGAAATTTGTGAGTATGCTTCGAAAGCTTGGCTTCACATACGTGAATGAAGTTTCATTCGGGGCTGACCTGATTGCTGCTGAATATGCCAGGCTCCTTAAAGAATTTCGAGGGAAATATTACATAATGGCCAATGATCCGGTATCAATAGGTTATATTGAAAAATTTCAGCCTGGACTGATCCCGAACCTCGCCCCGATCATTTCTCCGGCCATTGCCACGGCAAAAGTTGTAAGGAAAAAGTATGGAAAAGAAATTAGGGTGGTTTACGTAGGTCCGCTTATTGCAGGTAAAAAAGAAGAAGAACGTGGTAAAGACGATGGCAGGCTGGATGCGGTGCTCACCTTTGCTGAATTAAGGGATCTTTTCAATGAATTCAGGATTGAAGAAAAACAACTTGAATTCAGTGAATTTGATCTGCCTCATGGCAACACCGGTGCGCTTTTCCCGATTGCAGGCGGTATTGTCCAGGCTGCCGGTCTTGATGATGACCTGTTATCCGGCAATGTGACCACGGTTGAAGGTGAACTGGAACTCAAAGAAGCCCTGAGAGAATTCGAAGACAGCATAGGTACTATCAATTCCCATTTCAACCTGTTCTATACCGAATACCTCATGGGACCCGGAACCACGCGCGGGGGAAAGAAATATATCAGGCAGGCATCGGTTAAGATCTATGCCCGGAAGAGAATGAAAAGCCTGAACAAAAAAGCGTGGGAGAAAGACATGGAGACGTATGCCGCACTGGATTTTCACCGGTCCTTTAAAAATGATGACCAGCGTCTTCCTCAACCTTCAGAGGAGAAGATCGCTGAGATCATGAAAGATCTCAAAAAAGACAATAATGAAGATATCGGATGTGGTGCCTGCGGGTATAACTCATGCCTGGATTTTGCAGTCGCTATTGCAAAAGGACTTGCGATCCCGGAGATGTGCAATAATTATACAAGCCGGAACCGGCAGGACTATATTCAGTCGCTGAAGATCAGCAACGAAAAGCTGGCTACGGCTGAAAAAGCACTGAGGGATTCAGAACTCGTGGCCCGCAAAGAAAAGGAAACCGCCAGGGAAGCTTCCGAGATGATTACTGCTATGTTACAGAAACTACCATCAGGACTGGTCATCCTGGATGAAAAGCTGAAGGTGCTCCAGGCCAATCAGAGCTTCATCACCATGTTGGGTGAAGAAGCCGCCGAAATAAATGAAGTCATACCCGGGCTGGCAGGGGCTGATTTAAAGACCTTGCTTCCTTATAATATATATAACCTGTTTTCATTCGTGCTGTCAAATAATGAAAATATTCAAAACCGGGATATTACCTTCCGCGGGCAGTTACTGAATTTTTCCGTCTTTGTCATCAGGAAAGGAAAAATCGCCGGCGGAATCTTCAGAGATATGTACTCACCGGAAGTCAGAAAGGAAGAAGTCCTGACAAGAATATCCGAGGTTATCGATAAAAACCTTTCACTCGTTCAGCAGATAGGATTTCTTCTCGGAGAAGGTGCTTCGGAGACGGAGCGGATGCTGCATTCCATCATCGAATTTTATAAGGATAAACCGTTGAAGAAGAAAAGCTGATGCAGGATCATTTCCATATAGAAGTCCATTGTGCCCAGAAGAATTTCGGCGAAGAAAGGATTTGCGGAGATGTTTTCCTGACAAAGAAAGTCCTGGAGGAAAACCGGACCATCATTGTATTGTCCGACGGCATGGGACATGGTGTGAAAGCCAATATTCTGGCCACTCTCACATCCACCATGTCACTGAATTTCACACTTGAACATAAGGAACCCGAGAAGATCGCCGAAATCATCATGAATACTTTGCCGGTCTGTTCGGTACGAAAAATGAATTATGCCACTTTCACGATCATAGACATCGAATCGGACGGGGAAGTGAGCATCCTGGAATACGATAATCCCCAGACCGTGATCTTCAGGGGAAAGCGGGTTTTTGATCCGCACTGGAATTGTATCCTGATGCAGAGTGAAAAAAACGCCGGTAAGGAGATCAAAACCTGCCGCTTCCGGCCACAGAAGGAAGACAGGATCATGATCTGTTCCGATGGCATCTCCCAGGCGGGGATGGGTTCTGACCAGTATCCGTTTGGATGGGGCATTTCAAGTGCAAGCGACTATGTCCTCAAGCTGATCAGTACCAGCCCGGATCTTTCTGCCCGCAGGCTGGGAAACAAGGTTGTGACCATGGCACATAAGATTGACGGGTATTACAGCCGCGATGACAGCAGCTGTGCCATGATATATTTCCGTGAGCCACGGAAACTGCTCGTTTGCACCGGACCCCCCTATGAAAAAGACAAAGATTCTGTCCTGGCAAAGGCAGTCAGTAGTTTCAAAGGAAAAATCATTATATCAGGCGCCACCACGGCAGATATTGTCGGCAGGGAACTGGGGCGTAAAATTGAAGACAGCCTTACTTTCGATGATCCGGACCTGCCGCCTGTCTCCAGTATGACAGGTATCGACCTTGTAACCGAAGGGATACTCACTCTTACCAAAGTTACCCGGATCCTGAAGGATTACAGCAGTTCCTATCCTCTCGGCAAAGGCCCTGCCGACCGGATCGTCAGCATGTTCAGGGAAAGCGATGATATTCATTTTATCATCGGTACGCGTATAAACATTGCACATCAGGATCCCAGTCTCCCAGTAGAGCTGGAGATCAGGCGTACCGTAGTCAAACGGATGGCAAAGATCCTGGAAGAAAAATTCCTTAAGACCGTCAGTTTTGAATATATCTGATGCTCCCTACGGTCATTTCCGGATTACCGCTTCGAGCCATGATGCTGCCAGTCCCGGCCAAATGTCTGCTGCAGGATTACCCTTGCGCAATCCGTAACCGTGACCACCCACTGGCATCAGGTGCAGCTCAACAGGTACATGTGCATCCCTCAGTGCACCGGCCATTACCAGGGCACTGTTCGAATAATGATCATCGGCTGTGGCAAAAATAAAAGTCGGCGGAGTCTCCGCATTGACTTTCAGTTCAGGCGTAAGCGTACGGCCAGGACCCTGATCGAGATATGCAGGATAAATCAAAACAGCGAAAGACGGACGGCATGAAAGGCTGTCGGCCTTGTCAACCGGATTATAAGTCCGGTCAAGGTACATAGTCTCAGCCCTTGCGGAAAGGCTTCCTCCTGCAGAAAAACCCATGACTCCCAGTTTGTCCGGATCCAGTTTCCATTCGGCAGCACGGCTGCGCACAATCCGGATTGCCCTCTGTACATCCTGGAGCGCTCCTTCCTGCTTCTGCGGAACGCGGTACTGCAAAACAAAAGCAGTGAATCCCAGGCTGTTCAGCCATGAGGCAATTTCATAGCCTTCGAGATCCACAGCCAGAATATTATACCCGCCACCTGGACAAACCACAACACCTGCTCCATTATTCTTCCCCGGAGCCGGAGGATATACAACCAGAGCAGGATTCGTCACTTCCTTAATAACGGTAATATTATGACTGGTATCTTTCGTAATTACAGGGTATGCTTTTGGTGCACTTTCCCCGGGAACCTGCCCAGGCCATATATAAATGGTATCCTTGCCCTGTGAATAAGTACTCAGGCTGATTGCACTGAGGAGGAGAATGAACAATTTTGACTTCATAATACTTATTTTATAGTATAACGAGTTTAACAATTAACACTGGCATTTCGTTCTTTGGAATCCTGAATAACAAATATACACCACCTTTTCCAACCGTCAGAGAATAGCAAAAATTAATATGAAAGTTTGACCTGAGGAACAAATGTTTACCTCTCCCTCTGATGCAAAATTCGTATAGTTACCGCTTTTCAGCTTACCAAAATATGAAGTGATTTTACCCCGCAATACCGTTAAAATTCTTAAATAAATATGAACCAACATCTTGCAATTCTGTTTGAAAGTCAAAGATTTTTTTCAAAATCGTTGCTTTTATTGTTTAAAATAGTCTAAATTTGAATTTGAATCAGTTATATTTTATCGTTTTATTTAATTTTTTTTGTTATGAATATTTATGTAGGAAATCTTAATTACAACGTTACTGAAGATGTATTAAGAGAAGTTTTCGAAGAATTCGGAGAAGTTACCTCCGCAAAAATCATTACTGACAAATATTCCGGAAGAAGCAAGGGCTTTGGTTTTGTCGAAATGCCCAATGATTCCGAAGGAAAGGACGCTATTGAAAACCTGAATGACAAAGACCTGCAAGGAAGAAACATAAAGGTTAACGAAGCTCGCGAAAAAGCTGAGAGACCACCACGTAGGAATTTCAGATAATACGTAATCAAACGTTAATTAAGGAGCATTACATTGGGTGCATCCTGGATTCCCGAAACCTGAAGAATTAAAAGCTGCCTTCCTTAGGAAGACGGCTTTTTTTTTGACACATCACAATTTATCATGAATCTGGAGGTCTTTGCTTTCTAAGCAAAGACCCGATATTTTATGCCTCATTCCATGCCCCGTTTACTCCGGGTTTAAAAATAAATTGCATCTTTACGGGCTGTTTAATCCTTTGCCGTCAACGATCAAACACATCGGCGGATAAAATGTTATCATTTGTATTAATCAATGCTGAGCATAAAAATGGCCGGGAAACGAGAAAGCGGGCATGAAAAGAAACCAAATATTTTCAGTCTGGTTAAACCATACAAAGGTATTATCCTTCTCCTAATCTTTTTTACCCTGGTAGGCAATGGAGTTAACCTTGTCATTCCCAAGATTATATCCCACGGCATCGATTCATTTTCAAGCGGTAACTTTGTTCTGAAAAAACTTGTACTGCAATTCTTCCTGGCAGCTTTCGTCATCTTTATTTTCACCTACCTGCAGAGTATTGTCCAAACGTATTCCTCCGAACGTGTGGCCAGGGATATCCGGTCGAAATTATCTGCAAAAATATCCAGGCAAAGCTATGCTTTCGTGATGGATCAAAATCCGAATAAGCTGCTGACAAACCTGACCTCAGACATTGATTCGCTGAAAATGTTTGTCGCAAGAGCCATCGTATCCATTGTTTCATCCATATTTCTTATCGTTGGAACGAGTGTACTGCTGATTACAATAAACTGGAGACTCGCCCTGCCGGTCCTCCTGATCATTCCGCTGATCAGTATAACTTTCTTCCTCGTATTTGCAAAAGTGAAGATCCTGTTTAAAAGATCACGTGAGGTCATCGACTGGCTGAATAAAGTCATCAATGAGAGTATCCTGGGATCTGCCATAATCCGGGTTTTAAATTCGCAGGCAAGTGAATACGACAAATTTCTGAGCGCCAATACAGAAGCCAAAAATATCGGGCTTGGCATTTTACGGATGTTTGCCGCTCTTATCCCTCTCATCATTTTCATTGCGAATCTGGCTGTCCTTACCGTTCTTGCACTTGGAGGACACCTGGTCATAAAAGGGAACATGACCCTGGGGAATTTTGCTGCTTTCAACAGCTACATTGCCCTGCTGATTTTTCCAATTATGGTCATCGGCTTTATGAGCAATGTTATTGCACAGGCGTCCGCCTCTTATGCCAGGATCAACCATGTCCTGTCAGCTCCGGAAACCGCAGGCAAAGGTGCGGTCTCCCTTCCTTTAAAAGGGAATATAACCCTTGATCATATCTCCGTCTCTTACGATGGCAAACCCGTCCTGAAAGACATTTCATTTACAGTTAGCGCAGGTTCACAGGTGGCTGTAGTCGGACCCACTGCTGCGGGCAAAAGTCAGTTATTGTATCTTCTCACCGGACTCATCAGACCGGAGCAAGGAACCATTACTTTTGACAGCACTGACCTTGAAGCATTTGACAAAGCTTCTTTTCACAGCCAGATCGGATTTGTTTTCCAGGACAGTGTGATGTTCAATCTCTCTCTGCGCGAAAATATCGCATTTAATAAAAATGTCACCGATGAAGCGCTTGAAAAAGCTATTCAAACGGCTGAGCTTAAAGATTTCACTGATTCACTTCCCCAGGGACTGGACACGATGGTTGCAGAAAGGGGGACCAGTCTTTCCGGTGGCCAGAAGCAAAGGATCATGCTGGCAAGGGCACTGGCCCTTGACCCGGTCATCCTTTTTCTGGACGATTTCACCTCAAGGGTGGATAAACGCACCGAAAAGAAGATCTTGTGTAATGTTCTGAATAATTATCCCCGTATGACCATCCTTTCGGTTACGCAAAGCATTTCATCCATAAAAGATTATGATCAGATTATTCTTCTTATGGAGGGTGAACTGGTGGCTAAGGGTACCCACCGCGAACTAATGGAGACCTGTCCCGAATACGTCCAGATCAGTAACTCACAACGGAGTACAAGTTATTATGAACTATGATCTGAATAAAATTTTTGAGCCTAAGGGACGGAAAAAATCGACGTTAGCCTCCCTCAGGAGTCTTCTCTCCATGATGGTGGAGGAGAAGAGGTACCTCTTGTTTGCCTTCATCGCTATCTTTGTGAACTCCTCGCTCAGTCTGCTTGCTCCTCTCCTCATCGGCTATACCATCGATCACTATGTGGAAACCAAACAATACCATGGTGTTCTTGTGTTTTCAGGGATATTGCTCGGCATGTACCTTGTCACCCTGGTTACCGGATACTTCCAGACCAAGCTGATGGGCACTGTCGGACAACGAATGCTTTTCTCCATCCGCAATTCAGTTTTCAATAAACTTCAGGAATTGCCGGTCGACTTTTTCAACCAGAATAAAGCCGGTGACCTGATTTCCAGGATTAATAACGATACTGACAAACTTAATCAGTTCTTCTCCCAGTCACTGATGCAGTTTATGGGAAGTATTTTTACCATGGTAGGCGCAGGCATTTTTCTGCTTGTCCATCAATCTGCCACTTGGATCTGCCGCCCTGGTACCGGCAATCTTCCTTTTCATTTTCACGAGGCTGGTCTCTCCCTGGGTAAAACGAAAAAATGCAGAAAGCCTTAAATCGGTTGGCTTCCTCAGTGCTGAAATTCAGGAAAGCCTGAATAATTTCAGGGTAATTATTGCTTTCAACCGTCGTGACTATTTCAGGGAACGTTTTGAGGAAGCCAATCAGCAAAATTATGCCACGGCCGTGAAAGCCGGACTGGCCAACTACGTTTTCATGCCGGTGTATACTTTCTTTTCCAACATCGGTCAGCTAATCGTTCTGGCTTTTGGCCTCTTTCTCATCAGTAAAGGTAGCTTCACCGTAGGATTTCTTATCAGCTTCCTGGCCTATATCAATAATTTTTACGGCCCGCTTCGTCAACTGGCAGCCCTTTGGGCAAATTTCCAGGTCGCACTGGCCGGATGGGACAGGATCGCCAGAATTCTTAACCTGAAGACCAACCTTGAAAAGTTGGATAATAAATTAACCGTTAAGGAAGGTTCCGTGCTGACTTTTAAAAACGTATCCTTCACCTATCCCAACGGGAAAGAAGTACTGCACCGGATAAATTTCGGCCTCCAGAAAGGCAAAACCTATGCCTTCGTAGGACCGACAGGAGGAGGCAAAACCACAACGGCTTCATTAATGGCAAGGCTTTACGATCCGTCGGTTGGCACAATCTATCTTAATGGCCGTGATCTCCGCACGTACAGTGCCGATGAGAGATCCGGGAAGATCGGTTTTATTCTGCAGGACCCCTTCCTGTTCACCGGCAGTGTGAAAGATAATATTCTTTATGGTAACAAATTTTTCACGCGGCATACCAATGGTGAACTGACAAGTGTCCTCAGGCAGACAGGACTGGAAACTCTTCTGCAGCGCTTCGACCATGGACTGGATACCAAAGTACAAACTTCCGGCGACAGCATCAGCCTGGGTCAGAAGCAGCTTATTGCCTTTATGCGTGCGGTGCTCCGCCAGCCTGAAATTCTGATCCTGGATGAGGCCTCAGCCAATATCGATACGGTAACCGAACAACTCCTCGATCATATCCTGGATAATCTTCCACCCTCCACATCCAAGGTTATCATTGCCCATCGCCTGAATACCATCGAAAACGCCGATGAGATTTACTTTGTCAACTCTGGAAAAGTTACGCATGCAGGTTCGCTTGACGAAGCAGTGAACCTTCTGCTGAACAGAAAAAGGGAAAGTTGAAATAATATTCATTAACATTAAAAGTCACTCGGTACATTATTCAACCTGAATGCCAATCGGAGATGTATTGTGTCTTTTAAATTCATGAAAACGAAGATCCCCTGATTATTAAGGAGAATACTGATTTTTCCGTGTAAGGACTGGATAGATCAGCAAATTTACAAGTAAGGCGGCCATGCTGGCTGCCTATATAGATGCCATACCGGAAAAAAGCCGGGCAACCACGCCCGGCTTTACACAAACCCTAAAATAAACCAATAAAAACGAAACAAAAGCTAATCCTGGTATCCCTTCAGGATGTCTCTGACACCGTCGGGAGATACCCTACCATAGGTTTTGTCACCTACGAGTACCACGGGAGCAAGCCCGCAGGCACCTACACAACGTAAACAACTGAGAGAAAATTTTCCGTCATTCGTAGTTTCTCCGACTTCTATTCCCAGCTGCTTTTTGAATTCAGACAGCACATTTTCTGCACCCCTGACATAACAGGCAGTTCCGGTACAAACGGAGATTGGGTGTTTTCCCTTGGGTATCATTGAGAAAAAAGAATAAAAGGTGACTACACCATACACTTTTGCAACGGAAACCTTTAATTCAGAGGCAACTATTTCCTGTACTTCAGCCGGAAGATAACCGAATTCACCCTGGCATTTATGCAGCACATTGATAAGTTGGCCAGACTCACTGTTAAAAGAAAGACAAATCTCTTTAATCCTGTCGACCTGGTCTTTTCTAAGTTCTATTTTAACGCTTGACATTTTTGCTCTTTTTAATGCATTAACAATTTCAGTACATCAGATTTCGAAGATCCTTTTGCTTCTGTCGAAATACTGTGTGTGTAACAGGTGATGAGCGGTTTCACTCATCGGTGAACCGAGAAATTCGGCATACAATCTCTCGATATACGGGTTCTCATGCGATTTCCTGATGGACTTACCCGAATCTTCAGCATAAATAGCTTTTGCCCTTGCTTTCAGGATAGATGAATCACCATGATGCAGCGGCTGACCGCCACCACCGATACAACCGCCCGGACAGGCCATGATCTCAATGGCATGAAATTCAGATTTGCCTTCTCTTATTTCTTCGAGAAGTTTACGAGCATTGCCCAATCCGTGAGCGATACCAATTTTGAGCGTAAAGCCGTCCATGTCGATATTAGCCTTCCTGATTCCCTCCAGTCCCCGTAATTCCTCAAAATCAATTTTAGGCAACGGTTTGCCGGTATACAACTCGTAGGCTGTTCTTGTGGCGGCTTCTATCACACCTCCGGTGGCACCGAAAATTACTGCAGCACCCGAAGATTCGCCGAGGGGTTTATCAAAGTCACTGTCTTCAAGCCCTAAGAAATCAATATTGGCCTCCTTGATGAGGAAAGCCAGTTCTCTTGTAGAAATGGAATAATCAACATCCGGGTTACCGTCAACGCTGAACTCGTCGCGCTGGCATTCATATTTTTTAGCGAGGCAGGGCATAATGGAAACCACTACAAGATCTTCCCGTTTCACCCCGATTTTATCAGCAAAATAAGTTTTAGCGATGGAGCCAAACATCTGCTGGGGTGAACGGGCCGTTGAGGGAATCTCTTTCATATCGGGAAAATGATGTTCGAAGAAATTTACCCAGGCCGGGCAGCATGAGGTCAGGATCGGCAGTTTCACCTCCTTGTCGCCTTCGAGGAAACGGTTTATCCTGCTGAGCATTTCGGTGCCCTCTTCCATGATAGTGAGATCAGCGGCAAAGTCGGTGTCAAAGACGTAATTAAATCCGAGATTACGCAGTGCCGTGACCAATTTACCAGTGACCAGTGTTCCCGGCTCCATGCCAAACTCCTCGCCAAGGGCAGCCCTGACTGCAGGAGCGGTCTGTACGATCACCGTTTTTGTGGGATCGCTAAGTGCGTTAATGACTTTATTTGTATGGTCTACTTCTGTGAGTGCACCTGTCGGGCAAACAGCCACGCACTGACCGCAATAGGTACAGGGAGAATGTTCCAGATTCATCTCGAATGCTGGTGCCACAACAGCCATAAATCCACGGTTTACTGCACTAAGGGCACCAACGGTCTGAAATTCATTACACATGGTCTCACACCTCCGGCACATGATACACTTGTCCATATCCCTGATAATCGAAGGGGATGTATCTGTCCTGTAAGTCGACATTTCCGCGTATTCCTGGCCGGGAATGTTCCTTACTCCCAGCTTAACTGACATATCCTGGAGTTCACATTTCCCGGATTTGGCACAGATCAGGCACTCCTTGGGATGATCCGATAAGATGAGTTCGAGCACGGTGCGACGTGCATTTAAAACCCTGACGGATGAGGTCCGTACAACCATTCCGTCAGTCACTTCGGTAGAACAGGATGGTGCAAGGTTTCGTCTTCCCTCAACTTCCACTGAACATATCCTGCAACCCCCCGGCTTATTTTCGATATGAAGGTCTTTCAGGTCCATGTAGCAAAGTGCCGGGATGTCGATGCCTACGGATTTGGCGGCTTTATATATGGTTGTCCCCCGGGGAACCCCTGCTTGTTTACCGTCTATCGTTAAATTTATACTGTCCATTTTATCTTTCGATTTTTAAATAATTTCTACTGCATCAAACTTACATTTCTCAAGGCATGCACCACACTTTATGCATATCGACTGATCGATGGTATGCAGTTGTTTACGCTCTCCGGTAATTGCGCCAACCGGGCAGGCCCTTGCACAGGCGGTGCATCCGGTACAATTATCCTCCCGGATGTGATAATCCATCAGTGCCTTACACTCTCCGGCGGGGCATTTATGGTCGTATACGTGAGCATGGTACTCGTCCATGAAGTAGGTCATGGTAGACAGAACAGGGTTGGGTGAAGATTGTCCAAGCCCGCAAAGTGAAGTGTCTTTTATAACCAGACTCAGATTTTTCAGCCTGCTGAGGTCATCTTCCACCCCCTTTCCTTCGGTGATCCGCTGCAACACTTCATGGAGACGCTTATTACCTATCCGGCAGGGAGCACATTTACCACAGGACTCTTCTACCGTGAATTCCAGGAAATATTTCGCAATGGAAACCATACAGTCATCCTCATCCAACACGATCATACCGCCTGAGCCCATCATGGATCCGGCAGCAACCAGGTTTTCATAGGTGATAGGAGTTTCAAGATGTTGTTCGGTAAGACATCCTCCTGACGGCCCGCCAGTCTGAACCGCCTTGAATTTTTTACCGTCTTTGATTCCTCCGCCGATCTCGAAAATTACCTCACGGAGTGTTGTCCCCATGGGAACTTCGATGAGTCCGACATTATTGATTTTACCCGCAAGTGCAAACACTTTGGTACCCTTGGATTTCTCGGTTCCGATAGAGGAGAACCACGCGGCACCCTTAAGCATGATTACCGGTATGTTCGCAAAGGTTTCAACATTGTTGACGTTGGTAGGTTTGCCGAGGTATCCTTCAACAGACGGATAGGGTGGCTTCAGGGTCGGTTCTCCGCGGCTCCCTTCCATCGAATGGATAAGAGCGGTTTCTTCACCACAGACGAATGCTCCGGCACCATATTTCAACTCAATATCAAAGTTGAACCCGGTTCCGAAAATATCCTGCCCGAGAAGTCCGTATTCCCTGGCCTGTCCAATAGCAGTTTTCAAACGTTTAATGGCAAGAGGATATTCTGCCCGGATATAAATGAGTCCGGAATCAGACCCTATGCAATACCCGCATAAAGCCATGGCTTCCAATACACTGTGCGGATCACCCTCCAGAATGGACCTGTCCATGAATGCCCCGGGATCACCTTCATCAGCATTACATACCACATATTTTTTGTCAGCCGTTGATTTGCTGGTAATTTCCCATTTCAGTCCGGTTGGAAATCCGGCTCCACCACGGCCTCTTAGACCGGAGGCTTTTATTTCTGCGATAACACTTTCGGGGGACATTTCTGTAAGGGCCTTTCCAAGGGCCATATAGCCATCCCGGGCTATGTACTCGTCAATGTTTTCCGGATTTATAAACCCGCAGTTCCTCAGGGCAATACGGATCTGCTTCTTATAGAAGCCCATATGCTTTGAATCAGAGACTCTTTCATTCCGTACCGGATCCTTGTAAAGTAATTTTTCAACCTTTCGGCCTTTGATCACATGTTCCTCAACGATGGTCTTTGCATCATCGGGGCTGACCTGGACATAAAACGTATTGTCAGGCATCACCTTTACAATAGGGCCTTTTTCACAAAAGCCAAAACAACCGGTCATAATCACCTGGACCGTTTCGTCGAGACCCTGCTCACGTAATTCGTTTTTAAGATTATCCACGATTGCATCACTTGCCGAAGCCCGGCAGCCGGTACCTCCGCAAACAAGAAGATGCATGCTGTATTTTGACATGACTTTGCCTCCCTACTTTTTAGAATCTATAGTTTCATAATTCACCGGAATGATTCCGTCGACGAGCTCACCGGTTTTGATATATTTTTCAATAATCTCATCGGCTTTCCGTTCATCGACGAAACCGAAGACAACCGGTTCCTGTCCCGGAAGTTTTACCTCAACGGTAGGTTCTGCATAGCAGTAACCCATGCAACCGGTCTGAACCACAAAACCGTCAATATTTCGCCTCTCAAGCTGTTCGGCAAAAAATTCCATAATTGGTTTGGCGCCTGAAGCGATACCGCAGGTGGCCATGGCCACTTTGATCTGCACACGGCTTTCGGGATTATCTGCTTTCTCCCGTAAGTTCAGGCCCTGCTGCATTTCATCACGCATCTTTTTAAGATCCGCTAGTGTTTTAACTTTAGTCATTTCTCGAAGTATTTTGGTATATTAGATATTATGGTTTTATGTTGTTCGGTTTCATCCCTGACTTTCCCCGGGAATGTGTCCCGGCTGTTGATCTGTTAAAATTCACCCCCACGGTTGACGCCTCCATGGTTCACGAAGCATTAAGTTCCGGCCAGCAATTCTTCCAGGTTGTACCTGATCATCCCGGTCAGTTCGTTCAGCAGAGGTTGGTCGTTCAGACTGCTGACTCCAAGACATTTCTTTATTTCAGGGGTTGACAGACTGTATTCACCGTAGTCCGTCGAATAGGTAAAAAAGAAATCCACTCTATCAATACGATACAGGATTTTTAATGTTCCGGTTAAATCCCCGATTGGCTGGCGATCGAAGTGATCTCTTTTAAACCAGGCCTGAATATGGGTCCCTTCTCCTTCATGTGATTCGATCTTTATCCCGCCTCCTGCAGCCCGAGCTTGTTGTTGAAGGAGAGAAATGCCAAGCCCCGTCTTTCTTGTGGTCCGGCTCGTGCAAAAAGGGTCAGTTACCCTGTCCAGCATCACAGACGGGATACCTGGACCGTCATCTCTGATTGATACATTAATAATATTCTCTTTCCTGCTTTCCCTGAAAGTTATCCATACATTCTTACTGCCGGCTCTGACCGAGTTTTCAACGATATCAAGAATATTCAGTGCGATTTCCTTCATTTCACCAGGACCTCCCTGCCATTTAATCCCAATAATGCTTTTCTGATCTCGTCGAAACTTCGCTTTTTCATCCTGAACAAAGAATGGACAGCACCGATATCAGGAAGATAATGTGCATCCGAAGAGGTAATGACCGGATAGCCGCCAAGTTCAGGATGAATGGAAAGATAGTCCGGCACGTTGCTTCGCCTGGATATCTCCAGGGCATCTAATTTCATTCCCGCAGGGATGAAACCAAGCTGACTTAAGATACTGTTTTTAGGTCTGTCAATATGAGAAGGGATGAAGATACCGTTAAGTTCATGTACTTTCCTTTCAACCGTATCGATTGATGCCTTGATAGCGTTAAAGAGAAGTCGCCGTTCTTCACCAATGATCCGGTCATTCCTGTCGAGCACAACCTGGTAACCAAATCTCACCGGATCATTATCCATATCCGGAAGGAACGCATCCAGAAATTGCTGGAAATTATCAACCAAGTCAAGGTTTTCAAAGAACGCCAGACAATGGACTTCCTCCATCGTATTGATTTCGACACCCGGAAGAACAAAGAGCCCGTTTTCAGCCCCCAGTTCAATCATCAGCCTGTCATGCAGCGTGGTGTTATGGTCACTGACACCGATAATATCAAGACCTTTGGACCGGGCCTCGTGAATGATTGCAACAGGGCTCATGTCCAGATCACCACAGGGGGAAAGCACTGTGTGAATATGCAGATCTGCCCTGTATTCATTCATCATCCCACCAGTATTTTGTATAGCTTTCCGGCTGTGTTAAACGTGTCTTCCACTGACCCAAGAATGGGAATATTCTCTTCATCGCTTTTCAACAGGGTGTCCTGGTCGGGTCGCAATCCCTTTACAAGGATTACGGCCGACAGATCCTTCAAAGAGGCCACTGCCAGAACATTTTTATGTGTCTGCAGGGTTATCCATACGTTTCCCTTTTCAGCATTACCAACGACATCGCTTAAGAGGTCTGAAACATATCCTCCCGTGATCTCACGGTCAAGACCTGCTGCACCGGAATATACTTCCAGTCCGAGACTGTTTACCAAATCAGCTATTTTCATTTTCAGCTCCTGTTTTAGTGCAATCTTTCTCAAGCCGGCTTTTTCCCCAGATTTGTGATGTGATCTCTCTGGCGTGTTCCAGGCTGAGCATTTTGGTTTTCATCATCATTTGTTGCATGAAAACACAATTTGACACCTGGGCTTTTCCCTGGACAATATCATCAGCGAGGGATTGACAGGTAGGAGCTCCGCATGCCCCACAATCAAAGGCCGGGAGATAACACATCAATCTTCTCTTGTGCTCCATTTTATAAAGGGCTTTGGAAATGTCGCTGTCAAGCCGTTCCATAGGCCTTGGTTTAATGGTTCCCAGGTACATTTCATCAGGTTTTATCAGATCCCAGTCAGGTTTCATCCCTGGTTCCATTATACTGGCAGCCCTTTTGGTAAGGCGTTCAACGGTCAGAAAACGGTTTCCGCTTATAAGAATGCCTCCCGCACAACTTTCATCACAAGCCCTGAGCTCCAAAAAGTCAATATCTTCAATTTCCTCATTCTCAAGTTTTTCAAGGAACTCACTCACGTTATGGATACCATCGATTGCCAGTGCCCTCCCCGGGATACGGGAGGCCTCCCCTTTTGTCAGACACCATAAAATACCTTCAGCACTAAGATGACTGTAATCGATGTCATGATGATCGATTTCCGGATTTTTCTGTAAAACCTGAAGGATCCGGTTATACATGAACTTCATGTTTATCACTCCGGTAACCGGCGATTTTTCTTCGCCTACAGGACTCTTAACCGCAGCAATTTTAGCAGCGCAGGGAGTGACATAAAATATTCCGATATCCTCGTCAAGGTATCCTTCCTTTTGGAGCAGCCTTCTGTAATACATGGCCGAAGTATCTATCGGGGGTTTTACCCCAAGAATATTACCGATGAGCGCGGGGAAGCGAACCTGTATCAGACGAAGGATGGCCGGACAAAAGGATGAAATCAAGGGACGGCATTCATTCAGTCTTGTAGCCTGATCATACGCACTGACAATATATCCAGTCGTATTTTCAACCTCAAAAATATGAGTAAAGCCAAGTTCCAGTAAAGCCGCATAGAGCGTTCCTGCCTTTATCTTGTCGGGAAACTGTCCGATCAGCACACCTGGAACAAGAGCCACGCGAACACTGAAATCAAAAATGGCCGAGAAATCATCCTGCTCCACAACGATTGCACTGACAGGGCAGGATTTATAACATTCCCCGCAGTCGATACAACGACTTCCATTTATATTTGCTATTCCCTGATGTACCCTTATGGCTTCAGTCGGACACACACTCATACAGTGCGTACAACCTATGCATACGTTCTCTAACACTTTCAGTGCATGATGGAAATATATGTCTTCTGTACTATCCTGCATTGCTCTTTAAAAAATGAGTCATTTCAACTCTTGTCCCTTTTCCCGGAACAGAATGTATGGTCATACAATCCGTATTTTTCTTCATATTAGGCAATCCCATTCCTGCACCAAAGCCCATCTCACGAACCTGTGGACTGGCCGTTGAATACCCTTCTTTCATGGCCATTTCAATATCAGCTATGCCGGGACCGGCATCATCAAGGATCATCAGGACCTTCTCGGAATCGATCTCAACCAGTATGGTACCTGACCAGGCATGAGCCACAATATTGACTTCCCCTTCGTAAAGGGCTACTACAATTTGCTTTGCCATTAAAGGATCGATGTTAAGCTGTCGTAACACCTTCTTTACCGAACTCGCAGCATTTCCTGCATTGGTAAAATCTCCTCCTGCTATTTTGTATTTTAATTGCATGACTCTAGTAAACCGGATTAATCCCGGCTCTGAACAATTCTCCCGAAATTCTGAATACCGAATACGGCGATTCAATCAGAACCATGTCATTCTCAGCGGCCACTATTTTCATCTCCTCCGAAATCTTCTTATTCCTGGCAATGATGAGTGTTGTGATGTCAGACATCTCCGCGGTTCTAATGGCCTGCATATTTGACAGTCCGGTTATCAGCAGCATATTCGCGTTATCAAGTGTCAGTACATCACTCATCAGGTCCGATGCAAAAGCAAATTCCACCTCGCGTTCAAGATGGATGTCACCTGTAATGACTTTTGCCCCTAACCTTTCAACTATATCTCTTATTTTCATTATTTTAACCGATATTCCGTCTCTCTGTTATTCAACTAACAATAAATGATCCGACACTCTTTCAAAAATTGACAATGCAAAGATAGAGCTATATTTGTTATCTGAATAACATTGTTATTAATATAACATTTATACATACTTAATCTAAATTAATCTAATGACTGAACTTTTCAGGGGAAGCCCGATCCATCCGGGAATATATCACAAAATACTGAACTTTAGCTTTGAAGCTCCCGCTTCAGTCTGGATACCTGTTGCCCCGTGATGATAGCTGGATTATCTTTCTTCGTACCAGTCAAATTTTCAATTTTATTACCTCCGCCTGATCTATGCAGGGACAATTCATATTTTCTCCAAAAAAGGAACATTAAATAGCTTAAGTATTGGGGATGTGATATACCTTTGCCCGGTAAAAAAAAGTTTTGAGCAGGCGAATCGTAAATATAAAAGGAATCCTTCACATCCTGGGCATGCTAATCATGCTCGAAGGTTTGTTTATGTCGACCACCCTGATTGTCACCGCGATTTATGGAGAACCGGATCAGCTCTCGTTTATTATTTCCGTCCTTTCCACAATATTCAGCGGATTTGTGATCTGGTTCCTGACACGCAGTAAAAAAGATGAGCATCAGTTCGGACTACGTGATTCGTTTTTGATCGTTACCCTCGCCTGGCTGCTGATATCACTCTTTGGAGCGGAACCATACCTGATAAGCCGGAGTATCCCCCGTTTTGTGGACGCATTTTTTGAATCGGTTTCGGGATTCACCACAACAGGGTCGTCCATCCTGACGGATATTGAAGTTCTGCCGCACGGCATCCTTTATTGGCGTAGCATGACTCATTGGATCGGGGGGATGGGAATTATCGTTCTGGCTGTAGCGATTCTTCCCTTTCTAAGAATTGAAGGAGTCTTTCTTTTCAATAATGAAGCTTCATCCATCCTTGCCGATAAACTTCATCCCCGTATTACCTCGGTAGCTAAGCGGCTTTGGTTTATTTATCTGATCATGACCCTGGCGGAGACTTTGCTTCTCTGGATGGGGGACATGAATCTTTTTGATGCTATCTGTCACTCATTTGCCACTGTCGCCACCGGTGGCTTTTCAACCAAAAACACCAGTATTGCAGGCTATTCATCATATGCCCAGTATGTCATAATAGTTTTCATGATTCTTTCCGGTATGAATTTCAGCCTCCATTACTTCATGATCCGTGGACAATTCCGCAAAGTACGTCGAAATGAAGAGGTTAAATTTTACCTCGGAATCATTTTCGTAATCAGTTTGATTATTTGTATTCAGCTTATCAACAACCTTAACCTTCATTTTGAAGAAGCCTTCCGTCGTTCTCTTTTCCAGGTATCCTCGATTATGACTGCCACCGGTTTTGCTACCGACAATTACCTGAAATGGCCCCAGATATCCTGGCTCCTGATCTTTCTTATCATGTTCGTAGGTGCCAGTTCCGGAAGTACAGGAGGTGGTGTTAAAGTCATACGTCATGTTTTCCTTTTCAAACGTATCCGGAACTCCATCCGAAACCATATCTACCCTAATGCTGTATTCCCTCTCAAGATAAACGGCAAACTGGTAGACGAAAAGACGGTTCATAATGTCATGACCTTCATTTACCTGTATTTCATCACGTTTGTCATTGGAACCATCTTCATGTCTGGCATCGGACTGGATGTCCATACCGCCATGGGAGCCGTTATCACAACAATGGGAGGTATCGGGCCGGGAATCGGCAGGGTTGGCCCTGCCGGAAATTTCGGTTTTATTCCCGATGCAGGGAAATACTTCCTCGACCTTATGATGATTCTTGGCCGGCTTGAGATCTTCACTGTGCTGGTCCTTTTTACACCCGGGTTCTGGAAAGAGTAAGCATATCAAAATCCCACTATAAAACCTTTTAAGAATCACGGGACTTTCCTGATCAGTCGTTTGTCAAAAAAATGGACCTTTATGTAAATATATAATTGGTTCATCCAATATATCCACCCGTTCATAAAATGCATTTTATGCCTTCCGGGCATTTAACAAGTATGTGACCCAAATTCATCTATTTTTGAAGTCAGCCTTACTACGTGGATTGTTATCAAAATGAGGAATATTTATCTTTCATTCATTATTCAGGGGATATTCTTATGCTTGCTTTCTGGATGTGACAAGCAGCAGACCGACCCCCAAAAAGCCTTAGTTAATCCTTTCACCGGGTTGATTGAGTGGAATGGTTTTGTATTTGATACTACGAAATACCAGACTCCTCAAGCCTATCTTGAAGACTGGGGAGAAAATCTTGACAGTCTGAGTACAGATTTTGATATCAAGTTCACTGATGGCACTTTTGATTCCCAGCTCCACGATATACGCAATTACTCAATCCTTGTATATTTCGATGCGAATTCTCCCTCGGTAGAGGCTTTGAGTGAAGGTACATACACTGTGGACGGAAGCCGTGAAAGAAAACCAGGAAATATTGTTGAGGCCTGGATTGAGATATTCTCAGCAGACCAGCTTGAAAGATTTAAAATTACATCGGGTACGGTTAATGTTCAGCATAAAGACGGGTATACCCTTATTACGTATGATGCGATACTGAATAATACTTACCGGATTAATGGGCAGTATAGTGGAAAAATCACCCCGATCCTTCAGATCCTCGGGAAAAAGTAATAGAATTACCTTTCTTCCCTGTCATGTCGTTGCCGTAATTTTCTTCCCGCTAACCAACCCGCCACACAACCGGTAATATACCATGGGAAATCTGCCCATGAAAAAGAACTTCCGATTAACGCCTCCCCCAATATAGTATTTCTGACAGCTTCCAGAAACGGCGGTTTCCATAATTGCAGAAATTCCAGACCCGATGTAAAGGAAAAAACGATGACGGCGGTAACTAAAGGCGACAGACCTGGTACTACCCAAAGCACAAGCAGGATAAAAAACACCTCGTATATAATGCCACCCAGATGATCATGTACATATTCCTCACCCCAACCTGTATAAGCCTTTGTATAAAAACCAAGAGGTATCAATATGCACAATATGATCGGAATAATAAATCTTCCTTTTTTCACATCAGTTTCAGAATTTTAGTCCGATACCGGTCATGACGTTTATCCCCGGCATTGGATAACCATAATCGGTCTGGTAATCTGTGTTGGTCAGATTTTTCCCGCTCAGGAATACCTCGAGGAAAGACAGCGGGCGGTATTTTACACTTGCATCCAGAACAAAATAACTCACTTTTTTAGTGAAGCCGTTTATCTCTGGTAAAGCAGTATACAAATCACCTATAAAATTTGATTGCAGTGCAAAAGTAAATTTCTCCATTCTATAATGAAAGCCTGCAAAAACCTGGTTTACAGGAGCCGAAAGTTTAGGATGGTCCATATCAAGATAACTGTAAGAAACATTAACCGTCAGATTAGTGACCGGTCTGAAACTACTCTCGAATTCCACACCTTTATGGATAAAGCTCCCGGTATTAAATCGTTTAACCGGTGGCGGAGGTGCCGGGTTTTCACCTGTCTGGATAAGGTTCGAACCGGTAATATAATATAAGGTCAGTTCAGTGGTTAATTTCCCCTGAAGGTAACCCTGGTTGTAACTAACCTCGTAATCCATCATATCTTCAGGTTTAAGATCAGGATTTGGCGCAAAAAGGTAAAGCTCCATTATGGTTGGATTCCGGAAACCTTTTGAAACTGCAGCCTTAAAGGTTGAAAATTCAGCAAGATGATACGCCGCACCGCCCTGTGGGACAAGGATATTCCCAAAACGTGAATTATTCTCAAGTCTCAGGCCGGCACTGACTACGAGCTTCTGACCGATATTCTGACGTGAGATCAGGTAGGCCCCGTTATCCTGTTCCTCCAGCCACTGATTGGCGGACATCCCGCTGTTACCGCGTCCTCCGTAATCCTTGTAATCATAACCCAAAGTGGTCAGATTCCCTTTAAACATCACTACCCCCTGGTAAACCGACAGACCATAATTTTCATCATGAGAAATCCATCCGTCGGAGAAATTGTGATCCCCGTAATTGTAATATAAAAAGAGCCCCCCCTCTGCATTTTTATACTTGTCGGTCAAAGAAACTGATGTCTTTCCCCTGAGCATATTGGCTGTAAATATAACCGGTTCCTCCGCATATACCGATCCCGGATCCACACTGTGAAATTTTGCCAGGTTAAAATCAGCTACCAGGTCAAGATGTTTATTAAATGCATAACCTGTCTTAATATAACCATTGTTGATATTAAAGGAACTGTTGGGCCTGTGCCCGTCGGTCTGATCGTGGTTAAAAGATGTAAATAACGAAAGCTTACCCTTTTTCACCCCGGCTTTAGCCATGTATTTCTGAGTATTGAACGAACCATAAGCGACTCTTGCAGTTCCCGAGAAACCATCTTTTTCCTGGTCCTGGGTAATAAAATTCAAAACCCCGCCCATGGCGTTTGAGCCATACAGAATGGAAGCAGGACCCCGGATGACTTCAACCCGGTCAAGATCAGAAGCTACATAGGAATTGGGAAGCGGATGACCGAAAATACCCATGTACTGGGGATGGCCGTCAACAAGTACCAAAACTTCATCGTTAGGACTTCCGCCTACACCCCTAATGGTAATGTTTCCGGCAGAATTCGAACCGTCACGACCAAAGCCCGTTACGCCGCGTTCATTCACGAAAAGGCTGGGTATCATTCTGCTCACAACCGGTAAAACAGCAGATTCTTCAATTTCATCCAACTCATCTTTATTGATAACCGAAACATTCACCGGTAAGTTCTTACGTGCTACTTCAACCCGTGTCCCGGTTACTACAACTTCATCAAGGTTCAGGGTATCACTGACAGATTGGGCGTGCAGCACCGACAATCCGCAAATGATCAACGCCGGGCAAAGTAATATTCTTTTCATAGATAAGATATTTGTGTTACTATATTAATAATCGTGTTACCAATGGGATAAAAAAAATCAGCCGGCACCTGTCATGACCAGTTCTCCGTGCTTAACACCTTTTATCGCCCTGAGCTTGTCAGCAAGTTTCTTCAGCTTACAGGCTTTCCCTTTTATAGTGATTACCTCCAGACAATTATGATCGTCAATATGGATATGCTGGCCGGCAAGGATCAGACAATGATATTCATGCTGCAGGCCGTTCACTCTTTCATGAAGCTCCTTGAGATTATGATCATACAAAATGACAATGGCCCCGGCAACTTCCTCGTCCGTTTCCCACTTTTCTTCGATGATATTCTTTCTGATCAGAGATCTGATGGCCTGAGATCGGTTTGGAAACCGGTTTTTTTCCACTAAGCGGTCAAGATCAACAAGTAAATTATCTTCGAGGGACACACCAAAGCGCTTTATGGACATCGTGTTACGATTTTTGAATTTTGTGTTATAAATATATCAGTTTTTCCTTCAAAAATGAAACGATAAAGATATTATTTAACTTAAAAGGTATTCAAAGACCCTGCTCACTGAGGGTCTCCACGAAGGTGCAAAGGACATTATACAGTTTTTGGACAGGCAGACCCATAACATTGAAATAGGAACCATGGATCTCTTTGATGCCTACATATCCGATCCATTCCTGAATTCCATAGCCACCGGCTTTATCATAAGGTTCAAAACGATCAACATAGTATTCAAGTTCAGATTTGCACAAACTTGAAAATGTGACTTCACTATGAGAACAAAAGGATGTCATCAAATCCCGGCTTCGAACAGTAACTCCTGTAATCACCTCATGGGTATTTCCCTGGAGCCGGTCAAGAATGAAGAGTGCATCTTCTCTGTCAACCGGTTTATGTATGACTTCTTCCTCAAACCATACGATGGTATCAGCAGTAATCAAAATATCCTTTCCCGTCAGATCTTCAGGGTATGCCCTGGATTTTAGTTCTGAGAGCCACACCGGGATTTGAAATTTATCCAGACCATCAGGCCATGTTTCATCGACGGAATGTAGATCTGAGGTCTCAAAATTAATCTCCAGACCGGAAAGAAGAAGTTTTCTACGTGGTGATTTTGAGGCCAGGATAATCCTGTAACCCTGAAGCTTATCAGCTAGCATAGCCTGTATTTTCAACTTAGTTGATTCAACACAATGTATCTGACCAAAAAGGCGTACATGATCCCTGCCAGCATGATCATTTTTATGAGCCGGCTTGCATTATGGTAATCGCCTTTCTCCCGGGCTCCCAGGATTCTCAATATCAGAAAAACCGCCGGCAAAATCAGCAGGATCAGGAAATATCCTCCCGACAGAAAATCGGTTGACTCACCGCTGAACATAATAAATTTGAGAATGACCCATATCAGGGCTGCGATCAGGACAGAGACCAGAACGATCAATATGAATTTGGTATATTTTGTACCAATAACGATTGGTAAAGTATTCATTCCATAAGCACTGTCGCCTTCAAAATCTTCGGAATCCTTTATAATTTCTCTGATCAGGGTAGTCAGGAAAGCAAAAAAGGTAAAACCTGATATCCAGTAGAAAATATAGGTGAAGCTGGCATGATGCGTGATCATAATTAGTCCGTAGGCCTTATTCAGCAAGGGGAGTTCAAAAAGGATGACAAGCATTGGCACAGCAGCAGTAAGAAATGCTACCATCAGGTTTCCTACGAGGAATTGCCGTTTGTAATTGGTGGAATAGAACCATAGAAATCCGGAAGCGAACAGGAAGATGAGTGAAAGTCCGGGTACATGGATATAGAATGCCAGGTAGATCCCCAGGCCAACACCGGCAATATTCAGCACAGTGTGATAAAAAATGGCTTTCCTCCTTGATATTTCCCTGTCAATGACCACTCTGGAAGGTCTGTTCAGCCGGTCGGTGCGGGAATCAAAATAATCATTGATAATATAACCTGCTGCAGCAATAAATACAGTTGAAAGTACAAGCATCAGGAAGTGGAACCAGTCGAGTTGCAGGCTGAAATTATTAATGGAAAGAAAAGGGTTGATAATGCACCATCGCATAATATACTGCGTAGCAGCGATGATCAGTAGATTTTCAAGTCTGACAATTTTAATAACAGCTTTGAACACCGGTTAGAGATTTAAGCGAAAGATACTAATTTTCTCTTTACCTCTTACCATCGGAAGGCATCTTCGTCCATCCATTTACCATGGAGGCGCATAACCTGCTCGATGATATCTCTTACGCATCCTTCCCCGCCGGGCCGGTCTGATATGTAACGTGAAATGGCTTTGATTTCTTCAACGGCATCACTCGGACAGGTTGGAAAACCTACCAGTTTCATAACCGGATAATCCGGAAGGTCATCACCCATGTAGAGAACATTCTCCGGTCTGAGATCGTATTTAGTGGTAAAATGCTCAAATTCCCGGACCTTATGAAAGGACCCAAGGTAGATATCCCTGACGCCGAGACCTTTAAACCTCTCCCTGACTGATTCCGAATTTCCTCCAGTAATGATTGCAACAGGATAACCTTTTCTGATGGCGTATTGTGTAGCAAATCCATCCTTGATATTCATAGTTCGCATCAGTTCACCTGAAGGGTGAAGCATTATTTTACTTGTAGAAAAGACACCGTCCACGTCAAATACAAATGCTCTGACTTTTTGCAAGTCTTCTTTAAAATTACTCATTCCCCGTTTTTTTGTGGAAATTTTGTATGTTCTGACTCATAAAAGTATATATTTTTTGGTATTCGGGGTGGTTTTCCAGAGCTTTTAGATGTTTCCCGATGACGGTCATATCCCTTCTTACGGCTGGTCCGGTCTGAAGCACGGAAGGAGATCCATCAGAAAGTTTAAGAAAGGTCTCTGTAATAAGGGGTTGAAGCAAGCTGAAAGACAGGTTTTTTTCTTTTAAAAGATCTTCAGCGATTACAAACATGTGATTCGTAAAATTACAGGCAAAGACAGCGGATATATGTATCCACTTCAACATTTCCGAATCAGTCACGGTTATCTGGCGGGAAATATTTTCAGCGATGTTTTTCATCTTTGCCAGGGATTGCGGATCGGAAGCTTCTATAAACACCGGAACATCCTTGAAGTCCAGCGCCCTGGATTTTGAAAAAGTCTGAAGAGGATAAAATACTCCGTAACTTTTATAATGATTCCCGAAAGCACTTAGTCCCGAACTACCTGAGGTATGGAAAATCAATTTATCCGTAACGGGCAGGGAATCCAGAACACCCGGGATGGCGTCATCATTAACGGCAACGACATAGAAGTCAGCGTTCTGGTTTAGTTCAAAAAGAGAAGTGGTAAATCCGGTATTAAGAAGGCGGGCCAGTTCGGCGGTATGATCTTGACTTCTTCCTGCAACCTGCAAAGGGTTATAGCCTGATGCCGCCAGTGCTCCCGCAAGATGAAAGGCTACATTCCCTGCTCCGATAATGACGAATGATTGCTGCTGATCCATAATTTGGTCCGGAAGAGAGGTTACCGGGATCATCCCGGCATTTTAAACGGTTCTGCCCTGTTCCTTAATTTTAAGCAAATAATCGCACATCTCATAGTTTTCCATCTCCTGAAAGTGTTTCAGCAGTTCATTGAAAAAACGGGGATTATTAAACTGCGGATGAGAAGGTCCAAAAATCATCTGACCGGTGACTGTTTTATTAAAGTAGGGCATCCTTTCATTTTCTTCCGGTTCTTTCAGCTTCATTTCTTCAGCAGCATCTTCAGTTATTGTATGAGAATATTTTTCCATGAATTCCGAAATGCGCAATTGCATATTGATGAAATCATCATTTTCATCCAGAAGTTCCTTATTGAGTGCATATTTATATTCAAGCTCCCTGTGGCGTTCCTTACCCGACGGATTGTTCAGCATCCGGTTGATTTCCTCCTGATTGGATTGAATCTCCCGGTTGTTCTCATTAACATGATCCTTGAGGATCTTTAATATTTTATTCACCAGCTTTTCCATCACGTATCAGATTTCAATATCTGAAGATCAAAATCTATACCACAAAATAGACAATAAAAAATCGAGCAATCAAATAGTACGGGTTAAAATTATGTTAAAACAAATAAAAAAACACGCAATTTAACGGAAATATTTTTCCAATTGCGTGTTTTTCAGTATCCTAAATTTACTAGTATTTAAAGATGCCCAGATCCTTAAGTTCGGAGTTTCGGATATAATTTGCCCTCTCGGCATTTTGAGATACAGCCATTTTGATGAACATTTCAGATGAGTTCATAAAGGCTTCATCAACGGTGGTATCGCCTAGCAGCAGATAACCCATGATAATATTACCGGCCATTTCCACGAGTCTTCTGGCATGGAAATCAACGTATTCACTATCTCCCATTGCATCTACTAATTTGAATGCCTCTTCATATTCATCTGTCATAATGACCAGAATTTTCTTGAGGTATTCCAGTTCAGGGGTAATTTTCAATTCTTCAAATTCCCTTATCCGGTTCAGGTAGGCGCCTGTGCTCACACCACGGATTGCTGCTACAACCTGTAACTGGGAGGTGCCTTCATAGATGGAGGTAATCCTGGCATCCCTGTAAATACGTTCAATCGGGAAATCTTTCATAAACCCTGCACCACCATGGATCTGAAGAGCATCGTAGGCAATGCTGTTACAATATTCACTTGAAAACAGCTTAAGCAAAGGGGTGAACACATCTGCAAGCCGCTGATATTTTTTAAGCTCCTGTCGTTCTTCCGGTTCAAGTTTCCGCTCTTCAGAAGCGAAAATATAGGATTTATAAACATCGACATACCGTGCCGTTTCATAAAGGAGGCTTCTCATGGCTTGTATCCTCGTTTGCATTTTCCGGAGCAGTTCATAGACTGCAGGGAACTCAATTATAGGCTTTCCAAACTGAATCCGTTCATTGGCATATTTAAATGCCTCACGATAGGCGGCTTCAGCGATTCCGACTGACTGGGCTCCGATGCCGAGACGGGCCGAGTTCATTAGTGACATGACATACTTGATCAAGCCCATTTTCCTGTCGCCAATCAGTCGCGCCGGTGCATTTGAAAAAACCATCTCGCAGGTAGGTGATCCCTTGATACCCAGTTTGTTTTCAATACGGCGTATCTTTACTGCTTTATCTTTGCGATCGTAGAGGAATAGTGACAATCCCCTGGCATCCGAAGTCCCTTCCTCCGATCTGGCCAGTACGAGTGCAATATCTGCATCACCATTAGTAATGAAACGTTTTACCCCGTTGAGATAATAGATGTCTTTATCTGCATCATACGTTGCACTGATTTGATGTCCTTTGAGCTGAACTGACTGAAGGTCGGATCCGGCATCCGGTTCGGTGAGAACCATGGCAGCGGTAGCGCCTTCGGCGAACTGAGGAAGGTAACGTGATTTCAGCTCTTCCGAAGCGAATTCATGGATAGTTTCAGCACAGTCCTGGAGTCCCCAGATATTGGCAAAACCGGCATCTGCGCGGCTAACAATCTCGGCAGCCATGACATAAGGTACCATCGGGAAGTTTAGCCCCTTGTATTTCCTTGGAAGAGACATGCCAATAAGTCCGGCTCTGGCAAGAACTGCCTGGTTTTCCTGTGTACCGCGGGCATAGATCACTTCGTTATCGACCAGTTGAGGCCCTTCCTTATCGACTGATTCAGCGTTAGGTGCTATAACATTTGCAGTGATATCCCCGATAATATCAAGAATTTTTTCATAGTTGTCCATCGCATCCTCGAAATCGATTGGGGCATACTCATACTCTTCAGCCTCGGTAAAGTTATTTTCCTTGAGAGCCACGATCTTTTTCATAAGAGGATGATGAAGATGGAAGCTCAGGTCTTTGTTATCCGTATAATAATTTGCCATTTTATTTCTTCTTAAATATTAGACATGTGCCAGGTTACTTTGAATTTTTCTTATAGAACCTGATCATTTTTGGGAGAACATCTGCCACCTCACCGATGATTACGTAATCTGCAATGTGGTTGATGGGTGCATTGGGATCAGTGTTTACCGAAATAACCATTGCCGAGTCGGCCATCCCGGCCCGGTGCTGTATTTGTCCGGAGATACCACAGGCAATATAGAGTTTCGGGCGAACAGTGACTCCTGTCTGCCCTATTTGTCTTTCATGTTCGATAAACCCTGCATCCACTGCAGCACGGGATCCCCCTACTTCCCCACCCAGAACTTCAGCGAGGTCATAAAGGAGTTTAAAGTTCTCTCTTGATCCGACACCATAGCCGCCGGCAACGATAATACCTGCATTTTTTATGTTTACTTTCCGGCTTTCAATATGGCGTTCAATGATTTTAACGACCATGTCCTGGTCAGTCAGGTGACTGTTTACGTCAATCCTTTTAACTTCTCCTTTGCGCGGTGAGGTAAGCGGCTCTTTTTTCATAACACCCTCCCTTACCGTAGCGAGTTGAGGACGGGTATCAGGATTAATGATGGTGGCCACGATATTGCCACCAAAAGCAGGCCGTATCTGGTAAAGCAGATCTTTATAATGGGTATCGGTTTTTTTCTCGTAGTGATCACCGATCTCCAGGCTGGTACAGTCGGCAGTGAGCCCTGACTTCAGAGCCGATGCAATTCGCGGGGCCAGATCACGTCCTGCCGACGTTGCACCGAAAAGTCCGATCTGGGGTTTTTCCGCTTCGAACAAGGCCTTGATAAGGGTGGTATGAGGAAGGGTAAGATATGGACTGAGACGTTCATCATCACCTATATGAACGATATCTGCACCATAGGAAAAGAGTTCATTTTCAATGCCTTTCAGGCCTGAACCAAGTGCAATTGCTTCTACTTTACACCCAAGCTGACCGGCAAGAGATCTTGCCTTGGTCAACAATTCAAGGCTGACATCTGCGATATTTTTATCTTCGGTTTCGCAGTAGACGAATATATTATTCACGATTTTTTCTGATTTTAGATTTGACAAAACGATATTATCCTATGGTGTGATTATCAATAAGTTCTTTCATCAACTCATCAATTTCAGTATCACGGTTTGATAGAACTTTTGATTCCTTGGCTTTGAAAACGACATTTTCGATCTTTTTCACCTTGGTTGGCGAACCGGAAAGACCCAGTGCATTCTCATCAACCTTAATATTATCCACACTCCATTCATCAATTTTCAGGTACGCCCGTGTGGTGTAAAGTTCCAGATAATCTTCAGCCTCTTCCTGCAGTTCGGTGACGGTCCGGGCGTGCTTATATTTCATCAGAAGCATTGCATTCCGGGGCCGGCATGCAGGAGCAGAGCTATGGACGGTAATAAGAACAGGCAATGGGGCTGATACAATTTCAACGCCTCTTTCGAGTCTGCGTTTTATTTTGATCTCATTTTGTTTGATTTCGACGACTTCTTCGGCATAAGTGACCTGAGGAATATTAAGTTTCTCTGCAACCTGGGGTCCAACCTGGGCAGTATCCCCGTCAATAGCCTGCCTTCCGGCAAACAATATATCATATGGTTCAAGATTCCGGATGGTTTGTGCAAGAGCGTAGGATGTTGCAAGTGTATCGGAACCCGCAAATTTACGGTCAGTTAAAAGATAGCCGTTATCAGCTCCTCTGTACAATCCTTCGCGAATAACTTCTGCCGCTCTGCCCGGACCCATGGTTAAAATCGTCACAGTTGACCCTTTAACCTGGTCTTTGATCCTGAGTGCCTGTTCCAGAGCATGAAGATCCTCCGGGTTAAAAATTGCCTCAAGAGCGGCCCTGTTCACGGTTCCGTCTGCTTTCATAGCATCTTTTCCAACGTTTCTCGTATCCGGAACCTGTTTGGCCAAAACAATGATTTTTAAGCCCTTCATAAAAAATAGTTTAAATTTGTTTGTTTTGATGGATGACAAATATAATAAAATATCTTTTGGCGATGCCGTAGAATATTCTCATATACAATAAAAAAACCCCGTTCTTCAACGGGGTTCAGAATCTATTTGAGTTATGGTCGAAAATCAGGCCTGTGCAGTCGGTCCTCCGAAATTCATCGGGAGAACAGGTCCGCCGGAGCCTTCGACATTTTTAATAGGTCCGTGAACTGACTCATACTTCGCAATATTTTCGCTCAATGCTGCAATGAGTCGTTTTGCATGCTCGGGAGTCAGGATAATCCTGGACTTTACCTCTGCTTTGGGAATTCCGGGCATAATCCGCACGAAATCAATAATAAATTCAGCTGCCGAATGAGTAATGACCGCCAGGTTTGAATAGATACCCTGGGCGACATCCTCTTTCAGTTCGATACTAATCTGGTTTGCCTTCTGATCATTATCTTCCATCGGAATTTGTTTTATTATTTTTCGTCGGTTTGATGCTCTGCCACCTGGTGGACAAGGGATCCAGCTTTAAGCTTGTCATATTCTTCTCTTGATCCCACTACCAGGTTCTCGAATTTTCTGGCCCCGGTACCTGCCGGTATCAGGTGGCCAACGATCACATTTTCCTTCAGGCCATCGAGGTTGTCGATGCGGCCGAATATAGCAGCCTCATTGAGAACCTTTGTGGTTTCCTGGAATGAAGCGGCAGACATGAAGCTTTGTGTCTGAAGTGCTGCCCTGGTAATTCCCTGAAGTATCTGGCTCGAAGTTGCAGGAACGGCATCTCTGGAGTCCACTACTTTCTCATCCTTCCGCCTGAGAGCAGAATTTTCATCCCGTAACCTCCTGGCAGTGATGATCTGTCCGGAATGCATAGTTTTCGAATCTCCCGGGTCAATCACAACTTTTTTGCCGTAGATCCAATCATTTTCCTCCATGAATTCCCATTTATCAGCAACCTGTTTTTCAAGGAATTTAGTGTCGCCAGGGTCAACAATTTCAACTTTGCGCATCATTTGTCTGACGATGACCTCAAAGTGTTTATCGTTGATCTTCACGCCCTGCAGACGGTAAACTTCCTGCACCTCGTTCACAATATATTCCTGAACTTTGGTGGGTCCTTTGATGGCGAGGATATCGGATGGGGTGATGGCACCGTCGGAAAGCGGTATACCTGCCCTGACATAGTCATTCTCCTGTACGAGTATTTGTTTGGAAAGGGGAACAAGATACTTTTTGACTTCCCCTGCTCTTGACTGGATGACGATCTCCCTGTTACCACGCTTGATCTTCCCGAAGGTCACCTCTCCATCGATTTCAGAAACCACAGCGGGATTTGACGGATTCCTGGCTTCGAAAAGTTCCGTTACGCGGGGCAGACCACCGGTGATATCTCCTGATTTACCAACAGCTCTGGGGATTTTCACAAGTATATCACCAGCTGTCACCTGTGCTTTATCATTCACCGCTAAATGCGCTCCCACAGGAAGGTTGTAAGACTTCAGAGTATTTCCGTTTTTATCCTGGATCTTGATAAGAGGGTTTTTTGTCTTATCCCTGGATTCGATGATAACTTTTTCACGGTAATTAGTCTGTTCATCTGATTCTTCCCTGAAGGTAATTCCATCGATCACACTGTCGAAAAATACCTTCCCGTCAACTTCGGAAATGATAACCGCATTATACGGGTCCCATTCGCAGATCACCTGACCTTTTTCTACTTCACTCCCCGGCTTGATATACAGTTTCGAACCGTAGGGGATGTTATGAGTCGTCAGTGCAATACCTGTATTTTTATCCACGATACGTAATTCAGCCAGCCGGCCGATAACGATATCCACTTTCTGGCTAAGTTCAGGATCAATTTTGGCGACGGTTCTCAGTTCCTCGATCTCGGCAATACCGTCATACTTTGAAATTACACTGGATTCGGAGGTAATATTCGAAGCTGTACCACCAACGTGGAACGTACGAAGTGTCAACTGCGTACCGGGTTCACCGATGGATTGTGCGGCGATAACGCCAACAGCTTCACCCATCTGAATCATGCTTCCCGTAGCCAGGTTGCGGCCGTAACATTTTCCGCAAACGCCTTTGGTTGATTCACAGGTAAGTACTGACCGGATTTCAACCTGTTCGATTGGAGAATCTTCGATCTGCTGAGCGATTCCTTCAGTTATCTCTTCACCTGCGGAAACAATGAGCTGACCGGTGAGGGGATGGTACACATCATGTACCGCTGTACGGCCAAGAATTCTTTCAAAAAGCGTTTCAACCACTTCCTCGCTTTTCTTAATAGCTGTAGCGACAAGTCCCCGCAGAGTACCACAGTCAAACTCGGTAATAACCACATCCTGGGAAACATCGACAAGTCTTCTGGTCAGATATCCGGCATCAGCTGTTTTTAAAGCAGTATCGGCAAGACCTTTCCTTGCACCGTGAGTGGAGATAAAGTACTCCAGTACAGAAAGCCCTTCCTTAAAGTTAGAGAGGATCGGGTTTTCGATAATCTCATTTCCTGTAGCCCCTGATTTCTGGGGTTTGGCCATAAGACCTCGCATACCCGACAGCTGCCTGATCTGTTCCTTGGACCCACGGGCACCGGAATCAAGCATCATATAAACAGAGTTGAATCCCTGGTTATCTGTACTGAGCTGGTGCATCAGTGTTTTGGTAAGATTTAGGTTAACATGTGTCCAAACATCGATGATGTTGTTATAACGTTCCGTATTCGTAATAAATCCGGCATTGTAGTTCAGCATCACATCGTCGACTTGTTTATATCCTTCATTAACCAGGATTTCCTTTTCATCCGGTACGATCACATCGTCCAGGTTAAAGGACAGTCCGCCACGAAATGCCATCTGGAATCCGAGATCTTTGATATCGTCAAGGAATTTTGCAGTTGCAGAAGTTCCTGCGACTTTCAGTACCCTGGTAATGATTTCGCGCAGGGATCTCTTGGTCAGGATTTCATTGATGTAACCCAGTTCCGTGGGTACGACTTCGTTAAAAATAATCCGGCCGACAGTGGTTTCAATAATCTGAATTTCAGAATCACCGTTTTCATTCTTACCCTGAATCCTGACTTTGACGACTGCGTGCAGATCGACTTTCTTTTCATTATAGGCAATGATCACCTCCTCGGATGAATAGAAAGTAAGTCCTTCGCCCTTTACGATATGATCAGGGCTGCTTTTCCTGGCTTTGGTGATATAATAAAGGCCAAGGACCATATCCTGCGAAGGAACCGTTATAGGTGCGCCGTTGGCAGGGTTGAGAATATTATGAGAGGCCAGCATGAGTATCTGTGCTTCGAGGACTGCAGCATTCCCAAGAGGAAGGTGAACAGCCATCTGGTCTCCGTCAAAGTCGGCATTAAACGCGGTACAAACCAAAGGGTGCAACTGGATAGCTTTACCTTCGATCAGTTTAGGCTGGAATGCCTGTATACCGAGACGGTGAAGTGTAGGAGCACGGTTGAGCATAACCGGGTGTCCTTTCAGAACATTCTCAAGGATATCCCAGACGACAGGATCTTTCCTGTCCACTATTTTCTTGGCTGATTTCACCGTTTTCACGATACCTCTTTCAATCAGCTTTCTGATGATAAAAGGTTTGTAAAGTTCAGCAGCCATATCTTTGGGAAGTCCGCATTCATGGAGTTTAAGTTCGGGCCCAACCACGATAACCGAACGGGCAGAATAGTCGACCCTTTTACCGAGAAGGTTCTGACGGAAACGTCCCTGTTTACCTTTAAGGCTGTCGCTAAGGGATTTAAGAGGCCGGTTTGCATCTGTCTTAACGGCATTGGATTTTCTGGAATTATCGAAGAGTGAATCAACAGCTTCCTGCAGCATCCTTTTTTCATTCCTGAGAATTACTTCCGGAGCTTTGATCTCGATAAGTCTTTTCAGTCTGTTGTTTCGGATGATTACCCGGCGGTACAGGTCATTCAGGTCAGAGGTGGCAAAACGTCCACCATCAAGGGGAACGAGTGGCCGCAATTCGGGTGGAATGACGGGTACAACTTTCACGATCATCCATTCGGGCTTGTTAACCGTTTTGGATTCGCGAAATGCTTCGACCACCTGAAGTCTTTTCAGGGCTTCATTTTTTCTTTGCTGAGAAGTTTCATTGTTGGCTTTGTGTCTCAGATCGTACGAAAGTGTATCGAGATCGAGGCGGCGCAGAAGGTCATAAAGAGCTTCGGCACCCATTCCGGCAACGAATTTATCGGGATGTTCATCATCGAGAACCTGGTTTTCCTTTGGAAGGGAGTCCAGAATATCGAGATATTCTTCTTCAGTAAGAAAATCGAGATAATCAATGCCATCGGCTTTTTTAATACCGGGATTGATCACCACGTAGCGTTCATAATAAATGATTGAATCGAGCTTTTTCGTCGGAAGTCCCAGCAGGTATCCTATTTTATTAGGAAGCGAACGGAAGTACCAGATATGGGCAACAGGCACAACCAGGGAGATATGTCCCATCCGTTCCCGTCTGACCTTTTTCTCGGTTACTTCAACACCACAGCGGTCGCAAACGATTCCCTTATATCTGATTCTTTTATATTTCCCGCAATGGCATTCATAATCTTTAACGGGACCAAATATCCTTTCACAGAACAAACCGTCTCGTTCCGGCTTATAGGTACGGTAATTTATGGTTTCGGGCTTTAATACTTCACCGCTTGAACGTTCAAGAATCTCCTCCGGAGAGGCAAGTCCAATGGCGATCTTGGTAAAGTTAGCCTTGTCTTTCTTATCTTTTCTGAATGGCATCTGTCAATAATTATTGGGTTATCAACACTAACAAATTATACCGGAAAAAAGTGTTCCGGGAATACAGGATTAAATGAGCTTCACGCTCAACCCCAGTCCTCTCAGTTCGTGAAGCAGCACATTGAGTGATTCGGGAATACCAGGTGCTGGCATCGGTTCGCCCTTCACAATAGCTTCATAAGCTTTTGCACGGCCCACGACATCATCTGATTTAACGGTCAGGATCTCCTGGAGGATATTGGCTGCACCGAAGGCTTCGAGTGCCCAGACTTCCATTTCACCAAAGCGTTGACCACCAAACTGGGCTTTACCTCCAAGAGGCTGCTGGGTAATAAGGGAGTATGGACCGATTGAACGGGCATGCATCTTATCCTCGACCATATGGCCAAGTTTAAGCATATAGATGATCCCCACCGTTGCGGGCTGGTCAAACCGTTCACCCGTACCACCGTCGAAGAGGTAGGTTTTACCAAATTTCGGAACGGAGGCCTTATCGGTATAATCATTGATCTGACTGATTCTGGCACCGTCAAAAATCGGGGTTGCAAAATTTACTCCAAGTCGAATTCCGGCCCATCCGAGAACCGTTTCATAAATCTGTCCGAGGTTCATACGTGATGGCACGCCCAGCGGGTTAAGCACGATGTCAACAGGCGTTCCGTCTTCAAGAAAGGGCATATCTTCCTGCCGGACAATCTTGGCCACGATACCTTTGTTACCGTGCCGTCCTGCCATTTTATCCCCAACGGTCAGTTTTCTTTTCTTGGCCACATAAACTTTAGCCAGACGGACGATACCGGTTGGCAGTTCATCGCCTATGGTAACATTATATTTTTTACGCTTATGAATACCGTCTATTTCCTTGCTTTTCAGCATGAAATTATGAAGGAGTTCCTTGATCGTATCGTTTTTATCCTTATCGGTAGTCCACTTATTGGGATTAACATTATCATAATCGATATCCTGCAGAATTTTCTGGGTTAATTTAACTCCCTTAGGAATAATATCCTTGTTATAATAATCTTTAACACCCTGAGATGTTTTCCCGTTCACCAGGATAAAGAGTTTATCAATAAGCTTTGCCCTGAGTTCGGAAATATTTCTGGTATACTCTTCTTCGATCTTATCAAGGATTGGTTTAGTACCGATTTTCGATTTCCGGTCCTTTATTGATCTGGAGAAGAGTTTTTTGTCGATGACCACACCGAAGAGTGAAGGACCTGCTTTAAGTGAAGCATCTTTAACATCGCCGGCTTTGTCACCGAAGATGGCTCTGAGGAGTTTTTCCTCGGGTGAAGGATCAGACTCACCTTTAGGTGTGATCTTCCCGATAAGGATATCACCGGGATTTACTTCAGCACCGATACGGATCAGTCCGTTCTCATCGAGGTTCCTGGTAGCTTCTTCGCTTACGTTAGGAATATCGGAAGTAAGTTCTTCAAGACCTCTTTTCGTGTCCCTGACTTCAAGAAGGTATTCGTCGATATGGATTGAAGTAAAGACATCTTCCCTTACAAGGCGTTCCGATACGACGATGGCGTCTTCAAAGTTATATCCTTTCCATGGCATGAAAGCCACCATAAGGTTACGGCCAAGGGCCAGTTCTCCTTTTTTGGTAGCATAACCTTCGGTAAGGATCTGTCCTTTCTCAATTTTCTGGCCTTTAAAAACAATAGGGGCCAGATTGACGCATGTATTCTGGTTTGTTTTCTTAAATTTCGGAAGTTTATATCGTTTGATATCATCATCAAAGCTGACAAACTTCTGATCTTCGGTTCTTGAGTAGCGGATAACGATCTCGTTTGAATCTACGAATTCCACAACACCATCTCCTTCCGCGACCACCTGCAGGCGGCTATCTCTGACCACTTCATATTCAATACCGGTTCCCACGACAGGAGCTTCGGGATCGATCAGCGGAACAGCCTGGCGCATCATGTTCGAACCCATAAGAGCGCGGTTTGCATCGTCGTGTTCCAGGAATGGAATCAGGGAAGCGGCGATGGAAGCGATCTGGTTTGGAGCCACGTCCATCAGATTGATCTCTTCCCTGTCGGCCAGGGGGAAATCACCGTTAAAACGGGCTTTGATTTTCTGGTTAACGAATTCACCCACTTCGGAGATGGGTGCGTTTGCCTGAGCGATCGTTCTGGCTTCTTCTTCTTCAGCGCTAAGGTAAACGATACCTTCGCCGGTAAGGTCAACGGAGCCTGTTTCGACGCGCCGGTAAGGCGTTTCAATAAAACCAAGTTCGTTGATTTTGGCATAAACACAGAGAGAGGAGATCAGCCCGATGTTTGGGCCTTCCGGTGTTTCAATCGGGCAGAGGCGTCCATAGTGAGTATAATGAACGTCCCTGACTTCGAAACCGGCTCTTTCACGAGAAAGACCGCCAGGGCCGAGGGCCGACATTCTCCGCTTATGGGTCATTTCCGAAAGCGGATTTGTCTGATCCATGAACTGAGAAAGCTGGTTGGTACCGAAGAAAGAGTTGATCACGGATGAGAGGGTTTTCGAGTTGATCAGGTCAACCGGTGTAAACACCTCATTATCTCTTACGTTCATACGTTCTCGAATCGTCCTGGCCATACGGGCAAGGCCAACGCTGAACTGGTTCATCAGTTGTTCACCAACGGTCCTGACGCGCCGGTTACTCAGGTGGTCGATATCATCCACGTCGGTTTTTGAGTTAATCAGTTCGATGAGGTAACTGATGATCATGATGATATCTTCCTTGGTCAGAACCTTCACGTCCATATCGGTATGAAGGCCGAGTTTCCTGTTGATCCTGAAACGGCCTACTTCGCCGAGGTCGTAACGTTTATCGGAGAAGAACAGTTTATCGATCACATCGCGGGCGGTAGCTTCGTCAGGTGGTTCTGAATTACGCAACTGCCTGTAGATATGCAATACAGCTTCTTTTTCAGAGTTACAGGGATCTTTCTGAAGCGTGTTATATATAATGGCATAGTCGACACTGGTATGTACGTCCTTATGAAGAAGGATCGTTTTGGCGCCTGAGTCGACGATCTGATCTATATGTTCGTTTTCGAGTTCTGTTTCACGGTCGATAATCACTTCGTTACGTTCGATAGATACGACTTCACCTGTATCTTCATCGACGAAATCCTCCACCCAGGTTTTAAGTACACGGGCGGCAAGTTTACGTCCGACCACTTTTTTAAGGCCCGTTTTGGAAACCTTGATTTCTTCGGCAAGATTGAAGATCTCAAGAATATCCTTATCACTTTCATAACCGATAGCCCTGAGAAGGGTTGTAACGGGCAATTTCTTTTTCCGGTCGATATAAGCGTACATGACATTATTGATGTCTGTCGCAAATTCGATCCATGATCCTTTAAAGGGAATAATTCTGGCTGAGTACAATTTTGTTCCGTTTGCATGGAGGCTTTGGCCGAAGAAAACGCCAGGTGACCTGTGCAGCTGGGATACGACAACCCTCTCAGCGCCATTGATGATGAAAACACCTCTTTCGGTCATATAGGGAACCGTTCCGAGATAGACATCCTGGATAACGGTATCAAAATCCTCATGTTCCGGATCAGTACAATACAGTTTAAGTTTGGCCTTAAGCGGAACACTGTACGTCAGTCCCCTCTCAATACATTCCTCTATAGAATACCTTGGAGGATCGACATAATAATCCAGGAATTCCAGTACAAAATTGTTTCTTGTATCGGAAATAGGAAAGTTTTCCTGGAATACCTGGTACAGACCCTCTTTTTTTCTGTTTTCAGGAGTTGTTTCCAGCTGGAAAAAGTCCCTGAACGATTTAAGCTGTATTTCCAGAAAATCAGGATATTCCAGTTGATTTTTTGTGGAAGTAAAGCTTATTCTTTGGGTATTGGTTACCATTGACATGTATGTAATGAAATTATTTTGAACTAATAACAATAAAACAGCAAAAAGGCTTAGGTTTCCTCCCGATATTCTTTTAGAGAAACGGGAGGAATCCTAAACCCTATAAGGTAGAATTTGTTACCGTTATTTAAGTTCAACTTCTGCTCCTGCTTCTTCTAATTGAGATTTAAGAGATTCGGCTTCATCTTTGGTCACACCTTCTTTCACTGGTGCAGGTGCTGAATCAACCAGGGCTTTAGCTTCTTTAAGACCGAGGCCTGTTAACTCTTTAACAAGTTTCACGATCTGAAGTTTAGCTCCACCGGGTGATTTTAGAACTAACGTCGAAGGAAGTTTTTTCTTCCACAGCGGCTGCTTCACCACCAGCTGCAGGGCCGGCGACGGCAACAGCTGCGGCAGCAGGTTCGATACCATACTCATCTTTAAGGATAGAAAGTAATTCATTAACTTCCTTAACAGTTAATTCTACTAACTGATCTGCGAGTGCTTTAACGTCTGCCATTTTTTTATTAAATTTTTGTAATAATTAATTTTCTGATTTTTCTGATAATGTTTTAAGGGCTCCGGCCAGTTTATTACCGCTGGATGAAAGGGCAGAAAGTACGCCTTTCATGGGTGATTGCAGTAACATAAGAACATCGCCGATAAGCTCTTCCTTCGATTTAAGACTGGAAAGAACGTCCAGTTGTTCATCGCCAACGTAGATTGATTCTTCTACCCAGGCTGCTTTGAGAACAGGTTTATCGTGTGTTTTGCGAAATTCTTTAATCAGTTTCGCAGGCACGTTACCTGTTTCGCAGAACAATATGGATGTTGGGTTTTCAAGAACCGGATAAATCGGTTCATAATCACCTTCCATTTTTTCCAGCGCCTTCTTCAGGAGTGTATTCTTGACCACGAGCAACCGGATTTCCTTCTCGTAGCACTTTCTCCTCAGCTGCGATGTTTCCTCTGCATTTAAGGCGGAGGTATCAGCGAGGTAAAAATGTTTGGATCCGGAGAGTTGTTGTCTCAGGTCTTCAATTATAAGGTCCTTTTCTTCTCTTCTCATGATTCTGAGATTAGCGCTTTAATTTATACGTCAATTGCTTTAGCGTCAATCTTTATGCCCGGACTCATTGTACTGGACATATAGATTGATCTGATATAGGTACCTTTTGCCGCTGTCGGTTTAAGTTTAAGGATTATACCTATAAACTCACGTGCATTGTCGGAGAGCTGATCAGGGTTAAAGGAAACCTTGCCGATAGAAGAATGGACAATCCCGAACTTATCAACTTTAAAGTCGATCTTTCCCATTTTCACTTCTTTAACGGCTTTACCGATTTCCATCGACACTGTTCCGCTTTTCGGGTTAGGCATCAGACCGCGGGGTCCGAGGATCCTTCCGAGTTTTCCAATTTTTGCCATGACAGGAGGCATCGTAATGATTACGTCAATATCGGTCCATCCTTTTTCGATCTTTTCAATATAATCATCCAGACCAACGTAATCAGCACCGGCTTCTTTGGCTTCGTCTTCCTTATCGGGAGTACAGAGCACAAGGACCCGGGTTTCTTTTCCGGTACCATGAGGGAGTGTAACCACACCCCTGACCATCTGATTAGCTTTCCTGGGGTCAACACCAAGCCTGACATCCAGATCGACAGAAGCGTCGAACTTTGCGCTTGATATTTCCTTGACCAGTACAGCCGCTTCAGACAGCGGGTAAAGTTTCCCCTCTTCTATCTTCTCTATAGCTGACTTCCTGTTTTTCGTTAATTTAGTCATTGTACTAATTTGTTAATTGTTTGCGGGGAATGCACCTTTGACAGTAATTCCCATACTCCTTGCAGTTCCGGCAACCATTTTCATTGCAGAATCAATGGTAAAGCAATTAAGGTCAGGCATTTTTGCCTCAGCAATCTGACGGATCTGATCCCAGGTTACCGAAGCGATTTTCTGGCGGTTAGGCTCAGGGGAGCCTGACTTCAGTTTTGCCATTTCCAATAACTGAACTGCAACCGGTGGAGTCTTAACAACAAAATCAAATGACTTATCACTGTAAACAGTAATGATGACAGGTAATAATTTACCTGCCTGTTCCTGTGTTCTGGCGTTGAACTGTTTACAAAATTCCATGATATTGACGCCTTTCGCACCCAATGCCGGTCCGACAGGGGGTGAGGGATTGGCGGCTCCGCCACGGATTTGTAACTTGATCAAGCCTTCTACTTCTTTTGCCATGATCTACAATTGTTTTTCAGATTACCGGTTTCTCAATCCATTTGACAACCATATAGGAAGCATTCAGGGGATATACAATTATCAACCGGGATTGAATATTTTAGTTTGATTAACTTTCTTTTTCGACCTGCATAAAACTCAGTTCCAGGGGTGTTTTCCTTCCAAAGATCTTTACCATAACTTTCAGCTTCTTTTTTTCTTCATTAACTTCTTCGATCACGCCTGTAAAACTGTTAAAGGGTCCGTCAATTACTTTTACGGTTTCTCCAACAAAGAACGGAACGTTAATTTCCTCATCGGTAGCAGCAAGTTCATCGACCTTGCCCAAAATGCGGTTTACTTCACTCTGTCGTAACGGAGTAGCCTCATCCTCATCACTTTTGGATCCAAGGAATCCGATAACGTTGGTGACATTTCTGAGCATATGTGGTATTTCTCCAACCAGAGCAGCTTCGATCAGTACGTATCCCGGAAAGTAATTTCTTTCCTTGCTGATTTTCTTGCCATTGCGTATCTGGTAGACTTTCTCAGTGGGAATTAAGACTTGAGAAATATAATCCTGAAGGCCCAGGCGGACAACTTCGCTGTCGATATATTCTTTCACTTTTTTTTCTTTCCCACCGATGGCTCTGAGTACATACCATTTCTTTACGATCTCGCTCATTTATTTCCCCCGATTAAAAGAAAGATTTATAAATAAGTCTGAGCACATTCTGAAAACTGATATCCATTGCGAAGATAACCAGCGCGATGATCACCGTTGCAACCATCACCACAATAGCGCTATTCTGAAGTTCTTTCCAGGTAGGCCAGGTCACTTTGTGGACCAGTTCATTATAAGCTTCCTGAAGGTAAATCTTAATTTTTCTCATACACCGTTAATTGGCACGGGAGGAGCGACTCGAACGCCCGACACCTGGTTTTGGAGACCAGTGCTCTACCAACTGAGCTACACCCGTGTTAGTCTGATAAAGACGAACTGGTACAGACGAGTTACATCTGAACCAGTGTTTATGGTTATTATTCAACAATTTCAATAACCTGTCCGGCACCAACTGTCCGGCCGCCTTCACGGATAGCAAAACGCAGTCCCTGGTTGATGGCTACCGGGTAAATCAGGTTGACGGTAATGGTTACGTTATCACCGGGCATAACCATTTCTGTTCCTTCCGGAAGCATAATTTCTCCTGTGACGTCAAGAGTTCTGAGGTAGAACTGAGGACGATAGTGGTTGTGGAATGGGGTATGGCGTCCACCTTCTTCTTTTTTCAGCACATAAACTTCTGCTTTAAATACAGTATGCGGAGTAATAGAACCGGGTTTTGCAATAACCATTCCTCTTTTGATATCTTTTTTATCGACACCCCTGAGCAGAAGACCAACGTTGTCACCAGCTTCACCACGATCGAGGATCTTACGGAACATTTCAACACCAGTAACGACAGTTTTCATTTTTTCAGCTCCCAGACCGATGATTTCGACAGTATCGGAGGTGTTAACAACTCCAGTTTCAATTCTTCCGGTTGCTACAGTACCCCTTCCTGTGATGGAGAATACATCTTCAACAGGCATAAGGAATGGTTTTTCAATGTCACGCGGAGGAATTGGAATATAGCTATCAACAGCATCCATGAGTTCCATAACTTTATCTTCCCACTTGGCTTCACCATTCAGTGCACCAAGGGCAGAACCATGAATAACCGGAGCATTGTCACCGTCAAATTCATAGAAATCAAGAAGTTCACGAACTTCCATTTCAACAAGTTCGAGAAGTTCAGGATCATCAACAAGGTCAACTTTATTCAGAAATACAACGATTTTTGGAACGTTCACCTGACGAGCGAGCAGGATATGCTCACGTGTCTGAGGCATCGGACCATCAGTCACCTGCCACAACAAGAATAGCACCGTCCATCTGGGCAGCACCAGTTACCATGTTCTTAACGTAGTCAGCATGACCGGGGCAGTCAACATGTGCATAGTGACGATTCGCGGTCTGATATTCTACGTGAGCTGTATTGATAGTAATCCCTCTTTCTTTTTCTTCCGGAGCATTGTCAATAGAATCGAAGCTTCTGATTTCTGACAAGCCTTTTTTTGCCAATACCTGTGTAATAGCAGCAGTCAGAGTTGTTTTACCATGGTCAACGTGACCGATGGTACCAATGTTAACATGAGGTTTAGACCTATCAAATTTTTCTTTAGCCATAACTCAAATATTAATTAATAGATTTTTATTAAACATTATTATAAAGTCACATTATTGCTCCTTTTGAGCCGATGAGGGGAATTGAACCCCTGACCTCTTCCTTACCAAGGAAACGCTCTACCCCTGAGCTACATCGGCCGTTATATTTACCAACATCCCCCGTTAACGGTGCCTGCCGGTTAAAATGTCACTGTCCGGGAAACGAGCGACTGACCTTTTTGCCATTTCCATCAACCCATCCCGTTTAAAGAACCTGAGCGGGAAACGAGACTCGAACTCGCGACCCCAACCTTGGAAGGGTTGTGCTCTACCAACTGAGCTATTCCCGCTAATATTCATTCGCTCTTCTATGCAGTCCCTGCCAAACTTTAAATACATGAAGTGTGAAAACGGGCCTGTCTTTCCCATATTCACACTTTCGTGGGGAGAGGAGGATTCGAACCTCCGAAGGCTACGCCAACAGATTTACAGTCTGCCCCAGTTGACCGCTTTGGTATCTCCCCGGATATTCTGAATTTTTCAAGCAAATTCAAGGGCTTGCAAAGTTACAGAAATAATTTCAATAATTTAAGAACGTATAAAAATTTATTCCAATTTTTTCTTCCGAATTGTATAGGCTCAAAAAAAAACAACCTGAAGTCTGTTTTCTCTTCTGTCCTCCTGTCTGAATATGAACAGGGTGGCGGAATATCCGGGACATAAGCAACATAATTCCCCCGAGATGTTTTTCCCTGTAATAAAGTTGAAATTTAGAGCAAAACAACCCCCTCTTCCTATTCAAAAAGTGTAAGAACGATTATTCTTTTTACAGGAGCCGATGGAGGGATTCGAACCCACGACCTGCTGATTACAAATCAGCTGCTCTGACCAACTGAGCTACATCGGCTTTTTGACAACAAACGGTGGATTTACCCTCCAAAAACGGTTTGCAAATGTATGAATATTTTAATTAGAACACAAAATTATTTTTCAAATTTTTCCCTGTGTCAGACGCGTCTCACTTTGCCTTTATGTTTTTGAAGTTGTCGTCGGAGGGCTTCTATGGCATTATCGGTAGATTCCTCGAACGAATTACTCTGTTTCTTAGCAAAAATAGGGTTTCCGGGAATCTCCAGCCTGATTTCAGAAATCTTATTTTCATTGTCGTCCACATTTTCCAATCGGAGAAAAACTTCTGCCTTGATGATTTCATCATAAAACAATAATAATTTCCTGAGCCTGGATTGGATAAAATCCTGCAGTTTCTGATCTGCATCAAAATGAATTGAATGAATTTTTATATTCATAGCATTCTCCTTTCTTAATCGGCCCTTGGATGGGCCTTGTTATAAACTTCTTTTAGCTTTTCAAAACTATTATGGGTATATACCTGGGTGGCTGCCAGGTTTGCGTGGCCTAACAATTCCTTGATCGCATTCAGGTCGGCACCACGGTTTAAGAGATGAGTGGCAAAGGTGTGCCTGAGGACATGCGGACTTTTCTGTTCAAGTGTGGTGACAAGTCTGAGAAAACGGTTTACTACCCGGTAGACAAGTCTTGGATATAGTGGTGATCCTGATGTGGTCAGCAGCAAAGCTTCCTCATTGCATAAGGGGAAGACATCGTTTCTCTTTTGGGTATACTCGTTCATAAGTTTCGCTAAATCGTTGCCATATGGAACGATTCTCTCTTTGTCTCTTTTTCCCCTGACTTTCAACCGATTAGAGCCCGGATCCACTGAGTGAACAGTAAGCCCTATAAGCTCACTGCGACGGATCCCCGTCTGATAAAGTAATTCTATAATCAGACGATCCCTTACACCCTTGAAATCGGTGCTGAATTCATACGTATCAAGAAAATGGTTAAGATGTTCTTCATCGACGAAGAGAGGTATACGCTTGTTCATTTTTGGCTTTAACACCTTATCCAGGGGATTTGTTTTAAGGTGTCCTTCACGGAGGAGAAACCTGGCATAAGAACGAAGACTGGACAACTTACGATGGATGGTTCTGGGAGAAACATGATTTTCAAGCAATGATACTACCCAGAGACGCACAAGTACAGAATCAAATTCCGGATCTGTTGAGCCTGCAGTTTCACTGAAGACCCGGAACTGATTTAAATCATTTTCGTATGCCCTTATAGTATGATCAGAATAGCGCTTCTCGTTGCGCAAATAGGATAAAAAAGCTTCCTTATACAACATACGCAGGAAAAATTCGATTATCGTTAAAATCCTGCTCGCCCTGTATAAGCATTACTGTTTTATTCTTCTTCCAGCTGCATCTTCTGGATATAGACGGCGTGCAGTTTCTCCTGCCTTTTTGTAACAGAAGGTTTTGTATACGCCTGACGGTTTCTTAATTCTTTGACAACACCCGTCTTTTCAAATTTTCTTTTGAATTTCTTTAAGGCTCTTTCGATATTCTCACCTTCTTTAATCGGAATAACTATCATAATCTTACTCTTAATTTTGTGAGCCGCAAATTTATAAATTCGTTCATACTTAATCAATAATTTGATCAAAAAAAAAATTGCATGCAGGAAGAATAAATAATTTTCAATTAATGCTTGATTATTAGTTGTTTACAAATTACAGAACAAGAATTTACATTAGGCACAAGTTAGCTATTTCATATCTCAATAACCATATTTTTAATAAAAAAGTCATTATTTATCAAGATAAGGTAAAATTTTTTGAAAGGCACTGTCGGAAACGACCTCTGATTTCAGAAGGTCGGCAGGTGTAACCGGGACCTTTGAAAATTCCCTGAACTTTACTATCGATTTTACCATATTCTTATCCAGGTAAGGATGTTTCAGAAGGACAGTAAATCCGGCGTTATTCAGGGAAATTTTGCGGATTAACGAGGTATCCAGCCTGAAATGATCCCTGTTTGCCAGTAAGATGGAATCGTTCAGGCCGTAGACTTCCCCGAGTTGTTCCATCCTGGCAAATCCTCCGAGCAGGTCCCTGTACCTGATGATCCTCGAAGCAAGCACCTCCCCTATTCCCCTGATCCTGACGAACTCTTCCGGTCCGGCGGAATTGATCTCAACATAAAAGTTTTCTTCTTCTGACTCTGCTGCCGGAGCCTCCGTGTGTCGGGTTTTATCGACAGGATCTGCACTGCGGATGTTTATGTAAGGTTTCAGACGATTAAATTCTTCCGGGGTCATTCCGTAAATTCTCGAGAGATCCTCCGGCTTTTTAAATCGCCCACCGGCTTTTCGGTATTTCAGAATGTTACTGATTACATATTTCCGCAGGCCGATCGAAGAAAGTTCAGCATCCCCGGCCTCATTGGGGTCAAAACTGATTGGAATGGGGATTTTACTGCTACGGGTCTCTCCCGTATGAATGGTCCGGGACTTTTTTTTCCCGGATCCTAAAGTGTCAAGATCTGCTATAAAGGCCAGGACTTCCTTTTCAGTGGTTTGTGAAATGCGTATGTCTGATTCCCTGACAGGGATTCCATAATACCTGAGAAGAAGAGACATAAAAATCAGACATGACAGAACCAGCATTACAAGGGATTCTGATCGGCTGAACGTGAAATATTCCTTCAGAAACCTTTTCATGCTCAAATTTAACACCACTGACTGCAATATTATTGCAGTCACCATAATGTTTGAACAAAAAATGATATTTCTTAAGCAAGCAGGACAAGTAGACGATTAACGGTCTGCAATTCTGGTATTTACAAAACACAGGCCTTAGTTCCCGGGACCCTGCTTCAGGCCAGGCTGAACGTTCTCAACAGGCGGAACTGTTTTTTCTGCTTGTTTTGTCTTGAACACATTCATAATTCCATACGCAAAAACAATGGTGATGGCAATTGGGGCAACAAACTTCACTAAAAACATAAAGGCAGGGACATACTTGCTTTTCAGCCTGCCATTATTGGACAGCTCTTCCATAGTTTTTCTTCTCCCGTAATACCATCCGATAAAAAGGACGATGAATAACCCACCAACGGGAAGAAGAATGTTGGCTGTTGTAAAATTCAGGAAGCCAAACATACCTGCGAAATAGACACTCAGAATTCCAAGACCTGAGACGGAAGATGTTGCAATCACTGTTGCCCTGCGTCTGGTCAACCCAAGTTCCTCCGTAAAATAGGCTACGATGACTTCGAGCACGGAAATTGTGGAAGTCAGGGCAGCTACAGCCAGCAGGATAAAGAAGAAAGTTGAAAAAATTCCGCCACCCGGCATGTTAATCAGAATATTCGGCAGGGTTATGAATACCAGTCCTTCATCTGTAAACTGGCTGACCTGGAGATGTTCCACATCAGCAAAGGCGAAAATAGCGGGGAAAATAGCCATTCCTGCCAGGATAGCCACAAAAGTGTCGGCAGCGGCCACTGAGATTGCGGTACTACCGAGATTATCATTCTTCCGTGATATACGAACCATAGGTTATGAGCGTCCCCATGCCTATTGACAAAGAGAAAAAGGCCTGACCGAGGGCTTCCAGGATAACTTCCGGTGTGATCTTGGAAAAATCGGGATTAAAGAGAAAATGCAATCCTTTGGAAGAATCCTCAAAAGTGAGCACATAGATGACCATACCTATGAGCATTATAAAGAGCATGGGCATCAGGATTTTGGTATATTTTTCAATCCCATTCTTAATACCGGCGATGACGATCCATCCGGTAAAGGCCATAAAAATGACGAACCAGAGAACAGGCCGGATCGTGTCGTGCCTGAAATGGCTGAACATCTCCTTAAGCTGTGTGGTACTTTTTCCAACCAGGTTGCCCGTCAGCGACTGGTAGATATATTCGAGGGTCCAGCCGGCAACCACAGTATAAAATGCCAGGATCATAAAGGCAGCGACAACACCCATCAGGCCGATGATATACCAGGGTTTGCCAGGCGCAAGAAGCCGGAAAGCGCCATAAGGGTTCCGTTGGGCTGAGCGGCCGATAATGAATTCGGACATCATCACCGGAACACCGATAAGGATGACACAAAGAAGGTAGACGAAAAGAAAGGCAGCCCCTCCATTTTCTCCTGTGACATAAGGAAACCGCCAGATATTGCCCAGACCGATAGCCGAACCTGCTGCAGCGGCGATAGCACCGAATTTACTTGTAAAACTGTCACGGGAGGGTAAGGAGGTAGCCATACAGTGAACGTTTTGAATTTAAAAAACAATAATACTAAAGAGTTGGGATAAAAAAAATTCTGACGTGGTAAACGGAAGGGAGCTGTCACTGACGTGCCTGATCCTGTTGCCGTTTTACGGTAAAAGAAGCACTACAGAGACAGCTCCCCTTTCTTTTTTACTCCTGAAGAGTAACTTATCAGAGGCGGTTAAGACAATTCAAGTCGTCGAAAGCGACTCTCAGCCGGTTAACCAATGATTTTTCACCTTCCCGTAACCAGACCCTGGGATCATATTTTTTCTTGTTCGGTTTATCCTCTCCTTCGGGGTTACCGATCTGCGACTGGAGATAGTCGTGATTTTTCTGTTCAAAAGTTCTTATACCATCCCAGAAAGCCCACTGCGTATCGGTATCAATATTCATCTTGATCACACCATAGCCAATTGCTTCCCGGATTTCAGCCTTACTTGAGCCGGAACCTCCATGAAATACGAAATTAACCGGTTTTGGCTGTGTACCCAGTTTTTCTTCAATGTATTTTTGTGAGTTGTCCAGGATTTTAGGTGTCAGTTTCACATTTCCCGGTTTATAAACACCGTGGACATTCCCGAACGAAGCGGCAATGGTAAAATTGGGAGAAATTTTATTCAGCTCCTCATAAGCATAAGCAACATCTTCAGGCTGGGTATAAAGAAGTGAATTGTCAAGGCCGGCATTATCCACACCGTCTTCTTCTCCTCCGGTTACTCCGAGTTCGATTTCGAGGGTCATTCCCATTTTGCTCATCCTCTGAAGATATTTTTTACAAATCTCGATATTTTCCTTCAGCGGTTCTTCTGAAAGATCCAGCATATGTGAGCTGAACAAAGGCTTACCGTATTTTTCGAAATGTTTTTCACCATAGTCCAAAAGGCCGTCGATCCAGGGAAGCAGTTTCTTTGCAGCATGATCGGTATGCAGAATTACCGGAACACCATAAAGCTCCGACATCATGTGAATATGTTTTGCACCTGAAATGCCACCGGCAATAGCTGCCTGCTGGTTGTCGTTGGAAAGACTTTTTCCTGCGTAGAAAATGGCTCCACCGTTGGAAAACTGAATGATGACCGGTGAACTTACTTCGTGGGCGGCTTCCATAACTGCATTGACAGAATTGGTGCTTACAACATTGACCGCAGGAATTGCAAACTGATTCTCTTTGGCAATTTTAAAAACTTTCCTGACATCATCACCGGTTATAACACCCGGCTTAACATGATCAAGTATTTTTTGAGACATGATAAAATATTTAATAGTTATTACTAAAACGTCAATTTTCGCGCAAATTTATAAATAAAAAGCGGAACTGTAGCTGTATTCGAAATAAATTCAGGAACGGGGAAGTGCCTGAGGAGGGAAAGCAGGAGAAGATGATTTCCATACTTTGGAATCCGGGTTGTGGAGATCAAGGCATCAGAACGGGTATCCTATACCGATATTCAGCATGAAATCGTGTCTGTCCAGTTTCTGGTTGCCGATAATCCAGCGTCTACCGTCAGGAAGAGCCGGGTCTCTGAGTTTCATCCCCAGGTCGAGGCGGAAAATGAAGTATGAAAAATCGAATCTTGTTCCGAAACCAGTACCCACTGCTATATCTTTGTAAAACTTATTCCACACGAATAAGGCACCCGGTCTTTCATCATTTTTTGTTATTGCCCAAATGTTCCCTGCATCGACAAAAAGGGCACCGTCAACCAGCCAGAATAATTTAAAGCGGTATTCCACATTCCCCTCCAGCTTGATGTCAGCTGTCTGATTGGGATAAGGGGTCTGCTGAACTTCATTATAGGATCCAGGCCCCAGGTTTCTCACCTGCCATGCCCTGATGCCGTTAGCGCCGCCGGCAAAATATTTCTTTTCAAAGGGCAGAGCCGTTGAATTATCGTAAGGCAATCCTGCTCCCGCAAAGAATCGATAGACCAGGCTGGTATTCTCATCGAAAATATTATAGTACCTGAAATCAATATCCCCCCTGACATACTGCGAAAACGCATTGTTAAAGAGGGTATAGCTGCCAGGATTATCGGCCTGAATACCGGCTTTTTTGTATAAGAAGTAAAGAAGATTCCCGGCCTGTTCAACATTCAGCCTGAAATACATAAAATCCCTTGTTTTTTGAATATTCTGATTGTTGAAGATCAGGCTGTAACTGGTAACGGTAACGAGGTGGGGCTGATAAGAATAGTAGATATATTTTCCTTCGAGCCAGTCGATAAATTCTGGCGATTTATAGGGGATTTTTACAAGGTTCAGTTCGATGGGATTGATGATGTGTGTCAGGTACCGGTTTCCCCTCCAGTTATATCCAAATGACACATTCGCCAGAGTCCGTGTATATTCCGGTCTGCGTTGATAGTTGTAAGCCATGGAGAAGGATGTCCTGGGATTATACTTTTTGATAAACTGATCTGTTTTGAAAGGAAGGAGGAACTTAGGGATGCTATACCTGACTTCAGCGCCAAGTTCGATCATATTGCCAAGATTGGAAGAGTAGTTTTGCTTAAGTGTTTCAAGGGCACCTTTCAGACGGAGGTCAAAATTTTCTGCTCCCCGGAAGATGTTCCGGTGCTGGTAGATCAGATTACCGGCGGCACCTATATTTCCGGATGAGTTGGTTCCTTCCAGTTCGACCGTATAGGACTGTAAAGTTTGCGGCGCAAGCATGATGTTACAGTCGAGTTCACCGGTATTATCCGGATTGATGTTGCCAACCTGGCTGAAATCAATGGTTACAATCCGGAATATCTTCAGAGAGGAAAGGTTACGATACGACCTCTGCGAATTGGTCTGGCTAAAGAGTGCTCCGGGCAGGATATAATTCGGCGCGATCACCACGTTGGGGTGAACATTCTGTTTCCTGAGGTATATAATATATATGCTGTCAAGCGCAAGTGTGTCCAGAGCAGAAAGGTAGTCCTCATTGTTGGCCATTGCTTCTCTCGGCATATAATTCGTATTGATATAAACATTCCGGATATAAAACTTAGGGTGCGGTATCTCAACATAAGTACCTTTTTCACTATAAATGCGGTATTTCTTCAATATCAGCGTGAGGTCAACTTTATGGTCGGACACTGACGTGTCTGCTTCATAGTATATGAATTCTTTTGAAAAGTAATAATAACCCCGGTTCTTCAGAAAATTTTCGATTCTCTCCCTTTCCGAAGACAGAATATCGACGTCAAAAGGTTCGCCCCGATGGAGGGTTGAAGCTGCAGTGTCACTGAGAACAAGACTCCTGAGTGTGGTATCCTCAAAAGTGTAACGGATATTCCGGAGGACATAAGGCTCGTTTTTTTGTATATAATAATATACGGTCGCCTTTTTCTTGTCCAGTTTCACGCTGTCACTAACTACGGCATTATAATACCCCTTGCCTCGCAGGTAAAGTCCGAGTTGACCTACGGTCTTCTGGGTCAGGAATTCATCATAAATGACTGGTGGCTCACCGATCGTACGGAATACCCGGTTTAGCCCTTTATCCTTGCCTTTTTTAGACAAACTGTATACGGCGAGATGGAATTTCAATCCAAGGACTTTCTTGTTCGGCTTTTGCTTTACATACGAAGATAATTCTTCCTTGTTGATCTTCCTGCCCTCACCCTTCAGCTCAAATTTCTTTAAAAGGTATTTGTTTTCCGGAACATATTTGGTTGTCCGGCAGGAGTAAGTAAACATCAGCAAAGCAACCAGCATATAACATAAGGGTCTTCTTCCTGAAAGCACAGTATTGGTAACACGGATACTCAAGAATGTAATTTTAGATTATCTTGCAAATATACTTAACACCAGAATATGATTATATATTTTTGCCAACATCTAATAATTTACCATGTTATCTAAAAACCAGCTGAAATATTTTTCCTCTCTGAGTCAGAAAAAATTCAGATTGCTTCACGGGAGATTTCTTGCCGAGGGGGAAAAAATCGTGCGTGAGATACTGAAGAACGGGGATTCTTTCCTTGAGGCGGTGACGCTGATAGCCGAGCCCTCATTCATTCAGGCACTTGGTCCGCTGAGCCGGGAGATTACCATGATTCCTGCAGAGGATAAAGAACTAAGACAAATTTCATCTCTAAGAACAGGAGGAACGGCCATCCTCGAATTAAAAATTCCCCGCTACACTTACCTTGTTGAAGAGATAGTGAACAGACCCTGCCTGTTTCTGAACGAGATCCGTGATCCCGGAAATCTGGGCACAATTATCCGCACGGCTGACTGGTTCGGGATAACGGACATTTTTTGCAGCAATGACAGTGTTGATACTTACAATCCAAAGGTAGTGCAGGCCAGCATGGGTTCCCTGTCCAGTGTCAGAATACACTATGTTGATCCGATTGAACTGATTGACAGGTTAAAATCGGTACAACCCGATTATAAAGTTACCGGAACCGTGCTCGGTGGTCAGAACATTTATGAAGCCGGACTTGCCAGCCGGGGTCTGATCCTGTTCGGCAATGAATCACAGGGGCTGCCCTTTACTTTGACTTCCAGATGTGATCAGCTGGTTACCATTCCATGTTATGGCAGGCCCTGGGCAGAATCACTGAATGTCGGAATTGCTGCGGCAATCGTTTGTGGGGAATGGCACCGGAGGCGTATTATTCAAAATGAAAACAAAGCATAACAATATAGGAATTCAGCCTGTCGATGGCCTGGACATATTGGGGATGGCCCTGTTCAGGCCGCGGGGCAAGTACGTTTAACATACCGATTCCCAGCTTCAGTTCAGTGGAGAATTTGAAATAGGTCAGGTAATAATCCATGCCAAAGCCAAATTCAATGTACAGATCTGACGGTTTTAACCGGACATACACATTTGAATTTTCATCATAGCCTTTTTTGGCTTCCATATCGTAAGAAAAATTAAGGCCGCCAATCAGATAAGGCCGGATATTATTGAGCCTATCCGCCCGGTATTTTAGCAGAAGGGGGAAAACAAGATAGTCTGAAGAAATATTCATATTCGACACTAAGGAGTCGGCCTTGTAAAAGGAAAGGGTACGCTGACCAAATGATATTCCGGGGAGAAATCTCAGGTTAAGCTTGTCCGTGAGCCGTAGATCCGAAACGATACTTACCTGAAATCCGGGCTGAATCCTGACTTCATCGGCCCGAAGATCATTATTCAGCGATCTTTTAATACCGAGGTCCATGGTATTCAGCCCCACGGTGAACCCAAAATGAAGTTGTTTAAAATCGTAACCGGAAAGGTTTCTCGGCCTTTTAACCTGAGCCGAAGCCAAAAAAGGGATGAACAAGGCGATGAGGACGAATAGTTTCTTCAAGACATGGATTTTTATTTGATAAAACGAACGGCTTGCCCAAATTAGTATAAGTTGGAATATTTTAAAAATCATATCCTTATAATCGTATCCCGGTATAAATGCTGGCAATTCCTCCTGACAGCCTGCGATAACCGCAGGAAGCAAATCCGGAGTCTTCCATGATCCTTTTCATTTGCTCACCAGCCGGAAACTCTGCTATAGAGCCGGGGAGATAATGATAAGCAGCTTTATCTCCTGTAAACAGGGATGCAATCCGTGGAAGGACAAAATTTGCGTATACCCGGTATGCATAAGAAAACATACCTCGGGAAGGTTTTGAGAATTCAAGGATATAAACCCGCCCTCCCTGCTTCAGAACACGATACATTTCCTTCAGTCCCTGGCCCAGGTGTTCAAAATTTCTTACTCCGAACGCAACGGTAACCGCATTAAAAAGAAGAGCATCGAAAGGCAGGTTTTCCGAGTCACCCTGAACAAATTCCATCTCTTCTCCTTTTCTCAAAGACTTTTTCACGTGCCACCGAAAGCATATTCTCAGCCAGATCGACACCGGTGACTGATACATTTCCAATTTTTTTAAGGGCAAAAGCAAGATCACCGGTCCCCGTGGCAACATCAAGGATGGATGCTTCCCCTGGTTTTATATCATCACCTGCAAAATCTTTCCTTACACATTTCACAAGAACCTGCCGCCAGTACCTGTCTATATTGAATGACAGAAGATGATTCAGAAAATCATATCGTCCTGCAATCTGGTTAAACATTTGCGTCACCTGTTCTTTGCGGCTTCCCGGTTGATTTTCATAAGGTTTTATCAAAACAACTGCTTTTTTTGGATAGGCGAAAATACACAAATTATCATTCTGTTAAAGAAACAGGAGATGATTTTGAGGTGAAGATATTACCTTTACGTGAAAAATTCCTTATGAATAAAATTGCGATTATTACCGGGGCCACGGCAGGCATAGGGCAGAGCTACGGCCTCTGCTCCTGGCGAAAAATAAGTATGATGTCATCCTTACAGGCCGAAGGGAAGACCGTTTAGACGAGCTGAAAAAAGAGATCAGGAAGTTACGGATGCTGATGTCCTTATCCTTCATTTTGATGTCAGGGATCTTTCAGCTGTAAAAAGGGCCATTGACTCTTTGCAGGATAAATGGAGGAATATGGATGTCCTGGTCAACAATGCCGGGCTTGCTGTCGGGATGAATCATATTGATGATGGGGATGTGGATGACTGGGAGAGAATGATCGATACGAATATCAAGGGACTGCTTTATATTACCCGGGAAGTGAGTCCGCTCATGGCATCAAGGAAGTCGGGGCATATCATCAATATCGGATCGGTAGCCGGGAAAGAAGTCTATGAAAACGGCAATGTATACTGTGCCACGAAACATGCCGTTGATGCTTTATCAAGATCCATGAGGATCGATCTTCTCAAACATAACATCAGGGTGACCAACATCGCACCCGGGATGGTTGATACTGAATTCTCCACCGTAAGGTTCAAAGGCGACACGAAACGCGCCGGCAATGTTTACCACGGTTTTACTCCGCTGTATGCGGAAGATATCGCCGAGACCATCCTTTTTGTTCTAACACGTCCACCGCATGTCAATATTAACGATCTGCTCATCATGCCCACTGCCCAGGCCACTGCGACGATGGTAAAACGGGAGAACGGGTAAGGCTGCGAACAGGATTCCCTAAATAGTCGGGGCAGGTATAATACCGGGCATCCCGGTGTCCTTTGTTTCTGTGGTCAGATACATTTTATAAGCAGTCTGGCTGCTGCCTTCTCCGTGAAACAGAGACGTTACTGTGAACAAGGCTGATTGTATTTCCGGACTGCAATTGTTTCGGAAATTAAAAACATTATTTTTGTCAAAACTTAAATCTCCGGATATGTATACATTCGAATATCTTGAACATTTCACCAGACAGGTTTTTAAGAAAATGGGGTGCAGCAGCGAAGATGCCGATGCAGCGGCAGATGTATTTCTTGCCGCCGAATTGCGGGGTCTTTCTTCCCACGGTATGATCAGGATCAAGGATTATTTCCAGCTCTGGCAAGCCGGAAGGATCAATGTAAAGCCGAATATCAGGATCGTGCATGAATCACCCAGCACAGCAGTGGTAGACGGTGACGGTGCCATTGGGATGATTGCTGCGGTGAAGTCCATGGAGATTGCCATTGACAAATCGGAGAAAGCCGGTTCAGGCTGGGTTTCGACAAAAAATTCAAATCATTTCGGTATTGCCGGGTACTATGCCATGATGGCGCTGAAACATGATATGATCGGCATGACCATGACCAACGCCAATCCTCTCGTTGCCCCCACTTTCTCCCTGTCGAGGCTACTGGGAACCAACCCTATCGCTGTCACGGTTCCTGCGGGAAAATATCCTCCGTTTGTTGCTGATTTCGCAACTACGCCCATTGCCAGGGGAAAACTTGCCGTGGCCGGTAAAAAAGGAGAGAAAGTTCCGTATGGTTATGTCCAGGATAAAGACGGTAATCCTTCCGACGATCCTGATATCCTTCATCAAGGCGGTTCTATGCTCACCCTTGGCGGTGATTATCTGCATGGAAGTCATAAAGGATATTGTATGAGTGCTGTGGTCGATATTTTCTCCGCCGTGCTGTCGGGGGCCAATTTCGGTCCGTTTGTTCCGCCGTCCGTGGCTTATCTTCCTGTCCTTGACAAGAAAACGGGTGAAGGCACCGGCCATTTTTTCGGTGCGATGAGGATCGATGCGTTCCGGCCTGCGGATGAATTCAAGGCCAAAATGGATGAATGGATCGAGACCTTTAAGAGTGCCAAAACGGCACCGGGCCAGCAAGAAGTGCTGATTCCGGGTGAACTGGAGAGAAGAAAAGAAGAAAAAATCAGGAAAGAAGGCATCAACGTTATTTTGCCGGTGGCAAAAGAAATGAAAGAAATCGCCGACTTCCTCAAGATAGAATTTGAGATTATGTGACCGTGTGTTGGGGCAGACGGATCGACGGGGCGTGAATGAGACCGTCTTAAAAGTCCTGGTCTTAAGAACTCAGGTTACGAAACATTTCTAAGGATAACTGTTTAAAACAGCTTCCAACGAATTCATTCATTATTCATAAAACCCTGTTTTTCTATCGTCTCCAGAAATTTACGCGAGAAAAATACGTTGTCTTTCCTGGAATACCGGTTCTCGGTGAATATGTGGGCCAGGGTTTCTTTCCGGTTTATTTTCAGCAGTTCTCTGGTTTCCTCAGAATCCTCTCTTTCGCTGTAAATCCCGTCAATTTCCGATTCCTTAAAATCCGCATATTTCTCATGATGCACCACGGCGTTCATGGGCAGCCTGGGCGTGAGCCCCGGATCCTGAAGGGGATAACCCAGAACGACAGCTGCAACAGGCACTACAGAGGGAGGTAGTTCCAGAATTTCGACGATTTTATCTGCATTGTAAGTCGCAGTTCCCAGGTAGCAAATCCCCAGGCCATGGGCTTCGGCTTCCAGGGCAACGTTTTGTGATGCCAGGAGGGCATCTATGGCACCGGTGAAGAATGAAAGGAAGTTATCGTATCCAGGAGACGCACCACGCCGGATGCACCACTTATTAAAACGGTTAAAATCGGCACAAAATGTAATATGTACCGGGGCTTCCTTAACCATATCCTGCCTGAAATGGGCATCCCATAACTTTTCTCTGAGCCCGGCATCTGTTGTGACAATCATGGAATAAACCTGCATGTTACCAGTGGTGGAGGCTCGTGAACCTGCCTCCAGAATCTGGTAAAGGATATTTTCCGGTATCGGATCAGATTTATATTTTCTGATTGAACGATGTGTAAAAATTGTATCCATCATGGTCCTGTATAAATTATGCGCTGCAATAATACAAAAATGCGATTGGATTCCTGCATAAACCGGTTCAAAGATCTCATTAAGACCTATCAGGATCGGCCAGATGAACCATAAAAATGAACGGTATAAGGATCAATGGTGTTTAAGTAGAGTTAAACATGACTGCTCCTGGTGGCTTTTGAAATACTTTTTATCCTGAAAAACACATAAATTTTCACTGTGACATTTCTAAAAGTTGCGTAATTTAAGGGCTTCAGAAAAACAACCAAAACTGATAAACATCATGACATTAAGAAAAGCGAGTTCCCAAGTTATTATTTTAAGTGCGCTGTTTCTTCTCAGTGTACTCCAGGTGGCTGCGGCCGGAGATAAACCCAAAGAACCGGTAAAAGACAGTCTCAAAAGCAGCACTTTCTCCGGACTAAAATTAAGGAGTATAGGGCCTGCCTTCACTTCAGGGCGGATTGCAGATTTCGCCGTTAATCCCAAAAGGCATTCTGAATACTATGTTGCTGTTGCCTCCGGTAATGTGTGGAAAACAGAAAATAACGGTACCACATTCAGTCCCGTTTTTGACAAATACGGATCCTATTCAACCGGGGTGGTGACGATGGACCCGACCAACCACAATGTCGTCTGGGTTGGCACCGGGGAAAACAATTCCCAGCGGGCTCTCGGATACGGTGACGGCGTTTATAAAACACTGGATGGAGGAGAGCACTGGGAAAATATGGGGTTGAAAAACAGCCGGCAGATCGGTGGTATTGTTATTGACCCCCGGCATCATGATGTTGTGTTTGTGGCAGCACAAGGGTCGGTCTGGGGTCCCGGGGGAGACAGGGGGCTTTATAAGACGACGGACGGAGGCAAAACCTGGAAGAAAGTCCTGGACATCAGTGAGAATACCGGAATCAGAAACGTTGTCATGGATCCTGTGGATCCGGATGTTCTTTATGCAACCTCAGAGCAAAGGCGCAGGCATGTTTACACCAAGATCGGTGGCGGTCCTGAATCGGCCGTCTACAAGTCGACGGATAACGGCGAAACATGGAGAAAGATCATGAAGGGACTTCCTGAAGTGGACCTCGGAGGAATGGGAATTGCCGTTTCACCTGCCGATCATAATGTAGTTTACCTTATTGTTGAAGCTGCCGAGGATAAAGGCGGATTTTTCCGTTCCACCGACAGGGGAGAAACGTGGCAACGGATGAGCGACTATTCCTCGAGCGGGCAGTACTTTAATGAGATCTACTGTGATCCACTTGATGTAAATAAGGTTTATTCAACCGAAACCGTGACCCAGGTTACGAAAGACGGTGGCAAAACATGGTCTCCCCTGGGAAATGACAACCGGCATGTGGATGATCATGCCCTGTGGATTGATCCCTCTGATACGGGCCATCTTTTAATCGGTGGTGATGGTGGTGCCTATGAATCTTTTGACGGTGGGAAAAAATGGATCTTCAAGAGCAATTTGCCGGTAACCCAGTTTTACAGGGTGGATGCCGATAATACCACTCCGTTTTATAATGTTTACGGGGGCACGCAGGATAACAACTCCATTGGCGGGCCGTCACAAAACACCATTTCAGACGGAGTTACGAATGAGGACTGGCATGCCATCCTTGGAGGTGACGGTTTCTGGGTACAGGTCGACCCCAAAGATCCGGATATTATTTATACCGAGTACCAGTACGGAAATATATACAGGTTTGATAAAAAATCGGGGGAAACTGTCAATATCAAGCCTCAGCCCGACAAAGGCCAGAACACTTTTAAATGGAACTGGAACACGCCATTTATTATTAGCCACTTTTCGAATAAAACGCTTTACATGGGGGCAAATTATATCTTCCGCAGTGACGACCAGGGTGAAACCTGGAAGGTCATCAGCGATGATATCACAGCCGATATAGACCGTAATTCCTGGCCTGTCATGGGGCATTACTGGAGTATCGATGCCGTGGCCAAAGATGTGTCGACCAGTCTTTACGGAATGGCCGTAAGCCTAGCCGAATCGCCTGTAAAGGAAGGGTTGCTGTATGCTGGTACGGATGACGGTGTCATTTCCGTTTCCGATGACGGCGGAAAGACCTGGAACCACATCAAGTCTTTCCCGGGGGTTCCTGCGAACACTTACGTGAGCGATATTATGCCTTCCAGATTCGATGAGAACGTCGTGTATGCTTCCTTCAGCAACCTGAAGCAGGACGATTTCAAGCCTTACGTCCTGATGAGCAGTGATAAGGGGAAAACCTGGAAGTCCATTTCTGCAAACCTTCCCGAAAACGGATCGGTTCATACCCTGCAGCAGGATTTTAAAAACCCGGCCCTGCTCTTCGCCGGTACGGAATTCGGAGCCTTTTTCTCACTCGACGGAGGTAATCAATGGGTTCAGTTTAAGGCCGGCATTCCAGTTATCGCCATCATGGATATCAAGATACAGAAACGGGAAAATGCACTGATCCTTGGCTCTTTTGGCCGGGGCATATATATTCTCGATGACTACACTCCGCTTCGCGAACTTGCTGATGACAAGGCTGTTCTTGACAAAGATGCCTGTCTTTTCAATATACCTAAAGCTTTAATGTTCATTCAGACCGAAGGGAAATATGGACAGGGAGCTGAACTTTTCCATGCACCCAATCCACCATTTGGAGCGACATTTACCTATTATCTTAAAGAAGTGCCAAAAACGCTCACCGAAATGAGACATAAGAAGGAGAAGGAGCTGTTCAAAGAGAAAAAGCCCATCCCCCAGCCTTCCGAGGAAGAGCTCCGGAAGGAAAAAGATGAAGTAGCACCTTATCTTGTTTTTACTGTAAAGGATGAATCAGGGGATATTGTCCGCAAAATCTCCTCAAAACCTTCAGCAGGCATTAACAGGGAATACTGGGATCTGCGGTACGACAGTCCGTTCCCTGTCAGGATGAAAAATAAAAATTTCGATCCGACGGCCAAGGCAGGTTCTGCTATGCTTGCCATTCCCGGAAAATATAGTGTTAGCCTCGATATGGTCGTCAGAGGAGAGGTAAGACACCTGGCGGATTCGGTTCAATTTGAAGCCGACCTCCTGAACAACAGCACCCTGCCTCGCGAAAACAGGGAGGCCATTGTTACCTTTGCCAAAAAAGTGACCAATATGGCCAGAGTGATGAGAGGTACTCATGAACTGGCCGGCGACAATCTCGACAAGATCATGAATATGGAACAGACCATCCTTCAGTCTTCAAACGGTTCGATGGATTTGCTGGCCCGGACGATGAAAATTGAAAAAGAACTCAGAGATATCCTTTATACCATGGATGGCCCGAAGGCGAAAGCAAGTGAAGAAGAACTTCCTCCAATGCCAGAGCCTCTCAATAACCGTTTGTATGCCATCATCGAAAATTTATGGGGCACCACACAGGGTGTTACCTCAACCATGCAGAAGGACTACGGTGTTCTGACAACGGACTTTCCACCTGTACTCGGGAAGATGAAATCGGTCATGGGAGAAATTGAAACGATTGAAAAAGAAATGAATGATGCCAAAATTCAATGGACTCCTGGAAGAGTACCTGAGCTTTAACCTGTTCTGATTTGGCATCAGGATAAAATGATTTTGCCGGCCTGGGGAAACATGTTTGCATTTCATCACAGGAATGCCACCTTTCCCCAGGCTGGTTAATTATGTTGGTAATCGATGCATTATCAGTCCTATGGGATATTCATTTCAGGTGAAACTTCCAAACCACAATTATAAATTCAGATGGAGCTGGCACAAAAGGACATAAACTTAGCGAAGCGATCTCACGACCAAAGGGAGTAACTTAGCGAAGCGATCTCACGACCAAAGGGAGTAACTTAGCGAAGCGATCTCACGACCAAAGGGAGTAACTTAGCGAAGCGATCTCAATGACAAGTGAATAAAATTATATTTAATTTAAGAAGCCTGCTGCATGGATATTCCACGAGGCCAATAACTTAAACAGACAACTTACTTGTGAAATAAATTGGCTGGCAAGCCGTTATTGTTAGGATGTGAATCATTATTTCAAATTTAATTTTTGTATATTGCAACCATTCTTTTAGAAAAATCGTTATACGTTTAGTTTACAAGTTAACAAGAAAATTGATCAGATGAAAAAAGCAACCTTTCTTCTCGCTGTCATTTTTGCTCTCGGTGTTCTGTTATCTTCCTGCAACAGGAAAGTTTGTCCGGCATACAGCCAGAATCATAACATCGAACAACCAGAAAATCCGGCTTCCTGAGCTGTATGTGGTTCGGGATCGTTTTTTCAATATACGATTGCAGAGAATCCGGGTATAAGTTCCCGCTATGATCTGCAATCTTTGTTTAAACACACAATTCCTTTTGCCGGAATACCCTTCATTGTGGTATTGGAAAGGATCTGAAAGATGAAAAGGGTTTTGACGATAGTCCCTGTAGTCTTGTGTCTGTTTTTGATTTGGTCCCCGGCCTATTCGCAGGGCGACATCAATGAACAGCCGAAAATTCTTTTGCGTAATGAGCAGAGTTTTGCTCTTTTCCTGAATTCAAATGGTATTAGTGGGGATTTTGAATATGCAAAAAGAATTAATGCCAGAAATCATACTCTTTACAGGGTAGAATTAGGAAATGTGAAGAATCCCAAGGAAATTAAGCTTTCGAACGGGTATTATTCCAATAAGAGTTTTGTTTTCGGGAAACAAAACAGCTTCTTCGAGTTAAAAGCACAATACGGACGGCAGAGTGAATTATTCCGGAAGAATGATGTCGGGGGAATCTCCATCCGTTATTTCTACGAGGCAGGTCCTGTTCTCGGATTATTGAAACCCATTTACTACGAGGTTCTTTACATAACTACCAGTAGTACGGAGGTATATAAAATAGAGAAATTCGACCCGATAATTCACCAATCCCAGATCAACGGTAAAGCTTCATTTTTTGAAGGCATGAAAGAATTATCCGTGGTTCCGGGGGTATCGGCAAGGATAGGCTTTACCTTCGAATATTCCCGTCAGGATGTGGTTTTGCATGCCCTTGAATTTGGTATCGGTATGGATATCTACCCCAAAAAGATTCCTATAATGTCAACCGAGCTGAACAATTTCTATTTCATGAACCTTTTTGTCGGATATCGTTTTGGGAAAGTCATTGACATGAGTGAGGCAGCACGATCCAACACCTGGTTAGATAAGCTCAAGGAAGAACGCAAGCAAAAGAAACTTCAGCGCCAGCAGAAGAAAGCTTCCAAAGAACAGCCTGATTATTAATCCTTTTTTTGAAGGGAGATCAGGTTATCAGGAGATAATCTTTTAAGAGACATAGATCACCCCTCCGCGTATATATTTTAGCCAACCCAGTCAAAACGGTGAACAGAACGGCACAGTACCCAACAGTAAAGTGCCTCACAGATATGAATACTATACTTCCCGATAAATAAGCGGCTTCATAAAATTACGCTGCACTTCCCCGGAGTGCCTTGCGGAAAATTCCACGGAAATATGTATTTTTGCAAAACTCTGATCCGGGTAGGATTATTTCAGGCCGGTGAGACAAAGTATCCCCCGGAGAGAATCCGGTTCATTGTATTCAAGGCAGCCGGAGTATTAACGACGGACTTCTGAATGAAACAGATTTTCATACTTCAAGAGTTCCTTTACTCCGGTACAGCGGGAGAACAATGAGGCAGCTTCATATGTTCTGAAGAGGTGAGAGGGAGTAAAAACGACTCATGCGTTGTGATTTAAAACTTAATAATCTCTTAACGTACTAAATACGCAATTTTTTGTAGGATTTGATTTTTATATATAAGTTTGCAGCTCTGTTATAAAAAAAACAATAACTATTCGTTCAATTAATATAATTCATAAATTTTTAATGCTATGGCTAAAATTAAAGTTGGAATTAACGGCTTTGGTAGAATTGGAAGGCTTGCTTTCAGGGCAGCGATGAAAAGAAATGACATTCAGATAGTAGGGATCAATGATCTGATTGATGTTGACTACATGGCTTACATGCTTAAATATGACACAGTTCACGGACGGTTTGACGGCACTGTTGATGTTAAGGATGGTAAACTGGTTGTTAACGGCAATGAAATCAGGGTAACCTCTGAACCCAATCCGGCAGATCTTAAATGGAATGAAGTTGGAGCCGATTACGTTATTGAGTCAACCGGTTTATTCCTCACCAAGGAAAAAGCCCAGGGTCATATTAAGGCCGGTGCCAAAAGAGTGGTCATGTCTGCTCCATCAAAAGATGACACTCCGATGTTTGTAATGGGTGTTAACCAGAAAAAATTCACGACGGATATGCAGTTTGTATCCAATGCATCCTGCACCACCAACTGTCTTGCCCCGATTGTAAAAGTTCTGAATGATAATTTCGGTATAGTTGAAGGTCTGATGACTACCGTTCATGCCACTACAGCTACTCAGAAAACGGTTGACGGTCCTTCCATGAAGGACTGGAGAGGTGGTCGCGCAGCTGCCGGAAATATCATCCCTTCTTCCACCGGTGCCGCAAAAGCTGTTGGTAAAGTTATTCCCGAACTTAACGGAAAACTTACCGGTATGGCATTCAGGGTTCCCACACTGAACGTATCTGTTGTTGACCTTACCTGCCGTCTTGAAAAACCGGCTTCTTACGATGCATTAAAAAAGCCATGAAAGCCGCTTCAGAAGGTGAACTTAAAGGGATCCTCGGTTATACCGAAGACTCTGTAGTTTCAAGTGATTTCAACGGTGATTCCCGCACTTCTATTTTTGATGCCGGTGCCGGTATCTCCCTGAATGACAACTTTGTTAAAGTTGTTTCCTGGTATGACAACGAATGGGGTTATTCAAACAAAATCATTGACCTCATCGCCTACATGGATACTGTAAAATAAGAAATCTAATTTCTTCCGGTCTGAAAAGAGCCGGAACATTCCTTCGTAAATATTCATATAAAGTGCCTTCATTTAAGGCACTTTTTTTTAGCCTCCTGAAAGCGTTTATTAACAACGCTCTTTGTCAAAAAAATCAAAACAACATTCAGAATTTGAGAAAAAATAAGTAGATTCAATTTACCAAATTTTTCTACCTGAAACAATGAGGAAATTTAGCTTATTACTAATTTTTCTGACCGTCCCGATTTCCGGCCTGTTCTGTCAGGTTTACTATACCGACAGTCTTGATATTTATGATTTTGCATTAAACCGCCAGAACCAGACCCTGATCATTCCCGGGAACCAGGCGTTTCACTTTTATATGGTGAACGACGTTTCTCCGGAAAGGGTCATCCCCACTGACCTGGACAGCAGGGTAACCAGGATGGCTGTTTCTGACGACGGCACACTGATGGTGGCAGGCTATATGAACGGGAGCCTGATAACCATGACCCTCCCTGAAGGGAACCTGAAAAATCTCCCGGAAAGAATGAGTATGGTGACTACCGTTGGGGTGAGCGAGAAGGACAGTATCCTTGCAGCCGGATATGCCGATGGCACCTTAAGGATCATGGACCTTACATCGGGTAAAATAACCGACATTGAAAAAGCCCACAAAAAAAGTCTCAATGATCTGAAATTTTTGGATGGCGGTAGCAAGATCATAACGGTGGGTGGTGACGGCCGTGTTCAGCTTTGGGACAGCCGGTCGGGCAAAAAAATAGCTGAGATAAAAAAGTTTCCTTTCTGGCTCAGGTCCATTACCATCAGTCAGGATAACAATGAGATGATGATATGTGGCGATTTTGGTATCCTTGCAACTTTTCAAATAAGCCGTAAAGGGTTGTACCAACAAGTGAACAAGGATATCCTCCTGGACGGATGGCTTACCGGGGTCTCCTTCTTTCCAACCAGCTGGGATTACGTCGTAACCTCCTATTCTGGCAAGGTGATTGTTGAAATGGGCCTTTGTACGCTGAAGATGACCTCTGACATGAATGCACCGGTTTACCGGGTCAGAACCTCTGTGGAAGGAAGCTTCCTGGTGGTTTATATTGCATCGGGCAATAAAGTGCAGCGAATATATGTGAAGGATATGTAATGTTACCTGAAACCAACAGGGCTTAATAATAATCGATGATTTTAAACGGGATATGGACTGTGGCCTGGTAATGCTGGCCGAGTTCCTGTATCGATTCGTCATCTTCCTCATAGTACCAGTTTACGATACAATCGTGGCCGGCATCATAGTTACGTTTCAGGATTCTCATGAGTTCCAGCATATATTTTGAGGATCCGCTGTTTATATATTCCAGTTTAATATCCACCTTCGTCAGTTCTTTGGGATCCTGATAATACTGGGTAATAATATTGATGATATTGTCAAAAAAATCTCCCGGATCCTCTGGGATGGAACGTCCTTCAATTTTCAGTAATCCTTCACTGGGTGAAAAGAATACTTCCGGTGTATTGAATGTTTTTTTGACGTAATACTCGTCCATAAACTATGAATTATAAAATAACTATTCGTATCTCAATGCAACAATCGGATCCTGGCGGGCCGCCTTTACTGCCGGGAAATAGCCAGATACCACACCAACAACAAAACACAGCATCACCCCTAAAATGATCCACCCCCATGGAATGATGAAGGATGAACTGCTAAGCAAAGAAACAACATTTCCAATAATTATCCCAAGAACAATCCCAAAAGCTCCTCCCAGTTGTCCGATAACAATCGCTTCGAACAGAAACTGTTGCTTTATGTTCCTGCTTTTTGCTCCCATGGCTTTTCTGATCCCTATTTCACGGGTCCTTTCAGTTACTGAAACGAGCATGATGTTCATCAGTCCGATAACCGCACCAAGAAGTGTTATCAGCCCGATAAGAACGGCAGCCATATTAACCCGCTGAAGGTTCTCCAGAAACAGTTTCACGATGGTATCGCTTTTGGTAATATTGAAGTCAGACTCATCCCTGGCATCCAGATTTCTGACTATTCGGAAAAGGCCTTCCGCTTCGCCAACGGCAGCATCGACAAGCTCTTTATTTGCAGCCCTGACACTTATCGTATACCCCATATTTGCCCTGGAAAAATACTGTCTTACAGTAGAGTATGGAAGCAGGCAGACATTATCCGAATTCATCCCGAGGCTGGACCCCTTACTTTTAAGAACGCCGATGACCCTGAACCGGCCGTTGCCGACGGTGATAATCTTATTCAGCGGATCTTCAAAATCCGGAAAGAGTTTTTTGGCCAGTGAGGAGCCAATGACCGCGAAATTACGGAAATTTTCAATTTCTTCCGGGCTAAAATTCCGGCCCTTACTAATCTCATATCCGGAGGTGGAAATGTAATTCTCATCAACACCTATAACCGGAATGTTAGGATTGGTTTTCTCAGTACCATATTTCACCGTACCTGTGCCGGAAGCGTACGTCCATATGGACACCTCAGCGGGAAAATTAAACCGTTTTTTAAATTCTTCTGCCTGGCGGTATGAAATGTAGCTATAATTTTTTGTCCGGTACCTCTGGTCACCGATGTGAATACGCATACTACGGCTCTCGATATTGAAGGTGTTGGCGCCCATCATGGTGAACTGGTCGGTTATCGTACGCTGAATAGCCTCGATGGAAGTCAGAATGCCCACGAGTGCCATAATTCCAAAGGCAATGATGGAAATGGTCAGTACCGTCCGCAACCGGTTGGTTCTGATCGTTTGCAGAGCTATCTTTAAATTCTCCCGAAATACGATTCCAATCATAAAGTCAAAAGATTTTTAGCACTCTAAAGTTAGGGTTTTCTGAACAATCTACCCATTAAAATGTCCTGATATAGAAATAAAATTCTTGCTGTTTGTGATGATTTTGTAAATTCGTGACTTTGTTTCACTAAAAAAAATTATATCATGGTTTTCGACCTGGAAATGATAAAGGAGAAGTATGCAGCGATACCCGGCCTTATTGCGGCAGCGAGGAAAGTTCTTAAAAGGCCTCTTTCCCTGACTGAAAAAATACTGTATTCCCACCTTGAGGAAGGCCCTGCCAAAAAGGAGTACCATCCCGGAAAAGATTACGTCTATTTCAACCCCGACCGTGTTGGTATGCAGGATGCCACCGCGCAGATGGCCCTTCTTCAGTTTATGCAGGCTGGTAAAGAAAAAGTTGCTGTGCCTTCAACTGTGCATTGCGACCATCTGATCCAGGCTAAGACAGGAGCTCTGAATGATCTTGCTGCCGCCCGCCAGACGAACAGTGAAGTCTTCGACTTTCTGGCTTCCGTTTCTGCCAGGTATGGCATCGGATTCTGGAAACCCGGTGCGGGGATTATTCACCAGGTTATCCTTGAAAATTACGCTTTTCCCGGAGGGATGATGATCGGTACCGATTCGCACACGGTAAATGCAGGCGGACTCGGCATGGTAGCCGTGGGTGTTGGGGGTGCCGATGCTGTGGATGTTATGGCCGGTATGCCCTGGGAACTGAAGTTTCCGAAACTGATTGGCGTTAAACTTACCGGCAACCTCAGCGGATGGACCTCAGCCAAAGATGTGATCCTGAGAGTAGCCGGAATTCTGACCGTTAAAGGCGGCACCGGCTGCATTCTTGAATATTTTGGCGAAGGTGCAAGGACGATTTCGGCAACCGGCAAAGGCACCATCTGTAATATGGGCGCAGAGATCGGGGCAACTACCTCTCTCTTTGGTTATGATGAAAAAATGAAAATCTACCTTGAAGGTACAGGAAGGGAAGAAGTTGCGAAATTAGCCGATTCCATTGCCGCTCATCTGACCGGCGATCCAGAAGTTTATGAAAATCCCGACCTCTATTTCGATCAGACCATTGAGATCAACCTCTCGGAACTCGAACCCCACGTCAACGGGCCTTTCTCTCCGGATAAAGCCTGGCCTATATCGGCCTTCGCCAAAGCTGTGAAAGACAATGATTACCCTGCAAAACTTGAAGTGGGTCTCATAGGATCGTGCACCAATTCATCCTATGAAGATATTACCAGGGCTGCTTCTGTGGCTCAGCAGGCTATCGATAAAAAACTGAAAGTAAATTCCGATTTTACTGTGACTCCTGGCTCCGAACAGGTAAGATACACTATTGAACGGGATGGCCTACTGGAGAAATTTGAAAAAATCGGCGGACTGGTTCTGGCAAATGCATGCGGACCGTGCATTGGTCAGTGGGCACGACATAACGCAGATAAACAGGAAAAGAACTCCATCATTACCTCATTCAACCGTAACTTTGCCAAGCGCAATGACGGAAACCCGAATACTTACGCTTTCGTGGCAAGTCCTGAAATTGTTACGGCCTTTGCCATTGCAGGTGATCTGACCTTCAACCCCCTTACCGATTCACTCGAAAATGAAGAGGGTGAAAGGGTGAGGCTGGAAGAACCAAAGGGTCTTGAAATGCCGGTCAGGGGTTTCGCTGTGGAAGATAACGGTTACCAGGCCCCGGCTGAAAACGGGAGTGAAATTGTGATCCACGTTGAACCCGCCTCACATCGGCTGCAGCTGCTTACGCCGTTTAAAGCCTGGGACGGTCATGACCTCATGGGCCTGCGACTTTTTATTAAAGTGAAAGGCAAATGCACTACCGATCATATCTCCATGGCAGGTCCCTGGCTGAAATACCGGGGTCATCTTGAGAATATCTCCAAAAACCTTATGCTTGGTGCCATTAATGCCTTCAATGATAAAGCTAACCTGGTTAAAAATCAGCTAACCGGTGAATATGTGCCAGTATATGATGCAGTGAAGTCATATAAAGATAAAGGACTGAATTCGGTCATTATCGGTGACGACAATTACGGCGAAGGATCATCGCGCGAACATGCTGCAATGGAACCCCGGTTCATGGGTGTCAGAGCCGTGATTGTAAAATCGTTTGCCAGGATCCATGAGTCCAATCTGAAAAAACAGGGTGTCCTTGCACTGACTTTTGCCAGGCCTGGCGATTATTCCAGGATCAGGGAGGACGACACCTTCGACATCAAAGGCCTGACAGCCTTTGCACCAGACAAATTGATTACGCTTGTTATTCATCATAGTGACGGGAGCCAAGAGGAGATAAATCTCAACCATACTTATAATCAGAAACAAATTGACTGGTTTAAGGCAGGCTCTGCCCTGAATCTGATAAGAGAAGAGCATCATGGCTGACGGATTCATTTCCGCTGGAAAAGATTCTTACTTCACCCGCCCCGGTCTTACACCGGGGCGACCTTTTTCAGACCATACCTGCCTTATTATTTTTCCTGAATAGCCTTCGTTGACCGATGTTCAGATCCGCAGGGCATTAACGGCAGGGCATCAAATTGTCTGACGGGTACAGAGACCTTTCTTAACAGTAAAACGTTACACTGCAATTGAAGATTCCGGTCATGTTCTCTCTTTACCTTCAGTCCAAATTCATTACCTTTACGGAATATATACTGAACGGCTTGGGGAAGCCGTTAAAAGACTGGTAAATTTTCACAATCCATGGAATAAAAAAACAGGAATGACAACCCAGGAAAAAATGGACGCCTTTGTTACGCTTGGAAAATTTTTCTCACAGTTCAGGTCTGTATCCTTCTTTGAGAATCCTGATCTGAAAGTGATTAACAAACGGTTTGGCGGGACCTTCGCGGACAGGATCATCAGGGAGCAGGAATATAATCCATGGTTCACTCCGGAAAATGTGCGGCTCAGTCTGGGCGCGCTGTCTGACGCTCTGTTGCAAGAGAACCTTGCAAAGTGGCTTTCCTCCTATTCCCTGCCGGATGGAAAATCTCAGGATCAGCTCGATATTGGCGTTATCATGGCAGGGAATATTCCGCTGGTCGGATTTCACGATTTCCTCTCGGTGATTTTTTCAGGTCACCGTCTTACAGCCAAACTACCGGACAGGGACGATCGCCTGCTTCCGGCCATCCTGGAAATCCTGGAATACCTGAACAAAGATTTTAAGGAGCTGGTCAGCTTTCAGGAGGGGCCGTTGAAAAAACCGGATGCCATAATCGCCACGGGTAGCGATAACTCATCACGGTATTTTGAATATTATTTCGGGAAGTATCCTCATATCATCCGGAGGAACAGGAACTCCACCGCCGTGCTGGATGGATCCGAGTCAAAGTTTGACCTCGAAAAACTGGCGGATGATATCTTCATGTATTTCGGGCTTGGTTGCCGGAATGTCTCAAAAATATATTTACCGAAAGAATATGAGATACCTCATCTTCTGGATCATTTTCAACATTATGCCTACCTGGTAAACCATCATAAATATGCGAACAATTACGAGTATCAGAGGGCAGTTCACCTGGTAAACCAATCTGATTTTTATGACACGGGCTTCCTGGTGGTAAAAGAAGACAGTAGTTACAGCAGTCCGGTTGGCAGCCTATATTTTGAACGGTATCATTCAGCCGCGGAGGTAACTGAACGTTTGCAAAAAGACCGTGAACGGTTACAGTGCATTACAGGCCGTTTTACCGCTGATTCACTTGAATTTGGCCATACACAGACTCCGATGCTTTGGGAGTACGCTGACAATGTGAATACCTTGGAATTTTTGCTTAACTTGTAAAAAAAACAGATCATGGTCTATAAATTCAGGCTCATCTCCGATGAAGTAAAGAACTTTGTCAGAGATATCGAGATACTCTCCGAACAAACATTCTATGATCTTCATTCCACGATGGTGGAAGATTTCCATTACGACAGGTCTCAGCTGGCAAGTTTTTTTCTGACCAACGGGGAGTACGAAAAATTGCAGGAATTCACCCTTTTTGATATGTCGGAAGACAGGAACCGCCATACCTTACTGATGGATAAATGTAAACTCAAGAACTATATCAATCTTCCCAGGCAGAGAATGCTGTACATCTTTGACATATTTAATGAAAGACTGATATTTATCGAGCTTACGGAAACAATTCAAACGCCTGATTCAGGCCGTTATCCCAGGATCACCTCCTCACAGGGTCATCCTCCCAGGCAGATTTTACCGGGATCCATAAATCTTGAAGGTTTGAATTTTAATGAATAAGGAACTGATCGTCATTGCGGGACCCACCGCTGTCGGGAAAACCAGTCTTTCTGTTGACATTGCCGAAAAGACAGCCACAGAGATCATCTCTTGTGATTCCCGGCAAATTTATCGTGAAATGACGATTGGGACAGCCGTACCTTCTCCGGAATTTCTTACCAGGGTAAAACATCATTTCATTCAGACCATCAGCATCCATGACACTTACAATGCCAGCAAATATGAAAATGATGTGATTACCCTTCTCGGATCACTTTTCAGAAAATATGACAAAGTGATCATGACCGGGGGGTCTGGCTTATATATCGATGCTGTCAGGTTTGGAATCGATGACCTGCCTGAAATGGATCTGGAAATCAGGGCCCGTATTCAGAAACAGTATGATGAGGAAGGCCTTGAGAGCCTCCGCCATGCTCTTAGAAAACTCGATCCGGAGACTTACGCTAAAATAGACCTCAAGAATCCGAAGCGTATCCAAAAAGCCCTTGAGATCACCATGATTACAGGCAAGCCATATTCATCCTTTCTGACCACACCCAGAAAAAAACGGGATTTCGGGTTCAAACTCATTGCCCTTAACCATGAGCGCGAGGAACTATACGACAATATTAACCGCCGTGTTTATGATATGATGCATCGTGGACTGGAGGATGAAGCCAGGCGGCTCTATGCCTTCCGGAAGAACAATGCCCTGAATACGGTTGGTTATAAAGAACTCTTCGACCATTTTGAAGGGAAAACCAGTCTTAAGGAGGCCATAACCCGCATCCAGTCCAATACCCGCAGGTATGCCAGGAAACAATTGACCTGGTTTAAAAAGGATGAAGGCTGGCATTGGTTTCATGCCGGCCAGGAAGAACAGATACTTGATTTTGTAATGGGAAAAACAGACTGACATGGAGACAAACATCAGGCATTTTAACATAAGAGTGTACGGCATCCTGCTCAGTTCAGCGGGTGAAGTCCTGATAAGTGATGAATATGTCCTCGACAGGTATATGACCAAATTTCCGGGAGGCGGACTTCAATTCGGGGAGGGCCCGGAAGATTGCCTGCGGCGTGAAGCCATAGAGGAAATGGGTCAGGAAGTGGAAATACTGGGACATTTTTATACGACGGGCTTTTTCCAGAGGGCTCTCTTTTATGACGATCATCAGCTCATCAGCATCTATTACCGGATCAGCCTCAAGGGTGATCCTGTTTTCAGGATATCCCGGAAATCATTTGATTTTGAGGGAAAGGTAAACGGAAGCCAGTCTTTCCGGTGGGTAAAGGTGGCAGGTCTGAGAGAAGAGGATCTAACCTTCCCGATCGACAGGTATGTCCTCGGACTGCTGAAAGCTTCCCTGGAGTATTGATTCACACGTCCTGATTTTCAGACTTTTGAATCTTTTCCGCAAAAGAAAGTAATTTCCTGACAAAGCCCTGCCATGAAAAATCTTCCTTCCTTCTCCTGACGTTTTTTTCAAGCTCATTCTTACCGGATGAGGAGAAGTAACGGTTTATGGCACCGGCAACCGCTTCCGGTTCAGTTTTGATCACATATCCGGTGACCCCATCCTCGACGATCTCCGGCAGTCCGCCCACGTCCGAAACGACCATCGGCACCTCAAAATGATAGGCAATCTGGGTTACTCCGCTTTGGGTGGCTGAACGGTAAGGCTGAACGACCAGGCTGGCTGCCGAAAAATAATACTTCACCTCATCATCGGGAATGTATTCATCCCGGATGATTATTCTGGAACCCAGATCAAGCTTATCGATCAGCCCCTGGTATTCTTCCCTTTTATCGTAAAATTCTCCGGCAACCAGGACTATCACATCCGGATCCTGAACGAGGGGCAAGGCTTTTATCAGCAGATCCAGTCCTTTGTATTTCCGTACCAACCCGAAAAAAAGTATATATTTTTTCCCGGCTTCGAGGCCCAGATATCCCAGGGCTTCATCCCTGTTTACTTTTTCGCCATAGCTGTCATAAACCGGGTGAGGGATCATCATTGCAGGGATACCGGCACTGACAGACTTTGCATCGCTCACCACGGATGCCGAAAGTGCAACCAGTCCGCTGACATTCCCGAGCAACCGGCGGGTAAGGAAGATGGTTCCGGGTTGCCTCTCATGAGGAATCAGGTTATGAGCCAGGAGAATGATTGTGATGCCGGCACGCTTCTTTATTCTGCCGGCGATAAAGCTCATGGCCGGGGCAAAAAAAGGCATCCAGTAATGCATGATCACCAGCTCTGGATCTCGCCGTATCACTTCATCGGCAACATGTTTCCAGCTGAGGGGTGACAGTGAATGCAGGCGGGATGAAATGGTCAGTCCTTCGGGGGGTATACTTTCGGAGAACTGTGAACGGCCGGGAAAGAGGAATGATGGGTACTGGAAACTGAATGAGATCAGTTCAACCTCGTGACCATTATTCTTCAGGCATGACGACAGCGATTCATTAAACCTTGCAATACCTCCCCGGAGAGGATGAGCCGGACCGATGCTGATGATTTTCACGCCTTGCTGTTTACTTCTTCATCGATAAAATATTGATTCCTTTCCGGAGAATTCCGTGAGACAAGTTCACCGAGAAATCCGCTTACGAACAATTGTGTTCCAATGATCATGGCAGTGATTGCCAGGAAGAAGTATGGACTGTCTGTGATCAGGATGGTCTTAATGCCTTTATGAAGAAAGTACAGTTTTTGGGCACCAAGCCATACGGCAGCAACAAAACCGATTAGAAAGACAAAGGTACCCATGGTACCGAACATGTGCATGGGTCTCTTTCCGAACCGGGAAATGAAGGAAATGGTCAGCAGGTCGAGGAAGCCGTTGATAAAGCGTTCAAGGCCGAATTTTGTGACCCCGTATTTCCGTTTCATATGTTGAACAGGCTTTTCTCCTATCCTGGAAAATCCGGCTCTTTTGGCAATTACCGGGATATACCGGTGCATTTCACCGTATACCTCAATCGATTTCACCACCTTGTTACGATAGGCTTTCAGGCCGCAGTTAAAATCATGGAGTTTAATACCGGTCACTTTGCGTGCTGCCCAGTTGTAGAATTTACTGGGGATAGTTTTGGAGATGGGATCATATCTTTTTTTCTTCCAGCCCGATACCAGATCCAGGCCGTCTTCCATGATCATCCTTCTCATTTCCGGAATTTCCTCCGGGCTGTCCTGCAGATCGGCATCCATAGTAACGACAACATCACCCTTTGCAGCCTGAAATCCGACGTGAAGAGCGGCAGATTTGCCATAATTCCGTCTGAACCTGAATCCTCTGATGTCCTTTTTACCGGAACCCAGGTCCCGGATAACATCCCACGACCTGTCGGTGCTGCCGTCATCAACCATAATGATCTCATAGCTGAAATGGTTCCTTTCGGCAACGCCTTCTATCCATTCTACTAATTCAATAAGTGATTCTTCTTCGTTATAAAGGGGAATAACAATCGATACATCCATAATCATAAACTTATACAACTCCTGCAAAGGGTTCTGCGGGTTCCTTTTTAATAAATATTGAAGCAATCAGGCTGACAATCAATCCAAACAAGCCCTGCCCCAGTATACTTGTCACAAAAATCATTACGGGAGTCTGCATCTTCATAGACCTTCGCAAAGCCGATTCCATAATATCGGGATGTTCGCTAAGCATATCGGGAGAAACCCTCTTCATGATCGTTGCTCTTGTCCGGTCCTGAAGAATATCCAGGTAATGCGGGTTAATATAATGGATAAGTATATTCATATACACAGCCATGATCAGGCCGACAAAAAGAGCCGTCAGCACTCCGAATCCAAGTGCCCGGGAATACGAAATCATGTTGTCATTATACTCTTTCCGGAAAGCATAAATAGCCACGACAAGACCCCCAAAAACAATAACATTTGACGCAATCAGATCATATACGCTAAAATGAATATCAAAAACATCGACAATGACTGCATTCAAGATGTAAATGCCACCGATGATCCCCGCATAGATGATGGCGGGATAAATCATGCTTTGGTTCTTTTCACTCATAGGTTTAAAGTTTTATTTGAACAAATATAATCCATTTAAGGGAGATGCGCTTTCGTCAAAAAGATATTTTGCAGGAAATAATAAAAATACTACTTTTGCTGACCGAGGGCAAGTCTTATACGACCAGCTCCTGCTGAATCCCCCCAGGACCGGAAGGTAGCAAGGGTAGGCGGTCGTAGCGGTGCGATATGAGTAGCTTGCCCTTTTTTTTTCAGATTAACAGGCCATGCTATATATCTGGCTGAACTCTTTTTACCCTGGTTTGACTGTGTACATCGGCTTCTTACAAATTATCAATTTCAGTCCTTTTTTCAGACCAAAGGCTTACAATTTGTAACATTTTTAATCCGATTAAGACCAAATATTAATAATTACTGTTTTTTAACATAATTTTATTTTGCGGTATAAGGCTTTTGTCTATCTTTGCTTCTGAAATCATACAGAAACCTATGCAGTTCGGTCATACCAATATTCTCGTGGTTCTCGTGGTGCTCGTCATTCTTGGAATGAGAACGTGAGAATGGTATGGTATAACCGAAACAAAATATACGAAGCCATTCTCAAACTAGAGGATGGCTTTTTTGATTTACTATAATATAAAGAGCAACGTAAACAATGAAATTTCCTTTAAAGAGTGATACAACAACACAGGGCCGAAGGATGGCAGGAGCCCGGAGTCTGTGGAGAGCCAACGGCATGAAGGAAGATCAGATCGGGAAACCGATCATTGCCATTGTCAACTCATTTACCCAGTTTGTACCGGGGCATACTCATCTGCATCAGGTGGGACAGGACGTAAAGAAAATTTTTGAAGATCGTGGGTATTTTGCCGGGGAATTCAATACTATAGCCATCGATGATGGCATTGCCATGGGGCACGACGGCATGCTGTATTCGCTTCCTTCGCGTGATCTGATTGCGGACAGTATCGAATACATGGCCAATGCTCACAAGGTGGATGCCCTCTTTTGCATCAGCAACTGCGACAAGATCACGCCGGGGATGCTGATTGCGGCTATGAGACTGAATATTCCCGCCATTTTTGTTTCCGGAGGTCCTATGGAAGCCGGTGTGATTGACGGAGAAGCTTATGATCTGATCGATGCCATGGTTATGGCTGCCGATGACAGTGTGAGTGATCAAAAATTATCCCTTGTTGAGCAGCTGGCCTGTCCCACCTGTGGATCGTGTTCCGGCATGTTTACAGCGAATTCCATGAACTGTCTGAACGAAGCTCTTGGCATGGCTCTTCCCGGAAATGGGACAGTCGTTGCCACTCACATAAGCCGTAAAAAACTTTTTGAAAAGGCTGTGGAAGCATTGATCAGGAATGTTGAACGGTATTATAATGAAGGGGACGTCTCGGTTCTTCCCCGTTCCATCGCCTCAAAAGCGGCATTTCACAATGCCATGAGCCTCGATGTGGCGATGGGTGGCTCGACCAATACAGTGCTCCATATCCTGGCTATCGCACATGAAGCTGCTGTTGATTTTACCCTGAAGGATATCGATGCTATTTCCCGTCAGATCCCAGTTTTGTGTAAAGTTTCTCCCAATTCGAAATACCATATCCAGGATGTAAACCGTGCCGGGGGTATTCTCGGCATCTTGTCGGAACTCGCTGCGGGTGGTCTCCTAGACACTTCCGTGAAGAGGGTTGACGGTCTTACACTGGCCGAAGCCATTCAAAATTTTGATCTCCGGAAACAAAGTTGTACTGAAGAGGCGAAGGCGGTCTACAGTTCAGCGCCTGGAGGCGGAAGGAACCTTGTAATGGGTTCGCAGCAGGCACGCTTTAAGGATTTTGATCTTGACAGGAGTAACGGATGTATACGGGATATCGGACATGCTTACTCTGCTGACGGAGGCCTTGCAGTTTTGTACGGAAATATCTCACGGGACGGCTGCATTGTCAAGACGGCGGGTGTCAAGGCTTCGGTTCTGACATTCAGCGGACCGGCAAAAGTATTTAATTCACAGGATGCCGCGTGTGATGGCATTCTTGAGAAAAAGGTTGAAGCCGGTGACGTTGTCGTCATCCGGTATGAAGGTCCCAAGGGCGGCCCGGGCATGCAGGAAATGCTGTATCCTACCTCCTACATCAAATCGAGGCATCTGGGCGAACAGTGTGCCCTGATCACCGACGGACGTTTTTCCGGCGGCACATCAGGACTTTCCATCGGGCACATCTCTCCTGAAGCTGCTGAAAAGGGTGAGATCGGTCTCATTCGTGACGGAGACATCATTGATATAAATATCCCATCCAGAACCATCAATGTCAGACTTAGCGATCAGGAGCTGGAGGATCGAAAAAGACAGGAAGAGGCAAAGGGCGATTCAGCCTGGAAACCCGAAGGCAGGGAAAGAGCCATTTCAAAAGCGCTGAAGGCGTATGCCAGTTTAGTGACCTCGGCAGATAAAGGTGCTGTAAGAATAATAGATTAAATTAATAACCTAAATAAGATAGACATGGATACTCAAACGAAACCCCAGGCTAAAGGACAGGAACCCGAAACGAGACGTGTAAGGGGTGCAGAGGCTGTTGTGCTTTCGCTGTTGGAAGAAGGTGTTGATACTATGTTCGGATATGTTGGCGGAGCAATCATGCCGGTATATGATGTATTGTACGATTACCAGGACAAATTGAAGCATGTGATGGTCCGCCATGAGCAGGGCGCTATTCATGCCGCACAGGGCTATGCCCGAATTTCCAAAAAACCGGGAGTATGTATTGCGACTTCAGGCCCGGGAGCCACGAACCTGATCACAGGGCTGGCCGATGCCATGCTGGATTCAACACCGCTGGTATGCATAACGGGTCAGGTGATCTCCAGTCTTCTGGGTTCCGATGCTTTCCAGGAAATAGATATCGTGAGCATCTCCATGCCTGTTACCAAATGGAATTTTCAGGTTACCCGGCCTGAAGAGATCCCTGAAGCATTGGCCAGGGCCTTCTTCATTGCCAGATCAGGCCGGCCGGGTCCGGTACTCATCGACATCACCAAGGATGCACAGTTCGCCGAGCTGGATTTTGTGTATGAAAAAATTGCACGGATCAGGAGCTATACTCCTATCCCGATGCTGAACCAGGAAGCCATACAGAAAGCCGGCGAGCTCATCAACAAAGCCAAAAAGCCCATGATTCTTGCAGGGCAGGGCATTCTGATCTCAGGTGCACAGGAAGAATTCAGAGCATTTGTTGAAAAAACCGGTATCCCGGTAGCCAGCACCCTTCTGGGTCTTTCGGCATTACCCTCCAGTCATCCGCTTTTTACAGGTATGCTGGGGATGCACGGTAACTATGCCCCCAATATCAACACCAACAAGTGTGATCTGTTAATCGCCATCGGTATGAGATTCGATGACAGGGTGACAGGAAACCTGAATACCTATGCCAAGCAGGCTAAAGTGATCCATATCGACATCGATCCGTCGGAGATCAACAAAAATGTGACTGCGGATGTAGCCCTGGTCGCTGATGCCAGGCAGGCAATCGAAGCTTTGACACCCATCGTAAAACAAAACTCACATCCTGAATGGCTCGAATCTTTCAACAAGCTTTACCAACACGAGTTCCAGAAAATTATTGAAAGGGACTGCTATCCTTCAAAAGGTGGAATCAGGATGGGAGAGGTCATTCACAACATCTCAAAGAAAACCAGAGGCGAGGCCATTCTCGTCAGCGATGTCGGTCAACACCAGATGGCTTCTGCAAGGTACTATCAGTTCAATAAAACCAATACACAGATCACTTCCGGAGGTCTTGGAACAATGGGCTTCGGCCTGCCTGCATCTGTCGGTGCAGCGCTTGCAGCAGAAGAAGGCACCCCGGTTATTGCCGTGATCGGTGACGGCGGTTTTCAGATGACCATCCAGGAGCTGGGCACAATCAGCCAGTCAAAACTGCCGGTAAAAATCGTCCTCCTGAATAATAACTTCCTCGGCATGGTACGTCAGTGGCAGGATCTGTTTTTCGATAAAAGGTATTCATATACTGAACTAACCAATCCTGATTTCGTTACCATTGCGAAAGGGTTCGGTATCGAAGGAAGAACCATCTCGGCCAGAGAAGATCTGGAAGAAGCCATAGACAACCTGCTGGCACACGACGGTCCCTTCCTGCTTGAAGTGAAAGTCGAAAAGGAAAGCAATATCTTCCCCATGGTACCGTCAGGAGGAACCGTATCTGAAATGAGACTGGAATAATCTAAAAAACACGATCCATCATGGAACAAGAATTCACATTATCTATATTCACCGAAAACAGGATTGGTCTGCTTCAAAAGCTTACCGTCGTTTTTACCCGCAGGAAAATCAACATCGACAGTCTGACAACTTCCGAATCGGAGGTAAAAGGGGTTTACCGCTTTACCATCGTCGTGAAAACCAATCTTGACATGGTGAAAAAAGTCGTAAAACAGATCGAGAAGATCATTGGTGTACTTAAGGCTTTTTATTTTGAAGAGAGCGAAATCGTTTACCAGGAAATTGCACTTTATAAAGTGCCTACCAAGGCATTTGCTAATGGCGACGATGTTGAAAATCTCATCAGAAAGTACAACGCCCACATCCTGACGGTAGAACCCGAGTATATCATCATCGAAAAAGCCGGGCATAAACATGAAACACAGGAGTTGTTTGAGAAACTGCTCCCTTATGGCGTGCTTCAGTTTGCCCGGTCGGGCAGAGTGGCCGTCACCAAACAGATCAAGGAGATCACCAGTTATCTCAGGGATCTAGAAGTCGCCAACAGGCATTCTGAAAAAGAAGTATTGTCCATAACCCAATAAAAAAGAAAAACATGGCAAAAATTAATTTCGGCGGAGTCGAAGAAAATGTAGTTACCAGGGATGAATTTCCCCTTTCCAGAGCCCGCGATATTCTGAAAAACGAAATCATAGCCGTCATTGGTTATGGCGTTCAGGGTCCGGGTCAGTCACTCAACCTGAAAGATAACGGTTTCAATGTAATTGTCGGACAGAGAAAAAATTCCTCTTCGTGGGATAAGGCAGTTAATGATGGATGGGTGGAAGGTGAGAACCTGTTTGATATCGAGGAAGCTTGCAAAAAGGCCACCATCATACAGTACCTGCTGTCTGATGCCGGGCAGATTGCACTTTGGCCAACGGTAAAAAAACATCTCACCAAAGGAAAAGCCCTGTATTTTTCTCACGGTTTTGGCATTACCTACAAGGATCAGACCGGAATTATTCCGCCGGAAGATGTTGACGTGATCTTAATAGCTCCCAAGGGTTCAGGGACTTCTCTGCGGAGATTGTTTGTTGCCGGGCAGGGACTGAATTCCAGTTATGCTATCTTTCAGGACGCCACAGGTCACGCTTTTGACCGTGTTATAGCCCTGGGTATCGGTGTAGGATCGGGATACCTTTTTGAAACCACTTTCAAGAAAGAAGTATACAGTGATCTTACCGGAGAACGTGGTGTTCTTATGGGTGCCCTTGCCGGGATCATGGAAGCCCAGTACAATCTGCTCAGGAGTAAAGGGCATTCGCCATCGGAAGCCTTCAACGAGACGGTTGAGGAGCTCTCCCAGAGTCTTCTGCCGCTCGTAGCAGAGAACGGTATGGACTGGATGTATGCGAACTGTTCCACTACGGCACAGCGTGGTGCCCTCGATTGGAAAAACCGTTTTCGAGATGCCGTAAAACCTGTATTCGATGACCTCTATGCCAGCGTAGCCAGCGGAAATGAAGCCAGGATTACCATTGAAGCCAACAGGCAGGCTGACTACCGGAAGAAGCTGACCGGAGAACTGGATGAAATCCATAATTCCGAGATGTGGCAGGCCGGAGCACAGGTTCGTAAACTCAGACCTAAAGAATAAAAACCGGCAGGATACAGACCGGATATCCTTCCGCAACGTTAATAATCACAGAAAAGACCCTGGCAGGAAGCCCTGAAGGCTTTGCAGATCCGGGGTCTTTTTTTCAGGTATCCTGCCTGAAAACCTTGCTTTTTCCGCATAAAAGCAGAACTACCGGATCAATCCAGACACCATGAAGGACAAAAAAGTGATCATCCATTATCTGCCTGAAGTTCAGAAAATACAGGAAGCCAGCGAGCGTCTGAAGTCAGTGGCAGCAATAATGATATCACCCGCACCGAGGAAATAAAAGAGAGATCAATGTTGTATGAAGGGCTAAAACACTATTTCATTGTACGTTTCCCCCGGAGAGCTGAGAGAGTTTCTCGAGCATGTTCTGGGTCCTGCCGACGATATTTCCCATTTTGAATATACCAAGAAAAACAGCCGGGAAAGAGGTCCGGCCCTGATTGGTATCGAAGTCAGGCAGAAGTCCGATTTCGATGCCCTGAAAAAGAGGATGGATGATTACAAAATCGTTTATGAGTATGTGAACGACCGTCCCGACCTTTTTCATTTCCTCATCTGACATTCCCGTGATTCAGTGATGCGGTAACTATGTCAGGCTATGCCGGCCAGATCCCGTAACTTGTAAAGGTATCTCCTGTATCTCCGGAACGGTTACCAGCCGAGACATTCCCGGCTCAGCAAAGCCGGCCGGTAGCTTCTTCAGCTATCGCACATTCAGACACTTTTAATTCCCTGTAGATATAAACCTGCATGGCGCGGAATTTGAGAGATGCTATGGATATCTTTACAAAACCGGGCGAAAACAATCCCTGGAATGGAAGAAAAAAGACGATTTATTCACAGCCTGGTCTTCCCGGGCTTCTTTTTATTCCTGATCTGGTTCATCAAATTCACTGAATTCGGATTGGGTGTGAGCTTTTCTTCACTTGGCATTTACCCGATGAAGCTTAAAGGCCTCATCGGCATTATCACAGCTCCGCTGATCCATGCTGATATCACCCATCTTTTCGATAATTCCATCCCCCTGTTTTTCCTCAGTCTGGCCCTGTTTTATTTTTACCGTGAAGTGGCCTACCGTGTTTTTTTCCTGATCTATTTCGTCACCGGAGCGCTGGTTTGGATCATAGGCCGTGAAGCTTATCATATCGGTGCCAGCGGGATCATATACGGTCTGGCAACTTTCCTCTTCGCCTCGGGTATTATCCGGCGGAACCGGAACCTTATGGCCATCTCCCTGCTGGTGATCTTTCTGTATGGAAGCATGGTCTGGGGCTTATTCCCCTACGACTATCACATCAGCTGGGAATCACACCTTATGGGTGCCCTCACCGGGGTTGTACTTTCGTACATTTACCGCCACGAGGGACCGGAGTCTGATATAGAGCGGATGGAAGAGGAAGAGGAGAATACTGCGGATGACCCAGGATATAATCCTGAGATAAATGAGACAGATGAACAAGGTCAGGAGCGGGACAGGACAACATGAATCACCGGGTTGCCACAGGTATATTCGTTACCGGAAAAACCAAAATGATATACAAATGTTATTTATACATGGAAATAACGCGAAAGGGCTATGTATTTAAAAATGTATGAAGAAAACCCCAATGAGAAGCATGTCCGGCAGGTATGTGATATCCTGAGGGAGGGAGGTATCATCATTTATCCTACCGACACCGTTTACGGGATGGGATGCGATATTTACCACGCGAGGACCATTGAACGCATTGCGCGGCTGAAGAATATCAAACCGGAGAAAGCCCAGTTTTCTTTTATCGTTTCTGATCTGAGCCACCTTTCCGGATACAGCCGTTTTGTGAATAATGATATCTTCAAACTGATGAAATCCAAGCTGCCCGGGCCATTCACCTTTATCCTGCATGCCAGTAACAATGTTCCAAAGATTCTTAAGAACACCAAGAAAACCGTTGGTATCCGGATCCCGGATAACCGTATTATTCTGGAAATCGTCAGGGAGCTGGGTCATCCCATTCTGACCACGTCCATACACGATGATGACAAGATCATCGATTACACCACAGATCCGGAACTGATATATGAAAATTTCAGGGATAAGGTAGATCTGGTGATCGACGGTGGCTTCGGTGGTAATATCCCCTCAACGATTATTGACTGCACCGGGGAACAGCCGGAGATCATCCGTATGGGAGCCGGGATCCTCGATTGAGGCAATGGCTCACGCGGTCCCTTTGCAGGATCAGCGCCTCCAGAATTCCGGAGAGAACAGCACGATCACGGTAAACAGTTCCAGGCGGCCGATCAGCATAAGGAAAGACAGGAACCACTTTCCTAATTCGGGGATATGGCTGTAATTCTCGAAGGGGCCTACCTCACCGATCCCTGGTCCGATATTACCTAAGGATGCCGTCACGGCCCCGGCCGACGTGTTAAGGTCGTAACCCATAGACGATATAACGACGGTACTTGCGACGATGACAAGGATATAGAAAGAGACAAAGGCCAGGACGTTGGTAATGATATGAGGTTCCACTGCCTGCCGGTTAAACCGGACTGGTATTACCGCATTCGGGTGAACCAGCCGCTTCAGCTCAAGACCGCTGTTTTTAAAAGTAGAACCACCCTCATGATCTTTATCCCTCCGCCTGTTGACCCGGCTGATGCCCCGAAAAACATCAGCAGAAAGATAAGAATACCCAGTACGGGCATCCAGTGCTGATAGTCTGATATCACAAAACCGGTTGTGGTCATGATTGAAACTACCTGGAACAGCGATTCACGGAACGCCTTTTCAGCATTGACGCCCATGGACAGCCACATGACCAGCCCTATAGCCAGGGTAAACAGGATTATAAAGCCCAGGTAGGCACGGAACTCTTCATTTTTAAAAACCCTACTGAACCTGAGATGCATGGCAAAATAGGAAAGTGTGAAATTCGTTCCGGCTACCAGCATGAACAGGGTGATCACATATTGAATATACGGTGAATTCCAGTAAGCGATACCGGCCTGCCTTGTGGAGAAACCACCAGTTGAGATGGTGGTAAAGGAATGATTGAGTGCGTCGAAGAAGCTCATCTTCCCAATAACCAGGAGCAAGGTCTCGAGAAGTGTGAAGAAAATGTAGATAAACCAAATGCGGTTTGCCATCCCACGGATACGGGGATGAAACTTGTCAGGTGCTGATCCGGGCACTTCAGCAACAAATAGCTGCATCCCCCCGATTCCAAGTAAGGGAAGGACGGCCAGGGAGAGGATAATAATGCCCATGCCGCCAAGCCACTGGGTAATACTGCGCCAGAAAAGGATCCCATGAGAAAGGGATTCGACATCAGTAAGTATCGAAGCTCCCGTGGTCGTGAAACCCGACATGGTCTCAAAGAAAGCATCGGTAAAGGAATGGGTTGTTCCGGTGAAGAGAAAAGGAAGTGAACCGAAAACGGAAAACAGTATCCAGCCCAGCGTAACAATGATATATCCTTCCCGTTTGGAAATACTTTTCAGGGCATCGCGGGTCAGACCCCAGGATGCACCACCGGCCATAAAGGTGATAAGGCCGGCAACCAGAAAATCTGTGGCATTATTCTCCTGGTAAATAAAGGCGACAGGTATGGACAGCATCATGAACAGACCTTCAACCATCAGAAGGAAACCCAGGATATTGAATATAATTCGGGAATTGATCATGAGAAAGGTTTAGCTGAAATATTTCCCGACGAGGCTTACCGCAGATGGCAGGGTGAAGACGACAACGTGATCACCTGGTTTAATTTCAGTATTGCCATTCGCTATAACTCCGCCATCACTTCTTATCACACCTCCAATGATGGCACCTTCCGGGAACTCGATATCCCGCAGCTTTTTAAGGGTGACCGGGGAATCGGGTTTGGCAATGAACTCCATGACCTCTGCATCTGTTCCGGTAAGGCACTTGATGGTGGATACTTCCGTGCTCATCGTAAAGCGGAATATCCGGCTTGCCGTTATCAGCTTTTTATTAATGATCGTATCGATACCGATATTTTCAGCCAGTGGGATATAATCGATATTCTCCACTTCGGCGATGGTTTTCTTCACCCCCATACGTTTAGCCAGCAGGCATGAGAGAATATTGGTCTCTGAATTTCCCGTGACCGCCACAAAAGCATCCATTTTGGCCAGACCCTCCTGGGCAAGGAGTTCAACATTACTGCCATCACCGTTTATCACCAGGGCATTGTCGAGGGCATTGGAAATCTTATAACTCTTTTCCCTGTCAGATTCTATCAGTTTGACATAATGCTGGTCTCCCAGGTCTCTCGCTGCTCTCACCCCTATGCGGCTTCCTCCCATGATCATTATGTTACGGACTTCGTAATTTTCTTTCCCGGTATACCGGAGCAGGTTTTTTACCCCGCCCTTATTGGAAATAACGTAAACCAGGTCTCCGATCTGGAAACGGTCCTGCCCGTGCGGAATAATGGTCTCCGAGTTCCTGGTTATCGCTACAGCCCGGTATTCGAGAAATTCACCTGGGCTGGATACTTCTATCAGGCTTTTGTTAATGATCGGAGCATTCCCATCGAGTTTGAACGCATACAAATGGAGTTTTCCTCCTGAAAAATCAACCACATCCGAGGTACTGGTCTGGGACAGGAGGCCGACAATTTCCTTTGCGGCAATTTTCTCAGGGTAGATAAGGTAGTCAATCCCCAGGCCAATAAACATCTCTTTATTATCGGGATAGAGATATTCCTGGTTGTCGATGCGGGCAATGGTTTTCTTGGCTCCCAGTTGTTTACCGATCACCGCAGCAGCAATATTTGTTGCTTCAGTCTGGGTTACAGCCACAAAAAGGTCTGCTTTTTTGATCTTAGCTTCTTTTAAAAGACCAATTGATGTTGCACTTCCCTCGAGTGTCAGTACGTCAAGTGTAGATCCTACGAGTTTCAGCCGTTCAGGATCTGTATCGAGAACGGTGATTTCATGGTTCTCATTACTCAGCATTTTCGCCAGATGCGCTCCAACTGCACCAGCACCGGCCAGAATAATTTTCATAATCTATATAGTTAACAATTAGCCCCCGGCTCCAGGGAAGAAACTGGATCATCCCCTTCATCACGTACTTAAGGAAACATTCGTATAAATTATTAGTTCTTAAGAACATGAGCTTTATCATCACCCGGGACCGCTTCGGAAATCAAACGGCAAAATAACATATAATCTCATTAATAGCCCAACGCTTTTTCATTTTTTTAAAATCCTGCACGTTTCTGCCCGGAAAAGAAAGCATCCCGAATTGCGGACATCGTACACGGGCGGCAATTGAGCCAGTTCTTCTTCCGTATAAACTTCCCAGGCGGGCATAGAAGAGCTGATAATGATGATATCCGCCCTGAAAAAAGTGCTGAGAGCTTTAGGCGGCGGAAGGTCCGAGCCGGTAAGGATGATGAATTTTACAGGGCAGGGATGTACTGTTTTCCAATGTGAAAATAGTTTTCTGTCGGAAATGAATGCCACGGTGAAGCAAGGTTCAGACAATATCAGATTTCCCGTGCCGGGAAGGGAAAAGACCTGCTGCAAAGTATCCGGAACAGAGAACAGATTAAAATACAGCGGCTCATGAATATAATGGTTCATCCAGTAGGTTTTCCCTGCATATTCAATTGACCTGTTGTAGCGGGTATCCGAAGCGTTGGTATAGATGGTATGATTCCCGACAGAAATGATGCTGACAGCAGGCAACCCCCGGGTATTATAGACCATCAAGGTGTTATGTTCTGCAGAAAAAGAGCGTCTGAGGATCCCTGTAAACATAAATACCAGAAACAGGAACAGGCTGGTAAGGAGCAAGGATGGCTGCCTGTAACGGATAAAGGCGAGGATCAACAGCGGCAGTAGTAGTAAGAGGCATACCTGCAGTCCATTCAGACTGAGACCGTTGATCACGGATACGGGAAAATGGTCGATGATTCCGACACCCCGGTTCATGATCCCGGAAAGCCAGATACAGGCATGCGTAATGATGAATGAAGCCGGTGGCAGAAAAAAAGAGGACTGACAGCAGGTATAAAAGTACCAGTACTGTAACTACAGGAATGATGAAAAAATTAGTCAGCAAAAACCACACGGGGAACTGATGAAAATAGTAAATCCCCAGCGGAAATGTCAGTAACTGGGCTGAAAGGCTGATGCCGGCCAGGTCACGGATCTTCACCAGGAGGAATCCATGGACAGGGACCAGCGAGGTTATTTTTTCATGAAAGAGTATAATGCCAAAGACCGCCAGGTATGAAAACTCGAAACCTGCATCGAAAAGTAAGACCGGTTTAAACCAGAGTTGCAGGAACGCTGCCACCATAACGGTGTTGAAGGTATCGGAATTCCTGTTTATCAGCCTGCCGAGGCTTACCAGGCTGAACATAAGGCACGACCTTGTAACGGAGGCGGAAAGACCGGTCATCATCGCATAAAACCACAATATGCCCGTGACGATGAGAAAGCGAAGAACCGCTGAAGATCTGCCCCGGCCGAGGAAAAAGGTTAACCAGCCGAGGAACATCCAGATCATGCCGACATGCAGACCGGAAACCGCCATCACATGTATCCCTCCTGCATTTGCATAAGCACTCTTCAATTCCGGATCGAGGTAATCCCTTGTTCCGAGAGTAACTGCTGCGAGAACACCTTTGGCATCCTCATCTCCGGGTGTATCCACAATGCGTTGCAGCAATTTTCTCTTTATGAGCAGGGGAATATCCCTGATGTCCTTTTTGTCTGTAACGATAAGATGCCATCTTCCCTGTGGCACAAAAACCTGATAATACACATTTCTGTATCTGAGGTAAGCTGAATAATCAAACGCTTCCGGATTCCCGGGATTCACCGGGACGACAGGCGCGGCATAAAAGAGGATAAGATCACCGGGCCGGGCATTTAAAAGTGTATCGTTTTGAGGGAAACTGGCATTTACATATACCGGACCATGAACGTGCTGGTTCCTTAATACCCCAGGACTGATCCTGAGTTTTATAAGAACGGACCGGCTTTTTGTAACGGGCAGGGAACAAACTCTGCCGACCTGTACCGAGGCGGGTTGTGAAACCACGGTGACAGATGAAAATGAAAACCGGTACCAGCCAAGCATAAAGAAAATCAGTCCGATCATTATCCCCCGTATCCAGGCGAAATGTAAATGGAAGAACCATCTGAAATGTATGGTCAGACCTAATAAAACCAGGAGTAACAACAAAGAAACTTCTATGACACCCTTGTTACACAGCGCGTGTTTACCCGCCAGCATCCCGGCAATGGTACTTAAAAGCACACGTGAAACAGGTACCGCCCTTATCCGTTCCGAAAAATTTATGGCCATTACATATCTTAATGTAAAAAACAGGAAAAAATCAGCCTGTCAGTCGCGGAAATTTTTCAGAATATAGTTCACTGCGAACAATCGCAGATGACAGGTGTTTTTTAGGTATAAATTCCTGATCAAATTATCATGAGTTGAGGCCGAGGGTCTCAACGTTATAAAATCCCAAAATTCTCACTGCTATGGTAAATCTAAAAACGAATTACCTGGGTTTGGAACTTAAAAATCCGGTTATTGTAGGTGCCAGTGACCTGGTTTCAGACCTCGGGAACATTAAGGCTGCCGAAGATGCGGGGGCCGCAGCCATCGTCTATAAGTCCCTTTTCGAGGAACAAATCCAGCTGGAGAGGTACAAGCTGGATGAAGAAATGAATGAATATAATGAACGCAATGCTGAAATGATCGACCTTTTTCCATCGGTTGATCATGCCGGACCTAAGGAATTTCTTCATAACCTGCGACGGGCAAAGGAATCGGTTAAGATCCCGCTGATAGCGAGCCTGAATGCTGTCAACAAAGACACTTGGCTGGAATATGCCAAATTAATTGAGGATACAGGCGTTGACGCCATCGAATTGAATTTTTATGCTGTACCCCGTGATTTTGAGAAGCAGAGCGAGGCCATTGTGAAAGAGCAAATCGACATCCTGAAAGAAATAAAAAGAAGTCTGTCCATTCCGGTTAGTGTCAAGCTAAGTCCTTTCTACACCAATGCCCTGAAAGTGATTTCCGATATGGATAAGACCGGTGTAGACGGCTTCATCCTGTTCAATAGAATGTTTCAGCCCGACATTGATCTTACAAACGAGAAACATACTTCCCCTTTCAACCTCAGTGCCGAACATGAATACCGATTGCCGTTGCGGTTTGCCGGATTGCTTCATGGAAGGATCAAAGCGAGCATCTGCAGCAGTACCGGAATTTATGAAGGGAAGGACATCGTAAAGATGATCATGGCCGGTTCTGATGTCGTACAGGTCGTCAGCACCCTGTATAAGAACAAGATCGTACACATCACGAAAATGCTGGATGATCTTGAGAGCTGGATGAAAACCAAAGGTTATAATTCGCTCAAGGATTTCAGGGGCAAACTTTCCGAAAAGAACATGAAAGATCCTTTCGTATACAAAAGAGGTCAGTATATAGAGCTTTTATTGAAATCGGGTGAACTGATGAAAATACACACCCTGAGGTAGGGTCAGACGGCAGGCGGCTTAACGCCGGATACTGCCGGCATTTTGGATGGAGGAGTCTGCAGATATGAGTCAAAAAGCAAAGCTCAGGTCTGCGGACTCTTTTATTTGGAAACGATAATTTTATAATCCGTATCTATTTTTCCTTTGGCGATGGCCTTCAGTTTGCCATTGATAAGTCTCCGTCGCAGCGGATTGATCTTGTCAACAAAGAGAATGCCTTCCAGGTGATCGTACTCATGTTGAATAACGCGGGCTTTAATGCCCGTAAACACCTCGTCATGGAAATTCCAGTCACGGTCATAATAGCTGATTCTGACCCGCTCCTCCCTTTCAACCTCTTCACGGATGCTGGGAATACTCAGACAACCTTCCCTGAACGCCCATTTTTCCCCTGATTCCTCAATGATAACCGGATTGACAAAAGCAATTTTAAAATCAGTCAGATCTTCTTCTTCATCCTCTACATCTGTGGCATCCACATCTGTGGCATCGACAACAAAAAGGCGAATGGACCTGCCCACCTGTGGTGCCGCCAATCCGATTCCTTCAGAAACCTTCATGGTCTCGAACATATTATCGATGAATTCACCGAGATCACTATAATCCCGGGGTATTTCTTTTGCTCTCTTCCTTAAGACGGACGTTCCGTAAACATATATCGGATATATCATAAACAACTCTGCTTAACTTGTTTTTGTGCAAAAGTAACATTCAACAATTCAGAATGTTCTCTATGTCTGATGGAAAAATCATGCTATTTACGGCTTTCACGGCCTTCGAGGTATGACTGTAGAATGATGGCTGCACTGATCTTATCTATGTTCTCTTTTTTTCTTCGGTCCTTTTTCTTCATCCCCCCTTCAATCATAGCCCTGACTGCCATTTTGGAGGTGTATCGTTCATCTTCGTATTCGAGTGGTATCAGGGGGAATTTACGCTTGAATGCCGTGGCAAATTGTTTCACATATTTCATGGACTCCGATTCTTCATTATTCATTTTCAGGGGATAGCCCAAAACCACGCATTCCACCGGCTCTTTTAAAAAATAATCGCTAAGGAAGTTCAGTATCTCATGTGCCGGGACAGTGGTCAATCCTGAGGCGATCATCTGAAGCGGGTCGGTAACGGCCACTCCTACCCTTTTTCTTCCGTAATCGATGGCTAATATCCTGCCCATGTTGTTGAGTATTTAGATCAAATGTAAGAAAAAAATCAAGCGAATGAGTGAGTGATGTTATTCGGGGATCCATGGATCAAGAGCTTTGCGCCCTGATTCCCAGGTATGTCGTGGGAGTAAATCATTTCCATTACGATTCAAAGGAAATTTAGGTTTAACCCGGCAACAGGAAGTCTTACGGTTCAACATTCAGCTATTCGTCCCGTATCCATTCTCCGTTCAAAGAAAAAGGCCACCATCAGCAGACGGCAGCCTTTTTATATATAAAATCAGGTTTTACTTACTTTTCCTCCTTTACCTCCGGTGAATAATCAAGTTCCGCGAGGCGCTTGTAACTCTGATACCTCCATTTGGCATTGGTTTCTGCTGCTTTGAACAGCTCTTCAGCCTCAACCGGGAAAGATTTCATCGAGTGAGGTATAACGTACCTCAGAGTTCAGGAATTCCTGGAACAGGCTCCATTCAGGTTCTTTCGAGTCGAGTTGGAACGGATTTTTTCCTTCCTCTTCGAGCATCGGATTATGCCGGAAAAGAGACCAGTAACCGGCCTGAACGGCGCGTTTTTCCTGGGCCTGTGATTCACCCATACCGGCTTTGATACCATGGTTGATACAGGGTGAATAAGCGATAATGATTGAGGGGCCTTTGTAGGCTTCAGCTTCACGCACCGCTTTGAGGTACTGGGACTGACTGGCTCCCATGGCAACCTGTGCCACGTATACATAACCATAGCTCATTGCCATCATGCCCAGGTCTTTCTTCCTGATCTTCTTACCGGAAGCGGCAAATTTAGCCACAGCACCAGCGGGTGTTGACTTGGAAGCCTGTCCGCCGGTGTTTGAATATACTTCAGTATCGAGAACGAGCACATTCACATCTTCACCGGAAGCCAGCACATGGTCGAGTCCTCCATAACCGATATCGTAAGCCCAGCCGTCACCTCCAAAGATCCATACCGATTTTTTAACCAGGTATTGTTTGAGGTTCAGGATGGATTTGGCAGCAGGGGATTTTTCCTTCTCACAGGCAGCGATGACTTTCGCTGAGATCTTCCTCTGATGTTTACTGCGTCTATCCATGTTGCTGATCCATTCTGTGAAGGCTTCTTTGGTGGCTTCTGCAGCTCCGTTACTCAGGGCTGCCTGCATTAGTCCGGCAATGTATGTCCTCATCTGTTTAACACCGGTAGCCATACCAAAGCCATATTCGGCATTGTCTTCGAAAAGTGAATTAGCCCAGGCCGGACCAAAACCGCTTTTATTGTTGATAGTATAAGGAGTTGAAGGAGCAGAGCCTCCATAGATGGAAGAACAACCCGTTGCATTGGCAACCATCATCCGTTCACCATAAAGCTGGGTAATAAGTTTAACGTAAGGTGTTTCACCGCATCCGGCACAGGCTCCTGAAAATTCGAAGAGTGGCTGGGCAAACTGTGAATTCTTGATGGATGTGGTTTTCTCCAGCAGAGTATCCTTGTAGGTCACATTAGCGGTGATATGGTCCCATTTTTCCACTTCAGGCATCTGGGATTCGAGAGGTTTCATGATGAGGGCTTTCTCTTTGGCCGGACAAACCTCTTCGCAGTTTCCGCATCCGGTGCAATCGAGCACGGAAACCTGGATCCTGTAATTCAATCCGGCGAGGGTTTTTCCACCGGCTTTCAGATACATCGGTGCCGGCTCGGGCAATGCGGCCGTTTCTTCTTCATTGAAGAGGAAGGGACGGATACAGGCGTGAGGACATACATAAGAACACTGGTTACACTGGGTACAGCTTTCAGGCTGCCACTCAGGAACGTTCACGGCAATACCTCTCTTTTCATACCGGGTGAGGCCCGGCAGGGAATGTGCCGTCTTCACGACCTGCAAAGGCGCTGACCGGAAGATCGTCACCTTTCATCAGGTTCATAGGCTCTGCAACCATTTTCACAAAATCAGGAATATCCCTGGTATCCTTCTCCTCCTTCAGCGTTCAATCTTTGCCCATTCAGCAGGAATCTCTACTTTTTCAACCTCACCACCTTTATCAACAGCTGCATAGTTCATTTTCACAATATCTTCACCTTTACGGCCGAATGATTTCACGATGAAGCTGCTTCATTTCCTCAACAGCCTGATCGTAAGGAATCACATTGGCAATTTTGAAGAAGGATGACTGCATAATGGTGTTCGTCCTTGTACCCAGTCCTATTTCCTCTGCGATCTTTGTTGCATTGATGATGTAGAAGTTAATATTGTGTTCGGCAAGATACTTCTTCATATTATCGGGAAGGCGTTTCCTGGTTTCTTCAGCATCCCAGAGGGAATTCAGGAGGAAGGTGCCACCATCTTTTAGGCCCCTCAGCATATCATATTTGTTGATATATGAAGGAACATGGCAGGCAACGAAATCGGGTGTAACAACCAGGTATGGTGCACGGATTGGCTTATCACCGAATCTCAGGTGAGAGGTGGTGATGCCTCCCGATTTTTTAGAGTCGTAAGCGAAGTAAGCCTGGCAATATTTATCGGTAGATTCACCGATAATCTTGATCGAGTTTTTATTGGCACCAACCGTTCCGTCAGCTCCGATGCCATAGAATTTTCCTTCAAATGTTCCCTTCTTGACCACGGAGATTGTTGGCCCGAGAGGAAGAGAGAGGAAAGACACATCGTCAACGATACCTACGGTGAACCTGTTTTTAGGTTCTTTCATTTTAAGATTATCGAAAACGGAAATGATCATTCCCGGTGTGGTATCTTTAGAGCTGAGGCCATAGCGACCGCCGACAATGACGGGCGCATTTTCACGTCCGTAGAATAGATCGCGGACATCGAGGTACAGAGGTTCGCCATTGGCTCCGGGTTCTTTTGTCCGGTCGAGTACGGTAATCCGTTTTACGGTTTTCGGCAATACGTTAAAAAAGTATTTTGCTGAGAACGGGCGGTAAAGATGAACGGAGATCAATCCCGTTTTTTCACCTTTCTCTGCCAGGTAGTCGATGGTTTCTTTAATGGTTTCGGTAACCGAACCCATGGCAATAATTATATTTTCAGCATCTTCAGCTCCGTAATAGGTGAAGGGGTGATATTCTCTTCCTGTGATTTTGAATATTTCCTGCAGATAGTCTTCAACAATATCGGGAACTCTTTCATAAAATACATTTGCTGCTTCTCTTGACTGGAAGTAAATATCGGGATTCTGAGCTGTGCCCCTGGTAACCGGATGTTCGGGGTTCAGTGCGCTATCCCTGAAGGACTGGAGTGCTTCCATGTCGATAAGCTTGCCTAAATCATCCATTGCCGGGGCTTCCACCTTCTGGATCTCATGTGATGTTCTGAATCCGTCGAAAAAATGAAGGAATGGAATGCGTGATTTAATGGATGCCAGGTGGGCAACTCCGGCTATGTCCATGATTTCCTGGACGCTGCCGGTAGCCAGCATGGCAAACCCGGTTTGGCGGGTACTCATCACATCACTATGGTCACCAAAAATGGAAAGGGCCTGGGCGGCAAGGCTGCGTGCCGATACATGGAATACTCCCGGCAGTAATTCGCCCGAAATTTTATACATGTTCGGGATCATCAGTAACAAACCCTGTGATGCCGTAAATGTCGATGTCAGCGCTCCGGCCTGCAAAGAGCCGTGAACGGCGCCTGACGCTCCGCCTTCCGATTGCATCTCAGCTACTTTTACTATTTCCCCGAAAATATTCTTTCTGCCATGAGCAGCCCATTCATCAATATATTCGGCCATGGTCGATGAAGGAGTGATCGGATAAATAGCAGCAACTTCACTGAACATATATGCAATGTATGACGCTGCATAATTACCATCACATGTTACGAAATTCTTGTTATCAGCCATTTCTAATTGATTGATTATTTAATGATTAATAATTTCCACATTTCTGTGAAACGTCTCACAAAATTACTATAAATACGGATAATTTAGGCCATAAAACAGGACCGTTCATCTTATTCATATTGATTTCAAATAAATGAGCTAAAACCCCTTGAAAAGCCTGACTTTTATCATACTTTTACCTGAGGATTTACCGTCATATTGTCTTCCCGTTTGTTTTACCTTTTTCAGGAAACGGGGACATCGTGGATGTCAAAATCTGACGGGACAAATCAAGGAGTCCGGACCGGCCTGAACAACCATAAACAAACTGAGCATGTCTTCACTAAAGATTCCGAACTTTTGCCATTGCCTTTCTTCTCTTTCTGAATCACGGGTGCCTGGTATATTCGCAGCAAAGTGACAGCCTTGTAAATGTGGGTAATGGTTTTGCAAGGCAGAATGGCCTTTACCTCGAAGTTCTCGGACCAGGTGCCTTGTATTCCATCGGATATGAGCGCATCCTTCTGAACCAGGAACTCTTCAAGACTTCACTTCAGACCGCGGTTGCCTGGTATCCTTTGGAAAATGGGCTGATGAGCATTACCATTCCCCTTTCCGTGAATGAGATTCTTTCTTTCAACAGTCATCACATTAAAATAGGGGTGGGTACAATTCTCATACTGAAAGAGCTGAACGGACCCGGCAAAAATACGGACATTCTTGCCCATCTCCGCATAGGTTACCGTTATCAGCCAGTCACCGGACGATTTTTCTGGGAAGCATCCCTCATCCCTCTCCTGCAGGGTGATACCAGTATTTTCGGACTGGACTTTTTTGGGAGTATGACTGCACATTTATGGGCAGGAATGACCTTCGGTTATGCTTTTAATTTCAGGAAAGGAGCATAAACTGATTTTGTACATCGGGGGGAGTATGGGAAGCAGCAGTGAAGCTGAGCCGGTGGAGGTCTGCCTGATTTTTAACGGCAGGGTATCCGGCAGAACCGTTCATGCACGGATGCAAAAAAAGAGGCTCTCCAAAAAGTTACTGTTGTCTTTTTAGAAAGCCTCTTATAGTATATATCTTCAAATGCAGCCGGAAGATCAGTCGGCATTCATAGAGATCAGGAATTCCTCATTGCTTTCCGTTTTAGCCATTCTGTCGGAAATAAAATCCATAGCTTCGACGGAGGTCATATCCGAAAGGTAATTCCGGAGGATCCATATTTTGTTAAGCATTTCCTTTTCGTGGAGCAGATCTTCCCTCCTGGTACTGGATGCATTAATATCGACTGCCGGCCATACGCGTTTGTTGGCGAGTTTCCTGTCGAGTTGGAGTTCCATATTACCTGTCCCTTTGAATTCTTCGAAAATCACATCATCCATTTTAGATCCGGTATCGGTAAGTGCGGTAGCGAGGATGGTGAGGGAGCCGCCGAATTCTATATTCCTGGCTGCGCCGAAGAAACGTTTGGGTTTATGAAGGGCATTTGCATCGACGCCGCCTGACAGGACTTTTCCTGATGCCGGTGCGATCGTATTGAAAGCTCTGGCCAGCCTGGTGATGGAATCGAGGAGGATAACCACGTCGTGGCCGCATTCGACAAGGCGTTTAGCTTTTTCAAGAACGATATTAGCAACCCTGACATGCCGTTCAGCCGGTTCATCAAATGTGGATGATATCACCTCTGCATTGACGTTTCTTGCCATGTCGGTAACTTCTTCAGGACGTTCATCGATAAGAAGAACGATCATATACACTTCGGGGTGATTCGCTGCGATGGCATTGGCAATATTTTTCAGCAGAACGGTTTTACCGGTCTTAGGCTGAGCGACGATGAGTCCTCTTTGTCCTTTCCCGATAGGAGAGAACAAATCGACGACACGTACGGAAAGTTCGGTATGGCCATTTCCCACGAGAGTGAATTTTTCTTCCGGGAACAAAGGGGTCAGGTAATCGAACGGGACCCTGTCGCGGATGAAATCCGGTGAGCGCCCGTTGATCTCTTCAACTTTAATGAGCGGAAAATATTTTTCACCTTCTTTGGGAGGACGGATCGTCCCCTTCACAGTATCTCCGGTTTTCAGTCCGAAGAGTTTGATCTGGGACTGTGAAACGTAGATATCATCGGGTGAATTGAGGTAATTATAATCGGCTGAACGCAGGAAGCCATATCCATCGGGCATAATTTCGAGCACGCCCGAATTGGAAATCAGTCCTTCGAAATCGTACCTGTCGTTTTGACGCTTTCCCTGCTGGCGGTGCGTGTTATCATAATTTTGTCTTCTCTGGTCCCTGTCATCACGCCGTGGTAAAGGATGATGTGATTCAGATGAAGCGGGAGTCTCCTGTGGAGAAGTTACTTCGTTTGCAGGCTGTGGTTTTTCTTCTCTTCTTCTGTCCTGCTGAGGTTGGGGTCTTTGGGTGTGAGGCTGTCGTTGTTCCCTGTTCTGAACAACAGAGGATTCTGCAACGATGGGTTTTTCCGGCTGAGCGGGTTCCTGCCGGTTTTGCGGCTGGTTTTGCGGCTGGGGGCGGTTTTCATTTTTTTTAGGCCGGCCACGTCTTTGTCTGTCGGACTGTGGCGTTTTTTCTTCTGCCGCCATTTGGCTCTTTACAGGCCTCTGCCCGGAAATATTGTCCTTCCGGGATGTCTTTGCTTCTGAAGCCGCTATGGCTTGCTGATCCAGTATTTTATAGATCAGTTCCTGCTTTTTAAATGAGTCGACGCGTTTAATATTAAGCTCTTTGGCAATTTCACGCAACTCAGGTAGCAGCTTCTTGTTTAACTCAAGAATATCGTACATAAGTTTATTGAAGGAAATTAATTAGAAATAAGATAAGTAAATTAAATGATATTAACCTGATATAATAAATATCTCAAAATAACTTTAGTCTCTCGCATAAAAAAATTGGCTTGTTGAAATCAGGGAATTACTTGAGAAGTTAATTCTGGGGATTGAATTTCCGATGCAAATATAACTGATTTCGTCAATTTTACCAAATAATTCATCATAATTCAGAACACAGGAAGTTAAATAAATAAAAAACATACCTACTTTTAGATCAGGAAGGATAAAGATGCAGATTTACAGAACTTTTGACCGGGTTAATGATGACTCCTGCTAGCTGAACAAGAATACTTGCATTTTTGTTTAATAAACAGGAGTAAAACTCCTTCTTTTAACAAATGAATTACTATTTTTAGACTGAAACAAACCCTGAATGCTAACCGTATGATCTTTATATACTAACCCGTCCACAATGAGACAACTCAAAATCATTAAACAGGTCACCAACCGGGAAACTCCTTCACTTGACAAGTATCTGCATGAGATTGGTAAGGTTGATCTGATTACAGCTGAGGAAGAAGTTGAACTTGCGCGCCGGATCAGGAAAGGGGACAGGGAGGCTCTCGAGAAACTTATCAAGGCTAACCTTCGTTTTGTTGTTTCTGTGGCAAAACAATATCAGAACCAGGGTCTTAGTCTGCCCGATCTGATCAATGAAGGAAATCTTGGGCTGATCAAGGCAGCGCAGCGTTTTGATGAAACACGTGGATTTAAATTTATTTCTTACGCCGTTTGGTGGATCCGGCAATCCATTTTGCAGGCATTGGCTGAACAGGCGAGAATTGTTAGACTTCCGCTGAATAAAATTGGATCTATCAATAAAATCAACAAAACCTTCAATGAGCTGGAACAGGCTTTCGAACGGGAACCGACCATTCTTGAGATTGCCCAGGCCATGGAGCTTGCCCCTGACGACATCAAGGATGCCATCCGTTCTTCAGGCAGACATGTTTCTATGGATGCCCCGCTTCAGGAGGGAGAAGAAGGCAATCTCTATGATGTCCTGCTCAACTCGGATACACCCAGTCCCGATAAGGAACTGCTCAATGAATCGCTGCGCAAGGAAATTGAGCGCGCCCTTTCCACGCTGACATACCGTGAGGCAAGTATTATCCGCCTCTATTTCGGACTTAACGGAAAACACCCTCATACACTCGAAGAAATTGGTGAGGAATTCAACCTTACCCGTGAACGTGTAAGACAGATAAAAGAAAAAGCCATCAAAAGGCTCAAGCACACGACCAGAAGTAAAATCCTGAAAACTTATCTGGGCTGATCTGACTGCACTTCCATGATATATGCTTAAATTTGGGGTTTAAACAAAATTTGTTTAAACCCCGTTTTCTTTTCAGGGGAAAAAAATATGACTGTTATGCCCATCATTGCGCCATCCATCCTTAACGCCAATTTCCTGAAGCTGGGAGAAGCGATCGAAATGGTTAACGAGAGTGAAGCCGACATGATCCATCTTGATATTATGGACGGATATTTTGTGCCGAATATTTCGTTTGGATTTCCGGTTATAAAGCAGATCAAATCCATTGCCCGCAAGCCCCTCGATGTTCACCTCATGATTACAGATCCCGACCGCTATCTCGAAAGGTTCAGGGAAGCCGGCGCCGACAACCTCACTGTCCATTTTGAGACCTGCCCGCATCTTCACCGAACAGTACAGCGGATCAGGGAACTGGGAATGACGCCTTCCGTAGTGGTTAATCCTCATACACCCGTATCCTTCCTCGAAGAGATACTGCCATACGTGTATATGGTCCTGATCATGTCGGTCAATCCGGGTTTTGGCGGACAGGAATTTATTGACACCACATACGAAAAGATCAGGAAGCTGAAGAAGATGATTACCGGCAGAAGTCTACAGACTCTGATAGAGGTGGATGGAGGTGTTAACTCCGGGAATATCAAAGCCCTCATTGAAGCGGGAACAGATGTTTTCGTGATCGGAAGTTCCATTTTCTCAGCAGAAGACCCGTCAGACATGATCCGTCAGTTCAAACATTCCTGAGGTATTTTCATGTTCCCGGGCCTTGCCGGGTTAAGTTCTCTCTATCCCGGCAATACAAGGAAAGAAGGTGAAAAACCGGTATCCTTATTCAATTCCGTTTACAAAATCTTCCAGGTAAGCGAATGACCCCGTCAATTGTCCGTCCCTGGTGATGACGGCTTTTTCAATGAGTCTGCCCTGCCTTCTCGTGAAGCAGGTAGGGTATGACTTCCTGTATAAGCTTATTTCCAAATTCTTCAGAAGAATCCCTTGGAAGTTCACCAGGCAGGTTGTCTACAGCCATCACCGTAATATTCCCGTGAGAAAATGCATCTCCTTCTTCCTCCCGTTACCGGATCGTAGCCATAGAGAGGATTGGCAATGGAGGAAGATCTGAGTGTAGATGGAATGGGTCCGTTAATATCGCAGCTGACATCAGCAATGACCCTGATCCTGAAATCCGGTCTTCTCATGTCTTCCCTGGTCATGAACACCGGTGACCGCGGATCCCAGAAATGGCATGCAATGAGGAGGTCGGTAATACGTGTATAGGGCAAAAATGTCGTCTCGTACTCTTCAGGAAAATGGAAAAAATGATCGAGTTCGAAATCCTGACCGTCGAGTCTTTTCACATAATGCCAGGGGTCAAGCTGGGCGTATACCGGTTCTTTTACATGGTTGAGGGCATACTCTTCCACCGTCACCTTTTTTATTCCCGCAGCAATAAGGGTTTCCATAGCGCCCTGAGCCACACGTCCGCCACCCGTGATCAGGATTCTGACCATTCCCGGATTTACTGATTTTAACTGCTGGAACAGTTCATTTTTGTCACGGCATTTCCATGCGGGTTTAAGTTCGAATTTTTGGTACCTCCGGCCATAGGCATTCAGTCCGTTGTAGGCTCCGACAATTCCGGCCCACCTGCCAAAAGCCACAACCCTGACATTATCATCGGTTGTCAGGTATTCATAATCGATGAGGGTAATTTTCTTTTCAAGAACTGTCCGGAGCAGTTCTCTGTTTTGGCTTTGCTTTTTAGCCGTATGGGAGAAGAACATGTAGGTTTTACCTTCCAGTAAGGCATCGAGGGCAACCTCCTTTACTCCCATCAGGATATCACAATCATTCAGATCCTCCTTCAGGATAATTCCGGCCGACCGGTATTCATCGTCGGTAAAAGACCTGAAGCCATAAGGCTGAATAAAAATTTCCGTACCCCGATATTTATCCATGATCTGCCGGCACTGGGCAGGTGTCAGGGGTACCCTCCTGTCAGGAGGATTTTTCGTTTCCCTTAATATTCCAAGTTTCATCTCTCTGTCATTTTTACATCCGCCTGCGGGAAAAATATTTTTAAGATCAATCAACAGCAGGATTCAGGGCTCACGAAGTTAAGGAATATTCGCAAATTATCTGAAAACAAAACTGATGCTTAATAAAAGTCTATATTATAACTTCATCTTTCCGCTATTATTTTACCCCCTTTAACACTTTGTACGGTAACCGTAAAATGTTTTGATTTCCTGACAATCCACCTCACCTTCATCACAGACATTCCCGGGATGGATGCGATGTTTATAACCGATGGATCACCGTTCTGCACTTCAGTGAGATTCAGACTTTCGTCGGTTACAATCATTTTTGCAAGGGCTTCGGTACCGGAGATGGATATCCGGTCCTCCGGATCTATATTGTGCTCCCGGTCCTGTCCGGATCGCGTGGGAGACAACCTTCCGTTGACCACTGAAACGGTGATTTCACTAAGTCCTTTTCCGGCATCTTTCACTTCGATGGTATCGATGCGTAATTCCGGTGTGTTGTAAGCATGGTATAATGTAAAAGCCATGTTACGATGGGCATCTGCTTCGAGCAGGAAGCCCGGGTGGGGCCTGCCGAAGTTTTTCGCAAAACCCCCGATCTCAATGTCGCCATACTGCGGATGGTGATAGGAGTGCCATGGTACAAAGGCATCACCAAACAACAGGAACCGGCTGAAATCGTATTGTTCATCCTGTACTTTTTGCCGGTCTTCGGTTTCCTTCCCGAAATATTCAAAATTCGAGAACAACTCATTGGAGAAAACATAAATCCCCCTGGAGCCATAAAACCAATCCATTTCGCTGCCATAAGCCGGGTATAGGTCTTTCCAAAGGACAAAGTACTTGTATCCGGGAATGATTTTTTCACCGGTTTTCCCGATGGTGCTCAAGACATTCTCATCTTCGCTGTTGTATGTTTCCTGGTAATCTTTCTGGGCCGGACCTCTCAGGACCATCCCTCCGAAATTATGGTACGACTGTGCACCGGCGATATTCGGATGGGCAATGACAAAATCGTGGACCGCTTTATTCTCCGGGGTGTAAAAAGGATAAGGCAGAGCACCGCGCTGTACATAATCAGGCTGCCAGTTAAAAGCCCAGTCACGATTGGGATCGTAATACCCTTCCGGGTCTTCATTGACCTGGCCGTCGCCGTCATTGTCGATGCCTTCGTAGCCCAGTATCTCATAATCACCGAATTCATCGTTCGCAACGCGGATCATCCGGCGTGAGTCCTGGGGGTCAACGATCCATTTACCATGCGGATTTTTTCGCCGCATCATGGTTATGTTCCCGTCTCCATCGAGATCGTCAAAGCCATCTTCGTTGTACAAGCCGTCACGGTCATCATCAACCGGTATCAGGCCTGAACGCGGAGAGTTGGCATTATTGGGAGCAAGCATGAAGTTCTCACGGGCGTCCGGATTGATCGTCGGAACGATATAAAACACCTTATCATTCAATAGCGAAGTGATGAAGTCAACCTTCCCGTAGTTTTCGGTCAGGTACCATGCGGTGTACAATGCGACTTCAGAGCCTTGAATTTCATTCGAATGGATGTTGCCGTCGATATAAAATCCCGGTTTGTCTTCAGGTTTTCCGTTCTTGAAGCTGGTAATCGTCAGGGCCCATATATCCCGTCCCTGGTAAGATTTTCCAATGGATTCGAGCCGGGCAAGTCCGGGATAAGCCGTGGCAATTTCCCGGCACAATCGGGATAAGCCTTCATAGGTATAGTACCTGTTCCAGGTAATATTTACCTTCGGATTGACCGGGGAGCCCGCCCCCTTAAAAAAATCAGGAACCTTCTGAGCCTGAATAAATAACGGGAAAATAAAGAGTAATATAATGAAGAAAGCCTTTGTTTTCATAGCCATTGAATTAATTAAGTTCAATAATCCGGTCAGAGAATCCTGTCTGTGGAGAGCCGGCAGAAAGGGTAACCTTACCCCTGCCTTCAACAATCCAGATCAGTTTTTTTGTTTCGCCGGGATCCAGTCGATCAAACAGAAAAACTCTCTGTCCCCCTGAGAGTTCGTTACCCGAACCGGTTTTCATCTCAACCCTGATCTTTTTAACCCATCGTGAATTTTCAGCCAATTGGGTCATGGTGGGAAGCCCCCCCGAATTGGTAATCTCTGCTTCAACCTGGAAAATATCATCCCCGCGAGTGATCACCTTGTCGACACGGATGGTCAGTGCAGGATGAAGAGCCGCGAGTGAAGTCAGAAAATTGAAATGCATGTCCGCCAGGCTATCCATGGCAGAAACGGGGGGATTGGAAACCACAAATGGTTTCAGTCCTCCAACTTCAACAGTCTTCCCTTTCATGTCGGGATGATCCACAGGTTCCCATTTTACCAGATCGTTACTATCATCGCTGCTGCCTTTCCATTCAAGGTAATCGTACTCTGCCGATCCACGGTCATCTTTTGCTTTTGGAACAGACCAGGCTGGTGTACTGAAAGCAAAGCGGTTATAGTCAAAATAAGCCCACGAGAGCAGGTTGCCTCCCGACGGAGGACTGACGGTTTTCTCCGGAAGATTCACAGCCTCATTGTAGATCCTGACCACCTTCTCAAAATAAGGTTTATCGGGGCTGCTTACAGCCGAAGGTATCGATTTATCAATGAGGTCTGCCTTCAGATCGTTATACCCTGTCAGGTTATTGTCCGGACCGATCGCCAGGACGGCGAAGATGTTCCAGTGGTCGAAAAGAAATTTCGCCAGTGCTCTGGTTTCATTCTCAGACATGGTATTGATACCTGAGCCATGTGTGAAGCCGGGGTAATTAAAACTGAAATTCTTATTGAAGATCACACCGCCGTCGCTGTCTTCATTGATCTCCCCATCATGATCATTGTCGAAACCTTCCCGCATGAGGATATATTGTCCTTTCTCATTTTTAGAAGGATCGGCTTTGATCATGATGTCAGGGTTTCCTGGATGAATGATCCATTCACCTGCGATGGTATCACGGATACGCATCCAGGTGATCATGCCATCGTGGTTTAAATCGTCGTATCCGTCTTCATCGGTCTTTCCATCCCGGTCATCATCAACAGGAGTGTCATTTTCCAGACGTTCACAGCGGGGTGATGAAAAATATCCGGCTCCGGCATCCGGTGACATATCCGGGAAGAAATAAAAGGTGACGTTATTCATCAGTCCGGCTTTCGATGCAGCAAGTTTTTCTGCCATCCGAAGGACCATCTCAACGGAATACCTGGCTGTGCCTGTCACCCCGCCGATCACTGCGACCGCCGGTTTTTCCTCTGTTTTACCCTCGCCGGCCGTGATAACAAAAATATCGTTGCCCCCGACGGTCCGGGTAAGAACAGACACCGACATGTTTTGATGGCTGCCAAGATCCTGAATACGTTTTCCGGTTTCGTCCGGGGTAGGATACTGGGCTGAAAGAATGCCGCCAGTCAATAAGCATCCGGACAATACTAAAGAAATGACTTTCATGTTTAGTTTGGTTTGTTTTCGTTTTCGTTTTCACCTGCAGACGGAAGGGAAATCATCCCCTCCCCTGTTCAGGGATTGTAAAAATAACAGAATTTTTATTTCCGGGAACAGTATCTACAGAAGTTTGCGGGCAAAAGACAGAAGGGAGCCTTTTTTCTTTTGAACGATGGACGACGATAAACACGGCACCCCGCAGGGAGTTCAACACCTTTTATTTAACCAGACATCGATGATTTACAATCTGCTAACAGTATCAAGCGGAGGTCAGTGGCAACCCTTATTTAAATTTTGAAAATAATGAGGACGGGTGGAAGTGCTATATAGTACTTAAGAGATCTTATATTTAACGGGGTCCCACCCCCCACCCGCCACCCTTAATGGCCCGCCCCACCAAAAAATCAGCGTACCTCCGCTATGTTTTACGGCAGTTAAGAAGTCCTCAGCCCTGATGCCCTGATGCAGGACTGAACGCGAACCCAAATTAAAACCGGTTCCCCCATGCCCCCGGTCTACCCTTAATGAGTTTTTGGATAAAATATCAGCGTGGGTGAAAGGTTTTTTTTCCTGCCCCCTCCTGATTTTTCTCTTTCGCCCTTCCTGCGATAAGGCTGAACCTGACAGCCTGTAATTGCTTGTCCCGAATGTCAAAAATTTCCAGTTCATCGAATTACCATATTTGTCGTTACTAAAAATTTTTGTGGATGATATACTAATTTTACTGCAATTTATCCCGGAAAACTACTGTTAAGCTCCCTGTTTTTCTTAGATTTGCCGTAGCTGAATATCATTAAAACTACCATACCATGAAATTAAATGTTTTTGCATTGGCTGCAGTCCTGAGCCTTTCAGTCATTTCCTGCACCCCGCAGGAGAAATCCACTACCGAACCTTTTACCGACGGACAGATGATCAGTCTCCGGAAGGATGTTCTGAAAGACAAGATCATGGGCGGATGGGCCGGACAGACCATCGGATGCACCTATGGCGGACCGACTGAGTTCCATTTCCAGGGCACGATGATACAGGATTACCAGCCAATCACCTGGAACGACGGGGTTATTAAATGGTATTATGAGAATGCACCCGGATTATATGACGATGTATATATGGATCTGACCTTCGTAGGCGTTTTCGACAAGCTTGGCCTCGATGCACCTGCCGATTCCTTTGCCATGGCCTTTGCCAATGCCGGATACAGCCTGTGGCACGCCAACCAGGCCGCCCGCTATAACATCCTGAGAGGGATCATGCCTCCGAAATCGGGATACTGGACGGAAAATCCGCACTCCGACGATATTGACTACCAGATCGAAGCCGATTATGCCGGTATCATGTCACCGGGTATGGCAAACACGGCTTCAACCATCTCCGACAAGATCGGACACATCATGAATTATGGCGACGGCTGGTACGGTGGTGTCTTTGTCGGTGCCATGTATTCCCTTGCTTACGTGAGCAGCGATATTGAATATATCGTAACCAATGCTCTCATGACCATCCCTGAAAACAGCGAATTCTTCAAATGTGTCAAACAGGTGATTGAAACCTGGAAGAAGGATCCCAATGACTGGACGTATGCCTGGTATGAACTTCAGAAAAACTGGTCGGAAGATATGGGATGCCCGGAAGGTGCACTTGCAACCTTTGATATCGATTCAAAAATCAACTCTGCCTATATTGTAATAGGACTCCTATACGGTAACAATGACTTTTCAAAGACCATCGACATTGCAGCACGCTGCGGCCAGGACTCCGATTGTAACCCCGCTTCGGCAGGAGGCATCCTCGGTGCCGTACTCGGGTATTCCAATATTCCCGAACTGTGGAAAAAAGAATTGAAGCCAGTTGAAGACATGGATTTCAAATACACCACGATCTCACTCAATGATGTGTACAAGATGAGTTTTGATCAGGCCCTTGAGAATATCAAACGCAACAATGGCGAAGTGGATCAGGACCAGGTGAAGGTAAAATTCCAGACACCCGTTGCTGTTGCTCTTGAACAGGGATTCACTGGTATGATCCCTTTTGAGAAGAAAAGACTGAACTGGGAAAAAGAGGCAGATCATAACACCGCAACCATTGAATTTGACGGGACAGGTGTCGTTATTTCGGGTGATATACGTTCGGAAAACCAGGATTATGTAGCCAAATTTGAATTTTTGCTAGACGGCAAATCTGATAAAACGATGAACCTTCCTTCAGCCTTCCGATCAAGGTCTCCTGATATGTACTGGAGTTACCAGCTGGCTAAGGGACATCATACGGTACAAATGAAATGGCTGAACCCGGAAAGTTCTGTTAAGATCAGGATCGGGGATGTTCTTGTCTATTCGGACCATCAGCATCCGAAGGTTTTTTAGGAGGCGCTCAGGAGGAGGTAAAACACGGAGATCGTCCCTGACAGAGGATCTTATATTTGTGACCTGCAATTTGAGATTTTATATCTTAGCTGCAAAACAGAGATGTGCAGATTAAATTACTGGTGGTCAGTTTACAGGGATATTTTCTCATCCTCTCGTCGCCCCTCAGCTCCTACTCCTCACTCACCAGCACGCAGTTATTTAGCTGTACAACATCCATCAGCATCCCGGAGCAAATTCCCCGGATGACGACACTGTCACCTGAATTAATCTTCATGACAGACGGATCCACCACATTGATGAATGCACATTGGACACCGCCCAGATCGGCTTTACCCATCAGCATCACGTTCATGGTGCTGTCGGTATTCATCTCAACATGTGAAACATTTCCGGAAACTTCCAACACCTTATCCAGGTATTTGGTATTTGCAGCATTTTCGTCTGCTTCAAAATCGGCATACAACGCTCTTGCGGGTAAAGTATATTCTGGCTTAACATTTGTGAGATCTTTCTGTCCCAGGGTATAAAAATATACACCAACGATAACTCCAATGAGGACAATGGCGAGTCCGACGTAAAGTACACTGCGCGACATAGGTTTCATGACGAATGATTTAGGTGTTTGGTTCGGGATAAAAAAATATCAGAGTGAATTATAATTATTGGAATTAAAAATATTTATTACCCGCAATCTGCATTCTGTCGTTCAGCCAGAATTTTATAAATCCGGAATTTCTACTTAAAGTGCACGGCAAAGATCATGATATCCTTAACAGAGGTGCTCAGGATCATTTAAGCGGTGTATATTTCATGTCTACTTTAACCGTGATTTCTTTGGCAATTTTCTCCCTGACGACACCGGGTATGTCGATGTTAAAATCTTCGGGTTTGACGGTAAATTCGGATTGTGCGGTAATATCATCACCGTTCACCTGAATTTTTCCGGGTTCCTTTACTTCCTTCGTAACGCCATGCATGGAAAGTTTACCTTCCACGGTTACGTCATATTCCCCTTTTTTAGTCAGGTCAAGGCCTTCCGGTAAAATGATCTTACCATCAAAGCTGGCCTTAGGATATTTTTCAGATTCCACATAATTTTCATTAAAATGTTCCTGCATCAACGTCCTCTTAAATATAAATGACTTCATCAGTGCCTGAAAGACGATCTGATGAGTGGAAACGTCCAGGATACTCGCTACCTGGTTATTATCAGCGATAATATCTTCAAGAGGAGTATGGGAATAGAAGCCGATATGTCCGTTTTTTGTGATAAACTTCTGGGCGCTGAGGCCAAAAGTAATGGCAGCGAGTACGGAGAATAGAATCAGTTTTTTCATCCAAAAAAAATTTATGTACCAGGTTTTGTATACAAAATCATTACAAACTATAAACACAAATCTGTTTGATTGGTTCGATTACGCCTTGCCTGCGGCTTCACGTTTAGAATATCCTGAATGTTTTCCGAAATTATCTTTTCAGCGTAAACACACGTGAAATATTAAAGCCGAAATGGATGCCTCCATTTCTCCATTGTTCTGTTGTTCCGGTAATAAAATCCCTTTCGATCATACCCAAGGAATTGGTAAGCATCAGTGTGAAGACATGACCTCCGGTTTCAATATCGAAACCGAGGGCCAGGGGATTATATATGGTTGAAGACATATTAGCAGGCTTGATCACATAATAATACTCTGCATTGAAGCTCACATGAGTTGAAACCTTCATCCTCCCGCCAAGCCCCAGGGCATAAAGGTCGTTGGGATCGAGTGCTGTGGGCACAAGGTTTTTATGCACCATTGTGGGGTTTATCTCGGCGGAGAAACGTTCGCTAAATTTTCTGGCGATCAGGATCTGGTATACATACGACAACCTGGATGAGAAATAATTAACGCGATCGGGGTACTGAAATCTGACTGTATTAACGGCCGTTTTTACCAGGGCTGACAGAGACAGTGGCATAATTCTGGCCCCTGTTGATTGTCGAAGAATACTGAACTTGGCGAAACCATCATACGTCTTTTGGTAACTACCTCTGCCGAAGCCTACCATAACCCAGTCTTTAATCCCGTATTCAAGGCTGAAATGGGTATTGGCCTGATCGAGACCAAAAAATTCGTAAGCACCCTGGTTCACCCGACCGAAGCGGTGATTGATCCGGAAATCAAGCTGGCCTTCAGGCATCCTTTCAATGGAATGACCATTCAGGATCCGGGTGGATTTGAAGGTGGCTTCCGTATAATTGATCTTCTCAGGGATCTGCTCATTAAGAAGGTTCATCAGTGAATCCTGTGCGCTGACCCTGAGACTAAATAACGTCAGTATCAGTAGTGAAAAGATGGTCAGTAGTCGTTGCATAGCCGGTTATTTTAATATAGGTTTCAGTTCTGAGGTGACCCGTTGTCCACCCAGATTGCGAATTGTTGAATGAGACAATCGCTGATTTTAGCTCCGCCCTGGGGCATGGGCGGCACAGAACCGTCCTGCCTGATGGCTGGTAATATTGCAGTGCTTTGAGTTTTAATATCGGCATAATTCTCCAGGGCTATGTTATTACCAAAGGCAGCCGCAGTACTGTTTGAATGGCATGTCCAGCAGTGGTTCTGAAGAAGAGAGACGATGGTTCCGGAATAGGTCACAGCCGTTGTGTCACAGCCGGAGCTGATCTGCGGATACAGAACTTCTTCACTATCGTAATAGCAACTGCCAGCGATAACAGCGGTCAGAAATGTAATGATCAGGATTTTTCTTCTCATGTCAATGGCTATTTACCTGTTGTTCTGTGAACCGTTTGTCACCCAGATCTCCACCTGCCTGATCTGGCATTCCGGCAGCGGGTTGGAACGGCGGCATCTGAATATTTGGAGGTGTACCCCTGAGTGCGCCGGTAAGTATGCCGGAATTTGCAGCAGCACTGATATCACTGTAATTTGTAAGGGAAGTATTCCCGGAAGGGGAAGCACCGCTGTGACATCCCCTGCAGTTGGTTTCAATAAGCGGCAGGATCACTCCTGAAAACGTAATCACAGAAGTCGTATCGCAAGACTGTCCGCAGTCTTCATTCGGGGCTCCGTAACTGATCCAGGAAAAAATGGAGTCGATCTGGGCGGTGGTCAGCGGATCATAAGGGAACGGAGGCATCCTGTCTTCCCCTCCGCCGTTGGTGATAACCCGGTAAAGACGGCTCCGGCCCGGATCACCGGGGACAACCGAGCGCATGATGTTGTTGTAACTGGTAACCAGAAATTCGTTTTCACCGGAGGTACCATCATGACAGCCGGCCAGGCCGCAACCTGACTGCAGTACCGGGAAAATGTCACGTTGAAAACAGGCCCTGGGATTGACATAGGGTGGAGTGATTGTGGTGGTATCGGGAGGGGATGTTGTATCCGGACAGGTGGTTTCCTGTGCTCCCTGTAAGATCCACATACGGATCAGCGTCCGGTTATCCTGTGAAATAGGTTGTTTAGGAGGCATCAGGCCCTCACCCCAGATCCGGGTCAGCGAAGTATAGGCACGGCTGGATTCCGGCTTTCCGGGAGTGACCGCTTCCATAATTCCCGGGTAATCGGTAAAGACATAATGCGATTCGCCTCCGCCCTGCCCGTCATGGCAGCCGGATAAGGCACAACTGGTCTGAAAAATCGGCAGCACATCCCGCTCAAAACAGATCGTCGGAAAAGCACTAAGGTCTGCCACGTCATGCTTGCAGGAAAATATACCAAGAAAAATCGTAGCAAAACCGGACAGAATTACAGCTGCAGGTAAAATCCGGGATTTTCTTTTCATTGAGGGCAGTTAGATTAGAAATTAAATTTAACAGAGTATATAAGAGTAAAGGTTTTATTATAGTTAGGAAACAATGTAAAATAATAATTATTTAGAATTGATCTAATATAATTAAATCAGTAACCTTAAAACCAGTGATTTTTTGCCTTGGTTGTTTCCCGGATATGTCCCTTAGAGAACGAAAAAACAGGATGGCTTATTACCTGGAAAAACAGAATCGGTAAAAATTCAAAACATACCGCTGTGGGGCAACTTGGGAACCAGAATGTTCTACACGCTAAATTTGTTCATTCAAGCTATTTATTGGTCACATAGCCTGATTTGATATCTGCTCTCATGATTTTATTTTTTTACATCCCTGGTTACCGGTTTATCTTTTCAGAGCTTTCCAACCCTGGTTAGCTTTTGAAAAAAGGATGCCAGAACGCCGCCGGAATGAAACGAAAGAGCTGTCCCCGGCTTTTAGAGCAATCCCCTTTTCATCCTTTTCTCATGGCAATCTTCGCAGAAATACCCCTAAATCCCCTGAAAGGGGACTTTGGAATCGTGGATGAAATAATATACGATTCATTCTAAGGCAGTAAAACTTTATCCCGGGTCTTGGCGAGGACTCTCCCCTGCTTTTAGGACAGTCCCCTTTTCAGGCCTTTTCCCGTGGCAATCTTCGCAGCTTACGAAGTGAATGTTGTGTTCACTTTCCCTGCTGAAAAATGTCGTATTCATCGTGGTCACGTCGAGCTTGCAATTCGAGATCGCGGGATGACAGTTTAAACAGGAAGCCTGTGGCATCGTTGGAATGATTGGCATGACAGGCGATGCAGGAAAGTCCCTCGTGAACACCGGCCGGAGTGCGGTCATCCTGGCTTCCGGCCTCATGGGCAGCATTCGGGGCGTGGCACTGGGTACATAACGCGCTGAAGCGGATCTCCGGAAATCCTGAGTTTTTTCCCTTTGTAATATATCTCCGGTTGCGGCAGCATATCGGCCCGGAGGAACATTTTGTCGGAACGGACATATAGCCCGGCTGCCGGATTTTCTTTGTCTGCCATTGCTTTTCTCTGGTAGAACATCTCCTGCGGCAGGTGGTAAAATCCCGTTGCTGTATGCCCGTGTTATTGGCAGTATGCACCTGGTGGCAGGCCATGCACGGGATTGCCGGAATATGTGGCGTGTTCCTGATCCTTCAGGTGCCATGGTCCGACAGTGGAGACAGGCTCGACCAGGTCATAGATATTTCCTTCATACATCATACCATGACAACGGAAACAATCCCAGTATGGCTGTTCCATCTGGTTATGGGCTGCATTCAGGAAGATATTGCCATACTGTGCCGAATGCCCTCCGGAAAGCCACTTTTGGTATTCCTCGCGGTGGCATCTTACACAGTTCTGCATTGTTTCCATCATCTGGTCTTCTGTGAGACGGATATCCTCATTGTATTTCTTCCCGGTCAGGTGTGTCATCACCATATTCCCTTTTTCTTTCAGGCTGTGAAATCCGTTACTCAGGGCGGTACCGTGGCATTCATCACATTTGATTTCCCTGTGTGAGCTCATCTGCCAGCTTGCAAAGGATGGATTGATTTCGTGGCACGTGCTGCACGTCCTGTCGGGTCCGGCGGCATTCCAGGCAGAGTACCCGCCGAAGAATCCGGCGATAATGACGATCAGCAGGATGGATATTATGAAGCAGTGGTCTTTTTTTCATATGTAAGACGATTGAAAGATCTATTTGAATTTCGATCCGTTCCAGTTTTTAACGATGTATTCGGCGGTATGATAGGCAACGGCCATGATGGTCAGCACGGGATTGAAGCCCCCGTTGGTGACAAAAACACTGGCATCGGCGACGAAGAGGTTGTCAATGTCATGGACCTGTCCGTACCTGTTCACCACGGAAGTTTTGGGATCGTTACCCATCCTGATGGTTCCTGCCTGGTGCTGGTCTCCGCCCACGCCGCCTTTTCCTCCCACCGACTGCCATGTTTCGTGTGCACCTGCTTCGGTAAGGATCTCCTCCGCCCTGGCAGATAAAAATTTACAATGTTCATAATCCAGGGGGTGACGGCTGCCGGTGATCGCCAGTACGGGTATTCCCCAGTAGTCTTTTACCTTCGGATCGATAAATACTCTTATATCATGCATCGGCATTTCCTGGATAGGACCATGCAGTTCAGCCATTTTTTTGTAATTCTTCACCTGGAAGGCTTTGTGATCCTTTCCCCATGAAGGCGCCCCCGGTGGTCTGGTCATGGAAAACATATAGGGCATCCGGTTGAATTCATTGGCCAGGAGTCCGCCCCCGATCATTCCATCATTGTGATGGTTGAAATCACAGAGTGCAAAGGTAGCGCCGGGACCGGCGAAACTTTTCACTTCCTCGTCGAAGATACCGAAGGCTCCTGTGTAGGCATGTCCCTGGAAGTTCCTTCCGACAATGTCGCCGTTATTACCAAGACCGTTCGGGAACAGGCTGGTTTTAGAATTAAGCAGGAGTCTGGCCGATTCCGTTGCCGAACCGGAAATGACGACAATGTCGGCAGTCTGGTACTGCTCCCGGTCATCGTCGTCAAAATAACGAACCCCTTCAACGTTCCCTCCGGGCAGGGAGATTATCTCCGCAACCTGGCAGTTTGTTCTGACTTCACAGTTACCCGTTTTTATGGCTGCGGGGATGACCGTATTATGTGTCCCGTTCTTGGCATCTACCGGGCACTGGTAGCCCACGCAGGTGCGGTTGCGAATACAGGCCGGCCGGCCATTATAAGGCACGGAATTGCGAAGCATCGGTATTGGAAAGGGATGAAGTCCGAGACGTTTTGCGGCTGCTGTCAGGAGCGTACCATCGAGGTTATTTTCGAAAGCCGGCATCGGGTACGGTTTTTTCCGGGGGGCGGCGAAAGGATTGGCATCTCCGTCTCCTGATACGCCTATTTCCCACTCGGCTTTCTCATAGTAAGGTTCCAGGTCGTCATAGCTGAGTGGCCAGTCGTCGAGAGTAGAACCTTCGACTTCGCCATAGGTGCTCTTCATCTTGAAATCCTCGGGCATATACCGCCATGCCATAGCTCCGTAACTCACCGTACCGGAACCAACGCAGGCAGCCACGCTATGATAGGGCCCGTCGATGGGTGTCACGATTTTCCGGGTTCCGTTGGGAAAAATGAATACCCTGGGATTTTTCGCCGGATCCGGGCCAAAGGCCGGTGCCAGGACCTGGGTCCTTTGAGAGATCAGTTCATCGTTGATATGTTTGTCGTAGACGGGCCAGTCGCCTCTTTCGAACAGCACCACCGAAAGTCCGGCTTTGGCCAGCTCTTTTGCCATCACTCCCCCGCCGGCGCCGGCGCCTACCACGATGGCATTGACATGCTTGTTTTTCATATGTCTCAGTTCGTAGTTCACGTAGTTCAAAATATTCATTACCGGTAAAACTGACTTACATAAATCACCAGGAAAGCGGCTGCTTACGGTACCGGTTTTGTCCGACGATATAAGGATAATCGAGCCGGATCATCCTGTAGCTGATATAATTTTTGTTGCCCCCGTGCCTTGGCGGACCGTAGAATCCCTGCATAGTGTGACTGACCATGGTTGAGAAAATTCCGGAGGAAGGATTCTGCTTCCAGTACTCACCGGGTAATCCATTACCCTCCATTGTCTGAAGCGTTTGCAACTGTTCTCCTCCAGACAGTTCAGTAAAGCTCTTACCATACAATGACCGGCAGGATTCTTCCAGGGCAGCAAGACCTTTTCGATAGGCTTCCTGATCCTTTAGAAATACTTCAGATAGTTGTTTGTCGATATAGTATATGACCCCTGCCTGGGTGGCTCCCGGTCCGTTCTCATCGGCCGGTATGATCTGTTCACAGATAGCCGACATCAGGGATGCTTCTTCGACGGTGAAAAACCGGAAAGGTTTGTAATCTTTCAGGCAGGACGGCAGCATGATGACGCCGGCGAAACTGAGAAGGCCGTTTCGTATGAATTCCCGTCGGTTTTGGGGAGTCGGGCTTTGCATGATTACGGGTAGTTGAAGGTGCGATCAGGTTTTCGAATACAATATACGATTTGATTTGGATTGAATGACCCAAAACGGGCAACTCCTTGATAAAAAAGTCTGTCTTCTGAATCATACTTTACAGTTTCGTATCCTTCATCGAAAACCGGACAGGTAAAATCTGACTGTCCCGGAAACATCAGTCGCCTGGTCCGTCATGCTGAATATACCTATAAACAAAGATCCGTCAGATTGTTAAACACGGTGCAATGAAACCCCGCAAATTAACCTCCGGTCCGTGGAAAAAGAGGCCTTCTGTCAAACCATGTCTGCCTTCATTGCCTGCCTGGGTCTCTCCTTCCCACCTCGTATGATCAGCCATAAGGCAAAACCGATCTCTGCAACCGCCATAGGCGCACTCAGAACCATTTCAACTGATGCAACCAGGGTTTCGTTTCCGGCAGTGAAGGTTTTTACAAGGTTCAGAAGAAAATAACTGGCACCGGCAAATAACAGCAGCCATCCGAAGATCCGGGGAACGAACCGGGAACGAACGGATAAATAACCCAGGCCCAGAAGGTGGATTCCGAAAATGATCAGACCCGCAGACCAGATACTTTCAAATAGTGCAAGATGATCCATGACCGCTGAAAGATCTGCCGGCTGTGAATCCCCTTCTAATGTCACCAGCGGCAGGACCGCTATGAGATTGTAAATGGCAACGCCCAGGATAGCTGCATATATGACCCTGATCCAGGCCGTAGCCATGGAGAGGCTTTTCCTGACTTCCCTGAAGAAATAATATAAAGCCCATGCCACCACCACGTCACTGATAAAGATCACCATCCAGCCGGCGATCCCTCCGAGGAAAAGTTGGCGGGAAGCCAGCAAATTCAGGTATGTTGCCTGAGGATCTTTACCCACAACGATACTGCCATGAACATATCCGAAGGAAAAAGCAGCGACAACTGCCATGATCACCAGTGCGATACCTGCGATTAACGCGTACTTTCTTTTCATGGTTTTCATTTTGATATGATTTTTAGTTTGACTTCCAGGGATTTTTGAAGAAGAAAAAGGATGTTCCCGAAATGACTTTCAGACTTTCAATCCCGGCCAGGGCGTTGATGATCTCTTCCATCATGCCATCACTTAAATACTTGTTATCCGGGTCGGGGCTGATGTTTATGAAAGGAAGTACGGCGAGAGCTGTAGTGTTCATGACAACAGGGTAGACGGTTAAGTGAAATGCCGGTAACTCCGGCCGGAAATTTCCTTTATAACAACTTTTATACTCATCGTGTTTAGACGGGATTGTATAAAACTTCGGAAATAGGCTCACGGCCCTCATCAGTTTGTAAACAGCCGTGGCCGGCACTACGAGGTAAATGATCATGATGAAGAGAATGATAAAAGACCCTGCGGGACGCGGGATTTCCAGGGCGGGGTCCTGCTTTCCCGGAGAATTTGAATGGCGATATCTTCAATCTTTGCACAGGTTTCGAAAAAGGGGTAAACTTTTAGTGCCCTTATTATCACATAATCAGTTCATCATTCGTTATTCATATAATTCACTCAATTTCCGATACGACAAGATTATGAATAAGCACTCAAAACGATTCAGGCAGGTCATACTGATGATTGTACTGGTAGGAAGCGTAATTCTCTCCCCGGGTTGTGCAGCACAAAAACGTCACCATATGGTCCCCTGTCCGTGCCATAGCAGGAGGTAAGGCATTGGAATGAGTAAATAGCTCCAGTGAGAGCTGATGGTGTTTCGTGAATGGTATTGCCGGTTATCAGTGTCAGGCAATCATCTCCTGTTTACTTTTTCCCGGAGATGTTTTTATCCGGGCTTTCATTCATTCAGTCAGGCATCTTCCCTGTATTCTGAATAGTATGACTATCCCTGAATGCTTTGGTCAGATGTAAGAAATTGGATTCTAAGACGTATACTTCAAAATATAAATACATTTTATAAAGACGAACCCTTCTTTACCAAACCATGGTAACTGCTTAATTATCAATAGTAAGCTCTATTAAACCTGATTTAAGCAAATAAGCAATTAAATAAAAATCACCAGATCGATTAAACAATCCAACAATTCCTGACCTTATAATATATGGGTTTGTTTTGGCCAGGTGTAATCGTGATGCTCCTGTATTTTTAAACATGAAGCCTTTTTCTAAAAATTCCTGAAATACAGGATTTGAACCAGGGTCATGGATTCGATCTGAAAGCACCTATAAAATATCGAAAAGACTCCTGTAATTAAGATGCATTAGACAATATAAAACTATCAAAAATGAAAGATAAAAAAGATTCCGGCGCATCATCTTACAATGATAACAGTAAAAGCAAGAGCCCTTTTACAGGTGGTGCTTCAAAGCAAGATGCTGGCAGAGGCACTTCAAACCGTGACTGGTGGCCAAATCAATTGAATTTGAACATCCTCCGGCAACACTCCAACCTGTCCAATCCAATGGGCGAGGATTTCAATTACGCTGAGGAGTTCAGGAAGCTCGACCTGAATGCTGTGAAGAAGGATCTTTTCGATCTTATGACCAGGTCCCAGGACTGGTGGCCTGCCGACTATGGTCATTACGGGCCGTTCTTCATCAGGATGGCATGGCACAGTGCAGGTACTTACCGCATCGGTGACGGCCGTGGTGGTGCGGGCTCTGGCTCCCAGCGTTTTATGCCACTCAACAGTTGGCCCGACAATGTAAATCTCGACAAAGCACGCTTACTGCTCTGGCCGGTAAAGCAGAAATACGGTAAGAAAATTTCATGGGGAGACCTAATGATCCTTGCCGGTAATTGTGCACTCGAATCAATGGGTCTCAAAACCTTCGGTTTCGGTGGCGGACGTGAGGACATTTGGGAGCCGGAAGAAGATATTTATTGGGGTTCTGAAGGCGAATGGTTAGGAGATAAACGGTATACCGGTGATCGTAAACTGGAAAATCCTTTGGGTGCCGTTCAGATGGGGTTAATCTACGTGAATCCGGAAGGACCTAACGGAAAACCTGATCCTCTTGCAGCAGCAATTGACATTCGGGAAACGTTTAAACGTATGGCGATGAATGACTATGAAACCGTAGCATTGATTGCCGGCGGGCACACATTCGGCAAAACTCATGGCGCAGCTGATCCGGGTAAGTACGTGGGTCCGGAACCTGCCGGCTGCGAGTATTGAAGAACAAGGCCTGGGCTGGAAAAACACATTCGGCAGCGGTAAGGGAGATGACACGATTGGCAGTGGACTCGAGGGAGCATGGACCAAAACGCCAACCAGATGGAGCAACAACTTCTTTGAGAACCTGTTTGGATACGAATGGGAACTGACGAAAAGCCCGGCCGGTGCACATCAATGGAAACCGAAGGATGGTGCAGGTGCCGGAACAGTGCCGGATGCACACGATCCATCTAAGCGTCACGCACCATTTATGCTTACAACAGACCTCGCCCTGAGGATGGATCCTATCTACGAACCCATTTCAAGACACTTCTATGAGAATCCTGATGAGTTTGCTGACGCATTCGCCCGGGCCTGGTTCAAGCTGACGCACCGGGATATGGGTCCGATTGCACGCTACCTGGGCCCTGAAGTACCAAAGGAAGAGCTGATCTGGCAAGACCCTGTCCCTGCCGTTACCCATGAACTGATTGATGATAAGGATATCGCTGCACTAAAGGCTAAGATACTGGGTTCAGGACTGTCTGTGTCCCAATTGGTTTCTACTGCCTGGGCCTCAGCATCAACATTCCGTGGCTCCGATAAACGCGGTGGCGCAAACGGTGCACGCATTCGCCTTGCACCACAAAAAGATTGGGAGGTCAACAATCCGCCGCAATTGGCAACGGTGCTGAAGACTCTTGAGGGCATCCAAAAAGAGTTCAACAGCACTCAGTCCGGTGGTAAGATGGTTTCACTTGCTGACTTGATCGTTCTGGGCGGAAGTGCAGGCATTGAGAAGGCAGCAAAGAATGCCGGTCATGATGTGACGGTGCCTTTCACTCCGGGACGCACAGATGCTTCGCAAGAACAAACCGATGTAGAATCATTCGCTGCCCTGGAGCCGGCTGCAGATGGCTTCCGCAACTACTTTAAGCCAAAACACTCCTCATCGGCAGAAGAAATGCTGGTTGACCGGGCGCAATTGTTGACCCTGACCGCACCTGAAATGACGGTTCTTCTTGGTGGCATGCGTGTCCTTAACACGAACTTTGATCAATCCCGGCATGGTGTCTTCACCAAGCATCCGGGGGCGCTCACCAACGACTTCTTCCTTAACCTGCTCGATTTGGGAACAACCTGGAAGGCGACTTCGGAGTCAGAAGATTTGTTTGAGGGTCATAGCCGTGCGACAGACGAATTCAAGTGGACCGGCACCCGTGTCGATCTTATTTTTGGTTCAAACTCAGAGCTTCGGGCCCTCGCTGAAGTTTACGGAAGTGAGGACTCTACAAAGAAGTTTATACAGGACTTCGTGGCAGCCTGGACCAAGGTGATGAATCTTGACCGCTTCGACCTGGCCTGATCTCAAACATGGCAGATCGAAAGACCGGGCATAAAAAAAAGATTATTCAAAACTTTGAGGCCACCTTGCCGGAGGTATCCATGAGAATCATCCATAAGCGATAGTGGTTGTGAAGTTATATAGTAGAATGAGAGGGTCTGGCAACAGGTCATCCTGTTGGGACAATTGCCTCCCTGTCCCTGGTTAATCGCTTGTTTATTGGATTAAAGGGCTATTTCATAATCAATGAATCAGTCCTGGTTTTGTCTTTATAATAAATCGAAATGATATAGCATCCATGCTTAAGATTTCCGGTATTTAAGGAGCCGTTCGTTTTCATACTGTAGTCAACCAGTACCGTTCGGCCATTCATATCGACAATTTCGATTCTCTCAACGGCTTTATCCGCCCGGTAATGAATAACCCTGTTAAAAGGAACCGGGTAGATGCTGACAGGTGAAGAGCTTTCCTGCGGAATGAAGTCTGATCCACCGGATCCGCTGCCCATCAGTTCAACCTGTATGGCACTCCCCTGGTTTCCATTGTATGATCTGATCGTCAGTGTATCGTGGAAGATTGCTTTCTCTTCCGGTCTGAAAGTAACGACCAGTTCAGCATCTTCGTCGGGTAATATTCTCAGAGTATCCAGGCTGGTTTCGAATGGGTCACTGGTAGTGAAGCCATTAAGTACCAATTCTTCGTTTAAGTGATTATGAATAACCAGTGTTTGTGAAACAAAAGTATCCGTTCGGACTGACCCAAAGTCAAGGCTATCTTTATCGGTGCTGAAGAGTGGATTTTTCCAACCATATTTATACACCGTGTAAGCAGGGATCTCACTGTTTAGAAATTCTCCTTCATGAACGACCTCCAATTGTGGATTATACTCAGTAAATGAATTTCCTCCCCAGTTCACCAGTGTGTTTCCATCGGGAAGGTTCTGGACATTGCCCATGATTGGCGCATATACGTCGGGGTTGTGCCTGAATTCCCTTAGTTCACGGGCAACCAGGGAATCCTGGTCGAGAGAAAATTCAACCCCCATGCTGTATATCGGAACTAATTCGAGCCCGTTATCATAGATTGTAAACGTTGAATCGTTTCTTTTCCGGACGCTGTGTTGCCCGGAGAAAGCCCGGTCAAAATTCCTCAGAACAAACTGGTTATTCTTTCCCCCGAGTCTCCAGATAATATCCCCGGTATTAAGGTTGATCCGGGTCAGTTCATTCATTTTCCTGGAAGAGAGAATGATACTTGAGTCGGTATCCTGTTCGAGGGAGTTAAAATGCACATAATCAATAAAGGAATACATCAGATTGTCATAACTGTCTGTAATGTTGAAATGGTCAAAGCTGTTCCACTCAAACACGAGGTTTTTCATTGAATCCAGTTTCTCGACCACCATGCCGATCACTGTAGCATTTTTATCTCCCCCGTCAACCAAAGCGCTCATATCTATTATTCTCCGATCCACCCCGAACAGGAAACAGCTCCCGTCAGGGTTCATCCTGAAATCATGAAAATCGGTTGGGATATTCTTTGCTCTTATGGTGTCCACCACGTTAAGTATGCTGTCCATGATTACAAATCCCCCAATATCCTCCTGAAAATATGAAAAGTATCCATTGGGCTGTACCTTGAAATCATAACACAGGGTATCCACTATTTTATAAAACAGGGGCTCACCATTCGGTGCAAAAATATACAGTGTGGTTTGCCTGGCTTGTGACAGCGCGGTAAACAGGCAATACGGAGAGGTGTTTTGGTCGTATGTCGGAACAAAGTAAGGCGACTGGGAAGAAAGGCTTTTCAAAACCTGAACTCCGGGAACCGATGATGGTGATGCCGGCAGGTCATTCATCCGGAAGACCTCACGCATGGCCTTCGTATCTGACTGCGAAAAACAAGTCACCGTCATAAAGGAAAACCATAGCATAAATGATGCACTGCACATCAGGGATCTGCAATTCCAGGAATGTTCCGGAGCACTATCTGTCTTTAGGATCTTCATTCGATCATCTCCCTTTTAATAATGGCGTTTCAGTTAGTACTGAAGGTCACTTAATTGTCCTTTGAAAGATTGGCTTTTTTTAATGATCATTCAGCTTGTTTACCCCGGCCCTAACGGGAGCAATCTGAAAGATCAACCTGTTCCCTTCAGGGATTAAGGCTAAAAACGGTTTGATTTATCCAGTCTTTCAAAACAAAATTCATTTGCAATTGCTAAATTAATACACATTGCCAATTCCAGGTCCTTTCTTCGCTTAATTCTGAAATATGTAGTATTTTTATTTTAACGGATTTCGGTGGGGTTGGCAATTCGTTTGCTCCCGGGATGTCAGTAATCATATGATGATGAGAACGCTTCTGTATATCATTTTCTCTTTTCTGGCAATAAGTCAGGCGACCGGACAGACCAGTTTTTATGACCGGCTGGCAGATTCAGCCCTCGTTTTAACCAGGCAACATGTTCAGTATGATCCCGGATATTTCAGACTCGACTACCCAAACGGCGATGTTCCGGCCGGTAAAGGCGTATGCACAGATGTAATTATACGGGCTTACCGGAAATTCGGAATAGACCTGCAAAAAGAAGTGCATGAAGACATGATGGCTCATTTTGACAAATACCCGAAAATGTGGGGACTCTCAGGACCTGACAAAAATATCGACCACAGAAGGGTCCCGAATCTTATGACCTTTTTTGCAAAGCACGGAACCACATTAAAAATATCATTGAATCCAAAGGACTATGGGCCCGGAGATATCGTTTGCTGGGATCTGGGGGGCGGAATAACCCATATAGGATTGGTCATAAAAAATAAATCATCCGACGGACAAAGACATTTGATCGTGCATAACATTGGTGCCGGACAGGTATCTGAAGACTGTCTGTTCAGTTTCAAGATAATCGGGCATTACAGGTATGAAAAGAGATCAAATACCTCCGGGTAAATTTCTGAGAAGCAAATGAAAAAATTTACATTCCTCCCTGTTTTTATCCTGATTCCTCTGATCATGATCACCGGAACAGATTATCAAACGGCAGTTTATACCTTTGATCCGGCTTCAGTGATCTTACGCCAGGGTGACCATAAACTGCAGTTTAATCCGCATTCCGGGTTATTGGAATACATGAACGGTGAGGGATTTCGGGAAGTTTTGTCCGATTCGGTATTCAATTTCCCGAATTATACAACCAAAGCCGGGAATGATAGCAGCCTGAGGATTGATTATCCGGATGAAGGACTGAAATGTATGCTTAGCTTCGGGAAGAATCTTGAAATCAGTGTAACGTTCAGGAGTACAAAGCCGCAAACACTGTACTGGCCGAAAGTTTCGCTCTTTAAAAAAGGCGATTACCTTATCCTGCCAAAGAATGAAGGGTATTACATTCCCTTTTCCGATACCGTTTATGCCAATAATTTCCAGGGGAAAAAAATGGATGCTGCTGAATTATCCCTGCCCTTTTGGGCTGTGGAGAAAGACCCGGCAACCTGCATGTATGAAATGGCGACTCCTTTTCATAACGAGATCCAATTTGAGAATCAGGACACCACCATGGAATTAACCGTAATGCACAGCTTTACGCCGAATGCTGCATTGAAAGAACCTTATGGGATCAGAATAATCCATCTGGACAATGCCTCGCCGATCGCCCCTGCTTTATATTTCCGACGGGAACTTGAGGAAAAGAATGAACTGGTCACACTGGACGCCAAAATCGAATCCGTACCCCTGGAAAAAAGAATGATCGGAGCCCTGTTTGGCAGATTGATATTCGGCCCGTTCATTACCCAATATGATATTAAGGATGGCAAATATACTCCATTGGCGAAAGCGATGGTTGAAGATGTTAAAAATCACCGGGGTTTTATCTCAGGAAGATGGGGCAGTCTGGATCCGGAACAGCGCAGTGTTATCAACCAGTTTGCACAATTGGATCATCCTGATGGCTACCTGCAGAAAGAATTTTTGCGGGTACTCGGAGCAGTTCTGAATGATGAAGGTGTGAATGATGAATTTGCCAAAGACATGTGGAAAAATGCCGGTCTGCTGTATGCCGATTATCCTGATTACCTGCTTCCCCCGGAAAAATGGGGATCCGGAGTCTCCATCAGGATGATCGATGCTTTGAAAGATGCCGGCATTGACAGGATGGTATTGCGGGCCACAGGGCACCGGTTTGCTTCCAACCGGAAAGGAGTAGCCCAATATGCATTCGACCAGGGCTACCTGTTCGGAATATACGACTCCTACTCTTCCATCCATGATCCTTCCGATTATGGGACCGATGATTCTTGGGAGACGGCACAAATGCCCGGAGTGTCCTACGATTCAGTCAGAATGATACAACAGGACGGGACCTGGTACAAAGGATTTAAATCCAAAGGAGGCAGAGCCAATCCGGAAGCAATCCGTAAATTCTATGAAAAGCGGATCAACGAAAATTTTAATGAAGTCCCCTACTCCTATTATTTTATCGATGTGGATGCCTTCGGGGAATATTACGACGATTATTCCAAAGTTCATCCTCTTACCTCGCAGGAAGATGCCGACCTACGTATCGACCGCTTAAAATGGTTAAGAGATACAAAAGAAGTACCCATCGGCTCGGAAAAAGGAACCTACCTGTTTTCAAATGTGCTGGACGTTAATGAAGGGGTGACTACTCCCCTTTTCGGTTTCAGGGACAAGGAAATGAGGCAGGATAAAAATTCACGCTACTATTTGGGAAATTACTGGCCTCCCGAAATGATGGACATCGCATTCAAAGAGGTACCGGTCAAGGAAAAATATAGACACCTGAACTTTGATCCCCGGTTTAAAATCCCCTTATGGGAAGCTGTTTATCATGATTGCCTCATTTCTACGGCACATCAGGGTGTTCCGGCCCTGAAATTTTCCAATGTGAAAACAGACGAGGCATTGACTGAGATGTTTTATCAGTATCCGCCGCTCTATAATCTGAACTACGATTTTTTTCAAATGAATAAAGACCGGATTGCTCATCACTATAAGTTTTACAGTCGTACCCAGCCTTTAACAGTCAAATTCCATGTTACGGATTTTGCATTTTTGACCGGCGACCGGCTGGTCCAACGCATTCAATTTGGGAATATCCAACTGGTGGCGAACTATTCCTCTGCTAATTACGAATTCAAGGGACATGAGATTCCCGGTAAAACCATCCTGTTTATTAATGAGAATGGTAGCTGTGATTATTTTAATCCCGAAGATTTCTGATGCTTCTAATATCGTTCCTTCCGGCCGGTTTAAGAAATGAATAAGTGACCCGGAGCAATGGACTTATGCCGGTATTTCTTTAATAACGGCCTGAATAAATTTCCCTCAATAAGGAAATATCTTCAAACCGGAACCATGAAGAGAAAATAACTCATGAGTTGCCAAAGAATGTATCAGATTCACAATTTGCCGGACTGAAGGCTTACCCATTCCCGGATGATATTAAATCCATTCGGGATAAAATGTTTATTTACAGAGATTTTGAATATAAGAGCATTTATAAAGTGACACTCCCAGATTTTCCAGATGAAGTCAAGCGACAATATCCCATACCTGGTGAGCCTTGTAAACACTCTATCTATTTTGACAAGAGTGCCTTAAGTGGTGATGAATTTTTTGATTTTTGCTGAACCATAACATATTTTTATTGTCTATAATAAACAATTATAAATCTTAAACCTTTATTTACGGCAATACGATTCTGACAAATGTTTTTAATATAAACCCAAAAATTAATTGTTATGAAAAAGTTATACGCTATTCTGACACTCGTTGTCATGACATTTGTTTACACTCCAGGAACATTTGCCGGCCATCACCGCTATAATAATAGAATTAACAGGAATTGTGATTCCCCAAAAAACACAACTGGTGTTCCGTTGGATGGCGGATTACTTGCCCTTCTTGCCGGAGCAGGCATAACCTATTTTGCAGCGAGAAAAAAGAAAAAAAACGAAGAGTGATTCTGAAAAAAAATTGTTTACTCTACAAACCCGGAACATCTGCCCATGCAGGTTCCGGGCTTAAATTTTTATAACGGGGGATCAATACGAAATGCCGGGATCCAGAAATTTTAGAATAAGCCTTGTTATCCTTGTCGCGGTTATAACCATTTATGCAGTGCTGAGAATATTTTTTTTCAGCAGTGATCCGGTATTTCCGCTGATCATGCGAGTCATTTCATTTTACCAGACGCTGGCGGAGAATGTGTCGAATCTCATCCTCAGGTGGTCGGGGTCATCGTTCCGCATATCAGATCATTTCTCCATTAAGGGTGGTGTTCCCGTGATCCCCATTGACAGCGGGCTTCTTCTGAAAAAATGGTTCCTTTTCCTCCTGTTTCTCGTCTGGATCACCCCTATACCTGCGATGAAACGTGTCCTCCTTTCATTCGTTCTCCTTGCGTTGAATTTCGTTTTTGGTTCCATCGATATCGCTCTTTTTGCATCCATGTCCAATCCCGACCTCACATCGTCAATGAAGGTGTCGCGAACTCCGGGTGTCCTGGCCATGGTGACCTTTTTCGTCCTTTTCGTCATGGCACACAAGTCTGTACTATTAAAGAGAATTTCCACAAAGCACCTTGACATCGCATACGTCGGGTCGATGCTTGACAGCCTCTTTGTCGTGATGTATATCTATGTTATCTTAGGGAATTTTATCCTCGGGGCTTTTGATTTCAAACTCTGGGTTAACTTTCTCTTTGGCTCAACACAAAGCTTGCTTGATTTGCTGAATACAGATTCATTGCAGGACGGCAATCTTCTGATTGGGGAAAATGCCAACCTCTACATGGGTAAGGCCTGCCTTGGAATGAATACCATTCTCCTCTTTTCGGCCGTGGTCTATCTTACAGGAAGGGGTCACAGGTACCGGTGGCTCTTCATTGCCGGCGGTGTGGTTCTCATCAACCTCATGAATATTCTCAGACTCACCCTGCTATTTATCTATGTTCAGCATCATGGCGGATACGATCTTACCATCGACGTACACGATATGTACGATTATGTCATTTATGCCTTCATCTTCATACTTTGGCTTGTCTGGTTCGAATTTTTCCTTGATATCCGGAATGTGAGGCACCATGACACTGCTCAGGAGCATGCACCATAACCATTGGGGCAAATACCCCGAAGTTCACCAACTCTCAGTTTTAGGGCATGGAATTGTACTTTTTCAGATTGGCTATTCCAATGATTTTCCTCAGGGGTGTCATTTCTCATAATAGTTTGATGTTCCGTTTTCCCGCTCCGGTTCAAGCCATTTTTTATACGTGATGATCTGGTTTACTGACGGATGGGACGATAATGTGCGAGTATAAGGTACAATAAAAATGTTTTGCGGTGAGCCTGGCGAATCTACCTTTAAACGGCTGGTCATTTTTTTACACCACCAAGCCTAAGGTACGGAATCACAGCTTCATTTTTAAAACCTTTCGTTCCGTCATATTCTATGGAAACCACCGGTACTCCCGTGTGGTATTCAATGTGCGACGCCATAGCTTCGGTAACGAGAGAGGGACAGCAGTAAGCCGGGCTCGTTTGCACAAATAGTGAAATGTCGTTATAGTGTCTGGTCAGATTTTCGATTTTGAGGATATTCTCCACCGATTCCCCCCTGTGCATGATCTGCAGGTGATGCTTATCGAGGATACCCGAAATTTCCCCGTTAAGGGGCGTGATATTCCGGATATATTTTGAAAAATACCGGTTATATTTTCTCTCCAGTAAAGGAACCAGGTACTTAAGCAACCTGAGGTTGTAATGTTCCAGGTACCTGCTTTCAAGTAAAAACCGTCTTTCCATCTGTTTCAAAATGATGTTAAGGTATTCACTCAGCGAAGTAAGAAGTGCCTCTCCGCCATTTTCTTCAATAACCTTTACAAGTTCCTGGTTGAAAATGTCATTATCACGAACGTATATATCACCGAATATCGCCACTTTCGGACGATTACCTGGATTCACTTCCACGGCATCAAACATCTTCATAATCTCAATTAGCACCGGTTCTTTGGGAGATTTCCGAAGAAATGCATGACAAAGCATTTCCGTAGCCTTGTCTAAAACATGGTCTGTCGATCCCTTTTCCTTTTCGTAGGGTCTTATCCTGCAGGCTACCTTTTTCAGACTTCCCGAAAAAAGGAAGGCCAGGAATGCATTCACGCCTGTTTTAATGGAAAAGTCATAAAAGGCGATGTTCCCCGGATAGATTTCAACCTTCGACATGCGATTATCATAGCGGCTCAGGAGCTTCTTCATGTAATGCGGGAACATCGTAAGGTTGCATGAAACGAAACCCCGAGGGACCCAGATAACCGCCCTGGCGGGATCTATGTTATGGCCGGTAATATATTCATACGAATTCTGTACGATTGTACTAAGGGGAAGACACTGGCCAGTATTTATTTTGAGACTCCGGCGGATGGATCCATCTGTATCTGCGATCATAACGGCTTCCTGCCCTTCGGCTTTCATAATACTCTCCAGCATCCGGGAACCGTGGAGGTCCCAGCCGGGGATCAGCAGGATCTTATCCCTCAGTTTTTCCGTTTCGCCGGATTTTAAATCCGACAGGTTGTCAACAAACTCATTATTACCATGAGCATGTATGTATTCTGCAGGTTCAATATTATGATCGGCCAGGATATCCTTTAATTCGGGAGGGAGTTTATCCATCCCGTTCTTTTGTAATGGCGCCTGTTTACGGGATGATCCGGATAGCCCACTTCCGGAATTTCTTCTTTTGTAAAAGTGATTTTTGAATGACTGTATGGCTGCTTCAATCCTGGTTTCATATCCTACCGTTGAATCATGCTCGTCAAGCTGAAGGACCAGATAAGGTTTTTGGTAAGAATCCATAATTTCCCTGAAATAATCGATCACGAAAGAATCCGGAGTGCACTTGAAACTGGTAATCAACACGGGGTATGAATTTTCAGATTCAGCTATCATTCCTGTCTTCCGGATGATGTCGGAGGCATATTTCCAGGTCATGGCATGCGCCAGTTCATCATGAAGGTTCTTTTTCCCTTCTTTTTCCGGCAGCATATTCATGAAATAGGCCGGGTAACCGTTGCTGGCAATAATCCCCGGAATGTTGCTGTTCATTGTTGAAAAGAGGACCGTATAGGGCCTTCCCAGAAGGATGATTTCCGGTTTATTGATGTCCCTGTTCTCTCGATAAACATCCTTCCATTTCTGAAGCGTTATCCTGTAAAATTTTTGGGCTTCCAGGTATGCGTCAGATACATCCTTTGTTCCAAGGTGGCCGTAGCCGATCCTGTGAAACATCTCCCGCAACGAATTCATAGTCTTTCCTTCCGGTTTGAGGCTTTTGACCAACGGCATCAGCAGTTGGTTCCGGTCGCGGAATGACCGGGTGGAAGCAAGCATTGCCGAAATGTACTGTGTGTAATAACAATACTGCTTGCTTTTGGAAAGACTTGTTCCTTCCTCGAGATATACAGGGAGAAAAATATAATCGGCTTTGTCTTTAAGAAAATGTACGTGACCGAAAGCAGAGGACAAGGGGGCACAGAATTCAGCATCCGACAGATACTTACCGTCCTTTACGGAAGTGGTATAACCTTCACTGCTAATGGTTTTTATTCCCATCAGATCGAAAAATTTTTGCCAGAGCAATAGTTCTTCGGCCATGTAAAGCGTCACCGGTAATCCTATGGTGACGGGGGAAGAGCTGGTTTTTTGTTTATATCTGAATACCCGGTTGTATTTCCCGGTGAGATCCTGAATTTCATCATCTTTTTTTACAAATTTCTGCGTGTCATAGTCCCTTCCGCAAAGGAATCCATAGGCTACCGTTTCGCCATCCACCTCTGCCACCCTTAACTTGCAAAGGTTGTTACATAAACTGCATATCTCCGTTCTAACAGCAATATTCATTTTCCAAAGCTGCAGACCCCGGAAGGTGCTTATGGGAATGGTGTTGTCGTGCAGGGTCAGGGCCACGCCCAGAGCGCCGGTAAGGTGGCAGTACTTAGAAACCATGATGGGTTTTTGCAGCTTTTGTTCGAAGGCGGCAACCAGGGCCCGGTTTTTAGCAGTGGCTCCCTGGAAAAAGATTCTGTTGCCGATCCTGGCTTTTCCGGTTACTTTCGAGAGGTAATTATCACGGATGGAATGCAGGACAGAAGCCAGGAGTTCGTCTGTTTCATAACCTTCGTTAAGATAATAATTCAGGTCCCTCTCCATGAAAACAGTGCAGCGGTCGCTCGTTAAGGGTGATGAGGATCTCCCTGCCCGGCTGGCAAACTCCGTCAGGGGGCAATCGAGCTTGTGGGCCTGTTCTTCAATGAAACTGCCTGTTCCTGCGGCACAGACATTGTTCATTATGGAAAAGCTGACCATGCCATCCTTTAACAGTGTGAACTTCGAATCCTGTCCACCAATCTCGATAATGGTATCCACACCGGGATCAAGTTCGATTGCGGCTCGTGCATGAGCTGTGATTTCATCGGGAACGACATCGGCGCCGATGATTTTCCCCACCAGCTTCCTCCCGGAACCGGTGGTACCTGCTCCAATCACCCGAAATTGATGCCGATGTGTGCGCGCAAGATGCGCAATGGCTTCGAAAAGGCATTGAACGGCATTCACAGGTCTTCCCGAAGTCCGGGTATAAAAACCAGCCAGGACATTCTTCTGCCTGTCCATGATGACTGCCTTGGTGCTTGTTGAACCGATGTCAATTCCCAGGAAAACCCTGGTTTCCCCCTCCGGAAGAAGTTCACTGTAAAGGGAAACTTCTGCGTTTCCCATGTCAGGTTGACCAGAAGGCGTAAAAAGATAATCCCGGAGCGATGAAAAGTCCGGATAATCAGAAAGTTTAAGCTCCAGGGGCGGGTTATGGTATGCCTTGTCCTTTTCAACATGAATGAGAAGATCTTCCGTGTTGTTATATTTCCCAACATTTACCTGACTTTCCTCCTTCATCATCAGGGCGGCTCCGATGGCCCCGTAGAGGTGGGAATAATCCCCGATAACCACGTCCGATTCAAGGAGGAGATGAAGATGCTTTACCACGCCCTCATTCAGCGAAACCCCGCCGGCAAGAACCAGTTTCCCTTCCACCGGTTCTTCAAACACGGCGTCAACAACATTTTTTGCAAGGCCATAGCACAGTCCATCGCATATCTCCGCCAGGCTGTATCCTTCCTGTTGGGCATGTATAAGATCTGTTTTTGCAAAAACCGAGCAACGGGAAGCAATTTTCGGGAATTCACCCTTGTTCGAAGCGGCGAGTTCTCCAAGGCGTGAGATGCTGTGAAGGTTAAGGCGTCCGAGCTGCTGATCCAGGAAACTCCCGGTACCTGCAGCACAGGAGGTGTTGGACCGGTAATTCCTGTAATGTCCGGTAGCATCAAAAGTAGCCAGGCCGAATTTCTCTGAACCGATCAGTAGCATACCGCGGAGATCGGGGAAATAATGCTTTGCTGCCCTGATCGAAGCCACCCGGTTATCAAATTTCCGGCCGGTCTTAAAGATTTCCGGGCACGATGAAGTATATGCCACAGCATCAACTCTGGAAATATCTGTACCTGACAATTGACCTGCAAGGGTATTAATAATTTGTCCTGAATGAAATAAATAGCTATGGTACAGGATCCTGCCATCAGATTCCATGACAACCACTGAAGAAGTGGCAGACCCGATATCGATGCCCAGTATTCGGTTCATTGGTGTTTATTTGAATAACACCATAGCTTGTCGAAAGTCTAATAAATTTAACAATAAACATGAAAAATCCCCTGGAAATGTCGTGGATTAACATTCTCAGGAGAAATGTTGCCAATGACTCCTTCTTTATCTCAGGGACGGAAACAATGGAAATATTATCTTATTTAGTAGAAAAAGTTTTGATCTGATGGTTACAATAGGCAAAAGGCTTTCCTTCTTAGACAGGTATCTTACAATTTGGATTTTCAGTGCCATGCTGATTGGTGTCCTGTCGGGACATTTCTTTCTCGGAATTGCAGGATTTTGGAACGGATTGAGCAGGGGAACAACGAATATTCCAATTGCCATCGGATTGATCGTGATGATGTATTCTTCCCCTTGCAAAAGTGAGGTATGAAGAACTGAAGGATGTTTTTCGCAATCGAAAAGCGCTGGTACTCTCACTCGTCCAAAACTGGATCCTAGGCCCGGTGAGCTTGCAAAGCAAGAACAACATGGAGATTTACTGTAGTTACTTCGATACTTTTTTTTGTCGAAGCTTTAAGCTTGACATTATATTTGCCGTTGATTTATATTGCAGAATATGAATGTATTACCGTTATTGTAATTTCACTCACAATCTTGTCCAATTGTGTGAAGATCCTTCCTGGCATCCTGAATTTGAAGGTGTGGATGCAGACTGAATAATTATACCACATCTTTTACACTGATAATTTGTACTCCCGACATTACCGAGTGATACCCAGTTGTGAGATGACCCCGCCTGGCAACCGCTATTGCGGGGAAAACTTGATGATTGAATAACAGATCCGCATCTTTTGCACTGATAGTTTTTCATTTTGACGCAATTGTTTAAGAGGTTAATAAAATAAGCTCATAATTAATAAGCTGATAATGCCGATAGTGATGCCTGTACCATTTGACCATTTTAATTTTGTCTTGAATACATCCCACTCAGGCTGAAAGAAATAGTCTGCCGGAGCAACAACTATCCCTCCGCTCAGGTGCCAGCCAATAATAAATCCAATAAAACCGAGCAATACCGGAAGTCCAATAATCCATGATCCTAGTATAAATCCTGAAATGACTCCAATAAACCACAATATAAGATTAACAAAGAATGCGATACCGGTTAAGACTCTCATGGATATTAAATTTTTTACATCTTACGTGTAATTTGATCTTAAGTTTTATTATTAAAACCATTAATTATATGGTTATGCCATTTATGCTATTGGTAAAGCTTCATTTTTAAATTGATGGCATCGCCGGTAAGTAGTTTTTGCGGATTTTGAAGAGCGTCGGCTTATTTAATATTAATATCCTAATGCTTTCCATGTATGGTAAAATACCCCTATCCTATCATCCGGAAAACCGGGTATGGTAAAATTTAATATGCTACTGCTGGTTGTGATATAACAACATTAAGTAGCGTAATTACAACTAATACGATCGATATTTTTCTGATTCCGGAAGTGAATCCACCTATCTTTGCAATGTCGGAAAAACAAAATAAAAAGATAGAATCATGTTAAATTTTAAGATCATTGGTAATAAAATTGCCGAAGCACGAAAGAAAATAAATATTTCTCAGGCGGAACTTGCCCAGCGTCTGTTCATCAGTCCACAGGCAGTCGGGAAGTGGGAGCGCGGAGAATCCATGCCGGACATCATTACGTTTAACCGTCTCGCGGAAATTCTGGGTGTTGACCTAAACTATTTTTCAGAAAACTACGTGCCGGCAAACACTGAAAAGACGTCAGTTGAGCCATCAGCCGAACAATCGGATGAATTGCCATCCGGGAAGCAGAAAAAAAAGCTTAGCTGGGATATGTCACGCGGGAACTGGGTGGACGCAGACTTTTCCGGGTTGAAAAATCTGCATGAAAAATTCAGTTCCTCCAACATGCAACGCTGCCTGTTTATCGGTTCAGAACTGTCGGGACTTCTTTTAAAAAGCAATAATGTGGATGGCTGTGACTTCTCAGGTTCCGACATCAGCAGCAGCCACATTCAGAATTCCAACTTAGTCAATAATTTATTTAAGGAACTGTTCCCTGAAAGAAACTGAATTTTCAGGAAGCTATATCATGGGCTGCGATTTCTACGGTGCCGATTTTACCGGAGCGGTGTTTAAATCTGGTGGCTTCCAGAACAACCCAATGGCTAATGCAGTCTGGAATGGCACCTCTTTTAATGCTATGCAGATTGTCGATATTGTTTTCGAAGGTACCGTGGAGGACTGCTATTTTGAAAACTGCGCCTTTAAAAAGGTGACATTCAAGAATGCAACGCTTATGAATACTTTCTTTAAAAATAAGAGTTTAAAAGGGATTCGGTTTATAGACTGTCAAGCCGATCGGATGACTTACGAATTCCTGAAAAACGGGAAAGCAGATTTAACCGGAATCACGTTGTTATCAAGTGAAGGAGGAAGAGGGGGAACCACATAAGGCACATGAGGGCACATGAGGAGGAAGAAGAAGGGGAACCACATAAGGCACATGAGGGCACATGAGGAGGAGGAAGAGGGGGAACCACATGAGGCACATGAGGGCACATAAGGAGGAGGAAGAGGGGGAACCACATGAGGCACATGAGGGCACATGAGGAGGAGGAAGAGGGGGAACCACATGAGGCACATGAGGGCACATGAGGAGGAGGAAGAGGGGGAACCACATGAGGCACATGAGGGCACATGAGGAGGAGGAAGAGGGGGAACCACATGAGGCACATGAGGGCACATGAGGAGGAGGAAGAAGGGGAACCACATGAGGCACATGAGGGCACATGAGGAGGAAGAAGAGGGGGAACCACATGAGGCACATGAGGGCACATAAGGAGGAGGAGGGAGGGGGAACCACATGAGGCACATGAGGGCACATGAGGAGGAGGAAGAGGGGGAACCACATGAGGCACATGAGGGCACATAAGGAGGAGGAAGAGGGGGAACCACATGAGGCACATGAGGGCACATAAGGAGGAGGAAGAGGGGGAACCACATAAGGCACATGAGGGCACATGAGGAGGAGGAAGAGGGGGAACCACATGAGGCACATGAGGGCACATGAGGAGGAGGAAGAGGGGGAACCACATGAGGCACATGAGGGGCACATGAGGAGGAGGAAGGTTGAGGACGCATAGGTTTGATTATTAGGGAGTCAAGCCAAAATTAGAGAATTCTAATTGAACAAAAACAGCAAAAATAAAAGAAGTATAATTGAACAAAAACGGCAAAAAATAGATCTATAAATTAAAAACGTATTGCCATGAAACGACTTATCACCTATATGTTTTTACTCATTTTGCCCATTTCCTGTGGGCGATCCCGGGAAGAAAAAACATACAAAGTGGAGGTAAAGACTGCAGATTTTGTTTTTATTGCGCCTTCAGAGATTCCTTCCGGATGGATCACTTTTGTTTTAAACAATGAGAAGGCCAAACACATTCATGAGATAAGTATTTCAAAATTGCCGGAAGGAATAGGTTACACGGAGTATAAGATCAAGTTCGAAGGCACCTGGGCAAAGATACTCAGGGAATTACAGGATAGTTTAATCGATGCATCCGGGATTTATGCCCGTGAAAAGGAATTGCTCCCTGATTGGGCCGATCAGGTTCAGTATATCACTTCCAGAGGACTGGTGTCGCCCGGCCATAAAGCGGAGAAAACCATTTATCTGGAACCGGGACAATATGCAATGGAATGCTGGGTTAAAACAGCCGATGGCTTTATTCATGTGAGCAAGGGAATGACTTTACCGCTCACCGTTACCGGAAAATCGGCAAATAGCACGGAACCGGAACGTGATGAAAGAATCAATATTACGAATGATAAAATAGAAACCGATTGGGACCCTGGTCTGGGGAAACATTCATTTGCAGTTCACCTGGAAGTGGATTCTACCGGTATGCCCATACACAACAATATCCACCTCATTAAACTCGATGACAGCACCAATCTGGCCGAAATCAACAAATGGCTCGACTGGTATCACATTGGAGGATTGCGTAGTCCTGCCCCTGGAGAGTTTCTTGGTGGATTGAGTACGTATCATTCAAAAATAGGTCAGCGGGCAGAATATTTCACTGTGTATCTGAAGGAGCCGGGCCGGTACGCCTGGATCGTAGAAGTGCCGGATGGACAGCAACTATGGAAAACGTTCAGTGTTAATCTTTAACCAGATAGAAATCTCTGAAATTATTATCTCACTGATTTATTTTAGAAAAATCTTTCTGGTATAATTTTCTCCCCCCGTCTGAATTCGAATAATATAGATTCCTGGCAATAACACGGAACCATTGCTATCGGTTTTACTTACGTCTATTGTATAATCACCTGTATTTAAAGTTTCAGATATCATACTGTTGAGCTTTTGGCCCATTATGTTGTAAAGAGAAATATCCGTATAAGAAGGTTTATTTATTTCGAACTGTATACTTATCTTTTGATCCTGATTCAGTATTTTATATGTGAATTTTGAATTTATTTTTTCCTTTATTTCCTGTGTCCCTACCGAAATGGCCAGGGGTTGATCGGCCCCCATAAATGTGCTGTCGGACGAACGTTCCTGGCCATCAATATCTTCAATACCCGGTATGTATAGCCCCAATAGGTCGGGGTCGTCAAAAGACATCCCTGCCAGATGAAGGTCACCGTATGTAATATCTTCGAATTCAACATCTTTGAATATTGAATGCATCGTCCAATGCTGTTGCGGTCTGCCATTGTGTTAGCGTAGTATCGTCAGATTCATTATATGATCCTAAAACTCCCCCATTCCCATCTACAAAAAAAAGATTATAATCGGATTGTATATCAGGAATTTCTGCTCCCTTATTAAGCTTTATTGCATAATGCTCTCCATCGCCGGTACCATTTGACCTATGGTTTATAAACAGGTTATCCTTTAAATCGAGGGTTCCCGCCCCTTCAAAATCCAGAGACCGGCTGCTTCTGCTTTTAATACCTTCTCCGCTGATGACTACCGAATTAAAATAAATAAAACATTTTTTATCCGATTTTTCCTGATAAACCCGGATCCCCGTAACATCCCGGGAACTATCGACGACATCTGCATTTAAATCTATAAAATTGTTATATAACGAATCGGTCGAAATTCCGGATTCCGGATTGTATGTTAGTATGCCGAATATTGATACAACATCGGCAACATGAAGATTATATATTTTATTATTTCTAATTAATGTATTTTCTGATTCATAAGTGGAAATCCCAATAGTTGAACCATTTTCTGTCGGACCAGTTGTAAAAGTGGTGATATCGTTGTTTTCTATTTTGGAAAAGTAACTATTATCAACACTTATACCACGTGTACCATCAAACTGTATAGTACAATATTCAATTAAGGTATTTGTTGATTTCGAAGCAAATATACCGGAAGAATTACCTTTGTTACTGTTGATAATTATTAATGCCGATTTATTCGAAACTCCACCCGGACGGCCATCAATGATTACATTTTCTGTGCTGTCGAGAAATATCGTCTCCAAGGTAGGGGAAGTGAGTGTAACATTGCTTGCACCTGCTTCAGGCCTGATGGTCAGAGTAAACTGATTATTTCCGGGATAGGTTGTTATATATGGGACCTCATCCTGGTTATATCCGTCTTTAATCTCAAAAATTGTATTTCCGTTTAATCCATGGTCATTGACATCCTGCGCAGCATCGGCAAGGGTTGGATAATCGCCCCCTGTTCCAATGGTATATAATCCAGACAACTGGGCAGTTAACGGGGATACTGAAAGAAATGTAATGAATAATAAAGTAAAGCTTTTCATTTTCAGTCAATTTAGTAGATTGTTGTGAAAATATATTATACTGAAATAATGCTCTTTGAATGTAATTTTAATCTGATAAACGTATTCATAATGCATATTGTTCGAATAGATGCATTCTTCACTTGAAAGCTATACCAATATTTCAGCTGAAAATCATAGCACTTCGACAAATTTCTCTTTAAATATGCATATTTACGTTTATAAATCCTTTATTGATTCTTCCTGAATTTGCTTCGTTTCAGTATTACAAGGAAGCGTAAATTTAAACGTGCTCCCACGTCCAACTTCACTATCAACCCATATAAAACCACCATGTTTTGCCACAAATTCTTTACAAAGCATCAAGCCTAAACCCGTTCCTGATTCTTTTGCTGTCCCTTTGGTTGTAAGAACATGAGATATATCAAATAGCTTTGCCAGATTTTCAAAGGGTATTCCAATCCCATTGTCCGAAACCGATATCGTAACATTACCGGAAATTTCCTCTGCATTAATCTTTATTTCACCACTATTGTTTGTAAATTTTATAGCGTTTGATACAAGATTGAGCAATATGGTTTTTAACATATCCTTATCTGCATAAACATTTATATTATCATCCAGGGAAGAATAGATTGTGATGTTTTTCTCATATGCACTTGGTTTAAGAACTTCAAGTATATTCTCCCAGGTTGTTGAAAGATTAAGGTTTTGTGGTTGAAAAACAATGCTACCCTGCTGTGCCCTTGCCCATAATAATATGTCTTCCAATAAATTATTTAAAATTCTTGCTGATTTATTAACGATCTTTACAATATCTTCAATTTTGTCAATCTCATAGTTTCGGATATTTTCTCTTAATAGATCTGTGAAACCAAGGATGGCATTAAATGGATTTTTTAAATCATGTCCAAGAATATAAATAAAACGATCCTTGTCGGCATTGAGTTTAATCAATTTCATTTCACTTTCTTTAAGTGCTTTTTCTGCCAGTTTTTGTTCCGTGATGTCATCAAATATTATAGCTAAAAGATCCTTGCGAGGGGAATAAGCGCAAATTTTGAAATACTTACTGAAAGCTGGGGAGAAATATTCAAACTTCATTTCCTCTCCAGTTAATACTACATTGCCAAACCTTTTAATCATGTTTATGTCCAAATCGGGTATAAGGTGTTTAATCGTTTTACCCCTGACTTCTTCAATTGAGAAACCAGTGAATAATTTCATTTGATTATTTCCGTCTAAATAACGAAAGTCAACTGGAATATTATTTTCATCTACAATTGCTTCGCTTAGTTGAAAACCTGAATTCATGTTTTTAAAAAGCAAATGATATTTTTCTTCGCTTTCCAGAAGGTTCTCCTCTGCCTGCTTACGATCGGTGATGTCCAAAACCTGCGACAAAACAGAAAGCATTTTCCCATTTTGTTTCGCCAATATTGTGTTGTACCATTCGCAAGTAATAATACTTCTGTCTTTTCTGTAATTACGATTAGTGGAAACTACCTGTTTATTTAATCCATTTGTGAGTCTCTCCATTGTATTTTGTACAATTGGAATATCCGCTTCAAAAATCAAATTCAAATCCATAATCGGTTTACCAATCGTTTCTTCTGCACTCCAACCAAACATTTTTTCTGACTCACCAGTCCATTTCGTCACAATAAAGTCAGAGTCCCATTCAACAACTGCCATTGGTGAGTTATCTGTATAAAATTTCAATATTTCCTCGCTCTTTTTCAGCCTGTCTTCTGAACGTTTGCGCTCGGTGATGTCCTGTAAGATGCAGTGAGTCTGCTTAAATTCTCCATTTAAATCAAAAACTATCTTCCCTTCGAAAGCTATAAATAATATGTTGCCAGTCTTATGAACCATTTCAAATTCACTGTGAATCTTACCTTTCGCTTTGAAAATTTGAAATCGCTCACGGAATGCATCCTGATAATCATGAGAAAGAAAGTCCCCAAACCATTTCCCGATTATTTCCTCATGGGTATAACCGAGGGTATCTGACCAGGTCTGATTTACTTCGATAAAATTGCCATCTATGTCAAGCGACTGATATGCAAGCGGTGCTTTCTTAAATAAAAGTCGGAATCGTTCTTCACTTTCATGCAATTCCTTCTTTGATTGTTTGAGTTCGGAAGTGTCTTTTTGGTACAATTTCCTTAAGGAACTGTTTTCCTGCTTCAATTTTCGCACCTCCTTTAGGAGTTCTTCATTGGTTATGTTTTTCATTTCTTAGATGCATTATTGTTGGTTTAATGCTTCGAAACGTGTTCTCTGCCTCAATTACATATGTTAACTCATATGCTGCATGAATTTTAGTTGCTACTAAAAGAACTGGAAAACAGTAAGATACGCAATTTAATTATCAATTATGTTATGTATTACAAAATATAAAGTGAGGTTCTCATAAACAAACGGACGTTTATATGTCATCTTAAATTCAGCGGAACTTTGGGGTTTCTTAAATAAAAAAATCTGATTATTTCAATTCAAAGATTAGGGTAGTGATTAATAAAGACTCTGCTGAAACCCTACGGGAATACACTTAATGTTTTAAATTTCAATAATATACAACTAACTGAAACAGAAAACGTATACAGGAGAAAGGTCGGAAAAGTCAGATCTCAATAACATAAGAAGGCCATGAAGTGTACAGATGAGTTAAACATTGCGAACATAGAGAAATCGAAACATGAAGCAGAGTTAGTCATTTTTGATGAAGAGAAAGCGAAGCGTGCAGAGGAGTTAATCATTGCTAACAAGGAATGACCATGAATGAACTAGAAAACAGGATAGAAAAATTAGAACTCGAATTGAGTAATTTAAAATCTGAAATAGTTGCCGGCAAACAGATAGAAAACAAATTACGCGAAAGTGAATCAACACTATTGGAAGCTCAGAAAATAGCCCATATGGGAAGCTTTATCCATGATCTAAAGGACCAGACTGCAGTATGGTCAGAGAATAGTTATGTCCTCTACGGATATAAACCATTTGAATTTGAACCAACTTTAGAACATTACAAAAACAGGGTTCATCCTGATGACTGGCATCTCGTTGAAGAAGGGTTCGATTTAGTTTTAAAAAACAAAGTTACTGCAACAGCTGAAGTGCGTATAATCTTACCAGACGGAACCGTAAAATGGTTCCAAAATAATATTGTTCCGATTTTTCAGGATGACGAAATTGTTAAAATTAGCGGAGTGAATATAGATATCACTGAAAGAAAGATTTCAGATATTGCTTTAAAGGAAAGCGAAGAAAAATCAAGGTCAATAATGGAAAATTCAGCGGATGCCATCTTCGTGGCAGATCAGAAGGGAAAGTATATATACACCAATAAGGAAGCTTCAGCTATGCTTGGGTATACATCAGAAGAAATGAAAAAGAAGACGATCGCAGATCTTACAAACCCCAATAAACATGAGGAAATTTTTAAGATTTTTAATCAGGTATTAACTGAAGGTAAAGGTTATACTGAAATTGAACTATTAAAAAAGGACGGTAATTTTATCTCAACCGACCTTAACGCTGTTCTACTGCCTGATGGTACTGTATATGGAAGTTGCAGGGATATTACAGAACGTATTCGGATAGAACAAAAACTCAAAGAAAGTAACACCAAATACAGATTGATCGCTGATTATAACTATGATTGGGAATTTTGGTTGTCAAATGAACTGAAATTCAATTATAATTCCCCATCATGCGAGAGAATTTCAGGGTATAAGCCTGTTGATTTTACCAACAATCCAAATTTATTTACTCAAATAATTCATAAGGAAGACCTGGCAACCTATGAAAGCCACCATAAGTCATCTGACAATAATAAAGCATGTAAGGGAATGGATTACAGGATTATCACCAGCTCAGGAGATATACGTTGGATTTCTCATGTGTGCCAGCCTGTATTTGATGAAGAAGGGAACTATTTAGGCAGAAGAGGAAGTAATAGCGATATAACCAGTAGGAAAAATGGTGAAAATAAAATTTCAGAATTAAATACAGAATTAAAAAGAAAAAATGCCGACAAGGACCGCTTTATTTCTATTCTTTCTCACGATTTGAGAAGTCCGTTTAATAACCTTCTTGGTTTATCGGAAATACTGACAGAAAACATCAGCAAACTCAAGATTGACGAAATTAAAACACTCGGAAACCATATTCATACAACAGCACGAAACACTTATAATTTATTAGAAGATATCCTGAAGTGGGCAGGAGCTCAACAAGGAAAGATTCCTTTCAATCCACAAATATTGAATTTCAGAGATCTTTGTATTGGTATTTTAAAAATTCTCAATCCAAATGCCAATGTAAAATACATCACAATCAATTATTCTGCATCAGACCAGATAAATATTTTTGCTGATATTGATATGGTAAAAACAGTGATCAGAAACCTTGTTTCGAATGCCATTAAGTTTACAAATACTGGTGGCATAATAGATATTAATGCAGAACAGTATTCCGAATACGTAACTGTATCAATTGCAGACAATGGAATTGGAATTGAACCTGAAAATTTAAAGAAGCTGTTCGATATTTCAGAAGTACTCACGACAAAAGGTACAGCAGGAGAAACAGGCACAGGGCTAGGATTATTGTTGTGTAAAGAATTTGTGGCAAAACACGGTGGTAAAATTTGGGTAGAAAGTGAAGAAGGAAAAGGGAGTGCTTTTAAATTCACTTTGCCAATACCTGCAGATAGAGCGAATGACATAAATGACTGAAGGCGATCAGGTGCTTTTTCCAGGGGGCAAATGTCTTCTGCAGGCTGCCGGAATGGAGGTCGTGTGGATCATATTAACCCTGACAGGGTTTTGAACCCTGTCAGGGTTGATCATTGATCATTATTCATCATGTTTATCACATCAATCATTCAAAATCACAGTTCAGACATTCTGCCGATAAATTCCCATTTACTCCTCCGACTGAAATATGTTTGCCGGAATGGATCCTTCCCTAAAAGCCAAAGGCACAGAATTAACCGGACGATCCAGGATGCGTTTATTACGCAACCATAACAGGAATGTCCGTGGGTGAACAAAAAGTACAGTATTCACCAGACCGGTCATGAAAAGCAGTCATCAGATCTTATGCGGTTCCCGAATCGTCCAAAGGACTATTTTTTTTAAAAGACCTCCGGGAAGGAATATTCAGCAAGCGGCGTACAGAATATAGTTCATGCTGAGTAAAAGCTGTCGGGAGCAAAAAGAAGACGACACTTCATACCCTTCGGCACACATATGCCACACACAGCTTGGAAAATTGGGAAGATTTAAGGTATATTCAAGATATGCCTGGACATTTAAGCAGTAAGACGACAGAGATAAACACCGCTAAAGCTCAAAAGGCTTTGATCGAATAAAAAGTCCGATGGATAACCCGGGTTTGTAAAATTATTGCTAGATTTATTTAACTAAACTAAACTAAAGGGGCTGAACACATATGCAAAATAAATGCAACTGTTACATATACTCCTCAAATTTGAGGAGTATACACAATAGGTGTGTTTAGCCACTCGTTGTGCAAAATTGCAAAAAGACCATCCTGCTTAAAAAAATTGTCAAGTGAAGTTTCCTTTAATGAAACTTATTTCGTAAATTTGCGGATAATTGATGAAAGTACATTTGATTAAAAAACAGTCGATTGAGGATTACACCCTAAAAAATGCTAAGGCACGTGTGTCATTTGAAATTTGGTTGTCGCTGATAAAACGAGTTGATTGGAACGAACCGAATGAGATTATCCTAACTTTTAATAGTGCAGATATTCTTGGCAAAGGTTCTGACAGAGTGGTATTTAATATTGGCGGAAATAATTTCAGGCTGATTTGTAAATATTACTTTGGGAATACGAGAGTTCATCTATTTATTAAGTGGATTGGCACTCATGCAGATTACACAAAGCTTTGCAACGAGGGAAAACAGTATGAGGTTGATGTTTATTAATTGTAATTTGAGAGAAAAGAAAATGGAAACATTAAAATATACAGTAATAAAAGATGCGGAGCAATACAAAGAATATTGTGACATCCTGGAAGAACTGATTCTAAATGATAATAAAGTAAATAAGGATGAGATTGATTTGCTTACTCTTTTGATCGAGAAGTGGGATAATGAACATAATACCTTTAATGATTCCGACCCAATTGAATTACTTAAGTCCTTAATGGAAGAGCATGGTTTGAAAGCAAAAGATTTAGTTGAAATACTGAATTTATCAAAAGGGACAATTTCTAAGATCCTAAATTATCATAAAGGGCTTTCAAAAGACACGATACGGAAACTCTCTGACTATTTTAAGTTATCTCAAGAGGTTTTTAATAGACCATACAAATTGGTTCATGAGGTAAATAGGCATTTCCGGAATGCAAGACTGATGAATACTAAAAAAAATATAATAGAGGCGTAACAAGCAACATTTGCACAACATCGTATATGTGCCACAGCTACCTTTCAACGCTCTGAATTAGTCAATTCTGAAAAATTATGAATCTTTATTTTACGGCACTCAATCGCAGGTAGCTGCGTCACATATACGTAAGCGTTAGCTGTTATTAAGCGAATCTTAGCATTCATAACGAAACAGTAAATGACTAAATGAAAATTTTAATAAATTGTATACTGATTCTTTTTAGCTTGATTATAAATGTAGATAAATTCTATGGACAGACCAATATTAAAGGGTTTGTTAAAAATAAAAATGGAGACGGTATCTCAGCAATGATTGAAGATTTAAAAGGAGGAGAGTTCTTTATTTGCAATGATAGTGGGTATTTTAACATAACACTTCCTGAAAAATCATCAGTAATTGAATTTTCGGCAAATTTTTATTTGCCAGTACGAGTAGATATTGATACTATTGATGCAAATGATCTTAGGATAAAGATGGTGTATGATTCAAGATCAAGTTGTAAAGAGATAATTATGATAGCTCCCGATCCACCATTTATCGAGATTGGATATTTTGGGAGATTAAATAATAATCCATTTGGGATTCATACTTCCATTGGTGGATGGGGAAGCAAGCACAACCTGAGTTTTGATTATGCAACAAAAGATTTGAATTCAAATAATTATTTAAACCTCAGTTATTTTCCAGGTATAATTGATTTTAAGAAAAACAGAAAATTTAATACCCTGATAAAACCTTACTTAACAGGAACTTATTCTAAATTTGACACATTGGTAATTTTAAGGGCTTTAATTTGCAATAATTCGTGGATTGTGAATTTCATCTCGATTAATTATGGAGTAGGACTGACTCATAGTAATAGTACAAAAGCAATTTATAATATTGGTTTAACAAAAAGATTTCATCTGCCATCAATTAATCCTTATGTTCCTTTGTTTTATCAGTCCTATTTGAAACTTGATTTTTTTGCAAATAACGAGACACTTGATTGGGTGGGAAAGCTTTATTTTGAGTTCTATAATAGTAGCTATCGAAGATTAAGCTTTGCAGTTGGATACGAATCAATATATGGTTATCAAGATTTCGTATTAAACATTAACTTCAAAAATTATATTTTCAGTAGGTCAGGATGATAATAACAACAGTTAATACGCGGTATAGGCTATGCCTGTAATGTTTGCGAAAAGACTAAAAAATTTTTAATTTAGTTTATGTGGAGGGCGACAGCCAGACATTTTTACAGCCGGCACAGCCCATACAGCCATACGTTATTTGGAATTACTACAATCCGGCTGATAATGGAATGAAATTTAGAACAGATTTATAGGTTCACTATATTTAGATATTAAATTATTGAAATCCCCTCATTATGATCTATAGATTTAAAAATCTGGCTAAGACATCCATTTTGGGT
>CAVXSF010000017.1:0-70812 GCA_963764345.1 uncultured Bacteroidales bacterium | reverse complement strand
AGCGAAAAAGTCTTTGTTCAGTGGGTTTGTCTGGTTACGATTGCACCGGCAAAATCCTCAGATAAACGCACTTTAATGAAAGATTCATTCGAGATAAAACCAGAAGTAAATGCAGAAATGCTGGCATTATACGCCGGAATTTCCTTAACGGAATGGCTTTGATGACTTTTCCCGCATTGTAGTAGTAATAATGAAAATGAGATGATTGGGAGGGTAATTCTCAGAAATTTTCTAATCATAATTTGGAGGATAGAGTTAGTACTGACTCAAATTTAACCAATTTCTCCAAATCCGTCCAGTTCAGTTATTCACTTCCTTTTCTATTTTAGTTAATAATTTTCTGATTGCCCCTTCTATCACACTGTATGATTCATTTCCTGAGGAGATAAAAATAAACATAATATCAAGCTGGATATTTTTCTCCGCACATACTTTTTTCAGGTCACCACAAAATAACCGGTAAGCTTCTCTCATCCGGCGTTTGAGGCGATTACGATCGGTTGCATGTTTGAAGCTTTTCTTCGGTACGGCGAATCCGGCTTTTAGCGTGACAGACCTTTGTTCGTCATTATACTTCCATAAAACTTTAACAGGATTAGAATATCCGGTGAGTCCGGAATTGAACAGCTCAGAAATCCTTTTTCTGCTCTTGAGCCGTTCTGTCTTATGGAATGTTTTATCGGGCATAAAAAAACCCCGGATGGTTATCTGTAAAAGTAACACATCCGGGGAATAATTAAGGATGAATGAATTTACTTTTTACCGTTTTTATTATACTCTTTAATAAAACGTTCAAGAGCCATCGTCATTGACGGAGCTTCAGGCAAAGGAGCCTGAATATCAAGCCTGAGACCGGCATCCGTAACGGCTTGGGCTGTTTTCGTGCCGAAGGATGCAATTTTAGTGTCGTTCTGCTTGAAATCCGGAAAATTCTTCAACAATGACTTAATTCCCGAAGGGCTGTAAAATACAAGGATGTCATAATTGACATCTGCAAGATCCGATAGATCACTGAAACTGTCCGGTAAAGAATTGCCCGGGTGTACTTGATCTTGTGCTTGCTCAGATAATTCGGGATCTCTTCTTTGTGAGCGTCAGAAACAGGTAAAAGAAACTTTTCATCTTTGTGCTTTAGAATCTGCTCTAATAGATCCGGAAAAGCTCCGGTGCAGCTGTAGAAGATTTTTCGTTTGCGATACACGATATATTTCTGCAGATAGAAAGCTGTCGATTCTGATATGCAGAAATATTTCATTGAATCAGGCACGGTAAGACGCATTTCTTCGGAAACCCGAAAAAAGTTGTCAATAGCGTGCTTGCTGGTGAAAATCACCGCAGAGTGAGTGAGTAGATCAATTCTTGATTTTCTGAACTCCTTAACCGAAATGCCTTCGACCTGTATGAAAGGTCTGAAATCAATTCTAAGATTGTTTTTCTCAGCTAATTCGAAATAAGGGGACTTGTCAGACTCAGGCTTTGGTTGAGAAACCAAAATTTTCTTAATTTTAGTCATAGACTCTTCTACTTAAATGGTTTATTTAACCTACGCCAAAGAAAGTATTAACTTAACTATTACCAACATAGGTAATATTTCAAGGGTACAAAGGTACAAAATCAAATAAGATAATAAAACCACATTTTTAAATATAAACATAAGTAGTCTTGCAAATCGCAGTATAAAAATTCCTGCTACAGCAAACAGACTGACATATATAATTATTTCCTTTGGAAACCCACGTGTGTAGGCGATACCTATAATAAAGGGAATGAGTACAATCCCGGTAATTTTGTTGAAAAGGAAACTCTGAAAAATATATTCGTTATACAATTTATAACGATTAAAAATATGTCCGGTCAATTTTAAGACGATAGTTCTGAAAAACATTAGTCCGGCCAGAAAGCCGGCATCAGCCAGAAAAAGCCACAGATCCTTCAACTCAAAAGGATACCAGGCGAAATTATTCATAAGAAAGAAAATGTAAAGTCCCCCCGTGATGAAATAAATAAAATTAAAAATCAGGAATATTCGTTTTTGAACAATACCAGGATCCCCATAAACCTGTGCGGAACGCTGGTAATTAACGGATGCTTCCAAAAGGGAAACGATATATTTGTTGTAGGTTAATCTTATCCAGGCAAGAACAAGGAGTATTGCAATAAGAATAAAAAGAATCCAATCGGGAGTAAGTTCCCGTTGAATATTCTGACTTAGCGGGTAATGACTGCTTAAGGTGTCCTTTAATTCAGATCCAGATCGGAACACCCGGTTTTGGCCGGATACCATTAAACTGTCACCGGACACCGATGTGCTGTTATATTCAATATGAAGAAGCCTTTCCCCTGTCTTCATAATGATTGGAAATGAAACAGCAAAATTAGTAAAATAAAGCAGTGAATTACTTTATCAGAAATATTTTTCACCCAGAAGATTATTTGCCAGACGGCTTGCTCCGATACGGAATCTCTGAGGTCTTAACCATTCATTGCCGAGAGACTGGTTTACAATAAGATAATAGCTTATTGCTGTTGATGCATCGGAAATGCCTCCGGCTGGTTTTATCCCCGGCGTTTTTCCCGTAGCCCGGTTAAAATCTTTAATGGCTTCACACATTACATAAACGGCCTCTGGAGTCGCCCCGGGTTCTGTCTTGCCGGTGGAAGTTTTAATAAAATCAGCACCTGCTTCGAGACACAACAGGGATGCGTGTCGGATTGTTTGAGGGTCCTTGAGAGCACCCGTTTCCAGGATGACCTTCAGATGTGATTTTCCGGTGAGAAGCTTGATCTTTTGAATTTCATCAAAAACAAAGTCTAATCTGCCTTCAAGGAATTTTCCGACAGGCATCACGATGTCCACTTCATCAGCGCCTTCCTCAAGTACGCGTTCGACCTCTCTTAACTTAATGTCTGTAAAGGTTTGAGAAGACGGGAATGACGCAGCAACGGAAGCTATTTTCACATCTTTAACTTTCAGATTTTCCTTCAACAGTGGCACAAAACATGGGTAAACACATATTGCTGCGACATTGGGAAGATCTGGAAATTTTGAAGATAACTGATTTACCTTGTTAACATAATTCATGACTTTTTCGTCAGTATCAGTTACATCAAGCGTCGTTAGATCGATCAGGCTGAAAATATGTTTCATAATCTCCCGGTCCTTGATCTGCGAACTGCGGGAAACAATTTTTTCGGTTTTTTCTCTGATCTCAGTCTGATTTACTTTTAGATCGTATTTTTCATTGAGGTTAATCATCGGATATAATCTTAGGTTATTTTTGCTTCTACAAATTATCTTAATTTATCATTATCTAAATGTCGCCGGGAGTCACGGTTTGTTTTTTTCTCAAGATTTTGTTCCAGTGCCTTGTCAAGATCCGTGCCTGTTTGATTGGCGATACAAAGCAAAACGAACAATACGTCGGCCAATTCATCACTCAGGTTCATGGATTCATCTGAATTTCCGGAAGATTGTTCTCCATATGTCCTGGCCATAATTCTCGCCACCTCTCCAACTTCTTCAGTCAGAATAGCCATATTTGTCAGTTCATTAAAATACCTGACCCCATAGGTTTTGATCCATTTGTCAACTTTTTCCTGTGCTTCCTGGATTGTCATCATTCCTTATTTTTTGTGTCAATGATGATGGTTACCGGTCCGTCATTGATCAGAGATACATCCATGTGGTCTCCAAAAACCCCGTGTTTTGGGATTTTACCAGTTTCTGCTTCAAGTGTACGTAAAAATTCATTGTACAGTGGTATGGCAAAAGATGGTTCTGCAGCTCTGATATAGGATGGGCGATTCCCTTTTTTTGTACTGGCATGCAAAGTAAATTGTGATACAACCAGGATTTCTCCGCCGATGTCAGTCACAGAAAGATTCATAACTTTAGAAACATCGTTAAATACTCTGAGCCTGCTGATTTTACCACATATCCAGGCTACATCTGCATTATCGTCCGAAGATTCGATACCTAAAAGAACGAGAAGACCTGGTCCTATTTCATCATGATGTCCACTTTCGGCATCTACTGAAGCTTTTGATACTCTTTGAATTACGGCCCTCATAATGTTTCTTTCTTCGGGGTTGACAAAATTAGAAAAAATATCACCTCCGCGGTTAATTTAATTACCAAATTTATCTATACTCTCAAAATTCCTCTCCATCCAAAATCCGCCAAAACTTTCCTGAACAGATTTTTAAATGTTCCTGATAGTAAGCTGCCAAAGCTTAGATATTGAATCAACATATTTTTAATCTCAGGTGTAATTTCTCCCGGTTCATTCTGATGTTGCCTTTTTTTCTGATAAACGGTACACATACCGGTTCCTTTATTCAGGCTCGGGAAGTTTGGTGTAATAACGGGGAAGTACTTGGCTGAAGGTTTTTCATTATGCCCAATGAAGATGATTTATAAGTAATAATGCTAACAATGATGAATGTTACGCTGCTTGGAAGATTAGGTCAGAAGCTTCTTTTTCTTAAAAGATAGAAATGGAATACTTACACAGATAGATTATCTAAACGTGAGTAGATTTACTGAATTGATTGGCAATGATTTCATAAAGGGTGCTTTTCCTGATGGGTTTAGACAAATAGTCATCACAACCGGCATCGAGGCACTTGATTTTGTCATCGCCTAATGTATATGCAGTTTGTGCAACTACCGGAAGTTCAGGGCGGTAATGTTTTATGTGTTGGGTTGCCAGGTAGCCGTCCATGATTGGCATCTTTATATCCATAAGAACAAGATCAAGTGCCGGATTCTCTTTGACGATATCGACAGCCTGCTGGCCATTCCATGCATGAATTACTTTTGCGCCTGTCTTCTTCAGCAACGTTTCAATGTACAAATAATTAATCTCTTCATCCTCGACAATCAGGATTGTCTTCTCTTTCCAGTTCATAATTTCAACCGCATGTTCAAACATAAGGACTGTTTTAAATATCTTTTCATTGTACGGGTAGGGAAAAATAATGTTTAGATAATGAATTGCATTTTTGAATTATTTTAATTCTGCAGGCGTTATCCAGTGTGCAAAACGCATCCTAATCTGCGGCTAATTATTCAGAAGCTGAGTTTATACCTCACAAAACCAAAAATATAATTATTTCTTTGAATGGTATTCAGAACCTGGTCTTTGAATTCACTACTGAAAATCTGCATGATGAAGGAGAATTGCATATTGTTCTTCAGGGAGTAGTCAATTGTGGGGCCTGTATAAAAGCCCTTAAGATCCGGGAAGTACATCCCGGCAATTGAAGCTGTTAACAGAGGGGTAACCGGGTACGACACATTTGCAAAAATATTCCACTTTGTGAAGGCAAGTTGCTTTACGGAAAGAGAATGCTGATAGTAAAGAAGAAAGTCATTTATGCTGAAGGTGCCAGTCAGCTTGGCATATAGTCCCTCGATCTGAACATAAAGTGAATTTTTGAATGTATAATCCCCGGAGACATCAAGGTAAAAAAGTCCTGTTGTATCAGTGAAGTTCTCTTTTGGTCTAAAATAACTGGTTTCTCCTCTGAATCCGGCACCATTAACCGATCCGGACCAGCCAAATCCGGCGAAATAATCGCTATCGGTAAAGATACCTCCCAGTAATTGAAAATCGTAATTCCATTTATTGAAGCGGTAGTAGGCAGCTGCTGTGAGCCTTTTTTCCCCATCCAGTTTTGCTGCGAGTTCAGCATCTGCCGCATAACCTGTATAATACTGAAGCCTCAGGGCATCACTTCCAGGTTTCTCAATGTAATCAAAGTCAAAATAATTCTGAACATTGAATATGTCATTCGGATTCCATACATAACTTTGTCCCCAGTTAATTCTCTGACGACCGGCAGTAACCACAAAGCTCCCGGAAGTGTACTGAAAATACGCTCGGTCGATGGTCGTGTTCAGGAAAAAAGATTTTTCACGAAAAATATTCATCGAAAGATCAAAGTAATAGTCTTCGTTATCAATGTTTTTGGCATAATCAGGATTCAGTTCAATCGTTTGTCCGTACATGAACCTGTTACGAAACTGAAGACTTGCAGTGATTTTTGGATTTGGATACCAGAACAAATTTAAGCGGTTATGAAAAAGATTATCATTGATCCATTCACCGTCAATTTTGGAAAACATTACCGATTGCAAATTTGACACATATCCATTTATATTGAATTTTGAAAGTGAAGAATCCTGCGCCTTTAACAGATCACATAAAGAGATCGCCAGAACAAAAAATAATACAATACTCTTCATCGGTTTCATGCTGCTTAGTTTAATCTTTCATGCATGAATAACATTATTTTTTTAAGGAGGGTTTCGTCTTTACTGACTTGTTCTGGACTTCATCTGAAATAACCTTTCCATCCTCAACGGTTATAATCCTGTGAGCCTTTTTAACCACACGCTGATCATGGGTTGAGAAAATAAAAGTAATTTTCTCCTCATGATTTAATTTTTCCATGATATCCAGCAAATTTTCCGTGGATTTAGAGTCAAGATTCGCTGTCGGCTCATCGGCAAGGATGAACTTAGGTTTTGAGGCCAGTGCCCGGGCTACGGCAACCCGCTGTTGCTGACCACCTGATAATTTTCCGGGCCTGCTGTCCATCCGGTCTCCCAGACCTACTGCATGCAATAATTCCAATGCCCTTTGATCCCGTTCATGTTTATCACGGCCCTGTAAATGCATGATAAATTCAACATTCTCTTTTGCAGTAAGTACCGGGATGAGATTATAAGCCTGAAAGACAAAACCTATGTTATTCATCCTGAAGTCAATACGTTTCTTTGACGATAATCTGCCTAGATTTACCCCGTCAATGAGTACATCACCTTTGGTTGGGTTGTCGAGGCCTCCGATTATGTTAAGGAGTGTTGTTTTTCCCGAACCCGAGGGACCTACAATGGCTGTAAACTCTCCTTCCTCAAATTGAAGGTCGATACCATTCACGGCATGAACTGCTACAGCAGATTCATCATAAACCTTGTAAAGATTTTTAATTTCTATAATACTCATAATCTTTCTGTTATATGGTTTATCAGCAATTATTATTCAATTTTCCATCAGGCATCTGACCTGATAGCATCTGCCGGATTAAGCTTCAGTGCTTTTAGTGCCGGGTAAAACGAAGAAAGGATACCCGTTATGATGACAAGAATGGCAGTCATTACGATCATTTGCGGCAACACTACGGTATAGATCACGGAATCATAGCCCAGGGCCGAAAAACCTTCTCCGTAAAGGCCTGAAAGATTCAGTCCCTTTGAGTGAAAATATACCGAAGCTGAAGTCCCGATAATAATACCAATGATGCCTCCTGTGACAGACAGAAACACAGTTTCAAGCATGATCATGGAAAAAACTCTTCGCCTGTTCATCCCAACAGCCATTAGCATGCCCAATTCTTTAACCCGTTCAAGTACTACCATAAGCATGGTATTTACAATGCCAAAACCCAGGGCAAGTAAAATGATGACTATAAAGATGTACATGTAATAATCCATTGTTTCAGTAAGATAACTAAGTTCGGGCATGACCTGGAACCATTCCTGGACAACAAGCTTCGGTCGTAGTCTTTTAATTTTGCCGGCAATATTACCTGAGAGTTTCGGATCCTTAAGAAATACTGCGATTTCATGTGCACTGTTTGGCGGGAGCCCTGTAATTTCTCTCAAATCAGAATACCTTACAAAAGCATTTGATTCATCAAACGGGGTGCTGACCGTTTTGAAAATCCCTCCGATCCTGAACTGATAGTATATTGGATCTCCATGAGCATCAAGCATTCCGACAACCAGCTTTGATCCGGTTTTAACACTAAGTTTCTCTGCAAGTTTCTGCCCTACCAGTATCGGTCTGCCTATTCTCAAACTGTCGAGGTAATTCCCTGAAATAACTTTCTGATATAAATTGGTGACATGTGATTCTACCCGGGGCTCGACACCGTATAATTTTACTCCACTGCCTTTTTCAGCTGAATTGATCATGGCATTGACAATGATTCTGCGACTGCTCGCTACAACGCCAGGCATTGTATCAACAGAGTGGAGCAGGGAGTCGGTGCCGGTAAAGTAATTTTTAATGTCATTTACTTTCATGAAAGCCGGTGTGTGGACCTGAATATCTGAAATCTGCGTCTTTATAGCTGATTTAAGCCGTTGGTCAGCCATTCCCCTCATAAAGGCCATTGAAAAGACTCCTGCAAAAATTCCCAGGGCGATAGCCGTTATTATTACACCACTGCGAAGTTTGTTTCTCCAGATATTTCTCCATGCTATTGACCAGATCATAATTTATGTATTAAAAGTTTTAATCCCTTATTGCTTTAATGGCCTTCATTGTTCCCACACTGAAATATGGATAAAGGGCAATCAATATGGTCAGTGCTAAAACAGTGATAACCTGGTTCATAAATACTTTCGGGGCAACCGAAAACATAAATACAGGCTGAATACCCATATCTGTCATCGCTTTTGCAGCATCTCCCGTAATCGGAATCGGGTTGTGAAGCATATAAATAATAATGGGAATACTGGCAATAAGTCCGCTTAGCACGCCAATTATTCCCATATACAGGGTTTCAAATAAAAGGACTCTGCCCAGGTTGAATCTTTGCATTCCAACAGCAATCATGATGCCCAGTTCTTTTCGTCTTTCGACCATCATCATCATAATGGTCCCCAGGATACCAAATGCAATGACCATATACAGGATGGCCTTCATTACAATTCCTCCTGCCCGGTCTCCGTTGATCATCTGGACCAGCTCGGGTTGCATTTCATCCCAACTCATAACAGAATAACGGTTGGTGTTAAGAGTCCGCTTCAGATGATGCACCGCCGGCTTTACCTCAGAATAGTCATGAACCATGAGCACCAGTGATGTAATAAGGCCCCGTGGCTGAAAAAAACTCCTGCGCCCGGTTTATTTCAAGGTAAGCAAATTGCTTATTTAATTCCGGTGAAGGAAAATGCAATAAACCTCTTATAACAAATTTATCCGCTACGGTATTTCCGTAATAGCCCTGGCTTAACAATGCGAGGGTATCATTAACTCCGACATTTAAATTCTGAGCCAAACCTTCAGCCAGAAGGATACCATTATCTTTTTCGTGGAGAAAGCGGCCCTCACTTATCCATTTTGAAAGATTAGTGACCCTGTTTTCATTTTCGGGATCGACCCCGACAATCATAGCCGGTTGAGTCAAATCTCCGACAGATACCAGAGCGAACGATTCGAGTCGCGGGGTTACAAAAGTGATTTCCGGGACTGATTTTATTTTATTGTACAGAGTGTCGGTAGCTACAAAAGAATTATACAGCGTTTTATTCTCCCAGTAATTTTTGTCATGGATCTGGATATACCCACTGTAAAACTTAACCACATTATTGATCATATTGCTGTATGAGCCTTCCTGCATTGAACTCATTAAAGTGGCAAACAATACTCCGAAAAAAATGGATGCAACAGTTATCAAAGTCCTTCGGCGGTTTCTCCACAGATTTCTCCAGGCCATTATGTAATTCTTCATTCCCGATGATTTAAGATGAATATTTACCTTACATGCTTCATATTCTGAATGGAGAAGAATGAATCATCGATGTTCACATTAAACTTGATATTCTCAAAAACCATATCAGTTTCATGATCCTTCTTTTCCACCGGTACCATAGTAAACTTTGTCGGAATGGTGCGGTCCCCAACATCTTTTATTTCGGAAAGCGTCTCCACGTTGATCAGCTTTCCGGATTCGTCATAGTATTCATTTTTCAGGGTGAAATAGTGATCCTTCGATATCCAGGTATAAATTTTCCCCCATACAACCGGGGCATCTTCATGAGGGATCATTTCAATTTTATAGCAGTTGTAACCATCAACATTTTCCTGACTTAAAATTTTATGATCATAATCATCGACGATGGACGATTCCTTCACCAGATCATCATTGGTAAGATCTGATCCCATCCAGGACTGCATCATCATTGAGGGCGGGATCTTTATCATCCGGTCAATTGAGGGTAACCAATTCCACATTTCATTCCCCCTTTTAAGAAAAACCTGGCCTGCTTCCTGGGCAGGGGAGGTGACAAAGATCAAAGCATAATCCGAGCCTTTCATCCAGGATTTAAAGGAGAGGGTCCGGTCCCATTTGGGCCGGTGGATCGTCATTTTCACTTCCGAATAATTCGACTCTCCCTGCATCAGGTCGTGTGCCTTTTTGACGATCTGTTTTGCTGTCAGATCCTGCGCAAAGATTACTGCCGACGGAATTATAGTAAAGATTAAGATAGACGGTATTAAAAATTTTAATTTCATAATTATACAATTTAACAATACATTTCAACTAGTTTGTTTTTAACCGCTTCGAGAGGGTAAAAATCAGGATTCAGGAGATAATTAAATGAAATACCATCCAGCATGGAGCCGAAAATTATGGCTTCAGTCTCCGGATCCCGGTATCCGGCTTTTGTAAAATATCCTGTCAGTATTCCGTACATCTCCTTATAAATGTTGCTGATTTCTTTCCCGACAATTTTCATTACACTGGGTTGTGGAATGATGGAAAAATATAAACTCCAAAATATACGGTTATCAGAAATCATCCGGAAAGTTTCCTCAATCATATAACGAAATTCATCTTTTGTCAGTACTCCGGTGCTTTGCGGGGTCATAACGGCAAAGATTTTTTCGATACCGTCCCTGAAAATTTCCCGCAGAAGCTCTTCTTTGCTGTTGTAATAATTGTACATCAATCCTTTTGATATACCGGCTTTTTTAGAAATCATCCGGATTGATGTCACATAGTATCCATCAAAAGCGAAAAGTTCGAGGGCAGCTTTCTTTATTGCCGACCTGCGTGCTTCCCGGATTTCTTCAAACTGCTCTTCTGTTCTGGGTGACATCTGCGACGAAAAATTTAATTTTAAGTATTGAGCTTGTGACTAAACGAATTTATTATTGATTGAACGAACGGTCAAAGATAAAACATTTTCATAATTAAGTCAAGAATTTTAAAAATAATGTTTATGGGCTAAAATATCATCAACCTGTATGTTTAATAAAAATAATGTGTTACAGGTAATCAGACTTCTTTACCCTCAGGTTGTCCGGCGAATTCATCAAGATAATCCTGAAGATTGCCTTGCTTTTTGGCATCTATCAGGTTCTTTAATTCTCCATTGATTGAGACATGGTTTTTCGGGTTATCACAATAATCTGAAAAAATAAGAAAGCCATGATAGGCTATATCTTTCTCTCCCAGAGGCGTCTTAGTTTCATTACTAAGCACATATCTTGTCATGCTGGCCATATAAATAACCAATAATTCCGGGTTGTCATTTGAAATTTTCCCAATAGGTTCATTTAGGGGAAAAAGAAAAGCCGGTGTTCCCTGCATCCAGTCAGAAAGAAAATGCATGGCTTCGCTTTTTGATTGGCTGTCTTTGTCTAACGGTAATGAAAGGATTTCATTCGCTGCCTGAAGTGCGGATTTCTCAGCATTTGCGTAATCCTCCGCAGTATTTAAGGGAAGATTAGCATAGGTTAATTTTTTCTGCGCATATATACCTGTGGTTGCAAAGGATAATATGATTATTAATAAAGTTTTCACGGTTTACAATTTTTGATTAAGTAACATTCATTTGTAAAGAATTAAAACTAACGATTTTAATATCAGTATTTCAGTCGCTTCTTTTTAAACAACACGTAACCTCAAATCGTTTGGTTTTTAAGATTAGTTTTAACATCATTTAATTTTTCTTCGTCCGGTTGTCATAATTCGTTAAATTCTTTCCGGGAAGGAATAGGTGAATTTTTTTATTTAGAAACAGACAAACTATCTTTTTCGTAATTTGTTTAAAATATTGGGTATAATGCTGGAAATAATTTGTAATTAATATGGAAAAGGGTTGTTCGCTTTAAAACTGGGATGGTTATTTATAATTCTAAGAGCTATGCTTAAAACGATGAAGAAGTACCGTTTGTCTTACTGGCGGCTAATTTTTATTTTAATTTTTATTCTTTTTGCTGCCTGTTCCAATCCTTCTTCAAAAGATCCCGGGTGGACAGCCGAGTCATTACAGATGCCCGGCATGATTTCTTATAGTGACCTGCCAGCCAGGCAATCCAGAGGCGCTGAACTCATTTCTGTTTACTGCAGTCAGTGCCATGCAGTGCCATCTCCGGCTGCTCATAGTGCTTCAGACTGGGTTCCGGTTTTCAGAAGGATGATCCTGCTGATGGGAAAATCTAATCAACGCGGAAATAGTAATGGAATGATGGGTGGAAGGCGTAACATGCCAATGGGTATGATGGGAGCAAAATTGCCTTCCTCTGATGAGCAAAAAATCATGCTGAAATACTTAAAGTCCAATGCACTAAAATCTATTCCTGAAGATAGTATTTCAGATGCTGAAAGTGGTCCTGCAAAGGCTTTTATTCGGGAATGCAGCCGATGTCATGCCCTCCCAGATCCACGGCAGCATACCCCGGATCAGTGGGCCGCGGTTGTCAACAGAATGCAAAATCATGCACAGGCAAGTCAGTTGCCTCTTATTCAGGAACAAGACCTGAAAAATATCATTCGATATTTACAGGATCAATCCCGGAAAGACCAGCCTGTACCCTGACGGATAAAAAGTGGAAAAATGTCTTATACAAAACTCTGCATATTGAATTGAGGATTGCTTATATGATAAATTAAGAAAAGGCGACAACCTCATTTGTATCATCACATTAATCTTCCTTAAAAAATCCTACAGATGAAAAACAAGACGGATTTTCATAAACTCAGAAATCGGGTTTTTCTTGAATCTGAAGTTTTTTCAGGACTCTCCACTTTTCACAATAGCTCTCTGTATTTTTATGCTGAATGTTTTTTCTGAACAGGCTGCCTTAGCAGTTCCGGGTTTTGCAAGACAGACCGGGATGTCTTGCAGCGCCTGTCATTATTCCTTTCCAGAATTGACGGCTTTTGGCAGACAGTTCAAACAAAACGGGTATACCCTGACTGCCATAAAAACCTATCAGGATAAGAGTCCGGAGGGAAAAGAAAAACTCCGTCTTCTTTCTATTTCCCCGGTTTCAGCGATGATTCAATCATCCCTTACAAGTCTTAACAAAGCCATTCCCGGAACTCAAAATAACACGATTGAATTGCCCGAACAATTCAGTCTGTTTTATGCCGGTAGTATTACCCCGCATCTGGGATTGTTCATGCAGTTAACATATGATTCACAGAGTGGACTAATTGGGATGGACAATACCGATATCCGGTATGCCAATCAAACAACTTTTGCCTCCAAAGACCTGAATTATGGTTTTACTTTAAACAATAATCCCACGGTGCAGGACCTTTGGAATTCTACTCCTGCCTGGGGATTTCCATATTCTTCTTCTGATTTTGCGCCAACACCGGTTGCCTCTGCACTTATCGACGGAAATCTGGCTCAACAGGTTGCCGGTCTTGGAGGATATGTCCTGTGGAATGAAACTTTATATCTGGAATGCAGCCTTTATCGTTCAGCTCAGCAAGGTGTTACTTACCCTCCAGACTCGACATCAGAGATGATTATAAAAGGTGTTGCCCCCTACTGGAGGGTGGCATTACAGCATCAATGGCCCGGCCGGTATATTGAGGCCGGTACGTATGGGATGTCTGCCGGGATTTTCCCAAACGGAACTTCCGGATTAACAGACCGATATTCTGACTATGGTTTTGATATTCAATATGAACAAGCTTTACCTAATGCTGAATTGATTTTACATTCGACATATATTCTGGAGAGAAGACAAATGGACGCAAGTGCGAAACTGGGAATCGTAGATAAGCCTGGTCAACGGTTGAATACGTTCAGAATGGATGGTAATTTGCATGTCAGGAATAGTTATGGGTTAAACCTCGGCTGGTTTACGACTACTGGCGATAAAGTGCCGGGAATTTACGGCGGTTCGGGTATATTTGCCAGCACCAGCGGGAATCCCGCAAGTGATGGAATTATCGGCCAGATCTATTTTCTGCCCTGGTACAATACAAAGTTTGCTTTTCAATATACGTTATTCACCAAATTTAACGGGGCAACAAAAAATTATGACGGCTTGGGCCGAAATGCCGGTGATAATAACACCCTGCTTATGATGGCATGGATAAACTTTTAAGAAAGATTCGATAAATCACACGTTTCATACATAAAATGCTAATTCCCTTTTTGCATGGTCAGGCTCCTGGTGACCCCGGGAGTTAGAGGTTCAAGTTGTATAGTGCCGGTATCGAGGGTGAGAATTTTATACCTGATCAATTTTTTATCCCGGGGAGAGTATAAATCAAGATTTTTATTCTTGTCAGAAATGCCGTACTTACCAACATCGAGCGTATCTCCTTTCACAGATAATACTGTAAATTTTGATCCGGGAGAAAATACAAGTAGATTACCGTCAACATACTCTTCTTCTATAAGCGAAAGGAAAAACGTTTGTTTGCTCAACAGATCCCCCGAATTATCCACATTAGTGATTGTCCAGGATCCTACCATCAGCGGATTATTGGTATTAGGTTCAAATTTTTGCGAGGAATTTTTACACGCCGGAATAATGGCTGTTGTAATGATAATGATTAGAATCAGTTTTTTCATAATGAGTTGGTTGAATTATAAAGTAAGTTTGATCATATCTAGATTTGATTTCTTTTCAACTTAAAGAAAACAACCATATGGAAGTTTCAGTTTTCGTCCAGGGCTGAAATAATTGCCGGCTACTTTAAAAGGAAATCCCGCACACTCCTGATTTTCTTCCCCTTATCGGTTATTTCGGCAGTCAGAATATACCGGCCGGCCGCTTGTGGCATTTTTATAGTCATATCAAATTGTTTTCCTTCTAAACCTTTAACATCTGCAGGAACTTCAGTCTCTATAACAACTTCGTTATCTTTCCTCAATGACAGGGTGATCATTCCTTCCCAGTTTTCATATCGGTCATTAATTAGATTTACCGGGATGCTCACTTCTCTTCCAGCAGAAAAATGGTTATCCCAGACTCTTATCATTATTCCAACAGGATTGAATGCCTGCTTCACATATTCAACGAAATGAGGCTCAAATTCAAGATTTTGAATGTTAATAAAATTATCACTTGTCTGTCCTTTTGGTACATTAGGTCGTGAATAACCCAGGCCGCAAAAATGCATTACAGCAGCACTTTTTCGGCCTGCACGCCAGTATTCTGTCAGGGCTGCAATATTTCGGGCGTAAACAGTAAATCGTTCGTCCGCTGTTGTGGACTGCGGAAAGATATTCCGATATATATTTTCTGTCAGGGTTGTTGGTGTCCCGTCACGGTTTAGCCATAACCAGCCATATTCATTAATAATTACATCATTTTTGTAATTTGTTCCTGAAGGGTCAGGAGAATGTTCATTCGGCCCGTTATCCGGAATCCTTTGGATAGAGAGCAAATCGGACAGAATACCATTTCTGCCTGGCTTATCAGAAGAAAAATTATATTTTGAAAACAGGTAAGGATGGGATTCGAGGGCATCCCCTTCATCGACAGGTTCAGCCCAACCATTATCCCATGGTCGGCCCGAGGCATCAAGTGCTCTCACTTTGGCAATGGCTTCACCGGTGACATCATTAACCGATTCATTTTGGGCATCCCAGATAACAACACAGGGATGGTTCCATCGTTCCTGCATCCATGCAGCATATTCCTGAGAAAGCTGGTCGGCTGTAATTTTTTTCTGCCATTTTTCAAACCCGCCCGGTCCTCCGGTCCAAATGGGGAATTCATCCTGAATGAGGAACCCCAGGCTATCTGCTGTATCGTACCAGCGCTCCGGAGGGAAACCTATACAATAACGAATGCTGTTCCAGTTCATATCCCTGAACTTTTGATGCAGGTTATTAACCCATTTTTCATCCCAGGGAAGTCGTCCTCTTGCAGGGTCCTCAAAGAACCTGAAAATACAAACATTTGTACCACGCATAAAATAGGGTTTGCCATTCAGCAAAGCCAGGCCTTTCTCACTGCTGAATTTAAATGTGCGAAGTCCAAACCTCACGGTCTTTGTATCAGTTCCGGCAATTAATGCGAGTTTGTAAAGAAACGGATGTTCCGGTGACCACAATTGTCCATCAGGAACAGTTGCTGTAAAATTTATCGCTGCGGTTCCGTTATGATCGGGTGAATCAACCCGGGTCAGACCTTCAGAGACCAAACTGTCTGTGCTGAGTTCATAAATCTTCCAGCTTAAACGGATCTTTCCGCTCTGTTTTCCGCTGAGAAGTTTTCCGGTTACCTGTATTTGTTTGGCATCTATATTGGGGATGATCTGGACATTTTCTATATACGGGAAATTGCTCTGAATCAGCTTAACATCGTCATAAATTCCGGGCTGATAGACAGTCTTTTCAAAATCGTGACCGTTGACAACCGTATCTGGCAGCTGATTGCGGCAACCAACAGAGATGAGGAGTTCATTTTTCTCCGTGCCTTCCTTTAGAAAAGGTTTAATATCAAAGACAGAAGGGGTGTAGCAGTAAACATTTTCCCCGATAAACCGGCCATTGATGTAAACCCTGGTATGATACATCGATTTATTTATTTTAAGCCGGACAACTTCATGATTTGACGGGTCGGCATTGAAAAATCTGCGGTACCAGAAAACCGAATGTTCAAACAGGGAATCATGGACATTTACTTCCGGCACTGCCATATCTACCAGTCCTGGTACACGGACCGCCGAATGAAAATCTGTTGGAATATTCACGGAAGATTCTGTGCAGGCGATATCCCATGTTCCATTAAGACTGATTTCCGATCTTTCCTGACGGGGTCCCTTGCATGCTGCTGAAAGGGACAGGATTAAAATCACCGAGGTTAAAGTTCTGATCATAACTCAAAAGTTAAAGCGTATTTTATCCTTCTGTCTCCAGGCGAATTTCGCCATCCGCTCGCGCCAGGATCCCTAATTTCAATAAATTTAGGGAATATATTATTTAATTCCATCAAAGACGGGTAAAATGTAAATCTGTTTGATTTGCATTAACAGACCCGGGAAGGGGTCCCCTTTATAAATTAACGGGATATTTTTTAGCACCTTTACTTTTATTCTTTTTCGTTGTAACTTTTGTCCGGTGAGATCGTCATACTTTTGGAAAACGGAACATTCTTCATGACTGTAAAAGAGTATAACCAGGCAGTGGAACTATATTCGGACGGTGTTTACCGGTTCATTCTTAAAAATTTAAAGGATGAAGAAAGGGCCAGGGACATTGTTCAGGATACATTTGAGAAGCTCTGGAGAAAAGTCGGAGATGTCAATGGAGAAAAGGTTAAATCCTATCTGTTTTCCACAGCCTATCATACCATGATTGATGTCATCAGGAAGGATAGTCGTCAGACGGGGTTAGAAGAAGTTTCCCAGGCTGAGTTTTCTCATAATGAACAATATACCGGGTTGAATGAAATTCTTCATCATGCCATTTCAAAGTTGCCGGATGTTCAGCGATCAGTTGTAATGCTAAGGGATTATGAAGGATATTCTTACCAGGAAATTTCCGGTATAACAGGGCTCAATGAATCACAGGTAAAGGTTTATATATACCGGGCAAGGGTTTTTCTGAAGCAATTTATCGGGAGTCCAGAAAGGGTGATATAAAACGTAGCAGGATGAAAATTAACTTGAACAATTATGAAGAATTCTTTATCAACTATCTTGACGGGGTACTGACCCCGGAAGAGATAGCTGAGATGGAAGATTTTCTTCTTTTAAATCCGGATCTCCTCGAGGAGCTTGCCGGGCTTGAAGCTGTTGTTCTTGTTCCCGATGAAACTACATATCACCCTAAGGATAATCTGAAACAGATAGATCTGTCACTGCCGGTGACGGATGAAAATTTTGAATTTTTCTGTATAGCTGATCAGGAAGAGGACCTTACCAACGAACAGGTGATGGGCCTTGAACAGTATTTGAAACAAAATTCCGCAAAGATAGAAGACCGCGAAAAATTCAGAATCGCTCATCTGGTTCCGGACCAATCCATAATATTCCCGTTAAAACAAAAACTTTATAAAAGTTTTTATGTGGTACACAGCCGTGAAATTTGGACATCCCTGGCTTTTGCAGCAGGAATAGCCTTGCTTGCTGGCGTCTATTTTGGCTTTGTTCAAAACAAGATCATTTCCCGGCACGAGATTGTGGCTGTTAACCCTGTAGAACAGATCACCATTGACAGCACGGAGGTTAGTACCGCAAAACCTCCTGTAAAGGCAATGCCTGCAGGTTCAGAAAAAAAACCGGAAGAAAAAAAGGTATTACCCCCGGTCTCCGGAAAATCATTTTCAAAAGGTATTTCATTTAAGGTTGAGATGCCTATCGCTTCAGCCGGGCCGGTCGAAAAGGAGGGCGGAATGGTGGATGAACAGAAGATCCTCAGCATGGTAAAAATTGATCCCGAAAAAATCAATCATTATTCCGTTGTTAAAAGGTATTCCCGACAGGAAAAACTCCCACCACTGGAATTTGATACTCATGATAATCTGAATGGTCGTAATGTCAGACGGGAAGATTACATTACTCTGGAACAATTTGCCATGCGGAAATTCAGTAGCCTTGTATTTGGTAAAGAAGCTCCAAAAGAAATAACGATCTGGAATGTCGTTACTGCCGGAATTGATAAAGTAAATGATCTGACCGGGTCAAATATGAAACTGGAGCGGAAGACAGATCAGGAGGGTGAAACACGTGCACTGAAATTTAATTCCAAATTGCTCAAGATCAACGCTCCTGTTAATCAGGATGAATAATCCCGTCTGCGGGATTTACCTTTAAAATCCAGATTGAAGTTCACCATTCACAGCCCCCGGAACAACCTCAATCAGAATGCCGGTTTTCAATTCTACCATCGATGGTCATCCATTCTGTTCCTGAAAATGCGGTAGTCAAAGCAGTTTCTTTATCAGAAAATATTTTTCTCCGTCGAAGGCCCGGACATTAAGTCTTTGGGGTAAGGGATTTGCCGGCTTTTCATCTTCTGATAAAACATGATCGAATGATATTGATTTTCTTCCTGTAACTTTTTCTACATATCAGCCGTCGTAGAGATAGATAGTTGTAAAATGAAATTGAAGTTTAACATAAAAAGAACCTCACAATGAAAAAGTTAATGATTACATTTTTAGCACTGGTTATGGCCCTGTCAGTATGGGGACAACCAGATACTACCCGGACCGGAAACGTTAAGGTGATTGAAGATGAAGGCAAAACCGTGGTTCAGATAGGGAAAAATAATGCCGTTACAGTTGAGGAAAACAACGATACGACGCGGATTAAACTTGGTAGTAAAGGTATTACCGTTATAGAAGGTGAAAATGGCACCAAAATTAATATGAATGAGTTGGAGGAAGAGAATAAGGAACAGGGAGATAATGAAAAGGACCACGATGGGCATAAAAAATTCAAACCTCACTGGGCCGGATTTCAGATGGGATTAAATAATTTTGTGAACAGTGACTTTTCGATGAGCCGAAGCGGCGAGGATGCTTTTATGGATCTGAATACCAGCCGGTCCTGGAACTACAACATAAACTTTTTGGAATACGGACTTGGTCTTGGAACCGATAAGCTGGGACTCGTTACAGGTCTTGGTTTGGAATTGAGCAACTATAATTTTGACCAGGGAAATACGATTGAGAAAAATCCGAACGGAGAAATTACGGGTGTGTTCCTGCCCTCCACGGTAAGCATTATCAAGTCTAAACTTCAAACCACATACCTGACCGCTCCACTGCTTCTCGAAGGCCAGATTCCGGCAGGGAAGAAAAGAATACATATTTCCGGAGGAGTTATAGGCGGATTGAAACTTGGGTCAAACACCAAGGTGGTATACCGTGAAAACGGAAATAAGCAGAAAGACAAAACCCGGGATGACTTTAATATTTCCCCGCTGAGATACGGAGTGGCATTCAGGATTGGCTACCGGGGGCTCAATGTTTATGCAAATTATTACCTTACACCCTTGTTTGAAACAGGTAAAGGACCGGAGCTTTATCCCTTTGCCATTGGACTCACACTGATAAATTTCTGATAAACGACAGTTAATTTGACAAAGTACCCTGAGATTTCTGAGTTAAGGGTATTATATGTCTGGCAAATATTAAGGCCCATCTTCCTGAAACAGCAATGCTCTCGGAGATGGGCCTCTGATTTTACTTCCTGTTTTTGAAGGATCCTTTAAGAAAAATCAATGCAACACGTTGAAAAGTCCCGTTTTAGGGATTGTTTGCGGGCTGTTTTTGTTTACCGGTACTATTTCCGGCGAACATTGCTTCAATGTTTTGGTTAATAGATATAATCATTCACCAGCCGGTATACAAATTGATCTTCATTCTATATATTTGCATTGAAGTAAAAACCTTTATTAATCAAGGACTATGCTGACAGATCCCGAAAAAAATCGTTATCAGAGACATATCATGCTTCCGGAAATTGGAGAAGAAGGCCAGGAAAGACTTAAGGAAGCCCGGGTACTGGTCGTTGGTGCAGGCGGTCTGGGGGCTCCGGTTTTACAATACCTGACAGCAGCCGGTGTCGGCAATCTGGGTATAATGGATGATGATATTGTCAATGAAGATAATTTACACCGCCAGATCCTTTATGGCGGTCATGATTTGGGAAAACTGAAAACAATTATAGCGCGGGAACGGCTGGAAGTATTAAACCCGTTTGTCAAACATGAAATGATCAATATCCGTCTTAAAAGGGAAAATGCCCTCGATTTTATCGGCAGATTTGATCTGGTAATTGATGCTACCGATAATTTTTCTGCACGTTACCTTATGAACGATGCCTGTGTCATTTTAAAGAAACCATGGATTTTCGGATCTGTGCATAAATATGAAGGACAGGTTTCCACGTTTAATTATCTGCAAGGCCCCACGCTGCGATGTCTTTATCCTGAAATAGTGGATCATGAAAATGTTCCCGATCCTTCTCACCAGGGCCTTTTTGGAATTCTTCCGGGAATTATAGGTTCTTTCCAGGCTGTTGAGGCCATCAAAATTATTACAGGGATTGGTGAGGTTCTTTCAGGCAGGTTACTGATTTATAATATGCTGGATCATTCAGTGAATTCTGTTCAGTTTCCTAAAAATCCGGAAAGGGTTGAAATTTCTGCTCTGGCGGATACATATTAAACGTTCCTCCCACTATTGTTGTGAATAAATTTCCCCATAGCCTTAAGAGAGTTGTATTACCTTTGTCTTTATAATTTAAAATGCAGAGAAATGAGGCTATTGCTAATCAGTAACTCTACAAACGCGGGAGAATCCTACCTGCAATACCCATTACCGGTTATAAGGGATTTTCTTGGAAAAAGAAGAATGAAGTGTCTGTTTATTCCTTTTGCAGGGATAATGATTGATTTTGACGAATATACAAGTCGCGTCAGAGAAAGATTTGAGGAGATAGGGCACGATCTGGTATCTTTGCATCATTCAATAGACCCGATTGAGGAGATCGAAGATGCTGAAGCTATTGTAGTTGGGGGCGGAAATACCTGGCAGTTACTTAAGATGACGCAGGAAGCAGGTCTTATCGAAACAGTAAGACGGAAAGTTCTTAACGGCATTCCTTATATTGGATGGAGTGCAGGATCAAATATGGCCTGTCCGACAATCCGCACAACCAACGATATGCCGGTGGTGCAACCCCTGAATTTTCATGCATTTAATCTCATCCCTTTTCAGATCAACCCGCATTATACAGATACAAATCCCTTAGGACACGCCGGAGAGACCAGGGAAGCCCGAATAGAGGAATTCATCGAAATCAATCGGGGAATTTCAGTTGTCGGTCTGAGGGAGGGCTGCATTTTAAGGGTAGAGCATGAGCATCTGCTTTTGTGGGGATCTAAAACCGCAAGATTATTTAAATATGGGAAATCTCCGGAAGAACTAAATCCCGGTGATGATATTGATTTTTTACTGGTTGAAAAATAATTGATCAGGTTTTAAGTTTTAATCTAAAATGATGTTGTTGAAAAGAGCGCGCCGGATCCTGACCAGACTTTTCATCCTGTTACTGATTGCAGCTGTCCTGTTCTCAGTAGCTGGGATTTTTATTTCACAACGCTATGGAGACGAGATAAAGGATTTTGCCATCTCGCAAATTAACCAGCAACTGGAAACAAAAATTACTGTTGATCACGCCGATGTTTCATTCTTTTCCCGCTTCCCTTATGTAAGTGTTGTTTTCACCAATGTCACGGCCATGTCTGGTCATGATTTGAATTTGCAGGATTTTGAGCACATTGAATCGGATACCTTATTCTATGCCAGAAAAATTTACCTTCAGTTTAACATTGTCGATATCATCTTTGGGACCTACCGAATCAGAAGGATTTATTCTGTCAATGGAAAGCTGAACCTACTGGTAGACCTTCAGGGGAAAACCAATTTCAGGCTATTAAAGCAAAAAAAGTCAACCAGAACGGGCAAGAAAGGTTTGGAACTTGAGGCTTTTAAGCTGAACGACTTTGACGTACGTTTTATTAACCTTGCAAAAAAGATTCAGTCACATGCTTTTATTGATGAAATTATTTTAAAGGGTAAATTTTCTGACAGAAATTTTTCGGTCGGTACGCAGGCGTCCTTCAAACAAGTTGATTTTGTCAGGGAAGGTGTTAAGTATGCAGATCATTTTAGCATGACAACCAGGGTCATTTTCAGTGTAAGTGACAGTCTTGCAACCATTGAGAAAGGGAATGTCAGCATTAACAACCTGAAAATGGACATAGATGGGAAATTTACCCTTGGGGAGGTTTCCGAGATGAACCTTGAACTGGAAGGCCGAAATTTTGATCTGCACTCGCTGCAGTCATCTCTTCCACGGCCACAAAGAGACATGATCCCTGTTGATGTTTATGGCCGTGGAGATATAGCTTTCAGGGTAAACGGAACTTTTTCGAGAGTAGATATGCCCTTCATTAGAGCAGTATACCTGCTGAATATCAGTAAAGCAAAATACCGGGACAGAACATTTCATAATATTAAACTGAAAGGGAAAATTTTCCAACGGCCGGTTCAGAAATCCCCTCACAACCCTGATTGATGTTGAGCAATATACTTATGAGGATAACGGGACTTCCTTAAAAGGTCGTTTCTCTGTGGAGAACCTGAAACAACCTGCTATCAGGATTACGATGAAGGGGGAGGTAGGGGCAACAGCTATAAACGGATTTTTATCTTCAGGAGTGGTCACAGATTTTACCGGAACACTCCACCCAGATTTTGAACTTGTGACGAAGCTAAAAACGTGGGCGCTTGAAAATCCGGAACGAATTCTGTCATCCGGACTGAACGGCACGCTTGGCATGGAGGATTTTGGTTTTACCCTGAATCGCATGTACCCCTTTTCTCATATTAGCGGAAATATACAATTTTCCGGTGATACATGGTATCCGATTCTGGATCTTACCTCCGGACAAAGTAATCTGGAAATGAAACTTCAGATGGTTCATGTATTTAATTATCTCTTTGACAAATCAGGTGTAATGTGGATTAGCGGGGATGTTAATGCAAACAGAATAGATCTGACCCCGTTTATTCAACCTGGTAATCAGGAAACCGGAATATTTGCATTCCCCCCCAGGATCCACGCCCACCTTTCTGTCAGGGTTGACACCCTTACCGCAGGGAAATTCTATGCGCTTTCTTCAGACGCCTTCCTGCAATATAAACCCACCATGCTGTCTCTGTCATCCGTTCATATGAATTCAATGGATGGCACGGTTTCCGGGAGTGCAGCCGTAATCCAGGACAGAGATAAAAATTTAGTGCTTCGCACCCAGACTGACGTTGAGCATCTGAATATCAACACCATGTTTAGCAGCCTAAATAATTTCAAACAGGATTTTATAGTGTCAGGTAACCTGAAAGGATATCTTTCCGGGAACATTGGTTTTGCCACATCTTTTGACAGTATGCTGAATATGAACAGCAAAGATACTGAGGCTGATGCCAGCATAATTATTCATTCCGGAGAACTTATCAATTTTGAACCCATTGAAAAATTGTCAAATTTTATCGAACTGGAAGAACTTCGGCATATTAGTTTTTCAAAATTGGAGAACCATATCATCATTAAGGATCAGCAGGTGATCATACCACAAATGAATATTCAAAGCTCTGCTTTTAACATAACTGCCTCAGGAATACATAATTTTGATAATCATTTCGACTATAAACTGAAGGTAAACCTATCGGAGATTCTTGCTGGCAAAGCAGGTAAGGCAAAAAGTGAAAACCAGGAATTCGGAGTCATTGAACCGGACACCAGGAGAACGAATCTTTTTCTCTCCGTTACCGGAACACCTGACGATTTCAAAATCAAGTATGACAAAAAAGAGGCGATTGTCAATCTTAAGCAGGATTTGAAGGAGGAAAAGGGCCGGCTCCGTAATATTCTGAACGAAGAATTCGGCTGGTTTAAAAAGGATTCATCTGTGAATGAAATCAGGGGTAAGGACGAAAATCAGAAATTTATACTCGATTGGGATATGGATAGTCCTGCTGATAGTATTGACAGGTTGAATAATCCGGGTAAAGTCAAACCAAACGAAAAAAAGAAATTTAAAATTGAATGGGATGAAGGTGATCATTAGAAAAAGCCGGAGCTACATTCCGCGAAGTTATTTAAAACCTTAACTTTAGGCTGTTCCGTAAGGAAGCCTGCATCCTTCAATGTTCTTATAAAAAATTTTGCATCTTGAATATTTACGAACAAAAGCAACGCTGGAAATATTTCCTGTTCGCCGGAGCCATCCTGATCGGTGTTGGTTCACTGGTATATACGAATAAGCTCGTTAAAGCCCTTTCCGCTCAGGAAAGGAACAAAATTCAACTGTGGGCGGAAGCGATGCGTGTTCTCGATCGTGCTGAACCGGACAAATCCGACCTGGGATTTCCCCTATCAGTCATTGAGAATAACACAACGGTACCGGTAATCCTCACAGACAGTGCAGGAGACATCATTACCTACAGAAATATCGATTCTCTTAAAGCCACACGGCCGGGTTACCTTGGAACTGTGGTTCAGAAGATGAAAGAGGAGCATGACAGTATTGTCATTAATCTGATGAACGGGGATAAAAACTTTATTTATTATCGCGATTCCATTTTGTTGACAAGGCTCTTTTATTTTCCATTTATTCAGCTTGGAGTCATCGTGTTATTCATCCTCGTTTCCTATTTTGCTTTCAGTTCTTCGCGTAAAGCAGAGCAAAACAAGGTTTGGGTAGGATTGTCCAAGGAAACGGCACATCAATTGGGAACGCCTACATCTTCACTTTTTGCGTGGGTTGAACTCCTGAAGGGTGGTAACTTCACCCAGGAAACGGTCACCGAACTTGAGAAAGATGTAAAAAGGCTGGAAAAAATCACCGAACGATTTTCAAAGATAGGCTCACGGCCTTCACTTACCAGGACAAATATTGAAAAGGTATTGGAAAATTCCATGACATATCTCAAGAGCCGAAGTCCTGGGAAAATTAAATTCAAGTTGGACATGCCTGATCATGAAGTTATGGTTCCGTTAAATGAATCGCTTTTTGAATGGGTGATTGAAAATGTTTGTAAAAATGCAATCGATGCCATGAGTGGTGCCGGGCACATTCTGCTATCGGTAAAGGAATACCCCCGGTTTATTCATCTTGACATTTCCGACACCGGGAAAGGGATACCTAAGTCAAAGTTTAATACGATATTTAAACCCGGATATACTACGAAACAAAGAGGCTGGGGACTGGGATTGTCCCTTACCAGGAGGATTGTTGAATATTATCACAACGGGAAAATATTCGTTCAGAATTCTGAATTAAATTCAGGAACGACATTCAGAATTATTCTTAAGAAATAGGAAGATCGGCAGACTGCCGACCAGGTTAACTTTGGGTTACCTGTTTCCTTAAGCGCTTTGGAAGCGGAAAAGAAATTTCTTTAATTTTGCCTCATGGATTATAAACGATCAGATATTGAGATCATGGCTCCTGCAGGTTCTTTTGAATCCCTCAGAGCAGCCATACAGGGAGGGGCCGATTCAGTATATTTCGGCATTGATCAATTAAATATGAGGTCCAGATCAGCGTGTAATTTTACCCGCAGGGATTTACCGGAAATTATTTCCATAACCCAACAATCACAACCTGAAATCTTATATGACGATCAATACCGTTGTTTATAATCATGAGTTGGGAATGGTGAAGGAAATGGTTGACCTGGCGAAAGAAAACAACGTTGATGCCATTATTGCTTCAGATCAGTCCGTTTTGAGTTATGCACGAAAATGCGGAGTAGAAATACATTTATCCACACAACTCAATATCAGCAATATGGAATCACTTACGTTTTATGCTGATTATGCGGATGTGGCTGTTTTGGCACGGGAACTTGATCTGATTCAGGTTGCTGAGATCTCAAGAGGAATAGAACTGGAGGATATTAAAGGGCCATCCGGGCGGAATATGAAGCTGGAAATGTTTGTGCACGGGGCATTATGTATGGCTGTTTCAGGAAAATGTTATCTCAGCCTTCATGAGCACAATCATTCAGCGAACCGTGGAGACTGTTTTCAGGTATGCAGGCGGTCTTATATTGTCACCGATAAAGAGAGAGGAAATGAGCTGGAGATCGATAATGAGTACATCATGTCACCTAAAGATCTTTCCACGATTCATTTTTTAAATAAAATTTTGGATGCCGGTGTCAGGGTCCTGAAAATTGAAGGCCGTGCACGCCCGGCAGAATATGTGAAGACCGTCACAGAATGTTATAATGAAGCGGTGAATGCCATCGTTCAAAATGAATTTACCACATCCCGGATAAACGATTGGCGAAGCAGGCTGGCCACGGTTTTTAACCGCGGGTTCTGGGATGGTTATTATCTTGGACAGCGGCTTGGTGAGTGGAATGATGTGTACGGATCAAGGGCAACAAAAAGAAAGATATATACCGGTAAAGGATCTAATTATTACGACAGGATAAAGGTGGCAGAATTTCTTATCGAAGCCGGCGAATTGAATACGGGGGATGAAGTGCTGATCACAGGTCCTACGACAGGAGTCATTGAAACAACAGTGAACGAAATCAGGGTCAACCGGAAGGTAGTGGAAAAAGCCGTTAAAGGGGACCGGTGTTCTATCCCGATCAACGAGGTTGTGAGACGTTCAGACAAACTTTACCGGCTGGTGACACCATCGGAGGTAAAACTTCAGTGAGACCATTATTCCAGCTTCTCCATGATGGAGATGTACTTTTTCCGGATGACTCTTAGTTTCTCCAGACTGGTTTCACGGGAATAGATCCTTGCCACATCAAGAATATTTTTGGTATAGATAGCTCCTAGGGCGGCATCAAAATTAGCCAGCTGTTTATCGACATTATTCCGGACACGCTGGGTGATCTGAACAAACATCTGCCAGTTGACCTGCCGGGGTAATGTCACATAGAACATGGAGAGATCATCCAGATCCTTGTATATACCATCTTCAATGCATTCAATATTAAAAAGCTTTTTCAGCTGAATCACGCCTTTGGCCTTAACAGTGCGCTTCTTCATAAATTTGATCCCTTCTGAAAAGAAACAATTCTGAAGTTCCTCAAGAAGCTCATAGCTGTCGATTTCCCTTATCCTGATGCAGGGCAGGTCTTCATTCTGAATACAGATAACCCCGGGGACGGCATCAAATTTATATTCAAAATATTTTTTAATATTCTGATTGATTCTGAGAAGATGTTCAGTTGAATATTTGTCCTTGGTAATAAAAAAGATTGAAATAGGTTTGGAATTTGTCGGAAGATTTGTTCCATGATATCCCGGGTATGGCTCTTCCATATCAAGCACAAAGGTATTGGCCATAACGTGGCTTGTCAGTGTAAAAAGAGATTCCACTTTGGCAATGCCCCCAATGGTCTGTATAATGGTATTTGTTTCCATAATGTAGGTATAACTGGTGATTTTAGTATGATATCTTTTTATGACAGATCAGTGATTTCAGGGGAATCATTTGCCCGGTTATTCCGGCATAGGTTAACAATATGCAGGCTGTTGATTTTCATAGAAGACGGATTTCCTCAATATGGCAGCACAAAAGAATAAACGGTCAGGTTCATTGTATTACTGATGTTTTATAAACCCGTGAAATTGTCTGAATGTTCATTCTGCTCAAATAAGATCGGCGTAACGGCAATAGTCGATTATTAATCTGGCATTCTCTTTTTCCCCTGCAGAGCTTGTTTTAATATGATGAAGAATTGAGGAGGTACGGCTGTTAAGGCCGTAATTATAAGTTTTATCGTAATACTGCAATGTAATATCGGCTACTTCATGGTAGTTATTCTCTTCAATGCATTTAACAGCGCGTTTTGTATTTTGTCCGCCTATTCTCCTGGAAAGGCGACGGATACAATTCGTCAGTTCCTCCGCGGGATACCGGCCGTATTCTTTTACGAGGCGATCGATTCTGAGATTACGGTCCATATCAAGGAAGATAACCGGGCTTTGACGCATCTGAAGGAATAGTTCATTTGGGATAATATTTTTACCGATGTTCCGGCTCTCATCTTCAAGCCACACCGGTAATTGTCGGTTATAAATCATAAGTTGCATCAGCAGATCATTCTCAAACTGTTCATTGGTAGGTTGATTTGATTCTCCCAAAGCTCCGAAAGCCGAGCCTTTGTGATGTGCCAGTTTTTCCAGGTCAATAGTTTGATAATCCAGTGCCGCGATTTCTCTCAGAATCCCGGTTTTGCCAGTCCCGGTCATGCCCCCCAGGATCAGTAACCTGGCAGGCCGGCTCAGGAAGGAGCGTAAGTATTTTCTGAAAGATTTATAACCGCCGGAGAGAACATCGCATTGCAAACCGGCGTGTTCGAAAAGCCAGGCCATGGCGCCGCTCCGCATACCTCCCCGCCAGCAATGGACAAGTAATTGATTCTGCCGGGAAGATTCCATGGCTTCTTGTTTAAATCCTTCAATTTTTAGCCCGGCGAATTCGAATCCTTTGATAATAGCTTCTTTTTGCCCTTTTTGTTTATACAGGGTTCCCACAATTTTCCGTTCCTCATCAGAAAAAAGCGGAATATTGAGAGCCCCGGGAATGTGGCCGTGTAAAAATTCGGCTGGTGATCTGACATCAATTACCGGGATATGTTCAGCACGTTCGAGGAACGTTTCAACAGAAACAGGTTCTTTCATTTTGTTCCCGGGTGTTATTCTGGCAAAGCTGTATTATTTATCAGTGATACCTTCCCGGCATGTCCGTTTCTTAATGAACCGGATTTATCTGGGTTTGCTTTTGGGGGGATTTATCTTTCCAGAAAGTTGCCAAGGATGGAATTATCTTCCTTTCCCTTGTTTTTTCCGTAAGGAGATAAAGCCTGGATCAGCTTGCGTATCGGCATGGATTGTAACCATACTCTACCTGTACCACTGATTGTCGCAAGAAAGATCCCTTCGCCGCCAAAAACCATTGAACGCAGGCTTCCGGTGGTTTCAATATCAAAACTGAGACTCGGTTCATAGGCTACCACACAGCCGGTATCAATCCTGAGAGTATCCTGGCTAAGGTACTTTTCTATTACGGTTCCTCCAGCGTGTACGAATACTTTACCATCGCCTTCGAGCGACTGCAGGATAAACCCTTCACCTCCAACCAGACCGGATCCAAGCCGTCGGTTAAAGGTAACCGAGAGACGGGTACCTAATGCGGCGCAAAGGAATCCGTCTTTCTGAACAATCATGCGGCCTCCGGCTTCTGCCAGATTTATCGGAATGACCGTTCCCGGATAGGGTGCAGCAAAGGCAACCCTACGCTTGCCCATTCCCCGGTTGGTGAAATGGGTAAGGAAAAGAGATTCACCGGTCAGAAGTCTTGCTCCGGCAGAGAATATTTTATTCATAAATCCCTGGTTGGGAGACGAACCATCGCCCATTTTTACTTCAAACTCAATTCCCGATTCCATGTAAACCATTGAACCCGCTTCTGCAATAACTGTTTCCCCCGGATCAAGCTCGATTTCGACGAGTTGTATGTCATCACCAATAATCTTGTAATCAATTTCATGTGATTTCATTCTGGAACAGCTTTATATAGATATACTAATGCAAAAATAAGACAAAGCAAAGTTATAAACTTTGTAGGATAAAACATAGCCGGTAAATCATCCGGGGATAACACGGGTTGCTAAACGGATTCAGAGAACCATTTGATCAGAAAGTGTTTAATGGTTTCTGCTTTGACTGGTTTGATCACGAAATCATTCATGCCTGCCGAATAGGCTTCATCTTTCTTTTCCCGGTCATCACTTCCCGTCATGGCAATGATGATAACTTTATTACCCGATTTTCTGATATCTATGGTTGCTGCTATTCCGTCCATGACGGGCATCAGAAGGTCCATGAGAATGAGATCGTAATTCTTCCGCTTCATACTTTCGAGTACTTCCTTCCCATCCTGGGCAATATCGATTTCATAACCCAGATGTTTGAAAATAGTTTGAATCACACGTTGATTGATGATGTTGTCATCAGCCACGAGGATATTCAGGTTGGTCCGGATTTTGTTGATATGGGGCGTGATGTTTTTCTCTTCTTCTATGTCCGGGAAGATGTCTTTAATTACATTAAAAATTTCGTTATTGTCATAGGGCTGGATGACGTAATAATCGATTTCCAGATTCCTCGATCTCAGATAATTACCATGCAGGTCGTTGGATGAGATCATAATAACAGGGAAGTCATTAACAAGTCCGCTTTCTTTAAGCTGCGTGGCAAATCCAAAACCATCCTGGCGGGGTTTATCCTTGATGATAATCATCTGATACAGGTCCCTTTTTTGCTCAATATGATAAAGCACGCTATCGATGGTATTATCATCGTAAGTCCGCATGTTATAGTTAATTCCGAAGCTGTCGAGTACATGATGTATCTTGTCGGTTTTATCTTTCTTTTTCGTGACAATCAGTGCTGTGATCTGCTGGTAGTGGCGGAGGGAAGAGAAATCATATTTTTTCCTGATTTTTTCATCGGAATGCACTTCGATTGTAAAGCAAAAACGGGTTCCGGGGTATTTCGGGTCGTCGGCGATGGCGGAGGGACTTTCGACCCAAATCTCACCGTTCATCATTTCAACCAGTTGTTTGGATATGGTAGTACCAAGCCCTGTTCCGCCATATTTCCTGGATGTGGATTCCTTTCCCTGCTCGAAGGTGCCAAAAATTTTATTAATATCTTCTTTTTTTATGCCGATGCCTGTATCTTCCACGTAGAAAAGCAGGCTGAGAGCCGAATTGTATTTTTCCATCATTTCAACGCTGATCAATATCCTGCCTTCATCCGTAAACTTAATGGCATTGCTCAGCAGATTGGAAATAACCTGTCTTAGTCTGAACGGATCGCCAATAAGATGATCGGGGATTCCGGCTTTGATGGAAGATTGTATTTCAAGGTCTTTTTTGACAGCGAGTGGCTTAAACAGTCTGATGGCAATGTTGATTTCTTCACTGAGACTGAAAGGAATTTCCTCAAGCATCATTTTCCCGGCTTCGATTTTAGAGAAATCCAGGATGTCATTAATAATGTTCATCAGCAATTCCGAAGATTTCCGGATTACCCTGACATATTCTTTTTGATCTTCAGTAAGATCTGCCCTGACCAGGCTGTCTGTCATGCCAATAATTCCGTTCATCGGAGTCCGGATTTCGTGGCTCATTCTGGCCAGAAAATCTGATTTAGCCTGGTTGGCAGCGGCCTCCTGTTTACGGGCTTTTTCCATCGGGGAAACGTCGATAAGGGCTGAAATAGTCAGCTTTTCACCGGCAATGTGGGTAACGACATCACGGCGGTAGATAACCACTTCGTTTCCATCTTTATGATAATGGATAAAATGATTGGAATCGAACGGGGAACTAATTACATCTTTAAGAAGATAATTATTGGATATAAGGAACTGGTCTTCGAACTGTTTTCCGATCAGGTCCTCATCCCGGTCGAGGAATAACATTTTCTGCGCGGTACGGTTAATGTTCAGAATGATGTCCTTATTATTCAGGATCATAATACCGACCGGAAACTTTTCGGTGATCATTTTAATTTCAATGAGCTGCTGTTTTAACGAACCCTCCTTCTTGCGGCTATTCCGGATGATTATAAGCAGAAACAGGATCAGGCCAACGATAATAAGGAAACTTCCGATGCCCAGAATAAGATTATGACCGACAAAAATACTCAGTAATTCTCTGGAATTCATTGTGAACACGATACCCAAATCATGCTTAATGATGCTAAGAGGATAGTATGCAGAAACAATCTCAAAATCTTCACCGTCCTTATACAGGCTTTGATATATCAAGCCCTCCCTTTCTGTCTTAAGGCTGTCGGCAAGAATTTCAAGGCCCGAAATTTTCACACTGTCGCTGTTATTGGAAAAGACAATATTCCCCTTGGTATTTATGAGCCATTGCCATTGAATATCTTCAACACGGTACAGGCTGAAAATATAAGCAAGGTATTTTTTGAAATTAATTTCAACGACGATGTTTCCAACCAGTTTATTATCATCAAAGAAGGGGAAATAGCTCAGGTAATATCCGTTCTTTTCCCTGATAATTTCACGGGGTTCAAGTTCATTATTCTTCTGTCGGGAAAAAGTATCGATCACAAAATCATCATTATCATTTATATAAATTCCCAGGTAGCGGTTATGATTGTCGTAAACGGAAATATTGGTGATGAGTTCGCGGTACTTTGCATAAAAACTTTCAAGATCCCGGTTCACCTGGTAAATCACCTGTTTGTCTGTGAAGATATTATGCATATCCCCGATATACTTAAAGATGATGCGGTTCAGGTCGCTTTCATAATTTGAAACGGTCCTTTCTACATGGTTTCCGCAAAGTTGAGTCTGGCGAAGGAGAATATTTCTCTGGAAGTCCTGCTGAGATGTTTTGATCTGATCGAAGAAATACAAGTTAAGCCCAATGACAATGGCTAATACAATGATTACAATGATATAGATTCGTTTCATCGGGCTGACGGACAATAATAATTCAGGGATCTTGTAATGTGATTTATACTGGTTATGAAGATGAATACGGAAATGATTTTTAAATGTTCCTGTTCTTAACGGTATTTTCCTCCTTTATCATCAAGCATGTTAATATAACTGATGTATCTGGATTCGCTGATTTCTCCTTGCTGGACGGCACTGATCACAGCACATCCCGGTTCATGTGTGTGTGTACAGTTATGAAACCGGCATCTGGATGAAATCCGGAAAATTTCCGGAAAGTAATGAAAAAGTTCATCTTTACCGAAATCTATCAACCCAAATCCTTTTATGCCGGGAGTGTCAATGATATATCCCCCGAAAGAAAATTCATGCATCTCTGAAAAAGTTGTAGTATGCCGTCCTGATTTATGTGAGCGGGAGATTTCTTCCGTCCTAAGCTTCAGTGAAGGGTCAAGAAGATTAATCAGGGTTGATTTTCCCACGCCTGAATTTCCTGAAATTACATTAAGTTTTCCGGTCATTTTTTCCTGGATAGGAGCAATATTGATCTTATTCTTTGCCGAAATCTCATAACAGGGATATCCAATGTCTTCATAGATTTTTTTAAGCAAGTGCAACTCTGAAAGGATTGTTTCATCGTACAGATCGATTTTGTTAAACAGGATATTCACCGGGATACTATATGCTTCCGCTGTCACGAGGAAACGATCAATAAATTCAGGAAATGTGCGGGGGGAGGTCATTGTTACCATCAACCAGGCCTGATCGACATTAACGGCGATGAGCTGATATTCCCAGGACAGGTTGGGAGACCGTCGGATGATGTAATTTTTTCTTTCCTCGATATGAGCGATTACTCCCGTCTCCTCAGATTTTTGTAACTTATATTCAACGCGGTCACCAACGGCTACAGGATTTGTTGCCCTGATACCTTTTATCCGGTATGTCCCCTTTATTTTACAGTTGACGATTGTATTATCCTCACTCTTGACCGTAAACCAGCTGCCTGTAGACTTTATGACGATCCCCTTTTTCAATTCATCTTAAATTATCCTCGCAGGTAAATATAAATAAAATAACCAAATACGATAACTCCATTTCAGGCGCCCGTATCCGTTGATGTCAGGAAGCCGGAAAAGGGATCTTGTCATAAGTGGAAATCTTTTGGTCTCGCGTCACTCCTTCAATCCCATTGCGTGCCGGATGACCCGTGTCCAGATCCGGTAGCCGTCAGAATTCATGTGAATGCCATCACTGACAAAGATTTCTTTTTTCAGGTTTCCCTTTTGATCAAACATTGGCGTTGAAACATCTATGTAGGTTACGTTGGGATACTCTGCGGCAAGGGACTTCAGCTGATCCTGTGCTTCCACATATTTTGGCCAGTAATTCATCCTGTTTATTGCCGGTTTTGGAGAAAGGATGAAAATCTTTGTGTCGGGACGTTGTTTTAAAACGCGATCGACAAAACTTCTGACATTATTTTTAATCATCTCCGCCGGATAACCTCGGGGGATATCATTATCTCCTTCATAATACACTATAGTTGCCGGTTTATATGGTAAGACGATTTTATCCATGTACATCAGAGCTTCCTTCGAGGTAGATCCTCCGAAACCCCGATGAATAATTTTGAGTTCGGGGAAATCCTCCTTTAGTGAAGACCATTTCCTGATGCTAGAACTCCCGATGAAAAGAGTGGCATTGGCCGGGGGGAAGGAAATCCGGTCCTTCATTTCAAAGCTGCGGATCTCAGCATCGAAGGGTTTCCGCTCGGTTTTGACATAAAGTCTGGGAGAAATGAAAAGGTTATGAAATCCAACAGGTTCATTGTTAATGAAAACCAGGAGACTGTCATGTCCGAAGTCGAGGTCGTTTTTTGTAAAGCTTAAGGTATCCGGTTTCCAGGAATCTTCACTTAAAGCTTTTCCTTCAAAGAATTTTTTGCCATTCCTGTCGATCTGAATCTTATCTCCTTTAACGGCTCCGAAAATTTTAAGGCTTGCTTTCTGTCCGTCGGTGATGTAAAGGTCGGAGGTCCCATTCAGTACGGTACTTTCATCCTCCGTAAAGTTCACCTTATACATGGCAAATGAGTTCAGATAACTGTTTCCAAGATTGTACCAGATGATCTGATTTTTCGTTTTACTACCCTCTTTGTCAGCATCATCTACATAGACCTGCAGCGCAATGCTGTTGTGAATTTCCGGGTTAATTCCAACGCAGAGAGGATTAACCTGAATTTCCCAAAAGGTATGGTTTTCCTTCCTGGTGAAAGCGGCAGCGATTACCGGTTGAATCTTATGAAGTGCCGGTGTTTCCCGGAAATCATTTATATTGACGAAAGGTTTTCCGTCGTTTCCCGATACAGGGGCAAAACTAAGTTGAATGATATCGCTAGATCCCCGGTACGGCGAAAGAAAGACTTCAACGGCATCTGCTGTCCATGGGGAGGTTGTGTCTGTCACAAATTCATTATCTTCGATATCCAGAGCGACAATCATGCCCTCACTGTTCCATGCAGTTTTAATCCATGCCCCGAGATCTTTTGGATCCGGATATTGTCCCAGGGCATTGGCATAAAGGCGGGTTGCCTTAATCCCGGCCCATTCGGAAAGATTTCCATCCGCATGGAAATCCTGAAGCATGGGGACTGCAATTTGAATATCTGGCTGTACGCGGTTTCCTTTGCATGACATTAAAAGAAAGGCCGTAAACAGAACTACAAATAGTTTCAGCGAAAAAAGATTTTTCATAACACCTTATATTTCAGTTAATTACTATTGAGTGCATTCTTGTATGAGTTTGGTTTTGTCACCCGCTCTCCTTTGTGAGTCTTCTAACGAGATCCCTTTAAATTTGCCGGATTCATACAGATAAAAAATAATTATGCTGCCGGCTATTAGTACATCAACGCAGCGCGTTTTGCTGATCTAAACGTTCAAATTTAATGATAAATTTTAAGTAAGGCATTTTAAAGGATATATTTAGGCTACATCACTGGCATTAATAAAGATCTGGTATTTCTTTTACCGGATTTTTTCAGAAAGGAAGGACTTCAACCTGGTGAGCAAATTAATTCGAACAAATTTTCGTATTTTTGGGATAGCCCCAAAATTTTCAAATTGAAAACAATCAACCCATGAAAAAATTAATAATTCCGATCATTTTTGTATTTATGATCTCATCATGCCAGGTACCGCAACCAGCCACGGAGAAAAGTTTCAATCCTGAATTTCCGTTTCTGGATTACCGTCTGCCTGTTGAAGATAGGGTGAAGGATCTTGTTTCACGGTTTACCCTGGAAGAAAAAGTCGGGCAAATGATGTACAATGCTCCAGAAGTGAAAAGGCTTGGTATTCCGGCTTATAACTGGTGGAATGAATGTTTGCATGGGGTTGCCCGTGACGGCAAAGCAACGGTATTTCCCCAGGCCATCGGTATGGCTGCAACATTTGACGCCGATCTGATCAGAGATATCTCGTCAGCAATAGGAGATGAAGCGCGAGCAAAATTTACAATCGCCCAATCGATAGGAAACCGGGGACAGTATGCAGGCTTGACATTCTGGACACCCAATGTTAATATTTTCAGGGATCCGAGGTGGGGTCGGGGTCAGGAAACTTACGGAGAAGATCCATTCCTGAGTTCCAGACTGGGGACAGCATTCGTTAATGGTCTTCAGGGAGAGGATGGCCAATATTTAAAAGCAGCAGCCTGTGCAAAACATTTTGTGGTTCATAGCGGCCCGGAGCGCCTCCGGCATGAATTTAACGCGGTGACCTCTCCAAAGGACCTGAATGAGACTTACTTCCCGGCATTTAAGGCTTTGGCGAAAGCCGGTGTTGAGGGCTTTATGTGTGCTTATAACCGGACAAACGGACAGCCCTGCTGTGCCAGTCCGGAACTTCTTACGGATGTTCTCCGTGAAGAATGGGGCTTTACTGGTTATATTACCTCAGACTGCTGGGCTCTGAATGATATTTATAAAGGTCATGGTAAGGTTTCTACTCCCATTGAAGCCGCTGTTTTGTCTTTTAAAAGCGGCGTAAATCTGAATTGCGGTGATATCTTTAATCCTTATCTCCTCGATGCTGTAAAGAAGGGACTTATTACTGAAACCGAAATAGATTCCTCGCTTAGAATTCTTCTTAAAACAAGGTTCAAACTTGGTCTTTTTGATCCTGCAGGGATGAATCCTTATGACAGCATCCCGGCAAGTGTGATTGAGTCTGAAAGTCATAAAGCCCTTGCACGGAAAGCAGCCTGCGAATCAATGGTTTTACTTAAGAATGACGGAGTGCTGCCGTTGAGCGACAGCATTCGTTCTATGTATGTTGTCGGTCCCAATGCTGCTGATATCGAGCCTTTGCTGGGCAATTACTATGGCGTAAGCAGCGATATGGTCACTTTTCTTGAAGGGATCGTCGGCAAAGCGAGTGCCGGAACCACGGTTGAGTACAAAAAGGGATTTCTTCCTGACCAGAAAAATCCAAACCCGATTGACTGGTCGACCGGTGGAGCTGCTACTTCAGATGCAACCGTCATCGTCGCCGGAATTTCGGGACTGATTGAAGGCGAAGAAGGAGAATCCATTTCTTCAAAACATTTTGGAGATCGTCTGGATTACGGGTTACCTGATAACCAGGTTGATTATATCAGGAGGATGTCTGCCGCTGCCGGGGACAAACCGCTGATCCTTGTTCTTACAGCCGGTAGTCCCCTTGATGTCGCAGAAGTTGAGCCTTATGTTGATGCCATTATCTATGCATGGTACCCTGGAGAACAAGGGGGCAATGCCCTTGCCGACATTCTGTTTGGGGATTATAATCCGTCTGGTCGTCTTCCCATCACCTTCCCTAAATCTTTTGCACAATTACCGCCTTACGATGATTATTCCATGAAAGGAAGAACATACCGTTATATGAACGACGATCCGGCCTTCCCATTCGGCTTTGGGCTGAGTTACACGAGCTTTGGATATGATTCGGTGATGGTTGGTGATCCTGTGATCAGTACTGGAGACAGGGTTCTGGTTACTGTCAATATAAAAAATACGGGTAAAACAGATGGAATTGAGGTTGTCCAATTGTACCTGACCTATCCGGCCACTGCACAAGATGCCCCACATTTTGCACTTAAAGGATTCCGGAGGATAAGCCTGAATGCCGGCCAGGAAAAGGAGGTTGAACTCGAATTGACTTCGGATGATTTCCGGGTGGTGGATGAAGCCGGGAATGCCATCCTGCTGCCTGGAAAATATACCCTTATCGCCGGAGGTTCTTCTCCCATGAAAAGAAGCCGGGAACTTGGAAAGGAATTTGTCAGTGTTGAAGTGACTGTTAAATAATATGGATCGGTCAAAATCGCAGTGGTAAATTCTGTCTTTTTTCTCCGGGATTTATTTTTGAAGGCAGTATGAGGGGAGCAGGATGAAGAACCCCCTTGTCAATCTAATGATGAAAGAATTCTTCCAGGCCTCCGAAATAGTAATGATCCCAGCCATGTTTCATATCTTCAAAAGCGTCATCAGGAATGTTGATGTGAGTCAGATCAATATCGGTATAAATTTTATCTTCACGGAGTATGATGGTCACAAGGGACTTTTCTTCCTGATCGCCAAATTCCCATTCCTGAACAATCTTTTCATTTGGCACGAATTCAAGGTTTGTACCGTTTATGTCCCCGTCAAATAATGAAAATTCCGTTCCGGCTTTTTCTTCCATCCGCACCTTGGCCCCGGTCCACAAGGCAATGGCGAAAGGTTTTACCAGCGCATTGTAAACTTCCTCAGGAGTGGCTTTTATGCGGTAGTGCTTATGATAGGTCTTCATGATTCTGGGTTCTTTTTGGTAAAACTAATAAAATTTGATATCAATTTCCAGAGTATCCTGGTATGCTCAGAAAAAATATACTACATCAGGCCTGTTCTAGTTTTGCATCGTTTACATTGTTGGCCCTGAAGGAGAGGAGAAGCAAGATGAAAGTGATCACACCCAGGATCACTACAGACGGATTATAACTGTTTGTTAAATTGTTGGAGACACTGAAGATGAACGGTCCCAGGGCGCTGCCAATGACAGTCCAACTCATGGCGAATCCCGATATTTGTCCCAGGTGTTTCACTCCGAAAAACCTTGGCCAGGTGATGGCCATCAGAATGCCGAACATACCGTTGGAAATGCCATTACCTGCAATAATCAGGGGAATACCGAATGAAGTGCCGAGGTACATCATCCCCGCCATCGATAATAAAAGGCCGAAGGTGTTAAGTGTCAGGAGATATTTTAACCGGGTGAAATCGCTTATCCAACTACTGATAAAGGTGAAAGGGACGGATACAAAAGCCGTTGGCAGGAAAATGGATATTGCTTTCGCGTTGTCAAAGCCGTAATGAGCAAAAATGGATTCAATTTGAAATGTAAAGGCGGTCAGGTACAGGGCATTCATGGTCAGCGTCAGGTTGAAAATCCAAAAAGAGAATGTCCTGACGGCTTCACCAAGAGTATAATCCTTATCCGGAGTTGATTTAAATGATTTTTTTGCCGAGATTATTTTTTTGCCGTCCGGCACCAGCCCGGCATCTTCCGGATTATCACGGAAAAAAATAAAAGCAAAAATGACGAAAATCACCCCGCAGATCAACGCCAGATAGATCCATGCACCGCGCCACCCCGAAAAATCGATCATTTTCTGGATGATCCTTGGAGAGTATGAGAATCCGAATGCTGTAAAAACACCGAGAAAAGAATTAGCAAATCCCCGGCGCTGGTCAAACCATTTCATGACCATATTTCTTGAGGTCATCGTTAAAACCCCCTGGCCAAAAAACCGAATACCGAAGAACCCGATAGCCAACAGAACAAATATTACAATACTGACACTGAAACGCGGGAAAATCCGGATCATTAAAGCCGCAATTACGTCGACCTTCGTCAGGTATACCAGCATTATACCAAGGAAAAATCCGGCAAAGACAGCAATAATCCTGGCTCCCACCCGGTCATATAGTTTTCCGGCGTGTGTTATGATAAATCCGCTGGCTGCCGTTCCGATCAGGTAGGCCGAGCTCAGACTTACGCGGCTCATGGAAAGATCACGGATGAGATGATCAGTGAAAACGGATACCCCCATTGTTTGACCCGGAATGCTTATAATGACACCGACAATACCGGCCAGAAGAATGACCCAGCCATAGAATACGGGTGACCGCTTCGGATTAAACGGGATATTAACGGGAATTTTCATCATCATGTCTGCAAAGAAACATAAGAATTAAGGAAATGATAACACGGGTAACAGGTTCTTTCATAAAGACATCCATACTTTGTCTGAATATTTGAATATCAGAGAGTAAACTCAATTATACTAAACTTCCCGGAAGGTTCCTTTGTTCATCTGCCTACCAGGAATTTCAAGTTTGCGAATCTTCTTCTGCATCAAATACTTCAGGCATTCCAAACGCTATTTATCTGACCTGGAAGTTTGCCGGATAAGTTTCATGTACCCTTTTGGGTTATTGCCGGGAAGTAGATCCATTCTTAACTTTTCCGAAGTAAAGGAGAAACCTTGTTCCTTTATTTTATTGATTGACAACTATTTAACATAATTTACGCGAATACCCCGGTTTGAATTCTATGAATGGACACTTCGCAAAAGCTTCAACTGTTATCTTCGATTTCAATTTTCACAATCAGGTAACCTCTCCAGACTTCAATGGCAGCATAGATAATGCCGACGAAGACAAAAATCATTCCGAGGAGGAAAATGACGATTACCAGCCAGTTCAGGTAAGCCGGATTACTGATCTTGTTGATGCCGATCATGAGCGAAGCCACGATGAAAAAAGCTACAGCTATGGAATAGGAAAAAACGGCATTCCGCACTAGGACGATCCTTTCGTGCAGTTTCTCGATCTGAAGTCCGATGCTTTTATGTCTTTTTTTCAGTTTCTTCTCGTTATCTTTTTCGTATCTAAAGGTGCGGCGTTCCTCGTTGAGCAATCGGATGCGGTTAACCACAAGTGAGTATTTATTGTTCATGCCCAGCAGAAGAAGTCCGCAGGCGGAGATCATCAGCCCGGGGGCCAGCATGATCTGAATGAGACCGGAGGCAGAGTCGATCATTGTCTTATTTTTTGCAAAGGTAGGTAAAAGCTTTAAAATAAGAGATAGCGGGAGGAAACATATATGTGACCGGGAGCTGTTATTCGTTCCGGGGAAAACGGACTTTCAGGAATATAAAAAGCCGGGAATTATTCTTTCCCGGCTTAAAAAAATACGCGATTACTATTGAAGTACGAAATTAATGGGAATTGTGAACAGGACATTTACGGGTTTACCATCTTTCATTCCCGGACTGAATTTTGGCAATTTACTGATAACCCTGACGGCTTCGTCCTTCAAAGCCTGGATTTCATCAGCGGAATTAGCGACAGGCATTGAATTTTCAGGTTTATATCCGACAACTACAATTCCTTTTTGTTGTACATTTTTTCCTGAATCTGAAAATTCAATTTCATGATCGGGCTGTACAACATTCCCGTTTTTGTCTACGACAAATTGAACGAAGATTCTTCCGGAAACACCTTTTTCCCTTGCAGATTTTGGATATCTAAGTTCGGATGTCAGGAATTTTTTAATTCCTTCTATACCTCCCGGGAACTCCGGCATTACATCAGCCTGGTTTATTGCAAAAACAGGCTTAAGGTTGTCTTTTTGTTCAGAAATTGAATCTGAATTTTGAGAACAGGCAAAGCCTAGTAATATCAGAACACTCAGGGGTAATATGATAAGTCCTTTCCAGGCATTGCGCTTGCTGTTTTTTTCTTTGTTCATCATGGTAATTCGGTTTTTGATCAGTGAATAATTGAAATGATTGGTTATAGAGAGAGAAGCGCTTCCTATGAGATGTTCCAAAAGTGTGATCTGGTAAGCCTTCCGGTTGAAGCCACATTCGAGGGCTCCCTGGTCAGCGAGGTATTCATGGACGTTTCTCAGTTCCTTCCTGTACCACCAGATCAGGGGATTAAACCAGAGGACACAGTTTAAAAGTTCGGTAATGATGACATCGAGAGTATGTAACTGAGAAGCATGTATCCTTTCGTGGGCAAGAATTTTCTCAAGGTCTTCCTTGGATTCCATATGGCCTATAAAGACTCTCCTGAAAAATGAAAAACTAACATTTGAATCCTTTAACCGGTACAGGCTGAAACCATTTCCGGGTTGTGAAGTATACTGTCTGGCTTTGAAAAGTACAATGATGATTTGATATAAGATTCTCAGAAACAATATGCCGGCCACGATAAAATATAACCAGGTGATCAGGTAAGAGAACGGGACTTCCGAGGCTTCCCTGATCGTATTGATCCCTTTGCCGTAAACCGATACCTCATCCAGGACAACCGGAGGAAATGAATATCCGATTCCTGTATTACTCAGGTTGACAAACGGAAGAATGAGGGAAAGGGTCAGGGTGAGCAGAAGATAAATTCTTCTCATCAGGAAGTTCACATCCTTCAAAAAGACAAGACGGTAAACCATAGCAAACAGGCCAAGAGCCAGGATGGTTTTTATTGTATAGATCAGAAAGGCATTCATTTTTGATTGTGTTTAAGATTTTCAAGTATTTGAATTATCTCATCTGCCTCTTTCAGATTTATCTTATGATTCGAGGTGAAAAAGGAAACGACCTGTCCTGGCTGAATTTCCAAAATAATTTTCCACAACATCATTCATTTTAAATTTAGTATATTCCTTCTTGGTCACCAGGGGATAATAACGGTGAGATTTACCGAATTCTTCGTGAGATACGACGCCCTTGGTTTCCAGGATCCGTACGATGGTCGACACCGTATTGTATGCAGGTTTTGGCTCATCCATCTCAGCAATGATATCTTTTACAAAACCTTTCTCCATTTTCCAGAGGATCTGCATGATCTGTTCTTCGGCTTTGGTGAGTTCTTTCATGGTAATGATTCGTATGATTAAGATGTTAAGCAAATATACAACTAAAAGATTAGTTATACAACTAAACAATTAGTTAATTTAAAAAATTTTTGGTCTAATTAATAAACAGTCAGACAATCAACAGCTTAGACAAATAATATTTTTCTACAATGAAAAATAGTCAGCAGATGGTGCGGGATTTTGAAATTTATTTCAATGATAGTAAACGGGAACCGACGCCAAAAATCAAATAATTACGTTTATGAAATTCGAAAAAAGTGCCGCACTAAATCAACCAGATGAAGGGGTTGGGCTAATGTTCGTCAGCTACTGCGCCAGAATATAATACGTCCAGTCAAACGGATTTTTTTTGTCAGCCGGGTTAAATTTCTTTGATATTATCCGGTAATCATTAAAATCGATTACCGGGTACGACGTGTCACCTTCAACTTCGGTTTCAATAACCGTGATATAAATACGATTGACCATGCCCAGGGTTTGCCTGTAAATCTCACCACCGCCCACGATGAAAGCTTCCTCTTCTTCAAGTTCCCCGGCCATTTTTATGGCTTCCTCAATAGTATGAACAATGAATGCATCAGCCGGGTAAAAATCGTGATGTCTGCTAATGACAATATTTGTTCTTCCGGGAAGAGCTTTTTTATTGGCCTCATAATTTTTCCGGCCCATAATTACGGCATGACCCAGGGTAACATCAAGAAAGTACCGGGCATCATCCGGCATTTTCCATGGCAGGTGGTTGTTCCTGCCTATGATGAAATTCCTGGAAACAGCGACGATATGGGATAGGATCATGGCGTAAATTTGGTATACTAAAATACGGCATTTCCATTTTTTAATCAATTCATACTACGCTTTCCTGTGATCAGGCCGATACAGTATGCCTGGAAGTGTTTCTGAGAACGCAGTCAAACACTCTTTTTCTTATATAGTTATTTAGATTTATTGATGAAACATAAATCTAAATAATAGAAATACAAGTAAATACATCTTTTATTAATTTAGATCAATTATGAATTTACCAGCACAGACTAAAAAAACTTAAGCATTGTTATTGAAATCACAAATAACGGATATCTTTGACCTCTGGTATTGTTATTGCAATAACAATAATACGAAAACTTAATATTAATCACGTAAAAATTAATTTATTATGTCGGCAAAGGAAAATCTTGTCAGAGAGCTTGCAGATAAGCACGGAAGAAATCGGGAGAGCCTGATTCCGATCCTGCAGGATCTTGTAGAAGAATACCGTTACCTGGATGAGGCATCTCTTGTGGAGGTTGCACGGGAACTGGATATTGCTGCAGCAGAGGTTTACGGCACCGCCTCATTTTATTCTTTCCTGGATACGGAAGAACGGGGACGTTACGTCATCAGGGTTTGCAAGACCATTAGTTGTACCATGAAGGGAAAGATTGAAGTTATGCAGGCTATTCAGGACATCCTGAAGATCAAGGTTGGAGAAATGACGTCGGATAAGAAATTCAGTCTTCTCGAAACGAATTGTATCGGCTGGTGTCACAAGGCCCCTGCCATCCTGATAAATGATACACCTTACACGGAGCTTACACCGGTTAAGGTTACCGAGATATTGCAGGAGTATTTAAAAAAGTAAAAATGACAATGAAAAACCGGCAGCAATCCTTGTTAATGAAAGCTGAATCAGGGACTACATCTTCCTTAAGAAAAGTGATTAATCCTGCCGGCCAAAGCTAAAAAACCAGTTTAGGTATGAAAACAGCAACATTAAAACGAGTCGACCTCATATTCGAGAAATGCAGCACTAAAGAAATCCTGACCAAAGCTTTTAAAATGAAGCCGGAACAGATTCTGAAAGAGATTCTTGATTCAGGTTTACGGGGCCGTGGCGGAGCGGGCTTCCCGACCGGACTGAAATGGAAATTTACTGCAGCAGAAAAAGATCCTGTAAAATATATCGTATGTAATGCCGATGAGGGTGAACCTGGGACGTTTAAAGACCGGCAGATCCTTGATGAAGTTCCCAGGAAAGTTTTTGCAGGGATGGCAATTGCCAGCAAAGTAACAGGAGCCAAAACAGGTTATATTTATTTAAGAGGGGAGTATAAATTTCTTGTCCCGAAACTGAGCGAGGAGCTGGATCTTTTTCACAGTCTGCTGAAAGAGCTTGGACATGATTTAACGATCTACCTCAGACTGGGCAGTGGGGCTTATATATGCGGAGAAGAAAGTGCCCTGTTTGAATCCATTGAAGGGAAGCGTGGCGAACCCAGAAATAAACCTCCATACCCGACAGCTTCCGGATTATTTGGAAAGCCCACCGCGATCAATAATGTTGAATCACTGGTATATACAGTGATGATTCTTGCACACGGATCCCAGCATTTTAAAGACATGGGAACCTCTGATTCAAGGGGATCAAAAGTATTTTCAATTTCCGGGGATACTCCTAAACCGGGTATTTATGAACTTGAACTTGGAATGACAGTGGACCGATTCGTTGAAGAATTCGGGGATGGAGATACCAAGGCAGTTCAGGTAGGCGGGGCATCCGGATTCTGCGTGCCGAGGAAAAAATTCAAAGAGACCATTATTGGATTTGAAGGTGTTCCAACGGGGGGGTCAATGAAATTGTTTAACAGTTCCCGCTCGATGTATAATGTATTACATAATTATCTTGATTTCTTTTCTGAAGAGTCCTGCGGACAGTGTACTCCCTGTCGGGTAGGTTGTCAACAGTTGCTGATGGGAATTGAAGCGGTAAAGAAAGGTGAAAAAAATACGAAGTATCTCGACGAACTCATCAAGCTTGCCGGCACCATGAAGTTGGCTTCCAAGTGTGGTCTCGGCCAATCGGTCGGAAATGCTTTCAAGTCCATTGTCAGGAATTTCAGGGAAGAGATTATTTATTAATTCAAAAAAGCGTTAACTATCATGATAAATCTTAAAGTAAACGGATTAGCGGTATCTGTGGAAGAAGGAACAACTATTCTCGATGCGGCAAAAAGACTGAATTTCAGGATACCGACTTTGTGTTATCATCAGGACCTTTGTATTGCAGGAAACTGCCGGGTTTGTGTAGTTGAACAGGTGGGAGGAAAAGCGCTTGTGGCATCGTGTGCAGTACCCGTAAGTGAAGGTATGGAGATAAACACCAACAGCCTGAAAGTCAGGTCAGCCAGAAAACACATCATTGAACTTCTATTATCGGAGCATAATGCAGATTGCACAAAATGCTATAAAAATGGTACGTGTGAGCTACAGGCCCTGGCCAATGAATACAGCGTCGGAGACCACTTGTTCATTGACCTGGTAAATGGTCATGAACGGATGATCGACATTACTTCGCCTTCCATCATGAAGGATGACAGTAAATGTATCCGGTGTCAGCGTTGTGTCAGGACTTGTGCAGAGCTACAGGGCGTACATGCCCTTACGGTTGCCAACAAAGGAGCTGAACAAAGAATCAGCACTTTTTTCAATAAGACCATGCATGAGGTTGTCTGCACAAATTGTGGTCAGTGTATTAATCGTTGTCCTACGGGTGCGTTGGTTGAAAGAAATTATGTTGATGAGGTATGGGACGCCATTCTTGATCCGGAGAAACATGTGGTTGTTCAAACAGCACCCGCTGTAAGAGTGGGACTCGGTGAAGCCTTAGGTCTTCCTGCCGGCCAGAGGGTAACCGGGAAGATGGTAGCTGCCCTGAAGCGCCTCGGATTTGATAGTGTTCTCGATACCGACTTTACAGCTGACCTTACCATCATGGAAGAGGGTACCGAATTACTGACCAGGTTGAAGAGGGTTCTTGTGGACAAGGATGATACGGTGGCTCTCCCGCTAACTACGTCCTGTTCTCCCGGATGGATCAAGTTCATCGAACATATTTTCCCGGACCATCTGAAAAATATATCAACTTGCAAATCTCCCCAACAGATGTTTGGAGCTCTGGCAAAAACCTATTATGCACAGAAAAGAAAAATCGATCCTCAGACCATTGTAAGTGTTTCTATTATGCCTTGCACGGCCAAGAAATTTGAAGCTGACCGCCCGGAAATGAGATCAAGCGGCTATAAAGATGTGGACTATGTTCTGACCACCCGTGAACTGGCAAGGATGATCCGCCAGGCAGGGGTTAATTTTGGCAGGCTTGATGATATGAACTTCGACAGTATCATGGGGGAATCTACTGGTGCGGCTGTGATTTTTGGTGCAACCGGGGGCGTTATGGAAGCAGCACTGCGTACAGCATATGAATTGGTAACCGGCAGGGAAGTTCCTTTCACAGATCTGAACATTATGCCGGTGCGGGGTATGGACGGAGTTAAGGAAGCTTCCATAAAAATGGAAGGCTGTAAACCTGAATGGAGTTTCCTTGAAGGTGTAGAGCTTAAGTGTGCCGTAGCTCATGGATTGGTTAATGCCAGAAATGTGATGAAAGCCGTTAGAGATAAGAAAGCGAATTATCATTTTATCGAGATCATGGCCTGCCCGGGTGGATGTCTGGGAGGTGGTGGACAGCCTATCCCTACGAATGCCAAAATCAGGGATAAGCGGGCACAGGCCATATACGATGAAGACATGGGTATGCCCCTGAGAAAATCACATGAGAATCCTGAAGTCCTCCAGGTTTACAAAGAATTTCTTGGAGAGCCAAACGGACACAGGTCTCATGAATTACTTCATACACATTATGTCGAACGTCCGCAATACTAACCAACATTTTTAAGTTTTCGGATTATTGAGCTGCTTCCTTAGGAGGCGGCTCTTTTTATGTAAATTCATTCATAAAATGAACAGTTTAGAAGGATGTGCGGTTACTTATTCGGATAATCTATTGGTTTTTCAGATCATGACCTTTGTAGTATCCGGATATATTCTCCCCTGGATTTAGTCCTCCACGAAGCGTGGGATTCGGATAGTAAAGATGATTAATGACGGGTTTTGTTTTTCTGATGCCGGTAATGAAGTCCGATATTTAAGAAACATAATCAATACCCTACTCCTATGAATAAAATTCTGAGTATCTTCATTTTTCTGCCTGCATTCCTGTTTTCAGGATGCTACGATTCCGGTTCATCTCTTAAGGACAACGCCGCCCGATATATTGACTCTTCCCTAACCCTTCCCGGAGGATTTACTGCTTATGTGGTGGCCGATAATATTGGTCATGGAAGGCATATCGCGGTCAATGATAACGGTGATATTTATATTTCACTCAGCAACATAAAGAATAATGGCGGAATTGTTGCCCTGCGCGATACCAACAATGATGTGAAAGCCGATTCCATCGTTTATTTTGGTGATTATCCGGGCACAGGAATAGGGATTCACAAGGGTTATCTCTATTTTGGCTCCGACCTGGAAGTCATGAGATACAAAATGAAACCGGGCGAACTGATTCCGGATCCTATCCGTGAACTTATCGCAACCGGATTTCCGGTGCAATATCAGCATGCCACGAAGCCCTTCACTTTCGATAATGCCGGGAATATGTATGTTACTGTCGGTGCTCCGTCAAACGCCTGCATGGAGCAAACCCGGACCAAAGGTTCTCCCGGTATGGACCCCTGCCCTCTTCTTGAATGGCATGCCGGTATCTGGAGGTTTGCTGATGATAAACTTTCACAGAATCAACAAACCGACGGTTACCGCTATGCTACAGGCATTCGCAATGCTGTAGCGATCAGATGGAACGACGAAAGGGATCACCTTTATATTGTTCAGCAGGGACGGGATCAGTTGTACCAGTTTTTCCCCGACTTGTATTCTGCAAAACAGGGAGCCGAGTTACCGGCAGAAGAATTTTTTCTCCTTGCTGATGGTTCGGATTGCGGATGGCCATACTGCTATTATGACGAGCTTCAGCAAAAGAAAGTCCTGGCACCGGAATACGGAGGTGATGGAAAGGAGGTTGGAAGCTGTGAAGGGAAAACAGATCCGATTATGGCGTTCCCTGGCCATCTGGCCCCCAATGATCTCCTCTTTTATACCGGCGATCAGTTTCCGCAAAAATATAAGAACGGTGCCTTTATTGCTTTTCACGGATCATGGAATCGAAGCCCATTGCCACAGGAAGGTTTTTACGTGGTTTTTGTGCCGTTTGAAGGTGATTATCCTTCGGGTAAGTGGGAAGTTTTTGCCAACGGATTTGCCGAAACAGATTCCATAATGAGTCCCGGAGATGCAAAATACCGCCCCTGCGGACTTGCACAGGGTCCGGACGGTTCCCTTTATGTTGTGGATTCAAATGAAGGGAAAACATGGAAGATCGTATATAATCTCAAAAAGCAGGACTAACTTTTAAAAATATTTTCGGATCATTTTTAAAATTTATTCATTAAATAATACAAGCATCAAATGAAAATAAAAAAAACCGGTTTCTTTCCCTTCATGGTAGTGATGTTCATTGTCACAGCGATCTCATTATCCTGTAACGGAAAAATAGATAAAACTGCGGGTTCAGATCAGAATACTGCTCAATACCTTAAAACGTACTCATTATCCCCGCCCGCTGAACAAGAGCAAAACACGGTTCCTGAGAAAGTGATGGATAGGGGAAATACAGTTTACAAAACATACTGTCTGGCCTGTCACCAAACCGATGGTTCAGGAAATCCGGGCATGTATCCTCCATTGGATCAAACCAAACTGGTGCTTGGAGAAAAAACGAATCTGATCGGGGTCGTTCTTAACGGGTTACAGGGTAAGACAGAAGTTAAAGGAGAAGTTTATTACCAGGCAATGCCACCACACAACTTTCTCTCCGATCAGCAGATTGCTGATGTTCTCACCTATATCCGGAACAGTTTTGGAAATTCAGCTTCCATGGTGAAGGCAGAAGAAGTGAAAGCAGTAAGAGCAGGAAAAGGTCAATCATAAAGAGCCAGATACTCATAACGGTTGCCGGATGCGTTCAGGTATTTTTCGAAATCACGGAATGAGATGACCAGCGTAGCCGAATTATCATTTGGATGAAAACTAATCTTTTCAGCTTCCTTTAGCTTTTCGTCGAGGAATACGTGTACATGATTTTCACCATCATTTATCAATCCAAAGATAGAAACTGACCCCGGTTTGATCCCAAGAAACTGGTTCATGCGCTTCTCCGAGGCAAAGCTGAGCTTTCCCTGTTTCAATCTTTTTTCAAGATCATGAATATCGAGTTGCCGGGAATGTTCGAGGATAACGAGGTAATGGCGGTTTCCTTTATGATTTCTGAAAAACAGGTTTTTACAATGGGTTGCATTGATATTTTTCCAGTATTTTATAGCTTCGTCAATCGTCGGGAGGGGAGGATGTTCGTACAGTTCGAAAAGAATCCCCAGGTTTTTAAGATATTGGATGACTTTTTCTTTTTCCCTCATATTGCTTATATAATTTTAACAAAAGTAATTCTTTTGACTTAAAGAATCTGACCGGTATTGCGTGTATCCGGATCTGGTTTGAAAATACTTCAATCCGGCGGAGCTTTCAGACAGAAATAATAGATGTCATAACAATATGTTAAAGTAAGACTTCATTCCTTAAATAATTCTTAAATTTGGCCATGTTTTTTTAATACGATGCGGGCAAGACTGTTGTTTCTTATCAAATATTATGTTTTCTGGATTTTAATTTTTATCAGCCAGAAAATTCTTTTTCTTGGTTATAATTACAAAGAATCTTTGAACCTAAGGTTTTCAACCTGGTTCCTTGTCATTTGGAATGGTCTGAAAATGGATCTTTCTGCAGGTGCTTACATTCTTTTTATTCCTACTGTTCTTATCATTACAGGGATTCTTACGGGGACAAAATTTCTCAGGGTTTTTTTGAATGTTTATACGGCAGTCGTTCTTTTCATTGTTCTTACCCTTGGTGTGGTTGATATGGATCTCTACTCTTACTGGGGGTTTAAACTCGATATCACACCACTCCTATATATAAAGACTCCCACTGAAGCCATTGCATCGGTAGGTTTCCTCGAAATCGTGCTCTTCTTGCTTTTACTCGCGGTTTTGTATTTCCTTTTTTACCGGTTATACCAGAAAGTTGTTCGTCCTGGCGACCTAAATCATCAGGGGAAATGGTGGATAGTGGCTCCGTCATTTCTTTTGATTCTGGCTCTGCTTGATTATACCGGCCCGGGGTGGTTTCAGTATTGCGCCAATGAATGTAGGGTCGGTTTATTTCAGCCCTGAACGGTTTGCCAACCACAGTGCAATCAATGTTCTGTGGAATACAATCTATTCTATAACAGAAAAAAAGAATCTTCAGCAGGATCATCATTTTATGGATAATGATTCTGCCGAAAAATCTTTTCCTCCCTCATGCATGCGCCACCCTATCAGGACACAGGCATTGTAAAGAAAAATGCCAATATTATGCTCATCATCCTTGAAAGCTTTTCCGACAAGATCATTTCAGAACTGGGTGGAGAGAAGGGGGTAACGCCAACGATGAACGCATTATGCCGGGGAGGTTCCCTGGTGTTTAAAAATTTTTATGCCAGCGGTGATCGCTCTGACAAGGGGATGATCAGTATTTTTAGCGGATTTCCTGCACAGCCGACTACATCTATCATGGTTTATCCGGAGAAATCGCAGAGTCTGCCTTTGTTGTACAGGGATTTTTCAGAAATGGGTTATCATACAGCCTTTTATTATGGCGGGGATCTGGATTTTGCCAATTTCAGGGCATATTTTTCAAATCCCTTTATTGAAAGACTGGTTACTTCAGATGATTTTCCCGACTCTCTGGCGATACAAAAATGGGGTGTCCCCGACGAGTACCTCTTCGACCGGATTCAAAAGGATATCGGGAAAACCCAGGGGAATTTTTTCTATGCCTGTTTTACCCTGAGTAGTCACGAACCTTTTGATGTACCCATGAAACCGGTGTTTGGAACTGATACCAGGGACAATTTGTGCCGTAATTCCTTTTATTACACCGATCAATGCCTGGGGAATTTTCTTGATAGTGCCAGGCATTCTACCTGGTGGGATAATACTCTTATCATCATGGTTGCCGACCATGGATCAAGGAGTCCGGAAAACACTCCGAACGATGTTGAAAGAAAGTTCCGCATTCCGATGATCTGGACTGGGGGTGCCCTGCTGAAAGACAGTGTAATTACTAAAACCGGCAGTCAGACGGATATTCCCGCGACTCTGCTGTCACAATTCGGATTGTCTCATGATGAATACACCTATTCCAAGGATTTGCTAAATCCTAATGGCCCAGCCTTTGCTTTTTATGCCTTCAATAATGGATTTGGCTTTAAAACTGACACCAGTTTCGTGATCTGGGATAATGATTATAACCGGAATATTGAAAAGTCGGGAAATCATCCGGACTCTGCTACTGTCGACGGGAAAGCTTTTTTACAGGTTTTATCGGCAGATTTCTTGTCAAAATAATGTCACATCATGTCTGAAAAGAGGATTACCTTCATCATAAATCCGGTTGCCGGGGGACGGAGGAAAGACAAGTTTGAAAGGAAATTAAAAAAGATATTTGGCGAGAGCGGATATGAGGTAAAAAGCTGTTTTACAATGTATCCCTCTCATGCATTTGAATTTGCCCGGGAGGAAGTGCAAAATGGGACAGATGTGATTGTAGCGGTGGGGGGTGACGGAACTATCAATGAAGTGGCCAGGGCACTGATCGGTTCAGGTTCTGTTCTGGGTATTATCCCATTTGGCTCGGGGAATGGTTTTGCGAGACATTTCGGATTTCCTCTCACTGCACAGCGAGCTCTGAAAACGCTGAGAAGAGGAAAGACCGGGACCATTGACGTGGGTTACGTCAATGATAAAGCTTTTTTCTGTACTTCCGGACTGGGTTTTGATGCCGAGACAGGTTATTTTTTCAGCCACTTTGATAAAAGGGGATTTCTATCCTATGCACTGAGCTTCATCAGGGTTTTCAGAGATTATAAACCGGAGAGTTATGAGATCGAGGTTAACGGGGAAATACGGAACTTTGAAGCATTTTTTATCAATATTGCCAATATTTCGCAGTTTGGATATCATTTTTATGTTGCCCCACATGCCTCAACTGTAGATGGATTTCTTGACCTGGTTGTAGTCAGGAAATTCCCTAAGTGGAAAGGTCTGATTTTAGCATTCCGGTCCTTTTTGGGTACGATTCATAAAAGCAGGTATGTATATCATGAAAAAGCCTGCGAGATCAGAATCGTCAAACCCAATGGGAGAAAGATCATTCATATAGATGGAGATCCGGAATTTTCAGACGGAACACTTCATTACCGCCTGGAATCCCATGCTTTAAAAGTTATTCTTCCTTAGGAAATCGGAATTGAAACCCGGCTTCATTTCACAACTAAACAGCATGGATTGGGGTCCTGACCTGCTTAACCGGTTCAACAGAGGTTTAATCATCCGTCTTGTATTGTGATATCTTAAAAAAACCCTTTCACAAAAGTAAAAGGGTTTATATCCGGAAAGTGGGCAATGCTGGATTCGAACCAGCGACCTCTACCCTGTCAAGGTAGCACTCTAAACCACTGAGTTAATTGCCCCGGCGAGACAAAAATAATAAAAATTTTAATTTTAATTCGTAAACAGTGCGAAACGAACTGATTTTTCATCAGGATTGGTCAGTTTCATGAGTTTTTCCTTTTTTAAGTCAAAGGTAATTGAAACGTAAAACAATTTTGTCTGGTTGAAGTCTGAATAATCTACCGGTACATTAAAATCAACGCCTTTGAAATCCTTGTTGAGAAAATCCGTCAGATAATATTTGAATTTCAGGTTGATTCCACCGGGAAACTGAATGCCGGCAAAAGCAGAAGGGGCAAATAACGGTGTTCGGTTGCTGAACCATTCACTGTATTTTGTTTTCTTTCCGTTCACAAATTGTTTCTGCTTATAATTGAAGAAAAGTTCATAAGAACCTCCGCCATAAATATAAAAATGGTTGGAGAAAGAACCGAATTTCAACGCCAGAGGGATTCCCAACGCATAGGTCCTTCTTTTGGTTTTGATGCCATCGGAATCGGTAATGATCCCAATGTTTCTAACTCCGTATCCACTGAACATCCCGAAATTATCCGTAAAATCATAATTAAGATTCTGTCCAAAGTGAAGAAATGCTGTAAATCTCATATTTGTCGGAACACTCTGGCCTAAGTATTCCACATTAGCAAAGGAAAAGATGATTTCTCCGTTGTTCTGAGTATACACTTTATTTTGGGTGTAGACAGGGAAAAGAATGATAGCTGACAGGCTAAGGGTAAGTATTAGTTTCCTCATAGGTTGTACATTTAATTCGGGGCTTTAATACCCTTTATCGTGTTCCTTTAATTTTTCGCAAATCTTGTCAGGGCTTTTTCAGCAATCGATTCTCCGATGGATAATGAAGCTGTAGCAGCCGGAGAGGGTGCATTAAGAACGTTGATCACTTTCTCATTTTCAGTGAAAAGAAAATCATCAATCAGGTTCCCGTATTTATCACAGGCTTGTGCACGGACTCCAGCACCACCCGGAACAAGGTCTTCTTTGATGATTTCCGGAATGAGTCTTTGCAGTGCCTTGGTGAAAGCGGGTTTACTGAATGAACGGTGATATTCTCCAAGCCCCATACGGGTATATTTCATCATAATTTTACGGAAACCTTTCCATGAAAGCGAATCATAAAGGTCTCCAATCGAGATATCCGATTTATGATAACCTTCACGCATGAAAGCAAAGACAGCATTGGGACCCGCTTCAACTCCGCCTCGCATCATCCTGGTGAAATGGACACCCAGAAACGGAAAATTTGGATCCGGGACAGGGTAGATCAGATTTTTAACGAGGTACTCTTTTTCAGGACTGAGTTTGTAATATTCTCCTCTGAAAGGGATGATCCGTACATTCAAATCTGGTGTTGTAAGCCTGGCGATTCTGTCGGAGAACAGTCCTGCAGTATTAATTACCAGCTGTGCCGAATATTCGTCTTTAGCAGTTTTAACCAGCATCCTACCGCCATTTTCGCTGATGTTCGTGACCTTATCATTCAGAAAGACTGATCCCCCCCACTTATCCTCAAAAAGTTCTTTCATTTTTCCTGCTACCTTAAGATAATCAACAATCCCGGTATATGGGACATGCAGTCCGGAAATACCGGCTACATGTGGTTCATAGATCTTAAGTTCTTCAGGACCAAGTTTCTTAATTTTTTTCAGACCATTTTCGATTCCCCGTTTATACAGGTTTTCGAGAGGGCCCAGTTCCTGTTCACTTGTTGCCACAATTATTTTTCCGCAAAGCTCGTACTCAATCTCCTGTTGTTCACAAAAACCGAGAAGAAGCTCATAGCCATGCAGACAATTACGGGCTTTCAGGCTCCCGGGCTTATAATAAATACCCGAATGGATTACTCCGCTGTTATTCCCGGTTTGATGAAGAGCTATTTGATCCTCTTTTTCCAGAATAGCAATTTTGAGATCCGGGTTTTTTTCTTTGATCTTTAGAGCTGTAGCCAGGCCTACGATACCGGCACCAACGATTACAATGTCATGCTTCATATGGATGTAGTTTAATATATTCTTCAATCAAATCATCAAAATATCCAGCTATTCTGTGGACGAGAGTGTTTCCCGTGTGAAACTTTATCTGATCAACTCTGGCAACCGGTAAAATCTTAGGAGATGTCCCGGTGAGAAAAACAGCATCAGCTTCTGCCAATTCTTCAAGACTGAAATGTTGTTCAAGTAGGTGGATGTTTTCTTTCCTGCAGATATCCAGAACATAAGCTCTTGTTATGCCGCGAAGCACTTGCTCCCCGGGTGCTGTGATAACCGTTTTACCTTTGATCATAAAAATATTTGACTGACTACCTTCAGTAACATATCCTTTTTCATTGATCAGGATCACTTCATAAACATCCCGAAGGGCCATCAGGTTCTTTATACGCCGCCTGAAACCCGGCCTCCAGTTTTTAATTTCAGGCTGGGGTCTTTCCTCAATAAGGGTCGATGTATTCACACCTTTCCGGTAATTTTTCGGAGTTGGATAATGATGGGGGATAAAATAGGCTGTAAAAAACGTATTCCCCATCTTTTGCCCGAAATGAAAGACGATTTTAATATTTCCTTCATCCGATCCTTCAGCATCCATCAGCATCCTAAAGCTTCGCGATATTTTTACCGGATCAGGCTCAATCTTATACCCCGCCATTTCCGATGACTTGCATAAGCGTTCGAGATGATCCTCTAGAAAGAGAGGAACTTGTTCGATTATCCTTACGACTTCGTAAAGATTTTTTCCCTTATGGAGAAAATCATCGTTAAATTCCGATCCCGGTCTTAGTTCATAATCCCTGATAAAATAATCACCTGTCAGTTCTTCAAAAAAATAAGCCATATTATCCTGTTCCTTTTTATCATTTTGATCCTTCACCTCCGTTTCACATTCAGTGAGTTATGGTGGCTGAATCAAGATATAAACATACGATATTTTTGAAGGAGTTGTTTGAAAAATGTCCTGAAATCGTGAGATTTCAGGACATTTCAGATAAAAAATACAGGAATTAACGGAACGGACTTTATTCGTATTTTAATGAAATGGCAGGCTTGAGTTTTGAAGCTTTCCAACTCTGCCAGGAGACGGTAAGAATAGCTACCATAAGGGATACTGTGATTGAAATTGCGAAAAACAAAAGGGTGATTTGTATTCTGTAATGAAAGTTCTCAAGCCATTTATTCATCAGATACCATGCTACGGGGATGGCTATGACATTGGCAATGAGCACCCATCGCATGAACTCACCGAGGAACCGGAATACAATTTGTTCGGGCATGGATCCTACCACCTTCCGAATTCCGATTTCTTTGGTTTTTTGCTGGGTGATAAAGGCTGACAATCCCAGGAGTCCAAGCGCTGATACAAAGAGGATAAGAATGGTGAATATCATGAATATCCTGCTCATTTTGGCTTCTGCCTCATATTGTTCATTAAGCTTGTCACTAAGAAAATAATAATCGAATGGATAATACGGGTTGAATTCCTGTCGGACTTTCCGGATCCATTCCAAAGCCGATTTTCCCGATCCGGGCCTGATCCTGATGGCCAGATTATAAAGGTTTTCCGGATCCGATGACAGGATAATCACAAGCGGGTCGACCGGATTATGAAGAGAAGCATAGTTAAAATCTTTTACAACCCCAACAATTTCCCCGTCCCGCCGGGCGGTACCATCAAGATTGATCCCATACTGAAACCGTTTTCCGAGAGGATCATTCTGCCAGTTCAGTTCTCTTACGGCTGCTTCGTTTATGATAAAGGCTTTCTCAACATCTGAACTCATGGACCGCTGATAAAATCTTCCAGTGTCCAGTTTCACTCCCAGCGCAGGCAGGTAATCGTAATCGGCAACTATAAGGTTAATGGCATGCTCTTCGAGTTCTCCGTTTTCACCTTCCATACGCATAACCAGTTTGCTCAGGCCGTTTCCGGGAATGCCATTGGATGCTGCGCTGGCGATGATATCGGGGTTCTTTTCGAGTTCCTGTTTGAATCCCTCGAGATTTTTTCTGACGGTAGAATCATTAAGATTTAGAATAATGAGGTTGTCCTTGTCAAATCCCGGATCTTTCTTCTGCATGAACCTAAGCTGTCCGTTTACAACAAGACTGGCTATGATAAGGCCGGATGAGATAAAAAACTGGAAAACCACCAGGGATCTCCTTAACCCGGCACCTGATAAGACCCCTTGAGGCATCCCCTTGAGAATTTTTACCGGCTTAAATGAAGAGAGGTAAAATGCCGGATACAAACCCGAAAAAAGGCCGACGAAAATAGTTAAGGCAAGGATAGAGCCTGCGATTAACGGTCGAAGTAGAATGCCGGGGGTGAAATTTTTACCGGCGAGGTCATTAAAGAATGGCAGAACCAGAATGATGAGCACAACCGAGATCAGCATGGCTGCAATAGATAGAAGGACCGATTCTCCCAGAAACTGCCGGACAAGAAGATTCCGGCTGGCACCGGATACCTTTCGCATGCCGACTTCCCTGGCCCGACGTGCGGATCTGGCGGTGGACAGGTTCATATAGTTGATGGCCGCAATGATAAGGATCAGAATTCCGACAATGCCAAGTATATAGAGATACGAGATGTTCCCTGTAGGCAGATCCCACTGGAGGTTTCCAGAATGATAATGTACTCTTGAGAGACGGGTTGCTTTCAGAGTGAAAGATGCCTGGATCTTGTCACCCAGTTCCTTCATATATTTGTCATAGAATTCGGGCGATTTTTTTAGTACAGACTCGATGTTTGTATTTGGGTCAAGCCTGACAAAGGTCATCACTTCTACATTCCAGAAGGCGCCGGAACTCCGGTCATTAAAAGCCGCGTCCCCGATTCTTTTAGCCAGGGTGGCTGTTGAGAGAAGGGCATTATAGCGGACATGTGAATTCCATGGCAGATCGGGAAATACGGCTGTAATCCGGTATATAATATTATCGTTGGTTTTCAGGCTTTCACCGACAACATTCAACCTGCCAAAATATTTTTTTGCGAGGGTGGCCGATACCGCCATTGTATTAGGTTCAGAAAGTGCGGATTGCGGATTGCCGAATAATAGCTTCACCGACATTAATGAAAACAGGGTACTGTCAGCATACCAAACAGAATCTTCCTGGAATTTTTCTTCATTTTTTTCAAATATGATTTTCCCCGCTTGCGTCATCCTCGAAAACTCTGTGATCTCGGGATATTCATCCTTGAGAGCAGGCCCGAGGGGAACTGCCGTAATGGCAAATTCGTCGGGCTTACCCTTTATTACGAAATGAGATTCCAGCCGGTAAATATGTTCATGGCCAGGCACGTAACGGTCATACGATAATTCATCCTCAATATATATAAATATCAGGAAGGCCACAGTAAGGCCGATTGCAAGGCCGAACAGGTTGATGAGAGAATAAAAAAGATCACGGGTAAATGATCTGAACAATGTGGTAATGTAGTTTTTGAGTAGAGACATCTTCTTAACGTTTATACAGCTTTTCGAATATTTTCAGTAACAATATGCCCATCGAACAATTGGATTACACGGCCGGCATTTTCTGCGTCATCAGGGGAATGGGTTACCATAACGATCGTCGTTCCTTCCCTGTTCAAATCTCTGAGCAAAGACATGACCTCTTTCCCGTTATCTGAATCCAGGTTTCCGGTAGGTTCATCGGCAAGGATCAGGGCGGGTTTACATACAACTGCCCTGGCGATGGCTACCCTTTGCTGTTGCCCTCCCGATAGTTGCTGTGGATAATGGTGGATCCTGTGGACCATGTTCATGCGTTCCAGGGCTTTTGTTACTTTCTTTTTCCTTTCGCCCTTAGGGAAGCCAAGATAAACCAGGGGAAGTTCAACATTCTGGTATACAGTAAGGTCATCAATCAGGTTAAAACTCTGGAAAATGAACCCAATATTTCCCTTACGTACTTTTGTGCGCTCACGTTCACCAAACCGCGAAATGTCATGTCCACGGAAAAGGATGGAACCGGAAGACGGACTATCCAGTAAACCCAAAAGATTTAAGAGAGTTGATTTTCCACAGCCGGAGGGACCCATGATGGCAACAAATTCTCCTGCATTCACGTTGAAGTTGATGTTTTGTAATGCAGTCGTTTCAATTTCTTGCGTTTGAAACACCTTGGAAAGGTTTGCAGTCTCGATCATTGTAATTTGTTTAGGTTTTAAATAGGACGAATAATCCCTGATTTTGTTACAAGCCTGAAATTGTATTCTTCCATTATTGGTTTGTATGTCAATGCTTTTTGTTTTAATATTTACAAAAAGAAAATCTTGAAGATCAACATCCGGATATTTATCCGCGTGAATTATCGAGCTCAATTTTTTTTCAGGGTCGTATATTCAATCTCTAATATTTGGGAGATAAAAATATTTTGTCTAAATTTATAAGCCTTTATAAGTTACTGTTAATCAGTATTTAAAGAGAATTTTATGAACAATTATAATGGTGAAATCTGGCATCATTTTTTGAAGCAGCCTAATTAATTAATATATTGAACGAACTTTCTACTTAACCAGCTAACATCTCATGACAAAACTGATTTTTTTTGTCGATGACGACAGAATGATATTAAACTTACTTGAGTATACATTAAATGTCAGGCAGGATTGTGAAGTCATGACGTTTTATTCTGGTGAGGAATGTATTCGAAATCTTGAAATGAGTCCCGATCTGGTTGTGCTTGATCATGTATTTAAGGGGGAGGGAGGAGATCCGATGAATGGTCTTCAGACCCTCAAGGAAATCAGGAAAGTAAATTCCACGGTACCGGTTGTTATTCTGACCAGTTTTGAGGATGAAGGATTGGCTGAAAAGTTTATTCAGAGTGGTGCCACTAAATTCATTCCCAAAAACGATTTTTTCATCGATGCATTGATGGAAACGATTGATCATGAGTTGTAAATGTCTTGGCAACTGTCTGAGACGGTTACGAGATCCAGGGTAGCTGAACGAATCTTTACTCTCCTTTCATTACCGGGTCAAACTGTCAGCCTAAATCCCGGAAAACTCTCATACCGGCTGTCAGCAGGGCCAGCTTAGAGCTTGAGGCCAAACAGGTATATTCATCTTTCGGTTTCATTAATTCATGCAGGTGAGGGAGCTAAAAGTAAGGGCCAGATCCCTTCGGCCTAATTATCATTCTTATAGCCACTTTGTATTTATTTCTAACGGTTTAGGCTAAAAATCTTTTTTTTATTCAAATATTAATACATACTTTTGCACGACTAAAATTTGGCGTTGTGAGTTGGATGGACGTTTATGAAATTCCCATCTATGGATTAAAAGAGGGGAAGCACGTATATGATTTTGAGGCTGGCGCACAGTTTTTTGAGAATTTTGAAAATCCTGACATAACCGGAGGTGATTTAAAGATCATGCTCGTTCTGGATAAAAAGGTTCAGTTTCTGAAGCTGGACTTTTCGATTCAGGGAATATTAAGAACGATTTGTGACAGATGTCTTGACGAGCTTATTTTTCCGGTCAGCATCAATGAAGAACTGTTCGTTCATTTTGGTGAGGATATGCAGGAAATTTCCGATAAGGTGATCGTTATACCCAGGGAAGAAAGCAGGCTGAATATTTCGCAGTACATTTATGAATTTTCGGCTCTGGCCCTTCCGGTGAGAAAGACACATCCTGTTGATTCCAATGGCAACCCGGGTTGTAACAGGGAGATGATCGACAGAATAAATGAACATTTGAGCTAGCCGGAAAAATGATACTGATCCCAGATGGGATGCACTGAAAAATTTAATGAAATAAAAACGAATAAGAATGGCACATCCGAAGAGAAAAATCTCCACAACCAGGAGAGATAAAAGAAGGACGCATTATAAGGCTGAAGCGCCCACATTGTCTACCTGCCCCACCACCGGTACTGTGCATAAAAGGCACAGGGCTTATTATGTAGATGGAAACCTCTACTACAAAGGTAAACTTGTAATTGAAAAGGAAGCCGGATGCTTAATTGTCCGGGGTTAATTGAGTTAAACATGCGTATTGGTATAGACATCATGGGCGGTGATTTCGCACCTGAAGCTGCCGTATTGGGAAGTTTCCTGGCCCGTCAGAATATACCTGAAGAGACTGAAATTGTACTGTTTGGAGATAAGGAATCCATTATCCGTATAGCCGGGGATAATGGATTTGACGTTAGTAAGGTATCCATTGTTCACACAACAGAGGTCATTTTCATGTGTGATCATCCTTACAAGACATTCATTACAAAGCAAGACTCAAGTATTGTCAGGGCATTTAAATCTTTACGGTCAGGTGAAATTGATGCACTTTGCAGTGCCGGAAATACGGGAGCCATGATGATAGGTGCCACTCAGATCATTAATTCCATTCCGGGAATCATACGTCCGGCTATTGCTGCCAATCTACCGAACATAAGCGGTCAGTCAACACTTCTTTTGGATGTAGGTATCAATCCCGACAGTAAACCTGATGTGCTCTGTCAGTATGGCATACTTGGAAAGGCTTATGCCGCTAGTGTTAATAAAGTGGAGGATCCACGGATTGCCCTGGTGAACATCGGTTCAGAAGAGGAAAAGGGTAATCTGGTTGCCAAGTCGGCTTATCAGTTGATGAAAGATTCCAAGGATTATAATTTTATCGGAAATGTTGAAGCCAATGAATTTTTCATAGATCCAAGGGCGGATGCGCTAATTTGTGATGGTTTCATCGGAAACATCATCCTGAAGGAAGCCGAAGGGTTTTATAAACTATTAAAGAGTCGTAAAATCGATGACGATTTTTTCGAGTTTTTTAATTTTGAAAATTTTGGAGGGACTCCGATTCTGGGTGTTAATAAGCCGGTCGTGGTTGGTCACGGGGTGTCAAATGATATGGCCATAAAGAATATGATTCTTCATACCTGGGATGTTCTGAGAAATGACCTTATTAGTAATATTAAAGTTGCGATTGGATAATGACAAAATTAAGAGCCGCGATAACCGGCATACAAGGTTGGTTGCCTGAATACAGATTGACTAACGATGAGCTGAGTACTATGGTAGACACCTCTGATGAATGGATCATGCAGAGGATTGGGATAAAAGAAAGACGGATCTTGAAAGAAAAGGGCAAAGCCACTTCCGACATGGGTGCAGAAGCGGTTAAGGGGCTGTTAAAAAAGACCGGAACCAATCCCGATGACATTGACCTTCTCGTGTGTGCCACGATTTCCGGTGATATGCATTTTCCGGCTACCGCTAACCTGATCTCCGATAAAGCAGGGATTAAGAATGCCTGGAGTTTTGATCTTGGCGCTGCTTGTTCCGGTTTTCTGTTTGGACTTGAAACAGTAAACAATTTTATTCTGTCTGGTCAGTACAAGAAAGTTATTCTTGTTGGTGCAGACATGATGTCCACCATCACAGATTATACCGACCGGACCACCTGTCCGCTTTTTGGAGATGCGGCAGCCGCCATTCTCGTAGAACCAGTTGAAAACGAGGACGTTGGCATTGTAGATCATATTCTTAATGTGGACGGTTCCGGTGCAAAACACCTTCACATGAAGGCTGGCGGATCTCTTATGCCACCCTCTCATGAGACGGTGGATAATAAATTACACTACATTTACCAGGAAGGCCAGGCTGTTTTTAAAGTCGCTGTTTCTAAAATGGCCGATGTTTCTGTCCAAATGATGAAGCGTCACAACCTTACTGCAAAGGATATTGCATGGCTGGTACCCCACCAGGCAAATATGAGAATTATTGAAGCGACAGCACGCCGGATGGGCCTGGAAAAGGAAAAAGTCATGATTAACATCGAAAAATACGGCAATACCACTGCCGCGACCATTCCATTATGCCTCTGGGAATGGGAGTCGAAATTAAGAAAAGGGGACAATATTATACTCACGGCTTTCGGTGGCGGATTCACGTGGGGATCGATTTATCTGAAATGGGCTTATGATGGCAATCAACAATAATTAAGGGTTGACCCTATCTGACATTTCAGGAATTATACACACAATGGAATTACTGCAGGCCCCGGGGTTTTGACCGCAAATACGTTTTACGGTTTCGGGTCAATGGGCAAGAAAATATTTCATATATTTGTCCTTTATCATTTCTGTTCCTTTAACAATAGCTAATTATGGCAAAAAATATTGAAATGGAAAGCAATACTATTAATCTTATTGGAGCCGGAACAACCATCGAGGGAAATATAACGTCCAATGGTGATATTCGGGTTGACGGATCCCTTACTGGTAATCTGAATACAAAAGGAAAGGTTATCGTTGGTGAGAGTGGTAAGATAAATGGAGAAGTATATTGTAAGTACTTTGAGGTGGAAGGCTCTATTGAAGGAAAAGTATTTATTTCTGATCTTCTTACCTTAAGATCAAAATCAAAACTTGTTGGTGAAATAACCACGAATAAACTAGCTATTGAGCCGGGTGCGGTATTCTCTGGAAAATGTGATATGACAGCAACAAATATGGCACATGTCGGAACAATCCCGGAACCAAAAGAATCAAAGGAAAAGTAAAAATTCCGGGCCCGGTAAATATTTCAGGTATACCGGAATTGCTTTTGAAATGATCGCGATTATTTTGATCGCGGTGTGGGGCGGGCTAAAGCTGGATGAAAAATATAATCACGGGAATCCCCTGTTCATTGTCATTTTTTCTATTTTAGGCGTCTTCATTGCACTCTATACCGCTCTCAAGGATTTTATCAAATTTTAATAATGAATGCATTGAGCAAACATACCGGGTACCTTTTGTTGATGTATATCATTTTTGCCATCGCGGGATTTGTCATGGATCGCTATTTCGCATTGGGTGTCGAATTTAAACAAACAGCCTTGCTGCTTACAGGCGGATTAATTATATCGTTCATTGTTTCGGCAGTTTTCTATTCAGGCTTTTCGAAAAGCGAAGCAACAAGAGTTCAGCGCACATTACTCGCAGTAGGGTTAAAATTCTTTCTCTATGCTCTATTGGCTGGCGTTTCAGTCCTTTGTTTTAAAAAACTTACCATGCCGTTTATGTTGACGTTTTTTGTGATATATTTGGCTTTTACAATTTTTCTTATACTTAATTTTGTTCATGTTCTGAAATCTAAAAAAGTATAATTTCTGATGGCTAGGGGAAATTTTTTTATAAGAGGTTTGGTTTTCATCGTGCTTTTTTTCATGACATTCCCGGTTTTTGCATCAGAACAGCAGGAACCTGAAGTGTCTGCAGCAACTGAGGCTAAGCCGGAAGATCATTTTGATCCGGGGCCGTTCATTATGAGTCACATCCGTGATTCCCATGAGTGGCATCTCTGGAGCAAATCCAATGGAGAAGCAGTGAGTGTGCCCCTGCCGGTCATTGTATACAGCAAAGACAAAGGTCTCCGGATCTTTATGTCTTCAAGAGTGGAAGAAGGTCATGAATACGATGGATTTCTCATCCCGGAAGAAGGCCCGGATGCAGGAAAGATCCTGGAAAGAACTACAGCAGGGGACCTTGTAAGACCTTTGGATTTTTCCATCACAAGGACAGTGGTGGGGATTCTTTTTGCAGCGATTCTGCTGGTTCTCATTTTTGTCAGAATGGGAAAAGTCTACCGGAGGAAGAAAGTGGTGGTGCCGAAAGGGATGAATGGTTTTATTGAACCCATGATCATTTTTATCAGGGATGAAGTCGCCATTCCTAATATCGGTACTGAAAAATACGAAAGGCATATGCCTTATCTTTTGACGGTATTTTTCTTTATTTTGCTGAGTAACCTTCTGGGATTGGTTCCCGGCGTCATTCCCTTCGGTGCCAATGTGACCGGAAATATTGCCGTTACCTTTGTCCTGGCAGTTTTCACATTTGTGATTACCCAGTTAAGCGGGACAAAAACCTATTGGAGACATCTTATTGCCCAACCCGGTGTTCCCTGGTGGCTGGCTCCCATCATGATACCGGTGGAGCTTATCGGGTTATTCTCGAAGCCTTTTGCACTGATGGTTCGTCTCTTTGCAAATATTTCTGCAGGCCATACCGTGGTTCTGGGCCTCGTTTCCCTGATATTTATCTTCAAATCTCTCGCGATTGCACCGGCATCAGTAGCATTTGTCATATTTATGGATTGTATTGAAATTTTGGTGGCTGTATTGCAGGCATATGTATTTACTTTGCTTTCCGCATTGTTTATCGGGCTTGCAACACGTGAACACCAGCATCAATAATAATAGTTGTTTAATTTAAAATCAAATCATTATGAGTGGAGCAACATTCGCCGCAATCGGCGCAGGTCTTGCCGCAATTGGCGCAGGAATCGGAATCGGCAGGATCGGTGGTCAGGCTATGGACGCAATTGCACGTCAGCCTGAAGCCGTATCTATGATTCAGACTAACATGATCATCTCTGCTGCTCTTATCGAAGGCGTCGCTCTTTTCGCTGTGGTTATCGCCTTGATTGTTAAATGAGTCAGTACCCGGACTGCAACGGTTGGTTGCAGTACCGGGTTAATTTTTGAAACCAAAAAATAGTCATATACCATGAATCTTATAACACCGGGAATTGGCGTAATTTTCTGGACAGTTATCATCTTTTCGCTACTCCTTATTGTCCTGAGGTCTTTTGCCTGGAAACCAATCCTGAATGCCGTCAAAACCAGGGAGGAAAGTATTAAATCTGCCTTGAAATCAGCTGAAAAGGCGAAGGAAGAAATGCATAAACTTAAAGCTGATAATGAGAAAATTCTTGCTGAAGCCAGAACTGAGCGTGATAAATTAATGAAGGAAGCAAGGGAAGTAAAAGAGAGCATCATTGCCGAAGCCAAGGAAAAGGCGGAAGAAGAAGCTAAAAAGATGATTGAAGCCGCAAGGACAAATATCCGTAATGAGAAGTTGATGGCTATAAGTGAAATAAAAAATCAGGTTGCCGGGTTATCAATCGATATTGCAGAAAAGATACTAAGATTAAAACTCAGTGATGACAAGGAAAGAAAGGAACTGATAGACAGACTTCTGGAAGATATTAAAATGAATTAGGTAAATAGTGAGTTTCTATGAATGATAGCAAAATCTCTGTGAGATATGCAAAGGCTCTGTTTCAGACTGCCCTGGAAAAAAAGCTGACTGAGGAGGTGATGAAGGATATGAAACTGCTTGATGGCAGTCTCAAAACTCCCGGATTTAGTGAAATTCTGGGAAGTCCTGTTATCAAGACTTCTCAGAAAAAGGAACTGGTTACAAAGGTTTTTAAACCGGAAGTTACCAGCCTTACCTATGATTTTTTAAACCTGGTCCTTGAGAATAAGAGAGAATTATTTCTTGAAGCAATTATCCGAAATTTCTCAAAAACTTACAGGGAGATGAAAGGTGTGAAAAGGGCTGAAATCATTCTTGCCTCTGAGATTAATGTGTCTACCCGGAAACAGTTTATCGACATCCTTGAAAAAACCTTCAAATCAGGTATAGAGCTCGAAGAGCTTATAAGACCAGATATAATCGGGGGCTTTATTCTTAAAGTGGAAGATGAACAGTACAATGCCAGTATCGTAAGTAGCCTGGCAAAAATGAGAAAAAAATTACTGAAAACATCAATAGAAAAATAATAACAGACAATGGCTCAAATTAAACCTGCAGAGGTATCTGAAGTTCTAAAGAAACAGCTTCAGGGATTTAAAACAGAAGTGGAACTGGAAGAAGTAGGTACAGTGTTACAGGTAGGTGACGGTATCGCTCGCATCTATGGGCTTTCCAAAGTGCAGTCAAATGAACTGATCGAGTTTGACAGCGGTGTTATGGGTATCGTTCTGAACCTTGAAGAAGACAATGTAGGCGCTGTACTTCTTGGTTCTACCGAACTTATCAGGGAAGGTGATACCGTAAAACGAACTAAAAGAATTGCCTCAATTAATGTCGGGGAAGGCCTTCTTGGACGTATAATTAATACCCTGGGGGAACCTCTCGATGGAAGGGGGCCGGTTCAGGGAAAAACGTACGAATTACCTCTCGAACGAAAAGCGCCGGGAGTAATTTACCGTCAGCCGGTAAAAGAACCGATACAAACCGGCATTAAAGCCATTGACTCCATGATACCTATTGGCCGAGGTCAGCGCGAACTGATTATCGGCGACCGTCAGACAGGTAAAACATCCGTCGCCATTGATACCATTATTAACCAGAAAGAATTTTATGACAAAGGCAATCCGGTATACTGTATATATGTTGCTGTGGGTCAAAAAGGATCCACGGTAGTAAATGTGGCAAAAGTTCTGGAAGAATCCGGAGCCATGCCATATACCGTCATTGTTGCTGCAACGGCTGCCGAACCTGCCGCTTTGCAGTTCTATGCTCCATTCGCCGGGGCTACTATTGGTGAATTTTTCCGTGATACAGGCCGGCATGCACTGATCATCTATGATGATCTTTCCAAACAGGCCGTATCCTACCGTGAAGTGTCGCTTCTGCTGCGGCGTCCGCCAGGACGGGAAGCTTATCCCGGCGATGTCTTCTATCTCCATTCAAGATTACTTGAACGAGCTGCAAAAATTATCGAATCGGATGAGATTGCTTCAAAAATGAATGATCTGCCGGATATTCTTAAACCGATGGTTAAAGGCGGAGGATCACTAACGGCACTCCCTATTATCGAAACCCAGGCAGGTGACGTTTCCGCGTATATTCCGACCAATGTGATCTCTATCACCGATGGTCAGATCTTTCTGGAAACAAACCTCTTTAATTCCGGCGTCAGGCCGGCTATTAACGTTGGGATATCCGTTTCCAGAGTTGGTGGAAATGCCCAGGTGAAATCTATGCGTAAAATTGCAGGTACACTGAAAATTGACCAGGCACAGTTCCGTGAACTGGAAGCATTCTCTAAATTCGGTTCTGATCTCGATGCTGCTACCCTGGCTGTACTTGATAAAGGTATAAAGAACGTTGAAATTCTGAAACAGGGTCTGCATCAACCTATGGCTGTGGAGAAACAGGTGGCAATCATCTATTGCGGTACCAATGGTCTCCTGAGTGATATTCCGATTGAAAAAGTAAAGAATTTTGAAGAAGAATATCTGGAATATATGGAAGTCAAACATAAAGATGTATTGGACCGGCTGGCCAAGGGTGAGCTGACGGATGATATGACGGATACCATGACAAAAGTAGCCAGTGAGCTCACTGCAAATTACAGGAGTAACTAAATAAGGCATTCTTATAAATGGCAAATTTAAAGGAGATACGGACACGGATCAGCTCTATATCCTCAACCAGGCAGATTACCAGTGCTATGAAGATGGTCTCAGCTGCCAAACTGAGGAAAGCCCAGGATGCAATCCTGCAATTAAGACCTTATGCTGAAAAGTTACAGGATATACTTTCTGCGATCAGCGATGCCCTTCAGAATGAAGAGGATAATGTCTTCGAGGAACTGTGCCTGGAAAGACCGCTCCAGCAGCAATGGCCCCATGCCGGCGACGGTGGTCACGGTAGTGAGGATGATCGGTCGGAATCGCTGGCGTATTTACCCGGGCTGCCTGACGTAATGGCATGCCGTCCCGAACCTTGCGGTTAAGCAGTTCTACCAGCACCAGTGAGTCGTTCGCCAACGATGCCCGTTAAGGCCACCATACCGAACAGGCTCAGCAGCGTCACGTCGAAGCCCATCAGGTAGTGCCCGATCACGGCGCCGATCAAGCCGAAGGGGATCGCGACCATGATGATCACCGGCTGCACATAGCTGCGGAAGATGCCCGCCAGCACGGTGTAGATGCCCAGCAGGCCCACGGGGAAGGTGCGCAGGAGCAGGGCGTCGAGCGACTCGAAGATCTGCTGTCGCTGCCCACGAAGGTCCAGCCGTGCGCCGGGCACGCTGGACATCAGATCGGCGAAGAATCCGCTCTCCTTCAGATCGCGAAGGATATCCTCGGCGTTGGCCCGATCCTCGTTCACGTCGGCGGAAACCGTGATGACACTCTTACCGGACACCCGCCGCAACGTGCTGTAACCCGGTCCAGTCGCAGGTCCGCCAGTTGCCCTCAGGGCGCCTGGGCCGTCGAGCCGGGGATTCGGATTCACATGTTCTCCAGGTCCGAGAGGCTGCTGCGCTGGGTTCGGGATAGCGGACGCGGACCTCCACCTCATGGCGTCCCGCTCAACCTTGAGGCTCTCATTGCCGTAGAAGGCGTCGCGGAGCTGCCGGGCGACGACATCGAACACGCCGCCGATGTTCTCGGCCCCGGGCTTGCGGGTGACCTTCACTTCGAGGTTGCCCGGCGGCGCGGCTTCATCCTGGATATCGAATACGCCGTCATCGGTCACGAGCTTGGCCTTGAGTCGCTCGGCCAGCGGTTTGATCGCGTCTGTGCTGGGGCCCAGCAGGCGGACTTCCAGCGGCTTGCCACGCGGGCCGCCGCGGAACGAGCCGAAAAGAAGGAAAGGCTCAGCACCTGCGGAATGAGTCCGGTGTTCTCCGCCACGGCGCCGTGAGCTTGCGGAAGTTGGCATCCAAGCCGCGCCGCTCGGACGGCAGTAGTTCAACGATGACCTCCGCCACGTTCAAACCGTGCTGCCCTCGGCCCCGGACTGCTGGCCGATGAGCGAGTAGAACGCGCTGCACGACCGGCTCACCGGATTCGGTCTCGACCTGTTTGTTCATCCGCCTGGCCGCGCAGGGTGATGTGGGCCGCGACCTCCGCAGTCCGCTCGCGCGGCATACCGGCTGGCAGGATCAGCGAAGTCTGCAGTACGTCGCTGTCGGTGTCCGGAAAACCGATGATCTTTACGCGTCCCCCGGCAACCGCGCCAGCCATCACGATGCAGATTGCCAGCACGACTGCAAGCGTGACGTCAGCATGTACGAGCTGGCGGTCGTACAGCCAGGCAAACGGTCCGTGGATCAACCCTCGGATGGTGCCGTCAGCCATGCACGGAAACGGGAAACCGGCCCGGTGCGATCCGATTTCTACCGCCTTCGCGTCTGGCGGGCGCAGGCCCAGTGGGCCAGGTGCGGCGGGAAATCAGCAGGCACTCCACCAGAGGAAAACGGCAGCTCCAGAATCACCGTTACCGGAAAGATATTTGATAAACCGGCCCATAAGGCCGGGAATCAGCATCAGCGGGAGAAGGCCGCCAGGTCGTCATCACCGCACCAAACACAGGCAAAGACACCTCGCGCGTTCCTCGACGGCCGCGGTTAAGGGGCTCTCGCCGCTCTCCACCCGCCCGTACACGTTCTCGCCAACCACGATCGCGTCGTCTACGATCAGCCCCAAGGCCATGATCAGCGCGAACATACTCATCATGTTCAGCGTGTCGCCCAGCAGGTACAGCACCATGAT
>CAVXSF010000016.1:0-104769 GCA_963764345.1 uncultured Bacteroidales bacterium | reverse complement strand
GGATCACAAAACATTTTGACAAGTCCCACCTTCAGTCCGTCTTCACCGAAGACCATATCAATGATCTCCGCTTTTTGTTTAGCGTTCAAAAGGCTAAACCCCCCGTATTCCTGGGGAAATGTTTTATAATCGGGAGTTTGGGCCGTCTCCACATAGTTGAAACCGAAACCGTCCCAGGGTCTTATCCGTTGGTCAAATTCGACTTTGACATTCACTCCTTTAATGACGGGGTATTGGGCATTCAAACTGAAGGCCAGTAAGAAAATGGCGGGAAGCAGGATTAATTTTTTCATGTCCGTTTTGAATTTTGATTACAATCGTTGTAAAGATACCAATTTATGCCAGGAAAATCTACCAGAAATACAGGCTGTCGACCTTTACCCGGGAAAGTTTATGATCAAGAGAATCCGCATAGATTCTTCGTACATCCACCGTTTGCTGAAGAAACCATGTTCCCTGGGAAAATGGCCCTGATCAGCGGTATATATTAGGATCGTATTTTTATCCGGGTCCTCCTCTTTCCGAAATCTCATTTACCATGCAAGATTTTATATTGAAATGCCTGGAATGTAAACATTCATCAATCAGGATGTTATGACTGAAAATATTCATGACAACGAGGGAGTTGCTATTTATCACTAAATCCCGCTAAAATGTTCTTCACCCCCTCTCCTTTGACCGAAAAAACCGCATATCCTGAATGTTCGATCGTATTGACAGAATAATCGACAGCTTTACCATCACATTTTATGGAACGAACCTGTTTGTTGTCCGGAATAAGAAGTTTAATACGGGTATCTTTTGAAGTGCCGGTAAAATTAAGGCTTAAGTTATCACCTTCAAAATCATAGGTATAAGCTACATACCCGCCAGATGCCTCATATTTTACCGTCACCGTGGCCTTTTTCTCACCGGCTGCTTCCCAACGTGGAGCTATCAGTGCCGAATCGTAGGCCACACCCAGATCTTTGACGCCGGCCAGCCCTTCCACCAGCGCATAGGTTATGGCAGCTGCCGCCCAGTTGTCGGGAGCACCGAATGACACTTTCGAAGGCATGAAAAACACAGGTTTATCGCTCAGTGTCATCCCTGCCACCATCCATTTCATATGCGTGTCAGCACCTTTGCATTCAAGAGAGGTTATAACTTTATCAGGAAACGGATTATTGAAGCCCGTAACATACATGCCGATGTCCGATTGTTCGGTGTTAGCCCCTTCCCATGCAACTTCAAATAAATTTAATGATGCATACGTGGGCCATTCATATCTCCTGTGGGTTCTCGGAAAATGATACCAGCCGACCTGGTCGTTGGTCAGGGGCCGGGTATAGGATGTACCGTCGGTGTAATGAAAAACAAGACTCCCCGCGTAGTATTTACCGTTGGGTTCGGGCGAATGGCTGATGGTGAATGCAGGGTCGTGCATTACATGCAGCAGGTAAACCGAAGCTGCTTTTTTGTTCACCGGTATGACGGCCCGTGAGAGATAACCGGGATCGCCGGATAAGCCGATACAAGCTTTTCCGTGGTTTTGACGCGGGTCAATGATCCGGAACGGGATGTCTTTGAAAGTCTTCTCACCTGTTGGAAAGGAGGACAGGTCATCCGCTCCTTCATTGATCCACCCGGGAACGTCCGGATTTTTATTTTCACGGAGATCAGCATTGCTTACTGCCGACAAATCCAGCGGTGTGAATGTCCTCTCAGGAACATCAGGCATGGCTCCACGGTAAACACATTTGATATTATATCCTGTGTTCACGGCCAGTTTATGGATCCTTCTCAGGATATCGACGGCATAGTCTTCATAACCGTTCACAAAGGCTCCATGCGACAATTCCCCGGCCACGATCGGCGAAACACCCCCGTTCATGTACTCCCATTTATCCATGTGCCACCCCTTCTCATAGGGAGGATAGCACAGGTACCACTCACCGGGAGAGGATGCCGGCATTTCTTTCCTGATGTTCTGGTAGGTCTGAATGATCTTCACACACTTATCATGCGAAATCCCCTTGTTCAGTACATACGCATTCGAAAGGGTCACCTGTGTGGATTCATCGGTGCCGCCGAAATCATTTTTAAAGAAGTTTTCGATGGGAATCCAGTGATCGTAATACTTACCTGTCCAGCACATCGCATCGGTCCTTGCCCTCAAGCCTTCTCCCGTGCTTTTTATTTTTGCAGCTTCTGCATTGCGACCTGCATATTTCAACATTTCGCTCAGGTAATCACATCCGACGGCTAAGCCGATATTATCGGCGAACAGAATGCCGAACTGGCTTTTATCGGGATAGGTCATCACAATCCTGTAGTCTCCAAACCGCCTGGCTTCGTCTTCCGGCAGAAAATCCCAGATATCGATGGTGTGGCCCCGTTTCAGGAGTTTGTACTGCTTCGACCATCTCATGGTATCCGAAGTGCAATAGTTTACGACTTTGATGGCATTATCGAGGCGGCTCTCCATCCATTTATCATCACCGGTAGCTTTCCAGGCATAGTACAAGCCTTCCAGGAAATGAAATTCACTCATATTCTCGATCGGAGTCCGGATGAAAAAACCGTCTGAGGGTATTTTATTGTCGGGTAAATTGAGGTACTGCTTCCCGTAACGCTGGGTATAATGCTTAATATTCTGTAAGTTCTCATGATAAAAATCGTATATCCTGCCATTGTTGGCCTGGCTGTTGGCATAAAAATCGATTCCCGGCTCCAGGTCGGCATAGTAATACTTCATGCCTTTCATGGTATGGATATGGTCCTGCTCCCATCCGGCAAAGGTGTTATAGATCTTTCCGTCAAAGCGGTTATATTCAGTTCCTGCATGGACCATGGTCCAGTAGGCAATATCCATCAGTTCACTGAATTCACCCTTCTCATCCTTTATGCCGGTTTTACAGTTTACATGGAAGCTTTCGGTTTTCAGCAGTTTCCCGGAATCGTCAACGTAAAACACGGTTTGTGTCCCCAGGGCCCCGCCCACCTGAAATTTTACCTTTTCCTTTACGGCCTGCCGGAAATATTCATTACCGTCTCCATCCTGAATGAAGACCATGCCTCCTGACAACGGTGCCAGTTCGATCCATTCCAGCGGTTTGTATTCTGTCTGGTAATCTTTTATTAAAGATTGTGCCTGGATATTGATCCGTCCTGAAAAAACGATCAGGATGATGATCAGGCATTTCACGACCAACTTTATTCTGTTCATGGCACTGGATATTTAGTAACACTTATTACCTGTGTGGAATATGATAACGCTTCTGTTCACCTCCCCCGCCCTTCTGCCCGGTCAACATCCCGGATTCACCCTTCAGTTGAATGCCCGTTTAAAATGTCACCATTTCAATGAAGGATTACCTGAAGGTTCGCGGGGCACATTCCTTCTCCTACTTTTCCCCTGCCCCGGCCTTTTTCAGCAAGCCGACAATTTCCTTGTGCCCGTTATCCCTGGCCCGGTCCATTGCGCTGAAACCGTCAGAATCCCGGTAATGCACATCTGCCCCTTTCTCCAGCAATTCCTTAACCTTAGGAAGATCACCTTCCCAGGCGGCCTTTAAAAGTTCAGGACCGTATTTAAGACCTGTTGTATCTGTTTCAGGGTTTTGAGTACCCGCATTCGCTTCCTCAGCCGGCAACTTACCATTTTCCAGGATATAACTGATCACCGGTTGTGCTGTCCTCTCAGCTATGTCAGCAGGCGTTTCTCCCTTATTATCGGTTTTTGATAAGTCAGCCCCCCGCGTAACCAGTTCGAGAACGATATCCCTGTACCCCATTTCAACCGCATAATGTAATGGTGTTTTCCCGTATTTATCTGTCGAATTGATGTCGGCGCCTTTATCCAGCAGGAGTTTCACAACATCCGAATGCACTTCGGGCAGCCATGTGTAATAATAAAATCCCTGCAAAGCAGCCCAATGCAGCGGTGTTCTGCCGTTCATGTCACGTGCTTCAATACCGGCACCGGCCTGGATGAGGTCACGGATCCTGTTCAGGGACCAGTCCGGATCTTCACGCCAGGCTTTCATCGCATTGGCAACAGCCGCGTGAAGCGGAGTCCAGCCATCCGTGGTGGTAGCATTGACGTCGGCGCCTGCAGCGAGGACCATTTTGAAATATATCGTATTTGGTATAGTCCTTTAACCGATCGGTCTTTTCATGATTTCCGGCAAAGGTTGCTGCAGCCATATCCAAAGGTGTCCAGCCATCGTTTGCTTTCGCATTGATATCCGCACCATGGTCGATCAGCAATTTCACGGCATCCCCATCGCCGTTCAGAATGGCCGTATGAAGCCAGGTCCACCCGTTATGCATCCTTTCATTTTGTTTGCCATCCTGAATAAGTTTTTGGACAACGGAGAAGGCACTGGTGTTGCCGCCGTCGGGAAGAAGCTGGTAGGGTCTTTTACGGGGGAAGGGTGCGTCATTGCCCCACTTCTCATTTTCTGTTCCCTTAGGAACCATCCATGCCTCGGGTAATGCAGGTTCATTCTTCAGGGTCACCAGCCGCCGGCTTTTAGCCTGCAGGGTGGTTATGCTGTGTGGCGGGACGGTAAGCACGCCCCCCCTGGCCAGCCTACCGGTATGTTCACAATGAAGGGAATCTGTTGATTGGTAAATATCAAATTTATACCTGGAATTCACCAGTGTTTGCACAGCCGAATCACTGTTGTTGATGATCACTGAAGTCAGGGTTCCGTCATAGGGCTGATGGAATGCAGAAACTTCAAGCCTGGCATCCCCTGATTCGGCTCTCACCCTTACAGCTCCAGGCCTGATATAGCGGTAAAACTGTTTTGACGCGTAATATTTCGGGCCGGGTTTTCCGTCAATAAGAATAGAAAAGCTGCTTTCACCACCGGCAGCACCCGACAACTGCCAGTAAATCCAGGCGCTGAAATTGCCGAAAACCAGGTAATCCTGGATATCCGTGGCCATTTTCATGGCACCCTTCCAGTTCTGGGCATGGCCGGAAGTCTCGGTCATCCAGTTCTGCCGTTGATACTGCTGTGTTTCAGCTTCCCATTTGGTCAGATCTCCCTTCCCGCCCTGACGGTGGGTAGAAAACTCACCGTAAAAATTCCGGGTTTCCGGGTCATTCATCGTTGGCTGAATATTATAGAGCATCCTGTCGGCAAACATCATGTCTTCAGGTATCAGGATTTTCGTACGGATGCCTTCTTTTTTAAATTTATGCATCAAAGCCCTGACCGTTTCTTTCAGAACCCAGGGATTATAAACGCAGGACCTGTAGAACTCCGGGAAAAGCAGCTCGTTCTGCACACTCACCCAGTTGAGATCGATGCCAAAGTCCTTTTTCGCCAGGATGATCTGTGCGGCCATATATTCTGCAAATTCGTCCATGAGGTCGGCTCTGAGGAATCCTCCCTGGATAGGTGCCCGGTTGGTTTTTAAAAAGTCGGGCGGAGACCATGGAGTTCCCATAAATCTCGAAACGCCGCGTTTTTTAAATTCCTGCATCAGCTTCATGGAACTGGCAAGTCCTTTCCTGTCGATATTGTCGCCCAGCCAGTAACCATCCCAGTTGAAATGATCCGGGTTGTCATCGTCATTGCGCCATTCGGTATGTTCCATCAAAGGCACCCGCACAATGCTCAGCCCCAGGTCATTCACCACCATGTCAAAAAATGCCGGATCGGAATATTCCGGCGGAAATTCCTTATAATTCGTGATGCAGCTTCCGAAACCCTCGATAGTCTGATATTCTTTGTTAAGATCGAAGCTGATACTGCTGCCGGCATTTGTCCGGTTAAGCTTACATCCTGCAGAAAAGGTCACCGCAAAAGTGATCAGAACAGCAAACGCATAAATCAGATATTTTTTCATAGTAGTAAAAATCAGAAAGGTAAAATGTAGTTTTTTATTGCATAATTCATACAGCTGTGCCGATAGTCAAAAGAGCATTTATCACCGCCGGGAAAACCTGTGTGAATATACAAATCAATTCAGGCAGGTGCAATTTTCTTTTCTGCAAAAGACCCTTTCTGCCGAAAGCCTAAAACCATGAGGTTCCGTTTCGATGGCTCAACGCAGCAATAATATACACAGCCCCGAACAGGAAAATCGCTGCCACAATGGTGAAGCCGTTATGAACGAAAATCATTACCCGGTTTGTGTCTACTCCCCTGCTCATTATCCCTCCGGTTACAAAAATGACAATTACTGAAACGGCCAAAACCGCCAGCATGAACCATATCAGGTTACCGGCTCCGTCTTTCGTGACAGATTTATAAAATAGTATGGCCGCATAGATCGCCACGGTCAGAGCTACCAGTTTGTGAACGGTAAAAATGCCGGTTTTCAGAGGCCGTCCCTGGCTGTGCAGCCAGTGGCCGGTTATAACGGAGATCAGAAAAAGTACGCCGGTAAGGATCAGCTTTGAGGTTAAGTTCATGACAGGTATGTTTTTGTTTTTCAAATCCCCTTTCTTACTTTCTGTCCATTTGTTCACCAGTCATCCCCCGCTTCCTTCGCTCCTTCAAAATATTACCTTTGTAAATTACGAAAAAACTGAAAAATCACCTTCATGACAAGGAAAACAACAGTCATCCTGCTTTTCTTCAGCCTGATGATTACCGGGCTGTCTTGTACGCATCGTCCTTCCCCAGGAATCATTCTCCACCCCGTGAAGGGATCGGCATGGCAGGTACAGGTCACCGATACCGATGGCGACGGCCATGACGAACTGGTCTATTCGACCTATGGCGGAAAGGTGTACTGCCAGGATCCTTCTGATGACCGTATCCTCTGGTCATACGATCCTGGCAGCTTTATTTTTGATCTGAAGGTAGCTGACCTTGACGGGAACGGTCGGTCTGAGATCCTTACCGCCGGTGCCGACGGCCGGCTGACCTGCCTTGACCACAGTGGTAAGCTGAAGTGGAGATTCGATACTCCCTTACCGTTGTACAATGTGATATGCGGTCATTTCACCGGTACAAACACCCCTTCTGTCGCCTGTGGTGGTATCAGCCGGGAAGTATATCTGCTGGATAAGGATGGAAGGCTTGTTGCCAGATCCGGAAAAACGGGGCGGCTGGTGCATCGCATGGCTGCCGGTAATCTCGATGGCGATCCCCTGGACGAGATCTTTGTAATGACAGATAAAATGCAGGCGGCGTGCATGAGCTTCAGGGATGGTAAGCTTATAACAGACTGGGAAAAGCCATTGAAAGTGCCGGAGAGATATATCAACTGGGAAAATCCAGGCGGATATTTTTATGTTTTCTCGGTGAAGATCGATGACCTGGATGGTGATGGCACCAACGAGATCATCATGGGTGACACCTATTTCAATAAACAGGCGGTGATGGTAACCGACAACCAGGCCCGGCCGCTATGGGTCAGCAATGAGGAAAATTTCATCCAGCCTGACAAATACAGGAATACAGATTTTTACAGCACGGCTTTCGTTGAAACGGCCGACCTCACCGACAGTATTCCGGGTAAAGAGATCCTCTCCGTTGCCGGGGGGACGTTAAGAGTGTATGATCATAACGGAAATATCCTTTCCCAGGCATTGGCAACGACAGGGTTTACAGACCTGCAGGTTTCAGACGGTTCAGCCTGGCTCGGATCTTCACCCAACGGCGATGAAACCGTTTACCAGCTCAGGCTTCAGCCCGGCTTCGAGAGCACGTTCCGTTCGATTGAAAGAGCCGGAAAGGTCAGGGATATCGGGGTCACCATCGACAGTATAAGGGCCCGTGCCGGCAGACTGAACACGGACAGTCTTCATGCCGGGCGGGATTACGAGGTTATCCCCGGATTCCGCTTCAGTATGGGAAAGAGTGGTTCAGCAGAATGGCAAAGACAGACAGACGGGTGGAGATCCTTTTTCCACGCGGAAAATATAAGGCTTGCCAGTTCGGTCAAAGTGATCGAAAAGGATCCGCCGCTGAATGCTTCGGGTGAACCCTGGTCGGCGCAGAGATGGAAGGTCGATGCCATCAATGGCACCATGAGCGTTGACAGTATCCTGAAGATTGCCGCGTATATCGAAGAGAACACGATTCCCACGGTTTTCTATATCGGTCATTCGGTGATGCCTTTCATCACACTGGAAACCGCTTATAAAATTGCCCTGACTGCACCTCATTATTGTCTTGGTTTCAGAACGGCAGAAGATGAAGATTTTGGGCGGATACCGGATTATATGCAACAGTACTTCGCTCCCCTGAGCCGCTTCTGTGCCCGGCATGGGATGGAATTTTCCACCAAAAACAAAAACACATGGTGGGCGGCAGTTACCGCCTATCCGGAGGTGTCGCACTACCTGTTTACCGATGTTACAAAAAAGACATTGAGTGCATCGACCGAGGACTCCAATTCACGCACACCTGAGATCAATCTGATGGCACGGTATGGCCTTTATCTTGCCGGTGAAGTAACCGGGTTAACTGTAAATGTTCACCAGGATATGTTCTCTTTCAACCGGTTTTTTCAGTGGGAATACCCGAAACACGGTCATCCTTTCCTGCGTCTGATGATGGCACACACCCTTCTGGGAGGCAGAAGTTACAACCTGAGAATCCCCTATAAATATAAAGACAGCAATGGTGATATAGCTTTTACCAGGCTCGGGGAAGAAAGCGTGGAGCCGTTTATGGAACTTTTAGGAAAAGGCATTGTTTTTTGTCCCCGTCCCGATGAGATAGCCGGAACATCCGAAATCGGAATCGCTTTTGAACCTCCCTCCGCAAAATGGCTGAAGGATGCTATTAACGGTCATTCGCCTGAGACCTGGGAAGCCGACAGCGAACTGCAACATGCCGTCATACCATTTAACGGCTGTGAATGGGGTATGACACCAACCCCCGGCTTCGCCATGCAGAAGGTTCTTTTCCATAAGGACAGGCAATTCGGCCTTTTCATCCCACCCACACCCTACGGACTTGTTCCAATTGTGCCGGCTAATCAGGACCTTCGTAGCGTGGCGGGAGTGAAACGCTGGATCCACACCGACGGGATCTATCTTTGGGAAGATGAGAATCATAAAATGACGGGGCAGGAGGCAGCTGATTTCCTTGAAAAAACTTTTGAAGAAGCAGCAAAAAACCTTGCATTCAGGACATCGGGGGATGACGTTTTCACTCAGGTGCTGAAACTCCGGAACGGACAGTACCGCCTTATCCTTATCGATCCCGGATGGCTTGACCCGGCCGACAGGCAGGTCACTATTCTCAATCAGACACATCACGCCTGCAGGTTGAAGGATGTGCTAACAGGTGAAGAGACCGTTGCCAATACAACCGGAAATTTTAAGGTAAAGATCCCGGCCGGAGCATTCAGGATTCTCGAAACATTCTGAATATGCCGGGAGCGGATGAATGTGAAAATTTGTACTAAAATTTTAAACTTACCCAACAATCTGAAACGTTATGGGGTTTTATTTAGTTGAATAGTGTCTCATGGAGAGTTAAATCCAGTTTTACCCTTGAAACCTGTCAACTGAAAAAAAGACCAATGGCTCTAAGAAACTCTGGAAAAGAACAACTTGAATGGTCCAGGTTAAATACTTTAATTCATAAACTCAGGTCAGAAATCCCGGAAAACGAAACTTTGAAAGACCTGGAAAGGGAATGGCTTAAACTTCCCCATCCTTACATCAGCCGGGAAGGATCAGGCAACAGCCTCTCAGAAAGTCTGCCTGTTATCTCTGAGATACTGAAGCCGGTAGGACTGGCTTCAGTAGAAGTAAACCGGGATTTCGACATCCTGAAAAGTAACGGAAATGCAGTACGGATTGCGGCCTTGCATCAGGGTGATCCTACAGGTTATAATTTCCTGGATTTTGTTCTTCCCGGAATATCAGGATTTATTCAAAAACAGGGTGGAACTCCTTCTAAAATCGGGAAATCCCCAGGCGGTTCGCATAACCATAAACGACAACACAGATAAAATCCACAGCCTTTTTCTTTACCTGACGATCAATGAACCTAAGGGAGAAGAGTTAAGGATCAGAATACGGTTTATTGATTTTGAGGAATTGCTGCATCAGCTGTTTCCCCGGCTCGTAAAAGATGCCGATATCTTCGACCCCTCCGGATCGAATTCCCTCTCATTGGTTTATGAACTCGATAACCAGGGTCGTTTTCTGAAAGTAAACAAGACTTTCGAGGATGTTCTCGGATATAAGGCTTCTGAAGTTATCGGTTTAAAGTACGACACATTCATCCATCCCTCAGAAAAACCGGATCATATCCTTGAATTTAAGGACCTTACAAAAAATAAAAATCTTTCCATTAAAAATTACAGGATCAGGCATAAATCCGGCTACTGGAAAAATTTTAACTGTACTTCATTCCTCAGCGTAAGAGAAAACGGGGAAAAATCCATGGTCATCATTTCCGACGAGATCCTGAACGGTTTGCATTCTGAAGCTGAAATTAAAAAAGTTAAACTTTACCAGGACATTATTTTCAACCATCTTCAGGGAATGGATGTGCTCCTGATCGATAAAAATATGCGTTTTCTGTACTCTGCCGGTCATGAAAAAAACCGCTTTAACCTCAGTGATGAGGACTTTACCGGGAAGTCATTCCATGAAGTCCTGACGCCCCGCGTACGAAAAACCTTGTTACCCGTTCTGGAAGCAGCCCTGGAAGGCCGGTCCCTCAGTAAAGTGAACCGGTATTCGGGGCAGATCTTTGAAATTTTTGCAAGCCCGGTGAAGAATCAGAACGGTGAAATCCTGGCTGTGGCAGTCACAATCAAAAATATCACCCGGGATAAAGCCGACCAGGCTCAGTTGCGGAAAGCCAAACGGGAAGCTGTGGCTGCTGACAAAGCCAAGTCACTTTTCCTGGCCTCGATGAGCCATGAGATTCGAACACCACTGAATACCATCATCGGTTTTGCAAACCAGTTGTCCAAAACCGGCCTTGCTACAGAACAGAAAAAATATGTCCGGCTGATACAGGATTCTTCAGACCAGCTCATCAACGTGGTTAATGAACTGCTTATCATCTTCAAGATCGGTATGGGAAAGGTCTTTATCGATAAAAAACCCTTCATCGTAAGGGAAATCTTTAATGAGATCGGAGAAATCCTCAGGCCGGAAGCCGAAAATAAAAAGATCAGGTTTGAATTATCCGTCTCAAAGGACGTTCCTAAAATGATCGTCGGGGATCCTTTTAGGGTAAAGCAGGTCCTGATGAACATCACCGGCAACGCCCTGAAATATACCGAACATGGATTTGTCAGGCTCTCATGCGACGTTGCGGAAGATAAAAAAAGGAAGGTCATCCTGGCCTTTACGGTTGAAGATACCGGTATAGGTATTCCTGCCGGGGAGTTGCCCTATATTTTTGATGAATTCAGGCAGGCACAAAATCTTAAAGACAAACAACGGAACGGGACCGGGCTCGGCCTCACGATCTCAAAGAAACTTGTCGAACTGCAAAAAGGGAAAATCCATGTGAAGAGCATACTTAACAAAGGAACGACGTTCACCGTAAAGCAACCCTTTTTGAAATCAAACCGGAAGATCATTCCGGTCATACAAAACTCCTACAATCTCAAACAAAAGCTTCTTGCAGGAAAACGCCTTTTGCTTGTAGATGATGACGAACAGAACCTGATGCTGGCAGATGTGCTGTTCAGGGAGTGGGGTTTACATTACGATACCACCTCAAATGCGTATGATGGTTTCGAACTTTCAGGGATCAACAAATATGATATTATCATGCTCGATATCCATATGCCGAAGATCAGCGGCATGGAGCTGATGCGGATGATCCGGCAGGATCCCAAAAATCCAAACCGTGAAACAAAAATGATCACCATTACCGCTAACATCCTGCAAAGCGACCTTAAGAAATATCTGCACAGTGGTTTTGACAGTTATATACTTAAGCCATTCAGAGAGCATGAATTGTATAACAAAATATGCAGTATTCTCAACATCAGAAAAGAGACTGCAGAAACAGAAATGCAGAATGAGCTTTCTGAGCATTTTGAAGAGACGGACTACAACCATCTAAATTACAGTCTTTCAGACCTTAAATCTGCAGCCAAAGGAGACCGTGACTTCATCAACCGGATGATCCTGACCTTCTTTAAAAATACAAGGAATTCCGTTAGTATCATCGAAAATTCCCTGGCAGAAAAAAACTGGAAAGAAATCGGGGAGGCTGCACATAAAATGATCACTGCTTTTCGTTACTTTAAATGCCAAAAGATCGTGGAGAATCTTTTGGCTATCGAAAACAAATCCTTGTATACCGGGGAATTTACATCAATACCCGAGTTGGTTAATGAAACCATCCCTTTAATTGATAAAACACTGAAAAAAATAAACAAAGAATTCAACTTTCAGACAATTTAAAAGACCAAAACGTCTGATTTATAGAAAAAAGCAGTAACTTGTATGCGCTTCGTTATTCATTTTTGCAAGATAAGAACAGGGAAATGAACAGAATATTAATCGTTGACGATGATACATTTATTTGCAATATCCTTGAAAAGCTCCTTTCTGACGATGGCTTTAAGGTTGAGTCTGCTTTTTCGGCATCGAGTGCTGATAAATTTTTAAAGAAAACCAAATACGACCTTGTTATTTGTGATTTCCGGCTTCCCGACAGTGACGGTATTAAAATGCTGGAAAAGATCAAAGGATATAACCCTGAGACTTCGGTCATCATCATCACCGCTTATGCAGATGTGCGCGTAGCTGTTAAGCTGATGAAGATGGGCGCTTCCGACTATGTAACCAAACCTCTGCAACAGGAAGAACTGCTGGCGATCGTGAACAAAACGATCACCAGGAGAAAAAGTGACAGCCGGGAGACTTTTCCTGAAAATTCATTTATCATGGGCCAAAGCCAGGCTATAAAGAATGTCATGCGGCTGGCCGAAACGGTCGCCCCTACCGACCTGGCTGTAATCATTGAAGGAGAGACAGGTTCGGGTAAAGAATATATTGCCAGGTATATCCATTCCCGCAGTCCCAGAAAAAACCATCCCTTTATCGCACTTGATTGCGGTGCCATACCGAAGGACCTGGCAAATAGTGAGCTCTTCGGACATATCAAAGGATCTTTTACCGGCGCGATAAAAGATAAAACGGGCGTATTTGAAGAAGCCCACGGAGGCACACTCTTTCTCGATGAGATCGGGAACCTCTCGTACGACATACAGGTTAAACTCCTGCGTTCCCTGCAGGAAAAATCGATTACCCGCCTTGGCGATTCAAAAAACAGGCATGTTGATGTCCGCATTATCTCCGCCACCAACGAAAACCTCATCAGGGAAGTAGAACAGAATAATTTCAGGGAGGACCTGTACCATCGCCTCAATGAATTTAAAATCCAACTTCCGCCGCTTCGCGAACGGTCAGATGATATCATGATCTTTGCAGACTATTTCATTAAAATGGCGAATACTCGTCTGAACAAGGATATCCAGGGTATTGAAGATAGACTGATCCCTGTCCTGAAAAAATACCCCTGGTATGGTAATCTTCGGGAACTCCGGAACGTAGTCAACAGAGCCGTGCTGATGTCAACCAACAGTCATATCGACTTCAGTTGTCTCCCGCCCGACATCATTCATCATGAGCAGCATGCCGAGGTGGAACTCGTCGAAACCTTCACCGAAGAAGGAACAAACCGGCTTAAAGATGCCTCCAATGAGTTTGAAAAACAACTGATCATCAATACACTCAAAGAAACAAATTTCAATAAATCGAAGGCCGCCAGACTGCTGAAAATCGACAGGAAAACTCTCTATAATAAAATCAAACAGTATAATATCAATGTGTGAAGCTACATCTCCCTAATCCCTCCCTTCCTTCCACCTCTCCCTTGTTAAAATTCAGAATTTTCGGCTTGCCCGTTTGTAGTTGGTATGGATATTGAACCACGTTTTGAAGATCACACCGACAGCTTTGGCTAACCCTGTTCTTCCTAAAATAATGAGACAGACAAAGTATAAGTTATTTTGGATGCCTTAGACAAGGCCGGGAGTAATTATTACGCAGATCGAGTGACGGTATAATTGAAATCTATTATCATTTCAATAATAATTCACAGTGAAACAACACAATTTTGTATTACAGATCGATGATGATAATTTCGTGACTGAAAATCAGAGAATGATAGCCATGAAGAAGGATCTTTCCAGCTATTTCATGACCATTCATGATGCAGTCAGAGCACTTAAATTGCTCGAAAACATGGAAATCAACGGGGAAACATTTCCCCGATATATTATTCTTGACCTCAAAATGCCCGGAATGCACGGTATTGAATTCCTGGAAGCTTTCGACAACCGGTTCCCCCGTAAAAAATATGAAACCGAAGTGATCGTTGCCTCCAGCCATATCTCACCTAAAGAACTCAATACGATCAATCATTACCTGTTTGTCACAGACTGTATCACGAAACCCATACCGGAAGATTACGTAGAAAAGCTGATCAACGGGGTCAATGGGTAATATCTTTCCCATTCCGTGTGGATGATTCTTCTCACAAAGCCGATTTTGATCAGTAAACCTTTGCTCCCCGTCAAACCTGCAGAAACCGCCTGTCTTTCCTGAGTTGACGTCACCACAGAAATAAAATCTCCCCTCTTTCCCGAACCGCCTGGCACAATTTTTTCATCTCAGATATGCGGATCTTATTTACTTTTTAAAAATGAAACCAGGAAGAGCGATATAAACAAAGACATAAGATCCTGAAAATCCACCCCGTCAAAGACATAGAATAAAGGATGAAACGGAGTGGCATCGGCGGCCAATATACGGTTCATAATGCCGGACACCTCAGAAAAGGACGCAGAGATAACCGGATAGAGTGGCAGAAGCTACAAACCGCGTTACATATAAAAACCATCGTTCATCCTGTAATAGTTATAAACTTAAATAAGGAGTTATTATGGAAAAATTACAGATTAAAGGAAACTGGAATCAGGTTAAAGGAAAATTAAAACAAAAATACGGAACACTCACCGATGATGATCTGATGTATGTGGAAGGCAAAGAAAATGAACTGTTGGGACACCTTCAGGAGAAAACTGGGAAATCTTTTGAACAGCTCAAAAAAGAAATAAGGGAAATGTGAGAAATGGGATGTTCAAAAAACAATGAACATCAACTTGTAAAATATGGAGAATCCATATGATTCATCACAATAAAAACTTTCCTGGACTGCTGGCATTCTCCTTGGTAACAACGATGCTGTTGTTTTCAGGAGCTTGCAGTCAGCAGTCAAATAAACGATAAAATCAGAAAAATAAGAACAACAATAAGGCGGCCTACCGAATTCAAACAGAATATAAAAGAAGTTGTTGAGGATGCTGTCACCGATGCCTTGAATTCAGATGACAGCTTTGCTGAAAAAGCAAATGATGCGTTAGATAATTTTGAGACACCGTTGGAAAATTTCAAAAATAATCTCAAAAGTTCCGGCAACAGAATCAGTGATTCAACCCGGAAGGCACCCGATAACCTGGATAAGGAGATTCAGTATCTCCGGTAGGGTCTTAGTGAACTTGAGAATGAATCGGGCGATAAGGCAGACCATCTGAAAACGCAAGTCAAAGACAAGCTGAAAGATTTCGGAAGCCATGTTAAGGATTTTATCAGGATTAAGGGGAGTGGATATAGGTGCAAAGGGTTACCTGTGACCGGAGTAAAGACCGGCCTATACAGGTAACCTTTGCATTTAACAGGCAAAGGGCAGAACGAGGGATCTTTAAAAATTTCATTGCCTTGTCGCTGACTGCTTTTTGCAAAATGAGTTTCATCTTATAATAACTTTTGGTTGATATTGATCATAGTTGCCGTTTGGATTGTTTAACTCTACTGAGGCACATATTGCTCAGATTTATTCAATCTATTCTTTATGCTAAACTTCATCATCATGCTGGAAGCGATCCATAATGCTTTTGAAAAAACGTATAGTAAACTTAGTGGATGGATCTCTCATGCGATTGAAATGCTGCCAAATATTGTGGTAGCCGCTCTTTTGTTCTTCCTTTTTATAATACTGGCCCGGCTTATCGACCGGTTTCTCAGAAAAACCCTTTCACGCTTTTTAAAAAATGAGGCCGTCAACAGCCTTATCGCATCGATCAGTTCAACAGCCATGGTGATTCTTGGCATTTTCATCGGTCTCGATATTCTGAACCTCGACAAAACCGTGACATCCCTCCTGGCTGGAATCGGGATCGTTGGTCTGGCTTTAGGTTTTGCTTTCAAGGATGCGGCTTCAAACTTCATTTCAGGGATCTATATGGCGATTAAAAGCCCGATCAATCCGGGTGACCTGATCGCATACGAGAATGTATACGGAACGGTGAAGGAAATAGGTTTACGGGCCACTACGATCACTTCGTTGCAGGGCCAGGATATCGTTGTTCCAAACCGCCTTATCATAGAAAATATCTACACCCACTATACTGCCAACCGGAGCCGGAGAGTTGAATTGGCCATCGGCGTTTCATACGGTGACGATCTTGAAAAGACAGAGAACGTCACCCTTGCCGCCATTAAAAAAATCGATTACATCCTGAAAACCAAACCGGTTGATCTGTATTTCACCGACTTCGGGGATAGCGCAATCCATCTCACGGTGAGGTACTGGGTGAATTTCAGGAAAGAAACTGATTATCTCAGGGCTCTAAGCGACGGGATCAAAAATATTAAGAAAGCCTACGACGAGAACGGCATTACGATCACCTTCCCGATACGCACCCTCGATTTTGGTATTAAAGGAGGAAAAAACCTTGCTGATATGATAAGAGAAGCAAAGGCGGAATGAGACAAAACCTCCCCGTCTTATTCCTTCAGCGGGCTGATACTTTCAGCAACTTTCACCAGGAGTTTCTGATTCCGGCCGATCCATCCCGCCTTGCCGGATTCGACACTGAAAACGACAAACTTGTTTTCTCCCAGCTTTCTTTGAACCATAAAATCATTAATGCCTGTCAGGGCTTGCCCTTGTGCCCCATCAGAAAAACGGAATACCTGCCGGCTGTCTTTCACGGCGTCACTCTTATTCAGTGGCTCAAAGCTGCCGTATATCCTTATGTCAGCTGAGACCGTATCTATGCCGGGTAACCGGAGGACAAAACCATCGCCGTTATCACCGGGGTCAGTTACAATCCAGTCATCGGGTATCATGGCTTTGAAACCAAAACGAAGGTTTTCGATCTTTTTAAATTTGAGGGGAGTCTCATTGAGCACGGGCTGATGGCCTTTATCCCTGTGGTTCCCGGAGCGGCAACCGGTCAATAAGACCGGAGATAACAGAATAAAAAGCAGTAAGGCTTTCATGGTTATGACACGATTAAATAAAACCACCCTGATCAAAAAACGGGAAAAAGCGTTCATTTCCCTGGCGGAGTACTTTCTGTCCTTCAGTCATTTTTCGCTAACCCCCGGCAGGTGGCCTAATCATACAACTGAGGCTGCAGAGGGGCAAAGCAAAGATACGTAAAAAACAGGGAAACTTATTTTTTACCAGTACCGTTGTTGGAATCCGCCGGTTTGCCAAGCTTCGCACCGATCTTTTTGCGAAACCCGGCCATTTTCACATCCGGGTCACCAAAATGACTACTCAGGAGCACTCCGTAAGGCCTTAATCCGTCGATATTGTCAAACAGGACCTTCAGCACGGCCATCATTGGGATGAACAGGATCATGCCGGCAATACCCCATATGATTCCTCCAGTGAACAGGGCAATAAGGGCAAATAAAGGATTGAGACTGACTTTCGATCCTACGATTTTCGGGGTAAGCACATTTCCTTCAAGCATCTGAACGGAAAGGTAAAGCAAAATGACCAGGACGGGCATCCAGACACTGTTATAATTGATGATAGCATAGAGTGTAGGCAGCAGGCCGCCGACAAATGTGCCGATATAAGGGATCACCGCAAGCAGCGCGGCAAAATAACCGAAAAGAAAGGGATAGTCGAGACCGATGATCCACAGGCCGGTTCCGTTGAGAGTCCCAAGGGTAAGTATAACGAGGATCAATCCGAAGAAGTAGTTCTGAGCTACCTTCTGGATGGTGCTAACGACTTTTTCAGCCTCCTGCTGTTTCCGTCCCTTAAAGTGAAGAACAATAAAGTTCTTGAAGGATCCCCGGTACAACAGAAAAAGAAAAGTAAACACGATCACAAGGGCAAGGCTGATAAAAAAATTTGTTGATAAGGTCAGTGTTTTCTCAATAATCCGTGTGGAACCCAGGATGCCTTTTGACCCTGCACCATATAGGTCCTTTAACTGGTACTTCCCTTTAAGAATATGTTCATTGATGAAGGTAATCCCGTTATCCAGGAGCCCACTTATATTCTTTCCAAAGCTTTTAATATTCTGGAAAAGATGGTAGAACTGGGTACCAAAAAAAAACAGGGTACCGATGACGACAATAAAAACACCCAGAAAAACAAGAATAATGGCGAATAACCGGGAGATTCCTAACTTTTCAAGAAAACGGGTGGCGGGGTATAGCAGCATGGAAAGAAAAAAGGAGAATGCCAGGGGTATAAGGATCGGACTGCCAAAATATAACATGGCTATTCCAAAGGTGATTAGGATGATCAACCGTGATATTTTATCGAGGGATAATTCCATCAGATGGGTTTTAAAGACTTTCTGATCAAAAAGAACACCAGATTATACCGAAGCTTGAAGATGCAGCAGACCGTGGATTTTAATGATCACAGCGTGTATATTGTTCTACATATCCCGATTTTGGCAAGTGAATATTATTCTACAATACCATTCTGTATCAGGCTACAGACGTAGCTTCAGGTTTATGGCAGGGTTTTTTCACTAATTGGGTGAAATGTTTAATCTTTAAATTTATAAAAATCATGGGAAAAGCTTCAAATACAATTGCAGGCTTTCTGATTGGCGCTGCAGCCGGAGCTGTTGCCGGTATCTTATTCGCCCCCGATAAAGGGCTTAAAACCCGCAAAAAAATCAAGAAAAAAGCCAAAAAATTCAGCGATGAAATGCAGGGTAACCTCAACGATCAGGTTGATAATCTGAAAGAATACATCAATGATTTTGTGGGTGATGTGAAGGAGAAGTTTGAGAAACTTGAAGATGATGTGAAAACCAAAATTAAAGATAAAACCGCACAGGCAGCGGAGAAGGTTGAGGAGAAAGTCAAATAGACCTGAGTCGGGAAATCTTTTTTGAGGTCAGTTAAATTTGAAAATCAAATTCCTGTCTAATGGAAAAAAATCCACTGTCGGAAAATTTCGCTGAAATCACCGCAGCTATAAAAAGTTATATCAACACCAGGATCGATCTTCTAAAGCTCACGTTACTGCAGAAAATAACTAAAGCAGGAACTTTTATGCTGACGTTCGTATCTGTCCTGGTCTCTCTTTTCGCTGTTATGATCTTTTTAATGTTCGCCTTCAGTTTCTGGTACGGACAAGAAACAGGGAGCCTGGCGCTTGGATTTCTTATCTCGGCCGGCGTTTTCTTTATCCTCCTTGTTTTGATCTACCTTTTAAGAAGAGTGATATTTTCAAATACCCTGGTCAGAATTTTCTCTCACATCCTCTTTTCTGACGAGGACCAAAAGCCCGGACCATGATGCTCAAAAGAATAGATCACCACGATTTAAAGACTGTGACCGACGTAAGAATCGTAAAGGAGAGACTCCGTTACGAAGTGGCTCTCAGCGAGCAGGCATTGACTTCCTCTGTCGCCGGGCTGGGCGTTTCCATTGGCAGGGCACTGAAGTCGGCCGCGTACAGTATGGGCATAAAAGTGGCTTATGCTTTAGTTCTCCGTATGCTTCAACGACGGCGAAAGTGACGGTTTCTTCACTACCGTGGTCAGGCAACAACCCTCATTTCAAATCAAAGAAATCATATATCCGTCTTTTATTTTAACGGCCGGTCCGGTGGGCCAGCGGAGTCTTGCTGCCATGTAAATATACTCCCATGACTGGCTCTTTAATACCCTGACTTATCCGGGATCTGACGCACCGGGAAAAACCGGAATCATCCGGCCGGCAGATTACTGAGAGACGGGACTGCCTGCCCGTCGTGGAATATTGCCAGGATCCATACCCTGATACCAACTCAATATAAAAAAGACCGGACACTTTTCAATCGAAAAGCGTCCAGCCTTTTTCCTAAATTGCCTGTGAGAATCTATGACGAATACGGTTCCTTAGTATGACTGGCGGAAATCTTTTAGTTTTTTCCTTGCCATGAAGATCCTGCTTTTCACGGTACCCAGCTTGAGGTGCATGATGTCGGCAATCTCTTCATATTTGTACCCGCTTATATAAAGCTGCAGAGGATAACGGAATTTATATTCCAGGCTCGTCGACCAGGCCGTCGATTTCCTTAATCGACATCCAGCTTTCAGTGTCCATCTTTACCGAAAAAAGAGTATCGTTTGCCTTGACAAGTTCATCGTAACGCTGACCCTGCCTTTTTTTCTTCCGGTAGAGATTGATATACGTGTTTTTGGTGATGGTAAAGATCCATGCCTTGAAATTGCTGTAGTCACGGTACTTATCACGGTTCTTTAATGCTTTGAGATAAGTATCCTGCATGAGGTCTTCAGCATCCTGTGCATTAGAAGTAAGGGTAAGAGCAAAGCCTCTGAGCTGATTATTCAGACTCATCAACTGGTTGTTAAATTCCATGTACGTCATATCCTGATTTTTTTTTGGGTTGTTACGGTTTAGTATTATTCATATTGTATACCAAGCTCACCGGCCAAAACGGATCAGAGCTGACAGTATTAACATTTATATCAGGTTTTCAATACATTATGAAAAATGTCGGGATAACTTCCTGCTGGAAAAAGGGTCCTGTGCCATAAACCAGATCTTCAGGATTACCTTTTTATGTTGAGAATTATCTACAACATGCAACAATTCGTCTACAACACCTCTACAGGTTGTTTGTCCGGCGAAGGCAGCAGATGTGGAGAAACAAAATACCGTGGAACCGGACGAGATTATAGCGGATCACTATTGACACGGGGACTGTCAGAGCATTAATTTTGGTTGTGGAATCGTCAATCGCGATCATCCTGCCTTTTGCCACGAGGTACTACTGAATGCAGGAATGAACAAAAGTGAGTTCTTTGGAGTTTCAGGCATGTAAGGATTGTAATAATCAGTCTTCTTCCTTTTAGAGCTAAACCCGAATCACAATAACCCGACGTATGGACATTTTTTCAAACAGGCTGATCAGGGAGCTTTACGAGTTCTTCATGGAACTCGGTAAATTCAGCACGTTCATACACATCACTTTCAAAAATTTTTTTAAGCCCCCTTTTGAGCACCAGGAGCTGATGAAACAATGCTACAATGTAGGTTACAAATCGATCCCGCTCATAGGCCTCACAGCATTAATCATGGGCCTCGTTCTGACTATGCAGACCAGGCCGGTACTGGTTGATTTCGGAGCACAATCCGTATTACCCGGCATGATCTCCCTTTCCATTATCAGGGAAATCGGGCCTGTGATCACGGCTTTGCTTGCGGCAGGAAAGATCAGTTCGGGGTTTGGGGCCGAAATCGCCTCAATGCGGATTACCGAACAAATAGATGCCATGGAAGTCTCCGGCACCAACCCGATAAAATATATCGTCGTTTCAAGGGTGCTGGCAACAACATTAATGCTGCCTTTGCTGGCCATTTTTGCCGATTTTGTTGGAATATATGGATCCTATATTGCCATCAACTTCAGCGGGAATATCAGCCTGCAATTATTTACCGATCAGGCAATCAATGTGTTATCATTTGAAGATATTGTTCCGGCCTTTATCAAAACTTTTGTGTTCGGATTTTTCATCGGGATCATCGGCTGTTATAAAGGCTATTATGCCGACAAGGGAACAGAGTCGGTGGGGACTGCGGCCAATACAGCCGTAGTTGTTGCCTCACTCTCAATATTTATTATCGACCTCTTCGCAGTGCAGATCATGGAAATCTTTTAAACGGTCGTATGGAAAAGATGATTGAAATATCAGGACTGAAGAAACGCGTTTGGTACACTGGAGGTGCTAAAGAATATCGACCTGGTGCTCGACAAAGGGGATAATCTGGCTATCCTGGGCAGGTCGGGCATCGGAAAATCGGTGCTGACAAAATGTATCGTGGGGCTGATCGAACCCGATGAAGGTAAGATCCGTGTTCTCGGAAGAGACATTACCAATATGGAATATGATGAACTGAATGAGTTACGTACACGGATCGGTTACCTGTTCCAGAGCGGTGCATTGTACGATTCAATGTCGGTTCGTGAAAACCTCTCTTTTCCCCTACGGAAAAAACACGGCGTCTTCACGAAGGCCGAACTGAAGGACCTTATAGCAGAGGTCCTCGAAAGTGTCGGACTTCTTGAGGCTATCGACAAGATGCCCGCAGAATTGTCGGGAGGTATGAGAAAAAGGATCGCCCTGGCAAGAACGCTGATCATGCGACCGGAAATCATCTTTTATGATGAGCCCACCACCGGACTCGATCCTGTTACCTCCGGAGAAATCAGTGATCTTATCGTGTATATCCGTGAGAAATATCAGACCGCCTCCATCATCGTCACCCACGATATGAAATGCGCCCGGATCACTTCTTCTTATCTTAAGCTGCTTGAAGATGGCATTTTTTATGCTGAAGGCACATACGATGAGATGGCATCAAACCAGGATCCCAAGGTCAGCTCTTTTTTTCATTAAGACGATGTTCCTCTAAAAACCAACAAATTTATGCTCAATGCAAAAAGATACTTCACAAAAAGCTAAACTAGGCATTTTCATAGCCATCATCCTTGTGGCCTTCTTCTTCGCCATTTATTACGTCGGGAAGAACAGGAATCTCTTCCATGAGGTGACGAAAGTCTATACGGTCTTTTCCGATATCAAAGGGCTCGGACGGGGAGGTAATGTGAGGTTTTCCGGAATCAACGTGGGGACTGTCTCAGGGATCAGTATTAAAAATGATACCACTGTCACTGTAGAAATTTCCATCCAGATCCGATTACGTCAAATTCATCAAGGAGGATTCCAGAGTAGAGATCACCAATGACGGGCTCATGGGCAATAAGATTCTGATCATCCACCATGGTTCGGCTGATTCGCCTTCGGTAAAGGAATACGCAACGCTCAGTTCGGTTAAGACCATCAACATTGAGGATATTGTCAATGAAGCCACCAAGATCATCAGTAATGCCCGTGATGCCACAGCTGTCTTCCTGGAGGTCAGCCGTCAGCTGAAGAACGGGAAGGGCGACCTGGGCAGACTGATCTATGATACCACCCTTACTCATAATCTCAGGAGTACATTGGACCAGATGCTTTCAGCCACCCGTGATGCGAAGAATATTACCAATCATATCCGAAACGGGGAAGGTGATCTGGGAAGCCTCATTTACAACGATACCCTCACCAAAAGCCTGCAAACCTCGTTCAAGGAGCTGTCACAGGCTTCGGAGAATGTCCGGAGGATCACCCGGAGCCTGGATACCGCCGCCATCAGGATAAACGAAGGGAATGGAATCCTCCATACCCTGATCTACGACTCAACGTTTATTCAGCATGCCGATTCAACCCTTACCAACCTTAATGAAAGCATCGATGAGATCACAAAGACCTTCACTGCCATCAAAAAAAGCTGGCTCATCAATCTTTTCAAGGGAAAGAAGAAGGAGAGGAAAGAGAAAAAAGCGAGCAGTGAGGAGTAAGGAGACGGAAGACAGGAAAGGGAACAGGAATAAATTCTTGAAGTTCAGACCCGATCGGGCGATAACGGAGATCCTGCCCCTTATGCATGCAATACACTTTCCGGTAACGACCTGATAAGGGGAATATTCAATTTTTTGAATGAGACGAAACATTTCCTTGTCACATCTCAAGATACTCATTTATCACATCTACGGATTTCATGTAAATGATTAGTTTGATACAGACTTTGTGACAAATGAGATCACCCGGTTTCCCATTTCATCTCCCCTCCCCCAATTTTTGGCACGTCTTTTTCTATGCTTTTAATATTCCGCCGAATCAAGTCAGGCATGAACATGAAACACGCAAAATCAAATGAATGTATCTCTGATTAAAAGCGGAGTCATCACAACCTTAATCATATTAATTATGCCAGCAACCGTCATTGCACAGCGTGACTATGAGACTGGGATAGGCTTCCGGGCCGGGGTGTCTTCCGGTTTGACGGTGAAACACTTCATGACGGAGCGTAAAGCCTGGGAGGCGATCCTTTCAACCCGGTGGGAAGGTTTTCTTCTGACCGGGCTGTATGAGCTGCACCAGGATGCCTTCAACACGACCAACTTCAATTTCTTTTATGGTGTTGGAGGTCATATTGGCGAATGGCCGGGAGATATCCCGCATCATCCGTGGTTTGGTGATAATAATTCCCACCTGGCGATCGGTATCGACGGCATCATCGGTCTTGAGTATACGTTCGATGAAATACCATTCAGTATCTCACTCGACTGGAAACCAACATTCAATATTGCTGAACATGCAGCTTTCCTGGTCGATGAAGCCGGGCTGTCCATAAGGTATGTCATTAAATAAACATATATGAAGGCACTTATCCCGATAGTGGTTATTCTTTCCGTGGCATTTTCATCTGTACAACCCGACAAGCGGTTTAAGCTCAAGCATGATGAAGACAACGTAAAAGTGTATTATCGATGGAAGAATCGTTCCAGTCCCGGCGGTAAAACCGAAAAAACATTGGTGCTGTACCTGGCTAATGAAAACGATTACCGGGTACAGGTGCGATTTTGCATCGATATATTCAAAAGTGCCTTTCTATCCTCAAGCAGCGACACTCTGACCTACTGTATACCACCTAATTATAGAATTACAGGCAATTTTCGTCACCTGGAATTTTCCCTGGAAGGGACAGCCCTTGATACATCCGGTAACGAGGAGGCCACAGACTGGGAAATAAACGATTTCAGCGTGGTGAAAAATGACACCTGTGTTACCAGCGCCAATTGGTGGAACACCGGCAAATAAATCTTAAAAAATGGAGGAGAATAAGGTTTATAATTATTATGTCAACATGGTTCGCTTCATCAGGAAAGAAGACGAACCACCGGAATCAGGAGATCCGATTCTCAGTAGAAATGTAGAGATGATCGTCGTACTGATCCATGCGGTCAGGAAGGATGTGAATATATACCGCAGCGGTGTGTATAAATGAAGGCAGGTGTTAGGGCGGATGAGTGGAAACATGTGGATCCTGACTGAAAAATGTGGAAGGAATTCATCATGCGAAGATGATAGAGAAAATGGAGGCCGGTCAGGACAGAAATTCGGCCGGGAGATCCTTCAACCTTCGTATATCTGCTATCTTTTCTTTCACCGCAAAACCCTTTGCACAGTTTACCAGGCATTCGTCGCAATTTTCACAGGCTGTATCGCTGATAGCCGATTCAAGGACCACTCTGCGGGCATTCCCGGCTTCACCGTAACCGTAAGCATACATATAAGCCCTCATGAGGTCAGGGACCGGAAGGTTCTCCGGACATTGTCCGTGACACCTGGTGCAGCCCAGGCAATACATCCCGGTCTCCAGGGAAGCCAGTTTAATATCTTCCTGCTCCTGTTCATCCATAGTAATATCGTACATCACCGGGATGAGCGACTCGAAATCGCTGATGGTCCGTATAGTAAGGATAGCGGTGTTGACATTCGGATCCTGGAGGACCCATTTCAGAGCAGCCCGTTTGTTCACCGGATTTGTCTGTTCCTTATCAAGGTACCCGCCAGCCGCAATCTTCATGGCCACAACTGACAATCCGGCGGCGGTGGCTTTGGCAACGGATGGCCTGATCAGCCGATCCTGGAAAAAATTGTAACCTACCAGCACCGAATCGTAGAAGCCGCTGTCAATAACCGTTTCGATCATCTCCACCTGGTTGCTGTGAGCCGACAGACCAACAAACCCTGCTTTTCCCTGTTCTTTGGCTTTACGAAGACCTTTGAGCATGTGTTCATTCATGGCCGCCTGCCGTGTCCCCGGTTTATGTAAGTATAAAATATCAACATAATCTACACCAAGCCGACCCATGGTAATTTCGAGCTGGTCCATAAAAGCTTTTGTAGTGGCTTCCTTTTCATACTGTCCGGTTTGTGGATTGACCGGGAGAAGCACTTTCGTGGACACGATAAATTTATCGCGGCCGAACTCTTTCAGCATTTTGCCAATCATCCGGTCGTTCTGCCCATTCTGGTAATCCCATGCAGAGTCGAAATGCCGGATACCCGATTCAAAAAGTTTGCGCACCAGTCCTTCGTTAGCCGCCGGGACGATGCCGCTGCTGACGACCGGTACTTCGAGTCCCGTCTTTCCCATGATCCGGGTTATGGGTTTTTTCTCTTCAGATGATTTTGATCTGGATTCCGCTTCCACTTTTAATGGCAGAAGACTGGCGGTGAGAGCAGCTGCCGATACTTTAAGAAAATCACGTTTTTTCATCAAGGGTCGGATTTGTTGGACGGCTAAATATAATAAATTATGCGCTATTACGATAGCCTTCGATTTTTTGGTCTTCTCCTCCAGGCAGGGATGATCATCGCAGTCTTATTCTTCACTTTGCAATGACCCACTAACCTATTCCCTTATTCACCGACCATGGGCAAAACCATACTGTTTATCATCCCTACACCCGTCTCCATTTTCCATTTTCCTCACAGACGTGAAGCATCATGTTATCTACGTTCCGGTTTTCAATGGATATTCCGGTTTCGTTTTTCCGAAGAGTGGTGAAGCATCACTTCTTCAACGGTTCGGTTTTCAACGGATATACCGGCCTTCTTTTTCCTATCTTCCAGCCTTATAACTTCCTAAGCTCATAACCTCATCACTTCATCACTCCCCCTCAACTTTTCCTCCAATATTTTCATTGCTTTCAGAATATTTTTTATAGTTTTGCATCCCGTAATTGTCCCGTGGTGTAATTGGCAACACGTCTGACTCTGGATCAGAAGAGTCCAGGTTCGAGCCCTGGCGGGACAACTTAGAAATTTTAAACCCCCCTTCTATTTCCTGGAATTAGAAGGGGGGTTTTTAATATGGATGATGAAGCGAAGGGTTTCGTTTCATCTGCACTGCCAGGCACGGGCAAAACCTTACTCCCAATTATTATCGGGTCTGTCCGCAACGCAAAGTTTACCGTTTATCATTTTGGAGATCTTAATTCCCGGGGGCTTCGGTTTCCTTTCCGGTCACCTTTCTCCTCCCGTACCGTTCCATGCCCTGCACAGGAGGATGGACTCGTGGCCGGTTGCACTATATTGTGATGTCCAGGTAAAGAATGACCATTGACAGGATCAGCAGAATGAAGGTCAGGTAGCTGCAAATGACCGTCAGTCTTAAGTCGGCTTCTTTCTGCCCGCGAAGACTACAGTAATTGTCGCTGAATTAATCACTGCAGTTCAAACATTTTGCCATTCCGGATCATTTGTGCTTGTCTAGTCATTCAATACATCGTATTCCCGTTTTCCTGGTGTTCCGGGATCTTCTGAACGGCATCCCAGTGTTCCACGATCTTCCCGTTATCATCGAACCTGAAAAAGTCGATGGTCACATATTCCTCATTGCCCGGCCATACCTGGTGGGTATGCAGGGCCACCAGGTCGCCCTCAGCAACGGAGCGTACGAATTCGATAGATTTTCCGGGATATTCCCTGGCCATCCGTTCAAAATAAGCGATAAAAGCTTCCTTTCCATTGGCAACGCCGGGGTTGTGCTGGATGTATTCATCTCCTACATACAACTCAATGGCCTTCCCGGGATTCCCTTCATACGCTGTTCTGTAATAAGCGATGGCGTTTTGTTTGTTCTGACTTAAATTATGATTCATGATTCATAGTATTAGTGGTTTGCCGGTGATTTCATATTTCTTCCCTTCTTTAACAAAAAAATTCCGTCCTGTTGCCGGAACCCCTTTCTTGAGAACGGATGGATCCTGACCGGTATAATACAGACATTTACGGACGGGGAATGTTCGGCTGTTGTTCAAATAAAACCGGGCATATAAACGGCTCAGCCAACCGGGGTTTACCCATCATGAGTGTCATTGAAACACATGCAGCCTGACAGATGTTTTAACCTACAGTCGCCCAATCTCTTCAAAAATTAAAAAATGATGATTTACCGTATTAACCCTTTGCAGAATCCAGAATTTGAATTCCGGCGGTTGTTGAGGGAACAACTTGAGGTGGTTGTATCCCTTCTGAAAAATGAATCGCTTTCACTGGATGAGCGTGTTCACGATTTCAGGACTAATCTCAAAAAGGTGCGTGCCTTGCTGAAACTGATGCGTTTTAACCTGGGAGAGGAAGTGTATACAGCTGAAAACGCCTTCTATCGTGAGCTTCAATTAGAACTGGCACCGATGCGTGACAGCCTGATTCGTCGGGCTGCCCTGGAAAGTCTGCGGATACAGGCCATAGATATTATCCACCCGCGACTGTTCGATAAATTCTATGCCGATCTGGATTCGGAGTATGAACAAATCAGAGCCAGACTCCGGGCCGGGAATTTGCTGAAGGGGATGATTCCGCGTATGGAAAGACATTCGGAGCAAATTGCATCCCTGGTTTTTAATGACAGCAGTGCTTATATGGTGGGAAAAGGGCTTAAAAAAATTTACCGTCAGGGCAAAAAGGCCATGGAGGAAGCCAGGGCGGACCCCACAGCCATAAAGATGCATGAATGGCGGAAAAAGACAAAGTACATGTGGCACATGGCCGAACTGCTGGTAGAGGTCTGGGAACCGGTCATGAGCGGACTGTGTCAGCCGCTTCATCAGCTGTCTGATTTCCTGGGCAGTGAACATGACCTGAGCGTCCTGCTTGAAGGTCTTGATCAACATAAGTACGCTGATGACAACACTTTGGCACTCGTGAAGGAAATAGCGGAGAGCCATAAGAAAAGCCTGAGGAATGCATCATGGATTCCAGGAAAGAAAGTCTTTTACGAATCTCCGGGCAGGTTTACCCGAAGAATAGTGTCTTACTGGAGGATCACTCTCGGAGAAGAAGTATCCGGCAATGAAAGCCCCTTAATGTAATGCCAGGTTCATCATTCGTTTGAAAACACTGCCCCAGAGCATCTTTCTTAGCAGTACAACCTGGGAAGGACTCAGGATTCTGGGTGTATGACTGAACAGACCCTGCATATAGCCCATAAACATAAACAGGGAACCTGAGATATAGGGCGGGCTAAACATATTCAGTAATATCCGGAGGAAAAAATAGGAAAAACTGTAGCCAAGAAAGTAAGCCCCCAGTCCATGCCTGACCTTTCCTTTGTGAAAGGAGTATTTATTACCTACTCTCCTGTGGATTCTGTATGTCAGGTCTGGGAAAGCGGCTGTTTTCCATCCCGATTCAATCGCTTTGATGTTGTCTGCACAATCCCAGCCAAGGCTTTTCGGGATATCTCCAATATCTGACAGGCATTTCCTGTTATAAATCTTGAACTGACCCCTGGAATGCCAGGGAGGATTGTTCTCAATGCACTCATGACCATTTTTCACAAAAAAGGGCGTACCGGAACAAATCCCGATGTGATGTCCATCAAGCTTCTGACTCATCCGTTCAAAGAAATTTTCAGGGAAGGAGACATCTGCATCCAGTTTCACAATATAATCATAGTCGATATTAAGCTGGTCAATTTGCTGTTTACCAAAATTGAAAATCTCAACAATGCGACCTCCGAGCTCATAATTTTCAGTCTTTTTAAACTTGTAACATCGAATAAAGTCATGTGCAGATACGTAAGACTGAATGATCTCCGGAGTTTTATCCTTGGAATTATCATCAATAATAACACATAATTCCGGCTTAATACTTTGCCCGCATAAGGAAGCAAGAGCGTGTTCAATATAGCTTTCTTCATCCTTCACCGGCATAACGACTGCATATTTCATCTCATATTGAATAAAAGTTGTATATGTGCGCTGACATTAGGTAATTTCAGTTACTGAAGCTACTGTTAAATACTACGCAAGGTATGTATCAACAGGATTTAATAGCACTGCAACAGGCTTTGCAGAGTGTCCCTCTGATTTTAAATCACATCCTTGTAGTACATCAGACCCTATTGTTGCTTATTAAGTAGGGGATTAGGAAAGGCGGACCTCATCATTGCTGATAAAATGAAAAAACCAGGACCTGACAGGTATTAAAAGTAGCCCCTGTTAATATTGATTAAGTTCATCATTATAATAAATTTAGTTAATAGTTCTACTGCTGAAAAAGTTAATTCCTTTTACCAGCTTTGTAATCACAAGAGAAACCTTGCATGAACAAATTCAGAAGATGGTGTTAAACCATCAAAGATTCAGAGACGGGATCCTTTGGTGAATTAAATTTCATAAAATTTGTCTTAGATAATATTTTATTTTGACTAAACAGTAATATGAATTTATGAACCCCATGATAACTTATGCCCAAATTTTTCATTCATTACATTGAACTATATTTGTCTTTTTTTTTGGGATAAACGTATTCTGAGGGCGAATAAAAGGTACAGGAACGAAGGCTGTTAGCGGGAGATCTTTGAAGGTAATATCATAGTCATCATCTTGTCTCTTACCCGTTTTACGCGCTTGGGTGAAAGGGAGGAGAAAACGGAAGGGCTTTTTTGTAACCATGAGAGATCAGCGTCCCGTCGCTCTGCTTTACAATTCCGGTCTTCCTTTGCGATTGTTTTTTCCGATGATCCTTCTATCTTTATTGCCAAATTAGGGAATAAAACAGGGTCGTATGGGCAGGGAATTCCAGAAACGCAGCATATCGTTCACCGGAATTGTAACCGGCATTTTACTTTTCTCCCTCTTTCTGATGGTACCTTCAGGGATTCTTCATTTAACCCCCGTTTCACAGAAGGCGATCGGGGTTGGGCTACTGATGATCATCCTTTGGGTAACTGAAGCCATCCCCATACCTGTCACCTCTCTCCTTCCGATAGTTTTGTTTCCTTTGTTTGGAGTATTGCCCCTGCAGGAAGCCCTGGAGCCTTATGCCAGTCCGGTAATCATGCTGTTTTTCGGTGGGTTTGTCATTGCACTGGCCCTGGAAAAATACAACATTCACCGGCGGGTTGCCCTTAACCTCGTCCATTGGACAGGAACCTCCCCCTCCCGTGTGATTGCAGGGTTCATGATAGCCACCGCATTTCTTAGCATGTGGATCAGCAACACCTCCACTGCGGTCATCATGTTCCCGATAGGGATGTCGATCATCGGTATTGTTGAAAAGCAATACGGAAAAGACAGTCAGCTTCTCAGGCGGTTCGGCCTTGCCCTTATGCTGGGGATAGCTTATGCCGCCAATATCGGGGGATCAGGCACACTGGTCGGCACACCCTCAAACGCCATCCTTGTAGGGATGCTTCGCCAGATTTACAATATACGGTTGGATTTTGCACACTGGCTCATCATTGGAATGCCTCTGATCATAATCATGTCATGGCTGGCCTGGATCACTCTGACAAAGATATTTTATCCTCTCGGCAACAAACCACTTTCGGCGGTGGGTGAATATGTCTCAAAAGAAGTAGCTAAGCTCGGTAAACCCGAAAGCAGTGAGAAAAGGGTAATTCTGGTATTCGGACTAACGGCTTTTTTCTGGATCTTCAGGGCGCAGATCAATAAGTTCCTGGGAACAATGGTGCTGAGTGATTCCCTCATTGCCACGGGTTCGGCCATCCTGATGTTCGTAGTTCCTGCCGCCGGGAAAAAAAGGGAAGGCCTTCTGGTTTGGCCCGATGCTGTCAACCTGCCATGGGGTATACTGCTTTTGTTCGGCGGAGGCTTGAGCCTGGCTCACGGATTATCGGAATCGGGCGTCATCGCTCTGATTGGTGACAGCATCCTCCGCTTCAGGGATGTGCCGCCGATCATTATCATGACGATAACCGTTGCTATCATGCTGGTACTTACCGAGCTCATAAGCGGAACTGCTCTCAGCTCTGTTCTTCTTCCGGTCATATTCGGAGTGGCAAACGGGTTGCATCTAAGTCCGGTTGAACTGGCCGTACCGATGGTCCTGGTTGCCAACGGCGCCTTCATGATGCCTATGGGCACTCCCCCAAATGCCATTGTATTTGCAAGCGGATACCTGAAAATAAAAGATATGATTCGTACCGGCTGGCTGATGAATGTATTCAGCATTATCGTGGTAGTCCTTCTGTCTCAGTTACTCCTGAAATTTTTGGTTTGAAAGTTTCGTTACTGATGAACAGAGTGACCCGCGAGGTTGATTTGTTTCACAAATCTGGCGGTGAAATAATTTTCGCCCGGGCAGGAGAATCATTTTACAGTTTATATTGAAAACCGTTGAAACGCCGTCAAATAATCATCGACGAATTCACCCATCCGTTTGCGACGATACTGCACCACCCACCGGGGATGCGGCAGTGGGACGATCTCTTCAAACAACTTCAGACGGTCGTTAAGTTTTTTGAGAAAGGAATAATTTTTTCCGTTACCAAGGCAGAAACCGAAACGGTTGCTGATATTCCATTCAAGCATCTTCCTTAGGGATGAAACGATGAAAGGTTCAGTCCGGCGCATCAGCTCCTTCGAGTCGTAATAGTTGTAATTGAGGCCGTTTTTGAGGAATCCGAGAGGGCTGACAGCACCGATGAAAAAATCGTGGTAAAACCTTTCCACACCGCCGTATGCCGAAATCATCTCATAAATAAAGCCCGCCGAGGCTTCAGATGTCTTTGGAAAAGGGTTGGCAATACCGCAGAAAACCTCCAGTTTAACCGGATCGGTAAAGGGTATTCCGGTCACACCCGCTCCAAAACGTCCCGGATTGATCCCCAGGATGAGGCGTCTTGGCCGATTATCATTATAATATTTCCTGTAAAACAAGGATGTAAGATCTTTCACTGTTTCCTCCCGGAACGGATTCATCACCTCGACACCATCCGGCAATACTGCATTGAAATCCAGACTTTCATTAAAAGCAATGATCTTATCGGCCAGGTTTGAACCGGACATGTCTTTCTGTTTAAGGGATTGACGGTTAAGGCTTCATAATGATAATGGTAAGGCATGCCTTACAGTTAGGCGGTAAAAAACGATAGAAGCAATATATCATTTTGTACACAGGTCTTTTCATCCTATTCTTTCCCGGCCATCTTTGCCCACGCATCTCTCAAAGGCACGGTACGATTAAACACCGGTTTTTCAGGCGTCGAATCAGGGTCGACATTGAAATACCCCAATCGCTGGAACTGAAAATGTGTCAAGGGTTCAGCCCCCTTCAATCCAGGTTCGGCAAAACAATGATCCAGAACCTCGAGAGATCCGGCATTAAGAAAATCCTTGAAATCGACATCTTTATGTCCGTCCGGTTCCGGATCACTGAATAGGCGGTCGTACAGCCTGACCTCAGCCTGAATTGCATGACGGGCCGACACCCAGTGGAGGGTGCCCTTCACTTTCCGGTTGGCCATTGGCGCTCCGCTCCTGGTCTCAGGATCATAAGTGCATCTTATTTCGGTGATATTTCCATCCTGATCTTTAACCACCCCTTCACATTTAATGATATAAGCCGATTTCAGCCTTACCTCTCTTCCGGGTGCAAGCCTGAAGAATTTACCGGGGGGATTCTCCATGAAGTCCTCCCGCTCAATATAGATCTCACGGCTGAAAGGGATGGTTCTCATGCCCATGGACTCATCCTCCGGATTATTGACAGTCTCAAGCTCCTCCTCCCGGTCTTCGGGATAATTGATGATCACCAGTTTCACAGGGTTTAACACAGCCATCACGCGGGCTGCCCTTTTATTCAGGTCTTCCCTTACCGAATATTCCAGCAGGCCAACATCGATGATGCCGTCCACCTTGGTGACGCCGATGCGTTCGGCAAAATCGCGGATCGATTCCGCAGTATAACCGCGTCTTCTGAGCCCTGAGATGGTCGGCATCCGGGGATCGTCCCATCCTTTGACCAGTCCTTTTTGCACCAATTCGAGCAACTTTCGTTTACTCATGATGGTATAGCTGAGGTTCAGCCTGGCAAATTCGATCTGCCGCGGCCTGATATTTCCCGGTTCTGCCAGCTGGTCCAGAAACCAGTCGTACAACGGCCTGTGCACTTCGAATTCAAGAGTGCAAATCGAATGGGTAATCCTTTCAATATAATCACTCTGACCGTGGGCATAATCATACATGGGATAGATGCACCATTTATTTCCGGTACGGTGATGGGCCTTGTGCATGATGCGGTACATAATGGGGTCCCGCAGTTGCATGTTCGGTGAAGCCATGTCGATCTTGGCCCTGAGGATATGCGTTCCTTCCTGAAATTCACCCTTCTTCATCCTGACAAAAAGGTCGAGGTTCTCTTCCGGAGTACGGTTCCTGTTGGGACTTATCTCCCCGGGGATGGTGGGCGTACCCTTCTGCCCGGCAATTTCATCCGCACTCTGATCATCAACATAAGCCTTCCCCTCCCGGATCATCTTCAGGGCCCATTCATATAACTGATCAAAATAATCGGATGCGTAAAACTCCTGTTCTCCCCAATCAAATCCAAGCCACCTGATGTCTTCCCGGATCGAATCCACATATTCCACGTCTTCCTTCACAGGATTGGTATCATCGAACCGGAGGTTGGTCAGTCCGCCGAACTGTTCAGCTATTCCGAAATCTATACAAATAGCCTTAGCGTGACCAATATGAAGGTATCCGTTCGGTTCAGGCGGAAAACGGGTATGAACTTTCTTTTCATTCTTCCCCTGGATTAAGTCCTCCTCAACGATGGCTTCAATAAAATTCGGTCCTTTTTTTTCTGATTTTGATTCTTCCTGATTCATAGTCGTCCGTAAATAAGTAATGTGTTTTGTCCTGACACCTTCCCCAACGGGCCGTTTCCCGGCCTGATAACGGCAGGTCCTTTCGTTTTACCGTTCCTTTGGCCCGGCCCTTCTCCCGGTTTTCATGCAAAAATAGAATGAATTACATAAAAAAACGATTTAAAAAATGGAATTAAATCTCAAAGCACCGTAACTTTCATGATCTTTTAAAGAACATACCATGATTAAACGCCTTTTTCTTATCCTGTACTTCCTGACGTCTGTGATCTTTCTGATCAACGCAGGAGACGGAAAACCCAACAAACAATTCACAGTCATATTCCTGAGTGATTACCAGGCCTGTAACTGCGAATGGCAATCTCCCGACAGCTCAATACGGTTCATCAAAGCCTGTATTCCCGATTTCACCTCCCAGCAGCTATCCTGGACAGTCCGCAAACTGGTTATCGATGCTTTACGCGAACAGGGAGACTCCATTCCCGGCTTATGCATTCTGAACACCGGTCAATTAGACATCTCACTGGGGGTTCCTGAACCGAGGGTCATTCAAAACATTGACAATATCCGGAAAGAACTGGCTGCCCGCAATATTCCCCTAATAGTTGTGGCTGCCCTGAATTTTACCGGGGAATCGGATTATAACCGTCAGCTCACGGATCTGAACGCCCGGATCAGGACTTACTGTGATTCCACAGGCACCGGTTTTATGGATCCGAATATAGAACTGTCCGCTAACGGGATCCTTAATAAGGACTTTGTTGAAGAGGATTACCTCATCAATGCGGCCGGCTGTGAAAAGTGGAATAAAATGCTCAATGATTATCTTTCGGAATATGAAAAAAAGTAAAAAGTGGCCGGCTTTATGCCTGCTTTGTGTATTATTCACGGTCTCATGCAACCGTGGAATGGTGAAAAATGAGGAAATGTGGCCCAAAGAGATCCATTATTCCTATCTTGCCTCTGCACGAATTCACCGAATTATGAGTCATCAGCCGGCAAAGACAAAGATTGCGATGCTCGGAAATTCCATTACCGAGCTCGGAGGCGACTGGAACCACTGGCTGGACCGTGATGATGTACTAAACTGTGGACAGGGGGGATACACAACACAACAGTTCACATGGCTTCTCGATTCCTGTGTCATTGCCTCCAAACCCGACTATTGTTTTATCATGGGAGGAATCAATGATATTTCACTTGGCATACCAGTCAGCCGGATATTCAGTAATTACAAATACCTGATCTCCAGACTTACAAAAAGCCATATCCGTGTTATTGTGCAATCGACGCTGTACCAGGCGAACAACCCGGAAAACAACGCAAAGGTCAGGGAGCTAAACGGCCTGCTTATTGCCTGGTGTGACAAGCGCCGCATCCCTTTCATTGACCTGAATATGGAGATGTCGGGCGAAAATGGTTTAAACGCCGAGCTGACCGTCGATGGAACCCATCTCACCGATTCGGGATATGTAGTATGGTCAGGCATCCTGAAGAAGTTTATTAAAAAGTCTTTCATCTGAGAAAGAAAAACTATTCATTTCAACCTTTAAAAAACCAGGATCATGAAAAAACCGAGAATCCTGCTTTCTTTCATCCTGCCGGCGTGCCTCATGTTGTCTGCCTATCCGCAGGACAAGGCAACCGAAAGACTGGAAACTTTCAAAAAGGGTGTCAACCTGTCGTGGCTGGAAAATTACTGGAATGGTACGGCAGAGAAACGGTACTCCGACTATATCAACATGGCCGATCTTCCGGGTTACCGTAACGACATGGCACTGATTGCGCAGCTCGGATTCAGTACCGTCAGGCTGCCGGTCAGCTTTGACAAATGGACATCCCAGGATCCTCCCTATGCCATCCTTAAAACCGGCTATTTTGCCTGCACTGATTCATTTGTCAAATGGGCTGATGAGTTTCATCTCAACCTGATCATCGACAATCACCATGGCAGCCTGGCCGATTCCAATGTAGTTGCTGAGGGTACCAGGATTGCCGCAATATGGCAACAGGTAGCCAGCCGGTACAAAAACACGAATCACGATCATGTATTTTTTGAAATATATAACGAGCCTACCGGAATAAGCACATCCAACTGGAAACAGACCGCGGGAAAGCTGATACGGATAATCCGGTCGGTGGATCCCGGCAGAACCATCATCGCAGGAGGGGAAAACTGGAATTCGATACAAGGGCTGGAGGATATGGGAACACTCAACGCAGGTAATATTATCTACACCTTTCATTTCTACGATCCGTTTCTCTTCACTCACCAGGGAGCGGCATGGGCAGGGGAAGGCGTTTCGACCACCGGGATTCCCTATCCTTATGATGAACCCAAAATGCCGCCACTGGCAAAAACAGCCAAAGGAACCTGGGGCGAAAAGCTCTACGACGAATACAAGAACACAGGCAATAAGGAAGCCCTGCGCACCACACTGGAAGGCGTGAAGACCTGGGCAGATGAACATGATGTGCCCATTTTCTGCGGTGAATGGGGATCATACAATGGATATGCCGACCCGGTTAGCCGTTGCCGTCATGCCACCGATGTAATAAGCCTGCTCGATGAATACAATATCCCCTGGACATTCTGGGAGTGGGATCAGGGTTTCAGCTTCTTTAAAGGTAAACCGGCAGTGAAGAATATTATTCCCTGTATGATCGAGGCCTACGGTCTCAAGGGCCTATAATGAAGATGTAAGAGTTCGGATCGCTACCTGATTGAATGGCACAGCCTTTTATCTGGAATTTTCCAAATTCAGTACCACTTGTTGCGCCTTTGAGATCCAATGCCAAAATCGCAAACCCACCTGCCGAAGTATTTTAACTATCGTATTTTTTTTGTTTACATTTTTGTAATCCTGTTTCAGGATAAGGCATTTCTTCTTCTCTTCCTTCTTAAGATTCCCCTTTGCCGGTTACCCGGTTGGTCTGGACAGAGTAATGGGCTTCGTTATTCTAAAGAAGTTTGTTCTTAAAGAGGGGCCCCTCCCCCGCCTTCCAAACCCACCGCCCTTAATGACTTTCACCCCCCGGATCTCAGCGTCCCCATTTCCACTTTTTGACGAAAAGTTATCAACTCACCCAAAATGATGATACCCATTTTGATGAATGGCAGCTGAAATCACCATTTTTTTTTCTCACTGCAAAAATATTTCAGTCCTTTTTTGTATAGGGCCATTGCGACCTTCTAACAAGGGAGGTAATTTTCCTTGCGATGTTTCCGGGATTGCCGGGAATAATGATGAACCACCCCATCATAACGCAGAAATTCCGGGCATTCCCACCACAAACAAAAAACCTGGTATCGATTTTTTAACCCTTACTGGGTTCCCCGGAACGACGACTGTCTAACCACGGGCAAAACCGTGGCTATGCATGGGCTACCGCTCTGCGGTTCGGGGGAGCGATTACCGGGGTCATTCTTTTCCCTTTTCCCATCTCCCTGACCCCCTTCCTCTCACACCATTCCAATCTTTTCACTACCTTTGTAGCCAAACAAATGAAACCATGGGACGGATTCATCTTGAGGGCATGGAATTTTATGCTTTTCATGGGCATTATGAGGAAGAACAGATCGTCGGAAACCGTTTCCTTGTTGACCTTCTGATCGAGACAGACATGATCCGGCCGGCTGAGACGGACGAACTCGGGGATGCCGTCAATTACCAGGAAGCATACCGCCTGGTTAAACGGGAGATGAAGAAAAAATCAAAATTACTCGAGAATATTGCCAGCCGCATCCTCAACGCCATTTATGATGAACTGGGCGGGGTATCGGAGGTCACGGTGACGATCCGCAAGATGAACCCCCCTGTTGGAGGACAGATGAAAGCTGTAAGTGTGACATTAAGCAGAGGGAAAAAATGACAGAAAAAACATGTCCTTCCTGCGGCAAAGTGTTCGTATGCGAAGGGGAGAATGATTGCTGGTGCGAGAATGCACAGATCCACAGGAAAGACCTGATTGTGATCATGGACAGGTATGATGATTGCCTTTGTCCTGAATGTTTATTAAAATATTCAGAAGAATAACCCTATCCCGGCCTTCTCTGCCGTATCATTTTTTCCGGATGACAATTACCGGGTAGGCACCATGCCGGCCAAACCACTCAGGATATTTCTCTTCCAGATGCCTGAGCCGATTCAGGATTTGCTTTCCCCACAACCATTTATGGATGTACACCTTCATGAAGTACTTGTTCGTACTACGCCAGCAATAGAAAGTCATTTCTCCGGAGAATGAAAATGATTTCCTGAACCATCTCCGCGGGTGAACGAAAAAGTAGAGCCTGGGTTTGGAAGGGAACATCCTGACATAAGCTTTCCCGGCATAATGTCTTACTATCCGGTAAAGCTGAACGGGAAATAGTGTTATGTCCATCAGCAGGCTATAGAAGAACCAGTTATACACCACTGTGATAGCCGATCCTGGTTTAGCCACCCGGTAAAGTTCTTCTACAGCGGTTTTCTGTTCATTTTTGGGAATATGATAGAGCGTATGCTGGCAAAGTACGGCGTCACATATTCCATCCTGCAAAGGAATGTTAGTTATATCACCACAAATGAAAATACCATCCCTGTCTTTCAGGTTTCGCTTCGCCTGGATGAGTGCATTCACGGAAATATCTACACAAATGCGGGTATCATACCCGTCAGATAAATGCAGATACTCCTTCAGTCCGATAGGGCCTGAAGCAATATCAAGAAAGTATTTCCCCGCCGGTTCAAGATATTGCCTGGCCCTGGTGAAGCAATGAAAAATATACCCGGCCGACACATCCCGGTAGTCGACCCATTTGCCGGTGTCTTCATAGACCGTCAGGTCTTCCTTCAGCTTGTAACTAATCTCATTGTAATAATCGAATACCCGCTTCTTATCAAAGGCCATTCCATTCCTCAGATCCTCTCCTTCTCCTGTAAAACAGGCGTAATGAGGCAAAAGAAGGATTATTCCCTGCATTAAAGGATAAAAATATTCGCCGGAAGCATTGAGATAACCGCCATCTATTTTACCGGGAAACATATCCTGTCCCGAAAAATTTTTCAAAATCCGTTCAGCTTCCTTTTTGCTGACTTTATTCAAGGATTCGCCGGAAACAGGACAACGTAGGATACCAGGATCTATATCATTCATGGATTGAAACCTCTTTTATTTAAAAACTGCGGCTAAGATAAATAAAATGCTGTTAACGATTCCCCCACTAATTCAGATGGTTTTCTTTTAAAATTTCATTATCATTTGTTATCATTGATGAATCATTTTTATTTTATATATTTACTCAGGATAAGCTTAAAAATACCTGAAAGTAAAAGTACATATTTAATTTCGGAACATTAAAGTAACAGAACGCGAAGTGACTAGATTCAGGGTAATCCTCAGAAACCTTATCCCCATTGTCCTGTTCACGGGTGGTATTGTTGTGTTATATTCCATCGAAAAGGTGAACTACCTCCTTTTTCATACCCTGGTTGAGCTTTTTTCCATCACTGTTGCATTTTCACTCTTCATCTTCACCCTGAACGCCAGACGCATGCTGGATAATAGCTATCTGCTCTTTTTCGGCATCGCATCTCTGTTCATCGGCTTCCTGGATCTGATGCATGTTCTTACCTATTCCGGAATGAACATCATTACACCAGACCATTTCTATGCCAACCAGTTCTGGATTGCCACCAGGTTCATGGAAAGTCTTTCTCTACTGGTCGGTTTCCTCTTCCTGAAACGAAACATCAAACCCTATTTCTGGTTGATTTTCACCATTTATTTTGTACTTACCGCTCTTATCATCCTGAGTATACTCATTTTTCAGTTTTTTCCGACCTGCTATATCGAGGGTGTCGGTCAGACCAAATTTAAAATATACAGTGAATACGTCATCATACTTATCCTTTTGGCATCACTGCTGATCCTGAGAAAAGAGAAACATTCATTTGAGAAGGACATTTTCCTTTTCATTGGCTTATCCATCGTATTCACAATACTAAGTGAGTACATGTTCACCCTCTATTTCTCTAATTACGGCATTTTTAACCAGGCAGGACATTATTTTAAGCTGTTCGCCTTTATCCTGATTTATAAAGCCAACATTGAGGCGGGTTTTGTCAAACCCACGAGGGTGATCTATCACTCACTCCTTCAAAGCCAGGAAGAAATCGATAAAGTCAATAAACAACTAAGAATACAAATTGCCACCAGGGACAAGTTTTTCTCCATCATCGCGCATGACCTGAGGAGTCCGTTGGCTTCAATCATCATGGCAGCTGAGGTCATGCATAAAAAAGTCTCCCAACTCAGCCCGGAAAATATGGTCAAGTATACGGGTAACATATACAATATTTCGAAAAATACTTTCACTCTGCTTGAGAACCTTCTCGAATGGTCAAGGTTCAAAACCGGGGCGATTACAGTAACTCCTTCCGCTTTCTTTCTTAAAGACCCTGTGACCCGCGTTATGAGCCTGTATCATCAGACGGCTGAGAACAAATCTATTGAACTGACTTTCTCCATGGATGAAAATCTGAAGGTGAATGCCGATATGGATATGGTCAATTCCATTTTGAGAAACCTGATATCCAATGCACTGAAGTTCACCGAGGAAGGCGGCAAAGTTACCCTGGAAGGTGAAGAAGCCGGTGATTTTATCAGAGTCCGGGTTAAAGATTCAGGCACCGGTATCAAATCTGAATACCTGTCCAAATTGTTTGAAATTGGGAATGTCCGGTCGGAAAGAGGCACCGCAAATGAAAAAGGGACAGGCCTGGGACTGATCCTTTGCCGGGATTTTGTCAAAGAAAATGGTGGGGAGATCAAGGTGGAAAGCGAAGAAGGAAAGGGGAGCACCTTTATCTTCACACTCAGAAAAGCCTGACACACTGAGCTCTTTACGATAAACCGGCTTATTTGAGATTAGAGAAACCCTGGCAATTTTCAAATGATTTACCTTAAAAAGACAACCATGAAAAAAACAAAATTTACCATATACCAAATTCTGTTTGCCATTCGTCAGTCGGAGGCGGGTTTCAGTGATCCCTGACTTTTTTTTGCACCCGATCAGAAAAATAAATTTTAATCCTTATTTTTACAACAGAATGTTCATTGGATGCGACTGAAATCATCCCTTTATTTTTAAAGAGTTCTGCAGTCGCTGGGTTTGTCAACCGGGTCAATGGAAATAAATAGGGAATGACAGAAAAAAATTTGCATCACTTCTCTGTCAGCCGGACAGTTCAAAATAAATTTTTATGTCAGAAGATCTCTATGCGAAAACGCTGCTCCTGGTCGATGATGAGGAGTTTTTCTTCAGCCTGCTCGAAGTGATGCTGAGGGACACAGGAGTTAATATCCTTTACGCCGAAAGTGGGGAGGCAGCCCTTAAGGTCATGACCGACCGGCAGGTAGACATCGTTTTACTTGATATCAGGCTGCCTGATCTGAGCGGTTTTGAAATTTTTGAAAAAATCCGGCGGCTCAAAAGTCATATACCAGTGGTAGCCCACACAGCTAATTGTATTCCGGAGGAAAAGGAAAAGTTTCTCGCCGCAGGATTTGCCGGTTACCTTGAAAAACCCATTGATACCAACACCATACGCCAATTATTGATAGACCTGATCGGTAAAGTCAACTGACTATATATCAGATATTTGATTATAGTTATCCAAAAAATGAGGTCCGGAACGATTCGTATTTCATCCCTTTCCAGAAGGCTAATTTTGAATAAATAAAGTCTGGCAAATTTAGATAATCGCAGAAATTACCTTAAATTGTCGGGAACACAAAAAAGGATTCCTGCAGAATGAAATCATCACTCAGAACATCTTTTAAATTACTCTCTGTTCTCCTTTTTTTTTCAGTATTCCTGATTTCTTGTGCATCTCGCCATGAAAAATTCATTGTAGTCATCGGGGACCAAAATGCGGCTGTGGACGACAGTTGGGTCAGTAAGCTAAAAAAGAAGATGCCGGAAAACAGGATTCTCAACTTTTCGGTTCCGGGAAATACCTACGGTTTCAATAATTTAAGCAATGAAAAACTGAACACACTGCATAACATCGAGATTTATCTTGATAACGCCCTGGATTCGAGTGGAGGGCGAAAAATCGATTATCTGTTCCTTTCACTTGGGACCAATGATTGCAAAAACATATTTGACAATGAACTTTCTACCGTACCGGTTTATCTGAATGACCTGATCCGCAAGATCAAGGGGTTTCCCGGATTTAAGAACAGGCCTCCGGATATCGTAATTCTATCACCCGTACCTTTCGGTCCGGATCCTTTTTTACCGGCCAGATTCAAGGGTGCTGACGAAAGGGTTAAATACCTCCTCCCCTTTTTTAAAGACATTGCCCGACAGAGTCGCTGTGATTTCATCGATTTGTACAGCCTTTTCCAGCCTGATTACATGAAATACAGCCTTGATGGCTTTCATCTGAATGATGAAGGACAGCAAATAATAGCCGGAAAAGTCTATAACTTTATCTCGGACACACCCTGAAAATGGAAGCGGCATGGATAAGCTCAACCCATTCATCCTACTTTTCCTATAAGACCATCATACGAACTTTAAAATCAAAAGCCGGTAAAGGCTTTTACTACATGAATAAAATCCTTTACCGGCCTGAATTTCCAATTTTTCTTATTTATCAAACCGGCTTTATGCGTGTGCCGCAGATACCCTAGGGTATGCAGCTATACTCCAGATATCGAATATCATCAGGATGAAACCTACCGAGAGAAAATTCCATAAGGCGCTTCCATTCAAATCGAAGTTCAGTATCCAGGGTGATATGAAAAGCCAGATACCAATCAACAGGTCAACCCATTCTTCCCAAAAACGTCTGTCACTGATTGCCCAGATTGAAAAGACGAAGACTACTGCTCCAAAAAGAAAAGCATCCCAGGAATAAGACATTTTGGCATAACCAAAAAGCCATGGATTTATGAATAACCAGATCCCTGCAATGAGGGTGACCCAGTCCTGCCATCTTATTGATCTATTTTTCATTATAATTTCCCCTTTCTTATTAAATAATCCTGCACCAGTTCGCAAAAATCGTGCGAAAGGCTCAAATCAGTCTTAATATGACCTGAATATCAATAAATTGTAGCATGTTTTCCACGCTTTTCAACATAAACGTAAAAATCACACGGAGAAAGCACGTAAATCATTCAATACGGCTGTATTTAAAGAGAGACGGGGATGTGAATATTTCTCAACACCCTCAATGCAAAATTCATTCATGTACCAGGATTTCCGAAAGGAATGAAGACTATACGTTGTTCTCCAGCAGCCAGGTCAATGCAGCCTGCCTGGTAGAAAAAACCCTGTGAAAATAATTGGGGATGGTGTTTCTTTCTTCCGAGATCAGGGAGATAGCAGTTTCTTTGGGGCGGGTATGAATAAAAGCAGCTTTAATAAATTTGAAAGAGCTCAATTGCAGCTGCAAAGCATTCAATACCAGTTGGAGTTCATCTTCGCGGAGATCATATTCCCCGTCTCTCACATCGGTAAGGATTTTAAGTTCCCGGGGAATAGTCACGTTAGTCATCAGACTGTCACCAAATCCCTTCAGTTCTGAAAATCCCAGTTTACCCTTGTACCTGACTTCAAGAACTCCTATTTCACTGTTGTAGCGGCTTGTAATCATAATCTCTGTTTTATTTCTTCAGCACTTATTACTTGGAGGGTTACGTTTTTATTTTGCTAATAATATCAAATATTAGGTGGGATTTCAACAGAAGACGAATTAACTTATCCCCTATTTTATTAACGATTTATTTACAGTGTCCAAACTGAGATTTTAAGATGTCAACTATTTAGATCATCCGAAAGGATGAAGATTTGGAACATTCATTCTAAAACGTTGTTTTTAGGATAATGAATTCTATTTTTACTCTTTTTTATTTATAAACCGGCAAAAATGAAAATGATTTTAAAATTCCTGTTAACCAGTACTTTTATCACGATGGCTATGCTGAATGTCTTCAGCCAGTCGACTCCTGTGTCCACCGTTGATTCTCTGGATGGATCTTTCCTGAATTGGTTTGATAAAAGTCCTTCCAAAAATAAAATTGAAGGTGCCGGTGTTGACCGCACTTACAGCTCTCTGATCGGCAATAAAAAGGCCGGCCGAAAGATTATCGTGGCAGTCATTGACGGAGGTGTAGATACGGCCCATGTTGACCTGAAGGGAAGGATTTGGGTCAATACGGGTGAGATACCTGGCAACGGCATTGACGATGACAAAAATGGGTATATAGATGATATTCACGGGTGGAATTTCCTGGGTAACAAAAACGGAGAAAACATCCGGTATGCAAACTTCGAAGAAGTCAGGATCATGCGCAGGATGGCCCCCCGGTTCAGCGGAGTCGATTCGATTAACCAGGTAGCCCCGGAAGATACTGCGGATTACAGACTTTATAAGGAATGTCAGGCCTCTTTCGAAAAAAAGAAGAAAAAATTTGAAACTATAAAATCCAATATTACAAACCTGGAGCTTAACCTGAGCTATGCCGACAAGATCATCAAAGATTTTCTCGGCAAAGACACGTTTACAATTGCCGATCTGAAGGGCATCAACACCAACCGGGACGACGTCAATATGGTCAAAAAATTTCTCATTACTCTCGATGAGAATGGATTCACCAGGGACGGATTGAACCAGGTGAAAGAGATGGTCGATGCCCGTCTTGATAAACAGCTGAACCCCGATTTCAATCCAAGGCCTCTCATAGGAGACAATCCGGATGATATCAACGATACGGATTATGGGAATAATGATGTGACCGGCCCTGATGCATTTCACGGTACATTCGTTTCCGGCATCATCGCAGCCATCCGGAACAATGGTTTCGGAATCGACGGAATCGCAAGCGACGTGGAAATCATGAGTGTTAGGGCGATACCCGACGGGGATGAGAGGGATAAGGATGTTGCCCTGGCCATCCGTTATGCCGTTGATAACGGGGCCGATATCATTAATATGAGCTTCGGAAAGGATTTTTCGCCGCATAAGGATTTTGTTGATGCCGCGGTAAAGTATGCTGAAGCTCATCATGTCCTTCTCGTTCATGCTGCCGGTAATGATGCAAATGATCTGGATCATGTACCCAGTTATCCTGAGAACCGTCTTAATGACGGCACCATAGTTAACAACTGGATTACCGTAGGAGCTTCCTCAAAAACCTTTGGGAAGGACCTGGTAGGTAGTTTTTCCAATTATGGCCAGAAGGAGGTCGACCTTTTTGCCCCCGGGGTTAATATCATTTCCCTTTACCCTGGAAACAGATACGATATGGGTGACGGTACCAGTTTTGCCTCACCTGTTGTTGCCGGCGTGGCTGCCCTCATCCTGTCATACCACCCCGATTTATCAGCTATTGCTTTGAAAGATCTCATTCTGAAAAATACCGACAAACACCGGAGGAAAAAAGTCTATCTTCCGTCGGCTGATGCAACTACAGGAGAAAAAATTGATAATGGTAAAACGGTTCGATTTGATAAACTCTCGGTAACAGGGGGAGTGGTAAATGCTTATAATGCCTTTAGGAAGGCCGGAAAATAAGACGGTGAAAGCAAAAGCGGAGTGCAAATATCTTCGGGAGACGGATGATCCCCTCAAGGTAAAATGCAATAGGACCGACGCTATTTCAAGTCTGGACTCTTCAAGGCGAAAATCTGAGTTATGAAAAATCCGCATAGAGGGTGCAGACACAGGACCTCCGGAAGTTTCACGCCTGATGTGACTACCGGATTTTAAATATTGGTGATGAGTTAAGATTTTAATAAAAAATGTCATATATTAAGTGACTTGAATGATTTATCCTCTTCCCCGGTGATTATGTCGCCGGATTTCTGATAGTCCTTGTTGTAACCTGAAATGAACTCTCCCGATGAAAGCTCATGATGACAGGTACAAACTCCAACGGATGGATAAATATGCCGTCTTCATAGCGTTGTTCATTCACCTGTTGTTAAACCAGGTCTCTGGACAATCCCTTTCTTTTAATCATTTTGCGGTAAGGGATGGCATTTCGCAGAGTGTGATCATCTGCATTTGCCAGGATAGTGAAGGATTCCTATGGTTTGGCACACAAAACGGTCTTAACCGTTTCGACGGATACAGTTTCGTTTCCTACTTTAATGACCCTTATGATACAACCTCTCTGTCCAACAACTGGATTTTCAGCATCGCGGAAGATTCGACCGGTGGTTTATGGATCGCCACCAAAGGTGGTCTGAACAGATACGATAAGAAAACAGGTTTATTCAACAGGATTAACCATAAAGGTACCGGAACAGTTATAACCGACAATTTTGTTTACGGACTTTGCACCGATAAGGAGAATGTATATGTTAATTTTCCACCAGAGCTCGCCGTAATAAACGTTAAAACCGGGCATAAGCATACCTTCAGAAACGATTCCTGGTATTCTGGTGTACTTTATGACAATGGCGTACCGGTCATTAAAGCTAAAAATGGTTTTTTGTGGATAGGCACTCATCACGGTCTTTTTCGTCTCGATCCTGAAACCAACCGATATAGAGTCTTCCTTCATGACCCGGAAAATTCCGAGACCATCAGTCACAATCATATTACTGCCCTATCTGAAGACAGGGATGGACGAATTCTTTGCGGAACAGAGCACGGGCTGAATATCATTGATCCGGTGACATTCCGTATAAAGCATTATTTCCACCGTGAGGAACATTTATCCGGGCTAAGCCACAATCTCATCCGTGCTGTCAGGCAGGATCACACGGGGGCAATCTGGATTGGTACCGAAGGCGGAGGTCTGAACAAAATGATTTTCCCGGCCGATAAAGGTGAGCCACAGTTCATCCACTTTATGAGCGGCACTGATACCAGGCATCTGATCAGTCACAATATTGTCTTTTCACTTTATGAGGACTTCTCAAATAACCTTTGGATAGGTACAATTGCCGGTCTCGATAAAACCGATCTGAAAAAAAAGAATATCCGGTTTTACAAGAAATCGGACGATCCTGGTTCCGTTGAGCTCCCCGATAATGTTATCGCATCGGTCTTTAAGAATAAATCGGGTAATCTCTGGGTCGGGACCTGGGGAAAAGGACTTGTAGAGTTGACGCCGGATGGCAAAGTAAAGGCCGGGTACAGTTCAGGCTTTCGGGGGAAATACCATATACCGGATGATTATGCGCATGTTTTGTACCTGGATGGTTATTCAAGGCTTTGGCTCGGGACGCGAAACGGTGTGGCAGTTTTTGACCCCGTGAAAGGAGCCTTTGTCAACGTCAGTGAATATTTCGGAACGGAGAGCTTTGACGTATTCACCGGCATCAGGGTATATAACATCATTGAAGATTCGGAAGGTAAGCTATGGATTGGTACCAGTAACGGTGTGGTCATCCTCAATATCAGGAATAAAACCATACGTATGCTAAAAGCATCTCCGGATGAAGCACTATCCCTGAGCAGCAACCTGGTCTATTCAGTTCTGGAAGACCGTGATAAAGACATCTGGATCGCCACATCCAATGGTCTCGACCGTTATAATCCCTATCAGCAAAGCATGATACATTACGTTCATAATTCACGATCTACAAACACACTTTGCGATAATTTCACCATTTCACTGGGTGAAGATTTGCGAGGTAATATCTGGATAGGTACAGCATCAGGACTTAACCGCTTTAATAAAGCTTCCGGGGTATTTACCTATTATTCAGTAAAAAGCGGACTTCCCGGCAGTGTCATCTATGACATCATTGACGATGCCTCCAATAATCTGTGGTTCTCAACCGGCAGAGGTCTGGCCATCGCAAATCCGAATACAGGGGACCCTGTCCGGTTTCAGGCACTGGATGAGTTCATAGGTCAGGAATTCAATATCAAGGCTGTTTTCAGAAGCAGTGATGGTGAGATGTTTTTTGGTGGCATGGACGGACTTGTTTCATTTTTCCCCGATTCGCTGAATGGCAATACCTATATACCTCCCTTAAAGATTACCACCTTCGAAAAAGAAAATGACGGGGTCAGGAAAAATCTGAATGTCTACGAACCGGAGATTAGTTTATCCTATAAGGATTATTCCTTTTCCATCGATTTTTCAGCGCTTGATTTTACAAATCCCGGAAAAAACCGTTATGCTTATCAGATGGAAGGAATCTCTTCCAAATGGAACAATACCGGAAATCATCATTCTGTTCAGTTTACCAGGTTACCTGCAGGTGATTATGTATTCAGAGTTAAAGGCACCAATAATGACGGTGTGTGGAATGAGATACCGGCAAACCTTAAAATTCACATTTCGCCCCCCTGGTGGAGAAGCCGTTTAGCCTATTTGGTTTACGCGGTCATCATCCTGATTGGCATTGTAGTAATTATAAAACTCCGGGAGCGAAACCTTTTACGGGAGAAGAAAATTCTGGAATTAAAAGTTAATGAACGGACGATAGAAATCGCAAGACAAAAAGCGAAAGTTGAGGAAAGTGAGGAAAAGCTTAAATCTACCATCAATTCACTGGATGATCTGGTTTTTGTACTGGACAATGAAGGGATATTCCAGGAGTTCTATAATCCCCGTAAACGGGATATTAATTTCAGAAATCCCGAACTATATATCCATAAACATTACACAAAAGCTGGCATTTCGTCTGAATTAGTCCGGCAACTCAGAACAGCATTCAGCAGTTTTAAAGAGCGCGATGATGTTCCCGGATTTGATTACAATTTCGGTTCAGGTGAAAGCAAACAGTGGTACAATGCCAAAGTTTCACCAAAAAGGAATGCCGCCGGTGAACTGACCGGCATCGTCATCGTGGCCAGGGAGATCACCGACCGTAAAATGGCTGAAGAACAGCTTAAAGAACAGAAAGAAGAATTGAAGGAACTTAACGGTATGAAGGATAAGTTCTTTTCCATACTCGCCCATGACCTTAAAAATCCCTTCACCAATTTGTATTCCTTGAGTGATCTGATTATCAGGAATTACACTGAACTTGAAGAGAATGATAAACTTATGGCACTGCAAAACATAAATAAGTCGGCCGGTTTCATTTTTACGCTTCTGGAAAACCTCCTGACCTGGGCAAATTCACAAAGAGGAAAGATGACATTCTCACCAGTGCCTTTTGACCTTTCCGGGCTGATTGAAGTGAATGCAAATTTGCACCGGATCCAGGCGGAGAATAAGGGTATAGAAATTAAAGTGTCTACCACCGAGCCTGAAATGGCTTTTGGCGACAGGGAAATGATTGATACCGTTATTCGTAATTTGGTAAGTAATGCAATTAAATTCACCTCTGAGGGTGGAAGCATCGACATCAGCATCCATCAGAAAGACGGAAATATGGAAGTAAGAATAAAAGACACCGGTGTTGGCATACCTCCCGGTGATATGGATAAATTATTTCATATTGATGTGAAGTATAAGTCGACCGGTACTGCCGGAGAAACCGGTACCGGACTTGGTCTGGTGCTTTGCAGCGAGTTTGTCACAAAGAATGCTGGCCGGATCTGGTGTGAATCTGTTCAGGGGAAAGGATCTACGTTTATTTTTACCATTCCTGCAGCCAATTGAAAATCACACCGGACGATTTACAGATTTTTAACTCTCAGCTTCCAACCTTTTTTGTTAATCTGATGTTTAACAACCATCTTGCGTGCTGAAATCATGCCTGAATGTATTGAATATAAACCTCCATTTAAGAATAAAGTGAGAATTAATTCTGCCAGAGCTTTTATTTTGTTTTCCGCGATAATCTGTCTTTTAGCGACCACAGGGGATTTTACGATAATGGGTATAGCCGGAAGCCTGTACCCGGATTACCGCATGTTTCATGACACCGAGAGCATGCTGGGAGCCACCGCCAGCCCGGTGGCTGCACTTACTTCAACATGGTGGGTTATCCTTGGATTCATGTTCGTTATTTTCGGCCTGGGATTCCGACTGGCATATAAAAACAGAGCTACGACCAGAGCAGCCTCCTGGTTGATAATGCTTTATGGTGTGGGTGAAGGAATGGGATCCGGAATATTCCCGGCAAATTATGTAAACGGAAATCTGACCCTGAGCGGAATAGTACATGATGCTCTCGGAGGTCTCGGCATTGCCGGGATGTTTATTCTGCCGGTGCTGATCCGGAAAATCATCCCCCGCCGGGAACATCCTGCACTTTATGCATTGGCCATCCCAATCCTCGTTTTTGGTCTTATCGCACTAATCCTGTTCAGTATCGCCAAACTAAAAAGTCACCCGGTGGAATTCATAACCACCTGGAAAGGGCTCTGGCAACGCCTGCTTACCCTGAACTTCTATGTTTACCTATCGTTCCTGGCCATCGTCATGATGATGGATACGGTAAAAAAATCGTATCATTGAAAATACTACGCCGTTTCCTCCTCAAGCCATTGCACGCATGTGCCTTACCACATTAGCCGCATCTCTGCCAACACCTCCAATCAATCCTGAGGTTAGTCCGTATTGAAAAAGCATGCCGACAAAGTAAAGCCCTTTCAATGAAGTAACTCCCCGTTGTGTGACCGGCCATCCGGTATGATCCGTTACACCCGGACTGATCCATGAAAAATCCGGTCTGAAACCCGTACACCAGATCACATTTTTTACCTTCAAGACCTGCCCGTCATCGGTAACCGGAAAACCGTTCTTTACTCCAACAATCTTTGAAAGACGCTTCACTCCGGCCGTGTCAAGCATCCCGGCTGAAATATTGATCAAAGGTCCTCCATGACTGAGAATCTGAATTCTGGCCTTTTTACCGACAGGAGTTCTCACAGTGAGTACATTGTTTATAAACCACCAGTAAAAACCTCCGGCATATCGCAAGATGGTATCAGGAATGTGAAAAGTGGGCTTTCCGGATATCAAGGTGGTACGGCTCCCGGCTATCTCCAGTGCTATCTCCAGTCCGGATGTTCCGGCGCCAACCACGAGGACATCACCATCAGGCAGTGATGAGGGATTTTTATACTGGGAGGAATGGATCTGATGTATGGTGGGATCCAGTTCGGAAGCAAAATCAGGAATCCATGGTACCGGATTGGTTCCGGTAGCAACCACGACACGATCTGCCGTGAGAGACCCCACGCTGGTACTAATCTCAAACCCTGACCCCTTCTTTTCGAGGCTCCCTACCTTAACTCCCAAATGTACCGGGAGATCAAACCTTGTGGCATATTCAACAAGGTAATCCGCCACCTGATCTTTCTCAGGGAAGGATCCGCGTGCTGCAGGAAAAGGGAATCCGGGCAGACCGTCATATTGGGCAGGAGTGAATAACCTGAGGGTATCCCACCTGTTTCGCCAGGAATCACCTACATTCTGGTTGCTTTCCAGGAGGATAAAATTCTCCCCCGATTTCCGGAGATAATAGCCAGCTGCCAGTCCGGCCTGTCCTGCACCAATGACCACTGTTCTCCAATGGCTTTGGGAAAAAGGTAGAGTTGTCTTCATCTGATTAATTTAAAGTGCTGTATTTCACACACCCTGAGAACAAAAAATCCAATATTTGGTTTTCAAACTGTCGATAATTTTTCCTGCATCCTGAGAATTTTGTTCAAAATCTGTCCGTTGATCCGAATACGTGTCAGGATCATCTCCTTTCAGGTATGAAGTATTCCTGTTTTAATAATAATTTACTTTTTCTGTAAAAAATTAAAACGATTTGCCTTCCCGGGTTGTTACGAATAGCAAACCATGTAGAAAAAACCGTTTCTGAATCCAATAGTAACGTCAACAAATCCTGATACCATGAATTTTGATGAAAAAGCAGCCAGATGGGATGATGATCCCCAAAAAACGAAAAGAGCGGGAGCCTTTGCAAATGAAATTAATACCTTTCTGTCGGGCCGGGAATTAAGGGATGCATTTGAATTCGGCTGCGGAACCGGGCTCCTCAGTTTTATCCTGAGGGATAGTTTTACAAACATAACTCTCGCCGATACTTCAGAGGGGATGCTCAAGGTGTTGAAAGACAAAATACGGGATCATCATCTAAAGCATTTTAACCCCCTCAGAATTGACCTTGAAAAAAGAGAGCTGAACCAGAAATTCGATATTATATACACTCTTATGGCCCTCCATCATATCAAGGATCTGGATATTATCTTTCACCGGTTCAGTTCCCTTCTCGTGGAAGGCGGTTACCTGTGTATCGGAGATCTTGAAACGGAAGACGGCAGTTTTCACTCACATATGCCCGACTTTGACGGACATAACGGATTTGAACGGGAGAAAATGGAGAAGCTTTTAAAATTGCATGGCTTCGAGACCAGGATGTACAAAGACTTTTTTACGATCGAAAAAAATACGGATGAAGGAAAAAAAGCTTATCCGCTTTTTATCCTGATCGCTGAGAAGCCTGCTTTCACTCCTGGATTATGACGGACAATTAAATCAGGATTCATAAAGGCAGCCTTTCCTGATACCGGATCTCCATGAAGGGATAAAGCCAAAGAAAGACTTATGGCCACAAGCCCCAGATCAGGCGATATTATCCATGACTGGCAGGAGGGCAGGAAAAAGCTGGAGAGCGAAAAATATTCTTTATCTTTAACCACCGTGATATCAGACCTGACCCTTTCGTCCAACACAAATCCATTGTATTCATGAAGATCCTGTTTGTCCCTGTCCTTTTGACAATTGCTATAGCAGCCTGCACATCTGGTGTACACAAGTCTGACAATGACTTCTTCTACCCCGGTAAAGTATGGTACGACACAGACAGTGTCCCCATACAAGCGCATGCATGCGGAATACTGAAAGTCGGTGACCTTTTTTACATGTACGGCCAGGACCAGCGCCTTGGTCATGGTAATAAGACAGGCGTTTGCTGTTATTCATCTGCCGACCTTTACCACTGGAAGTACGAAGGTACTGTTCTGCCAACAATCCTAACTCCTGAAGAAACCAGAAACACAGGTGTTCTGGAGCGACCAAAGGTGATTTATAATGCAAAAACCGGCAAATATGTGATGTGGATGCACCTTGACGCAGTGGGTTACACGATGTCGGAAGCCGGTGTGGCAGTAGCGGATTCACCCACAGGTCCGTTTAAATTTGTGAAATCCTTTCGTCCGGTCAGCTACGACTATGGTTATAACCGGATGGACGGTGGTGCTTCAGAATTAACTACCGCTGACCGGGAAAGAATTGAAAATATTGATGAGAAAGACCGTGGGAACACATTCAGGGATATGAACCTTTTCGTGGATGACGACAGCAGTGCCTATGTGATCTATTCGTCAGAAAACAACAGTTCGATATATATTGTCAAACTCTCCGATGATTACCTTGACGTTGCCCGCCCGGAAGTTGAAGGGAAAACATGGTCGCGTGCAATCATCGACCAGAAAAGGGAAGCACCTGCCCCTTTCAAGTACAAAGACCGGTATTACCTTATCACATCCGGGCTTACGGGCTGGGCCCCCAATGCGGCTGATTATTATACAGCTGATCATATTCTAGGGCCATGGACAACCCATGAGAATCCCTGTCGGGGACCCGGAGCCGAATATACCTTCGGAGCCCAGAGCACATACGTTTTACCGGCCCCTGGTCAACCCGCAGGCTCCTTTATTTTCATGGCTGACATCTGGGACGCCGACAGCCTGGAGAATTCCAGGTTATTCTGGCAGCCGTTTGTTATACTCGAGGATGGCAGTTTTACAATCCAAAATCTCGACAAATGGAACCTCAGCATCTTTAAACCTTATAACAAAACCCTTGCAAGGCCCGAAGCAGAATTTGTCCCGGTTGAAGAGAAAAAAACCCTCGAATGGAAACCTGTTCCAGGTGCTGATTTTTACCGGGTATTCCTGAATGGCGTCTGGTCAAAAACAACAACCGGCACGAGCCTGATCCTTCCTGAAAAACTGGCCGGGGCAATTGACACCTGTTATGTTGAAGCGGCAACCCTCAGAGGGAAAATGTCTGAACGGTCCACCCCGGTTATGGTTCCATGGGATAAGCCGGCAGATATCCTGCTGACACACATCCAACCTGACTCCTGGATCCAAGGTTTTAGCTTCCCCCAGATCAATAAGGCATTGCAGGGTACACCCTTAAAAATCAAAGACCGCGATTTCAGGAATGGATTCGGTGTACACGCGGTATCAGAATTGCATTTTACACCCGGTGGCCACTACAGCCGCTTTACTGCCTGGGTCGGTGTGGATGCCTACACCCGTTTCAACCAGTTTGGAAGTGTTGAATTTATCGTTACAGGCGACGGGAAGGAACTCTACAGGAGCGGGCTGATGAAGGCGGAGGATGAAGCCCGCTTTGTGGATGTGTCATTGAAGGGGATCAAAAACCTAACCCTGACGGTTACCGACGGAGGCAACGGCAACCATTACGATCATGCCGACTGGTGTGACCCTAAGCTGTATGCGGAATAAACTGCAAAACTTTTTAATACCGAAAATGCGACTAAGATGCAAACCTATATCATCCTGTTGCGGGGCATCAATGTCAGCGGAAAGAACATTGTAAGAATGCCAGACCTTAAATCGGCGTTTGAGAAATCCGGTTTCCATGACGTATCCACGTATATCCAGAGCGGGAATATCCTTCTGCGATCCGACCTGCCGAACAAAGCCAATGTGAAAACCCGGTGTGAGCGATTGATACACGACCATTTCAACCTCGATGTTCCGATCGTGGTCCGAAATGCTTCTGAATTGAGAAAGGTGCTTGGAAAAAATCCTTTTCTACAGGACGGGAATATTGACAGAAGCAAGTTACATGTCACCTTCCTCTCGGACATTCCGGATGCATCAGGGCACGGCATCCCTGACGCTGAGGCTTACCTCCCGGATGAATTCCGTATCCATGGTACAGAGATCTACCTTCACTGCCCCAATGGCTATGGCCGGACCAAACTCAACAACACATTTTTTGAATCAAGGCTACACATAACGGCAACCACGAGGAACTGGAACACGGTGGTAAAGCTGGGGGAGATGGTGGAGAAAACGGATAGCCTATAGATTTGCAGCATTCAGACCGGGACTACCCGCATCCTGGTTGACAGCCGGACAGGCATTACATCATCCACCCGGTGTATGGTCCTGGTTCTCATTGGTTTTTCAGGAAGGGGCGCAAAGGCCCTCAGCCATACGGATAAAAGGTCAGGATTTGTGCATTGCAGGAAGAGATCTCTGGTGGCCGGGTACAGGAAGGGGCTTCGTTATTCTTAAGAAGTCTTTTCTTGAAAAGGGGCCCCTCCCCCGCCTTCCAAACCGTCCGCCCTTTATGACTTTCACCCCCCGAATCTCAGCGTCCCATTTTCATCTTTTTGACTAAAAGTTATCAACTACTCAAAAGGTGAGTCCTTTTTTACGAATGACAGGTTTCTCCGCAAAATAATTCTCTGACTGCAATAATATTTCAGGGAAATAACAGGTGTCTTTCTGACAGAAATTACAGGCTGCGAGGTAGTGTATCACACTATCCCAATCACAGTGAAAATCTGCCTCTCTCCTGTTTTATAGGGAAGGGATTCCTTATACCCACTTCTTCCAGAAGTCGAGTGATTAAATTTAATTTCTACCCCGTCAGTTTTTATCGGTAAACGGTTTGTGAGGGCCGGCTCTTCTTTTAAATCAACCGGGGCCCATTTCCCGGGGTGCAGCAGTGGTAACGAGATTGTCTTTACACCACTGCAGAAAGGTCCCATTATTTTCAGGGTTAATCTTTAGTACTTCTTACCTTAATAATTTAACCACCCGTCATCCATCACATCTATCTCTCTCATTTCCTTACTTTTCACTGTTCTTTTACATCCCCGATTACAGCCACATAATTCTCTCCATATTTCTTAGCACATTTGGGACAAGTGGTATACCACATGTAATACTTTTTTACATCCAGGTTTTTCTTTCTTGCTTCTTCTTCAAAATCAGCACACCATTTACCTGTGTTTTTAAAGTCACCTTCATAAACCTTGCAGAAATATTTTCCTGAGAGAGTCACGTTTTCAAGCCCGTCAACCTCTCCGTGGGAAGCAAGATACAGATCCATATTCCACTTTGAAGTATGATCGGAAAGGCAAAGCCTGCCGGGTGTCATTCCGGCTTCTTCTGCTCTCTTCAGGATTCTCCGGATCACAGGCCCGAAGTTGACCGGCATGTAAAAGAAAGTAAACACATGGTCCTTGATAAACCGCTTTTTGTCCCATTCGAATATTTTGTCTTCCCAGGGAATGGGATCGAATCGGGGACAGCATTCCTGTTCTGTTTTTTGATCCTGCATAGTCTTCAGATATATTATCGTTTCGTAACTATATAATTAATGATCAACAAGAAACTCCGAAACACTTCTCACAAGTTATGAATTTGACACATAATAATTTACAGCTTTACTAAAATTTTTTCCTTAACTCGTAAGGCACCAAAACCGGAGGACTTTGAACTCCGCTGTACCACTTTCCAAAAAAAATTATAATTTAGAGAATTGTTACTATTGAAAATTACTTCATTGCTCAGGGGCATTAAGACCCTGGCTAACAAACAGCATCCATGACAAAGAGCCATCTCATACCCATAATCATGATCCTCGCGATGACTACTTCATGCAAGTCTTCCAAAAAGGCAGGTCAAACGTTACCGGTTACACTCATCACCTTAAATCCCGGGCATTTCCATGCCTCATTGGTTCAGAAGGTGATGTATCCGACTGTTGACAGCAATGTTTATGTATATGCGCCCAAGGGACCTGAAGTTGAAGATTACCTTAACAGGGTCGAAGCATACAATACCCGGAAGGATGATCCGACACACTGGCGTGAACATGTTTACCTGGGTCCGGATTATTTTGAGAAAATGCTGGACGAGAAAAAGGGGAATGTGGTTGTGCTTGCCGGGAATAACCGGATCAAAACCGATTATATCTATCATTCCATAAAGAACGGTTTGAATGTACTTGCCGACAAACCCATGGTGATCACTCCCGATAAATTTTCGATGCTTCAGGAGTCTTTCGACCTTGCTTCAGAGCATGGCATTCTGCTTTATGATATTATGACCGAACGTTTTGAGATCACGACGATTCTCCAGAAAAAACTGTCTATGCTACCAGAAATATTCGGAGAACTAATAAACGGAACAACTGAAGAGCCTGCTATTACCATGGAGAGCGTCCATCATTTCTTCAAGTATGTCTCCGGCATTCCGCTGGTACGACCAGCCTGGGCTTTCGATGTGGAACAACAGGGTGAAGGCATCGTGGATGTTTCAACTCACCTGGTAGACCTGGCCCAGTGGGAGGCCTTCCCAGGAGTATCTCTTGATTATAAAAAGGATGTGGAAATGGTCTCCGCCCGGCACTGGACCACCGCAATCGCATCTGGCGAATTCAAAGAGGTGACCGGCCTTGCAGCGTATCCAAGCTACCTTCAAAAATACGTGAAGAACGACACGTTGATGGTTTATTGCAATGGTGCCATGGATTACAGGCTAAAAGGAAAATACATCCGCATATCCGTGGAATGGCGGTATAAGGCTCCCGATGGCGCCGGTGATACATACTTCTCAGTTATGAGAGGTACCCAGGCCGACCTGATCATCAGGCAGGGGAAAGAACAGAATTATATCCCGGAGGTCTATATCGAGACCCACTCAACGGATCCGGCTGCTTTTGAGAGATCCCTGAAAAAAGTTGTTGAGACAGACTTTGCATCGGATTATCCCGGCCTGAAACTTAAAAAGATTGACGAAAGAACCTGGATGATTAATATCCCCGGCAAGTTCAGACTTGGCCATGAAGCCCACTTCGGACAGGTCACAAGAAATTACCTCGAATACCTCGAGAAAGGTGATATGCCCGGCTGGGAAGTCCCGGATATGATTACCAAATATTACATTACCACTGAAGCCCTGAAGATGGCCAGGGCGGTTGATACGTTAAAATAAATAAGGCAGGAATTAAAGCAATTCAAAGCCGGCATTACGGAAAGATGATGAAGAAAATTCTCCTGGTCCTCCTTCTTTTCCCCGGACCGGTGTTGTTCGCCCAGAATCCCGATATAGATCTTTTGAGATCCATTAATCAACATCGTAATCCGAATCTGGACAACACCTTCCGTTTCATCAGCAATGCCTCCGCTCCCGTAGCTATCGGAGTGCCAGTATTTCTTCTTGGGATGAGCCTGGTTGAAGAGGATACGTTGATGAGGCACAAATCTTATTACATAGGGGCCACACTTGCGTCAGCCGCGGTCCTGACGACAATTCTTAAATACTCTGTCAACCGTGAACGTCCCTTTGACAAGTATCCTGGCATTATCAAACTGAGCAGTGCGGGAAGCCCGTCCTTTCCTTCGGGCCATACTTCGGATGCCTTTGCCCTGGCCACTTCGTTAAGCCTTTCATACCCAAAGTGGTATGTAATTGTTCCTGCATATTCCTGGAGTTGTGTTGTCGCCTTTTCCAGGATGGATCTGGGAGTACATTATCCCAGTGATGTGCTGGCAGGAGCGGTCATCGGTGCTGGATCCGCCTGGCTGTGCCATGAAGGACAGCGCTGGCTGAAAGAGGAGAGGGGAAAAAGAAGGAAGTGAGAATTTAACGGCCCGGAATAAATTCGTATGCAATTAAATATCGGAATTATTGATTTGTAATGCGGAATATCCTTAATTTGGTAACCTGACCTGTTTCCCCCGAAAGCAAGTTTTATCCTATCCCTTTACTTATCATTAAGAAAAACAACCATGAAACGTATCAAGCTCATTCTGTTATTGATGACTTTCTTTCAGATCAGTATCCTGGCACAGACGAATGACCGGATTTCTTCAGAGGTAAAGAAGGAAAGCGATGAAATGCTGCAACTGTGCAAACAGATCCATCAGAATCCTGAACTTTCTTTTCATGAAATTCAAACCGCTGACCTGATGGCTGGACTGCTTGAAAAAGACGGTCTTGAAGTGACCCGGCATTTCGGCGGCAACAGTGTGGTGGGAATATTCAAAAATGGTCCGGGACCTGTCGTGATGCTGAGGTGCGAGCTGGATGCCCTGCCTGTTCAGGAGAAAACCGGACTTCCTTTTGCCAGTACCAAACAGATGAAGAACGATGACGGTAAAGAGGTTTATGTGATGCATGCATGTGGTCACGACATCCACATGTCTGTCCTGGCCGGTACTGTCCGCGCCCTGGTAGACCTGAAGGATTTATGGAAAGGTACTCTGATGGTAATTACCCAGCAGGCTGAGGAAGTTTCGGGAGGAGCCACTGCCGCCATAGAGTCAGGCTTGTTTCAGAAGTTCCCTGTACCCGATTATGCCCTGGCATACCATATCAACCCCGAGCTGGAATCGGGGACCATCGGTCTGGCTCCCGGACCCGTTTTTGCCGGTGTAAAATCTGCAGAAATCACAGTTTATGGAAAGGGCGGGCACGGTGCATATCCTGAAAAATGCATCGACCCGATTGTCATAGCATCCCGCATTGTACTGGATCTTCAGACCATCGTGAGCCGGGAGATCAGCCCCCTCGACCCCATCGTGGTAACGGTCGGTTCTATTCACGGGGGAACACGTCCCAACATTATTCCCGATGAAGTAAAGATGCAGCTTACCTTGCGGTATTATAACGATGAGGCCATTGCCAAAACTGTGAAAGCTATAAAACGGATCTGTGACGGTGCTGCACTCACCGCTGGGATGCCCGAGGATAAAATGCCGTATGTCGAGGTCTCTCCCAGTGAAAATCCTCCGGTTTTGAATGACGCATCCCTGACCGAAGACATCGGGAAATTTTCCGGAAGCATCCTGGGCACTCAGAATATCGTACCCGTGAAACCTGCTATGGTGAGTGAAGACTTTGGTAAATACGGAAGAACCCCTGAGAATGTCCCGATCTGCATGATCTGGCTCGGTTCCACCAATCCTGATCTTATGGCAGAACTGAAAAGTAAAGACCAAACTCCTGCCCCGCTGCATTCCTCAGTGTTGCAACCCGATTATCAGAAAACGATTGAAACCGGCATCAAAGGGATGGTGGCCAATGTGATCGGGCTGATGGAAAAGGGAGGGGGAAGGTAGTAGATAGTAGATAGAAAAAAAGAGGAGCCGGGAAAGAGAGGGTTGGGGTAGGAGAAGGAATGGGAGAAGAGAATAAGCAGGAAGGAGAAAAAGAGGCAACAGTATAAGCAAATATCCCTGGAATTACGGTTCACCGTTCATCGGAAATTTTAAATCCTGACAGTTGCGTTAGTGTTTTTTATTATCGTCATGATCATGTCTATGGACAGAGACATGATGTATACAAATCAGAATATTCCGTTGAGTTAACAAAATCCGTGTAATCAGTGGTGAAAAAAACAGGAATAGGCTCATTACGGATTGACACGGTTTATCACAGATTAAGATTTAAATAATTGGAAGTAAAATGAGCCTGTGAAGGGCACATCCTAAGAGCCTGTGAAATTTTTTGTGTAAACTGGTAACTGCAAGTTATATTCGACATCTGTCTCCAAATTTAATAACAAATTGGTTAATAATAATTCCCCATTTAGTGATTGGCATTGTCCACTTTAGCTGGATGTTGCTCAGGGCAAGGTAAACAGCCTTCAGGACTGCCTGGTCATCAGGGAAAACTGTTTTAATTTTGGTGTATTTACGGATCCCACTATTAACACTTTCGATCGCATTTGTGGTATAAATGATTTTTCTGATTTCCAATGGAAAATCGAAGTAGGCCGTGAGTTCCTCCCAGTTTGTCTTCCAGGATTTAATGGCATAAGCATATTTTGCACCCCATTTTTTATCAAATTCCTCCAAAGCATCATACGCAGTTTCTTTGTTAATTGCTCCATAAACCAGTTTAAGATCAGCCATAAACGCTTTTCTTTCTTTCCATGTCACATATCGTGCACTATTGCGGATTTGGTGAACAATGCAAAGCTGGCAGATCGTTTGATGAAAAACTGCGTTTACAGCCTGGCGTATTCCGGCAAGATTATCGGTGCAGGCAATCAGGATGTCTTCTACCCCACGGGCTTTGAGATCGGTAAGCACATTCAACCAGAACGATGCACTTTCCGTTTCGGATATCCACATTCCAAGAACTTCTTTTAGCCCGTCTTTCTTTAGCCCGATGATCAGATAAATCGTTTTTCCGATAACCCGGCCATTATGACGAACCTTTAATACAATGCCATCCATCCAGACCACAAAATAGACACTTTCCAAGGGCCTTTGCTGCCATTGCTTAATGTTCTCTAATATGGAATTGGTGATATTCGATACCGTGCCTTCGCTCAACTCAATGCCATAGATCTCCTGGATAGTTGCCTCAATATCACGAGTGCTCATACCCCGGGAATACAAGGTAATAATCGCCTGTTCAATGCGTGCCGACATGCGCTGGTGCTTTGGAACAATCACCGGATCAAAGCTTGAGTCACGATCCCTGGGAACCTCCAATGGAATATCTCCAATATCGGTTTTTAGCGTTTTACTGCTATACCCGTTGCGATTATTTCCACCCGTCTTTTCATTGGGTTTATGCTTCTGGTAGCCAAGATGTTCATCCAACTCTGCCTTTAACATGCCTTCAACCGCCTGTTTATATAGCACATGGAAGAAATCATCCAGCTCAGATTGTGATTTGATCTTGCGCAGTGCTTCCTGCGGGATCTCAAAATCATCTTTGTTCTTGTCTTTGTCTTTCATAATACTGCATCATTTTGTAAAATTAAACGATTTCAATCCGGTCTAAAAAATCTTTGAGCTTTTTATGGCTCCAGATTTTTTAAACCTTGACGCAGCTACTGACTTTACACAAAATTCTTGTGAAGGGCACATCCTAAACCGATCCCGTTATATACTAAGGTTCTGTTCGTCCTTGTTAATAAAACCGTAATCACTAAATTTACATCCTGCTCAATAATAGTTAAATCAACATGAATAAGCATTTCGTCATCCTTCTCTGCGGTGCAATTACAGGCATCATGTCTTCCTGTTCAACAGGTAATGACGGGTTTATCACTGACCTGAAGTGTGAATACCTACATAATCCCCTGGAGCTGGCCGTGAAAACTCCTTCCTTTAGCTGGCAGCTGCACAGTGAAGGGAAGGATGTGATGCAGGAAGCCTATCAGATAACGGCGTGGTCAGATCAGGATACCCTCTGGGATACCCGAAGGATACCTTCAGAACAGTCTGTTGATATTATCTATAAGGGCAAACCCCTGACATCCGGGCAACACGTTTCGTGGAATGTAAAAGTATGGGATAACCATGGAGGACAACATACATCGGCCACGGCTTTCTTTGAAACCGGGCTGTACAGTCCGGCCGACTGGCAGGCGGAATGGATCGGAAAACCCTATAAGAAATCTGCGACCTACAGGTACAGAAAAGAAGACATAAACTGGATCTGGTATCCTGAGCCCAATTCCGACCAGGATGCCCCCAAAGGCAGCTATGATTTCAGGAAAACGTTTTTCATCGCTAATCCGGATGATATTATACAAACCAGGTTCCTTCTCACGGCGGATGACAAATGTGTTCTGTATATAAACGGTCAGCAGGCCGGGACCGGGGAATATCAGAAAATCAAACATCTGAATGTTAAGAATTACCTGAAAAAAGGTGAAAACCGCATTGAGATCGTCGTGACCAACACCATGGGTGGAGCGGGACTTCTGGGCCAGTTATACCTGGAAAAGGCAGATGGAGCCATTCAATATGTCTCGACAGACGACTCCTGGTTCGTTTCAAAAAATAAGGAGAAGCAGGTATATGCGCATATTTTTGGCCGTCTGGGTCATGCTCCGGGGTTTGACTGGATGAATGAAAAAAGCCTGGTTCCTGAGGAAATCCAGCCTCCTTCATACATGAGAAAAACATTCGACCTGAAAAGTCCGGTCAGATCCGCTCGGTTGTATGTCACAGCGCTCGGATCTTACAGGATTTTCCTTAACGGCAAGCTGGCGTCAGATTATTACCTGGCACCGGGTTTCACCGACTATAATAAACGGGTTCTATACCAGGCTTACGATGTGATAAGTCTTCTGCAGAAAGGAGGAAACGCCATCGGGGCCATCCTGGCTGACGGCTGGTATGCCGGCACCATTGGCTGGGGTCATTCCCGTAACAATTACGGTTCCTACCCTTTATGGCTTCTGGCAGAACTTCATATCACCGGCAATGACGGTCATACGGAGGTCATAAAGACAGATGGCAGCTGGAAATCTTCTTTCGGCCCCATACAGGCCTCCGATATGCTCGACGGCGAAACCTATGATGCCCGGATGGAGATACCCGGTTGGAAAACTGCATCTTTCGATGATTCACAATGGGAAAATGTGGTCACCAAAACCATTGCTGAGAACATCACAGGCGATCCGGGTCCAGCTGTAACCTTCCATGAAGAGCTTTCGCCAAAGAGTGTCTTCGAGCCCAAGACAGGCCGTTACGTCTACGATCTTGGCCAAAACATGGTCGGCGTGGTAAGACTGAACGTTTCGGGGAACAAAGGTGATACTGTTACCTTGCGCTTCGCCGAAGTGCTGAATCCCGACAGTACGATATACACGGCCAATCTTCGGACAGCGAAGGCGACCGACCGATATGTCCTCAAGGGAGAAGGCACCGAAACCTACACACCGGAATTCACCTTCCACGGATTCCGTTATGTGGAATTGAGTGGATTGAAGGGAAATCCTGGCCCCGGTGCGGTCACCGGACTGGTCATCGGCTCCGCCACACCCCGGACAGGCTATTTCGAGTGTTCCAACGAGCTTCTCAACCAAATTTACCATAATGCCCTTTGGGGACAAAAAGGCAACTACCTGAGCGTACCTACCGATTGCCCTCAGCGCGATGAACGTCTCGGCTGGATGGGTGATGCGCTGGTGTTTACCCAAACAGCGGCATATAATATGGATGTTTCCTGCCTTTTTTAATAAATGGATGAATGATGTGCAGGATGCCCAGGGTGATGACGGTGGGTTCTCTGATGTCTCTCCCAGGATCATTGCCACCAACAACGGGGCACCGGCCTGGGGCGATGCGGGAATTGTCATTCCATGGGCTATGTACAATATGTACGGCAATAAAGAAATCCTTAAAGAGTATTATGATGCTTTTGTGAAATGGGTGGAATATGTTAAAGCGAACAATCCTGACCTGCTGTGGAAAAATAAACGGGGCGGTGATTACGGCGACTGGTTGTATACCCGTGATGTGACGGATAAAGAGCTCCTGGCAACAGCATTTTTCGCTCACAGTGCAGACCTCCTGTCGAAAATCGCTGATGTGCTGGGGAAAAATGATGATGCCACGGAAGTATGAAAATCTTTACCTGGCAATCCGACAGGCATTTATTAAAACCTATGTGGACGGTGAAGGTTATATGCGGCAAAACACTCAAACGGCTTATGTTCTGGCCCTTCAGTTCAACCTCCTGCCCGACTCACTCAGAGTCAAAGCCGCAGAGCATCTCGTGGACAATATCAGGGCCTTCAACGACCACCATACCACCGGCTTTATCGGCATCGGTTTTCTAATGCAGGTGCTAAGTAATGCAGGTTATCCTGACCTGGCGTACGAGCTGATGAGCAACGAAACCTTCCCGTCGCTCGGCTTTATGGTTAAAAACGGTGCCACCACCATCTGGGAGCGTTGGGACGGATGGACAAAGGAAAAAGGATTTCAGGATCCCGGGATGAACTCATTTAACCATTATTCCCTCGGCTCGCCTGTCAGATGGCTGTACACCTATGTTGCCGGTATTCAGCCGCTGGAGCCCGGATTCAGGAAGATCAGCCTCAAACCATGGCCGGTGGGTGATTTGAACTATGCTAAAGCTTCCATCGAATCCCCGTATGGTAAAATATCGAGCAACTGGAATAAAGAAGGCCAAAAACTGAACTGGAAAATTGAGATCCCCGCCAACACCACAGCCAGGATCAGTTTCCCCGGCAGGGAGGTGACGGTTGACGGGAAAGCTGTCGAAACGAGTACGGAGAAGGGCTATTCAGTGTTTGAACTGGGGTCGGGGAAATATTTGGTAGCAGGGATGCTTGAGAAGGTGAAAAACCAGGAAAAGTGATGGTTTAATATTGTGAATTAATACCTTCCGGGGTGGCGTTTTATGATGATCTCAGTTCCCGTCTCACGGCATCTCTTTTCTCTCTCCTCAATCTTCCGTCCAAATTCTCACATTCAAATTCAGGTCATCAACCAGTTCGGTATACAGTTTGAGAGGAACATAGCTCTTTTTGATAAATTCGAAATCAAACGATTCGAAAAGGGCTGGTTCAAAGAGATTTATGAAATTCGGAACAGCACAGTGAAGCCGGTTTTCAACGAACGAAAAAGTAACGGGCTTATTTATCTTACGGCTGTATAGCAGCAACCTTTCCATAAAAGACGGGGTGAGAATGTACCTGGCTTCTACCTGGTCTGAACTCAGTACCGTAAACGTACCAGCGAATTCCGGGTCTTCCATCTCCACCTTTTTGTAAGGTCCGAGCAGTTCTTTCCTGATAATCTGCTTAAATGCTGAAGCTTTCCGGTAAATTACAAAAGTTCTGGAAGAGAAATTCTTGTTGAAGGTCGCCACGGTAAAAATACCATTGAAGATTTTTTTATCGCCTTGACTGAAAGCCGCAGTCTCGCAAAACATGATATAGGTGTCTCCGATCCTGAACCGCATAAAATCTTCGCCGCTGACACGGGAAACATGACCGGGAAAAATCATGCTCTTTTCAATGACCGACCTGGCTATCCTCTGACGAAGAATGTACTCATAATCATCAAACAGGAATTCCAGTAGTTCGGGTATAATATGATTTTTGAAGGATCTGGTTAAATGGTCTGACATTTTCTGAAAGATGCTGTAGCTGTTTCCAAGGGTCCAGAGAATGACCAGAATCAGGAAAGCAGTCAAAATGCCAGAATGCAGGACTATCGCTACAATCAGTATGACAAGGGCGGCCAGGATCCGGATTCCGTATCTCCTCAACCTTCCCGTTTCTTTTACCCTGAATTCTTCCAGGGGCTGCAACATGCCTTTTAAGCGAGAATCGAAAAAAGCCCGAAGTTCATCTTCTGATTTTACCATCGTCTATTCAAAAAGGGCTTTGGCACTGACATTTTCCCGTTCTTCCTGTCCGATCTCAAAAACATTCTTTGGTTTGAAAGAAAAAATACCGGCAATGATGCTGGCAGGAAAAGTTTGAATGGCATTGTTGTAGTCGGTAACGGCAGCATTATAGTACCTCCTGGAGGCGGTAATCTGATCTTCGGCTTCATTCCATGCCGCCTGCAGCTTTAGAAAGTTACTGCTCGCTTTCAGATCAGGATAGTTTTCCACAGCGACCATAATACCGTTTATCTTACTATTCAAATCATTATGGAGCCGGACTTTTTCACTGTCCGTCATCTGATCTGAGTATTTTGACCGTAATTCCGTTACATGAGAAAGGACTGTAGCTTCGTGGGTCATATACCTTTTAACCGTTTCGACAAGGTTCGGTATCAGGTCGTACCGTTTTTTAATTGTGGCATCAACGGACCCGAAGGCGTTCATAACTTCATTCTTTTGCCTGATGATCGAATTGTATAATAACACAGGGTAAAAAATTACCAAGATCAGAATGCCGGCAATGATATACAGAGACATAGTATTTAAATTAAGTACATATTCGGAGCCTGAGAGCTGAAAAGGAATCACCTTACTTTCGCAGTGTATTTCCTGTTCACAAAAGGATAAACTTTGAGAAACATTTTCCTCCCGTAATACCAGGTAAAAGGCAGGAAAATATTTCCGGTACGATTACCGAAAATTTATCTGGAATAATTTCACACAATGGATGGTTCTCCTGATCCGTCTTAAAGCGAATATATAAAAACAGGAGGAGACAGCCAAGAAGAATCGCAGGGATTTATTCAGATTCCGAACCGGCAGTTACGGATTAACTTCACCGTTGCCGGTCATGTCTGTTCGTTCCTCTCTCCTATCCTGCTCCGTTCATCCTTAAAAATATTTTCCGGAGGTCTTCCGGTCCGGCTTCAGGCATGCCAGAGGTAAATCCATACGTAATTTCAGATTTTCCTTCTTTCAATTGCTGAAAAACGGCGTTTGTAAATTCCTCCACCGGAGTGGCATAGGAATGCTCACCTGCACCGCCAAGATCAGTATTCACGGCAGGAGGTATGATCTCGATGACTTCGATATGATCCGGTTTCACTATCTGTCTCAGGGAGATGGTAAAGGAATGGAAAAATGCCTTGGTGGCAGAATACACTGCTGCCCTGGTCATTGGGACAAACCCCAGGCCTGACGTAACATTGATGATGGCATTCAACGATTTAAGCCGGAGAAAAAGAGAAACCAGGTGAACCTGAGCTTCAATATTGATTGTGATCTCTTCTTTTGCCCTGGGGAAAAAGTCATCGTCACGAATGCTCATCCGCTGCTGAATGCCGGCATTGTTGACCAGCACATTCAGGTCTGAATGTTCCTCAGAGATCCATCTGAAAAGGTCTTCACGTTCCCCCGCCAATGACAGGTCACACCTGCGTGTAATAACAGATGGGTATTTATCCATAATGTTTTTCAGAACCGCTTCCCGCCTTCCGCAAATAATGACGGTATTCTTTTCACTGATAAACCGTTCGGTCAGTCCAAGACCAATGCCGGATCCGCCGCCGGTAATTAATATTTTATTTCCTGTGATTTTCATTCCGGTACTTTTTTTAATGTCTGGTTGCCTGTTACGAAGCTAATACAAAACAGTCCTGCAAGGGGCAAAAGTATATTTTTATCCGGATTTTTGTCCGGGACCGGAAGAAAAACCAATGTGACAGACTTACGCATGGCGCAGGCAGAAAAGTCCTTCAGGCGTGGGTATGATCAGTCAAGAGGTATCAGGAAGCCTGCGCTGCAATTATTTGTACAAAATGAATGTTTTTGTCTGACTGACATCTCCCGACTACAGTGAATAGAAACAGATACCTCCGTGCAGCATTCTCTCCGTCAAATGTGACCGAAAACATTCCAGCAGATCTTCGCCATCCACCAATGTTTCGGTTTCCCGTCATGTCAAATCGTAAATTTTCAGTCTGACCTTCCTCTGACAGTACTAAAGTATACCGTATGGTGGTTGTTGAGCTGAAAGGATTTGTGAAATTCTGTTTGGAGGTACACATCCGTTCAATGATCCGGGGATATGTGTGCGCTTTGCGGGGCACAGGTAAAAACACTGTTTGTGTACCTGACTAACGACAGGATCTAAGAATAATGGTTAACCAACAGCAGCCTTGAGTGGGAATACGACGAGGTGAGTTTCCTGTCGTCCGGTGTCAGAGCCAGTGAAACGATAATATCAGCGAAAATGCAATATCTCCGGTGGGGATTAGGGGACCGGGCACAGTAAGGGGCTTCGTTATTCTTAAGAAGCCTTTTCTTGAAAGGGGCCCCACCCCCACCGACCGACCGTCCGGCCTTAATAGCTTTCACGCCCCAAATCTCAGCGTCCCATATTTAACTTTTTGATTAAAAGTTATCAACTACCCAAAAGGTTGAGAGCCTTTTTTACGAATGACAGGTTTCACCTCAAAATAATTCTCCGACTGCAAAAATATTTCAGTGAAATAACAGGTTCGGGAGTTTCCGTCCGACTTTCAGTTTCTCACAAATGCTTAAGGCTGGAAGCGAAAGAAGAATAATAATCATCGCATCAGTATCATCGGGAAATCCGGCAGGCAACCTGATCCTTCATGCTGCGGAGTGGGAGGTTTGGACGTCCCTGGTTGCAGGAGAATGGCCGGGCATGGTTAGGGAATTAGGGGTTAGGAAGAGTGCCCCCGAATTAACATCTTCATAAACTCATAACTCTCTTTGGAAAATTTATGGAGTTATGAAGCGAGGTCTTACAACTTCGACATTCGATATTCAATATTCGATATTCAATATTTCTTTACTGACATCTGACATTATGAAATTCCATAATCTTTGAAAAGAGGTGCCGTGCTTTTGAAATTTAAGTTTGGGCTTCAGATTATCAGGCAATTATCAGGGGAAAATTTTCGATTTTCGATTATTCCGGACACCAATGATTAATAAAGCCTGGTAAAGTATATAAATACTCATCCTTCCGGCAGACCTGCAGGGACAGACAGATAGGCCAGGATAAGGTTCAATCCTGGATCGTATAAAAATTTACCACAGATTATGCTTATCCTAAAAGACTAACCAGGAAATCAGGTTAATGAAGAATCTCAATAATATGTGGTTAAAAATGAGTGTTTTCTCTTAGGCTGCTTTAGTTTGTTTTCCTGGTGCCGGATATCATCGGCAAATCCACCAACCGGATGCCCAAACTGATCTCATGACCTCCGTAAATGCTCATGGCCAATCCTGAGCACATATTATAGGAATAGTTAAGCTTAACCCCGTCAATGATCTCCGCACCCAGACCCAGACCCCATACTCCACCAGTCCTGAACGAAAGAGTACCCCAGCATTTTTCCTTATACTTTACCTGTGGGGTAAATTCCAGACTTACAGGGGAGTTCTGACCTCCCATGAAAATGACGACCGGCTTTACCGAAAATAACTCATTGACATCCAACGAATATGAAGCGTGGATCAGGTAGTTTTTAAGCGGTTTATAGACCAGGAGGGTGTTGTCATATTTTGCCGATCCAAACATGATATTTGAAAAAACTAAACCTGTCTCAATGGGACCGTGAATGTATAATGCACTCAGATCAGAGGCAAATTTAAGTTTGGATTTTTCCAGGTCGTTGGTCAGAACCTGATCATTAACATAGTTCGGATCATTAAAATATTTCCCGACATCGATGGAATTTCTGTAGGCGCCTGCCGAAATGGCAAATGTAAGGAAGTGCGACTCAAAAACTTCCACCTGATAGGAATAGCTTCCTAAAATCAGAGTATGCTTGAAAATATCACTCTTATCGTAAATAAAACGACCGCCGATCCCCATTCTTTCCGTTGCCTTCATGCTGTAACTAAGCTGCAGGGTTGTAGGCCGACCCTCGACACCGGTCCAGTCGGTCCGGTAATCTGAGAAAAGATAATTGGCATTTTCATAACCGGCATATGCCGGCGAGAGACTGAAAGGATTGATATTGTATCCCTCCAGGAAAGGAAACTGCTGAGCAAAGACAGTGGATGATCCTACAAGCAGTGCCATTATAATTTTTAGATTTTTTTTCATTTTACTGAATTTTATCGATATACTCATTTACCTTAAAATATTTACTGTTCCTGTGATAATCCCTCTTTTTGCCGAATCGATAACATAGTAATAAGAGGCTGAAGGAAGTTCCCTGCCTTCCCAGGTGCCATCCCAATCATTCTCATAACTGGTGGATGAATAGACCATCTTCCCGAATCTGTTATATATTTTTACCTTCACTCTTCCGTAATTTTCAATGTCAGGAATATACCAGTAGTCATTCATGCCATCCTGGTTCGGGGTGAAAAGCGATCTGATATTATCAAAGGACGGCATGGCTGTAAGCGTCTGAATGACATCGGAAGCCGGATTCCAGTTCTGGTCTCCGGATTGTCTCGCAACCACGGTTATCACCCCTTCCTTTAATACTACCAGGGAATGATTGAAGATCTCTCCAGTCTCGGGTGTCTGAATATCAAACTCGACATCCAGTCCGCTTGTAGAAGTGGCATTCAACGGTTGTTCCTGTGTAGTCCTTAGACCTGAAGGAATAGCTTCAAAGCTGATGAACTGATCAGCCTTGATGATGGTCAGAACGCCGCTTGCATATTCAAACAAGTAGTTGTCATCTTCACCTCCAGACATGATGATGTCGTAATCACCCGTACCAGTAGTCTCATTTGCGGAGACGGATGCTGAGGGAAGAATATCAATAAAACTTTCATCCTGACCCAAGACAAAACCACCGTAAGTAAATGTCAGGGCCTGAATTGCCTCACTGTAAACCTTCACCTGGTTGTCAGCCGTGACCGTAAGGTTGGCTTTGTCAACAGTAAAGTCAGCAGTAGCGTACGTGAAATCGTAATTAGCATCCGAAGCACCTTCAGGGATGATCGCACCGGCGTATACGTCTGCGTCGGAAGAGACAGTCACGCTGGTGCCGATAGACGGAGGGATATCCAGAACCGTTTCATCCTCACCCAAAACAAAACCGCTGTACTGGTATGTCATTGCCGGGTTGTCTTCACCGTAGATCTTTGTTTTCGCAACTGCAGTAACTGTCAGCATGGCCTTGGTAATGGTGAAGTCAGCCGGTAAATACGTGAAATCGTAATTGGCATCATCACCACCAGACACCGTAATGGCGTCGGCATAAAATCCGGTTACCGTGTTTTCATCCACCGTGGCGGAAGCAGCAGGTTTTACTGCCAGGGCACTTTCATCCTGGCTGTTCATAAAACCGCTGTAGATAATGGTCAGATCCGGATTTGCACTGCCGTAGATTTTTTCCTGCGGATCGGCCGTAACCGTCAGCATCGCCTTTGGTAATATTAAATCACTGGCAGACATAGATAAAGTCATAGTTGTTGTCATCACCGCCCGATACCGTAATCGCTGCCGGATGCAAACCAGCGGCACTGGCTTCGTCAATATCTGTCGATGCCACTGGTTGAATATCAAGCACCGTATTATCCTGTCCGGATACAAAGCCCTCAAAGGCGAAGGTTAGGGCCGGATTTGCCTGCACCGTAAACTTTCTGCTGGTTATCAGCCGTGACCGTAAGACTGGCTTTGTCGACAGTGAAGTCAGCAGTAACGTATGTGAAATCGTAATTGGCATCTGAAGCACCTTCAGGAATGATCGCACCGGGGTATACGCCTGCGTCGGTAGAAGCAGTCACGATGGTGCCGATGGATGGAGGGGTATCCAGAACCGTTTCATCCTCACCCAAAACAAAACCGCTGTACTGGTATGCCATTGCCGGGTTGTCCTCACCGTAGATCTTTGTTTTCGCAACTGCTGTAACTGTCAGCATGGCTTTGGTAATCGGTGAAGTCAGCCGGAACATACGTGAAATCGTAATTGGCATCATCACCACCCGACACCGTAATGGTGCCTGCATAAACTCCGGTGACCGTGTTTTCATCCACCGTGGCGGAAGCAGCAGGTTTTACTGCCAGGGCACTTTCATCCTGGCTGTTCGCAAAACCGCTGTAGATAATGGTCAGTTCCGGATTTGCACTGCCGTAGATTTTTTCCTGCGGATCGGCCGTGACCGTCAGCATCGCCTTTGTAATATCTAAATCACCGGCGACGTAAATAAAGTCATAGTTGTTGTCATCACCGCCCGATACCGTGATCGCTGCCGGATTCAAACCGGCAGCACTGGCCTCGTCGATATCTGTGGATGCAACTGGTTGAATATCTAACACCGTATTATCCTGTCCGGGAACAAAGCCGTGAAAGGCTAATGTCAGGGCCGGATTTGCCTACCGTAAACTTTCTGCTGGTTATCAGCCGTGACCGTAAGATTCGCTTTGTCGACAGTGAAGTCAGCAGTAGCGTATGTGAAATCGTAATTGGCATCTGAAGCACCTTCAGGAATGATCGCTCCGGGGTATAAGCCTGCGTCGGTAGAAGCAGTCACGCTAGTACCGATAGACGGAGGGATATCCAGAACCGTTTCATCCTCACCCAAAACAAAACCGCTGTACTGGTATGTCATTGCCGGGTTGTCTTCACCGTAGATCTTGATTTTAGCATCTGCAGTGATTGTCAGCATAGCCTTGGTAATTGTGAAGTCAGCCGGAACATACGTGAAATCATATTTGGAATCCAGTCCGTCCGAAAGTGTAATAGCGCCGTTATAACTTCCAACTCCTGTATTCTGCAGGATGGTGGTTGATGCGACCGGTTTAGTTTCAATGACAGATTCATCCTCACCCAAAACAAAACCATTATAGCTGAATTTCAGGGCCGGATTGGATTGGCCATATTCCTTCTCCTGATTATCAGCCGTTACTGTAAGTGTTTTCTTATCGACTACGATTCCGGATTGTAATCCTTTGATGGAAGTGTTACCCGATTCAGTGACAGAAAGGTTAAAGGTTCCCGACTTACTAAACAGTAACTGATCCGTCAGTGTTTTCGTTCCTGAATCTGCTGTAGTAAAAGAATAATCCGCAGGATACTGAGCTGTGTTATCGGTACCTGTAAAAGTAACCGTACCGGTGTAATCCATTTTAGTATTGTGATAGGCATCTCTTACGAGGATATTAATATTCTGGTAATCGCCATACACATGAGGTGTCTGGACACCGGAAACGACGAAATCATAAGCTTCGCCCGGATTACATTCGATTTCGTAAGTAGCTGTTAAACTAATACCCTCTGAAGTGGCACTAAGTATATTATTTGCAGCAGTGTTGGTCAGCCTGACACTTGCAGAATACGTCCCGTCGCCATTGTCAGTAACGTTAATGGGTCCGTCGAAATCGGAGGTAACCCCGTCAATTTTGACTACTACGGTTTTTCCGGGTCCCACAGGATTATCATATTCATCTCTTGGCTCAACTGTTACTTCAACTGAGTCACCAGCGGCCACTACAGTATTGTCTACAGTAAAATGTGAATTGCCGGCATCTGTTACTCCAGGTGTGGCAGTAGCCGTATATAACACGGGAGAACCGGTAAGTCCGGGTGAAGTGGCAGAGAGTATATAGCTGCCTGTTTTAGTACCGAGCGTAAGTGTTGTTGATGCTTTGCCCTGAGTATCCGATAAAGTTGAACTAACAGTAACAGATTGTCCAGAGGCATCGACAGGGATGGTTGTCAGGTTGAAGCTCAAAGCACGACCGCTAACCGGTATATCGTCAGTTGTAGTAACCAGGACGACAAAATCATTTAGGCCGGATGTAACTTCTGCATACTGATTATTGCCTGAAAAGACGGAGATCTTTGCCGCCGGTTTAACGTTGACAACTGAACCAATATTCAGGTTACTTTCATCTGAACCGCCATTTGCCGTACCCCCATTGTCTTTTAGATAAGTAAGTGCTATGGTACGGATACCGGCAGAAGGATTTCCACTGACATCCTGATATTTAGCAGTATTGATAATTGATTCAACGGTCCCGGCAGAGATTCCCGCTGCGTTATTTAGTGTAATGGTCGTTGTGCTCCCGGATACCATAACGGCATAATTGAGAACATTATCTGCAGTTGTGCCCGACTGTCCATCAACCAGGGGGAATGATGTCCCATCGATTGTGATCTCTTCATTTGTTCCGTCTGAGTTGCCGGAAACGGTAAAGCTCATATCTGTGATAGACTGTCCGGTCTCAACATTAGAGACAGCAGCATTGCTGAAAAGAATTATCGCGGAAGTATTTTCCACAAATGCCGGATTGAGCAGAGTGGCCGTTAACAATGGCGGACAGTTGACGCCGGTAATAGAGGTTGAAGCAGTTTGTGAACCTGTATTCCCAGCTGTATTCATCGCAGTGATAGTGATCGCCTGGTTCAGCGGAGGTGTACATGTTGAATTCTGATAGGTGACCTGCCTGGCGATTTGTTGCATTACTGCATCGTTGATACCCACCATTACACCGCTGATCAGTTGAAGGTTATCAACATACAGGGTGGCGCCAAGTACCGTACCACCGGTCCTGTCGTACGAACCGCTGACAAACTCGAATTTGTATTCGCCGTCACCCGGAATGGTGATCTGTGAAGTAGTCCAGTTATTCACACTTCCCCGTTCTGCAAACATCATTACCCTTGAGTCGTCGGCGTTGCCCCAGATTCCGTCGGGACCCGTACTCATCAGATAACCGACAACATCGTACCAGTCGCCACCCGCAACGGCCTTCCAGTCTACACTGAATTTGTCTCCAGCATAAGCACTAAAAGCATTGCTTATAATGGTAGGGCCGAAGATTGAATAGGCACTTTCACGGCAGTTGGCACCGGAGGCTCCCGGAACGGTACCAGTATTGTAGAGCATGATGCAATAGGCACCATTTGTCGGGTACTGAGTTGTGGTCTGTGAAACCAGGTAGTTGGTGCCAGTAGGTGCGGTGGCTATTCTAACCTTTCCATAGGTAAATCCGCAATTCTCACCCGGCCTTATAGGAATTTCCATTCCGTCGAGCTGATTCTGTCTGTAATATAGCTGATTTTGCACAGTCCACCCTCCCAGTCCGTCTTCGAAACTGGCGTTTAGGAAGGACCTTTCAAAAGTAATAAACACTTTGAGCGGATTTCCATCCTGACCATTTTCGGTGGCATCGATTTCTCCGATCCTGACTTTACTTCCGCCACCCTGTCCAAGGTATACACTCGTCCCAGATACTGAGATGGCTCCCGAAGTTGTTGGAATGGCAGCACTGGTCAGTGTAAGTATTTCATTTCCCTGTGACAACGGTATTTCAAACCTTAAATAACCATTAGCATAAGAGGTTCCCCCTGTAATCGTTGCCGCCGGTGCAACATAAACAGGTGAAGATCTTTCTAAATAGGAGAAATTGGAAAAGCCGCCTACAACCGGGGTCTGGGCATTAACTCCACCCAGGGAAGATAACAGTACCAGCGTAAAAATGGCCTTAAAATTCGATAATATGCTGGTGAATTTAAAGTAAAGGTGCTTCATTATTGTATCGTTTAGTATGTAATTGATGATGTATTGACAAGCTGATCTGCTCACAAATTTTCTGTCTCATTGCGTGTAATACACCATAAAGACTCCACATTTGAAAGACTCAGACCGATTTTTACTGACGATTTACCTTTGACTGTGTAGGTAAATGATGCTTCAGCGGTAGTACCGTGTACTTCAAATATTTCGAACACGATAAAAGCTTTTGTCTTATCAGTATCGATCTCCGCTTGCGACTTAAACTGTGCAGGAAAACCAAACCAGTAAAATGAACCGACATCAGGAATAATGCTATTATTCAGAATCGTCAGGACAGGATTGCCATCGGCATTCAAATTGTCCTGATCTGACATTTCAGCTATACTAAGACAGCTTTGCAGGATAGATTTTTGATCGCTATTCATTTGGGCGTAGGAATTTACTGAACCCAAACCAATGATAAGAAGTACCATTAAACGAAGAAAGAAATTGTTTTTCATACACATACGGCAATAGAATTTATTATTATTAAATAATAAAGCTTAAAAAGTACATAACGTACTTTGATATCCCCGTAAGTGTTGATTTGGTAGGCGGGCTAAAATCAATTGATCTGCTTCAATGTTCAGATAAGCCCAAATTGAAATTGCTCGGAAAAAGTTATTCTACGGATTTAGATTATTTAAGTTGTAGAAAATAAGCTAATTTTCAGTAATTTACAGAATGTTTATCAATATGTTCCATGAATCAGTTCAATTTAAGAGTAAGGACTTCCCGGTCATATCCGACGTTTCATCCCCTTCATCGACCCAAAATACTGAGTAACTTTTAGCACATTAAAAAATTCCTGACTTTTGTCCTATTCCGGAAATAAAAGCAACTATTACTTAATTCTTCAAATTAAAAAAATACCATTTTGATCCAAATACCCCGCCGGACTTAATTACGTTCTTGCGGGGTTGATTTCCATTCGGGGGTGTTCATCCGCAATATTTACGGGATGAACGATATCTGAAGACAATTCCATCTTCCGGGCAGAGAGTGAGAGTGAAGAGCATTCCAAAATCCCCGACTTCTTTTGAAAGCTGAAATTACGAAAGACCGAGATCCTCAATCCACCCTTACGCTCGTCATCATTAATGAACCAGCCACAGCTTTGTCATTAAATACACTCACGTTGTCATTTTTCCCTTTCAGCGCCAGGACGTAAAGTAGCGGAAGGTAATGCTCAGCTGTGGGAATGGCAAGCTGAAATGCTTTCCCCTGCAACTGGTAGTTGATCAATGACTGATGGTCGCCGTTGAGTATATATTCCTTCATTTTTTCGCCAGCTTCCACTGCCCAGTCATACCCATAATTATCCTCACCGAATTTGTCCCATGCCACCAGCCGGAGGTTATGAACCATGTTCCCGCTGCCGATAATCAGGACACCTTTTTTTCTGAGGGATGCCAGTTCCCCGGCCAGCTCATAATGGTACCGAGGTGACTGGTAATAGTCCAGGCTCATTTCAATTACGGGCACATCCGCCTTCGGGTAAAGATGTTTGATGACAGACCATGCTCCATGATCGAGTCCCCATTTATCATCAAATATAATATCCGTTTTCCGGACGATGCGCTTTGTTTCCCCGGCCAATACCGGACTTCCCGGAGCAGGATATTGCACCTCAAATAATGAGCATGGAAAGCCGCCAAAGTCATGGATCGTCTCAGGCTTTTCCATTGCCGTAACATGCGTTCCCCTTGTCTCCCAATGTGCTGAGACGCACAAAATAGCACTGGGTCTCGGCAATGTTTTCCCCGTTTCCCTCCACCCTCTCACGAATTCGTTCTCTTCAATGGCATTCATCGGACTGCCATGACCAAGAAAAAGCACGGGCATTTGCTCCGTGCTTTTTAAGGGTTCTGTCATTTTATACAGATCATTTACTTTCATGATTTTATTCCTTTTGTGGCATTGTTGTGACGGCACCGCCAGAATCCGGGAACTTTATCACATTCCTGTTTTGATTCAATAGCCATCAGGCTGCCTGTTTCACAAATTGTATCTCGCCGTTGATCCTTACTTCATCGCTCACCAGTACTCCGCCGGTTTCCAATGCTGCATTCCAGTTCAGTCCCCAATCTTTACGATTTATTTTACCACTGACGGAAAAGCCCGCTTTCTCATTCCCCCACGGATCCTTGTTTTTACCGCCAAATTCAACGTCAAGAGTAACTTCATTGGTCTTTCCCTTCATGGTAAGAAGTCCTTTTAGTTTGTAGACATCATCATCAACTTTGGAGACGGAGCGGCTTTCAAACCGTATCTCTTTCTCATCTTCCACATCAAAAAAATCCTTGCTTTTCAGGTGAGTGTCCCTGACTTCATCATTCGTATAAATCGACGATGCATCAACCACCACACTGACAGCTGAAGTAGTAAAATCCTCACCGTCAATCTCGACATGAAACTTTGTAAATTCACCTTTGACATTACTGATCATCATGTGTTTTACCCTGAACAGGAGCTCACTGTGGGCCGGATCGGAAATCCATTTCGTCTTTCTCAATTGTTCTGTTTTTGCTTCCATGGTTGTATCCTCTTTTTATGATTATTCTTATTTAAAATCAACAATACAAAGGTACGGCAACCACAAAGCACGATGGTAACAGTATCCGGAAAATGTGTTGTAAAATCAGGAAAGGAGCTTGCTCATCTCTTCCCTGAATTCGGTGGGCGTCTGCCCCGACTTCTTTTTAAACACATTGGTGAAGTATGACTTCTCATTGTAACCCAGTTCGAAGCCGATCTCCGAAACGGTTTTATCGGTGCTGATCAAAAGGTTTTTGGCCTCAATGAGTTTTCGTACTTCAATGATTTCCGACACACTTTGCTGGAGGATATTCCGGCAGATCAGGTTCAGGTTTCTCGACGACATGAATAACTTCTCGGCGTAAAACTCCACGCCTTCAGGTCTGCGGAAGTTTTCCTCGAGAATTTTCAGGAAGTTTTTAAATGTAGTGTTCTGCGTTTTCTGAATACCATCGTCCATCAGGGGGGGATACAGCTTTTTACGTTCCGATTCGATCATGATGAAAAGCGCACTCAGCAAATGCTGGATCACTGCATAGTCCGTTTCGGACTGAAGAGTTTCATTGTACATCATCTCACATAAGACCGGCATACGGTCGAAACATAGGCCACGATTCAGTTTAAGGTTCGCAAAACCATGAAAATAAGAATATAACTGAAATGTGGTTTCCGGGATAAATTCGCTTTTAAACCGTAAAACCCAGATATCACACTTCCCGTCTTTGATTTCAGGCTTTACACGGTGAACTTTCCCTTTTGTAACAAAGCTGATATAGGGTGCTTCCACAATCTGTGAGCGGAAATCGATGAAGTGCTCCAGAGTGCCTGCCATGCCAACAAGCAATTCTTCAAAGTCGTGCTGATGCGGTTCATTTTCCGATTCTGCAAGTGTCCTGGCATCGGTTTCTGTGAATTTGCGGATCGTGAAGAGATGCGTCATGTATATTATTTGAAATGTTACCTGTCGCCGGGAATAAAAAAAGCATGGAGCTTCAAAAATGTTTCTATTCAGAAACAAACAGGCTGTATCTATAGTTTGGCTTCACTTTTAAAAACCGTTTAACACAGGCATTGTCCCTTTTTTGAAGGAATATGGTTCCGGAATGGTGCAGTCTGACTTCTTACCCCGGAATCTTCCGTTACTCTATCATTCAGAATATATTTACCCGAAGAGATGGCAGTCTGGAAAATTAAGGTGGCCCTAATTACTGAAACAGCGAGTTTAACCGGTGGCATCTTCCTTTTTATCATAATCTTTCAGAAAGTCCTGCCTGCTCTTTTCCGGGCCATGGGAAGGAATGAAGACTGAACAACCGGTCTTCAGCAATTTCCCCCAGCTCTTGATCATAAGCCGGACATCCTGTGCAAAAGGCGGGAAAACAGAATGTTTTAAAATCCCGAACAGGGTATCGCCAACGACGGCTATCTCATCCTCAATAATCACACTTACAGAACCCGGGGTATGCCCCGGTGTATGCATGATATATGCATTAAATCCTAAGCCCGTCAGATTAAACACCCGGTCTACCGGAATATCGCATGGGCATGGTTGATATTTTCTCCTTTTCTTATATTGCGCGGACAATAATTTTACTATAACCTTTGAAAACATCATTGTGCCGCCGGGAATAATATTTTCACCGCTGGTCAGACAGGAGACTTCTTCTTTCTGAAGAATAATGGACGCCCCGTACTTTTCCCTTACCCTGGCTGCGTTCCCGGCATGATCAAAATGCGTGTGGGTTAATATCAGGTAATTGATATGTTCAATGTTCAGTTCCTTCAGGCGATTTTTCAGTAAAGGCCACTTACGCGGCACACAGGTGTCAATAAGAATATTTGAGATTCCGTCGGTAAGTAAAAAAACATTACTTCGGCTGTGTAAAATTCTGATAATGGAATAACCGCTCCTGGTTTTCCACGTTTTAAATTTGGCCGGTGCAATCATCGATGATTTTTGAACATTCTGGATAATTTCTTACAAAGGAAACTCATAAATTCAGGCCGTTTGTATCCATATCGGGCTATTAAATCCTTTTCCGTGTATTCAAAAGAATTGGAAGACCCTTGCCGGATTTAAAAAATTCCAGGTTTGCATTTCTGTTCCTGGAGCAACTGATGGTTTTCATTCCCTGCAAATTTCCATTAACCATAAAACCATGGTAAGGGTCGGTCCATGATTCCCGTCAAACTTCACTTCAACGTTTTAAAGTTTTCAGATGTAATAAAACCTGCTCCACAAACCATTCAGATCCGGTAATGACCGGAAAATTTTTATGCATGATCTGATCGTCGATGGTAAAATCGACCTCCGTTGAATCCAGATTTTTGGTCACTCCCCCGGCTTCCCTGATGATAAGGTAGGGTGCCGCGATATCCCAAATCCCGCCAAACATCATGACGCTTCCGCTGAATTTCCCCTCCGCAACATTGAGCAGATCAACAAGGCAGTTGGTGGTGCGGACATTCCGGGTGTTTTGAACCAGGAAGGTATACAGTTGGATTGCCAGATGCTGATAATCCTCATCAGGAGTATAATTGGTTGAAAAAGAAGACAAAGCTTCCTTCAATCCAACCGACGCCATTTTCAAAATCTGACCGTTCAGTGTGGCGCCCAGTCCATCTGCTGCCAGATAAAGGTGGTCCTGCACCGGCATATAAGCACCGGCAAGTATGGGTTTACTGCTTTTCAGCAGGGCGACCAGTGCTCCAAACCATGGCAAGCCCGCAGCATAGTTTGATGTTCCGTCAATTGGATCAATGACCCATGTATATTCCGAATTTCTGCCGGTATAGCCGGATTCCTCCGAAAGGATATTGTGTCCCGGATATTCTTTTTCAATTACCTCAATAATCTTCTGCTCACTTTCAACATCGGCTTCCGTGACAATACTGGTGAAATTTTCCTTGACGGAAATATTTTTAACGGCTTTGAAATACTTCAGATGAATTTCGCCAGCCGCTTTCAGGGCTTTGATGAGTGTTTCCTTCATGCTTTTACTTTGTTGCAGAGCGGCCGGATTTAGGGTACACAACTTACCTTCCCAAGCCGGTTTCCTATAATTCAAAGATAGGATTATATATCAGAACAGAATCTTAGGCTTGAAGGATATTTAAAGCCTGGCAGGTATATATTTACGATTAAAAAAGGAATCCCGGTTTCCTATGGAGGTGTTTCTGACAGAAAAGCCAATCCCTGACTCTAAAATCCGATTTTCTCCGGTCAGCTCTTTCCTGACATTCAAACAGACAGATAAAGTTCCGATCACCTGCAAGAGATCCCCGGGCTTTCCATACACTTCTATAGGATCCCCTATTTGGTCCCCATTCCGGATGATTTTGGCGGATCTGTTATATCGAGTAATTCCCAGAGCTGGGATTTGACGATAGTTCTTATCTTACCTGAATTTTGAATCAGGTTATACATTTCTGCAATTTCATCACTGCTTTTGCCCACACTGGCCTCTTTGAACCACGACTGGTAATCCATTTTACCTAACTGATCAGCTGTTGAATAACTGTTTACAGCGATTGCATTATAGTCTATATTATCGAATAACAAGGGTGACCAAATGGTCCATCCATCCATATCGCCCTTATTTATGGCCACTTCATGCATAGGCATAAAGGCCGTTTTTTCCATATTCAGGTACTTTTGAAGGTCATCCGCTTTCATATAGGAGACCAGCAGGTATTTCCCGGGGTTTTTGTCGGGAATTCCAAACTGACGGGCAGATGTCTCGGTGTAAACCAGGTTTCGTGCCTGGCCTGTCTTGAGAAGCATGTCGTTTGTTTTATCCCCCCAGACAGCTTTAAACTCGTCCATGCTCATTCCGGTAACAGACGACGGCACATCTTTGAACATATTGACCGTAACATAATTATACATAGAGGCTGTTCCCTGGTCATGGACATAGAATAATTCCCAGCCAATCATTTTGCCTTCGTCAACGAGTTTCTGATGGACTTTTTTCCATTGCTGCTCAATAGCAACATACTTGTCGTTTCCACCCGGAGCGACCTTCATGTAGTTTACTACAGCTACCTGGGAGTATGTCATCTGAACGCCCAGGCTTACCATTAATAACATTAAAGTTTTTTTCATAATAGAAAGGATTAAAGTTTACAAACGAACAAAATTCGTATTATAATGTTCATTTTCTGCATCTTATAAAAGACACCCGAATGTTTGGTGTCTTGTGGAAAGGAAGAGAAACGGTGTGGTGATGTAATTTGTGCCGGTTGCATCAGCAGGAAAAATATCCAAAATTCCGTATCCGGAAGATCTCAAGGAATATCCTGACTATCCCAGTCAGAGTACCGGGTCGTTTCATCCCGTCATACCTTCTCCATTCTTTGGTTATTCATCTCCTGATTTAATATCTTTTTACCATGCTGTATGCTAATGGTTCATTTTGGAGAATTCTCCATTTGGACCTGTTATTTCACTGAAATATTTTTGCAGTCGGAGAATTATTTTGAGGTGAAACCTGTCATTCGTAAAAAAGGCCCTCACCCTTTTGAGTAGTTGATAACTTTTCGTCAAAAAGGTAAAAATGGGACGCTGAGATTTGGGGGTGAAAGTCATTAAGGGCGGTGGGTTTGGAAGGCGGGGGAGGGGCCCCTTTTCAAGAAAAGACTTCTTAAGAATAACGAAGCCCAAACTATACCCTGACTTTAAATGATCCCTGGCCGAGGACCTGGAGCAGAACATTGGGAGGAAGGTCCTCATGTATTGTTCTGTTCCGGATCATAAAGAATATCATGTTTCGAATGACGTCGATAATTTAATTTTCAAGGGAATCACAGGATTGAGACTCTCCGCCAGTTTCTCCTGACAAATGATACAGCTATTGGAAGGCGTCGCAAAGTGGATCTCCGCTTCAGGAAAAGACTTCCCTGGAATCTCGGGACCCATTGTTATCGACTTATCCCGTCAGTTCGCGGTTCAACCCGCAAAGAAGTACTTCCTGCCGTATGAAATCTCCGGAGGCTCTTATGTAATTTTATTCAATGTTTTTAAAAAACTGAATTAAGACCCCCTGTTCCGATAAACCGGGAAGGACTGCAAGAGGGTTTGAAGATACAGTCCCGGGATCCTGTTTCATTATGGAATCCATTCTTCCACGAGCTTATCGCAACCCATTCCTCTCCTTTAAAATCCAGTTACTGCTCTCCGGCCGTAACACCTTCTTTCGCATAAAACATCTGCCGGTGCCTGTCGGCGTATCCCTCCATTTTCTTTGCGACATCAGGATATTTATCGATAACATTTTGGGTTTCATACGGATCATTTTTCATATCGAAGAGGGAAAGGTCAATATGTGCCTGTTTATATTGTCCGGGCATACCGTCTTTACCGGCAAAGACCAGTGTCCGGTAATCATGGGACAGGTGAAGTTTCCACTGCCCGTCACCACTCATCACGGCTTCAAAAGTCATTCCGGTTGAGAAGGCGTAGTATTCGTGCGGGTTGACAGCTCCGGGTTTCGACATGATGATATCTGACACATTCATCCCGTCAATCTCATTATCAGGCAGCTTTGCTCCGGTGAGATGGCAAATCGTTGGCATGAGGTCGATGGTGCAAAACGCCTCATCCGATACTTTGCCTGCAGGAATCTTCCCCGGGAATTTCATAATACAGGCCGAACGTGTACCTCCGTCAAAAGATGTCGCTTTTGCTTCGCGGAAAGGAGTTTTCCCGGCATGATTCCCAAAAGTGATCCATGGACCGTTGTCTGAAGTAAAGATGACCAATGTATTTTTCTCAAGCCCATTCACTTTAAGGGCTTTCATGATCTCCCCTACCGACCAGTCAAGTTCCATGATCACATCGGCATACTGGCCTTTTCCCGATTTGCCCTGGAATTTATCACTGCAGAAGATAGGGACATGAGGCATGTTATGAGGAACATAGAGAAAGAAGGGCTTATCTTTATGCCGGTTGATAAAACTGACTGCATGTTCGGTGTACCATGTGGTAAGCATTTTCTGGTCTGCTGAATCAACATCAGGTATACTTACCGAGTCATTCTCCCAAAACTGGAGTGGGAATTTGCCCCATTTTACCGGGTCAACAGGATGATATTTCCACATATCGTTTGAATACATCAGTCCGCAAGACTCATCGAATCCGCGGTTCCAGGGCCGTGTCTCCGGCTGATCGCCAATATGCCATTTTCCGAATACGGCAGTAGCGTAACCATCCGCTTTCAAAACCTCACCCATCGTAGCATATTTGGGATCAAGCCCCCAGGCATGAGGACCATGGGCACCCGTTACACCGGTCCTCCCGGGGTAACAACCGCTGAGAAGTGCCGCCCTGGATGCAGAACAAATGGCCTGTGGGACATAAAACTGATGAAAGCTGGTACCTTCCGAGGCCAGCTGGTCCACGTTGGGCGTCGGATAGTCATTCTTCGTGAACGGATTGAAGTCTGACCATCCTGAATCATCCAGGAAGATGATCACAACGTTGGGTTTTTCAATGGATTTTTCCCGGGTACTGCAGCCGGTGGCAGAGGCTGCCAAGCCGACAGACAGGAAAGCTAATAGCTGACTGGTGTGTTTCATGGTTATAAAAGTAAACAGATATGGTGCATAGATGCTATGCAGACAGGTAATATGGAAAGGGATGAACCAATCCGTGGCATGCTGACCGGAATTTAAACCGGCCTTGTTCACCCTGCGGCTCCTTTTCATTCATTCAAAACGCTGCATAACACTTCGAAGCTATGAAGTATCATCCGGATTTGCAAGGATACCCGGTTGAAAAAATGATCTAACGGGCTTTGCACCGTACGGCACTTATCTTTTGAATTTACCCTCTTCCGGTCAGTATGCCCGTTGAGCCGGCCGGGCTGTCCGCAGCCTTTTTACCTGCCTGACTGCCCGGTTTGCTCATCGCAGTTACCGGAAGACGGTTGCATCGCGCGTATTTAGTATTTCAAAGAGGAGATTCTTAGCGAATGGGTACCCTCCCCCACCACCGCCACCAAATCCATACCCTTTACCCGAAAATCACCCAAAAATCAGCGTGCCAATCTGCATTATTTTTCAAAAGTTATTCACAACACGTCATACCGGATTCCCCGTTTTTCATCACTGTTGAAAATTTCTTGTACCTGTTTAAAAATTATTCCTGTCACTGCAATTCTTTTTCCCCGGAAAGAATTAGGGCGTTTTCAACTACACCCCTGCCGGTTACCTCTCAGAAATGATCTCTTCCACTGTTTACAATTCTTACCCTCATTCACCATTCCGACTTTTCTTCGTAAATTAGCCCTGCATTCCTAATTTAAAGAACATCTCAGCTTTAATGCCTCAACGCCCGCCGATAATGAAAAAAATACAGACATTGCTCATAGCGCTCTTGTTTGCAATGACATCTGCGTACACACAGGACATCACCGGTGACTGGTATGCTTTGCTGAAGGGGCCTGATCTTCACCTGGTTCTCCATGTCAGCCGTCATGGAAATACCCTTCAGACCAACTTCGACAGCCCTGATCAGAACGCCTTTGGAATCCCTGTCGATACAGCTTATCTCGATGGCGACCAGTTCACCTTCACATGGAAACAGGGCGATCTGAATTACACCGGGACTTTTAATGCTAAAAGGCAGACCATTCATGGCTTCCTCGACCAGCTTGGCCAGCACTCCGCTTTAAATTACAGCCGGTCAATGGAAGAGGTGAACTGGAAAGATCCGGATTTTATCAGGACAAAGTATGACAAGCAGGAAGTATATATCACCATGCGGGATGGCGTAAGACTTTTCACATCCGTTTATACACCGAAGGACAAAACACAATCATATCCGGTCCTTCTGACCCGGACTCCTTATGGCATTGAATCATCAGCAAAGGACTATTCAAGACTGTTGCCCGAGTATTCTCATTTTCTCGAAGACGGATATATCATCGTTCTCCAGGATGTGCGTGGCAGATTTATGAGTGAAGGGACATTCGAAGATGTCAGGCCTTTCATCCAAAACAAAACGAAAAAACAAACGGATGAGAACAGCGACACCTGGGATACGGTTGACTGGCTGATCCATCACATTCAGAATAATAACGGCAAAGTGGGTATGATCGGAGTGTCCTATCCGGGATTCTACTGCACTATGGGTCTTCCCGATGCACATCCCGCCCTGAAAGCCGTCTCTCCACAGGCCCCTGTAACGAACTGGTTTTTAGGTGACGACTGGCATCATCATGGTGCATTTTTCGAAATGGATGCCTTCTCATTTTACTCCATCTTCGGTTTACCCCGACACGGGCTGACGAGGCAATGGCCCAAATCGAATGAAATTAAAAGCGATGACAACTATGAATTTTACCTGGAACTTGGCCCCCTTCAAAATATACAGAACCGGTATTTCGATGATTCCATCAGTTTCTGGTCTGATGTTATGGATCACCCCGACTACGATGATTTCTGGAAAGCACAGGAATCCACTGAGGTATCTGGGAAACATAAAACCCGCAGTGCTCGAGGTCGGCGGCTGGTTTGATGCAGAGGACCTCTTCGGCACCCTGAATACCTATAAAACCATTGAAACGGAAAACCCGGAAAACCAGAACCGGCTGATCATGGGACCGTGGTCTCATCACCAATGGGGTCATGAAGCTGCGGATCACCTTGGCAATATTTCCTGGGGAGGCAATACCACAGATTATTTCAATACCCTGGAACTGAAATTTTTCAATTACTATCTTAAAGGAGAAGGAAAGATGGACCTTCCTGAAGCCAGCGTTTTTATCAGCGGTAAAGATGAATGGCGTTCCTTTGATTCCTGGCCACCGGCTGAAACTGAAGATGCATCCCTGTATCTCCAGCCAAACGGAAAATTAACTTTTGCATCTCCCGGAGAACAGAATAGTTTTGACGAATACGTGTCTGATCCGGCCAAGCCAGTTCCCTATATCCAGGGAGTGCATTTCAAAAGGACGGCCGATTATATGACCGCCGATCAGCGTTTTGCTTCCAGGCGGCCGGATGTAATGGTTTATCAGACCGACCTCTTGGATGAGGATATCACCCTGACAGGCCCCCTGCAGGTGGATCTCTATGTAAGTACCACCGGTACAGATGCCGATTATGTGGTAAAGCTGATCGATGTTTACCCTCCTCAAACGGATGCCGTATCAGCTGAGGATACCGGGGTTCCGATGGGAGGCTACCAGATGCTTGTAAGGGGCGACATCATGCGGGGCAGGTTCAGGAATAGTTATGAAAAACCTGAAGCCTTTGTGCCCGGAGAGATCACACATGTACCCTTCGAAATGCAGGATGTGGCACATTGCTTTAAAAAGGGCCACCGGATTATGGTCCAGGTTCAGAGTTCCTGGTTTCCATTGGTTAACCTTAATCCCCAGCAATTTGTCGACATTTATCACTGTTCACGGTCTGCTTTCATCAAAGCTACCCAGCGAATATATCACGATGCACAGAGGCCTTCCGGTATAGGGGTGAAGGTTTTAAAGGATCGGTAATCCTGAAAGGAACCGCAAATCAGTGTGATGACCGGTCACCTGATCGGGAATTTCCGGAATTGCATAGAACACCATCCCACCCGGCATGACCCGGGAGTCATTCCTCCTCCGGGTTAAAAATGATCGTTCCCGGGAAAGTGGAATGACCGAACTCTGGCAGAATGTTTAAAGGTCAAACGGCCCAATGAATTCATGGGTTCCTTTGCCGTAAACATCACCGGAAATAGCGTACTTGGTTCCTTCACCGTTGAACAGCAGGTAAAACATTTTCGTTCCGAGATAAAAGCCGATGCCTGCTCCAACAGTTTTTGAATCAAATGGAAGCCCTCCGCCGGCCCAGTCGGTGATAGGATACACCTTACCAAAACTATTGGGATTGTTGTTATAAAGTGAAAAATACGTGCCGTCTTTATTGATGACATACCGGTTAGCAGGCCCATCTGGAGATTTATAATTGAAGAGCATACCTCCGATCCCGTTGAGGGCAAACGGATTATCCCCATTGGCCAGGTTACTGATCGGTGTGGGATCGTTTGTGCTCCAGACTCCGGAACCGGTGATATAGCTGTAATAGCCACCGGATTTATCTACGATCATCACCCAGTAATCAGGCTGATCGTTGCCATCAATATTACAGGCAGCCCCGATATTGAAGGGTGCCGGCCCGCCACCGAGACTGTCGATCGGGAAAGGACCGTCAAGCTCACCGATATTGCTGCGCATGTACTGAGTACCATCTTTGCTGATAAGGATGAACTCCGTGCCGCTGGTGGCGAAGGCTGCTCCCACCGGTCCCATCCGTTTAAGAACCTGCCCCTTCCAGTGTGCAGTATACGGAGGTTCACCCCCGGGAGGTGCCGGTTCACAATTGGTAACATCATACTGAGTCGCCAGCTGAGTACTGACAATCTGGTTGGAGCTCACACTTCTGACAACATAGGAAATCGGGACTCCGGTTGAAATCGTAGTGCCTTCAGCAAGAAGGCTGACCAGGGTACTGAGATTTTGCTCCCCAACAGTAAGAAGGCTGGTCGTTGCCTGTCCTCCAAAAGCCATCACCTTAATCTTTAAATTCTTTAGTTTGGAAAGTGAGTTACCTGAAATGTCTGCACTGGCTGAATTCACCACCCCGCTGAATGAGGCGTTAATTTGGGTAGACATTTCCTGGTAGGAAGAAGAGGATTCAATAAGCATGTAATAAATCCTTCCATAGGTAACATCCGAAATGTAGGTAGCCGGATTCCCCGGCTGAACGTATTTCGCCAGGTCATTAGGGGTGACACTGGGAGCAAAAAGCCCTGCAAGGCTCGTCGGTATATCAAAACTCATAGTATAAAAACTCTGGTTCAACTCAACCAGGATGCGGTTCAGACTGGACCCCTGACTGAATCCGAAATCCCCGCTGATGCTCGTAAAAGCAGTATTATAATCAATGCCAAGCTTGAGGGAAAGAGCCTGTTCAGACTGTACCTGGCTGTATGAAAATACAAAATTGGCAGGAAGATCAGGAGGTGAGTTTGCAATGATCTGATTCATTGCATTCTGAATGGCGGACTTGGACACCACATCCACGGAAAAGACCGATGAAGTATTCCCGTTGACCAGGTCGTACGAAATGGTGCCTCCTGAACGTTCAACGGCAATCACATCCGGTGTGGCTTTCTTGAGTGAATTTCCCTGAAGAAGGCTGCCCGGATAAATTACGCTGGCATTGGGGTTAAACAACGGAAAACCTTTGTCCCCTCCTCCCGGTTCCATAGCATTGTAAGTTGTAGTAGTGCAGTTCCAAACTTCACCATCTATAACTTCATTGCTGGCGTCTGTACTTAGGGTATCCTCAGATTTCACCGCGGGACTAAAATCACCGGCTTTCTGAACGACAGCTTCAAATGAAGTGTTTGAACCTGAATTCTTGTCCTTGCTGCATGCAAACATGCCAAGAAGGATCATGGTTAAGATGCTTATTTTTTTCATGACATTGGAGAAATATTGGTGAAAGACAATAATTCATGGGAGGAAAAATTTTTAAGTTGTAACAGGTTGACCGCTTTTCCTGTTTTGTAATTTAAATATTTAAGGATCTTTTATTCTCCTTACATAATTCATTAACCAAAATTCAGGAAAAATGTTTAAATGACTATGGGATCGCCTGTTTGAAAAAGTAAAAGCTAATCATTTAATACTCCGTCGTGACTGAACAACCGGACCATTTGCATAAACAAGAAAGTTAAATGCTAAAAAATTCCATGATCTATCAATCTCAATATTGAGCTCATATTGCCAACCCACAACAAACGACAGATCTTAAACCGTTAAACGACAGAAGGAGGTTGCCGGAAAGGCAACCTCCTTTTGAACCCTTCATTTTATAATTCCAAGTGGCACCGGCAGCCTTCCGTTATTCAACACAGCTGCAAGGAAGTTAGCCTGTATCACTGTAAAATTACCCGTGATACGGCAGATACCTCCTGATATTTCATCCTTAACAACCGGAGCGGAGATCACATGGTGATCCAAAACAATGGCAATTGCATGGTTGACATTTTGAGCGGTCATCTCTCTCCATCTTTCTGAAATCGTTGGCTTAAACCGCACTTCGATTTCGTATTTACCAGAGGATTTATCCTCAACACTCCTCACCTGTTCAATATCTTCTCCTGTCAGGGCTGGATGCTCGTGGTCACCCGTCTTTATGCCATATAAACAGCTTACCAAAGGGTCAGCTCCCAGACCCCATGCAAACGCACAATTCCTGAGGTGAACCTGCTCTGAAATAGTTCTGTTGATGTTGCCGGTATCAGAAACTGATGAACAGCCAATCACAGAGGTCGAATCATTGCCCGGACCGGATGGAAGAACAAGGAATAAACTGTCATTCCCTTTAAGAAGAATGGATAATTCACTTCTGCTGTAAACCGGTGTTATCATCATTTCCCCTTTTTGCACAAGCAGGTTCCTGAGCACGTTCAGATCGCCGGCTGCTGGCAGAGTGACCCTTATCTGGTTTTTCGATGGCATTCCGGTAACACTGAATCCTTCTGCTCCAAAGTCTTTCAGGCGTGCGGATAAAATTTCCGCTGACCGTGAAATATCTCCAGGTGTGGCTTGACTATCAAACGTTGTGATCATTATTGTATTCTTCCGATCGGGATCTTTTGAAAAAGCGGTTGCAACCATACCGGTAATTATGATTGCAAGAAGTGCATATATAATAGTTTTCATACTATGAAATTTTAAAGCGGGGAACTTGCATTCCCTTATGAATAAATAAAATGTTGAGAAAAAGTCGGGGTACTCTAACTTAATTCAGGAAGGTCATCCTTGTGAGGGAAGATAAGATGGTGATATTGACAGTAAATGTGTACAGGTTTGACGTACAGATGCTTTTCATGAATGGCTTTATAAGACTGAAGAGCCGATACATTGTCTGAATTAATCTTGTCGATTTCATTATAAAGCCTGAAATTAAAATGATCCTGTATCGAAATCCATGAAAGGGAAAATAACGGAACCCTGACTGTTTCGGGTGAAATGGCATTTAATCCGCCATTCAAGTCTCCAGTTATCATTTCATGCTTAGCCGTTCCATTCCTGAGCTGATCCCTGTCGTTTGAGTAAACAGAAATAAAAATCATGGTCAGGATCACGAACAGGATCATATTGAATGTATGACCTGTATGATTCTTGCATTCAGACATACCTCAAATTTAGTGTATTCCCATTCTAAAAGCAAGCTTCAGGGGTTTATAAGGGATTTGCTTCAACTGATCTGATTTCGTGCCACAGTCTTGAAGTCTCTGGCAAAAGTTCTGCCTATTGCATATCAGCGTGTATTGGGGGTATCAATATAGTGATGAATATCATCGACTGGATTGATGCATATCATTAAAAGCCTGGCATCATCTGATCCAATAAGTTGTAATCTTGCATACTCTTAACAACGATCGTTAAAAGTAAAAGAAACCCGGCCTGAGAGGAAATGATATAACTGATTCCTATATCGAAAAAAGCATTTAAAAAATCCGTGAGGATGACTTGGTAGGTTAACGAAAAAAGGAGCTATACCTGACGGAATAGCTTCTTTTTTATATACCCTGGTCATCATCACCTGGTATAAAAGCTGCCCTGCTCATCTCATTCTCGATCATCCATTCCCCGTTGACGTAATGCCACTGTGTAAAATAATTACCGCTTACAGATATGGTATTGACCGTAACAGTCCAGGTTCCCCTGTCAATGGCTATGGAATCGGAGATAATTTTATACGTAGATCTGACTTCGGTAAACCTGACTCCGCGATCATAGAGTTGTTGATAGTAGGCATTGATTTTGTCCCTGCCGGCTACAGTAGGATACTGGTCTGGCATGTAGCAGGCTGTATAAAGGTATCTCTGACAAACAGAATCAATTTGTCCGTTATTGAACTGGTCAGAAAAGGCAGCGTTTGAGCTGGCTGTATAAAATTCCGCCCTGATCTCTTCAGAATCCTGTGCATCGGACCTGGCGCTGCTAAGCAACAAAACCAGCAGCACAGTAAGGAAAGGAACCGATAAAATCATAACTTTTTTCATGGTGTGAGTTTTTAAGTTAAACAGATCCAAAATGTACCGGTAAAACCGCTTCAATTGTTTGTTAACCTTGCTGACAGTCACATCAAGACTGAATGACTGTGAAGCGTCGGAATGGTAATAATCATATCCCAGGCATGTAAAGATCGCCTTAACAGTATAACTTCTGGGCATCACCTCGGCCAATTCAATACGTTGAATCGTTCTGGTGCTAAGCTTGCATTTTTCTGCCAGCTCTTCCTGGGTCATTCCTCTTGCCTGCCTGAGTTCAGCGATTTTTTTACCTAAATCGGGTTGCTTCATGATTCAATAAAATTTTAGCAAGATTATGGTTAACTTAAAAACTGACCAAAAATATGGATTGTATTTTTCACGACAGTAGAGCGACATTTACGCGACAATCCTTTCTCTACTTACCAAAAGTAATAAATCAATTAAATATGAAAGACTTAAGAACGGCTATTTTATAACCGTGATATCTTAAGATCCGCACCTTAAGCTCGCAGGGATCGGTTTAAGCGGGCTGACTTTAAACTTTTGCTCCGTATCCTTGTTCTCAGTAAACCTGGAATTCATGCACCGTTAACATTAATTTTCAATGTAAAAAATTAGTATTACCTAACATTTCTAAAGAAAAAACCTATGATTATCACCGGACTTCTGGATCTTCATTCAATGATTCGCTACGCCAGCCTTGTTCTCCTCATAATTTCCATCATTATTGCTGCCCATGGGTTGATTAAGGACCGCAGATATTCACAAGCCATCAGGAAATGGCATCTATGGACCATTATTTTTCTGAACATCCAGCTTTTAAGCGGACTGGCTCTCTATATTTTAAAAGGTTATTACTCTGCCTGGGCGAATCTTTCAAATGCTGGCGGGATGTTTGCTTTTTTCGGTATCGATCATTTCCTGGGTATGTTGATTGCAGTAAGCCTGGTAAATATGGGCTATCACACAGCGGTCAGGAAGCCTTCAGATCATGACATATACAGGCGCATTACCCTGTTCTACAGTATCGGCCTGGTCATCATTTTTATGCTTATTCCCTGGCCGTTCTTACATTCATGGGCAACCTGGTTTTAATATTCATAATTACTATTTATATGAGGGCACTCAAACTTCAGATGCAGCTTACCATCGACGGATACTGCGGAAGTCTTACCGGAGAATTTGACTGGATGATATGGGATTGGAGTGAGGATATAAAGACATTTGTCAGTAACCTTACCAACCCTGTTGACACCATAATCCTGGGGCGAAAAATGACAGACGGTTTCATCTCCCACTGGGAGAAAGCAACCTCTGATCCTGCTGACCCTGAATATACCTTTGGCAAAAAGATGGTCGACACACAAAAAGTTGTGTTTACAAGAACACTTGACAAATCACCCTGGAGAAATACGACGCTTGCAAAGGGAAAGCTCGAAGATGAAATTTTCAAACTAAAGGACCGGGATGGGGGAGACATCATTCTTTACGGTGGAGCTGGTTTTGTTTCGGAGATGGTGAAATACAACCTCATTGATGATTATTTTCTTTTCATCAATCCTGTTGCGCTGGGGAACGGAAGAGGCCTGCCGGTTTTCCCTGTCCGTACGGCTCTTAAACTGGCAGAGAGCAAAGCCTTTGATTGCGGCATCGTAATGCTGCATTATAAAAAGTTTTCATTCCTGAAAAGGACGGAACCATGAGAAAAGTTATGCTGCTAATGCACGTTTCACTTGATGGCTTTGTCGCTGGTCCGGCCGGAGAGATGGACTGGATCCTGTTCGATAATGCCATGGGAGATTACGTCGGTTCACTGACAAAAGATGCCGATACCGCCGTATACGGAAGGATCACATTTCAGATGATGGAAAATTACTGGCCCACAGCAGCCGGTCAACCTGGTGCTTCTTCACATGATAAACAACATGCCACCTGGGTAAATGAGGCTTTAAAAGTGGTTTTCTCAAAAACGCTGAAGAAGTCAGACTGGAACAATACCAGATTTTTCGACCATGACATTGCCGGAACAATCGCACAAATTAAAAATAAACCGGGGAAAAACCTTCTGGTCATCGGGAGTGCCTCTGTCGCCCATACACTTATTCAAGCCGGAATGATTGATGAATACCGGATAAACGTAAATCCTGTTGTCCTGGGCACAGGCATTCCTTTATTTAAAAATATCCAGGGCAGGATAGGACTTGAACTCACAGGGGAGAGACGCTTCGATTGCGGGGTAGTAGCCCTGACCTATACGCGGGGAAAAAATGCATCCTCCTGATATTTCCGTCTCCTCCGGCTTAACGAATTTTGGAAGGGATATAGAATAAATATTACTCGTCTTTTTCGTTAACCTGTTGATTTTTGATATTTGCTCTGTTCCCGGTATCCCTATCCATTCCTATTTTTTCCTGATCCTGTCATGCAGATTGCCGGGAGATATCGGGCTCTCCACCCGGCCGGACTTCCTGTCATATCTGATTATTGGTGCTCCGGGTCCGATAAAATAAGTAATGGAGGTGCCAAACCACAGGCCTGTATCCAGAAGGTAGGGGGTCACCGTAAAGCGGATGTATCCACCGCAAGTACTTAAATAGGGAGCAGTAAAATCTTCAAACCAAAGCCGACCGAAACCCCATCCGTTCAGGTCCGTATCGACCACCATGGCATCGGCGCTATCTGTGGAAATAAGTTGTGATTTTAAATCAATGGATATACGGTAAAGGCTGGACTTATTTCCCGTGAACAGGCCGGTTATGTCGAGAACCAGTTTATCATCCGATGATAACGTTAAATTTTTCAGCACTTTGACAGAATAGTATGTATCACCGGAAAGATCGTTCCTATGTTCAAGAATGGTGATATAATCGCCGGTAAACTTTGCAGGTAAAAACAGGCAGGAATCTTTGACATATACCTGAGTGACATCCGAATAAAATGGCTGGCATGTCCCCTCTGAAATCATGAACCGGTAATATCCGCAAGAGTCAATTCTGATCATCAGACTATCGGATTCAGCTCCATCAATATTTTCCCATAGATAGTGATCGGCTGATTTCTGCCAGTGAATCTGCCCTCTGTAATCACCTGCTCCGAGAACCAGGGTATCTTCTGAAAATTGCAGAGTATCCTTTTTCAATACTGCAGAATATTTCTCCTGGGCTGAGATATTTCCGCTATATAACAGGATACAGGAGGCGAAGAATAGTATTCCGGGCTTCATTTTCCTTTATTCATTAGTAAAGAATGATCCCTCTGCTAACGGTATTTTTATCTGCGTCAATAATTAACGTATAAAATCCGGATGGCAGATGATTCAGCTTCAGGATATCCTTCTGTGATTGGAGGGATTCCCTGGTAAGTTCGAGTACCGGGATCCCTTTTACATCGATCAGGACATACCTGATCATTGACAAATTCAAACCTGCCGGGAATTCTATCCCGATCTCATCATGAGCTGGGACAGGATAAATCCTGATATTCTCCAGGGGGCCCAAACTCCCGGTCGAATTTATTTCCACATTCACAACCTGTTGCGTTGAATCGGAGCAACCATTCCCGTCATTTACCTTCAGTGTAAATGTGGAGGTTTCATAAACCGTAGCTTCTGGATGAATGGAAACATTATCATCCAGAAATTCTGCTGGTTGCCATTGGTAATTATATTCTCCCAGACCCCCCGAAACCACTAAAGATTGACCCAGTGTAACACTTTCACCCGGAGTGGTCGTAACTTCGGATAAATCCGACACCTCCAGTTTTGGTGGCTGGTTCACCGAAAGGACCAAATGCATCTGCCCCGACAGTCCTGTAGGAAGCCCTGAGAAAACCATGAAAAAGATGAAACTCTTGCCATTCATACCCTTGGGTTCTGTTCATCAAAATTCATAAATGTGAGATGAATTCACCGGATCGAAAGAAAACCATACATATTCAGGCTACCGGATCCCCTGTTTTGGAACCTGAAAATATTAAAACATGAATTCAAAACCCGTTGAAATCTTTGTGTAAGTTACTGGAAGTTAGGAATAACTCAAATAAATAGGTAAAAAATATACTGAAGACGAAGTATTTTATCCGGATCTGCTGGCATTCATCCTCCTCAGACATCCATCCCGGTATGTCCTGCTCACTGGTAAGGAAATCCCGCAAATCTCAAGACTCACACTCGTGAAACTCACCACTTGTTTGAGAGAAACGATGAATGACCTGTGAACCCGCATGAAAAGCTCTTCCGGTAATTTCTTCTCCAGGGCAGAGATTCGTTCCCTGGTTATAATCTTCTGATTCTTTAGATGGATTACCACATAATCACTCATACCCTACAATCTCACAACTTTCCCCATCAGTACCCGGCCGTTCAATGTAATTCTTATAAAATAAAGGCCCTTCTCATCCAGGTAAAATTCAACCTGCCGGTGCTGTAACCCTTCCATCTCACTTCGGGTATATTTCCGGATGATCATGCCGGTCGAATTCAAGACTTCGATCATCCCGTTCCCCGTGAAGTCATTTTCAAACCGGATGGTAACAAGACCGTTGGTCGGATTGGGATAAATGCTGACCCATCCTCTAAATGACTGGCTGATCCCAATAGGATCCCCAACATACACATGAAGGGAATCCTGTATGCTGCAATCAGTGTTTGTTACGGTAACTGAGAAGAGGTGCATCCCCGCCGGATAGTCTTCACCGTAGATGATAAAGTAGGATTTATCGGAACCGTCATTCCAAAAATAGGTATAACGATCAGGATAAGGGCCCAGGACGAGAGTATCTTCCTGAGTGATGGAGGTGTCGGGGCCAAGATCAACATCCGGCTTTTCATGCACCGTAAGCACGACTGTTCTGGGATTACTCTCACATTTTTCAATGGTCTGTGTGACATAAAATGTATAGGAGCCAGGATCCGTGATCCCGGATATGAATACGTTTCCTGAGAAAAGCAGGCTGGTCATACCCGGATCGGCGTACCACTGTATATTTTCTCCTGAAGCTGTCAGAACAGGAATCATTTCCCCTGCGCACACGCTCACGTCCTCAGCGCCGGGGACTACAGGCGTGGCCAGGATACTCAGGTCCACCTGGGCAGCGGGGCTTACACATCCATTTTCCTCCCGGGTCACAAAATAGGTGTAAATACCGGCTTCAGTATGGTTCGAAACCAGGATATTACCCGTATCCAGGGGTAATGTCAATGCGGCATCGCCGTACCATTTGAGATGGCGTCCGCTGGCTTGCAGGACAGGAACCGGACTTCCTTCACAGCTGGAAATATCTTCTGCAACCGGGGCAGACGGGATGACATTTACCGTCAATACAACGGTTGACGGACTGCTTTCACATTCATCATGAGTTTGGGTTACATAATAGGCATGTACACCAGGACCCGGATTACCTGGATTGAAATACTCTCCGTTTTGAACAGGATCCGACAGATCAGGGGTATCATACCACATAATATTTTCTCCGTGAACCCAAAGCAGAGGAACGGCTTCATTTTCACAAATGGCGGTATCTGATGTCACCGGCGAATCCGGAGTTGGTTTGATCGTCAGACCCGCCGGGGATCCGCTACTCTCGCAACCCGAAACGGTTTGTGTGGCATACCAGGTATACGTTCCTGCGCTCTCTTTCCCGGTGTTAAACCATTCTCCCGTGGAAACCAGGTTCTGTAATCCCGCATCCTCATACCACGAGATTTCCTGACCTGATCCCAGCAGCGAGGGCATAGAATCACCTTCACAGACGGTTACATTGTCAGTAAGTGGAGCGGCCGGAACGGGAAGGATATGAAGGGATGCCGTGGCAGCTGCACTGTTACAACCGTCAATCTCCCGGGTGACAAAATAAGGATAGGATCCGGCCATGGTTTCACCGGTCGACAACAGATTCCCGGAATGGATCAGATTTGTGAGGGCTTCATCGCTGTACCACCGGATATTTTCACCTCCGGCATACAATCCCGGGACAATATCCCCCTCGCAGGCCGCCGTATCTGAAACCAGTGGCGCTGATGGAACAGATTTAATATTTAGTGAAACCTCTGATGGGTAGCTTTCGCAGTCTGAATGAGTTTGTGTCACATACCACGTATACTGTCCGGGCAGCGATTCACCCGTACTGAATTGCCCGCCTGTATGAACCATCCGGGTTAATTCCCGGTCGAGATACCATTTCACATTTTCACCGGTGGCAATGAGATCCGGGACGCCTTCCCCGGCGCATACGGACACATCTGACACTTGCGGAGGATCAGGTGTTTCCTTAAGGTTCAAGATAACCTTGGCCTGGTCACTCTCACACCCGTCAACCGTTTGCGTAACAGAATAACTGTACGTTCCGGGTTCACTGTGCGGAACCACAAACTGATTGCCGGTTACGGTATAAGCAGAATCGTTCATGATACAGCGTACAGATAAGCCATTGGTGAAGGCGTCGGATCTGGAACTCCAGATTTTCGGATACTGAATACCGTTTTGAAGGGTCCGGGTATACCCGTCCGCATTCCAGAAGGTAGTATAATTATAGGCACTGGCAAATCCTCCCTGCTCATCCCTTTTACCGGCCATCAGGGCTTCGAAACCCGATGAGCCGCCCTCTTTGATCTGTGTTCCCTGGTTGGTGCCTCTCCATCCGAAAACGGTAGCATCAGCCTGGTTCATTCCCAACGCCGTCTCAAGAAGCATCCAGTCTTTATGTGAGGGGATCCGCCAGCCGTCGGGACAAATTCCCTGGTGGCCTTCCTCATCCGAATAATTCATCAGTTCATTCCATTGATAGAGACCGCCGTAGATCTGGCCGAGCCCGGCATCATTATTATAATAATACTTTTCTATGATGCCATTGTCGGATTGATTTACGGAACCATTGACCCTGGAGCCGATATCCAGGTTTTTCCCCATCCAGACCTGGTTACCCACACGAACGGTGTTGTATACTTTGTTATTCCTGCTGTCAGTGAAAAAAGCCGGAACAGTGTCCATGTACCATTTCACATTTTCACCGGCAGCATATAAAAGCGGGAGATCATTATCCTGGCATATTTCATTATCCGTTACAGCCGGTGGCTGGGGCTTTTCGTGCAGAGTAAGGTGAACGGTATCAGGGAGGCTTTCACAACCATCGACTGTATTTGTAACAAGAAAATCATAATCTCCAGGCGCAAAGTTGTTCAGATTCAGTTTCTCGCCATACTTAATATATGCTGAATCATTCATGACACAGCGGACTGAAAAGGCATTAGTTGACTCATCATTATAGCCGGTATAAACCTGATCGAAAAACACGCTCAGTGTCCTCGTGTAGGCATCGGAAGTCCAGAATGTCCCGTAATAGCCCTGATTATCATAGTAGCCGTCAGAATTCCATTTGCCAGCCATCAGGGCTTTAAAACCCGAAGACCCTCCTTCTTTAAGAAATGAGCCCTCGGTAGTACCGTGCAACCCGATTTTACCAGCTTCTTCCTGGCTCATCCCTAGAGCCATTTCCAGTTCCCTGTATTCATTATGAGAAGGCACATGCCAACCTTCGGGACAAATGCCCTGCTGCCCTTCACCTGTTGAATAATTCATTACCTCCGGATACTGGTACAGACCGCCAAACTGTTTCCCCAGTAACGTATCCTCCCTGTAATAATATTTTTCAATAACACCGTTATCGGATTGCTCTGCAGACGCGTCAATACGGTAACCAATATCAAGATTCTCCGCCATCCAGACCTGATTTCCGATAGTAACCGTTTTATACACTTTTCCATTTCTCACATCGAACAGGCTATCCGGTATAACATCCATTTGCCATTTGATGCCTGACCCAATAGCGTTCATATACAGGCCATCCTCCTTGCAGAAGACTTTATCGTAAGCGTACACAGGTTGCGGGGAAGCTTTAACGACATAAACTGCCTCGGCAGATCCGCTCTCAATCCCGCCAAAGGTCTGGGTAACATAAAAGGTATACGTGCCGGGTGTATCCTTCTCGGGAGCATAACTATCACCTTCTTGCAAAAGTGTGGTATGAACTTCATCATCATACCACCTGATATTGTCACCTACGGCATACAATACACCCCGTTCGTTTTCACAAACAGTGTCAGCAGTAACTTCAGGGACGACCATGCCCTTCAGTATAGTGAGCAAAACCGTCTCCGGGGGACTCTCACAACCGTTCAAGGTTTGGGTAACATAATAGGGGTAGACACCCTTTGTGCTTTGTCCTGTAGCAAATGTAGCACCTGAATGCAACAAATGGGTCAGTTGGTTATCATCATACCACTTGACATTACTTCCATCGACAGTAAGTTCCGGTACAACCTGACCTTCAAAAATTGTAACATCTTCCGCCTGTAATTGTGGTGAAACAGAGGACTGCAGGTTTCCGTATTCGTCCATCGGGCCAAAACACGGATTGGAATCATCGCCATCCGGCTCATCGGGACTGGGAGGACAATAGGCAGGTTTTGGCCCCATTCCCCAGGTGTAATAGCCATCACCATCCTGGTCAACACAGGCAATATCAGCATCGGTATAGCCCTTAGACATGACTTTACCGGTTAACTGAAATGTCTGGTATGGATCAAAAAAGGAAATATCTGTAAAATAATATGCATATCCGTTTTCCCCCCAGTCTGTCCCCCAGGAATTTTTTATTATCCACACCGTTCTTCCGTTAAAAGGGCTGTCATTGGTTATGGTCCACCAGTTTACTTCATCACCGTTAAAACTGTATATGGTATCTCCGGCATTCAAGGTTTTATAACCGACCAGGGTAATGACATGCCGCCAGGACAACAATGCTATGGATACTGGTCCGCCGAGCACCATCTTCTTTAATGCTTCATCCGAACCTTCCCCCATCGGGGAATAACCTCCAATCTTCACTTTCTCCGAGGGATTGGTACATTTGACTGCACAGGCCAGATCCAGTGCTTCATATGAAAAACATGGTTCATCTGTGACACCATCCGTGGCAAGATAATTCATAGCCAGATCCGGCCAACCTCCACTACAGGATCCACCACCACTGCAGGAGACCACCTCCTGCTCCGAAAGGTCCATATCAATATGCCTGTTATAATACAGGTTTACCATCAGCTCTGTCGCTCCAACAGGACCAAAAGCCCAGCAACTTCCGCAATATCCCTGGTCTTTTACCGGTGTTACCCAATTTTGCCCGTGACGGTTCCGCCAGTCAAATTCTTTAACATAAGGCGAAGCTTCCGCTCCTGAAGTCAACCCATGAAAATTGTCATTCAGGCTTTGATCATCCAAAGAACCAGGCATCACATACACGCCTCCTGCATAATATTCAATCCCGTTAAGATTTGGCAGTGTACCCCCAAAATACGCTTTCTTCTGCTGGTAAGTCATATGGGAAAAGGAGGTCTCTCCTGCAACCCAGGGCAGATTTTTCTTTCTAAGATTTTGATTGATCTCATTTATCCTGGCTGAAGCCTGGCTCTTCAAAAAATCCGCCCTGGCCTGAGGGGTAAAACCATCTGCTCTGCTGGTCACAATGTTCGTCAAATGAAATGAAGCATCCACGATCTGAATCTCCAGCCCCGCCGGAGTAATATTGTTCAGCGAGGCTGTCTCCTCGCCCTTCTCTGTAACTGAAAATGAAGCGTTATCTGCCAATAACGGGTATACCTCATATACCAGGTATTCGTTATTGTTGACATCTCTCAGGATGACCCTGACGAGACTCGTGTCTGAATGTAAATCTATATCAGCGGAAATGACCAGGCCACCTACCGGATTGGAAGAGACAAACGGATTGATCTGAGCGGATCTGTTAAAGGTCTCCTGTATTTCAATTTTTTGAGAAGGTTGATTCTGAAGTGCATGTGGACTTACCTGGGGATATATTGATTCAAAACCAAAGATTAAGCTTAATATCAAAAGTGCTCTGATATTACCCGCAAAAACCATAAAAATGGATGGGACATTTATCATTTAAAGGTTGATTTTCGTAAGTAAATTTACAATTTTAAATGAATAGCTGTCAACTGTTTATTTATTACTTTTCCATGAAAGGGCTGGATGAAGTGGCGAAGAAAACAGCGGAATTCAGACGAAACGGGCAGACGAACAGGCCGGAGTTTCAGGCCTGACCACCATTCCTTATTTTTATGAAAAAATAATTGAGGATCAATAGTGGGAGTTAGGGAGTTAGGGAATTAGGGAATTAGGGAGTTTGGGAGTTAGGGAGTTAGGGAGTTTGGGAGTTGGAAGTTAGGAAGTTAGGAAGTTAGGAAGTTAGAGTCAGGGAGCCCTTGTGAACGGTGTAAACGGGAATTCTGATTGTTAAATATCAATATCAAAAAAGTAGAAACGTGATGCATCACGTCTTCGTGGGGAATTGAATATCGAATATCGAATATCGAATCATGAATTCGGAGAGGAGCGAAGGATTTAGTAAATGCTACAGCGGGCTGGGGTTCCCCTTTTAGGGGACTAAGGGGTGAGCGAGGGGAGGAAGATGTTGGGAAAAGTTAGTAAGTTAGAAAGTTAGGGAGGTGGTGTCAGGAATTATTGGCACTGGCTTTCACTCTACGGTTCGGGGATCGATTCCAGGGATTATTCTTTATTTCTCCTCTTAACTTTCTAACTTTCTAACTTTCACAGAAAGAGTAATGGCAGTGGCCAGTTCTTCCCTCAAGAATAAAATTTTACCTGTAGATATACTGTCCCAGCAATACGTTATCTTATTCTACTTGGCACCAGTTGGGTCTTACTCGGCGGCAATTCGTCCCTTTTCTTCGGTATCTGGCACATTCCCACCTTCGTCATCATGGCAATCGCCGGACCCAACGGCAGCATCGATCCGAGCGGGACGGTTCAGGTGAGCCGCGGCACGGACCAGACCTTCCTACTCACGCCTGATCCCGGGTACGGCGTCATCGATGTCCTGGTGGATCAGGCATCGGTGGGTGCGATGACCGAATACACGTTTCCGAACGTCACGGGTAATCACATAATCGAAGCGAGCTTCGCACTGGGGACTGACGCGGAGCCGTCCCCTCGAGCCCTCGTGTATTCGCTGAAGGCAAATGTGCCCAATCCGTTCAACCCCAATACGACGATCCGCTATTCATTGCCCCACCCATCGCACGTAAGGCTGGCCATCTACGACGAGCATGGCTGGCTGGTGCGTAGGCTCGTCGACGCTCCGGAACCCGCTGGTGAGCAGGCGACGGTGTGGAACGGCGAGGATGTCGAGGGGCAAACCGTGGCCTCCGGGGTCTACCTCGTCCAGCTGGTAACGGAGGACGGAGCGCGGACCCGCAAGATGGTCTTGACGAAGTAGTCAAGCTACCCGGTGGAGTGGACCCGCGGGCAGTAGGCGCCAAGACGCCGTCCGCGATGGACGAAAGGAGATGCAGATGTTGCTCCGGAAAGCGTCGACGCCAGCGATCCTGATCTCCTTGGCCTTAGTGCTGGGGCTCGCCACCACGGCTCTGGCCCAGCCCGCCTCCGTGCCGTTTGGGACATCCGCCTACTTCTCGCTGAACACCAACCGAATCGGCTTCGCCGACTCCGAAGTGCTCGCGGTGGTGGCCGCTCCGAACGTGCTCGGCCTACCAGAGGTCGTCGCGCTGGGCGATCCGTTGCCCAATCCCTTCAACCCCCGCGTGTCGATCCCCTTCGCCGTCGGCAGACGCGGGGTAGTCGAGCTGAGGGTCTACGACGTGCGGGGACGGCAGGTGCGGA
>CAVXSF010000015.1:0-193328 GCA_963764345.1 uncultured Bacteroidales bacterium | reverse complement strand
CCGCACGCAAGGCCGAGCTCGCCGACGCCGCGCTCAACGCCCGCCTCGCCGCCGAGCGCATCGACGTGACCCTGCCGGCGCGGCCCGAGCCGCAGGGCCGCATCCATCCGATCAGCCAGACCCTCGACGAAGTGATCGCGATCTTCGCCGATCTGGGCTTCGCCGTCGCCGAAGGCCCGGACGTCGAGTTCGACGACTACAACTTCACCACGCTCAACATCCCGCCCGAGCATCCGGCGCGCCAGATGCACGACACCTTCTATCTGAAGGAACAGGCGGACGGCACGCGCCATGTGCTGCGCACCCACACCTCGCCGGTGCAGATGCGCACCATGCTGAAGCAGAAGCCGCCGATCCGCATCATCGCGCCGGGCCGCACCTACCGCGTCGACTACGACGCCACCCACTCGCCGATGTTCCACCAGTTCGAAGGCCTCGTGATCGACGAGGTCACCCATCTGGGCCATCTGAAATGGGTGATGGAGGATTCTGCAAGGCGTTCTTCGAAGTCGACGCGGTCGAGCTGCGCGCGCGCCCCAGCTTCTTCCCCTTCACCGAACCGTCGGTCGAATGGGATATGCGCTGCGACCGCTCCGGCGGAGCCAGATCAAGTTCGGCACCGGCAATGACTGGCTGGAGCTCGCCGGCTCCGGCATGGTCCATCCGCGCGTGCTGGAGATGTGCGGCATCGATCCGGACGAAATACCAGGGCTTCGCCTTCGGCGGCGGCATCGACCGCTTGGCCATGCTGAAATACGGCGCGCCGGACCTTCGCCCCTTCTTCGAATCCGATCTGCGCTGGCTGCGCCATTTCGGCTTTGCGGCGCTGGACATGCCCACGCTTGACGGGGGGCTGAGCCGATGAAATTCACGCTGTCCTGGCTCAAGGATCATCTCGACACCGATGCCGATGCCGCCGCCATCGCCGACAAGCTGACCGCGATCGGCCTCGAAGTCGAAGTCGGTCGAGGACGCCGGCGCGCGCCTTGCGCGACTTCACCGTCGGCCATGTCGTCTCGGCCGAGAAGCATCCCAATGCCGACAAGCTCAAGCTGTGCATGGTCGATACCGGCGCGGACATCGTGCAGGTGGTCTGCGGCGCGCCCAACGCGCATACCGGCATGAAGGGCGTGTTCGCCAGCCCGGCGTCGATCATCCCGGCGACCGGCGACGTGCTCAAGGTCGGCACGATCCGCGGCCTGGAATCGCGCGGCATGCTGTGTTCGGAGCGCGAACTGCGGCTGTCCGACGAACACGCCGGCATCATCGAGCTGCCCGACGACGCCGAGGTCGGCGCGCCGGCCGCCGAGGCGCTGGGCCTCGACGATCCGGTGATCGACGTCGCCATCACGCCCAATCGCGGCGACTGCACCTCCGTCCACGGCATTGCGCGCGATCTGGCCGCCGCCGGTCTCGGGCCGCTCAAGAGCCAGCCCGTGCATGCCGGTGCCGGGCAATTTCGCGAGCCCGAAGACCGTGGCGCTCAATTTCCCGCCCGACACGGCGAACGCCTGCCCGCTGTTCGCCGGCCGCTTGATCCGCAATGTGAAGAACGGCCCCTCGCCCAAATGGGTGCAGGACCGGCTGCGCGCGATCGGCCTCAGGCCCATCTCGGCGCTGGTCGACGTCACCAACCTGATCTCCTATGACCGCGGCCGGCCGCTGCACGTCTTCGATGCCGACAAGCTCGACGGCAACATGCAGGCGCGCATGGCCGAGGACGGCGAACAGATTGCTCGCGCTCGACGGCAAGACCTACACGCTCGATTCGTCGATGTGCGTGATCGCCGACGAGAACGCGGCGCGCGGCATCGCCGGCGTCATGGGCGGCGAGGAGACCGGCTGCACCGAAGCCACCACCAACGTCTTCGTCGAATCGGCCTATTTCGATCCGGTGTCGATCGCAGCCACGGGCCGCAAGCTCGGCATCCTTTCGGACGCGCGCTACCGCTTCGAGCGCGGCGTCGATCCGGAATTCGTGGTGCCGGGCCTGGAGCTCGCGACCAGGCTGATCCTCGAATTCTGCGGCGGCGAGCCCTCCGAGATCGTGGTCGCCGGCGCGGTGCCCGACTGGCGGCGCCAGATCGATTTCACGCCCGCCGCCGTGAAGCGCCTGGCCGGCCTCGACCTGCCGCGCGCGAGATCACGCGCATCCTGGCCAATCTCGGCTTCACCGTGGAACGCTGGCACGCCGCTGAAGGTCACCCCGCCGTCCTGGCGCAGCGATGTCGACGGCTCGGCCGATCTGGTCGAGGAAATCGTGCGCATCCACGGCCTCGAGCATGTGCCGTCGGTGCCGATGGAGCGGCCCGACGCCATTGCGCGGCCGGTTCTGACCGCGGCCCAGCGCCGTTTGCGCACCGTGCGCCGCACCTTGGCCGCGCGCGGCTTCAACGAGACCGTCTCCTATTCCTTCATTCCGCGCGAACACGCCTCGCTGTTCGGCGGCGGCGACGAAGCGCGCCAGCTCGAAAATCCCATCGCCGCCGATCTCGATGCGATGCGGCCCTCGCGTGCTGCCGTCGCTTTTGGCAGCGGCGGCCGCAACCAGGCGCGCGGCTTCATCCGATCTGATGCTGTTCGAGATCGGCGCCGCCTTCGACAGCGGCATGCCCGGCGAGCAGAAGACCGTCGCCGCCGGCATCCGCATCGGCGCAGGCGCGCGCGACTGGACGAAATCGACCCATGCCGCCGACGCCTTCGATGCCAAGGCCGACATGCTGGCGGCCATCGAAGCCGCCATGGGCGGCGCCATGAACGCGCCGATCCGCGCAGGCGCCGCGGAGTGGTATCACCCCGGCCGCGCCGGCACGCTGGCGCTGGGGCCGAAGGTGATCGCCAGTTTCGGCGAATTGCATCCCAAGGTGATCGCCGCCTTCGACATCGTCGAACCCGTCCAGAAAAACCCGTCCATCTTATGATGAAGAATGGCATTGATGGTAGCCATTCTGGCAACAGGCTCGGATGTTTTTGTGAGCAGCTCCGTGAGCTGATTATATACCCTCCGGTATCTTCCTGTCTTTTTTGCGATATCCATAATCTTATTTTTTGCCCAAATTTACATTCCTGAAACTCAGAAACCAAAATTTTCCGGAATGCCCGGATAGATGGTTGAATCTTAAGAACCTGATATATTTTTTCCGCCGTAAAAGGCTGATGGTACATTTTAGGTTGTCAGAAAAAATTCTTCTTTTTTATCCCGGTACAAATGACTAATTTTAATTTTTAACAGGGCACACAGAAACGGTTCCAGAGCCCGATGACAGGCTTGTTCAAAATTCAGGACGGACAGGTCCGAATCATATAAAACCGGCTGTGAATCAGTAACATTTTTCGGGATTTTAATAATTTAATAAACAAGAGCCATGAATTTACGAGGATTTGCCAGTGATAACAACGCAGGAGTTCATCCGGAAATTATGCAGGCAATCGCAGATGTTAACATCGGACATGCCATCGCGTATGGTGATGATCCGTATACTAAACAAGTAACGGAAAAAATACGGCGGATATTTGGTCAGAAAACAGAACCGTTTTTTGTATTTCTTGGAACAGCAGCTAATGTCCTTGCACTCGACGCCCTTACCCAGCCTTACAATGCCGTCATTTGCGCCGAAACGGCTCATATTAACACAGATGAGTGCGGGGCACCGGAGAGGTTCACGGGATGTAAATTACTTACTGTTCCTTCTCCCGATGGTAAACTTACCGTGGAGGGAATAAAAACACATATGCACGACATCGGGTTTGAACACCACGTTCAGCCAAATATAATATCCATAACACAGGCAACGGAACTTGGGACGGTTTATACAGAAGAAGAAGTCAGTGCAATCTGCAAGTATGCCCATTCCCATAAGATGAAAGTGCACATGGATGGCGCCAGGTTGTGCAATGCAGCAGTATCACTCAATACAGGTCTAAGGGAAATATCTGCTAGCTTCAGGGGTGGATATCCTGTCTTTCGGCGGGACAAAAAACGGGCTGATGTATGGTGAGGCAATATTATTCTTTGATCCCCGGATGGCATCCGATTTTAAATACCGTCGCAAACAGAGTATGCAGCTTGCCTCCAAAATGAGATTTATCGCTGCCCAGTTTAATGCGTACCTTGAAAAGGATCTATGGAAAAGGAATGCTTCCCATGCCAATAAAATGGCCGGACTTCTTGCATCAGAGGTATCCGGGATCCCCGGTGTTACCATCACACAGAATGTGGAGGCTAACGGTATATTTGCCATCATCCCTGGAGAAATTATTCCCGCGCTTCAGAAGGAATACTTTTTTTACGTTTGGGATGAAAGCCGTTCTGAAGTCAGATGGATGACATCTTTTGATACCACTGAAGACGACATTGTTAACTTTGCTTCGCTGCTAAGGAAACTGCTTAAATAACCGTTGTATGAGATTAGTGCCGTATACGGGGAAAATCCTGTTGATGATTTGTTTGATTTTTGGCTTGCCCTTGAGATTTCTTCAAGCCCAGGTAAATTTTGATCCGCCCTGGACATCCGCTTACCAGGTTGACACGGTATACCGTTACCAGTTTATTAATCATGAGGGTAACCATCTCTTTCTGCTGAATAAAACACTATGGGCCTATTTTGCCTGTGAACATCCCGGGGCTGTTCTGCGCAAAGCCCGGCAGGAAGGTGTAAATGTCATCAGGGTGTGCCTTGAAGGAACGCCCTACGAAAAATACCTTCATCTCGATTTATGGCCGTGGGATGGAACTCGTGAAAAGCCCGCCTGGAATGCATTTAATGAGAAATACTGGTCGGAGGTGGAATCACGGATCAAGCTCGCAGGGGAATACGGCATTGGCATAGACCTGGTTCTTTATTTTACGCTGAAACCCGGGTCTTCTGAAGTGAATGTGCAGAAAAATTACTGGGACCATGCCATTCATCACTTATCAAAATACAGTAACCTGTTCGCCTGGGAGATTATGAATGAAGAGCCTGGGCATGAAGCTTTTCAGGATAGTGCCGGTATGTATTTTAAGCGGCACGATCCGTTTCACCACCTGGTATTTTCTTCAGCCGGGACTACCGACGATGCCTTCTGGCCCTGGAAATCATGGGTCGATGTAGCCATAGTTCACACCTGTACGGGGAACCAGCCCGGTTATGATCTTAAATCATGGTACCTTGATATCGCCAGAAATACACGGCAATATTCCAAACCGGCTTTTAATAACGAAAGTGGCCGTGAAAAGCGCCATAAAAATGATGACCCGGTGTTCCGCAGAAAGCAATCCTGGTTGTGGACGACCGCCGGAGCCTTCTGGACATGGCATTCGTGGGAAGGATGTGAAGGAATTAACGATACCCTGTACTTCGGCCCGGGATGGAAGTACCTGAAACCCCTCCGGGAATTCTATAACGAGCTGCCTTTCTGGGAGATGTCACCTAACTATACGGCGCTGAATACAGCCAGCGAACCCCTGGTCAGTACCACCCTGTCAACCCCCGATCGCAATTATACGGTAATGTATTGTTGTACCCGGAAAACAGCGGAGGTGTCGACTTCCGGGAGTGTGTCAGTCAGACTGCCCGATGGTGAATATTCGGTTAGCTTTCTTAACCCGGCTGATCTCACTTTAAACGGACATCTTAATCTGAAATCGGTAGGTTTAAGGAATACCGGGGAGTTTAAGCTTCCGGTATTTACGGATGACCTTCTTATCGTGATCAGGAAAACCAAAAAGACGACGCCTTCGATTATGGAAGGTACCCGCTAAGGCAGAAGCAGGGAACTGTCTCCGTAACTGAGGAATCGGAAGTCGTGTCCGAGGGCATAGTCGTATACCTTCTTCCAGTCATTACCGATAAAGGCTGCAATCAGCATCAGCAGGGTGCTGGATGGTTGGTGGAAATTCGTAATCAGTCCCTGTATTATCCTGAATTGGTACCCCGGGGTGATCATGATTCCTGTTGAAGCCTTCAGGAGCTGATCAGGTTCTCCGGCCGCCCTCTTATAAAGTGCGTTCAGTGCTTTTTCACGGGGGATATCCTGAGGAAGATCCCATGCTTCCCACTGCTCCAAATGGAGGTTGTCTCCGCCGGCAGAACCGTTCATGATTTTCACACCCAGCCAGTAGAGGCTTTCAAGGGTTCTGCAGGTTGTTGTTCCCGTGGAAAGGATCTCTTTGTCATCACGGGCAAGCAGTTCAAGAACCCTGGCTGTCACCTGGAATTTTTCAATATGCATGGGATGATCTGCTGCATTGCCGACCTTGACCGGGATAAATGTTCCGGCCCCTACATGAAGTGTAAGATTCAGCCTTTCAATGCCTCTGGCGTCAATCTTCTTTAGCAGTTCCTTTGTAAAATGAAGTCCTGCCGTTGGCGCGGCTACCGAGCCTTCCTCCTGAGAATAAATCGTCTGGTATGTCTCCGAATCTGACAGCACTGCTTCCCGTTTGAGATAGGGTGGGATAGGAGTCTCTCCAAAAATGCCGAGTATCTCACTGAAGGTATACTGAGCAGGAGTCCAGCTGAACTGAATTTGAAACGCATTTCCTGCCTGTAATCTCTTTTCCGCTTTGAAACAAACATCCTGCCCGTTATGCCGGATTTCCCGGATAAGGGCCGTACCATCCTTCCATTTCCTGGCATTGCCAACCAAACACTTCCATATAACACCATGGTCTGAGGCAAAGGAAGTCTGATATTCTGACGGCTGAAGAGGTTCAAGACAGAAAATCTCAATCAGTCCGCCTGAACTCTTCCTGAATTTTAACCTGGCATGAATCACCCTGGTGTCATTGAATACGAGCCGTTGCTGCAAGTCAATAAGATCCGGCAGGCTGCTGAATTTCGTTTCGCTGATTAAGCCTTTGCGGTAAACGAGCAATCGGGATTGATCGCGTTCAGTCAAAGGGAATTTTGCAATGTTCTCCTCTGGCAAATCATAGGTAAATTCGCTCAACAATATCTCCTGGGGTCTGTTCATCATAAAAAAGCTGTGCAAAAATAGCTAAATTTGCCGTAAGTTCTGAAATTTTGGTGCCGGTTTCCTTTTTTAGCGAAAGGCTGACCGGACGGATTATAAAGAACGCTGAACCTTACAAATTACATTCAGATGACGACATTTAAAACAGGTGACAAGGTAAAATTTCTAAACGATGTGGGAGGAGGAACTATCGTCTCCTTTATTGACAAGAATACTGCCATGGTGAGTACGGGGGATGGTTTTGATATCCCTGTGCTGTTAAAGGAACTGCTGAAAATCGAGGAGAGAAAAGAAACGGTTTCGGAAAACCGTCCGGTGCTGGAGGCCAGGATAGAAGATCCCACTGAGCCACAGGAAGAAGAAGGAGTACCAGGTTGAAGATGAGGAAATTGCCATGGCTTTTACCCTGGATCCACTCAAGTCGGTTATCAACGCCTATCTGATCAACAGCTCAACATACCATATTTACTTTGTACTGTCACAGGCAAAAGAAGGGGAAGAACTTATCTTCAGTCATGGTATGCTGGAACCAGATACTAAGATTTCGCTGGGACGGTTTGTGACTCCGAACGTTGATGATGTGATCAGGCTGAATGCCGGCCTGTTGTTCTATGGAAATCAATTCTTCAGGTACCTGAAGCCAGGAGCCGTATCCCTGAAGATCGATCCCTCGGCCATTTACTCCGGCAAGTGCCCTGGCCGAAAACGATTATCTCGATGAGGATGCAGCCATCTTTACTCTTTATTCATTTCAGGGAAAAGGCGGAGGAACAATACGGAATGTCCTTCTGTCGGGCGATTTCAGTGAGCTGATAGCACTGAAAGAAGAAAAGGAGAAAAGACCGGAAGCGAAAAAAAGAGTTAAGGACATCTGAACTCGAGGAAGTGGACCTTCATATTGAGACCCTTATTGACGATCACCAGGGGATAAGCAATGGTGAGATTCTGGAGATACAGATGGGCCGGTTCCAAACAGCTCTCAAAACTGCCATCATCCATAAAACAAAACGTATTGTCTTCATTCACGGCGTGGGCAATGGGAAACTTAAACACGAGATACGGCGTACCCTCGACCGGAAACATCCCGATCTGAAATACCAGGATGCTTCCTTCCGGGAATATGGGTATGGCGCCACCATGGTGATCATTCCGCAATAATACATGAGTTATTGCATGTTTTTTGATAATTTTGTCATGGCAGCAGGCCGCTCTGTCGCCTCCGTATCTTTTTACGGGGAGGAAAGTCCGGGCAACAAAGGGCACCGTACTTCTGAAAGGAAGATGTCTCGTGAGGGCATAGCAGCGGAACAGAAAATAACCGTCCCGACGTTCCACGGTAACGTCGGGATAAGGGTGAAAAGGTGAGGTAAGAGCTCACCGGTCCGGGTGGTGACATCCGGAGCCGTTCGCCTTGCGGGTTGTAAGACCATGTATACCGGCGTTTGAGGGCTGCCCGCCCGATGCCGGGGGGTAGGTCGCATAGATAAATGACAGGGATCCCGCTTTCACGGGATACAGAACCTGGCTTACAGGCCGGCTGCCATAATATAGAAGAAGCCGTCTCAGAGGACGGCTTCTTTTATATGGTTTTTAACAAAGAGTATCGCATTACTTCCTGGCATTGAACTGCTCCAGCGTCAGTACAGTTAACGGCTGTTTGCCGTCTTTGGTCACCATTTTGTTTATCAGCAGCAGCTCCGGTCCCAGTAAGCTTTCCGTATCAAGCTGCTTAACATGCAGCTCATCATCAAGAACATCCAGCCGTTTCATTTGCGAATTCGTGGGACGGCCGGAATACCGCAACAACGCACCATAGACATCGGAAAGTTTTTCCCGTAGCTGTTCTTCTCCCGTTATCCCTCCTGTTTTTGTGGCTACGAGGCTCTTGTGTAAAACATCCAGTTTCTCAGCATATGCCAATAGTTTTTTTACCGTACTTTTCTTCATCCCTTCAGTTGCTGCATATTTTTTAACCTGGTCCGCAACTGATGTGATCTTTGCATCGGTGAAGGCCAGATCTTCGAGTAACCTGTATGACCTCCTGAGTGCAGTCAACTGTATTTCCCTGTCCTCCTCCGTATACGGCAATTTAGGATCGTATTTCAGAGTTATTCTGCCCGTGTAGCTGTTATTACCCTTGACTATCTTAACAGTATATGCACCGGGAAGATACGCGGGGCCTGAAAGAGCCGAAGGGACCAGATTGTTTGAAGCCGGCACCTTAGGAGGCTTTTCCCTCGGCGTCCATACTTCACGGTTTAACCCCTTTCTTTTCCCGGCAGGAATGGTAGCCAGAAGGTTTTGTCCGGTGGAGTCCCGGATCTCGATGTGCATATCACCGAAGATATGCCGCTTTTTCATATAGTAGGTAATGAAAACACCGTCGGCAGGGTTTGTTCCGATAAATTCATCATCTCCGCCAAAGTCCTGGTTCTGTTGAGAATTCCCGATCAGATAAGGTCTGGATGGCAAAAATACCAGGTCTTTGTCAAGAATGTCATTGTTAAGTGCCCTGAGCGGCGTAATATCATCAATAATAAATATACCCCTGCCATGGGTGGCCAGCACCAGGTCGTTTTCACGAGGCTGTATGGCTATTTCCCTGACAGCCACCCTGGGGAAGTTGCCTTCAAACCTGACCCAGTGTTTACCGCCATCGAGGGTCGTATATAAACCTTGTTCTGTGCCGAGGAATAATAAGTCAGATCTGACAGGATCCTGAAGCACATCAAAGCAGTACCCGTCAACATCTTTAGTCATTAGTGAAGTAAAGGTTTTTCCGTCATCGGTTGATTTGTACAGGTACGGCTTCATATCTCCGGAACGGTGCCCGTCGAAAGTGACAAAGACAGTATGTTTGTCAAAGCGGGACGGCTCAACAGAGGAACACCAGGTATGCCCGGGAAGGTCATGAATATTTACGGCAACATTGGACCACGTCTTTCCGCCGTCATTGGTGACCTGCAGGTTGCCATCATCAGTACCTGCCCAGATAATCCCGGGGTCAAGCGGGCTTTCTGCGATGGTGTAGATGGTACAGTAATTTTCGGCAGAGGAATTATCGATGGTGATACCTCCCGATTCTTCCTGCCTGGTAAGGGATGTGTCATTGGTCGTAAGGTCGGGAGAAATCTTTTTCCACGTGTCACCACGGTCCTCCGATTTCCAAAGGTATTGTGATCCGACATACATAGCACGAGTGGTTGGACTGAAGGCAATGGCAGAATTCCAGTTCCATCTGAGTTTGCCCGTTTTCTCGTCGGCATAGGGTCTGATCTCTTTGGTTTCACCTGTATTTTTATAATACCGTACGAAATTACCTCCCTGCCACTGCCAGTATAGAATATTGTTGTCGTACGCATCGGCAGAAGCATAGAATCCGTCACCGAAACCAATACTTTTCCAGTCGGAATTCGTGATGCCGTTGACAGCTCTGGCAGGCCCCATCCATGATCCGTTATCCTGCAGTCCTCCGTACACATGATACGGATCCTGCATATCGACACTTACATGATAAAACTGGGAAAGGGGAAGGTCCCGCATCAGGATCCATGTTTTTCCCTTGTCAATAGATTTGTATACACCGCCGTCTGTTCCGAGGTAAAGGAGTCTGTTATCACCGGATCCAATCCAGAGGGCATGCTCGTCGGGATGTACATTGCCCCCGTTCACATAGGCAATCCTGAACTTCTCCCCTCCGTCATCACTCACATGCAGCATGGTCGAGGGTTTGTATACACGGAAGGTATCCACTGGGATCAGGATATATTTGTGAAAAGTAAAAAGGGCGTTCGATGATCGGGGCTGTTTTGTTCATCAGCTTCCACGACACTCCATTATCATCGGAACGGTAAAGTCCTCCTTCCTTTTCGGCTTCGATCAGGGCATAGATCATTGATGTCTTCACAGGGGATATTCCGACGGCAATTCTTCCCAGGGGCGGAGCAGGCAGTCCTTTGGTCAGCTTTTGCCATGTTTCACCTCCATCCCTGGACATATATAATCCGCTTCCCGGCCCTCCGGAACGGAAGTTATAAGGAGTACGGCGAAAATCCCACATGCCGGCAACCAGTATATCGGGGTTTTCCGGGTTGATAGCAATATCGGAACAACCTGTATTTTCATCGATGTACAAAACCTTCTTCCAGGTCTGGCCACCATCGGTTGTGCGAAATACCCCTCTTTGACTGTTAGCGTCCCAGAGGTGACCGAGAGCAGCAACATATACGATATCCGGATGATCGGGGTTAATGACTATCCTGGCTATATGTTCCGTACTGTCAAGTCCCGTATTTTTCCAGTTATCCCCTCCGTCGGTGGTTTTGTACACTCCGTCGCCCACTGAGACGGAATTTCTGACCCAGCTTTCACCACTGCCGGCCCAGACGGTATCGGGATGAGACTGGTCAATCGTAATGGCACCAATGGATTGTACGTGATTATCAAAAACGGCTTTGAACTGAACACCGCCGTTGATTGACTTCCAGATACCTCCCCCTGCCGAACCAACGTATATGACCAGAGGATCCTTCCTGACGGCGTCAAGAGCTGCAACTCTTCCACTCATGGTGGCAGGTCCGATGTGCCTGGCTCTTAGCACACCTATAGTACTGGAAGTTATTTCCTGATTTTCCTGTGCCTGCATCTGTTCTGGCAGGAAATACAGGATCAGACAGAGAAAGAGTAACCCTTTAAATTTATTCCGTATCATGGCTTGGCAATTTGCTTGTCAGAAAGAGGTTTTTCAAAAATGGCATCATCAATGTCTTTGTTTACATCAATGGAGTCGATCTCAATCTGGCTTACAACCTTACCGTTCACCCGCGATTCGATACTAAAGGGCATAATCATGCTGTCAATCGTCTTAAAATTACTGAAGAAAGTCGACCCTTCAACGGGTGTACCCTGTACTTTTATTTTTGCATCTACTTTCAACACCACAAAATTGTCTTTATCCAGATAATAGATGAACTGGTCCCCATCAGGTTTCAGCAGCTTAATTTTGTAAACCGGTGTACCTTCCATATCTTCCTCTCCCTCCAGGGTCACATCATAACCTTTTTCTTTCCAGTTATACAAATCCCCTTCAAAGTCGGCCATCTGCTTAATATTTTTGATCTGATCATCGTTAAGTGACTGGGGTTCTGTACTGCCGGTCCATGGCATAACAGCCCAGCCGTCTTTTCCGTCGAAGACCTGAATAAACTTAGCACCCTGGATTTCAGCTTCCATACGCAGTTTATTCGGACGTTTCTGGTACATCTCCATGGGAAGTTCCATGTCAGACTGAAGAATCTTGCCCTTCATGGCAATTGTTTTCGTTTTTAACAGGGTACTCATACCGATAGCATCATAATAGCTATCCAGAATTTTGTCAAGATTCTGGGCATAAAGTGAAAAGGATCCGAGGAATAAGATCACAGACAATGAAGAGATAATTTTTTTCATGGGTTGATTTTTTTTAGGTCAGTTCTGAAATAGAGATGCATCCCCGGAGATAAAATCCGGCATGACCGCATAGAATTGTTATGAACGAGGACCTTTTTGTTTAACAATATATCTGTTGATTGACAGGATAAACAATTTATTTCAAATTTAGGACAACTTCACGTATTCTTGTCAGATTTATGAGCAAACTTTCAAGATATTTAAGGTTCAGCATATTGGCACCGTCAGATAGAGCTTTGGCCGGATCGGGATGGGTTTCAATAAAAATACCGTCAACGCCGGTGACGATCCCTGCACGGGCAATGGTCTCAACTAAGTCAGGTCTTCCTCCGGTAACACCACTTGGCTGGTTGGGCTGCTGGAGTGAATGCGTGATATCCAGGACAACCGGCTTGCCAAAGCTTTTCATCACCGGTATACCCCGGAAATCCACGATGAGATCCTGGTAGCCGAAGGTAGTTCCTCTTTCGGTGATCATGACCTTGTCATTCCCCGATTCCTCTACCTTGGTTATGGCAAACTGCATGGCTTCCGGTGAAAGAAACTGTCCCTTCTTGATATTCACAAAGCGGCCCGTCTTTGCGGCAGCCACCAGTAAATCTGTCTGACGGCACAGGAAGGCCGGGATCTGAAGAACATCGACATATTCTGCTGCCATCCGTGCTTCTTCGGTGGTGTGGACATCGGTCACCACGGGAAGACTGAAGGTTTCTCGTACTTTCCTCAGGAGCTTAAGTGCCTTTTCATCGCCGACACCAGTGAAGGAATCCAGCCTTGAACGGTTGGCTTTCCTGTATGACGCCTTAAATATATATGGAATATGCAATGTGTCGGATATTTTCAGTACAGCCTCCGCCACCTGCATCACGATCTCCTCACTTTCAACGACACAGGGTCCCGCAAGCAGGAAGAAATTACCGGAATCGGTATAGTTGATGTTCTGAATTTGTTTTATCAGTTTCATAGTCATGGTTTATATCTGTTTTTCCATAACCGGTTCAGCCGGTCTTTGTGTTCCTTTTCACGCGGGTTCTCTCCCGGTTGATAAATATCCCGGTCCTTTAAGTCTTCCGGAAAATAGTTTTCATCAATGAAATGATCCTCGTAAGCATGGGCGTATTTGTAATCGGTACCGTAGCCGAGGTCCTTCATAAGTTTAGTAGGTGCATTTCTAAGATGAAGCGGAACGGGAAGGTTTCCCGATTTCCTCACAATGTCAAGGGCTTTGTCAATGGCCATGTAGGCTGAATTGCTTTTAGGTGAAGAAGCCAGGTATATCGTCGTCTCCGAGAGAATGATCCTCGATTCCGGCAGGCCGATGACATGCACTGCCTGAAAACAGGTGCTTGCCATCAGCAAAGCATTCGGGTTGGCAAGACCGATATCTTCGGCAGCAAGAATAACCAGACGCCTGGCGATGAATTTGATTTCCTCACCGCCTTCGATCATCCTGGCAAGCCAGTATACTGCTGCATCAGGATCGCTGCCCCTGACCGACTTAATAAATGCCGAAATGATATCATAATGCATCTCACCGGCTTTGTCATATAAAGCCAGGTTTTCCTGGATGATCGTCTTGACTTTATCATTCGTAACCACAACTTTGTCTGATTTGCCATCAGGGGTTTCAGCGTTCACAACCAGTTCAAGTGCATTGAAAAGTTTCCTGACATCCCCCCCGGAATATCTGAAAAGTGCCTCCTTTTCCTGAATTTCGATATTCAGTGTCTTCAGGTAGACATCTCTCTCGAGCGCTTTTTTCAATAGTCCTTCAAGTTCTTCCTTTCCAAGAGGTTCCAGCACATAAACCTGGCATCGCGACAGGAGAGGGGAGATTACCTCGAAAGACGGATTTTCGGTGGTTGCGCCAATCAGCACAACCGTACCCTGCTCCACGGCGCCAAGCAGGGAATCCTGCTGTGATTTGCTGAAGCGGTGGATTTCATCAATAAACATGACGGGAGAGGGTTTGTTGAAAAATTGTTGCTGGCGGGCTTTTTCAATGGTTTCCCTGACATCTTTTACTCCGGAATTGATCGCGCTGAGGGTATAAAAAGGACGGTCCAGTTTGTGGGCAACAATTTTTGCCAGTGTGGTTTTGCCTACGCCGGGGGGACCCCACAGGATGAATGAACTCAGATTCCCGCTTTCAATCATCTTCCTGATTACCCCATCTTTCCCGGTAAGATGCTGCTGACCCGCATATTCCCCGAGATCCCTGGGTCTCATCCTGTCTGCTAAAGGCTGATTTGTAACCATTCCGTCAAAATTAGACGTAAAGATAAGAAAGAAGCTTTACTTTTTCATCAGGGCGGTTCATCAATTGCATGTAAAGCGTGACCCGAAAATCGTAACCATATCTGCCGGATTTCGTTAAATGAAGCATTCCACACCGAAAATCCTGTATAGTAATTTCAGGTTCACGGATCGGAAGGAATGATACCGTGATCGAACCTATTATTTATTAGCTTAAAATACGTTAAATTAAATCGAAACCCTGCTATGAAAAAATTACGCCCTGTAATAATGACCGCTGTCCTGGCGGTTTTGTTTGCCGCTCCGTCCTGGTCGCAGATCAAAGAAGTGGATTTTATCAAAGGGGGTATTAACGATGCCCAGGTTCTGTTTAAGGGATATCTGTCACCCTATGCCAATTCTTTTGCAGCCAGTCTTAACGGAGGATGGTATAATACCGCCAAACCCCATAAACTGGGCGGTTTTGACGTAACACTGACACTGAATACCGCATGGGCACCGCCTTCAGCAAGGACAATGGACCTTTCAAAAATGGGCCTTTCTGCTAATATCGAAGGAGATCCTTTCACTCCAACCATCGCAGGAAAAAAGACAGATACCCGTCCCGATTTGTTGTACCAGGCCAACTATACTGATATGAACGGAGATCCACAGACTGCAACCATCGCCCAATACGAGGCTCCTAACGGCACCGGCATGAATTTTATCCCACTGCCAATGGCCCAGCTGGGTATCGGACTTCCCCTGGGAACCGATGTGACTGTAAGATACCTGCCCAACCTTAATTTTGGCAGTTACGGAAGTATCGGCTTGTGGGGCGTTGGACTGAAGCACAGCATCCTCCAGCATATCCCGGGTTTGAAACACCTGCCGGTTCTGGATGTAAGCGTCCAGGGCGGGTATACCAGCCTCAAGACATATGCCAACGTTAATTTTCAGCCCGATGCTATACGCCACTGATCTTACTACCGATCCTCTCATGTTTAAGGAACAGAAAATACAGCTGGGTGTACAGGCATGGACCATCAACCTTATCGCTTCCCAGACATTACCCGTGATATCTTTTTATGAAGGCATCGGGTACAGTAATAGTAAAGCCAACGTGGGACTGTTTGGCAACTTTCCCATCAGCCGGCTGGAGACAGATACATCAAGCCCTTACTTCGGACAGGTTGTCGTTACAAATTCAGATGTGAAAAAAGATCCTTTTGATGTCACAATCCAAAATCATAAAGACCTGAGACTCAATGTCGGGATGAGACTAAAACTCGGCGTTCTGACCATTCAGTTCGATTATACCAAAGCAAATTACAGCGTGTTTACAACCGGACTCGGAGTAAGCTTCAGATAACCAAAAGACCACTTAGTCTAAAACCATCCCGCAGATACACCTGAAATGTCTGCGGGATTTTTTTTGTTACTGGTCAGCCTGAAACCGTTTTCCCTTTGGTTCCCGGTTTCTTTTCCTCTTTCCGACCGTATTTGGAGAGAGGAAGAAATATCACGAATTATTTACTACATTGCCTGAAAACACATAAACCGTTCATTCTTTACGGAAGGAAATCCCCAACATTGAAAACCATGTACAACACAGATCCTGAAATACTGAAAAAGATTGTTTCGGTGAAAATGCCTTACGGTAAATATAAAGGCACCCTGTTATACCGTCTTCCCGTATCCTATCTCGAATGGTTTAACAGGAAAGGGTTTCCCGAAGGCAAACTGGGAATATTGCTGGAAACCCTTTATGAAATCAAACTCAACGGGCTGGAATACCTGCTGGTTCCCCTGACCGGAAAAAAATCTGATCAGGACTGATTTTTCGTTGTTTCAGGTATCGTTTGTTCCTATGAGAGGCCCGTGTTAACAAGGGTAAACAAAGTTTTGTCTCTTTAATCTGAATATCAGTGAGGTAGCCGTCCTGTTATTACGGCACACCGAAAGAAAGCGTTTTATTCATTTCCGGTTTGAATGGATTGTTCGTATTTTTAGGTCGTGATGAAAACGACCCTGACGTAGCCCTTTTTGGTTGAACAAGGACACCGGCCATGGGAAGTCCGTCTGCTGCTTTGAAAATAGTATTTGATTATGGATTTGAATTCTGACATCTTAAATTCAAAAATAAAAGGAGAGTACCGGGCTTTGCTCAGGGAATGCAAGGCAGCACTTTCAACACCTTCTGAATTGGAGTTGCTCAAGAAAGCCTTCGTTCTTACAAGCGAAAAAAGCCTGGAGATCCCGCAGCGTCACGGTGATTTCGCCATCGTCCATTCCCTGGCTATTGCTCATATCGTGGCTTCCGAAATGGGTATGGCTACAACCAGCGTTGTGGTGGCCCTTCTGACTGAATTTGTAAATCATGGTGATTTTACCATTGATTTTATCCGTCAGGAATTCGGCGATAAAATTGCAGAAATCATAGAAGGCCTTGCCAAAATTTCAAAGATCAAACCGGAAAAAACTTCCTCTCAGGCTGAGAACCTGCGTAACCTGATACTAACCCTTGCCCGTGACGTAAGGGTTATCCTGGTTAAACTGGCTGAACGGTTGTACATGATGAGAATCCTGGAGCGATTCCCGCGGGATGTTCAGATCGAGATTGCATCCGAAACCAGATATATCTATTCCCCGCTTGCTCACCGCCTGGGGCTTTATAATATGATGTCGGAACTCGAGGATGTTACCATGAAATACCTTGAGCCCGAGGCTTATACCATGATTGAGAAAAAACTCCAGGCTACCCGTACCAAACGAAACCGGTTTATCAGGGATTTCATAACCCCCCTGGAAGATGAGATTTCCGCCATGGGGCTTGAAGCTGAAATAAAGGGAAGGCCTAAAGCCATTTCATCCATCTGGCGGAAAATGAAGAAACAGAAAGTGGATTTTGATGAGGTCTATGATAAATTTGCAATACGGATCATTGTCGATTCACCGCCTGAAAAGGAAAAAGCTGACTGCTGGAGAATTTACTCTCTTGTTACCGATCATTACACGCCTAACCCGGAACGGCTCAGGGACTGGTTATCGGTGCCTAAAAGTAATGGTTATGAATCGCTTCACACCACGGTCATGGTCGCCGGTGGTCATTGGGTGGAGGTGCAGATCAGAAGCCAAAGAATGAACGAAATAGCAGAGAAAGGTCTTGCTGCCCATTGGAAGTACAAAGGATTAAAGGGAGAAGAAGGTATCGACGACTGGCTCATCAGGATACGGGAATTGCTTGAAAATACCGAAACCGACGCCCAGAATCTGCTCGACGATTTCAAACTCAGCCTCGATAACAAAGAAATCTTTGTCTTTACCCCTCAGGGAGATCTGAAGAAGTTTCCAGAGGGAGCCACCGTCCTGGATTTTGCATTTGATGTTCATACAGCCGTCGGTACAAGTTGTGTCGGCGCCAAACTGAATGGCAAAAACGTACCTATCAGGCATGTACTCAGAAACGGGGATAAAGTCGAAATCCTGCGGTCTAAAAATCAAAAGCCAAACATCGACTGGCTTAACTTCGTTGTGACATCCAAAGCCAAAGCGAAGATCAAACTTGCCATGAAAGAACTGAAGCTTAAAGAAGCGGAAAATGGCAAAGAGATCCTCCGGCGCAGATTTAAAAACTGGAAAGTAGAATTCAACGATCCAAATATCCGGCAACTTTTAAGACATTATAAATATAATGATGCCCTTGACCTTTACTTTGATGTGGCCAGGGAAAATATTGACCTTCTTGAAATCAAGGAAATCCTGACCAGCGAAAAAGAAAGGACCGATAGCTCCAAAACTGTGCCGATTGAAGAAGAAGCCGTTGAAAAACTGATTCGCCATTCTCAGACTGAACCAAATGATTACCTGATCATCGACGACAGGTTGGCAGGTGTGGATTATAAACTCGGCAAATGCTGTAACCCTATTTTCGGCGATGATATTTTCGGTTTTGTCACAGTAAGTTCAGGCATCACCATCCACCGGTTAAACTGTCCCAACGCCCATCAGCTCATCAATAAGTTCGGTTATCGCGTAGTGAAAGCCCGCTGGACCAGATCTGATAAAGACCGGTATTTTTTGGCAAGACTTCAGATCACAGGTATCGACGATATCGGTATTGTCAGCAATATCTCAGAAGTGATTTCAAAGGACCTTAAAGTAAATATGCGTTCGCTTCAGATGGAATCAAGTGACGGACTCTTTGAAGGGACCATTCAGATTTATGTCCGCGACACCGCTCATCTCGATATTCTGACAAAAAAACTCGCGAAGGTAAAAGGTGTAAATTCAGTAAAACGTCTCGAATAACCAATGAAATCGCCGGACAAAAAAACACAAAACAGGTTAGTCTTCTTCAGCATGTATTAACATTCGTATTGGTTTGTCACCTGAAAAATTCATTTCAACAACTTTTTTTTAACTTTTATGTAACCCAGGAGTCATGGTCCCGTAAAAAGTGATTACCTAAAACTTTTTGTGAAAAGAAGAAGAAACATGACCAGGACCCAAATCATACTAATACGTTGGACTGTACTGTTATTCTGTATTGCTTTCTGGACAGTTATTTTCATGCTTCTGCATAAACTCGGATAAGTCGTTTTCAAAGGATTGTGATAATTTACATTACCTTTATTCAATTCAAACCCAAATTTTTTCCGGTACACTCCATAAAGCCCCGATATACCTGAAGAAGGATTTCCCGCGATCCCCTGGAACGCTCACTTCAGGAGTATATTTAACCGGCGCCGGATTCAGCGATGTTATCATGTTTTGCAAAACAGTTTGCAGGGTAAAATGAGGATCTCAGCGTCGGATCACTGAAGACTGAAGGCTATATAACTGTCTCCCGATGGTGTTCCCATTTTCCCTCCTCCGCAGGCAATAACGATATATTCCTTACCGGAAACCTGGTAAACAGACGGCGTGGCATACCCCCCGGCCGGAAGTTTGTATTTCCACAATTCTTCACCTGTTTCCTTGTTAAAAGCCCGGAAATAGCCGTCTTTCGAAGCCCCGATAAAAATCAGTCCGCCAGCGGTCACAACCGGTCCTCCATAATTTTCAGTACCGGTTTTTGGTATTCCCTGCCTGGTCAGTTCCGGAATTTCTCCAAGGGGGACCTGCCATCTAATGGTTCCCATATTCAAATCAATGGCAGTAAGGGATCCCCATGGCGGTTTCACGGCCGGATATCCGTTCTGATCCAGGAAACGGTTATAGCCTGTATGTGTGTAGGGTACAGCGCCTGAATTTTTTTCCATGCCGGATTCATGTGCATTATAGTCTGTTTTCCTGCCGGTGATATAACCCAGGATGGCCTTTTTTTCGTCAGAACTGAGGTTCCTGAACGAAGGCATGAATCCTTTGCCCATATTCAATATAGTCAACATCTCCTCATCGGTATATTTGTCGTTCACAGACAGAAGGGAGGGATAGATCCCGCCGGGTGTTCCCTGCCTGTCCCTGCCATGGCAAACGGCACAGTGGATCTGGTAGGATCGCATACCAGGATCTACAGATGAACCTGATGCTGTATCTATTCTTACCATTGTCAGTATCCAGGGCATGATACTTCCGTTTACATAAAGGATTCCCTGATCCGGATCGAAGGCGGCACCGCCCCATTCACCACCGCCATCGAATCCCGGAAAAATTACGGTTCCTTCTGTACTTGGCGGGATAAATTGTCTTCCTGTACGAAGGTTTTCCAGGATGCCAGCCGTATATTTATGGGATTCCGGACTGATATCCGTGATATTTTCCATAGTCAGGGCCTGGGGTGAGAAGGGTGGGGGTAATACCGGAAAAGGCTGCACGGGCCAGGCTTTTTCACCTGCAAGATCGGAAGGAGGAACATGAACCTCCTCCACTGGAAAGAGAGGCTTGCCGGAAGCCCTGTCTAAAAGATAAACAAAGCCGGATTTGGTGATCTGTGCCACTGCCTCTATTCGTTTACCTTCATGCCTGATGGTTACCAGGTTAGGCGGTGCCGGCAGATCCCGGTCCCAGAGGTCATGATATACCGTTTGAAAGTGCCAAATACGTTTTCCCGTGGCAGCATCCAGAGCAAGGAGAGTGTTGGCAAACAAATCCCTGCCTTTCCGGTTTCCGCCCCAGAAATCGAAGGCTGCCGATCCTGTCGGGACAAAAACGATCCCTTTGCCGGCATCCAGGCTCATCCCGGCCCAGGCATTCGCCCCTCCGGCAGTTTTCCAGGCTGAATCGGGCCAGGTATCATATCCATACTCACCGGGTTGGGGTATGGTATGAAAAACCCAGGTCAGTTTGCCCGTTAAAATATTAAAAGCCCTGATGTATCCCGGGGCAGCACCAGCAGTCTCGGAAACCCTGGAACCAATGATCAGAAGGTCCCTGTAAACAATACCCGGTGAAGTTGCAACAACATACAGATTTTGCGCATTATCGCCCAAACCCGACCTGAGAGAAACCCGGCCTGAATCCCCAAAGGTAAGTACCGGACTTCCGTTGTCGGCATTCAGCTCATACAACAACGGACCTGCACTGAAGAGAATGCGCCTGTCTTTTCCTTTCTCCCAGTATGCAACGCCCCGGTTCACATTCATGGCAAATTTTATATTGGGATATGGGTCGTATTCCCACAACACCTGTCCGTTTGAAGCATCAAGTGCAAAAACCTTTAGTTTAGGGGAAGTGCCATACATAACCCCGTCAATCACAAGAGGATTACACTGAATCTGCGTTGCGTTGCCCGTAATGTCGTCACCACAATGATACACCCAGGCCGGTTTTAAGTCACGGACATTCTTGAGGTTGATCATGCTGAGAGGCGAATACTGACTGCTGCTGTTGCCGCCCAGATATACCGGCCAGTTTATTCCGGCTTCGGAGAGATGCCGTTGGCAGCTGGTAATAATAAGACCTGAAAGAACCACCATTATCGTAGCCTGTGAGATCCTGTGGTTTCTGTCCTTTAGATTTTGCATCACATCATGTTTTATTCTTTATGAAACCCGCATGATTGATGACAGCACAACCGATCCGCCTGAGGCGAAAAGCTCAGCGGAGCTAAACGTAACCTTAAAATAATCAATCATGTGTGGTTCTCCCGAACGAGCGGGAAAAGCTATTCTACCTTTAAAATCAATTATGCAGAATGAAAACTTAATTCATCTTCAATGACCGGTAAATTCCGTAAAGATCAAGGATTTTCATACCTGTTGCATCTGCCGGAAGGAAAGATTTCTACCTTGTTAAAAACAGGGAATTGTGATTAAGGGTTAGACCGCAGGCTCGTTACGGCTGATAATATTCTTCTCAAAGGCATAACGTACCATGCCTAAAAGATTTCGTGCACCGAATTTTTCCATCATATTCCGTCGATGGGTCTTTACCGTGTTTTCACTTATCCGAAGAACACTGGCTATTTTTTGGTTTGTCTCCCCATCAACAAGTAGTTCAAGGATTTGCCTTTCACGGTATGTGAGTAACTCATCTTTATCCTGGTTTAGGTCCTGGAAATCTTTAAGTAACATTTGCGAAATCTCCCTGCAGAAATACCGGTCGTTGGACCGCAGTCTCGACAAGCCTTTGAGAAGTTCGTCCTTATTGCCGCTTTTAAAAATGAATCCTGAAATTCCTGAATCAATAATATTCTCTGTCAGACCCCTTTTCATTTCAGAAGCGATGAGAAAGATTGGCAGACTGTGATGTTTGGCTTTCAGGGTATCGATGAAGTCGATAGTTAGAACATTGGCTTGTTCAACTTCAAGAAGAAGAATGTCAGGATGGCATGAAGAAATTTCATTCAACGCAAGTTCTGCCCTGTCTGTCATGCCTGAAATATAATATTCTTCCTCACCAACCAGCATCGAACGCATTCCGTCACAAAATAACCGCTCTGAGTAAATAATAAATATGCCGGATTTTTCAACGCTCATTTCATTTTCTTTATTAAAAAGTTCAAATTATGAAAATTACGACTTATAAAAAAGAATATATAGGTTAAGGCTTAATCAGGGTTTTCATCTAAAACAGTGTTTAAGCATCTAATATTTAATGTGTTATTATTTTGAATATTAGATATTTTAAGACAAAAACGTTTTTATTAATCCGCATAAATAAAACATGAACAGAATATGACTTTACACAAATAATTCCGGATTAATTCTAAAAACAAGCCAGTTAAGTCCATCGGCAGGTGAAAATCTGCCTGGTCAGCATTGAAAGATTGATACCGGATTTTGATTGCTTCTTTGCAGTTCCTGTTCATCGACAAAACCATACTTTTTGTCGAAAATAATTCCTTTCCGGAACTGTTCTTCGTTATTTTACTTCCTGTAAGAAAACAAGAATCTAAACCTTTACTCTCAAAATAAACCGGTATGAAAACAAAAACAATTTTATTTCTGGCTTTTATGGCAACCGTACTTACCAGTTGTCTGGTGAAGTCACTTCATCCCTTCTACTCTCAAAAAGATGTGGTTTACGACAAAAACCTGACTGGTGTTTGGATGGATCCAGACAGTGCGACCTGGGAATTCCGGCAACACTCTTACCAAAAGAGCTTCCTGGGAAAAGATACGCTCACGGACAGCTATGAAGTCATCTACAGGGACAAGGATACGGATTCTTCGAGACTGATCGCAACGCTTTTTAAGCTTAAGAAAAGATATTATCTTGATTTTTATCCCATGGACGATCCAAATGAGGATGACGGCCCTGCAAGCTGGCACTGGATTCCGGCGCACTCACTGGCAAATTTTTACTCCTGGGGAAAAGATAATGTAACCTTTTCATGGTATGGTGAAGACTGGCTGGAGGACCTGTTTAAACAAAACCGTATTAAAATAGCCCATGAAGAGACCGAAAAATCCTACGTCCTTACGGCATCTACCGAAGAGTTGCAGAAGTTCATCCGTAAGTACGCCGACGAGCACGATATCATGAAAGATATAGATCAGGACAGGATCATTAAAAATCCTGACAAAGCTTTCGTCTTTAAGTTTGTGAATGATTATCTTGATCAGCAGGAGAAAGAGGATAAATCGAAACAAGGAAAAGAACTTGTCATAAATCTTGAGCGGATACGTCCGTAAAACACATCCCAAAATTGATACAATTCATCAATAAGATATTTAGATATAGAGTATTACAGCACACTCTTTTCTGGATCGTGGCTTTCAGGATTCTCCTCGCTGTCTTTGCCAGCTCCAGCAAGATTGAAAAAATTGATGTAATCTATACTCTGGTGTTTATGGTTACACTGGCCATCCCGGTGTATGTGAATTTGTATTTACTGATTCCCAAGCTTTTATCCCGCAAACATTACGCGGCTTACTTCCTTTCCGTTACACTCCTGCTGGCTCTGTCAGTGCTGTTCAATTATATGACTTTTGACCGTTGGATTGATCATGTCTTAAAAGGATACTATTTTATTTCCTACTATGACTTCACAGATCTGGCAGCTTTTTTCATTTCGTTTATGGCGCTTACCAGCCTTCTGAAACTTTCAAAAGCATGGTTTAACCTTTACGAGACAAGGCAACATCTCGCTGAAGCTGAAAAGGAAAAAAAGCAAGCTGAACTTCTGGCCCTCAAATCGCAGGTCAATCCGCATTTCCTGTTTAATAGCCTGAACACTATTTATTCGCTTGCACTTAATAAATCCTCCCTGGCTCCTGAAGCCATCGTAAGACTGGGAAATATCATGCGCTATGTGATTTACCAGTCCAAATCCGAATATGTCAAACTGGAGGAAGAACTGGAGTTATTAAAGGAATATCTGGCCCTTCAAAAAATGAGATCCGGGAAAAAAGCCAGGATTACCATGGAGACCGGTGAGATAGATACCGGGCTTGAAATTGCCCCTTTGCTCTTTTTACCACTTGTAGAGAACGCATTTAAACACGGAATAAAGGGTGAAACCGGGGAATCTTTTCTCAAAATCAAAATGAATATGACTGGCACCTGGCTTAATTTTACTATTGAAAATAACGTAGGACATGTCGACAAGGTAGAAAAAGAGGAGTACCACGGACTTGGACTGGAAAATGTCAGACAACGACTTGAACTGGTATATCCTGACAGGCATACTTTTCTCGTTACGAATGACGCAGCACATTTCAGGGTGGATATTAAACTTAATCTAAAGCCATGATGATCCGGTGTATCATTATTGATGATGAGCCTCTGTCTCAGGATGTCCTGAAGAAATACATGACAGACCTTCAGAACCTTGAGCTTGTAGCGGTCTGTGATGATGCCTTCGAGGCTTTGTCTGTCCTGCAGAAACAAGAGATAGACCTGGTATTCCTGGATGTGAATATGCCCAGGCTCTCGGGTCTGCAATTCTTCAAATCACTGAACAACCCTCCTCTGGTGATCTTTACCACGGCTTATCCTGAATATGCCCTTGAAGGCTACGAAGTCGATGCGGTGGACTACCTTCTGAAACCCTTCTCCATGGAGCGTTTCCTCAGGTCTGTGAACAAGGCATCTGAAAAACTAAGGTTCAAATCCATGGATAAGTCGTTGAATGACCGATTTATCTGGCTGAAATCAGATAAAAAGCTTCATAAAGTCGATACCGGGAGAATCCGTTATGTTGAATCCTGTGGCGATTATGTCAGGGTGGTTACGGATGACGGCAATATCCTGGTGCATGAAACCTTGCAAAATATGCTCGATCAACTGAACGACAACCGGTTTATGCGTGTTCATAGATCGTTTGTCATTTCTGTGGACCGGATCGAATATATTGAAGGAAACCGTCTGAAAATAGGGGATGTTGACATTCCTGTCGGGCAGGTCTACAAGGAGGAATTCCATCGCCGTCTAAATGGCTTTAACGGGTCCTGATAAACCTCTACTGTCTCATCCTTGTTCCGGGTTCAGTAACACATGAAGTCCTATGGCTTTTGTCATATCAGCAACATCACCCCTGGTTTGTAAACCATTCACAATCAAAACATGTTTATAACATATACCTGCCTCGCAGCGACACATTGTTATGAAACATGATCTCCGAATGCAAATAAAATTACCTGATCTACCTGGAAGACGCCATGAAGGGAATTACGCCGACGGTCCTCATACCGGTCTTTTCAGGATATTTCTTGCCTCTGCATTTTGTGTTTTGTCTTATACGGCTACAAGTCAGGTGAGGGGACGTGTTGTCGATGTGGTGAGCAAAGAACCCCTGCCCGGTGCGTATGTCAGCGATGATGAAGGCAATTCAGCTGTAACCGGCAGTGACGGCACCTTCACCCTGCAAACCGACAGCGGGAAAATACAAACGCTTACAGTCCGTTATACCGGTTACCATGAAAAAGAGGTGAAGGCAGAAAACAACAGGAAAGATCTTTTTATTGAACTTGAACCCGAGTACAAAAATCTTGGCGAAGTTGTCGTAACTGCACCGGCATTCACTACCAGGCTAAACCAAAGTTCGGGAGCCGTGGGAATTTTGCCGGCTGATAGAATCGGGGAAAACAACGGAGTTTCACTTGCCGGCTCCCTGAACCGTCTTCCGGGAGTATATATGGCCAATGGGACATACAGTACAAACCGGTTGATCATCAGAGGTATTGGCAGTAGGAACCCATATTCCACAAACAGGATAAGAGCCTACTTTGGGGATATCCCGCTTACTTCAGGAGACGGAACCTCCACCATTGAGGATATTGATGCATCAGCAGTTTCCCGGATTGAAGTTTTACGTGGACCGGCATCCGCTATGTATGGTTCGGGTCTCGGTGGCATTATTAAGATTTTTCCCTGGTACCCGTCCGAACACGGCTTACGTACTGAAGTTAACTCAGAAACAGGTTCATTCCAAACCTACAGAAACTGGATAAAATCCTCGTTCAGCAGCAACCGTCTTTCGGTGAGTTCATTATACAGTAACACGCAGACCAGGGGTTACCGCGAGAACAGCCGGTATTCCAGGAATTCGGTGTATCTGACCGCCAATATTCCTGGAAGAAAAAAGGATTTCACCTTCCTGTTGTCGTATACGGGGATCCATGCTCTGATCCCCAGCTCGCTGGACCGACAAACTTTTCTGACTCATCCGGAAGATGCCGCTCAAAACTGGCTGGACATTAAAGGGTTTGAGGACGACCGCCGTTTGCTGGCCGGCATTACCATGAACCAGTATTTCACGAAGAGATGGTCGAATAAGCTTACTGTATTTTCATCCTTCGGGCATCACTATGAATCCCGGCCGTTTAACATTCTGTCCGACCGTTCGGTCAGCGCCGGTTTCCGGGAATTGCTCAGGTTCCAGCCGGGCCGGATACGGTATGATGCGGGAGCAGAAATATACAGCGAGAATTATGATTGGCAGATATACCAGACGATTGCCGGAAAACAGGGCACTTTACAGAACAGAAATGCCGAAAACCGTTCTTATGCAAATATTTTCAGTCATGCGGAAGTGCACTTCACAAAAAATTTCAGGTTTGAATCCGGCATAAATCTAAACCTTCTCAGGTATGCCGTGAAAGATAAAATAACCAATGAACCGGAATTGACACGGAACTATACCTATCAACCCGTTGTCAGTCCCTATGCCGGCATCAACTACAGCCCTTCTGAGGACGTGTTTATCTATTTTTCAGTCGGACACGGCTTTTCGGCACCCTCGCTGGAAGAGACCCTTCTGCCCAACGGAGACATCAACCCCAGACTGAAACCAGAGCAGGGCTGGAATTTCGACCTGGGTTTGCGCGGACACCTTATCTCCGGATTCGTATATTCTGATTTTTGCCTTTACTTCATAAAACTTAATGATCTGCTTGTTACCAAACGATTGTCCGAAGATACTTTCATAGGTATAAATGCAGGAAAAACACAGCAGTATGGTTTTGAATCCTTCCTGAAAATGAACCTGCTCTCACGACAGACCTCACCGTTGCATTCGCTGGTCTTAACATCCTCCTTCACCGTTTCAAAAAATCGGTTTCTGAGTTTCAACGATAATGGCACCGACTTTTCCGGAAAGCTACTCCCCGGCATCCCCATGGCCATGCTTAACCTTGATGCCATTCTTAAAACCGCTGCCGGACTGGAACTGTTAACCGGATTTTCCTTTACAGGTAGCCAGTATATGAATGACCTGAACACCCTGAAATACGGCTCTTATAAAACCATCGATCTCAAATTGACCTGGGACAGAACATGGTCTGGAATTTTGAAAGGCATGCAGTTATATGCCGGCATCCGTAATTTATTCAATGAAAAATATGCCTCCATGATACTGGTGAATGCGCAGGCTCTGGGAGGCAGCGCTCCAAGGTACTACTACCCTGGTGAGCCTGTAAATTTTTATGCAGGGATGAAAATAAAGATCTGAATGAAACTTCCATGCCACAAATTATAAATTTAGATTGAGGTGGTACAAAAGGATATTAACTTAGCGGAGTGATCACATGAACGGTAACTAGCGATCTCACGACCAACGGGAGTAACTTAGCGAAGCGATCTCACGACCAACGGGAGTAACTTAGCGAAGCGATCTCACGACCAACGGGAGTAACTTAGCGAAGCGATCTCACGACCAACGGGAGTAATATTATGCATAATTCAAGAAGTCTGGTACATGGGAGTTCTATAGATGTAGAGGGACAGGCTATGAGTCCAATAAATTAAATAAACTATTTTCTCTTGAAAAAGATACCTCTGGAAGTAAAAATCGGTGTTTTGCTGATCATCACAGTGGTGATCATGCTTTCTGCTGGTTTCCTGACATACAGGAACATGTCCTCCATGGTTTCTTCCATCCTGAAACAGGCCCGGCCTGACCTGAGTCTGGTCAGTCTGAAGGAAATATCTTCTAACCTCACCGATGCTGACAACAGTGTCAGACTGTTCATGGTCACCGGCGACGATAGCTATCTCAAGCCGTATTACCGGATCATTTCGGCTATGGATAGCAGCCTGAACCTGCTTTATAAATATAGCGAAAACTCGCCGGAACAACTGCTTCTTATTGACTCGGTGAGTCACCTGATTACCGATAAAATTGATGTATGGGATCAGCTGCTAAACTTAAGGAATAATACCAACGTAACCCATGCACTTGATCTTCTTTCAAAAAAATTTCTTTCCGTACCTGAAAAGGATAAAGCCGACACACTGGATGAAAAACGAAGTGTCATCCGGCGATTCTTCAGTCATAAAAGAGAAAACGAAGAGCCTGCCGGAATAGAACCGTCAGCCTTGAAAGCCGAACTCACGCAAATCGAAAAACTTCAGGCTCAGGACAGTATAAAGCAGGTAAAGGTAAGAAAACAGGAACTCTCTCTCCTACAGCATGACCGGGAACTGACCACGCACCTTGCTGCGCTGATCCTTACTATTGAGAACGATGAAAACATCCATTTCAAACAAAAGGCTGATGAAGCCGACCTTTCAGCCGGACTGACTTACAGATGGCTAATCCTTTTAGGGGTATCCGTCTTTTTTTTGCTGTTGATCGTTCTTATTGTCATCCTGAATTATGTCAGGAAAACCAACGCTACCCAAAATGCACTGACGGATGCCAAAAACGAAGCGGAGAACCTGGCAAAAGCGAAGGAACTATTCGTGGCGAATGTGAGCCACGAGATGCGCTCCCCGATGAATGCTATTTCCGGACTTTCGGAACAACTTATGGAATTCCAGGTCGATGAGAAGTTAAGAGAACAGCTTATGATTATCCGGAGATCGTCAGATCACCTGCTGGGAATTATCAATGAAATTCTCGACTTTTCCAAGATACAGGCCGGAAAAATCAGCCTCGAAAAAATTGATTTCTATCTCACAGACGTCATCGAGGAAGTCCTTCAGCTAACCATGGTTCTCGCGATGAAAAAGCAACTGGAGATCAAGTCTTCAATAGAAAAAGGCCTTCCTGAAGTCATGGTGGGTGATCCTGTCAGGCTCAAGCAGATTCTCCAGAACCTGCTGAGCAATGCTGTCAAGTTCACAGAAGAGGGAATGGTCTCTCTGGTCGTAAACAAGAAAGAACAGGAGGAACAGATTCTTTGGCTTGAATTCATAGTCACCGATACCGGGATTGGTATAGAGAACGATAAACTTGACGACATCTTTGAGGACTTCAGTCAGGAGGAAACCAGTACGGCCAGACAGTACGGAGGTACAGGCCTGGGGCTGTCCATTGTGAAGCGCCTGGTTGGGTTGATGGGAGGTGACATAACCGTTGACAGCAAGAAAAATGCCGGATCAGTTTTCACGGTTGCCCTTCCGCTCCAGATCGGGAAAAAGAAAAAAACTGAAAAGAAAACGGAACAGATCGTTCAGAAAGAGATCCTGGATTTCAGGAACCTGTCGGTTCTGATTGCCGATGATGAAGAGTTCAATAAGGTACTCCTGAGGATGATCTTAAAAAAATGGAACGTCAAATATCATGAGGTTTCAAATGGTAAGGAAGCCGTTGAAGAAACAAAGAATCACCGTTACGACCTGGTGCTAATGGATATACGTATGCCTGTGATGGACGGCATCACAGCCACCCGCCACATACTTGAAGACACGTCTTCCGGTCATATCCCCAAAATTATCGGAGTATCGGCGACCAGTGCAAACCAGGACGTCAAAAAATGCAGGGAAGCAGGCATGACCGATTTCATTTCCAAGCCTTACCGTGAAGATGCCCTTAAGAAAGTTATGTTACGCGTCTCAGGCATTACCACTCATGAGACAGCTGGAAAAGAAGGGATGCCCGTGGATGATGCTGCATCTGCAAAGAAAAAAATGGACCTGAAAGCGTTATATCATCTCGGTGACGGTGATCAGCAGTTCATCAAAGATCTGCTGAATATGTTCATCCTCAATTCAGAGAAATCACTGGTTACAATGGAAGAAGCCCTTAAAAACCAGGAATGGGAAAAAATCGCGGATGAAGCACATCGACTGGCATCACCCAGCCTTCACCTGAATGCTTTGGACTTTCATGAACTCCTTAAAAAAATGGAGTACATCACTCGGAATCGCACCAATCTTTCCCAATTACCCGGTTTGCTTGCTGATTGTCAAAAGGAGAGGGAAGTTATTGTCGGGATAATCCGTGAACATCTCAATGAATTATAAAAGCAAATTTAAAATGGCACTTTGGTTCCGGATTCACAAATGTTGTAAAAAAACGGTATCTTTGCAGCTCTGAAAACCATGAGCAAAAGACTGTTTAAAATATTCGTCGTTGAAGATGATGACTGGTATAACCGCTTACTGGTACACAATCTTTCCCTTAATCCTGACTACGAGGTAATCAGCTTTTTCAGCGGCCATGACTGCCTGGCAAACCTTCACCAAAATCCTGACCTGATCACCCTCGATTACCGTCTGCCCGATAGTAACGGTATCGAGATACTGAAGTCTATCAAAAATGAAAATGACAACATTCAGGTTATCCTGATCTCCGAACAAAGCGATATTGAAGTCGTGGTCGATCTTCTGAAGGAAGGGGCCTATGATTATATTGTTAAATCCAACGATATCAAAGAACGGCTGCTCAATACGGTTGCCAATATCAGGCAACAGTTTTCCCTTGAAGATGAGATCTCTGATCTTCGCCGTGAAGTTCAGTATAAATACAGTTTTCAGAATACCATCATTGGTAACAGTAAAGCCATTAAAAAGGTATTCGAACTCATCGAAAAGGCCGTGAGGACAAACATAACCGTCTCGGTCACAGGTGAAACGGGGACGGGTAAAGAGCTGGTAGCCAAGGCTATCCACTATAATTCCTCCAGAAAAAACAAGGCCTTTATTGCTGTAAACGTTGCAGCGGTACCCTCCGAACTTATTGAAAGTGAGCTTTTCGGTCACGAAAAAGGAGCCTTCACAGGTGCTGCCAACCGCCGTATCGGCAAATTTGAAGAGGCCAATGAAGGCACACTGTTCCTGGATGAGATCGCTGAAATGGAAAAAACATTTCAGGCTAAACTACTCAGGGTGTTGCAGGAAAAAGAGATCATCAGGATAGGAAGCAATAAACCGGTGAAAACCGATTGCCGGATTATTGTGGCAACCAATAAAAACCTTCAGGAGGAAGTCAGGAAGGGAAACTTCAGGCAGGATCTCTATTACCGCCTTTTCGGACTGACCATCGAACTGCCGCCGCTTCGCGATCGCGGAAATGATATCCCACTGCTCGCCCATCACTTTATCGGGGAATTCTGCCGGGATAACGACCTGAAAATCCGCAGGCTCAGCCCGGGAGCAATGAATAAGCTGATGAATTATACCTTCCCCGGGAATATCCGTGAGCTTAAATCAGTGGTCGAACTGGCTTCAACGCTTACCAACGGGCCTGAAATAACAGAAGAAAACATTCTGCTGGGATCGGATGATATCCTTCCCGGAATACTGACTGAAGAAATGTCGCTTAGAGAATATGAACGCCGCATAGTTATCGCATTTTTAGAAAAATATGATAATAATGTAAAACTGGTCTCTGAAAAGCTCGACGTAGGGATGTCAACCATTTACAGAATGCTCAAAGAAGATAAAGAATAGGTTTCTCACCGGCCTGACCCTGTTGTTCAGGTTCCTTTCCGCAAAATATATTTCTGTTAACGGTTTCTTTCGTAATCTCTTATCATCTCATTTTGATAACAGGAATTTCATTTTGACAAAAACACCTCTTCTCAATTAATTTTATAGATACTGATTTATAGGGCTTTACGTTTTTTCCGGATGCTGGCACATTTATTGGCTATCACTAGGGCAGGAAAAAAATGATTACCCATTTTATGGAGTGTATCAAATTTTTCCTGCGAATGGAAACCTTGTTTTTCGTCTTGTTTTCTTGATTTTCATTCGGAACAAAAAGCTTTCAAAACAAGTGACCGATCTGACTTTATAAGGCCGGTGATCCATGTTCCGGAATTTTATTACAAAACTAAATAAGGAGGATGAGATTATGGAAACAACAAAAAATAACAACAACGATCAGGTAAAAAAGCAGAACTATTCTGTTCCGCCAAGAAGGAATAATTTGCTAATCCTGACTGTTGTTATTGCCCTTGTAGCAGTAGCTGGTTTCGTGATCGGAGGAATCGTGATTCACGAAAAAAATCAACAGTTTGCTGAATTAACTCAGAAGAATACGACACTGCAGGATTCTACCCTGAACCTGTCGACACATTTGTCAGCCCGTGATTCACTTGTGAATCAAATGATGGTGGCCTTCGACGAAATCGAACAGAACCTTCAGCAAATCAAACAGAAAAGGCAAATGATCAGTGCTAATTCCGATAATCCCGAATTCACCAAAGATAAGAAAGAAGCCATCATTAAGGATATTCAGATGATGAACACCTTGATTACCGATAGCAGGAATAAAATTGACATTCTGAATAAAAAACTGAAAAATTCGGGCATTCAACTTGCTGAAATGCAGAAAAAACTCGATGCGCTTGATCAGATAGTTGATAATCAGGAACAGAATATTGTTATGCTCAAAGATTCCCTTTCAACTAAAAATTATCAGCTTGCCGATCTTAATCAAAAGATGAGCCAGATGGAAGTCGACATGAACATGCAGAAGACAGAAATCGCATCTAAGACCAATGATCTTCATACAGCTTATTACACAGCCGGATCATATAAGCAACTGAAGGAAAAGGGAGTTCTGACGAAGGAAGGTGGATTCCTGGGCTTAGGCCAGAATACAACCCTTAGCAGTAATGTAAATCAAGATGATTTTACTCAGATCGACATTACACAAACCGACAGTATCCCTGTTCATTCCAGGAAAGTGGAACTGATCACTGAACATCCTAAAGGATCGTATAAGCTTGTTGAAAACAACGGGGAGATAACCTACCTCGCAATACAGAATCCTTCGGAATTCTGGAAATTATCCAAATATATGGTTATCGAAACCAAATAATGATATAGAAATGTTTTGATTAGGTTGTTTTTCGTTGACTCGCGGTCATGGTTTCTGTCAGAGGATGGGAACCATGACTTTTTTTATACCGGGTTTTTCAGAAATCAATTCCTGCCGAAACGGTATAACCGGTAAAGGTTGTTCTGGAATTCGGGTCGGAAAAACGGTAACTTGTAATCGGATCCATTGACCAGGACTCCCGGCTTACACTAAAAACAATATGTAGCAGCTTTGAGAACGCCGGCAGTGTCATGCCCGTACCGGCATTCCATCCAATGGTAAAACTTTCAGCCTGAATATCATATGTGTAATTGACGCCGGCCTTATAATCATCATCCGCAGTAACATGAGAACGGTTAAGGATCAGTGTGTTGATCACAGATCCACCATCAAAATAAAGGGAAACTTTCCCACGCTGAAAAGGGATGATCCTTAATACCAACGGGGTCTGCAAAACATTCAGTGAATAATGAAGATTCACCTTAACATTCACAGCAATCTCGTTCAGGTTATCATCAAAACGGTATCCAATGGCACTGAATTCTGAGGTGCTGTTCAGATTTTGATAGACCAGTCCGCTGTAAAAACCAATCTTCTGATGGAACAATACCCCCGCCATCATACCAACAGCCGGAGAAAAGCCATAATCGAGTTTCTGCTGGTTATACGGATATGAATTCATATGCACCGTATTAAACGAAATGCCTGCAATTGCGAAGGTTTCGTAACTGAAAGGCTGTTTTTTATAATACACCACTTTTTCAAGGGAGTTACCCATCTTCTCGTTGTAAAAAGAAACAAGCTGAAGCCAGCCATTTAAATCATAATGGAAGCGTTCAGGATGACTTCCCTTCGGATCCAGCCTTAGGTCTTTGCAATCGCCAAAAAACAGGTATATATAATTCAGATAATGTTGCAAGGGAACAAAGTAAATTCCCGTGCTGTCTTTTTCAAGATAAAAATACTCATCTCCGCCATTATAACTCCTGTAAAGGTTTACTCTGCCGGAAATAAGGGTCTGTATGAAGGCTTCTGAGCTATGCTGGTTTACAATGACCTTCGTCTTTTGTATCCTGATATTTCCGCTTCTCAGACTGTCGATATCTGAAAGACCGTAATCCCTCGTTACACCGTCATGGAAAGCGATGGAAACAGAATTCACCGTAAACCTGATTTTTGTTACTTTGGAGTAAACCAGTATTGTATCACTTCCGGAAGGAAAAATCTTAACCTCTTCCTGTGCCTTTGCCAGTGGATTAATGGCTGAAATAAGCACAAAAACCGAAAGGATAAAATTCGCAGATAATATGTCAGATCGTTTCAACCTGTTCAGAATATATTGAAAAATTATGTGCTCAATTAAGGTTCCTGCGGAGGAACGATTATTCATGATTCCTCTCAACAGTTACCAGGGAAAAAACACCCGATCCGGATTGTTCTGAATGTGTAACCCTGTAATTCATGCGTCCGGCGATACGACTGGTTCCTCCTTCCTTCCGGAAGGAATTGAAATTCCGGTAATGTTCCAGACCGGCCATTCTTTCTGCAAAGGTAACTCCTGCTCGCAGAAATCCTGAGGATATAGGCTGAGAATAGTCGGCCACGATAAGTTTAGGTGCCACACGCAGAGCTTCGGAAAGAATAAGCCACCGGGCAGCGGGATTGAATTGGTGCAATGCCAGCGACATGGTTGCCACATCAAAAAGATCATTGTCAAAGCGTGAAAGGTCAGAGGCGTCAGCAACCTGAAAATCCGTGTTCTCAATGCCTTCCCTGCCGGCTTCCTTTGCCGCATACCTGACCATCGGTTCGAAAAGGTCGATACCGGTAACATGGGTGCATTTGCCAGCCAGGCTGAGAGCCAGGTTCCCGGTGCCACAGGCAATATCCAGAACACGGCTGTCTTTTTCAATAGATCGGTAAACCCGCTGTCGCAGGCTTTTCAGCAGCGGGTCGATAAGTGCATTATAGATGTGCGGATTAAGTTCCATTCGTTTTTGTCTGCTTTATTGATGATTTAAATCCTATAGCAGACACCGTAACATGTACTTTTGTTTAAAAACGGTCAGGCCCGGTGAAGTTCGTACAGGGTAATTTCAGGCGGTGTTCCCACTCTGCCTGGAAAGGCAATAAATCCAAGTCCGATATTTACATAAAGGTTTTGTTTCCCTTCGGTGTAAAGTCCGGCCCATCGCGGATACCTGAATTTAACCGGACTCCATCTCCATCCGGGAATCCGGAGGGCAAACTGCATCCCATGGGTATGTCCGGAAAGGGTAAGGTCAATTTTTGTCTCGGGACGTACCTTGGCATCCCAGTGTGAAGGATCATGCGAAAGAAGAATCTTGAAAGGAGCATCCTTTACCGGTGCCCAGGCTTTCTGAAGATCTCCGTACTGAGGGAAAGGGGGGAGGCCCCAGTTTTCCACACCTATTAAAGCAATCTCCTGGTCACCTTCACGCAACATGACATGCTCATTCCTGAGAAGGGTAAAGCCTGCTTCCTTTTCAAACCTGAAAAGTTTTTCCATATTTTCATGGTGAGCCTCTTTGGTCGGCCAGTTGTAGTATTCACCATAATCATGATTCCCGAGAATGGAATATTTGCCTTTTCTCGGTTTGATCTGCTTAAGCATGGGGATAAACGGTTCTGCCTCAATAGCCATGGTATTAACCAGATCTCCGGTGAAGAAAACGTAATCCGCCTTCAGGTCATTTATAATGTCAATGGCCGGTTTAAGCCTTTCGGGATACGGGGCGAAACTACCTACATGAAGATCTGAAAACTGGATGAACCGCATACCGTCGAAATTCTCAGGCAGATTGGGATAACTGAGCCTTACCCTGGTGACCTTATAATTGTATTTTCCGAAAAATATTCCGTAGAATATGGAGATAAATGGAATGGAAGCCAATACAATGCCCACCTGGACTAGAAACTGTGACCGGCTGATTTTAACGGCACCTTCAGAGATGGCACCCCCTGAAGGAAAAAGAAAGGCAACAAGCCACGCAAGCAGGTGACTGACATCCTGAAAAAGCTGAACTGCATTAAACATGAGCTTCGGCACGTAAATAAGGATGAAAAATCCGAAGAAAACCGTTATATGACGGAAGGTGATCTGGTAGGAATAGGAGGTAAAAGAGACAGCGATCCATACCGTCCACAACATCGACAGTAGGCTGACAACCCAAAATATAGAGTAGATGAACCACTTCTGACGGTGATCCAGGGAATGGCTAAGATGGACAACGCCCCGAAAGGCGTAGGCATCATTTAAAAGGATAAAGATGAGGATGATGAAAATGATTGTCACGGGATTGTCTCTCATATCAGGCCGGATAAGTGCAATAGTGGATTAATAAACAATCAGTCAGGTATTTTGTTTGAGGCCAATATCTCAAACCCCAGGGAAAAAACGGGTATTTGAAATCCCTTCACACTACCCGGTGGAAAGAGTCGGCCTGTCAAACAAATATATCAAAAATATTAAATTCTTTTTAACAGGGAACCCGGTTTGAAAATCGAACCGGAATACACGACTATGATCCGGCTCCGAACAGTTTCTTAATTGTCAATCCCTGAACCAGGATGGAAAATGCCACTACGAAATAAGTCAGGGAAACCCACAGGTCCTTGTTCATTTCCGGTTTGAGTGATAACGCCAGGGCAATGGAAATTCCGCCCCTGAGCCCGCCCCAGGTCAGAATAAGAATGGTTCTCATTTTTAGCTCCTTGGATATTCTGACAAGCTGGGAGGGAATCCATACCGAAATAAAACGGGTCAGCAGGACAAGAATAGTGGTCATCAATCCGATGAGGACATAGTTATGGATAAACTGAATAACCAGTAGTTCCAGTCCGATTAGCAGGAACAGGATGGCATTGAGAATGTCATCGATCAATTCCCAGAATTTACTGACGTTCTCACGGGTGGTTTCCGACATCGCCAGCCTTTTCCCTCTGTTTCCTATAAATATTCCCGCGGCCACCATTGCAAGCGGCCCTGAAACTCCCAACCTGCTGGCCAGAAGATAGCCGCCCATCACAATGGCCAGGGTTATCAGAATTTCAACCTTGTAATTGTCGATGGTCTTCATCAGCAGGAAGCCTAAGTACCCCGTTAAAAGTCCAAGGGCAAGCCCCCCGGCCGCTTCTCTCAGAAATAATCCGCCGACCCGGATAACAGAAAAAGATTCCGGGTTTTGGGCCAGGTGATGTATCGTAACAAAGAGCACTACCGCGACTCCGTCATTGAAAAGGGATTCGCCCGATATCTTGAGTTCTGTTGATTTCGGAATTCCTGATTCCTGAAGAATGCTCAGCACCGCCACCGGGTCGGTAGGGGAGATGATAACCCCGAAAAGAAGACAGTGCAGATACTCAGGATGAAGACCAAACAGGGGTAACAAGTAATAGATCCCCGTCCCAATAATGAAGGATGAAAGGATAATGCCGATGGTCGAAAATAAAAGTACGGAAAGCCTTTCCTTGTGCAATTCCTCCAATTCGATGTGAATGGCTCCCGCAAACAGCATAAAACTAAGCATGGAACCAAGGAGCAATTCCGAAAAATTGAATCTTCCGATAAGCCCTGATATATCATGAAAAACACCGGGAGCAAATTTCCCGGCAATCAGGAGAATGATGGAGAAAAGAAGGGCAATCAGCATAATCCCAATGCTGGTGTTTAACCTGACAAACTTCTGATTCAGGTAAGCGAACAGGGCCGTAATGACAATGAGGATTGAAAACGCATCATATAAATTCATGCTTCAACGATGACTTTAATGAAGATTGACCAATAAACGGCATACCGGGAAAATGATCCCTGGTATAACAGTAAATGTCATAAGTGGAAGAATTGTTGGATGCGGTTACCAATGCATAGCAACTCATTACCCGGTTTGAGCAGAACCTATTATGTATGAGAGAATGTAACGGTAAAGGCTGCGCAAGGCTTTCCTTTTTTTGAATGATTCACCGATCGTATTCAGCTGTATTCTGAAAACCGGGTTCGGGATCCCGCTGTACGTGTGGAAAGAGTGCCGGAGGATGGAATCAGGGAAACGTTTATCTTGACTTTCTCCTGTAATTTTTACGTTGACCTGAATATTGTCGCTACAGGCCGCTCATTCCACTCCGGACCATTACCCAGATCTGCGGGCAATGGCAATTTAATCACCTCATTTCCGATCAGTTGCTCGATCTTCCTGAATTTATACATATCGTCGGGATTGATCAGTGTAAGGGCCACACCCGTTGCCTTAGCCCGGGCTGTCCGCCCAACACGGTGAACATAGTCTTCTGCATCACCCGGGGCATCGAAATTGATGATCAGGTCTATATCCTTGATGTCAATACCACGGCTTAAGACATCTGTTGCAACCAGTACCCTCGTATTTCTGGCCTTAAAATCACGTAAAACCTCTTCCCGCTGTTTCTGTTCCAGGTCGGAGGAGATCCCTTCCACGCTGTAATCACGGTTTTTCAGGGACCTTACAATTTCTGTAACTTTTCTCTTGGTGGACGAGAAAATAAGTATGGTTTTATATTCCGGTTTATCATTGATAAGGAGCTGAATCAACGGGATCTTCTGATTTTCGAAGACAGGATAGACAGCCTGGAGCACACCTTCTGCCGGTTTGGAAAGTTCAATATTGATCTCTGCCGGATTCTTCAGGATTTGACGGGCCAGTTCCCTTATCCGGGGCGGCATCGTTGCACTGAACATCATCGTTTGCCGCTCCTTGGGAATATAGGAAATGATCCTCTGAATATCTTCGAAGAAACCCATATCCAGCATCCGGTCGGCTTCATCCAGGATAAGATGTTTCAGGTGATCGAATCTGACATAACCCAGGTTAAGGTGAGACAATAATTTTCCCGGTGTGGCCACAACGATATCCGTACTCCCCATCAGTGCCCGCCGCTGGGGTTCCCAATCACTGCCATCACTACCTCCGTATACGGCTATGGAATTCATCTCAATAAAATAGCTGAAACCCTGGATCTGCTGATCGATCTGCAAGGCAAGTTCCCGTGTCGGCACCAGGATAAGGGTATCGATACCATCAAATTTATGATTGGTGAGCTTGTCAAGGATCGGGAGAATAAATGCCGCAGTCTTGCCTGTCCCGGTTTGAGCGGAAGCGATCAGATCCTTTCCGGCCATTATTTCAGGAATAGCTTGTACCTGGATTTGTGTGGCGGTCTCAAAATTCATATAGTGAATGGCATCCAGTAACTTATCGTTCAATCCGAATTCGTCAAATCTCATGCTGATAGATGGTATTTTGTTTATCAGGACCGTTCATGCCGGCCTGTAAAAAGTTTTGCAAGTTAGGAAAATAATATCACTTAAGCGTTTCCATTGGTGATAACATTTTAAACGTCACCCTTCATGGTTAGTCAATAAATTAACAATACAACTGCATAAGAGTTGACTGCGTGAGAATCTGGTACGAGAGCTTTTCTGCAGCTTTCAAAAAAGTAAAGAACAGCGCATAAAAGGCCATGACCCACTGTTTCCAGGAATACTATCTTCCGGTCCGGTAAAGACTGGTAAAACAGGAATCACCCCACGGTTATCTCCTGGCCCGAATCGAGAATCAGAATCCCGTCCGGGGTAAAAACCAGGTTACCTTCTTTATCCTTTGAACCTGTTAAAACTGTGCCGTTGATAGTAAGAACGGCATTACCATTATCGGAGATTGCGCCGGGCAGTACCAGTTTACTGATCTTTAAAACCCCGGTCAGAACTTTCAGTCTGACCTTGCGACCTTCGGCAATATAATGGGCTGTTCCATCTGGAAACGCAAAGAACATCCGGTAGTTTTCTTCCGGAATCACCGGGGCAAAACGATATTCCCCGCATCTGATCTGCAGTCCCAGCATTCCGTTAACGATAGCCCAGGCTGACATAGGTCTGAAATAATGGCCTCCGCACTCGATCTGGTTCCAGTACAATCCTGCTTTGCGGTATCGGTCATCTACTGATTTAACCACGTTCAGCGCTTCATCATAATACCCCTCAAAAAGCAAAAATGAGGCAAATGCAAGCTCAACGCCGGTCCAGCATGTGTTGGACTGATCCACCCAACGGTCGGGCTCCACGTCTACAAGCCAGGTGCCGGGGTTACCAAAATTTTTCAGCCCGAAATCCTGTCTGAAACAACTATTCAATATGGATTTCATCGCTTTTTTTACATGATCTTTATTCATGAGATAGCCCAATCCCGATTGGTGAGCCATCCACTGACCGGCCATCTGGTCAGTCAGACATCCGCTGTCAATACCCTTTTCACCCAGGTAATCGTTTGAGAGGTTATAGTATTCTCCGTTCCATAGGTACTCATCCATCATCTTGCTGCCTTTATTAAGTACCTTCCGGTACTTTTTCTCTGCTTTTTTATCGCCAAGAATGCCGGCACCTTCTGCAGCACTCGCCATGGTCGTCAGCCACTGCGAAAGGATATAGGAAGCGAGGCCGTACATCGGAAAATTGTCGTAGCTGCACATAATGCCCGTCATATCCGGCATGAGGTCGTGATCCGCATCCCGTTCCTCCAGGATGTAATCAATGGCCTTCTGTATTGAAGGCCATAACTCCTCAAGGTATTTACGGTCATTGGTCCAGAAATAGTCACGCATGACCATCTGCACATAATTACCAGGCATATCCACTCGATGAAACTGCTGATCACTCTGATCTACTGGTCCGGGACGACTCACCTGCAATGCATGATGGATTTGGCCTTTGGGTCCCTGCTGAGCCGCGTGTGCCCGCATAGCTGATTTCTGCAGCTCCGGGAAAAGCGCTGCGATCATGACGGAACCGTAAAGCGCCACATCAATGGTGTACATGCCTGCATAAGCGCGGTCATCAGCCATGCCTTCACGAATACCGAACATCATGTCTTTGGAAATCCATCCGCTGGTGATAAAGGTGTTAAGCTGTGAATTGATCTGGTCGAGAACAAAGAGGGGTATATCACTGTCGTAAAAGTTTACAATAAATTCCTTTGTGCGGTAGGTCAGGTCTTCTTTGTTGTTGACGAGGTAACGGGCTACGTCATTTGCGTTATCAAAGAATTGGGTATAATAATTACTATAGTTTATCAGATCTCCGTCTTTCCCGTCTCTTATCAGGTCGTCGGCCCGGCCGGAGTTGTATTGGTTAGCAAAATGCCACGACATAACAAAACTATGATCAAAATGGTCACCCGGCTTGAGAACTGCGCTGCAGGCCAGTGAACTCATACATTTCTGCTCACCTTTCATCCCCGGATGTGCAATTTTCTTTCCTGTTTTCTGGTCGGTAGTATTCCTTCCGGCAGTATGAGGCATCCATTCCGGAACATTCTGACCTATGCTTTCAATGCCATCGGTATCGTCGATATCCGGCAGCCGGTTATTCCTTAATACCTGTTCATAATAAGGATGCAGATGGCTCCAGCCCAGGTAGTAGGATGAGTCGGATGACAGGGAGGCCATGCCCATTTGACCGTAGCTGCTCTTTTTCTCATCCATGCCACCGGCAGTCTGATTGAAAAAGATATAACCGTCGCCTTTCTCTATCTCCGAGACGAAATACTTTTCATTGGTATCGTACCCGACCAGGTTCCTCTGGGAAGCGATCAGCATAACTTCGACAGGTTTGTCCGTTTTCGAAATCATCCTGAAATTAAAGATGGCTGCCGGAAGAGAGGAGTTCTTTACATCATGGGGGATAAAAGGCGTAAAAGCTTCCATCTCCACTTCAAAAGGCATGTCTTCATCACTGAAACGGAAAACGCTGAACGGGAAACGGGAACTGTATTGAATATTTTGTACCGGAGACATCCATGGAAAAATATATATATTACCGTAATTATCTGTAGCTCCACCGCTTATAGTTCCTGGCTGTTGCAGAAGTTTGATTTTGGGATCTTTCCCCTCTTCCTTATACCTGACGGCAAAAAACTGCAGCCCTTCTTCCCATCCAGTTCTGTAAGGAGCATTGTTGACATAAAAAACAGGACCGGTGCCTTTAGGTACATTATTGAAGATATTCCAGTTATGAAAATTGCCGTCTTTATGAATCTCGACATAGCCGGTTCCGATTCCCCCCAAAGCAATCCCTGATCGCGCCATCGTGTCAAAAGGACGGTTTTCGATCAGCGGATCTTTATCCCCTGTATTTTTCTTACGGCTGCTTTCTCCGGTCGAAGAATATGATTCGGCGTTAGCCATCAGTTTGGAGGGTATGAAAGTTCCGGCTGCAATTGAGCCAATGCTGAGGGCATGGATAAAATCTCTTCTCTTCATCTCTGAATAGGTTAAATAGCTACACTTTAAAAATTATTCCGCTGCAGCGGCTGACAATCTTTTTGTACTTTGTATGTAATCCCGGAATGCAAGGAAATCGAAAACACGTTGAAGGCACACCCTTTTTTCCGAACGGTGAATCAGGCTAAAGCATGTTTCGGCGGCCTAAATTAATATATATTTCAGAAATATTTTAAAGGAAAAAACGAAAACCGGAATTGGAAACATTCAAATAGTTTCATTTCTGTCCGGCCGGAAATCTCCTTCACCATGTAGAGTCTTTTCCACATTTTTTTAACCGTGTTTCTACATTCACAATTCAGAAGACCAAATTCCCCATTTCTTATTTCTCATAATTTCAGATACTTAAATCGTAAAACTGAACATGGCACAGGTATTGGTTGTTAAAGCCTCTGTGTCATCCGGGTATCAGGAATTGTGAATTTATTTCTGAGAGCCGGTCGGGGTTTCCGTTTCTTAAATCAGTGATATTGACCCTATGGAAGCGGTCAGGTATGAATGAAATACAACCAAAAATGACAAGTCCTTTTCCAGTAAGTGAAATTCTTCTATGGCCGTTTGTTCTTTACACCTGCCTTGTAGTACTGATCGCAGGAGGGATGATCGGATTATCTCATTTTCTCGGGCAGAGGTCAAAGAGTCATCCCGTAAATGATCCTTATGAATCCGGCATAAATATTACTGGTTCAGCCAGGTTGAGATTCCCTGCTAAATTTTACCTGATCGCAATGTTTTTCGTTCTTTTCGATATTGAAACGGTCTTTGTCATTTCATGGGCTATCGCGTTCAGGGATCTGGGCTGGGCGGGATTTGCCGGCATCTCCGTTTTTATCGGTATCCTCATGGTGATTCTGGTTTATGAGTGGAGAACCGGTGCGCTGGATTTCGAGACATCGGGTAAGGAAATCCTGAATAAGGTTACCAAAGAACGTAACAAATAAGTTCATGAAAAAACCGATATATATATGAAATGGTGGCTGAGTGATCCAAACGCTGATGAAGGGGCTTCCTCCTTGAACCCCTCAATCGAGGAAGCGGTAAAACAAAATATTGTTTTTTCAAGGTTGCAGGATATGTTGGCGTGGGGTCGTAAAAATTCATTATGGCCGTTCAATTTCGGACTTTCCTGTTGCTTTGTGGAGATGGCTACCAGCCTGACAAGTAAGTATGATATTGCCAGATTCGGCGCTGAAGTTATCAGAGGAACTCCTCGTGAAGCGGATGTTATGATCATAGCCGGAACAGTCTTCATCAAAATGGCCCCGGTTGTGAAACGGTTGTATGATCAGATGATGGAACCCAAATGGGTAATATCAATGGGGTCATGCGCCAACTCAGGCGGGATGTTTGATATTTACAGCGTGGTGCAGGGTGTAGACCGGTTTCTTCCTGTCGACGTCTATGTGCCTGGTTGTCCCCCTCGTCCCGATGCTTTTATGGAAGGACTTCTTATGCTCAGAGAACAGGTAGGCCGGGAAAAAAGACCCCTTAGCTGGCTGGTAGGCCCACAGGGTGTGGTGAAGCCCTCAGGTGAATCCATGAGAGACACAAAGCACGATGACAGGATGAGAATGAAAAATATCTCTTCTCCAGATAATATCAGTTAAATCCACGACGCTTCACATGGCAGATGAACAATTGCTATATGACCTTGAGGAGAGCTTCGGTAAAGAAAACTTTACCGTCGCTGAAACCAAAGATAAAATTCTGACGCTTTTTGTTCCGCAGGAAAAATTAAAAGCTCTTCTCAACCATCTGAAATACAGGATAAGCCAACCTTTTCCATTCCTTTACGATATTACAGCTGTCGACATGAGGGCATACTATCCGGACGGGCGAAGGCCGGAGTATCCTTTCATAATGGTCTATCATTTGCTTTCCCTTGAGCGGAACTGTGATATCCGTATTAAATGCGGACTTGAAACAGATTACCCGGAAATTACAAGCATCGTGGATATCTGGCCTTCTGCAAACTGGTATGAACGGGAAGTTTTTGATATGTTCGGTATACGTTTTTCCGGGCATCCTGATTTGAGAAGGATTCTGATGCCTGCCTCATGGGAGGGGCACCCCCTCCGGAAGGAACATCCTGCAAGGGCTACCGACATGAAAGGTTTTAAGTTGACCGATGATTACATGGAACAGACCCAGGATGACCTGAGATTTAATCCGGAAAAATACGGCATGATAAGGAAAAGCGAGGATGCCGACTTTATGTTCCTGAATATTGGCCCTCAGCATCCTGGAACCCACGGTGTCCTGAGGCTTGTTCTGCAACTCAGCGGTGAAGATATTATAGATATCGTACCCGACATCGGATTTCATCACCGGGGCGCCGAGAAAATGGGTGAAAGACAATCGTGGCATACGTTCATTCCGTATACCGACAGGATTGATTACCTGGCCGGCGTACTGAACAATATGGCCTACCTGCAGTCGGTTGAAAAACTGGCCGGTATCGAATTGCCCGACCGGGCAAAAGTAATCAGGATAATGCTGGGGGAACTCTTCCGGATTGCCAGCCACCTGGTATGGTATGGTACCTTCGCTCAGGATATCGGAATGTTGTCTCCGGTATTTTATATGTTCACCGACCGGGAGAAAATCTTCGATATTATCAGCGGAATTTGCGGCGCCAGGATGCATCCCAACTGGTTCAGGATCGGAGGTGTTGCCCAGGACCTGCCTGAAGGATGGGAAATACCTGTCAGGGAATTCCTCGATTATTTTCCTCCCCGCCTGAAACAATATGACAAAATCATCATGCAGAACCGGTTTTTTAAAGACAGAACCAAAGGCATTGGGATTTACAATACCCGTGAAGCTATTGAGTGGGGGGTCACAGGTCCCGGGTTAAGAGCCACCGGATTCAACTGGGATTTTCGCAAAAAGAGACCATACTCAGGATATGACCAGTTCGATTTCGATATCCCGGTTGCTCCTAACGGTGATTGTTACGACCGTGCAGTTGTACGAATCGAGGAAATGAGACAAAGCCTGAGGATCATTCATCAATGCGTTGAAAACATGCCGGCAGGACCTTACAAGTCTGACCATCATCTGACAACGCCTCCCCGTAAGGAAAAAACTATGTTCGACATAGAAACCCTCATCACACATTTTCTTAATACAACATGGGGGCCGGTCATTCCTGAAGGTGAGACATTCTCAGGTATTGAATCATCCAAGGGACATTATGGCTATTATCTTATCAGCAACGGCAACACAAGTTCCTATCGCACACGGATCCGGACCCCATCCTTTCCTCATATGCAGATGGTTCCCTTTATCAGCAAAGGGTATACGGTGGCCGACCTGCTTTCAATCCTGGGAAGTGTTGACTTTGTTCTTGCGGATATTGACCGGTAAACAATGTAAACTGAATATAATGCTTGCAAAAGAAGAAATTGAACGTATTGAAAAGGAAATAGCCAAATATCCGGTGAAAAGCGCGGCCAGTATCGAAGCGCTAAAAATTGTGCAGGACAGTAGAAGATGGGTATCGGACGAGGCACTTGAAGATATCGCTGAGATCCTGGAGATGTCGTCTGCTGAACTGGAAAATGTCGCAACCTTTTACAACCTGATTTTCAGAAAGCCGGTGGGCAGGCATATCATTTTGGTATGCGACAGCATCTCCTGCTGGATTTTAGGAAGCGACAATATTCTCGATCGCCTTAACCAAAAACTGGGCATCGGCCTTGGCGAAACAACAGATGACGACCGGTTTACCCTGCTGCCTATCGCTTGCCTGGGAAACTGCGATCATGCCCCTGCACTGATGATCGACAACGATTTGCATCACGATCTGAATACAGATCAGCTGGATAACATTCTTGAACAGTATAAATAGCATAGGACGTGGAATATCCTCTGACAAAAAACATAAGAAAAGACAAGCCGCCTTTAAACCTTAAGGAATACGAGAAAGCCGGCGGATATCAGGCTCTGGGAAAGGCCCTGAAGATGAAACCTCAATCGGTCACTTCAGAAATTGAAAAATCGGGGCTTAAGGGCAGGGGAGGAGCAGGATTCAATACAGGGAAGAAATGGAGCTTTGTTCCTATGGATGACCCTGCCTTAAATGAGAAATATCTGATCACCAATGCAGATGAAATGGAGCCTGGGACATTTAAGGACCGGCTCCTGCTGGAAGGCGATCCGCATCAGCTTATTGAAGGCATGATCATCTCTGCATATGCTATTCAGGCAACCCATGCTTTTATTTTTTTGCGTTGGGCGTATAAACTGGCAGCCGAAAGACTCCGGAAAGCCATTTCCGAAGCTGAATCTGCCGGCTATCTTGGAAAAAATATTCTAAATTCCGGCTTTAACCTCAATATTGAAATTCATGTGAGCGTAGGAAGGTACATGTGTGGTGAAGAAACCGGACTTCTGAATGCTCTCGAAGGAAAAAGGGCCATTCCCCGTTCAAAACCACCTTATCCCCAGGTCAGCGGATTATTCGGAAAACCAACAGTTGTCGATAATGTTGAGACCCTCTGCAATATCCCCCATATCATATCCGGTGGCGTTGAATGGTACAAGTCGCTCAGCAGAACGGAGGATGGAGGAACAAAACTCTATGGAGTAAGTGGAAGGGTAAAGAATCCGGGTTGCTGGGAACTTCCTATGGGAACCACGATGAGGGAGATCATTGAAGAACATGCCGGAGGGATGATCGACGGCTTCAAATTCCGTGGTGTTTTGCCGGGTGGTGCTTCGACCTATTTTCTTGTTGAAAAACATTTCGACATGAAAATGGATTTTATGGAACCGCAAAAAGCAGGCGTACGGCTGGGTACCGGGACAATGATCATTCTCGATGATAAAACCTGCCCGGTGGCCTTTCTCCACAACCTTGAGAAGTTCTTCGCCCAGGAATCCTGCGGCTGGTGCACACCTTGCAGGGACGGACTGCCTTATGTCGAACGGATCCTGAAATCCCTTGATGAAGGGCATGGGACAGGAACAGGATATGGACACCCTCTCCTTTCATACCAGGTACCTTTCACCGGGACATACGTACTGCGCTCTTGCTCCCGGGGCGATGGAACCCCTTGAAAGTGCCCTCGAGTATTTCAGGGATGACTTCATAAAGCATATAAGAGAAAAGAAATGTCCATGGAGGGAACATCATGCCTAAGATCTATATTGATAATAAAGAATACGACGTAAATAACGGTGAAAACCTGCTTGAGGCCATTTTATCGCTTGGGCTGGATCTGCCGTATTTTTGCTGGCATCCGCAGCTCGGATCGGTAGGCGCCTGCAGACAATGTGCCGTTAAACAGTTTAAGGATGAGAATGATAAGAAGGGCAAGATCCTGATTAGCTGCATGGAGCCTGTCAGCGATGGGATGAGAATATCCCTGAAGGATACGGAAGCCGTCGAATTCAGATCCGGGATCATCGAAAGCCTTATGACCAATCACCCACATGATTGCCCAACCTGTGACGAGGGCGGTGAATGCCACCTGCAGGATATGACCGTCATGACCGGCCACACCTACCGGCAGTACCGCTTTAATAAACGAACTTTTAATAACCAGTACCTCGGCCCGCTGGTCAACCATGAAATGAACCGCTGTATCGCCTGCTACAGGTGCGTGCGTTTCTATAAGGATTATGCCGGAGGGAAAGATCTTGACGTTCTGTCAGCTCATAATCATGTCTATTTCGGCAGACAAAAGGATGGTGTGCTCGAAAGTGAGTTCAGTGGCAACCTCGTGGAGATATGCCCTACAGGGGTATTCACCGATAAAACGCTGAAAAAGCACTTTTCCCGGAAATGGGATTATTCCTCAGCTCCTTCGGTGTGCAACCTCTGCAGCCTGGGTTGCAATATCATCGCCGGCGAACGGTACGGTCAGATCCGGCGTGTCAGATCACGGTACAATTTCAATGTCAACGGGTATTTCATCTGCGACAGGGGCCGGTTTGGATATGAGTATATGAACTCTGACCAGAGGATCAAAAGCCCATCGATTTTTCATGGAGATACAAATACATATAAGGAGGCAACCGTTGAAACCATCCTGAATGACCTGAAGCCGGTATTGAAAAGTAGTAAAACGATCCTCGGGATCGGGTCCGCAAGATCATCCCTGGAATCAAATTATGCCCTGAAGAAATTGGTCGGAGAGGAAAATTTTTACACCGGCCTGTCTTCAGTGGAACACGACCTGACTATGCTGGCCTCGGAAATTCTGCAAAAATCGCCGGCAGGGAAATATTCCCTGAAAGAGGTTGAAAAATCGGAATGTGTACTGATCCTCGGAGAAGATATCACGAATACCGCACCGATGCTGGCTCTGGCCGTCCGGCAGGCAGTCAGGCAACAGCCTATGAAAACCCTGGAAAAATTCAATATCCATAAATGGGACGATAAAGCTGTCAGGGAAGCAATACAATCGGACAAAGGACCGGCCTTCAGCATTACGCCTGCACCAACAAAACTTGACGAATTGTCAAGGACTGAGATCCACCTGTTGCCTGACGAAATTGCGGAACTGGGATATGCCGTTGCTCATTTTATCGATCAGGATTCTGACTTGCCTAAGGGCATCAGTGCGGAAAGAAAAGCCATGGCAAAAGATATCGCCGGTGTACTGGCCGGATCCGACAATACCGTGATCATTTCAGGAATGTCCTGCATGAATCCGGACATCCTGAGGGCAGCCTCCAACATTGCAGGGGCTCTGGTGAAAAAGAAGAAACAAGCCGGGCTCTGCCTTACTTTCCCGGAAGCCAACTCGTTGGGAATAAGCTTGCTGGGTGGCGGAAAAATGACCGATATCATACAGGACGCAGACAAAACCTATGATGCCCTGATCATCCTTGAAAATGACATCTACAGGAAATTGCCAGAAAAAATTGCCGATCAACTGCTGAAATCCTTCAAAGATGTGATTGTACTCGATTACCTTGAAAATAAGACGGCTGCAAAAGCCCGTTATGTCATGTCTGCCGCTGTAATCACCGAGTCGGATGGTCATCTGGTAAATAATGAAGGCAGGGTTCAGCCCTTCTACCGCGTATATGAACCCGACCGGAATATTCAGCCCGGATGGAGATGGATTCAGGCTATGGCCGATATTTCGGGAAGGACTGAAATCGCCGGGCTGGAAAAGATCGAAGACTGGTGCAGCGCTATTGAGACTGATTATCCGGTTTTCAAAGGACTTAACGATATGGCTTCCAGTTCCGGTTTCCGGATAGGAGCACAGAAAATAGCCAGGGAAACACATCGCTATAGCGGAAGAACCGCTATCCATGCCGATCAGACGATACATGAACCAAGGCCTCCGCAAGACGATGAGTCCCCGATGAGTTTTTCCATGGAAGGCTTTCACGGCTATCCTCCCGCCCCATTTAATCCTTACTTCTGGAGTCCGGGATGGAATTCAATACAGTCGCTGAATAAATTCCAGATTGAAATGGCCGGTGAACTTCGCGGACAATTTCCCGAACTCTGCCTCTTTGATCAGGATAACACTAAAACAGGATCTGCAGGCTATTTCAAACCGGGGAATTTGCTCCGGACTGAGAAGAAGCAATGGAATTACCTTCCGCTCTACCACATTTTCGGCTCAGAAGAGCTGAGCATAAAAAATGGCGCTTTACGCGAACTGATGGCCACACCTTACCTGGCGGTTAACCCGGCTACAGCTGAAAAAAACGGGTGGATGGAAGAAAGTAAAGTCCAAATTGATGTCAATGGCATCAGCATAACGCTTAAAGTGAAAAGGTTAATGGGGATACCTGATGATACGGCAGGGATACCATTTGGCATTGAGGAAATCCCCGTCTTCGGTTTTCCGGAAACCATCCGGATTGAGAAAGTTTGATATAATTCAATGATGATGAGTATAGTCTTGCAATATATTTTAATAGTCCTTGGCATTCTGGTGGTAGTTTTGTCACTGGCAGCCGGACTGATATGGTACGAGCGGAGGATGCTTGGATTCTGGCAGGACCGCCTCGGTCCGAACAGGGTGGGACCCCTGGGACTTCTTCAGCCACTGGCCGATGTGGTTAAAATCTTTTTCAAGGAAGACTGGATACCACCATTTGCCAGTAAGGTGATATTTGTGGTCGCCCCGGCAATCGTCATCTTCACCATCCTGATGAGCTTCACCGTTATACCGTTTACATCGGACATCGTTGTGGTTGATCTGAACGTCGGACTGCTGTTCTTCCTCGCCATGTCATCGTTGGGTGCCTACAGCCTGGTGCTGGCCGGATGGGCTTCCAATAATAAATATACGCTTCTAGGAGGAATGAGGGGCGCGGCCCAGATGATCACCTATGAAGTATTCATGGGATTATCTCTTATGGGTGTCGTTATGCTGTCCAATTCTTTTAATCTCAAAGAAATTGTCGAAGCTCAGAGGGGGATGTGGAATGTCATTCCGCAGTTTGCCGGTTTTGTGGTGTTTTTTATTGCAGGTGTTGCTGAAACACACCGGCTGCCTTTTGATATTCCCGAATCGGAGAGTGAGCTGGTAGCCGGATACCATTCTGAATATTCAGGCATGAAATTCGGGATGTTTTTCGTGGGTGAGTACCTCGGTATCGTACTGATATCTTCTGTTATTACCACGCTGTTTTTTGGCGGATGGCTCGGACCATCCTTTTTACCCGGTGTGGTATGGTTCTTTCTGAAGACGTTTGTCTTTATCACTCTGTTTATTTTGCTCAGGGCCTCGATGCCACGCCCGAGATATGACCAGCTACTGGGGTACGGCTGGAAAATATTATTGCCGGTATCACTGTTGAATATTCTCGTTACGGGAGCCGTCCTGCTGATGATTCACTCCTGAAACAGGAATAATGTTTTATTTGTTAGCTCTTAAGTCAGGGAAGAAAAAAAATAAGTTATGATCAGTTTTATCAGGACAATATGGATTGTGTTTTTGCATCTGTTCAGGAAAAATCTTACGGTTGAGTACCCTGAAGAAAAGATAAAACTTCCGCCAAGGTACAGAGGGAGGATTATTCTCAGCAGGGACCCCGATGGAGGAGAACGGTGCGTTGGATGCTATCTCTGTGCGGCAGCCTGTCCGGTTGACTGCATCTCTCTTCAGGCTACTGAGGATGAAAATGGCCGAAGGTATCCCGAATTTTTCAGGATCAACTTTTCGAGGTGTATTTATTGCGGTTTTTGTGAAGATGCATGTCCTACTTATGCCATTCAACTTATTCCGGATGTTGAGATGAGCGAATACAACCGTAATAATATGGTTTATGAAAAAGAGAATCTTCTTATCGACGGGGAAGGGAAATATCATGGATATAATTATTATAACGTTTCCGGAATGGCGATAGGAGGGAAAGGAAAGGGCGAAGCATTAATGGAAGAGAAACCTTCAGATCCTAAAACATTACTGCCATGAATACCGCTTTCTATATCTCATCCTTTGTCGCTCTGGCAGCCAGTATAATGGTAATAAGCCGTAAGAATGCCTTCAGTGCTCTGCTTTATATGATCATTTCCCTGTTGTCGGTAGCTCTGATATTTTTCCTGTTGGGTGCTGCCTTTGTCGCTGCACTTGAAATCATCATTTATGCCGGGGCTATCATGGTACTTTTCGTCTTTGTGGTGATGATGCTGAACCTGGGCGAAGAAGAGGAAGAACAGGAAAAAGCCTGGATGAAGGGGAAAGTATGGATAGGCCCAACCCTGCTTGGACTGATCCTGGCTGTTGAAATCATAGTTGTCCTTTCAGGATCAGAAAGTCATTACACTGCCGGACATGAGATCCTGCCCGTTAAGGTGGGACTGGCTTTGTTCGGGCCTTATGTCATAGCCGTGGAACTGGCAGGATTGCTGATTACAGCAGGGATTATGGGCGCTTACCACCTCGGTAAACGGAAGAAAATTATTCATCACCGATATCTGGAAGGAGGGCAAAATGATTGAAATTCCTATGGAACATGGTTTAATTGTGGCCGCTTTGCTTTTTCTCATCGGCCTGACGGGTGCCCTGATGAGGAGAAACCTGGTCTATATTCTGTTGTCCATTGAGATCATGCTCAATGCCGCCGGATTCGTATTCGTGCTGGCCGGTTCCAAATGGATTCAGCCGGAAGGGCAGGTCATGTTTATTTTTATTGTGACGATGGCTGCAGCTGAAGTCTCAATAGGCCTGGCACTTATTCTGAGAATATATCACAAGTTTCAAAGCCTCGATTCGGATGAGGCTGACAAAATAAAAGGATAATCAGCTATGCTCGGGTTTTTATGGATTATACCACTCTTACCGCTCACCGGTTTCCTGGTATTAAGCCTGTCTGGTAAAAGGCTTGGACGTCGCACTTCATCAATCATCGGTGTTTCGTCGGTTGCCCTCAGCGCCATACTGGCAATACTCGAATGGATAAGCTTTACGGCCCGGTTTTCCGGTGAAGGCGCTTTTACCCTCCGCTTATGGTCATGGATAGATATCCCGGGGTTGTCTGTTAACGTTGGCTTCTACCTCGATTCCCTTTCCATGATATTCATTTTTATTATAACCTTCGTCAGCTTCCTTATCCACCTCTATTCATCTTATTTCATGAAAGATGAAGAAGGTCTTTCCCGCTTTTTCGCCTGGATGAACCTTTTCACCGCCTCCATGCTGATCCTGGTCATGGCCGGCAATCTGCTCCTTCTGTATCTGGGATGGGAGGGTGTCGGTCTTTGTTCGTACCTCCTGATCGGATTCTGGTATAAAGATCCGGAAAACGGCTATGCTGCAAGAAAAGCCTTTATTGTTACCAGGATAGGGGATACAGCTATGGCGGTCGGACTGTTTTTCCTGTACAGGGCTTTCGGCACCCTCAATATTCACGATATCCTTCAATCAGCACCCGTTGTATGGGCATCAGGTTCTGCTGATCCGAAGATAGCAGCCCTGCTGCTCCTGGGTGGAGCTGTAGGTAAGTCTGCTCAGCTTCCCCTTCAGACGTGGCTCCCCGACGCTATGGCCGGACCCTCGCCGGTAAGTGCGCTTATCCATGCTGCAACCATGGTAACCGCCGGAGTGTATCTTATCGCCCGCACCAATCCGATATTCATGCTGGCTCCCTCAATCATGGAACTGGTGGCTATCATCGGGGCAGTAACACTTCTGATTGCCGGCTTCAGCGCACTGGTGCAGGAAGACATCAAACGTGTGCTCGCTTATTCCACCATCTCACAAATCGGATATATGTTCCTCGCATTAGGTGTAGGGGCGTGGTCGGCCGCAGTATTTCACTTTTTCATCCATGCTTTCTTCAAAGCACTACTCTTCCTGGCTGCAGGCGTAATCATCATAAACCTCGGCCATGAGCATAACATGTTCAAAATGGGTGGTCTGCGAAAAAAAATGCCGGTGGTGTTCTATACTTTCCTGGCCGGAGCTGCTTCACTTTCAGCACTCCCCCTTATCACCGCAGGATTCTTCAGCAAAGATCTTATCCTCTCCGATGTCTTCTCAACGGAAAAGGGAGGGACCCTGCTCTGGCTTGCAGGACTGACCGGTGCCGGACTAACAGCACTGTATACTTTCAGGATGGTATTCATTACATTCTTTGGTGATGCAAAAATGGAACCCGAAGGGAAAATGTCTCCCCTGATGGCCATTCCATTGATTATCCTTGCCTTCCTGTCGGTCGTAGGAGGCTATATCAACGTTTCCTCACATCATACCTTTATCACCTTCCTGAATAAAAGCCTGCCTGCATTTACCGGAGAAAACCCTATGGGAACTGACCTTATTCTGAAAACCGTTTCAGGAATTACGGTTATCGCCGGACTACTGGCAGCGTATTTCCTTTACATCAAAGCTCCCCTGACCGTTTATAAATGGAAACAGAAGCCGGCAGGACGATTCCTGTACCGTTTCTGGCATGACGGATGGAAATTTGATGAGCTTTATGACACCCTTTTCGTGCATCCTGTTGTCCGTCTGGCTCAAATTAACCGCAATGACTTTGTCGATAGTATATATGATGGACTGGCAGCATTGATAACCTTTATCCATAAAGGGGTATTGCTGAGTCAAAACGGAAAATTGAGGTGGTACCTGGCCTTAATCGTCATTGGAGTGATAATCGGGTTTACAATAACTGTATTCTTATGATACTTTTCTGGCTTATATTATTCCTGATGTTTGCCGGACTCTTATCCTGGATGTCCGGCCTTTGGAGCAAAACGGCACCCCGCTGGATCGCTCTGTCAAGCCTGCTTATCAGCATAGTGGCTATGACCAGTCTGTGGGCAGATAGCTATTTCAATCCGGGCATTGCGACAAATAAACCATGGATTCTGGAGTTTAATCACGAGTGGATACCACAACTGGGAATCCGTTTTCACCTCGCTATGGACGGTCTTAGCATGATTCTGTTGCTGCTGACTCTTTTTCTTGGAATTCTTGCAGTACTTATCTCCTGGAAAGAAATCGACCAAAGAGTTGGATTTTTCCACTTCAATATAATGTTTCTTTTAGCCGGGATCAGCGGTGTCTTTGTGGCCATGGACCTGTTCTTGTTTTACTTTTTCTGGGAAGTGATGCTTATTCCCATGTATTTTATCATTGCGTTATGGGGCCATGAAAAACGGATTTATGCAGCCTATAAATTCTTTTTGTTCACACAGGGAAGTGGCCTCCTGATGCTTTTATCCATTCTGGGAATTTATTTTATCCACGCTCACCAAACCGGAATATACAGCTTTGACCTTTCAGAACTTTCCGGATTTACAGCTTCACCGGTTATGACAGCCCTTCTGATGACCGGCTTCCTGCTGGCATTCGCCGTAAAACTGCCGGTCATCCCGTTTCATACCTGGCTACCTGATGCCCACACAGAAGCACCTACCGCTGGCAGCCTGATACTGGCCGGCCTGATGCTGAAAACAGGCGCTTATGGAATGATCAGGTTCATTTTGCCGTTATTCCATGACCTGTCTGTGGTCATTGCGCCCTATGCCATGATCATTGGAGTGGCAGGCGTATTGTACGGAGCTAAGCTGGCTTTTGCCCAAACCGATCTGAAACGGCTGGTTGCCTATACGAGCATCAGTCATATGGGCTTCATCGTTCTTGGAATCTATTCGTTCAATGAAATAGCTATGAAAGGAGTGGTAATGCAAATTGTGGCTCATGCCTTAAGCACGGGAGCCCTCTTCATTATCGCCGGGATTATCCAGGAACGGATTCACAGCCGGGATTTCAGCAAAATGGGAGGATTATGGGCGGATATGCCTGGACTCGGAAGTTTTGGAATGCTTTTCGCCATGGCCTCTCTTGGCCTTCCCGGCCTTGCCAATTTCATTGCAGAATTCACCATTTTACTTGGCAGCTATCAAAGCTATCCGGCCCTTTCCATTCTCGCCAGCCTGGGTTTGATTGCCTCTGCAATTTATGCCTTGTTGTTGATACAAAAAGTGTTTTTCGGGCATAAAGCCACCAGGGATAAACTTCAGGATGTCTCGGTAAGGGAAGCCATCATACTGGGATTACTGATGGTACCGGTGGTGATTTTGGGATTATATCCAAAACCCATATTTAAAACGTTGGGTGAGCCAGAACAAGCTCCGGACATTCAGAATCAAACCCGTCCGGATGCGGGGCAATCATCTGTAACCTTTAACTGGGAGAATCATCAGTTCATAACAGCTCTTAAAGAAGAGGGAAACCCGGAGAAGACTGACGTCCCATTCCTGAAAAGAAAGGAGGTAACCCTTGACCGGTAAAGAAATTACAGCCATGCTTCCAATGCTGATCATTGCTGCTGGAGCAATCCTACTGCTCCTTTCAATTGCCATAAAACGGCATCATCTGTTTACCGGAATAATGGCTTTCCTGATTCTGGCAGCCTCCTTCTGCGCACTTTTTTTTCAGGCAGATAGCAGTGTCGAAATTTCAAATCTCCTGATTGTAGATCATTTCAGTAAACTATTTACCGGCATGATCATCTTTGCCTCCGCAATCATCCTTCTGATCTCATATCCCTACATTAAAAAAAGAGCAGAAGACGTCGAGGAATATTATATTTTACTTCTTCTTGCCACTCTCGGGTCCATTACCCTGGTGACATGTAACCATTTTATAACTTTTTTCCTGGGTCTCGAACTGCTGAGCACTTCCCTTTATGTATTGCTGGCATTTCTGAGAGAGCGGGAACAGTCTATCGAAGCCGGACTTAAGTACCTGATCCTGGCAGCCGTTTCATCAGCCCTTATCCTCTTCGGAATGGGCCTGGTTTACTCTGTCTCAGGAACCATGTACTTCCCCGACCTGGGAACATTTATATCACTGGGTAGTGAAAATGTCATTAGTCTTGCAGGTTTTGCTTTCATGCTTGGCGGGATCGGATTTAAACTGGCACTGGTACCTTTCCATTTATGGACGCCCGATGTTTATGAGGGGGCCCCCGCACCTGTGAGTGCACTGGTGGCTACTGTATCCAAGGCCGGCGTTTTTGCATTTCTGCTAAGATTTATCACCGAAACAAATGCCTATTCACTAACCTCTATGTTGCTTTTTCTCAGTATCATTTCCGGAGCTTCCATGCTTATCGGGAACCTGCTTGCCCTGATGGAAAAAAGTGTTAAAAAAATCCTGGCTTACTCATCGATTGCCCATCTTGGTTATCTCCTCGTTGCCTTTCTTGCTGCCGGAGACCTCGGCATCGAAGCCTCTGCCTTTTACCTTACCGTATATATGATCACCATTACGGGAGCCTTTGGCATCATCAGCTACCTGTCAGGAATAGAATCAGATGCATCCTTAATTGATCAGTTCAAGGGACTATTCTGGCGCAAACCCTGGATTGCCGTGGCATTTACTATTATGCTGTTCTCACTTGCCGGCCTGCCGCTCACGGCTGGATTCATCAGCAAATTCTATGTTCTTCTTGCAGGCGTAAGAGGGGAATTATGGTGGCTGGTGATCATTTTGGTTATCGGAAGTACTATCGGGCTTTTCTATTACCTGCGGATTATTGTCTATATGCTGAGCCGGGAGGAAGACGCCAGTGTGGCCGTTGAAGCCGAAGGCAACAAATGGCAGACTGTTCTCCTGTTCTCACTAAGTATCCTGTTGGTCGTCATCGGAGTTTACCCTTCGGTACTGATCCGTCTTGTGGGTATTGCAGGCGGCGGATTATAGTCCGGATCAGCAACAGCAACCTGTCTTTTTTCCGGTCTGAAAATCCGTATTGAGCCGGGTAGTAAACCGGAGAGTTATTAACAATCGTATAATGACGAATATCGAAGTTTCAGATTGTTAATAAATTTTGATAAAAAAAGCATGAATTGGACGCTGATTTTTGAATGATTTTGCCATAAAAGGGCGTTTTGGTGGCGGTGGTGGGGGAGGGTCCCAATCGCTAAGAAGACATTCTTTGACATACTGTCCATCCCCGCGCAAAAGGCGCAAAAGACGCAAAACAGCATCCCATGAGCACTGCATGTAAAAGTTCTCCTGCAAAGGTTTGCTTAAACACCTGATCATGAATCCCACCTTTCTGAAAAATTGAACTCTGCCATACGTTAACTTTCACCGCAGGATCCGTCAAGATAAATTTTTCACTAACCATGCCTTGAGTGGTAACGGCCGGATGTAATTTCCAGTTCCGCCTTCGGTCTGCGACAATTTTTCCACGATGTCCTTATAGATTCGGCATGCCCGAATTACTTACAAAAGCAATGTGTTTACCATCGGGTGACCAGTTGGGAACATTCATCGTGCCCTGCCCACCATACAGATAGGCTATCACTTTTGGTTTGCCGCCACCGGCAGGCATCATCCTGATATAGACATGCTTGTAAAAAGGGTGATCCTGGGCATCAACATCAGGACCAAAAGAGATGAAAATGATGGTTTTGCCATCGGGAGAAATATGCGGGAACCAATCGTTATACACATCAAAGGTAAGCTGCTTCTGCCCGCTGCCGTCGGCTTTCATCCTCCAGATCTGCATAGTGCCGGTCCGGGCTGAATTGAAATAGATGTAATTCCCGTCCGGACTGTATTCAGAACCGTCATCCAGACCTTTTGCATCTGTAAGCCTGACCTCTTCCCCTCCCATAACCGGTATACGGTAGATGTCGAAATTGCCGTTCCGTTGCCCTGTATAGATAAGGTACTGACCATCTGGTGACCACCCGTGAAGATAGGAGGGCCCTTTCGGTGTGACCTGGAAAGGGTTTCCACCGCTTACCGGAACAGTATATACCATCGAAGTGGAATTTTCGTCACTGAGATTGCTGATACCAAGCATTTTCCCGTCAAAGGAAAGAACATGGTCGTTATTGTTATTCAGACATTTCCCCGTATTGATTTTTTTGATCCGGCTGCTCAGCAGATTATAGGTAAACAATAACCCTTTGCTGTTATAAATAAGGTTCTTACCGTCCTTTGTCCAGTTAGGTGCCTGGATGGAGTAGGGAACGGAATACAGCACCCTGCGATGTCCGGTGGCGATGTCCATGACTTCCAGGTGACTGCCCAGGTAATCATGATACGGAACAAGATCCGCTCCGGCAGGGTACACCAGCCTGACATTATCGAAGGTTGCCGTTTCAAGTACATCAGGATTATGCGAACATACGAAAAGGCCGATATAAACACTGGAACCTAACGTTATTCCTTCAAGTTGAACGGTATCGAATGGCTGACCTGACCTGGCTGCAGACATGATAAAAAGGTCACCTCTCCTCTCAAGCTGAACCACATCAGGTGCGGAAAGATCAAATTTCTTTTCTTCGGTATCGATTCCTGATTGCCTGCGAAATTGAAAAGACGTAAGCCCGTCACCGTGAATAACTGCACTCACCTGTGGCGATCCTGTAGTCAGGCTGTCACGGATCATCAGTCCCATCTTCCGGTGAGCTACCGCACCTTCACCTTTAAATTTCATCCTTGCCCGAATGAGAAAGTCCCCTTTCACCTCCTTCCAGACAAAGTGAAATTCATCTTTCCCAAACCACATGTTCTCTCCGGCACCTGTGATGGTGTAGGTTTGAGTCGTATTGTCGTACGACGAACTTCCGCTTAGCTTAACCTGTCCGACATCGGAGCTGTGATTAAAAATGCCAGGTTTGCTGTCTTGGGCAAGTGAGGCTTGTGACGTAGAAATGAATAATAACAAGGCGGTTAGTGATGAACCGAAAACGGGGGTAAAATTGGGTTTCATGGTCTTAGATTTTTGAATTTCCAGAACGTTACACTGAAATATGGTAACCAACGGCAGAATAAAGATACTAAATTCCAGGAAATGAAATGAGGAACTGTTCGCAGGAACATTACAAAATGGATGATAGCGCTATGATCCCAGCATGAAATCTTCGACAGGAAACCTCAGACTTCGATATCAAGGGAAACCGGACAATGATCGGAACCCATTATTTCATCAAGGATTGATGCTTCCAACACCCGGTCTATAAACCGTTCACTCACCAGAAAATAATCAATGCGCCATCCCACGTTGTTCCCCCGTGCATTAAACCGCTGATTCCAGAAGGTATATTGAACTTTGTCCTTATGGAAATGTCTGAAGGTATCGATAAATCCGCCATCAATGAGATTTTGGAAACCATCGATTTCAACCTGTGTATAGCCCGCAGTTTTGTCGTAATTCTGTTTTGGTCTGGCAAGATCAATGGGTTCATGAGCTACGTTAAAATCACCGGTGAATATCACCGGCTTTTTCTGATCCAGTTTCTTTATAAAATCCAGCATTTCTAAATCCCAGCTATGACGGTATTCCAGTCGTTTTAAGCCCTGTCCTGAATTCGGAATATAGGCATTTACCAGGTAAAAGGTATCATATTCAAGGGTGACGACACGTCCCTCCTGATCGTGCTCTTCCTTTCCTATATCATTGTGATGATTTTCCGGTTTGATACGCGTGAATACAGCTGTGCCTGAATAACCCTTCTTCTCGGCCGAATTAGAGTAGACCTCATAATCCAGTCATTTCCCCGGCAATTTCATTTAATACATCATCCTGCGCTTTCGTTTCCTGAACACAAAAGATGTCAGGGTTAAGCTGCTTTACCGTATCGTACAATCCTTTTTTCACCATGGCCCGGATACCATTCACATTCCATGAGATGATTTTTAACGTTTTCATACTTATTTCCTTTTAAACAGCTAAGATACTAATTATGGACACAAGTTTTGGCAACGCAACGGCAAAAACAAGACTGGAAAAGGGATTTAAACCGGTCCGATTCTTCTGACCTTCGCAATGATTATTTCAGGAAGGAATCTCTGGGATGACTGACCCAAAGTATCCCCTCCCGATACTTGAAATATAGACAGGATATCCAAACATAGTAAAGCTTGTAAGATATTATGTTATGATTGGGTTAGGAATAGATGTCGGAATTAATGAATTCGCATAATTCACGACAATTCGTGTTCATGCATTATAAGGCATGGCAGTGTTGAAATTTCACCTGTTAATCTGGAATTCCTCCTAATATCTCGGGTCCGGCTTTACCTCCAGTTTAGCCATTTTCTCGACCTCCAGGCTGGGGAATCCGAATTCTTCAACCACCCGGCCCAGGATCAGATAAGTGCCGTAACCTTTGAACGGGTATTTTTTCAGTGAATCGGGGAAATTCACCGTGTCGAAAAATTCCCCTTCGGCGTCGAGGAAGGCCCCGAAATGCATATATTCCCCTTTCACCGTGTAGACGTTCTTGAGCGAGGCCAGGCTGCCGACCATTCTTACTTTCTTTCCAATATACCCGGGCATGTCACGAGCCATGATCTCACCCCGGAACGACGTTTTCAGCAGGTCGAAACGGGTATGAGTGACGGGGAAACCCAGGAGTTCGATCTCGTCATAGGCATCTTCGAGACTACTCTGCTCGAGATCGGGCAAGACGAAGTCCCGGTTCCTGACCCCGAAAAGCTCCTTCTCTGTCACGGCCACCTTTTCTCTGCTCTTTCCCAGCAGCATGTGAGACTCCCACAGGAGCTCCTTTTTGCTTTTACCGGTAAACCTCAGTGCATTGATCCGGATAAGGATAACCATCTGTTCCCTGCCGGGCCTAACCCGGTCAATGAAATCTTCCAGGCTTTTAAAGAGTCCCCCGGCATGCCTTTCCTCCAGGATCCGTTCTGACGTTTTCCGTTCCAGGTTTTCGATATGCACAAAACCGACATAAATATCCCGGCCTTTAATACTGGTAAGGTAATCACCCTCATTGACGCAGGGCAGACAAATGCTGGCCCCGCAGCGGCGGGCTTCGTTAAAATACACCCAGGTCCGGTAGAACCCACCGAAATTATTGATTACGGCTACCATAAACTCCAGGGGATAGTGTGCTTTCAGGTAGAGACTCTGATAACTTTCCACCGCATACGATGCCGAGTGGGCTTTGGAAAAGGAATAGCCGGCAAAGGAACTGATCTGACGCCATACTTCATTTGTCAGGGTATCGGGATACCCTTTTTCCCTGCAGTTGCTGAAAAATTTTTCAGAAATCCGTTCGAACTCTTTTTTCGACCGGAACTTCCCGCTCATGGCCCGCCGCAGCACATCGGCATCGGCCAGGTCCAGCCCGGCAAAATGATGACATACCTTGATCACATCTTCCTGGTATACCATCACCCCGTAGGTCTCCTCAAGCTGCTCCTTCATAACCGGGTGGAGGTATTCAAAACCTTCCGGGTTGTGAAACCGTTTGATATATTCCTTCATCATGCCCGATTTGGCCACTCCCGGGCGGATGATCGAGCTGGCTGCCACCAGGCTGATGTAGTTGTCGCAGCGGAGTTTCTTCAGCAACCCGCGCATAGCCGGACTCTCAATATAAAAGCATCCGTTCGTCTCTCCGGAGCGGAGCTGTTCCTTCACTTTCCTGTCTTTTTTGAAATCCTGCACCCGGTGTACATCTACGGTAATATTACGGTTCTGCTCAATGATGAGCGCAGCATCCCCGATATGGCCTATGCCACGCTGGCTGAGTATGTCGAGCTTCTCAAAGCCGATGTCCTCGGCTACATACATATCCCACTGAGTCGTCAGAAAACCTTTGGGCGGAAAATCCAGTGCCGTATAAGCCGTCACCGGTTCTTCGGATATCAGCACTCCGCCGGCATGAATACCGCGCAGATTGGGAAAATCGGCAATCTTCGCCCCGATGTCGAAGATCCGGTCAAAGATCTCCCCTCGGTTTAAGGCATTCGAAGGCTCATTCACCAGGAGATCAATCTCCTCTTTCGGCAGACCGTAGACCTTCCCAAGTTCCCTGAAAATGGAACGCCCCCTGAATGTGGAGATGGTGCCGATAAAGGCCGTATGTTTTTTGCCGTAACGCTTGAAAATATAATCCAACACATCATCGCGTTCCTGCCAGGAATAATCGATGTCGAAATCGGGCGGACTACTGCGTTTGGGGTTGATGAACCGTTCAAAATAAAGATCCAGTTCTATCGGGTCCACGTTGGTGATCTTCATGCAGTAGGCCACCACCGAATTGGCCCCGCTGCCCCGCCCTACGTGATAGTACCCTCTCGACATGGAGTAACGGATGATGTCCCAGGTGATCAGAAAATACGAAGAAAATCCCAGCCGGTCGATGATCTCCAGCTCATGCAGCACCCGTCGCCGGGCTTCCGGGTTGTGTTTTCCGTACCGGTATTCCAGCCCTTCCATAGCCAGCTTTTCAAGCAGCACCCTGTCGTCACTGCGACTACCGGTGAAAGTCTGCTTGTTCTTGACGGTCCCGAAATCAAAGGCAATATGGCAATCCCGGATCAGGGCTTCCGTATTGTGTATGATCTGCGGATAGTCACCGTATGCGCATAGCAGCAGATCTGCCGGGATCATCACATCCCTGTCGGTACCAAGGTTCTCCGGTGTGAGCTTCGACAGCAGGGTATTGTGGTCGATCGCCCTCAGGTGACAGTGAATGGAGAAATCTTCCCGGCCTGCAAAACTTACCGGATGCCAGATGATGAGCCGCTCCTGCCGGTGACGGTACGGGGAGGTGATGAGCCGGTTCAGCTCTCCCGGTCTTATGCCGATGAGCTCGTTATCCTTCAGCCGGCCGGGTTGCCCCGACCATGAATAAACAAACCAGACATCGGTGAGGGCAGGAGCCCTTTCCGGTAACGGTTCCCCGCTCTCATTATGTGAGGTCAGAAACTCGTTCAAAGCCTGGTAGCCCCGGTTGTTGCGGGCAAGACCGGTATACAGGTATTGGTCGCCATCCCGGAATTCGATTCCGGCAATCGGGTGAATGTGGTTCTCCATGCAGAGCTTCACAAAATCGATGGTACCCATGGTATTATTGATGTCGGTGAGTGCCATCGCTTTCACCCCGTTTTTCAGCGCTTCTTCAATGACTCTCTCCGGCGGCATCGTGCCGTAGCGGAGACTGTAATATGAATGAATGTTCAGATACATAAAAGATTAAATTCCAATACACAAACATTAAATTCCAAACCCTTGAAACAGAGTATCAGCTTCAGACCCGACCCTATGCCCAAAGCCGGAAATCAAACCACAAATAATTTCCAATCCTCAATGAGTCAAATTTCACGGGATAATAGTTTATTTAAGTTATTGGTCTCATAGCCTGTCCCGCTTAAATTTATCATCGTGGCATGGACGTTTCAAAAGAAGAAAAGGGGGCAGTGACTGAAACAGACTTTCGTTTGAAATTTTGGACACTGGAAAATTGGAGCATGAGATCTGGAATTTCGTTCATTTTATACTTCTTCTCCATCACTGACGTTTTCATGCATATCCCCCACGGCACGGTGCACGGCATACCTCCCAAAGCGGTTGCGCAGGCGGTCGACGGCCAGGTAAAGACTGACCATTTCGGGCGTATCTTCAAACATGTTGAGTTGCTGAACGCCCCGCACAAGGTGACTGAACCTCACGCCAATCAGCCTGATCAGCATGCGTCGCTGATAAAGCCTTTCGAACAGTTCCCTGGCCACAGGGATAAGGATGTGGTCGAAAGAGGTATACTCGATCCTCTTCTGTAACGTGTGCGTGTCAAAATTCGAATAACGGATCTTCACGGTGACGCACGAGGTCAGCCTTTCCTTTTTTCTGAGTTCGTAGGCCAGCTTCTCCACCATGGCTGTGATCAGCTCACGGAGCCTCACCATATCGGTGGTATCCTGGTCGAAAGTCCGCTCGGTGCTGATCGATTTCCTCTCCGAGTACTGTACCACCGGCGTATGATCAATGCCGTTGGACCGCCGCCAGATCTCAATGCCGTTTTTGCCCAGCAGCTTTTCCATCATCTCCGGCGGGATCCGGCTCAGCGTGCCCACAGTGACAATGCCCATGGAACGCAACAGGTGAAATGTCTGGTTCCCGATCATCGGTATTTTACGGATGGAAAGCGGATCGAGAAAGGTCCTGATATAAGCATGGGGAACTTCTTTCCCCCCGTTCGGCTTGGCTTCCCCCGTTGCAATCTTGCATACCGTCTTGTTCACCGAAAGACCATAGGAAATCGGCAGCCCCGTCTCTTTAATGATCCGGGTCCTCAGCTCATCCGTCCACTTCAGACAACCGAAAAAACGATCCATCCCGCTGATGTCAATATAATGCTCATCGATCGACGCCTTCTCATATACCGGCGCCTTCTCCGCAATCACCTCCGTTACCATCCGGGAATACCGCGAGTAAAGCTCCATGTCCCCCCGGATCACAATGGCCTCATTACACAGGTTCCGCGCCATCTTCATGGGCATGGCCGAATGAACCCCGTAACGACGCGCCTCATAACTGCAACTGGCTACCACACCCCGGTCCGACGAACCACCAATGATCACCGGCTTGCCGTTCAGACTGCTGTTCGTCAACCGCTCCACCGACACGAAAAACGTGTCGAGATCCATATGCACAATGTTCCGTTCCATGTGTTCTGATTTGAGATTTAGGACCGTGGATCGGAAAACCTTCTAAGTCCTTTTCTCCAATACAATCCAAATTTTCCCCCTTCCTCTTGCTTTATTCTTTTTTTTATTCTAAATTTGATTAGTTATTAATCATTATTTCGATTATAATTTAATCATTCCCGGATTGATAACCAAACTTTATCGATTTTTTTAACACTTAAACAGAAAGGGGAGGGGAAGCCCGTAAATAATAAATGTATTCCGACCGTTTTCCCTGCCTGTCAAACAAATAAAACAAACCATGTATTTCAGTGCTAACATTAAACAGCTGCGCAAACGCCGGGGTAAAACCCAGGACGACCTGGCGTTTACCCTCGGCTTAAAAAGACCGACACTGAGCGGGTATGAAAATGGCGTTGCAGAACCCGGACTCGAAATCCTTCTTAAATTCTCGGGCTATTTTAATATTGCCCTCGATACACTTTTGAAAATCGACCTGTCAACCCTTACCGAAAGTCAGCTCTACCAGCTCGAACACGGCCAGGATGTCTATATCACAGGTAAAGAACTCCGGATACTTGCTACTACCGTCAATAAAAATAATGAAGAAAATATCGAACTGGTCCCGGAAAAAGCCAAAGCCGGTTATACCAACGGTTTCTCCGATCCGGAATTCATCAGCGAACTCCAGGTCTTCCAGTTGCCATTCCTTTCCCCGAATAAAAAATACAGGACTTTCCAGCTGAACGGCGATTCCATGCTGCCAATCCCCGACAAATCATGGGTGACCGGCGAATTCGTTCAGGACTGGAATAATATCCTGAACGGTGAAGCCTATGTCATCCTGACCAAGGATGAAGGTATCGTCTTTAAAATCGCGGAAAATAAAATCAAAGAAGATGGAATGCTAACCCTCTTCTCCCTTAATCCGCTTTATGAACCTTTCGATGTGGATGTTAAAGAAATCAAAGAGGTCTGGAGATTCGTCCATTTTATCAGTTCTGAAATACCCGAACCTGTCATGCCTCATGATGAACTTGTGAAAACCGTCGCAGTTCTCAAACATGAAGTTGACAATATCAAGAAACAGATGAAGGAGCCCTGATTAATATGCCCGTCAGATCGATTTAATTATGTTAAACAGAATAGCGGAATGTCAGTTCAGAAAATAATCGTTGTTTAGCAGATTTTCCTGCTCACGGAGTTTTACCAGATAATGCATCTGGGAAAGGAGAAATCGCTCACGGCTTTCATGGGTGGCAAGACTTATAAATTTGAATTTGTCCTCAGACGACATGTTCAGCGCACGGGCTACATCGTTGTAAAGAATGTCACGACCTTTCATGTCCTTCAGAAACTCGGGATCAAGGTCGTTGGTATAGTTCAGTAAAACTTCTAAGAGTTCATTGTTTTTAACCGGCTGATCATTGTTTAAAAGCAAAATCCTGCCACCACTGTATAATTTTCCTGGAAGGGGATCCTGGTAACTTATCACTTCAAAATTGTTCAGACCTTCAACAACAATAACCATTTCACCCATAGAATTCGTTGCCACGATCTGCTTGATCTTTACTTCTGAACCGAATGCCTGCATCTCCGTGTTCTTTAAAAACGGAATACCAAAACTTCCCTGATCTTCCCCGCAATCATGAATAAGTTCTTTGTACCGGGGCTCAAAAACCCTTAACGGCAAATCTTCGCCGGGTAGCAGACTTATATTTAACGGAAAATAGGGAAGTGTTCTTTGGTTCTGATCCATACCGGAATTACCTTATAATCGATTTATTATCCTTGAATGCCCCCAATAGCTTGATTTAAGTTACGAAAGGCTTGAATTTATTACCTTACAGCAATGAAAACAATCAGATGATACAAATGTTTATATCTCTGGCAGGCAGTTTTGTATTTTTAACAAATATATTCTCATGTGCTATTTTGTCGAAATCAACCTTTCGCGGAAACAACTTGAGGAAAGGTTTAATGTACCTATGCCATTCGATCCCAGGTATATGCCGGGAAACTTCATGAATGCCTTTTCCAGACCCTTCCTGCCTGTCATTACCGGACAGGAACAGGATCATATACAAACTTTCCGGTGGGGACTCATTCCTTTTTGGGTGAAGGATGAAACAACAGCAGAAAAGATCAGCAATGGTACATTCAACGCTAAATCTGAAACCATCTGGGAAAAACCAGCCTTCCGCGACGCTGCCAAACGGAAACGATGTATGGTTTTGGCCCACGGCTTTTTTGAATGGTACTCAGCCCCTGAGAAAAAAATCCCATTCTACATTAAACGTAATGACAACCAGCCTTTTGCCTTCGCCGGATTATACGATACCTGGACAAATCCCGATACCGGTGAAATGATTCATTCCTTCAGTATCATTACAACTGCCGCAAATACACTGCTTGAGAAAATCCATAACTCAAAAAAACGAATGCCCGTCATCCTGCCTCAAATAGTTGAAAAAGATTGGATCAATCCACAGACTTCCTCCCAGACCCTTCTCGACCTCCTTAAACCATTGCCCGACGGAGACCTTGAAGCCTGGAGCATTTCCAGAAAAGTGTCTTCCAGAGATCCGGATACTTCGGATCCCGACCTTCTCGCCCCGGTGGAATACCCTGAAACAGCAAATCTGCTTATATAACCCCTTCGTTCCTAATAGTTTATTTAGATCCTATTTTTATTTTTTTATCAGAAACAGAGTAAACCCACTGTTCATGGGCAAATATCCCCTTATGCTCTTCCCCTGGCTTTAGATTTTTAACCATTCCCTATTAAAGTACACAACAAATTTCGAGTCTCCATGTTATTAAGAAAGAGGTTCAGACCACCCCACTCGTAGTTTTAGGTTTAGTTATTTTTTGGTTATTAGGTTCTTTTTCAGGCATGCATCAATCAAGATGCTTCTTTCATCGGTCTGAACCTCTTTTTTTTTCCTCCCTTTAAACCATTTCAACCTTTACATTTCTATCTCAATTAATAACAAGTCGCCTGACAGTTTTTTAAGACAACGGGATATACCCACGGATATCAGGAATTTCTTTTCCTCTTTTTTTGAAAATTACAGACCTTAGTATGTTAATTACTGCCTGCTGAAATACTGAAATTTTTCTCTAAAGGAGGATGGATTTGTTAATAACCTGCCTTCAATTCCCTCAGAATATTCCTGCAGTCTTTGGATTTTCTAAGATCTCCGGTTATTAACATTTTGTTAATAACTCATGTCAATATATTGTTAAGATAAAACATGTTTTTTTTTTGGTGGGATAAGTTGTGTAGCGTACATTTGGTATACCAAGTGAGCGATAAAAGGTTGCTCCCACGGAACGGAAAGTGAAACGTTCTTCGGAACGGGGATCTGACCCTTAGGAAGTTCGAAAGAATGTACCTATTACCAAGGGGGCTTTGCAGGAGAAGGGTTAAACCTTTAACTGCCCGGTTCGGATGAGAAAATCGTTTACGGGATTCTTTGAAAAACTGGCTCTTTAAACAGAAACCTCTAATCCGGCCTTAAACAGCTGGAAAATGTTTCACATCAGCCAGGGGAGGATCGTAAGACCCAAACCAGCCTGTTGGTTTAAAGAGATGTTTTTCCTGAAGCCGGTTCGCCGGGATGAAGGAAAAAGCAGGTTCCTCTGCAGAATAGTTGAAATACTATCGAGAATGAACCAGCCAGAATAACTGTAGCTTGGCATTGTTTAGTAGCTATGGCTGCTAAAGAATGAAATGGGAACTATTCGAAAGATTGGTTCCCATTTTTGTTTTATACCCTCCCAATCCTGTATCCATTTTTCTTCTGTTTGATTAACAGCTTAAATTCATAGACCAGTCTCCCTATTCATTCTTACTAAACCCGCCTATTCTTATGCGAATAGACTTTATGTAATCACTTTACTGGTTTCTTCGCATTTTTCAAAATATTTGTCATTTTCCTCATATATAGTATTTTACCAGGAAAACAAATTGGTGAAAAAAGTGTTAATAAATAGTGTTTCAGGGTATCGCATTAAAACCCTTACTTTTGCCTGAAGATTAGAATTTATTAATTCAAAAGAATACCATATGAGAGCAAATTTCCTGGTGAAATTAATACTCTTTTCCATTGTTTTTTTCTTTGGAGAAATTGCATTCAGTTTTTCAGATAAGGTCACTTCCAACAGTACCATACAGGATGAAAATATTTCTTTCGCACTGAATCTTGATAATCGCGACTCGGATTTTACATATACCAGACAGGTGGATATCCTGATGAAATCATTTATGGAAAAATTTCAGGTCATCGGCGCTACAGTGGCGATCACCAAAGATGACAGTCTGGTTTATGCAAAAGGCTTCGGCTATGCCAATGAAGAAACCGGCGAAATGGTCCAGCCCGGGCATCTCTTCCGGATCGCCAGCGTTTCCAAGCTTATTACGGCTGTAGCCATACTGAAACTGTATGAGCAGAAGATACTTGATCTTGATGATACTGTTTTTGGGCCTGAAGGAATCCTGAATGAGAAAGAATTTCTCGGTTATAAGGATAAAAGAGTGGAGAAAATTACCATCGGGGATCTGTTGAACCATACAGGCGGATGGTCACGCAAAAAAGGGGATCCAATGTTCAACTCTCTTTATATAGCGCGGAAGTTGCACGCCGATCCTCCGGCCGATCTGGATATGGTCATTCGCTGGGTGCTCTCTCAACCGCTATCCTTTGAACCGGGCACTACCTATTCGTATTCAAATTTTGGCTATGCTGTCCTGGGAAAAATCATCCAAAAAAAGACAGGAGTTCCCTATGAAGATTACGTTGTAATGAATATCCTGAGGCCACTGGGAATAAATGATATGCATATTGGACATAGTCATTATTATGATAAATTCCCCAACGAAGTCAGGTACTATGAACCGGCAGGTTCGTCAAATGTCCCGGAAATTAATGGCTCCGGAAGAATGGTCCCCAAAGCATATGGTGGTGATAATATCGAGCTTCTGGGTGCTGCCGGCGGCTGGGTCGCCTCTGCTCCCGAACTTGCCAAACTGATTAGCGTTATTGATGGTTACCGGGGAAAACCCGATATTCTTAAGGAGGAAACCATTCGTATGATGACCGATCCCGATGAAGCAGGAGAAGGATTATTCGGATGGAGAGGCGCCGATAAATACGGAACCTGGTGGCGGACAGGAACCCTGGCCGGTACAACAGCCCTTATTATAAGGATGGAGGAAGGGATGAACTGGGTCGTCCTCCTGAATACTTCTTCTTATAAAAGACTGAGGATTCATCATAACCTTGCGAAAATTATCTTCGCGGCTACATTTAGAATGAAACAATGGCCTGACCAGGATCTTTTTGCCAGGAGAGAGATCTATCCCCCTGCCCCAATCAGCCAGGTTCCTTCAGTGAACCCTGAACTTTAAACGCGTCGCGGCACTGCTGTCTCATTTTTTTTGCATCCTATGTAAATTATGATAATTTTATCCCCTGTTAGAAGAGACTCAGAGGATGGAATTCATTAGCGCTGTTCAGAGAAACCCGGAATTATTAAATTCGATTCATTTCGACATTTTTATCGTCGCGGCAGGTTATGAAAAACGATGCACCTTCCTCCTTGAAGGACATCATATTGCCGCAGATAAAAAGATTGCCATTGCCTTCAGGGAAAAGTATAACGAACTCCACAGGAAACAAAACAACAAGATTTTGCTGGAAAACGGTTTCAGCTTTGTTGAATTATCCGGAAATGATAGTTCTGCACTCAATGCTTACCTGATGGAAAACGTCTTTAATACGGGTAAACATCACCTTAAAATCCTCGTTGATTACAGCTGCATGTCCAAATTGTGGTACTCGACCATCATCAGCTTTTTTATCCGCGAAGAAACCAGCTTTAAATCTATTCTGACCTACTTCTCCTATACCCCCGCTTCTTTTAGTCTGCCCAGGAAAGTGAAACAACCGAAAATTGCCGAATCCATTCATCTGGGAATGAAAAAATTTGACCCGGCTAAACCGACTGCCCTCGTAATAGGACTGGGATATGAAACGGGCAGAGCGGAATTTGTAAAGAAAAAGATCAGACCTGATGTCACCTATCTGATGTATGCCGATCCGGCTCCCGATAATCAGTATGTTGAGAATATTTTCAAAACGAACCAGGATATTATCAACGAAGTCGAAGTCAGAAATCTTATCAATTATCCCCTGAATGACCTTTCACAGATCAATGAGTTACTTACGAATCTTTGTCTTGACCTCAGACTAAAGTATAACGTCGTCCTGGCACCTCTCGGACCCAAAGTCCACGCACTCACCTGCATCCTCCTGTCAACCCGTTACCCCGATGTCGACGTGTGGAGGATCGGTACCGGCAGGAGCGAATCGCCATACGACCGGACGGCAGGCTCCGATCCTCTGGTCCTTGAAGTACTATTCTCAGGTGATGAAGAAGAATACTGACCCGAGATCTTTTTTTTATGACGTCGTACCATTTTTGAATAACCATCCATCTGGCATTCAATATTTATTCATCTGAATGCTGTATATTCAGGATGTTTTCTCAATTCTGATGTTTAAACAATTTAGTTCATGTGTTGTTATGATTCAATGGGCTTCAGGTCCAAATGCCTGCTAATTTAGAACGAATAATACAAAATTTCAGTGTTAACAACATTACATGCAAGATTCCTGATTTTTGCAAGCCTATAAACCACAAAAAATTATGGCAAACTTTGAGATTGTAATGCCCAAAATGGGAGAAAGTATTGAGGAAGCAACAATAACCAGGTGGTTTGTGAAGGAAGGGGATAAAGTTGTGGAGGACGATGTACTCCTGGAAATTGCCACCGACAAAGTCGATTCCGAAATTCCTTCCCCCGTTGAAGGCATAATTAAGAAAATTATGTATCAACAGGACGAGACGGTTGCCGTAGGTTCTGTTATCGCAGTCATAGATACCGACGGCAGTTCATCATCTGAAGGTGAATCGGCAACCACCGCAGCAACAACGGAGCCTGAAACACAAGAAGAAATTCAGACTCAGGAGGAACCGTCATCCGGCCCCCCGCCGGAAGAAAGCCCTGCGATTGCGCCCGAGGAACAGAAGAAAGTGAAAGTCACCAGATCTGGCGACCGATTCTATTCTCCACTGGTCAGGAAAATTGCAGAAGAGGAAAAGGTGACCCGTGAAGAACTCGATTCTCTGTCGGGTAGCGGCATGAACGGTCGGGTACAGAAAAAAGACCTCCTTGATTATCTCGAATCGAGATCTGAAACCGCAAAACCGGCTTCAGAATCTTCTGCCCCTGTTGAAAAAACTGCACCCAGGGCTGAACCTGTCCCTGAAAAACCAAAAGTCTCAGCTTCAGTTTCTGCACAGGATGAAATTATCGAGATGGACCGCATGAGAAAAATCATAGCCGAACACATGGTCCGGTCTAAACATGTCTCGGCGCATGTCACAAATATGCTCGAAGCGGACGTCACACAGGTGGTTAACTGGCGGAACAGGGTCAAGGACGATTTTCTCAGACGCGAGGGATTGAAAATCACCTACCTCCCCATTTTCCTTGAAGCTGCCGCCAAAGCCATTAAAGACTTTCCCCTCATCAACTCCTCTGTCGATGGTGACCGCATCATCATTAAGAAGAGAATCAATATGGGCGTAGCCGTATCATTGGCGAATAATAATTTAATTGTACCGGTGATCCGGAACATCGACAATCTTAACCTCCTGGGTATCGCTCAGGAACTGAACCGCCTGGCCAATGCCGCAAGAACCAATACACTAAAACCCGATGAAATTCAGGATGGAACATTTACCGTCACTAATTTCGGCACCTTCAGAAATACCATCGGCACACCAATTATTAACCAACCACAAGTTGCCATCCTGGCCATTGGTATGGTTGAGAAAAAACCTGCGGTTCTGGAAACACCCGATGGAGACGTGATCGCAATCCGGCATAAAATGTTCCTCTCGCTGACGTACGATCACCGTATTATCGATGGTTCACTCGGTGGAGCGTACCTGAGAAGAGCTGCCGATTATATCGAAAATTTTGATGTTACACGAACAATCTAATTATCCCAAATTTCTCCAAAAAATGACGAATCATAAGAGTTATAGTATTAAACATACCGAAAAAGAAACACTTGACAAATGGTTCAGGCTCATGACCCTGGGCCGCATTCTGGATGACAGGGCTCCAAATTATCTGAAACAGGCTATAGGCTGGTCTTATCATGCACCTTATGCCGGCCATGACGGGATTCAGCTCGCCATCGGCCAGATATTTGACAGGGAATATGATCATCTGTTTCCTTATTACAGGGATATGCTTACAACCATTTCCGCCGGACTCACAGCTGATGAGATTATCCTTAACGGAATATCCAAAGCTGCCGACCCGGCTAGTGGAGGTCGCCATATGTCCAATCATTTCGCCAAACCTGAATGGAACATCCACAACACATCTTCATGCACAGGGAACCATGCTCAGCAGGCTGCCGGAGTGGGCAGGGCTATGAAAAAATATGGGATTGACGGAATAGTGATCACATCTCAGGGAGAGTCTTCCGTTTCGGAAGGTTATGTTTATGAAGCCATTAACGGTGCTTCAAACGAAAAACTCCCGGTCCTGTTCGTTTTCCAGGATAACGGTTACGGGATCTCTGTTCCTAAGACCGACCAGACCGCCAACCGGAAAGTGGCCAATAATTTTACAGGATTTAAAAACCTGGCCGTTTTTCACTGTAATGGAAAAGATGTGTTTGATTCAATGAATGTGATGTCTGAAGCCAAACAGTTTATTAAGGACCACGGCCATCCCGTTATTGTGCAGGCAAACTGCGTCAGAATACATTCACATTCAAATTCCGACCGTCATGAATTGTATCGCGACGACTACGAAATGAATTATGTCCAGCAATATGATCCTCTGGCAAAATTCAGGAGAATGCTGATCCGTTATAATCGCTTCAGCGAAGAAGAATTGACTTCTGTTGAAGAGGAAATGAAGGAAATGGTGAAAAAGGCTCATAAAAATGCTCTCTCATCACCTGATCCCGACCCCGCTTCAATTTTCAAGTTTGTCGTCCCCGATCCTTATCCTTCTGAAAAGTATCCCGAAGGAATCCATAACCACGACGGAAACCAGATCAAGTTTATCGAAGCTCTCAACCAAACCCTGAAGGCAGAATTCAGACACAACCCGGATAGTTTCCTCTGGGGCCAGGATATTGCCAATAAGGATAAAGGCGGTATCTTTAATGTATCCAAAGGAATGCAGCAGGAGTTCGGTCAGGACAGGGTATTTAATGCGCCCATTGCTGAAGATTATATCGTTGGGACAGCCAATGGCATGAGCCGCTTTAATGATAAAATAAGAGTGGTTGTTGAAGGGGCGGAATTCGCCGATTATTTCTGGCCGGCTATGGAACAGCTGGTCGATTCTTCACACGATTACTGGAGAAGTAATGGCAAATTTTCCCCTAACATAACAATCCGGCTTGCCTCCGGAGGCTATATAGGCGGAGGTTTGTACCATTCACAAACGATTGAAGGCGCTCTGACCACACTCCCCGGACTCCGCGTCGTCTATCCTTCTTTCGCCGACGATGCCTCAGGTCTGCTCAGAATGGCCATCAGGTCAAGAGGTATCACCATGTTCCTCGAGCCTAAAGCTTTGTATAACAGTCCGAAAGCAGCTACACCCGTACCCGACGATTTTGAAGTGCCCTTCGGAAAAGCCCGCATCAGAAGGGAAGGTTCAGACCTCTCCATGATAACCTATGGAAATACAACCCACATGTGCCTCGAAGCCGCAGAAAAAATGACCGAAGAATCAGGAATCAGCGTCGAAGTACTGGACCTGCGTTCCCTGAATCCTCTCGACGAAGATGCTGTACTGAAAACGGCTAAAAAAACCGGTAAAGTCCTTGTCATTCACGAGGATAAAGTTTTTGCCGGTTTCGGTGGCGAGCTGGTTTCCCTTATCACTGAAAAAGCCTTTGAATATTTAGACGCACCGGTGAAACGTGTTGGTTCAACGTTCACTCCCGTTGGGTTTAACAGGATTCTTGAAAAGGCTATACTCCCAAATACAGAAAAAATTCTGGCTGCTGCAAGGGATATGATCAAATACTAATTCCACCATTTTAATCGAACGGAAAGTTGCCACTTCACATGACATTGTAAACTCCGATCATCAATAAACAAACGCATGAAAAAGACAGCCATCGTATACAGTTTTAATACTGTAAAATCAGCCAAAATCGCCGGAAAAATTAAAGAGGCCTTTGGTGACGAGAGCATAGATATGCTGAATACGGAAGAGATTAATGCTGGAAAATTTCTTGAATATGATAATCTTATCCTCGGTGTCCCTACATGGTTCGACGGTGAACTCCCTAACTACTGGGATGAGTTCTTACCTGACCTGGAAGAACAGGATATGAAAAATAAAACCATTGCCATTTTTGGTCTGGGGGATCAGAAAGGATATCCCGAAAACTTTGTCGACGGGATGGGTATCATGGCAGATTTTTTTGAGGAAAGAGGTGCTGAAATTGTTGGTTATACCAGGGCGGACGATTATGAGTTCGAAAGCTCCCGGGCCCTCAGAAAGGGGAAATTTTGCGGTCTCGCTCTGGATTATGAAAACCAGGCCTCCAAAAACAAAGACCGCATAAGCAACTGGGTTAACCAGCTCAGGGGTGAATTAAAATAACAGCGTAACTCATGATCGTATGGCATGATGATATGGGAAACAGGAACAATTCCCGGATCATTCTGTCAGAATCTCCTGCACGAATTTACTTCTGGAATTTTTGACCATTTAATATCCCGACATGGGAAAGAACCTTTAGCTGAGATTGTTCATTGTCAAAAAGAATGAGCTATACCCAGCTTTTATGAGGATTTCATAAACAGTCTTCCTCCTGATTTGTTAATTAATTATTAATATGCTGGTTTTTTAATTTATTTATTACTTTTTTTGCAAATAAAATTTCAATTTTATCGGTTGGCGAGAGCAATGTTCCCCTTCCGGTATTTTTTTTATTTAAAATTCAGGGTCATGGCAAAAGATAAAGTTTATGTATTTGATACCACTCTCCGCGATGGGGAGCAGGTTCCGGGATGCCAGTTAAATACTGTTGAAAAAATTGAAGTGGCTAAAGCACTTGAAGAACTTGGCGTAGATATTATCGAAGCCGGTTTTCCTATATCCAGTCCGGGAGATTTTAAATCTGTTGTAGAAATATCCAAGGCGGTTACCCTGCCTACCATCTGTGCACTTACGCGTGCAGTAAAGAAAGATATTGAAGTCGCTGCCGATGCCTTGAAATTCGCTAAAAAGGGTCGTATACATACCGGCATAGGCACGTCCTATTATCATATCTACCATAAACTGAACAGTAATCCCGAAGAAATCATTGAACGGGCCGTCGAAGCAGTAAGATATGCCCGGACGTTTGTTGATGATGTGGAGTTCTATGCTGAGGATGCAGGCCGGACGGAAAACAAATACCTGGCCAGAGTAGTTGAAGCGGTTATAAAGGCCGGAGCTACTGTGGTTAATATCCCCGACACCACGGGATATACTCTGCCTGAAGAATTTGGTAAAAAAATAAAATACCTCGTAGAAAATGTCAAAGGCGTTGAGAATATCATTCTTGCCACACATTGCCATAACGATCTCGGAATGGCGACAGCAAATACAATTGCGGGAGTTATCAACGGAGCCAGGCAGGTTGAGGTAACCATGAACGGCATTGGTGAACGTGCCGGAAATACCTCGCTCGAAGAAGTGGTCATGATCCTGAAAAGCAGAAAACATCTCGATCTGAACACAGGCATTAATACACGGAAGATTTATAAAACAAGCCGCCTTGTGTCCAACCTTATGAGAATGCCGGTACAACCGAATAAGGCGATTGTGGGCAGAAATGCTTTTGCCCATTCTTCTGGCATTCACCAGGATGGTGTACTGAAAAAACGAGATAATTATGAGATCATCAATCCGAAATCAGTAGGTATCAATGAATCAGCCATCGTATTGACGGCCAGAAGCGGAAGGGCTGCCCTGAAACACCGGCTCGAAAAAATAGGTTATAAAATGAGTAAGGAAGCTCTGGATAAGGTTTATGATGAGTTTCTTGATCTTGCCGACCAGAAAAAAGACATCACCGACGATGATCTGATGATTCTCGCCGGGAAAAAGGTGAAGGATGAATCCAGCAGGATTCATCTGAAATATCTCCAGGTTTTATGCGGTAAAGGGACGATACCAACCGCTACCGTCACACTGGAGGTTAACGGGCAAAAATCAACGGCAAGCGGACAGGGAAACGGACCTATAGATGCCGCTTTTTCTGCGGTCAAACAGATCATCTCGAAAAAAGTAAGGCTGGAAGAATTCCTGATACAGGCCATAACCAGGGGAAGTGACGATCTCGGGAAAGTGCATATACAGGTAGACCATAAAGGGACCATGTACTACGGCTTCTCAGCTTCTACGGATATTGTTACCGCATCTGTCGAAGCTTTCCTCGACGCCCTGAGTCAGATTACATGATTTTCAAAATGACTGTCTGGAAAAAGCAGGTTAAAAGTCCGGACTTATAGCTGCGCCAATGGTTCCATTCCGGCATCTGCCTTTTTATGAATTCCTGAAACGTTCCTGTCAGTTGCTGATGAAGTCTACTTCTGAAATAAATTCAAAAAAAACAAATTCCTCAGCTGTCACCGGAAATAATCCATCAGCAATATTACCGGTATTTTACCTCTGACTATAACTAAAAACCTGATTAACATTTTTTTAACTTTTTGGATCAGGATCGTTTTATCCATTTAGGCGGGGAGTATTCAGGCTGTTTTGCAGGATCTTTAACCTCTGAATGGACCGGAATGATTCACATACCCAACCAGGTTCACCAGTAAAATGATATCTTTGCAGGCCGTTTACAGGAACATTTAACGGCTTATTGGTCGAAAACATTTTTTAACACATCGTGTTGAATAAATAACCTGAAAGGGTTGTCTAATCACCGAAACAATCATTTAGATCGTTGAACTCAGACAGGAAGATATTGTAGTTACAGTTTGAATCCGCTGATGGAAGTTCTTACGATACCAATTTACAAAAAGGAAAGTATGAAAAAGATTTTAATCGCAGGAATAATATGCCTGTTGTCCATTTCAATGTTCTCTCAGCCACCAGCTAATACTTATCGGAGCGACGCAGCTCCTCTGGGAACGATCAAGGGTCAGGTGATGGATTCCAAAACCAAAAAACCTATGGAATTCGCCAGCGTGGCTCTATACAATTCTAAAGATTCTTCGCTGGTTACTGGAGGTATTTCAGGTCCCGACGGCACATTCAATCTGAAAAATATACCCCATGGAAAATTTTATCTTGTAGCGAACTTTATGGGGTATAATAAGAAATATATTAACAATGTTCAGATCTCCTCTCAGCAAAATTCATTTGATGCAGGTTCGATTATTCTGAATGAGGCTACCCAAAATATCGGTGAAGTGGAAGTTGTGGCAGACCAGCCCAGGGTTGAATACAAAATTGACCGCAAAGTAATCAATGTTGGACAGGATATTAACGCCTCAACCGGTACCGCTGCCGATGTCCTTCAGAATACACCCTCTGTATCCGTTGACATTGACGGAAATGTGAGCCTTCGCGGAAGCACCAGCTTTACGGTTCTGATCGATGGCAAACCAACTCCGCTCTCTGGTAGCGATGCATTACAACAGATCCCCGCCAGCGCGATCAGGAATATTGAAATCATCACCAATCCGAGTGCTAAATTTGATCCCGACGGAATGGCTGGTATCATAAATATCATTACAAAAAAGAATGCCCTCCAGGGACTGTCAGGTGTTTTCAATGCAAAGCTCGGAACCAATGATAAATATTCCGGTGATTTCCTGTTAAGTTACCGGACCAGCAAGTTTAACCTTTACGGAGGGCTGACTTATCAGAATAACCATTACAACGGTTCCTATCTTTCTAATAGCAGCATAACTTCCCATGATACAACAAACTTTACCGACAAGGTAGGGGTGCGCGATATGAGCAGGGAAGGCCGTGAAGGGAAATTAGGATTCGATTATTACCTGAACGATAAGAATACTATATCTCTTACCGGGGAACTGGGAAACCACCAGTTTGCATTCGGCGGTCTGCAGAAAATACATTATTATAATAATCCCGGGGTACTTAATGACTACACCCTCAGTAACTCCAACAGTTTTCATGGAGGAAATTATTATAATACGAACCTTTCGTTTACGCATAAATTTGATGATAAGGGACATGAACTGGTCGCATATGCCAATTTCTCCAAACACAATGGTAAGGACGGCAACTTACAGTTCGAGTACCCCACCGACAGCGATTTTAAAATTGTAGGCTCTGACACTTCCCGGTCGACTTCCGGAACCAAATCGAATTCTCCAGGTGATGAGCATAACTTCCGTGCCCAGGTCGATTATACTAAACCAATCGGCGAGAACGGACGTTTCCAGGCCGGGTACCAGACCAGGATAGATAATGAGTACGAAGCTTTTGATTTCTTCGGGTATCATCCCAATAATCCTGCCCCTGATCAATGGTTACTTGATTCATCATATACTACAGGAAACAAATTTTACCGGGATATTCAGGCAGGATATGTGACTTACGGAAATACCCTGGGAAATTACCAGTTCCAGCTTGGCCTTAGGGGTGAGTACACCGACCGCAGAATAAAGGACAACCATGCTGCCCAGGCATCTACCATTAACCGGCTCGATATATTTCCAAGTTTGCATCTGGCCCGTAACTTTAAAAGCGGTCACCAGGTAATGATTTCATACAGCAGGAGAATTAACAGACCTAGAGGATGGTATCTGGAGCCTTTCGTCACCTACGTCGATGCCCGTACGGTTCGCCAGGGAGATCCTAATTTAATGCCTGAATATCTGAACTCTTTTGAACTGGGTTACCAAAAAACATTCGGGAAATCTTTTGTTTCATTTGAAACCTATTACCGGAATACCGTAAACAAAATCGATCGGATCATCCAGGTTTATGATACGACAAATAATATCCAGCTCCATACATATGGAAATGTCGCAACCGATAATTCCCTGGGTGCTGAATTAATGGTCGATTATAACCAGATGAAATGGCTCGATCTGAATCTTAGCGGTTCCCTTTATCGTTATTCGGAAAATGGAAAACTCGAAGGACAGAATATTTCCAAGGAAAAGCAACAACTGGGACACACGGCTGAATGCCACCTTTAATTTTTCAACCAAGACCCGGCTCCAGATTCAGGCATTCTATAACGGACCTTCTGTCACTATCCAGGGATCTGAGGAAGGATTTTTCTTCACAAACGTGGCTCTCCGTCATGACTTCCTCGACCGGAAACTTGCTGCTACACTGCAGGTAAGGGATCTGTTCGGTACAATGAAACATGAATCCTCTACCTACGGGAAGAACTTCAGCAATTATGATGAACTTCAGTCATGAGCCACGTGTTATCATGCTCTCCCTAAGTTATAAGCTGAACAATTTTAAACAGAGAAAATCGGGTGAGAATGGTGAGGATAACCAGGACATGAGCGGAGAAGGCGAAGTCTTCTGATCAGGATCCGGTCCAAAGGGCTGAAATCAGGCTGCTGTCGTAAAAGCTTTATAAACAATTTGAGGTAGTATTACGTTTAGTACAAACCCGGAAGGAGATGAGAAAACATCAATTTCCGGGTTTTTTATAGTTTAGCAGAATTGTTCATAAATTTGTGGGCCGGAAAGGACAGGATTTGTGACCGGCACAATTCTGTTTTTACGGTGTTAAGTTTTGACATTTTAATCAAGAATGGCCGGAAATTTGTACAACTGAATCCACCGGAATACTTTTTTCCATTAACCTTAACTATGAAAAGCATTCCCCTTTACGCCTTTTTACTTTGCCTGGTCATCTGTCTGAGTGCTGCGCCCCCTCCGGACGCCAGGTCTTTTTCTATTTCGGGATATGTGCGCGATTCTGCTTCAGGTGAAGAACTGATCGGCGCTAACGTCTACGTGAAAAAATTAAGTACGGGAACGATAACCAATAAGTACGGTTTCTATTCCCTGACATTGACCCCCGGAACTTACAGTCTTACTTATTCCTATGTAGGATATAAATCTGTCGAAAAACTGATCGGACTCAGTTCAGACACCACTTTAAATGTATATCTGTCAGAAAATACTGAACACCTTGAAGAGGTTGTTATAAGTTCACGCGGCAAAAATCAGAATATCACCAGCCTGGAAACAGGCACCATAAAATTACCCATTCAATCCATCAGGGAAATCCCTGCTTTTATGGGAGAAGTGGATGTGATCAAAGCGATACAGTTGTTGCCGGGTGTCCAGGCGGCCAGCGAAGGATCTTCAGGCTTCAGCGTGAGGGGAGGGGGTACCGACCAGAACCTGATCCTTCTTGATGAAGCAACGGTATATAATGCTTCCCATTTTCTCGGTTTCTTCTCTGTCTTCAATAACGATGCTATTAAAGATGTTACGCTTTACAAGGGTGATATTCCTGCAAGCAGCGGCGGAAGACTTGCTTCACTGCTCGACGTCAGAATGAAAGAAGGCAGCACCAAAAAGTTTGGTGTGACAGGTGGCGTGGGGCTGATCTCAAGTCGCCTTACACTTGAAGGACCGATCGTTAAGGATAAAACTTCCTTTCTACTGGCTGGCCGGAGAACCTATGCCGATCTGTTTCTTCCTCTGGCTAAAAACAAAGACATCAGGAACAATAAACTCTTTTTCTACGACCTGAATGCAAAGATCAACCATATCTTTAATGAGAAAAACAGGATATTTATTTCAGGTTATTTTGGCCGCGATGTCTTTGAAAACCAGTTTGCCGGACTTCATTATGGTAACAGAACATTTACCGCACGTTGGAACCACCTTTTCTCACCCAAAATATTCAGTAATTTCACCCTGATCAGTTCATATTATAACTACTGGCTGGGAACGCCAACAGGTCAGCCTAACTCGTTTGAATGGAACTCCGACCTGCAGGATTACAGTGCCAAAGTCGACTTTACATGCTATGCAAATCCCCTGACAACCTTTAAGTTCGGATTTATTTCCACCCTTCATCTGCTTAACCCCGGTGTGATTCAGGGAGGTTCCCAGGATAAGGTTTTTAATACCTTCAAACTCCCCGACAACTTTGCTCTCGAACACGGCTTTTATGCCATGGGTGAAGAAAAACTGGGCTATAAATGGTCTGTAAAATATGGCCTCAGGTTATCTGTCTTTCAGAATATGGGAAAGGCAACCCTCTATCATTATAATTCTGATTATTCTGCCACTGATTCAACCGTATATCCATCAGGCGATATCTTCCATACTTACGCAGGGTTGGAGCCCCGACTGGGTGCAAATTATACCATCGATGATAATAATTCTGTCAAGCTATCGTATTCAAGAACCAGGCAGTATTTACAACTCGCCGAAAACTCAGTTGCCGGAACCCCCCTCGCCATCTGGTTCACTGCCAGCCCAAATGTCAGACCCCAGATCTCAGACCAGGTCTCTGCCGGGTACTTCAAAGATTTCAGGATGCATGCCATCCAGACCTCCGTCGAAGTATATTATAAAGCGATGCAAAACACCATCGATTTCAGGGACCATGCCGTACTTCTGCTGAATCCTTTGCTCGAGGGTGAAATTCGTACAGGAAGGTCCTGGGCCTATGGAGCTGAATTCATGGTCAGGATTGAAGAAAAAGATCTGAACGGATGGATTAGTTATACCCTTTCAAAATCCATGCGTAAAATCAGGGATATTAATAAGGGAATGGCTTACAACGCACCCTATGATAAACCGAACGATATTTCAGTTGTCATGAATTATAATATTACCGACCGGCTTGCATTGGGCGCAACCTGGATTTTTACTTCAGGTCTCCCTTATACATTTCCGGTAGGGCGATATGTGATCCTTGGGAAGGTCCTTCCCGTATATTCAGGCAGGAATGCCTACCGTTTCGATAATTATCACAGGCTGGACATTTCATTTACATTTAAAGGGAAAGAAAAACCGGGGAAATCGTGGCACTCAGAATGGAATCTGTCAGTCTACAATGCTTACGGCCGTAAAAATACCTGGGCCATCAACTTTGTACAGGATGAAAATAATCCCAACGTCACCTACGCAGAGAAAACATATCTCTTCTCCATCATCCCGGCCATTACTTATAACTTTAAATTTTGAAAAGATGAGAAGAATTCCTGGTGTATCGGTGGTTTTTTTGGCCCTTCTCTGTCAGTTCATGTACCGAACGTATAAATAATATTCAACTTGATAATACCTTCAAACACCTGGTTGTATATGGGGAAATTACCTCCGAAACCGGTATTCACTGGGTCAGGCTTTCCTCTACCGAAAACTACTTTTATAATAAACCTTCTCCCCCGGTAACAGGCGCGGCGGTATTTATTTCTGATGGTACCGACACTACCATGCTTAGTGAAAACCAGGAAGATAAAGGATTGTATCAGACTTATGACGGTTACCGTGGTATTGCAGGCAAAACCTATACCCTGTATATTGATAAGGTAGATATCAACGGTGATGGAAAAACGGAGGGATACCAGGCGAGTTCATTTCTGCCTCCTGTAAATCCGGTTGACAGTATCACTTTAACCTATACTAAAAACACTTTTTCATCCGGCTGGGAGATACATGTCTGGGCTCAGGATCCTGGAGATCAAAAAAACTTTTATGCTTTTAAAGCCTGGAAAAACGGGGTTTTGCTCACAGATACACTTACCGAATACTTTGTTCAGAATGATGAATTGTTCAATGGGAACTATACGTATGGCATTGAAGCCCAGTATCTTAGTGACCGGAACGGTACGGAAAAGGCTGTTCCTGGTGACACAGTTACATTTGAACTGGATGGGATTACAGAAGATTACTACAACTTTATCCAGGATGCAAAAGCCGAATCTTTTGGCAGTAACCCCCTCTTCTCCGGACCACCGGCAAATATCACAGGAAATATCTCTAATAATGCCCTTGGTTTCTTTACTGCTTATTCTGTGGCTAAGGCCAGCCGCATTGTCCCCCCATATTCATCTGCTAATTAGACACTTTTGTCAAATTCACTGCAGTTGTTTCATAAAATCATTTAACTTTGTTTATCTGGATTAATTAAAAATAATCATTATGAAAGCACTTAAAATTATTGGAGCTGTCCTACTGGCCCTCGTATTGATTTTTTTTATCGTTGGAATTTTTCTTCCAAAAAGCACCTACTTTGAAGAATCAAAAGTGATCGCTACCGATCCCGTTGCTGCCTTTACACAGGTAAACGACCTGCATAACTGGGAAAACTGGTCTCCGTGGTCGGAGATGGATCCGGATGTAAAAATAACCTACACCGGTCCCGAAGAAGGAGAGGGTTCGTCTTACAGCTGGGACGGGCCGGTAACAGGTAAAGGTACTCTGACAATCCTGAAGAGTGTCCCTTATAAAAATGTTCACTTTGAGCTGGAATTTGACGGACAGGGAAAATCCGAAGGAGGATTTAACTTTGAAGGTGTATCTGGTGGCACCAAGGTTATCTGGTATATGGAAATGGATGATCTGAAATACCCCATGCAAAGATGGTTTGGTCTCATGATGCCTGCCATGATGAGAAAAGATTTCAGGCATGGACTGGACAATATTCAAAAAGTGCTGATGAACTGAAGATTTTCCGAACCTGGATAATTCCTTTCGTGTTTACCTTAAAACAGTAAACACATACAGGATATGCAAAAACCGCAAAACCACCTTATTGTCATCTTCGGGGCTTCAGGCGATCTGACACGAAGGAAACTTATGCCTGCACTCAACAACCTCTTTGATCAGGGGTTGATGCCTGAACAGTTTGCCATTCTTGGACTGGGACGTACAAAAATGGACGATCGGACTTTCAGGGAAGAAATGAAAAAAAACATTCATGAATTTTCTTCAGATTCCAAAATCGCTGAAGCTTTTATAAATAACCTTTATTACAGACCTGTTGATTATAATCAGGAAAGCTCATACCAGGATTTAAAATCCTTTATCAGCACACTGAAGAAATCGGTTTCTTTCGGTAATAATATTCTGTTTTATCTGGCTACACCTCCCGGCCTGTATGAGGTGATCCCGGAAAACCTTGCTGCCGTGGGGTTGAACAGGAAAGAATACAAGATCATCGTTGAAAAACCCTTTGGCACCAGTTTGGATACAGCGCGTCGTCTAAACAGGCATCTTCTGAAACATTTTTCTGAAGATCAGATATACCGGATCGACCACTACCTTGGAAAAGAGACCGTGCAGAATATCCTGGTAACCCGGTTTTCAAATAATATCTACGAACCACTTTGGAACCGGAACTATATCCACCATGTCGAAATAACCAGTGCTGAATCTATTGGCGTAGCCAAACGAGGTGGCTATTATGATCATTCCGGCGCTTTGAGAGATATGGTGCAGAATCATCTGCTGCAGCTCGCCGGACTTGTAGCAATGGAACCGCCTGTAAATGCCGATGCGACCTCCATCAGGAGCGAAATGGTGAAAGTCTTCCAGTCGTTGCGCCCGTTAGACGATGAGCATATTGCCAGAAATGTGATACGAGGACAATATTCCGGCAGCACCGTCCGCGGGGAGAAAATACAGGGATACAGGGATGAAAAAGACGTTGGCAGCAACTCGCGCACCGAGACTTTCGTCGCAATGAAATTTTATATAGACAACTGGAGATGGAATGGCGTTCCTTTTTATGTCAGGACCGGCAAGCGCCTGCCAACAAAAGTTACTGAACTGGTCATCCATTTTAAACCGACACCACAACATATCTTTTGTAATGAACTGGGAAAACCAAATGAATCAAACCAGTTTATTATCAGAATTCAGCCTGATGAAGGTATCCTGATGAAATTTGGAATGAAAATCCCCGGTGCAGGCTTTAATGTCCAGACAGTAAATATGGATTTTCATTATTCCTCTCTCTCAGATGAAAGACTTCCGGAAGCCTACGAAAGGCTACTTCACGATTGCATGGTTAATGATCCTACACTATATTCACGTGGAGATGCCGTGGAAACCACCTGGAGGTTTATTGAGCCCATCCTTGATCTCTGGGAAAACAGTTCAGAAATTCCCTTGTATGGCTATCCGGCTGGAACATGGGGACCGGAAATTGCTGATGCCCTCATTGAGGGACCAGACAGATCCTGGCGTTATCCTTGTAAAAATTTATCCGATGACGGAATATACTGTGAATTATAACAAACTTGCCCAGATCGAAGTATTTCAGTCGCCCGGCGAGCTGACGAATGCCTTTCTTCACCGGCTGTCACTGGATATCATGAGATCTGCAGGAAATGGTGATGATTTTTACCTTTCCCTCTCAGGAGGATCAACGCCTATGGAAATCTTTACAAGGACTCCGGATGAATGGGGTTCTCCCTTCCTCCTTCGCAGATTAAAACTGTTCTGGGGCGACGAACGCTGTGTGCCTCCAGGGAGTGAGGAAAGTAATTATGGAAATACACTCAGAACATGGTTTGGAAAAATCAGCATTCCTGAAAATAACATCAACAGGATCCGGGGGGAGAACGATCCTGATGAAGAAGTAAGGAGGTATGAAGCCACGCTAAAAAAAATACCGCAAAAAAACGGTTTGCCCTGCTTTGACCTTATCGTGCTTGGCATTGGTGAAGACGGACATACAGCATCCATCTTTCCCGGCCATTTGGATTTAATGAAAGCTGAAGAATGGGTTGCCGTTGCCAGGCATCCCGAAACAGGCCAGACAAGGATTACGCTCACCGGGCGGGTGATCAACAATGCACGTCATGTTCTTTTCCTGGCAACCGGATCCCGCAAAATCCCGGTGTTAAAAGAACTTTTTTCCGATTCAAAGATTGCCGCATCTTACCCGGCATACCATGTGCATCCAAAAGGAAAACTGACATGGTTTCTCGACCCGGAGTCGGGTAGCTGGAATAAAATTTAATACATAAAAAACGCAGGAATGATTTCCTGCGTTTCTTTTTTCTGCCATTGTCGTCATATTCTCAGATGCATGCTGTATGATGCTAACTGTGTAAAGACTTAACCGGGTTTTTACGGATTTCCGGATCAGTATACCTGGACCTGACTTCTTTGTTTGACATCGATCTCGGGCTTGTTCTCCCAAAGGCTTACCAGACCGGTCACCGAAATATACCGGTTGGCAAAATACCTGTCAGGTCTCCGGCTGAACCTCCGTGCATCTCTTCCTTCCAGCACAACACTGAAATCCTGATAGGGGTAAGGACCTCCAAAATAAAGGAAGTATTCATCTGTTTCAGGCGAATACCAGGTGTCATAAACCATACCGTAAACCCTGGCTATTTCGCCTATATAACCTGCGGCATCATAAGAGGAAATGCTGTGGATGGCATAACCATACGGATAGTACCACAAATGAAAATCGGGGTATAAGACAACGTATTGGCGGTACATGTTTTCATTCCAGATGATGTTGGCTCTCGGGGGCATTCTGTATGCATTATGAACTCTCCGGTATTCAATAGGCTTCTGTACATAGGTTACATGAGGTGCCGGTCTTACTACCCTCCGGGGTGCTGGATTGACATACACTCTTCTCTCTTCAGTGTAAGTCTGACCTCTCTTGGGATCATAGGTAATCTTGGCAGTAGAATTGGTAACATGAGTATTGCCGCCAGTTGTGCGGGGAGGACGTGCTGAACTGTTCTCCCTGCCAGGCCGGCTTGTCGCATTTTCACGGGTTCGGTTCGTATTCGATGGAGTAACCCTCTTGTTTTGGTTATCAGGAGTGCGAACATCACGGTTTACCGGTGTGGTTCTCTGTCTGGTCCTGTCGGCATTCCCTGTATTTGCAGGAGTTCTCGATTCACGTGCGTTTGTCTTGTTTCCTGAGGGGGTAGCGGGGATAGTCCGGTCCGGCTTATTCACGCTGGCCGGAGTGGAGGTTGTCGGTTTTGTACGGGTTGTTGTCGTCTCCTTCTTCGTCTCTGTAACAGTGGTCTTCTTCTCCCGGGGCTTTCTTCCCGTATTGTTCTGTGCACTTAATCCAAGGGCTAAGAACAATAATGCGGATAGTATAACTAATTTTTTCATGGCTATTGGTTTTTTAATTGCAGTCGTCCGGCTGACCAGTCATTGAAGCCTGGGCTTCTGCTTGTTTTTCTTTCAAATAACGTTATGTCATAGAGGAAATCAAATTCTTTGCCAAAATTACTGAAAGCTCCCTCATCCGACTATTTTATTTTCTATAATACAGAAATACAAGCCATTACATAGGGTAAATTTTATCAGCAAGTACATGTTTTTAAATAGAAGATATTTATATTAAATTTAAGCAGTATATTTCTGCCATGATGTACTCCAGTCAGTATGAAAAAGACGTAGCTGACAGTATCAGGTACGCCAGCTATATCCAGAATGCCATGATGCCTGATCCCGTGGATTTCAGGAAATTACTTCCCGAAAGTTTTATACTTTACAGACCAAGGGATACGGTTAGTGGTGATTTTTACTGGATAACACGGATTAAGGACAGAATTGCCGTTACTGCCGCTGATTGCACAGGACATGGCGTTCCCGGAGCCTTCATGAGTATTATGGGCATTAATTTCCTGAACCAGGTTGTGTCACACTGTATTCCGGCATCTAACAAGCTACTGAATCAATTGCGTGAACATGTCATGAAAGCCCTTCATCAAAATGGCAGCCAGGATGAACAGAAAGACGGTATAGACATGGCTTTGTGTGTTATCGATCTTGAAAAGAAACAACTTGAATTTTCAGGAGCCAACAACCCTCTGATATATTTTAAGAATGGTGAGCTGGTGGTTATAAAAGGTGACCGTATGCCCATTGGAGTCAGCCCCGTGGAAGAACAATCGTTTACCCGTCATATTTTGCCTTTCTCACAACTGGATTCATTCTATATTTTTTCGGATGGTTATCCCGATCAATTCGGCGGATACCGTTACAAAAAACTTAAGTTTAAAGGATTTAAACAAATACTGAGAGAAACCAACAAACTGGATATTTCGTTACAGGAAGCCTACCTGAATAGGGAATTACTCAGGTGGAAAGGGAAATACGAACAAATTGACGATATTCTTATTATAGGAATCGGACTAGAACCATTTAAAAAATGAAGCTCAACGCATTCAGAATCAAAAATTACAGATCAATTATTGATACCGGCTGGGTCCGGCTGGCACCAGATAACATTACTACCCTCATAGGCCAGAATGAGTCGGGAAAAACTTCCATCCTTGAAGGCATGAACAGCTTTTACAATGGTAAGATCAATGATGATATACTAAGAAGTGACCTTACTATTCCGGAAGCATCGTGTTCATTTATGCTCATGGAAGAAGAGGTAAACCGGATTATTGATGAAACATCTCTGCATCCAAAAATATCCGCTCACTTAAAGGAAACCGGTCAGATTACCCTGAACAGGAGATGGATAAACAAGAATGATTCCGAACTTTATTATGGCGACGACCAGATGCTTGAGGAATACCGGAAAATGGAGGATGAAGCCGTAAAAATGGAACAAGAACTTCTGGCCAGGGTCGAAATCATTATCGGTGAAACTTCTTCGCTCCTTGAAAAGGTAAGTGAAGAAGAAGAAGAAAGAAATATGCTGGAGGCTGAGTTGTCCGCAATACATGCCAGGACTGAGAAGCTTGAGAAAACATTACAGAGATCCAGGAATGGTAGAAAAATTGACCTGGCAAAAAATGAACTCTACGAACTTGTAAAAAATGAAGGGTTGCTGAAAATACGGTTTGATAAAATTGATGCATCATACCGAAAAAAAAGTGAGAAACTTAGTGGATTGATCAGCATTTCCGAATATGCCGAACGATTTATGCAGGCAAAAAAAGCCTATACCGGTACAAATGAGGATATCGTTGTGATATCCGGTAAAAAAGATGAAATTAAAGAACGTATGCTGTTCACTGATGTCGAAAAAAGCATCCATCAGCTTAAACAGGACCTTCGTAACCTGGAATTACAACTTACCCAAAAGCAGGAGGAAATCAAGGAATACGAAAATTCGTATCAGTTTTCCATGGAATGCTTCAGGATAGCGCTTCACAACCAGAATGGCAATGACATTGAAGCCAAAGCCTGGGATAACCTCGAGCAACAGGAGAACATTAAAATGTTTGAAGAATCAGGGAAGATTCTGTTTCGTTATATTCCCGATTTCAAACTTTTTGAAGATTTCAGCAGTCTGTTGCCTAACCGGATCGACCTTGAAGACATCCTCAATAAGGATTCGGAGACAGAGGGTTACAATGCAGCCAGGAACTTCCTTATTGTTTCAGGCCTCGATGCCAGTTTTTTCCAGGCCACAAACGACAGGATCCTGAAACAAAAGATTGAAAACCTGAACGGGGAGATAACCCTCCATTTCCAGGGATACTGGCGCCAGAATCTCGGAAAGAAAAACAAAATCAGGCTTAATTTTGAGCTTGAACATTACGATTTTAATCATCCCGTGAAGAAAGGGAAACCTTATCTTGAGTTTTGGATCAAAGACGAACATGACCGGCTATATCCGAAACAGCGGAGTAGGGGAGTGCGCTGGTTCCTGTCTTTCTTCCTCGAGCTGAAAGCAACTGCTTTGGAAAACGACCATAAAGGGAAAATACTCCTTATTGATGAGCCGGGCCTCAGCCTCCATGCCAGAGCACAGGAAGATGTCCTGAAAGTCTTTGAAGATCTGAAGGAAAACATCCAGATCATCTATTCTACCCATTCACCGCATCTTGTCAATACAGATAAAATATACCGTATGCTTGCTGTCCAGCGAGCCGACGAATTGGACGACCGGTCGGAAACCAAAGTATACGATGCACAATCGCTCGCCGAAGTTTCGGGAGACACCCTTTCTCCTATATATACACTACTGGGTACACAAATCAGTGAAAGTAATTTTGTCCGCGAAAGAAATAACGTTATTGTTGAAGATACCACGGTCTTCTACTATCTGAAAACCCTGATGGATATTTTTGAACCCACAAAAAAAATATATATTCTGCCTGCTACCGGTATTTCCTCTGTAATATCTCTTGTAAATCTGATGACCGGATGGAAACTAGGATATGGAGTACTCCTCACCGATCATCCGGCATCCAGAAGTGTGGTTGAACAATTGTCTCAAAACATTTTTATTTCACATAAAGATGAAGCCAGTAAGCGCATTTCAATCGTCGAAGGCCACAGAGGTATCGAAGACCTGTTTTCCACGATCGATTTTAAGAAATTTGTACTTGGCAAAAGGATAGGTATCACCGAAAATAACCTTGAGTATATTGAGAATAATAAACTCAGCCGACCTACACTCGCCACCGCTTTTGCGCTGAAATATCAGCAATCTCCGATTTCACCATCCGATTTTGATGACGAATCACAAGAAAATTTCCGGAATCTGATCAGTCAGGTCCTTAAACTCGTTTTAGTGTGAAACAAGGTTTCAGTCTTTTCAACCTATAATATTTTGATTGAAGAGGTATAATAGCTTATCCCGCTCGTGCGGGAGAACCACACATAACATCCAAATGCAACCTCAAGGTAACTGAACCGGCCAGGAATGAGGAATAAAAACAGGGCTGTCTGAAATTTCCATCAGACAGCCCTGTTGATATTGTTAAACTAATAATTTGCATTACAGTTCATTAGGCGCTTTACCGTCACGCCAGTGCTGTTCTATATGTTCGAGTGTTAACCCCTTGGTTTCAGGAATATATTTTATGCCCCAGATAATGCCAAGAACAGCTATCACGGCATATACAAAAAAGGCTCCCGCAGGATTTGGATCGGCTTTCTTAGCACCTTCGTGAACAATTTCCATCCCGGGCGCAGTGAATAACCAGGCCAGTTTAAGAAAAGTGAAGGTTACAATCGCATTGAACAACCAGTTTGAAAGAGAACCTATGCTCATTCCAAGGCCTCTTACTTTCAATGGGAAAATCTCTGAAATGATCAGCCAGCCCAATGGCCCGAGGCTTACAGCAAAGAAAAAGATATAAACGATCATACTGCCGACCGTGACATATTTCAGGGAGGCTCCAAGACTGTCTTTCATCAGGAAGAAAGTTCCCAATGCAGCCAGTGATATGGCCATTCCTGTTAATCCTATAAAATAGAGCTTTCTCCGGCCTAACTTGTCTATAAGGAACATTGAGAGAATCGTTGAAAGAACATTCACAGCGCCCACGATGATAGTGGCTGCTATAGCTGCTTTGGCCCCTGCGAAACCGGCGATGATGAATACCGTGGGTGCATAATAAATGATGGTGTTGATTCCGACAAACTGCTGTACGAACATGATCCCAATCGCAATGAAAAGAGCATTCCGGAGCCATGGCTTAAATATTTCAGTCCAGTTTGTTGCCTGAAGTTCCTCAAGACGAATATCTTCCTGTATCTTTTGTATGGCCTCTTCAACGAGGACGGGGTCTTCAACCTTGGCAAGAATCTTACGGCCTTTATCAACTTTGCCCTTGCCAATCAGGAAACGGGGGGTTTCCGGAAGGAAGAGCATCCCGATGAATAAAATCAAGGCCGGGAAAACGCCAACATAGAACATCCATCTCCATGAAAAAGGGTTGGCTTCATTCGCAAATGCATGATCACTGAAATAGGATACCAGGATCCCTATGGTGATCATCAACTGAAATGAAGAAACCAAAGCACCCCTGATCTTTGTGGGTGAAATTTCCGAGATGTACAAAGGCACAGTAAAAGAGGAAATACCGATGGCTATACCAATGACAACCCTGCTCAGCGAAAGAAAAACCGGACTCGTGGAAGCTCCGGTAAGTATAGAACCGACTGCAAAAATAATGGAAGTGGCAATGATGACCTTTTTCCTTCCAAAATTATCAGCAATACGACCCGAGGAGAGAGCTCCTATTACTGCACCGATCAAGGCAGCAGTCGTTACCCATTCTTCAGCACCGGTTGAAAGATTCCAGCTTTTTTGGAGAAAGGGTAGGGCCCCGGAGATGACACCTGTGTCAAAACCAAAAAGCAACCCGCCCGTTGACGCCACGGCCGCTATCACAATCACAAGGGCCATGTTTTGTTTGTTTTCCTTATTTGCCATAGTCAGTAATTAGTTTAGTTTTTTACGGCATCTAAGATACAATTATCTGTTAATACACGATGGAAATGTTGAAAAATATTGAAAACTATAAGACAGTTCCGTGAACAAATTAAGCCGGTGATAAAAAGCACTCCTTTTAATAAAGGTTCTCCCGCTAACAAGACAATACTCCTAAGGATCAAAAGTGCATTTGTGCTGTCCCGAATGGACAAAAAACCCCACGTAAAGAGCCTCGAGTCAGTCTTACTATAGCTGTACCCATAGTTGATGATCAGAGTTTACTTTGAAGTGTGCCGGGTACCTGCCTTTTTCCTTCTTTGAGTACACGAAAAATGATTATCTTTCTGTGATTTTTTTCAATCGTAATATTTATCTGAACTATGAAAAAACTACTGACCACTATCGTAATCCTGGTATCTGTTCTTTTAAGTGCCGCATCACAAAATCTCCCGCAAAAACCGGAAGACTTTTTTGGCTTTGTTCCGGGGAGTGACAAAAACCTTTTCACCTATGAACAGTTAATATCCTATCTCCAAAAACTGGATGAGGAATCCGACCGCCTTGAAATGCGGAAGATCGGAGAATCTCCCATGGGCAAACCCATGTACATCGCTTTTCTTTCCATGCCTGAAAATCTGCAAAACCTGGATAGTCTTAAAGAAATGAATAAAAAGCTGGCTCTGGAGCCTGATCTGTCAGCCTCTGAATTGAAATCCATAACTGACAGGGGCAAGGTATTTGTCCTCGCCACACTTTCCATGCATTCATCAGAAGTTGGACCCTCGCAGGCTTCACCTCTGATCGCATACGATTATTGCACCACAACGGATCCTGAAAAGCTTACATGGCTTTCTCAAGTGGTTTATATGATCGTCCCAAACCATAACCCCGATGGTATGGATATGGTAGTTAACTATTACAACAAAACCAAAGGTACAGAATATGAAGGGGCCAGCTACCCTGGCGTTTATCATAAATACGTGGGTCACGACAATAACCGCGATTTCGTTATGCTTACCCAAAAGGATAACCAGGCCATTGCCTCGATAACCAATCTCGACTGGTTCCCCCAGGTTATGGTGGAAAAACACCAGATGGGCATGATCGGGACCCGGTACTTCGTGCCGCCAAATCATGATCCGATTGCAGAAAATATTGATGAAGGCGTATGGACCTGGATGGGTATATTCGGTGCAGACCTGATGAATGATATGACATCGGCCGGTCTGGCAGGAGTATCGCAGAATTTCCTGTTCGACAATTACTGGCCGGGTTCCACAGAAACCTGCATATGGAAAAATGTCATCGGATTCCTTACAGAATGTGCCAGTGCCAAAGTTGCGACACCCGTTTACGTGGAACCAACAGAAATTCATGTCAGTGGAAAAGGTCTGGCCGAGTACAAAAAAAGTGTAAACATGCCGTTGGTATGGAACGGTGGATGGTGGCGGCTGAGTGATATTGTCCAATACGAAATTGTCTCAACAAATTCAATCGTAAAAACGGCATATACCAACAAGGAAAGCATTCTGAATTACCGCAATGAACTATGCCGGAAAGAAGTACGACTTGGAAATACCACACCGCCGTATTATTATATAGTACCGGCTGAACAGCACGATAAAAGTGAAGTGGTTGCTTTCGTTAAACTTATGCAACTCCAGGGCATAAAGGTCTACATTCTGAATGCTCCGGTTCAAAGCGGTAACCTGACTTTTTCTGCCGGAGACATCGTCATCCCGATGGACCAGCCCTTCAGGGCATTTATCAAAGAAGTCATGGAAAAACAAAAGTACCCGGAACGACATTATGTTCCGGATGGCGACGTCATCAAACCATACGATATTACTTCCTGGTCAATACCTCTTCATGCCGGGCTTACATACTTTGAACTCAAAGAAAAACCCGCCGGTTTAAACGCAAAACTCACTGAAGCCGGACCGGATTTTAATTATCTTGATGAAGTACCAGCCGGTAATTATATGCTGTTTACCGTCAATAATAACGAAAGCTACAAGGCTGCATTTGCCGCATCAGCGAAAGGCTATGAAACCGGGAGAACCACCTCCGATCAAAAGGTGGATGGATACCATTCTTCCTGCCGGGAGTTTTGTTATTAAGTGCCCTGAAAAAGATGAGCTGAACGATTTTCTGAAAGAATTTGATGTTTCGCCCCGGTTCACTGCTGAAAAACCTGCGTATGAAACCCTGAAGGTTCCGGCTGTCGGGATCGTGCAAACATACCAGCATGACATGGATGCCGGATGGACCAGGTTTATCTTCGATACCTATCATATCCCCTTTAAGGTTATCCATCCTGAAGACTTTAAAAAAGCTGATCTTACAGGTTATGATGTGCTTGTTTTTCCTGATAACCCAAAATCAGTTTTGTTCGACGGAAAATACAAAAACGAGAATTCAGACTATATCTCAACCTATGCCCCTGAATATACCAAAGGAATGGGGAAAGAGGGATTGCAGAATATCATGAAATTTGTAAATGACGGGGGAACAGTTGTCTCCTGGGGCGAATCTGCTGATCTTTTCACGGGACCTTTAAGTATCAAAAAATCGAAAGATGAGAACGAGGATTTCCAGTTGCCGGTTAAAGATATCTCCGATCAGTTAAAGAAACAGGGCCTGTTTTGTCCGGGTACCCTGATCCGTCTGACCTTGAAATCTGACCATCCGATAACCGCCGGTATGCCTTCGGAAACTGGAATTTTCTTCAGCGATGGACCCGTTTTTGCTACCGGCATCCCGGTTTTTGATACAGACCGCCGCGTTATAGGCACAGTACCGGAAGATGATATTATCATGAGCGGTTATGCTGAAAAATCAAAAAACCTGGGAAATCATGCTCTCATGGTCTGGCTGTCGAAGGGTAAAGGCCAGTTAGTACTGATGGGTTTCTGCCCCCAGTACAGAGCTTCTACGCACGCCACATATAAACTGCTTTTTAATTCCATTCTGCTGGCCCATCCTGTAAAATAATGAGTACTAAATTTCTTACTTCATAAAAACTATTCGCTATGTCAAAAAAAATTACTGAAAGACAGAGTATCCTCAGAATACTGATCGTCTTCGCACTCCTGGTCATTGTGCTACTGATCGGCATCCGCTCAAAAAGCATAAAGAATAACACCGTTAAACACGTCGGAAACGATACCATCAGCCTGTTCAATGGTCATGACCTGAATAACTGGCGTATCGTACTTAAGGATAGCCTGGCACCGCTTGACTCGACTTTTTTCGTAGATAACGGAACAATATTTTGCACAGGCAAGCCTTTCGGCTATCTCAGGACTAAAGATACTTTTACTTCTTTTCGCCTGCTGGTGGACTGGAGTTGGGTCGGAGAACCAGGGAACAGCGGAGTCTTTCTGTTTGTTAACCAGGACAAGATCTTTCCTGACTGTCTTGAATGCCAGCTCCAGCACGGTCAGGCCGGTGATTTCATTGCAACCGGTGACGTTGATTTCCGCGAAAAAACGGATAAAACCAATATTTTCGTGAATAAGATGAAGGACAGCTCCGAAAAGCCGGCCGGTGAGTGGAATACATATGACATAAGAGTTATGGGCGACTCCGTAAGTATATATGTGAACGGAGTACTTCAGAATATAGCATCTCATCTCACCAAAACCAGCGGATCTATTGCATTGCAGAGTGAAGGAGCACCCATCCGGTTCAGGAATATAAAACTCATCAAACAGGACTGATATTCCATCTCAGAGTTGTTTAAGGGCTTCTGTCACCGTTTCAACAGGAAGGTTACACGCGCCTGAACGGCAAACGTAAATTCTGTTGTGATCTTTTACAAACCTGTCGCGGAGCAGTGGATATGTACTTTTATCCGCGGCTCCGGCAAATATAATCTCCGGTAGGTACATGCGGGTAAAACGTTCCCGGTTCTCTCTGTATTGATGGCCGGTAATGACAATTTCAATAGGGTCTTGTTTTGTGAGAAGCAGAATACCTGCCCATTCGGGGAAAAAAGCGGGATGCTTCACAAGATATGGCATCACATTCTGTAACATCTGCCGGGCCATTCTTTCATACTACTGTATTGTCTAAATACCGGGAGGCACGGAATAGCACCGAAGATAAAACAGCGTTAGACGAGGGCAAAACATTATCGGTTACTTCCGTCTGACGAATAAGGGTGTCGGTTTCCCTTTCAGACACATAATAAAACATCCCGGTTTCAGTATTGAAAAATTCGGAAATCATCTTTTCAATAAGATGCTGAACAGTAGACAGCCAGCTTTCATCAAAAACCGCCTGGTACAACGACAGGAATGCATCGGCTGTCAATGCATAATCGTCAAGGAATCCTGGTATATGGCTGGCCAGACTTCTTTTCACCATGAAGTCATCTTCGATCAGATTTTCCAGAATGAAATTACCGGTACGTAGTGCAGTTTCCAGAAAATCACGATCACCCGTCGCCTGCCATGCATCGACAAAACCTTTTACAACCAGTGCATTCCACGATGTCAGGATCTTGGTGTCGGTGGCGGGTTTATTTCTGAGTTCACGAAAATCCCTTAATTTCTTCACCGTCTCATCAATTATTTTGCCAACACGGTCGACCGGCAGGCCGAAGGCTTTAGCCAGTTCATCAGGCTCTTTACTGACAGCCAGAATGTTCTTCCCGGATTCCCAGTTTCCCTGCGTTGTTATCCCCCAGTATGCTTTTATCAAATCCCCGTGGACCCCTGCAATACCATCGATGTCTGTTTTATTCCAGGTATAGTAGAGCCCTTCTTCACCAACACTGTCAGCATCGAGTGAAGCATAATAGCCCCCTTCCTTTCGAGCCAGATCCCGTTCCAGAAAACCGGCACTATCATAAAGGATCCTTTTGAATCCCTGTTCTTTGGTGATGGCGTAAAGGGACGAGAGAAGGCTGATGAAGCGGGCATTGTCGTAAAGCATTTTTTCAAAATGCGGGACAAACCAGGATTTATCTGTAGAATATCTGGCTATGCCGCCTCCAAGCTGATCATAAATACCACCCCGGATGATCTTGTTGACCGTCAGAATTACATGATTAAGTGCCTCTTCACGACCGGAATAGTGAAAATATTTCAACAAAAAAATATAAATGCCGGGCATTGGAAATTTGGGCACACGCTTTAATCCTCCATCTTCACAGTCAAATTCCTTAGCCAGTTTATTGTAAATATCTCCGGGGGCCATCTCATGTCCGTACTCATTTTTTTCCTTTATCAGTTCCGAACCGGCAATACTTTTTTGAAGACTGTCTGCGGATTCGTATATCTTCTGTGGCTCATTTTTCCAGATATCCGTCAGCTGATGAATGATATCGGTCAGTTGGGCAGGGGGATAGTATGTCCCTCCAAAAAAAGGTTTTGCCTCTGGGGTTGCAAAACAGTTTAAGGGCCAGCCGCCGCTCCCGGTCATCAACTGAACAGCTGACATAAACACCTGGTCAATGTCGGGCCGTTCCTCACGGTCAATTTTGATGCAAATAAAATTACGGTTGAGCAATTCAGCCAGCGGGACATCCTCAAACGACTCCCTTTCCATGACGTGACACCAGTGACACGCAGCATAGCCGATACTCACGAAGATCAGCTTATTCTCTTCCCTGGCTCTCTCAGGGCTTCTTTTCCCCAAGGCAGCCAGTCTACCGGGTTGTGCGCATGTTGTAACAGGTAAGGACTACTCTCATGAATAAGGCTGTTGGTGTATTTCTCCATTTGACAAAAACATTTCCTTTCTAACACATGTTACCCTAATAAGTTTAGATGATCTCATCTGAATAATGAACCAATCAGCAAATCCACCCTAAAACCAATTGTCATGAGTCACAAAGTTGCAACCCATTATGACACTGTCAGGAAGTTCCATCCTGATTATCTGAATGCTGTAGAAAAACTTGGGGATGCTGCAAAAGAAGCCGGTCCTCTGGATGAGAAAATGGCCCAGTTACTTCAGTTGGCGGCATCCATCGCGCTGAGATCGGAAGGCGCCACTCACAGTCATACTAAAAGAGCTCTGGAAGCAGGAGCCACACATGATGAAATCAGGCATGCCGTACTTCTTCTAACCAATACCATCGGATTTCCCAATGTGATGGCAGGGATGAGCTGGGTGAATGATGTACTGGAATAACAGGGTAAAAACAGGAATGTCTTTTGTCTTTCTGTCCCGTTGATTGCATACAAATCACTCATATGCGTCCTAAAGGACTTTAATACCGGATTATTTTCCGTTGAAGTATTCGCTGATTTTTCCTGAAAACGGTCAGAATATATGTGCCGGGCTGCATATCATACATGTAAATGGTTTCAGATAACTGACACTGATGTTTTTGCCAAAGGATCTTTCCGTTCGGATCTGAAAGCATCATGGAAATGGCTTCGCCGGCAAGAGCGGGTACCTGTATATTCACTTCTCCTGACGTAGGATTGGGATAGACGTTTATGTGTGCTCTCCCTAAAACCGGATCATCTATGCCTGTGTTATCCGGCAATACCTCAATAATAACTGTGTCAGAATTTGTACAACCCGGGGGATTTGTAAGTGTGACCCATACTTCATGTGTCCCCACACCTAAAGTACTGTCAGCAATAAAAGATCTGCCGGTACTTCCGTCGAACCATAAAACAGAATCAACTTTGCCAGTGACATTGTATTGAATAGATTCATCACCTGAGATCGACATATCCTTACCCAGGTTTATCCATGGATAAGTCTGAACGACAAGGTTTATGGTAACCAGGGAGTCACATCCTTCCAGGTTAGAGATGATGCAATGATGAGTTCCTGGAGTAGAAAATACAGTATCGCCGATGATATATGAATCCCCTGTACAAACTGCAGTATTAATAACTGCCCTGATTTCACAAGTATTTCCCAGATATTCATAAGCGCCTATGTCAATCTCGTCGCCGGTAATACGTGGATTACCATCCAGGTCGAACGGAGGTAGTTCGGTATCAAGTGAATCGGTATTTCCTTTGTCGATAGCTTCAGAAAATGGATCCAGGTGAAAATCTTTTAACTTATAAGATATTATTCCTGGGTCCACATTGTATAATTTGTATGTTTCTACCCGATTGCCCTGGGCCTCCAGTCCGTATATTCCATTCAGCCCTCCTTCCAGGATATTCGTATTAATAATCGTTCCCGGGGACACATAGGAAAGAGAAATGGATTGAAGCTGCATGTCCAGATTTTCCCAGATAATGTTATTCTTTATTAGTCCGTATGAATACTCACCGATATAAATACCACCTCCTGACTTCGTAGAGTTATTACCCATGATGGTATTGTTTAGGATTAGGATTTTCCCCTCGTGCAATCTTAATAAACTGATACCACCGCCATCCAGATTCGAAGAATTGTGATATAGCAGATTACCAACAATAATTGTCGAATCGGAATTCCTGTAATCATGACAATATATACCACCAATGCCTCTGCCATTTTGAGCGATAACATTATTGATGATTGATGGGCTCATACTATAAGAATATCCGGATGCTTCAATTCCTCCATTTAGGTTTGACCTTATGATATTATGTACAATAAGGGGACTCCATCCGGTGGTGGTGATACCTGATTTTTTATTCCCCTCGATCAAATTGTCCTTTATAACTGAAGTTCCCGGAGTTAAAGAAATACCGTCCCACTTGTTCAGTGAGATGGTATTCGAGCAAATGAAAGGGCTTGAACCTGTTGATGATGGAATAGGGAAGCCGCTTCCGGCAACAATACCGTTCATATCATTATTTGAAATGATCGAATTGGTAACTTTAACTTCCGACCGGTCAATCGTTACGCCATTCCATTTTGAATTCTCAATAATACATCTATCCAAAAAAGAGGTGTCACCTTTTAAGGTGCTGGCATCATTAAAACGGTTAAAATATAAACCATGCCAATTGCGGTCGGGGGAAGTAAACTTTATGGAATCCCCCGGTAATCCCCTGGCGTTCAGAACACCGTCGATAAGGAACCGGTTGTCACTATTTAAAATAATTGTGGTGCCGGGTCTGATCTTCAGTATGGCGTTTTTTTGAACATCAATAAAACAATCGATCAGCACAGTATCAGCATCCCATACAGTATTCTCTGTAATAAGTCCACAAAAACGATGAGTATTTGAGACTACAACCTGAATGGTATCCGAATTTGTTAGACCTATGCTGTCAGCTTTGTCAAGAATATTAACTATCAATTGAACGCTGCCTTCCTGTTGCCCGTCAGGTTTAAGGTCAAATGTAACGCTGTCCTGAAATAGTTCAAGTTTCCCGACCTGTAAGTTGGGAGGATCATTTTTCACAATCACTGAATCATGGTCATCGGTGTCCGGTTCAAAGTAGTTGATCCGTATTTTAGAAACTGTATCCTTCCGTATATACATAATGTTTTTTCCATCAATGACCGGTAAGCGGTTCTCCGTCATACCTTTGAACTTAACCGCTCCGATATCCATTGGTTGTCAGTTACCAGTATTTTTTGAGGATATCCTCATCATAAATCCTCAGGATCAGAGTATCACTCAGTCCGGAATTAATGCATAATGATGTTGGTTTTAGCGTATATGTGTGGTTGGTTGTATCCTCAAATTCGGAATGATCTGACAGAATAAATTTGAAATCTCCATATATTTCACCTTTTGGATAGAAACTCTTCACGCCACCCTGAATCCATGAATGATAAATGGAAATTGGCGAAACAGTGCTATAACTATAAACCTCATTGCCATTTTCGCTGGCCATATTGTATTGAAAGATATTATTTATTGATACACCCCCTCCACCTGCCCAGATTCCGCCGCCATTTTTTGCCACGTTACCCACTATGGTATTGTTAATCATTGCACTGGTAAAGTATTAGTCGTCAAATAAATGCCTCCGCCATTAAAGGCGATATTGTTATATATCAAATTACCGCCTAAGCATGCCTGATTTTCGATAAATATACCACCACCACTTTCTGAGGTGTTGTTGAAAATCCGGTTGTTATAGAATTTCGCTCTATGATAATCGCCACCGCCGTTAGCGGTGATACCTCCACCATTTGTAGCATTCATATTATGGTGAATCAAACAATGCTCCACGGTAGCTCCGCCATTGCAAAAAATCCCCCTCCCATTGTCGTGAATATCGCAGTATTGAATATGGATATCATTCGTGTTAACCAAATATATTCCGTTTTCCGCATTTTGAATAGTGCAGTATTTCAAAATCGAAAAGGAATCTGTTGGCCAGTCGAGGTTATTATTTCTATAATCAAGCTTTATGCCAGCCCATCTATCGGATCCGGTATGGTTTTTAATATCGAAAGCGATGGAATGAGCGGAATCTCCGATGGCCAGCAAACGGCCTTTAATATTAAGAGATTTCCCTTTCTCAAACAGGATATGGCAGTCTGGATCAATGATCAGTGTCACGCCTTTTTCAACATAGACAAATGATGAAATGAGTATCGTATCATTACTCCAGACTTCATCATTTTCAATGGATGCCCTGCCCAGGTAACTGTTTGCAACCGTTACACTGAAATGAATACTGTCTGCGGCATTATAAGCACCACTGTTATCTTCAACCTTCAGGGTGATTTCCCCAATCCCGTTCCATCCCTCTTCTGGAACAACCATAAAGGTGCTTCCGGGAATATTCCCGGATATGTTTTGAATGGTAATGGTCGATGTATCTGAATGTATGGTTACAATATGTGTGTCTGAAACATCCGGATCTGCAAAATTCACGGCGAGAAAAATCGTATCATTTGTATTAATGATATAATCGGGAATCTTTGAAATATGGGGAATCCTGTTATGAATGTGACCAGGGAACTCATAACATCCGATATCCACGATATCATCGATGATCCTTGCATTACCTTCCTCATCAATTTCTGGCAACCACAGCGCAGTTGTATCCGTCTTTCCATGATTGTGAGCTACAGAGTTAAAATCGGTTTGATAATCATTATGTTCTGTGTCAAGGAAATGCGGATCTTCAAAAAAGCAATCGGTCATCTGCCGGATTTGAGGCTTAACGCCGGGTGAAGAGGTTGTGGCGATACCCCCAGTAATGATACAATTTTCCAGGCTTACATCTGATTCAGATATACAAAGATTTGTGGTATCAGATAAGTAATAAATGTCATTGCCAGATGGTCTGACATGTGTCGCAAAATTATTGTACAGGATCGTGTTAATAAGGTTCACTGTTGAAGCTCCACAATACACACCATAATAAGAATTATCTGCGATGGTGTTATTTACGAGTGTGGCATTTGCGCTCGATGATGTAAATGCCACCTCCATTTGCGGAAATATAGTTCAAGTTCGGAAGGACAAGTATTATGACTGATCAAATTATTTACAATAGCTGTCCTGCCACCCTGTACATACATACCACCTCCGAAAACTTCCGCCCCGTTATAGCTTAAAATATTATTTCGTATAAGAGAGGATTCAGTGTTCTGTAAGTAAATTGCACCTCCACTTTCTGAATGGTTATATAAAAATCTGTTACTTTCAATCCTTACCGAGATGTCAGCCAAACTCGTAATTCCACCACCCGAGGAGCTAAGGTTCGAAGAGGTGTTCCTGGTAAATGTGCTGCCGGTTATCGTTATACGGCTTCCTGTTGAAAAGATTCCCCCGCTGTTTTTTCCAGTATTATCTGAAATGTGATTGTTAAATATGACGACATCTGAATTTTCAATTTGAATAATAAGACCGAAATTATGTGCTATCCTTGAGTTAGAGATTCTGACTTTGTTGCAATTTTGAATTGAAACGGCACCAAGAGCATCATCTTCACCATTTGAAGGCGTGTGAGAATATTCAATAACACAGCAATTAAATACAAGGGAGTCGGTTGTATTATCCGTCAGCTTAATACCATTCCAACCCAGGTCCTTGTCTTGTTGCCTGACGGTGAAAACGATACTGTCGGCTTGATTCCCGTCGGCCCTGATGGAACCGGAGACCGCTATGCCAAACCTGCCTTGAAATTCCACCTCCACACCAGGTTCAATGAGGAGTGACTGACCTGCAGGAACAGTAATGTCCCCTTCAATGAGATAAGGTGAATTTGTTTTTGTCCATGTTCCGCTAACTTCTCCGGTAGGAACGGATGTCTGTGGATAGACATTTATACTATTTAACGAAATCAATAGAAACAAAAGAAAGCCAGGAAGCTGGTCAGGAATTGTAATACCCTTTTTTACAGGGATTTCGGAATGTTTCATGTAAGAATAGGTTTGCCTGTCCGGGATACAAAAAGTATGAATATACCTGGTGGGTTTTTCATTCAGATGCCGGAAGGTTTAAAATGAATGAGTTATTTAATTTTTGAAATTATTAGGTTTTAATATAAATATAGATCTTTTTTGTGAAAGTCAAAAATATTTTGATATTTAACATCGATCCTCTCAAATGCTTTACATGGGCAATACACGGGCAATTGACCTCTTCGGGATTTTATGAATGATTCCGTTGGATTCATCTATCTAAACTTGACGAAACTCAACCGGCAAAAGGCTTTCCTGCTTTTACACAAAAAATTTATTCCGGCCCGGTTTTATTCTTTACCCTGAAAAGACAGAGTCAGATGGTCCACAATAAACCCAGGTAAGATGTGAAGAATCTCTCATTCGTCAGGCTGTGGCCAACCGAGAATATAAAATGAAATTTCTCACTGGGATTCAATGAGCCGCCTAAATTAAAAGCGGTTACCGATTTACTGTCGACGGCATCAGCCGACTGATAATATAACTCTCCACCTAATGTCACTACCGGGGAAAAATCATACTGTAATTCCCATCCGGTGAAAACGGAGTTTTTGTTACCCGGCCCGGGATTAAACGTGTATCCGGCGCCCCCGTAAGTAGTTAGGTTACGCCATGACTTCTGAACCCATACCGGAATAAAAACCTTCACCTTTCCGTCGCTGAATTCACTGTTATTAACTGTGGGCACCTGGATAATCGGGAAAGTACCAACCTGCGGCCGCTTATCGGTTTCTTTAATAAAACGCAATTTAAAGCCCAGTTCGGTATCTGCATACCCGAAAGTTGAGCCGTGATGAACAACATAGGTGTAATTGAGCGGAAGGAGAAGGTGAATCTGGGTGCCAGGAATAATACCGTAATTTACCTCGAAGTGTGGAGATGTTCCTGACCAGACATGCGGATACATCGTATTAATGGAAGAAATATAATACTCCCAGTGATGAAAGGGCACCGGCTCGGGATCATCCGTCAGGAAAGGCGGCCCGCCAAATACTGGCTGTGCCGAAAACAAAAGTATTCCGCACAGGAATACGGCATTTCTCTTTTTGAATATTTTCATGATCCGGTATTTTCTTCATAACCAAACATCCTGCAAACCTCTTAAGTAACATTTTATTTGGAATCAGGTTCAGCATAAAAATGCATGGTCTCCGAAATCACCAGTCAAATACCCGGGTTTCTTAGCACATTCATCGTCGAAAATTGCGTCAAGTATAATATGATCTCTTTGGAAATGCCCCATTCCTCTGCACAACCGGCAGTGTCTGGTATCCGGTGGAATTCTCGCCCGACAATCCTGAAAATATCCTCGATCCCGACAGATTTTTCAGGATAAACAGACAGTACATCGTCAGCTTCAATGCGATAGGAAAAATGCAGATCCTCTCAAAAAGCCGGATCAAACCGGAGATCAATCCTTCTCCCGATGAAGATATTTTTGTGGGTACCGCCCGGGCTCGTATATTCAGAGAATGGCTCGACAGGTAAATTCTGCTATGGTTTCTTTTTCTCTTTCTCCTGCTCCAGTTCCTCTAAAGTACGTTCCAGATTTTTCTGCGCTTTCTCAAGTTCCTGACGCGACTCTTCAATATTTATATTCAAACTGTCAAGATTTATTGACTGGATCGATTTCAGTGCGTTCTCAATATTTTCCTGCAGTCCGGGCACATGAATGATATTCATTCTTAATCCCGTTGAGTCGGGGAAGAATATCCTGGCTGAATTCAGCCCGGCATAAGCAGCCGGTGAAATACTGTCCCAGTCTATATTATCCAGGGCTTTTTGTACTTGATCGAAATTCATCTGTTTTAACTCCAGTTTCATTTGGATGTACGAACTATCCAGACCAGTTGAAATATCCCTGCCAATTTTATCCCAATCCATTCCATCAAGCGATTTTTCAATCATGATATGCAATGTGTCGGCATTTATGCCATCGATGGCTTTCCTGCTTTTTTCAATTTCAATACGGATTTTGCCCGTATTCAATTCTTTTTGTGCCCTATCAATTTCAGCTTGAAGCTTTTTCATCTCTTCCTCCGTCAGAGAATTCCTTAACGTCATTTTCAGACTGTCGAAGTTAATCTTATCCAACTGCTGCCTGACAGATTCCATTTCCTGCCTTAAGCTGTCACCATTGGCCCTGCTGACGGAGATCTCCACCTCCCTTCGAATTCCGGCCGTATCTTTTTGTATTTCTTTTACAATCTTTTCAATGTCGATCCTTACATTGGTTCCTTCCAGTGAATCTTTACCAGCCCTGGTAGCTGCAGTTTCGGCCTGCGTTTTTGTCAGCATGTCACCAGCCCTGGCAATAACATCCTTGTAATGCGAATATTTCGATTCCGGAATAATTTTACCATCCACCCTGAACAGGTCAAGTTTGTCATTTTTATACTGCAATTCATACGTGTGATTGTTGCCCTTTTTATCTTCCTGGCTGATGACTATCTTGCGCTCATCAATTTTAACAAGCGAATCAACCGTAGCATTGCCCGGCGTAAATTGTGACAATGAAAGCACAACACTTTTTCCGCCTTCATTTCTGTCTACTCCGATTTTATTCATGGCTGCAGCACCTGTAACAAGGAGAAGCCCGAATCCGGCAAGTATGATGACTCCCGCCAGTAATTTATCTGATATTTTTGTTTTCATGGTGTCCTGTTTTAATATTCGTTTTATTCTTTCAAGAAGACTCTGCCTTCCCTTCATCAACGCCACAGCAGGGTAGGAGCGGCTAAGCCTGAGTTCGGCCATTGTGGCCAGTGCTCTTGCATAGGTTTCTTTTCCGGGGCAACAGGCAAGAGCCATATCATCGCAGCAGTTCTCCCTTTCATTCCTGATGCGGGCCGAAATGAGGTAAATCGCCGGATGATAAAAGAAAATGATTTCAATAACAGACTGAATTATATTGAAAAGAAAATCGTGGCGCCGGATATGGGCAAGTTCATGCGCAAGGATGACTTCAGCCTGGTCAAATGGCATGTTGGCAAAAAAACCTGCCGGTACAATGATAACCGGCCGCAATATCCCAATCACTTCCGGTATTTTAACAATCAGGGATTCCAGAAGCCTGACCTTCTGCAATACTCCGGCTCTTTTACACAGTTCACGAAATTTTGTCATGATCTCCACAGTTGGTGATCCGACACCCTTCCGCCTGTGAGTCCGGAGATAAAATGACCCGGTAAGCAATCTGAGGCTCAGCAGTGCCAGTCCGCTGAAATACAACAGAACCACCCACGGCAGAATAGTGGACAGGCTTATGCCTGTCAGAACAGGAGTCCTGATTGCTCCGGTAGTACCTGGAATGCCGGGGTGAGTATACCCTTTTATGGGCAACATCTGGTCAATGCTGACCAGACCGGAAGGCCCCGGCTTGTAGTAAATAATAAAGGTGATAAAAGACAGAACCAGGGTGGTGATCAAAGAGTACGCTGCCAGTTTGTATTTTATCTCAGGAACAGCCGGGCCAAGCATCTTCAGGGTCAGCTGCATAATAAAATATACCAGGGTGACCTGCCACAGTGAATGAACGATCGTCATTCCTATTGCATAAACCAGGTTGTAGTGTATGAACGAAGCTATCATGATTCGTGACGTTTTTCAATCTGATCCAATAAACGACGTATTTCTTCCATCTCTTCCAGACTCGGATTATGAGAACCCAATGTCTGCATGATGAGCCTGGAGGCGGAACCTTCAAATGCAGTATCCAGAATTCTGTCAATAAGACGATTCTGAATGGCATTTGCTTCAATGGCCGGTGAATAAATATGCGATTTGTCAGCCTCATTGCGCGATACAAGCTTCTTTTCATGCATGATCTGCATGATCTTTAACGTGGTGGTATATCCGACCAGCCGTTGTTCATTCAGCTTTCCGTTCACAAACCGAACGGTTGATGGCCCGTATTTCCATAGAATATTCAAGACCTCTAGTTCGGAATCTGTGGGCTGCTGTACTGTTATGTTCTCCATTTCATTTACTGTATTGAGTGTCTAGTGCGAAGATTTCAGGCTATGATCCCGGTATCATATACCCGTAAATCAAAAATCATTTTAAATATAGATAAGTAAAATCTCTTACGAATGATTTCGTAGGTAAATATATACGAAGGTTTTCGTAATTACAAATTTATCTACGACAAATTTCGTAATGAAATGTTAAGAAATGTTAATGTGAAGGGGAGGAGGGGAGAAAAACCTAATTCTTACAATTTTATCATCTCATCTTTTTTTTGTAATTTTAATTCGACACTTAAAAGCTGCTCATACGGATTCTGAATCATTTACCGTTTTGTCCGGTATATTATTTTGTCAGCAGGAAGTCAACCAAAAACAACAACAGCCATGGACTACAAATCATTCAACTATACGCTGGATATGGGTCAGCCTCCGGCCGAGTTCGCCGACCCGGTTAAAGCCTTATGGTGGGAAAGGAAAGGATACTGGGAAAAGGCACATGACATGGTCCAGGATTTGACCAGCAAGGAGGCTGCATGGGTTCATGCCTACCTTCACCGTAAAGAGGGCGATCAGATGAACGCTGCCTACTGGTATGAGCGCGCTGGAAAAAAAGAATCATCGAAAGAGCATGATGATGAGTTCAGGGAGATTATTGAATCACTTCTATCTGAAAGCTAGGACCAGACTCCCGCAATCTTAGTATGACAGTAAAGGCACTTGCCATCCTCAATCCCTTCAGCTGAAACCTGGAAACCTTTCCGTTCAACGATTTTTTTGTGACATGAAGGACAATATGTATCACTTTCCTCCAATCCCGGAAGATTACCGACATACACATAATGAAGTCCTGCTTTCATGGCTGTTTCCCTTGATTTATGGAGGATCTCCGCCGGAGTGGCCGGTAACCGGGTGAGTTTATGCAATGGAATAAAACGGGAAAAATGCAACGGCACATCTTCAAACCCGTGACCGGCGAGCCAGTCACACATTTGTGCAATCATAGAAAGATCATCTGTCCATGTGGGAATGACCAGATTGGTGATTTCCAGCCAGACTCCTTCCTCCTTCATAATCTCAAGGGTGGCGAGGATCGTTTTCAGATTCCCGCCGGTTAATTTCTGGTAGATATCATCGGAATACGCTTTAAGATCAATATTGGCAGCATCGATATATTTACAAAGCTCACGCAATGGTTCTTCTTTTATATAACCGTTGGAGACGAGAATATTTTTTACTCCTGCTTCATGAGCCAGGATGGATGTGTCCCGTACATATTCGTAATAGGTTATGGGCTCTGAATAGGTATAAGCGATAGACGGGCAAGCATTCGTTACCGCTTGTTGTACCACTTTATCTGGCATGAGATCGTAATTCCTGGTTTCTTTAGGACTCGTCTGTGAGATCTGCCAGTTCTGACAGTTCAGGCAGGCCAGGTTGCAGCCGGCCGTGGCAAGCGAAAAAGCCCTGGTTCCCGGCAGAAAATGGTTAAGGGGTTTTTTCTCAACCGGATCGATATGGAGGGAACAGGGATTTCCATACGCAATGGTATATAGTTTTCCTTTATAATTGATCCGGTTATGACAGTCGCTGATCTCACCGGGTTTTAAAGTACATTCATTGGGACATATAAGGCAACGCATGCCTCTGGGAGTTTCTGTGGCATACATGGATTCCTTACTCCATTTCCATAGATCTTCCGTAGGATTATGTAATCCGGATGCATACCCACGACCCGTAATGAACAAGCCGCCGAGCCCGGCTACTGAAGTTTTTAAAAATGCTCTTTTTTTCATATCCGTTCCTCCTCAATAAATTTTCTGCAGGTCTTCCCGGAATAGTTTCCGGTTAGATTACTCATCCTAAATATAAGGAATGCTGAATGAATAGTAAAGAGACACGATCAGAAATCCAGGTGTTTATAAAAGAGAGAGGTAACCGGTAAAAACCTTGTGGTTTTTCCTTCACCCCAATCCATGATTATCCTTGATCACTTAACCCGTTTCATTGACCATCTGACCAGTGTCACCCCGGTTAAACCGGCCAGGATAAAGGATGACCATTGAAATCCAACCATCGGGAGTAATCCAATGGTTATAACCAGGGCCCCGGTGGCGCCACCAAAGATATCCGCTGAATATAACAGGGCGATCTTCTCCCGGTCAGGCTTCTCAACGAGTCTGGAAGTAACGGAGAATATAAAACCGCCTGATCCGGCTGAGACCAGAATCAGTAACGACGCGTATATCATTATCAAATAGCCCGGAAAAGTGAACAGATACATCACCAGGCTGCTGAGCACAGCACATACTATAAGTATAATATCGGCCGCTATGATTTTTTGATCTGCATTATATCCCGTTACCCGGTTACCCAGCCAGGCCCCAGCAGCTAAGCCGGCCATAAAAATACCAAGCAAAAGAGCAGAATACTGGTACAGGCTCCCGATTCCCGTCTGAACTCCGAATAATAACAATATCTCCAGTCCGGCGGTTGTAAAACCGGCAAGATAAAGGTTCTGAAGGGCGAGGTTTTTCATGTAAAGAATGTAAAACAGCAGAAATATCAGAATGAAACTGAGAGGCAAGACCTTCATTCCTGCACCATACATGCTTGTCCAATAGTTGAGCGCCAGGAAAAAAGCCCGTGGCCGGTTAATCGTATTTATTCCGGCGGTGGAATCAAGATCTGCCACGATTAGGTCTGTTCTCATCTGCAGATCTTCTTGGCTCAGATAATAGCGGTTTACATAAGTGGTCTCAATGTGCTTTGCTTCAATCAAATCCGGAATATTGGCTGACAAGGAGGAATCTGACGCAAGGAAGAAGTTTTGCTGCCCCTGAAGAATCATCACATGACTGAAGACCTGTTTCATGGTATTAAACAGCACTGAATTGAGCTGACGGGCACTCTCATTGGAGTAGTTGTAGCCCGTGGGAAGGGAAAGAGACAGTATGCCGCCACTCTTAAGATGGGTTTTTACCAGGTGAATGAATTCAAGACTGAAATACCGGTTTCTTGCAAGGGTAAAGGGCGCATCGGCATTAACGAGTACTGCATCATAGGAATGAGGACTATTCTTCAGGAAACCCGCCCCGTCGGTGGAAAGAATATAACGGATCCGCTTGTCTTCCGGGATATTAATACTGTCGGCGAACATCCTGGCCATTTCAATCAGTGTCGGATCCGTCTCAGTATACTCTATTAGTTCCGGCTTATATTTTAACATTTCAGTCAGCATCCCCTTGTATCCCCCCGAAATGAGGAGGAGAGTATCCGTATTCCTGATCTGACAAAGAGGATAATGCACTGCCTCTTCAGCATGGATGACATCCTCTCCTGAAAATAAAAGCAGGTTGTTCTCAAAAAGATTGATCTGCCCTGAGGTTTCCGTCACGACGATCTGTCCATAGGGTGTTTGTTTCATCTTGAGAATTTTCTGTGCCCGGTATATCATCCTTTCCGGAAAAGTCTCCGCAAATACTGTGAAAACAAGGATCAAAGCTGCACCAAACAAGATGATAAAGCCTTTTTGGACCAGCTTGAGAGGAAACTTCCAGAGGATAAGAAGCAGGGTTATAAGCAAAAGAAACAGGGCGGTCTGCACTAAGCTCAGTATATAAACAGAAAGAAAGCCTGTAAATATCCCGGCTGCCAGGCTTCCTGAAGACTCAACGAAATAAGCCTTCCCGGCTGCATCTGAGCCGGAACCGGATATCCTTGAGGCATAAACTGTAAAATAGAGACCGGAAATAAAACAAAATGGTAACAGGATCAACGCCGTGATAAGAAAGGTACTTTGGATGTCGGGACTGGTGCCATAAGGGAAAAACAAGACTTTGACCATATAGACACTAAATAACATGACCACAGGAAGGCTTCCTGTAACTGCCATTCCCCTGATTCCCGGATACTTTCTGCTCAGAGGCCGGTAGCTCCATTTTCCGGCCAGAGCTCCGGCCCCGGTAAATAGCATCCATAGACTGAGGATAATACCGGTAACCAGTTCATTCCCCTCGAAGAGATTCAGAGATACACGGAGAAAGATCACCTGTGTTGTGAGGGTCACGAATCCGAGATGAAAAAGTTCAGTTAACGGGACAGGAGGGAGACCTTCCGGAATATCCCGAAAAGGCCTGGGAACAGACTTCGTTTTAGGTTTGATGTAATATGTCCAGTGCCATAAAAAATGAAAAAATCCGGTGAAACTGAGAGCAATGCCAAAATCAACGTGCCATTTCAGAAAAGGATCTATCCACGTGAATTCCCATTTATAATTAATCTGAAGAGCAATAAAGAGTCCTGAGAGAGCGGATACAAGAAACGTGATCATGAGGATATAATTCCATACCAGCCGGTGTGCCTTCCGGTTTAATATGCCTGCATTCACCAGACTTGATGAAAAGAGATACAGGTACAGTGAGAGAATTCCGAGGGGAATTACCGCATACGGAAATTTCATGAGAAAGTCATGTGGGTTTCAATTTGAAAACTCTTTTTCCGAGAAAACGTCAGCCGTATAAACATATAGGTCTGCATTTTTCCATCCGTCCCATCCCAGACCCGCTTTATCCCGGGAACAATGTCCGAGAAATTCTTCCTTCGACCAGCCCGTATCCACGGCCACCTGAGGAAGAAAGGTGCCTGAAGTATTTCCTTTTTTTATGAGAATGCCATCCCTTCCGATAACCAGTTCATCCGGAGAACTAATTTTTTTGAGAGGGCTCAGAACCGAAATATCTATATCGAGCTGGCTCAGTTCGTCATAAACCACAGGCTTGAACCTTGGATCCTGCACTGCTGCGGCAATAGCCATCTGCTGTACCACCCTGTATACTGGTTCGTCGGGTAAAAACCGTCCGATACAGCCCCTCAGTGCTTTTCCTTTGTGAAGGGTGACAAATACTCCACGATGGTTCAACAGGCGGGCGGGAAGAAGATCCTCGTCATATTCCAGTGCTTTTCCGGTTCTCAGGTAGGTTTCCAGGCTCTCCCGTGCAATTTTCAGCAACAGGATCTTTTCCGTACGGTTCAGGTTTGAATTTGAATCTTCCATAGGGGGTAGTTTTGAGGTGAGCATTATTGAATAGTATCCAACCACACGCGTCTTGTCACCGTATTGCGTATCGCCTGAATTCTGATGAAATACCGGTGTATAGTCGTACTTTTCCGGATCTTCGAAGATTCGCATCATGACCAGTGCTGAAGGCCAGCCGCACATCGGCGTAAGGAGACCTGGGTCAGGATGTCTTTCTGAGTCAGTGACATAATTTCGAAATAGTTTCGGGTCGTGTGACATAAAAGCCTGCGCTGTCAAGCTGTCGGTTTTGTTGGCAACTGTATAGGTTGGATAATGAGAAAAATCAGTGCTCAGAATGAAAATATTTCCGGAGGTCCTGTATTTTTCAAGAACATCGGCTACAGCTTTGATCACAGCCGGATCGGAGGTGCCCAGGAGTACCGGGACCATTTTAAAAGGATGTTTCAGATGATACTGAAGGAAGGGAAGCTGGACTTCGATGCTGTGCTCCTTCATGTGTGCTGATGGCTTGAAAAAGATGTAAGGGGAAGCCGAGATCATCTCATCGGCAATATCCCTGTTAACCTTGACTTCACCCAGAGGCGTAATGTAATTGCCTCCCTGGTAAATCGATGCACCGTCAAAATGCTCATAATGGGATGTGCCAATAATAAAAACCGTATTATACTGTGCTTGAGGATCGAGCTGTGCATAACTCCAGGCTGCAACCTGGCCGGAGAAGACATATCCCGCATGTGGGGCAACAAGTGCAACCACCTGCGATGATCCTGGTATGCTTTTACGCTCCGCGTGGGCAAAGAACCCGGCCAGCATGGCCGAAAGATTACCGGAATCTTCCGGATAAAACGAGCCTGCTACCGCAGGAAGCCTGTTTGTCTCCTGCGACGTTTTTTGTCCCTTACATGTCGTCGCAAAAAGAAACGTAAGGCAAACCATCAGAAGAAACAGATGGGGCTTCATGATTTATTAGTTAAGAATCCCTGAAAAACAGGATGGAAATATAATCGACCACACTGTCGGAAGGATAAACTTCACCAGAATGGCCTCTTGAGAGAATCCTCACCCTGATGTCAGGATACCTGTTCATGGCATAATACATAAGGGTCATAATTGGTCCATAACCGCAAACGCTGATATCGTTTTTCAGGATCACCGGATATATGTCATCCGGTTCCAGTTTCAGAATATGATCAAGTACCAGTTGATCTTTTTGCCGGCCTGTTTCCTGATCAAGGTAATGAGAAAAATCTGAAGAAGCAATAAGGCAGATCTTTCTTCCGGTAGTATTCTCGGCATCGGAGACAGCCCTGGCAATTTTCGCGGAAGCTTCCGGATTTTGCCGCCCCATTCCAATAGGTACAATGCGGACCTTCTGACCAAAGTAAGACTGGATGAAGGGAACCATCACCTCGGCTGAATGTTCGCCCTGATGAAGTTTTCCCGACCTTTCAATATTCATCTTGTCGATAAATTCCTGGTCAACCAGTATTTCACCGAGGGGCGTACTCCATGCATCGCTGTCATCCGCAGCAAATTCCCGTTCGCTCCCCCGATGTATGGGGTGAACGATAACAAAGGTTTCTATTTCCTGGGTTCCGGATGCCAGTATCTCGAAAAAATGAATAGCCTGGTACCCTGAAAATACATGCCCTGCATGGGGAAGAACAGCACCAATAATCTGTTTATTGGAAAGCCCGAAATCGATTGCATTTTTCTCGCGACTTTTGATATTCTCAATGAGTTCGCTTATCCCCGACGCTGTGGATGGATAGAATTTTCCGGCCACAAAAGCTTTACGTACGCTATTTTCCATATTAGATAAATCTGATAATTTCTGTACCGCAATGCTTACAGCTGCCATCCTCCTTTAATCCCTCTATCGAGGTATGGTAACCCTTCCTTTCCACTACGAGAGAATGACAGCTTTTACAATAGGTATTCGCTGATATGGCATCCTGTACATTGCCAATGTACACATAATTAAGCTTTTCCATTGCAATATTTCGTAATTCTTTAAGGGTATTCAGCGGGGTCACAGGCTCATTAGCTTTGTAACGCGGAAAGTACCGAGACAAATGCAAGGGCGTATCCGGGCCTGTATTGCCGGCAATCCACTCAACCATTTTACTGAATTCCCCTGCATCATCATTCAGATTGGGAATGAGGAGATTGGTAATCTCAAGATGTACACCGGCTTCGGAGATCATTCGAATGGCATCAAGCACCGGTTGAAGCCTGGATTTTGTGTGTGTCCGGTAGAAGTGTTCATTGAAGGCTTTAAGATCCACATTAAAAGCATCGGCGTAAGGAAGAAGATCGCTGAGAGGTTCCGGATTGATGAATCCATTGGTTATCACAACATTTTTCATTCCCCTGCGACGAATTTCCACGGCAATGTCAAACATATATTCATAGTAAATGCCAGGCTCATTATAAGTATATGCAACTCCAATGTTCCTTTCATTGATTTCCGCCATCCCAACAATTTCGGAAACAGGGACTTCCCTGATTTTTCCATAAGAATCATTCGTTGCCTGAGATATATCACAATTCTGGCAGAAGAAACATTTCATATTGCACCCGACAGTACCCATAGACAGAATTTCACTCCCCGGATAAAAATGATACAGAGGTTTCTTTTCAATGGGATCTTCATGTACTGCGACCGGAAAGCCATATACTTCCGATACCAGCATGCCGTCGATGTTCTTCCTGACACCGCATATCCCGCGCCTGCCTTCAGCTATAATGCAGTTGTGAGGACAGAGATAACATTCAGTTTTCCGGTCATTCAGTTTTGTATAATATGTGGCTTCATGCATGATTTTTCATTTAATTGTTCCTGAACGATGCCCTTCGTTCCAAATTGTTATGCGCGGGGGGGATATAAATGTCACTGGTTCATACAAAGGTATGAACAATAATACTGTCTGAATCAAGTGACATACACTTGTTAATGAATGTGCCTTTACCGGGCAACAAATAGGTCCGGGAATTGTTTTCTATGTAATAAAAAACCAGAGTGATGAAGACAATTGTGATGATAACCTTATTGTTTACAGGAATGAATCTTTTCGGACAAAAAAATAAAACGGATATGACTGGAAACACAAATTATAAATATGCAACCTTTGGAAGCGGCTGTTTCTGGTGTTCGGAAGCCGTGTTCGAAGAAGTAAACGGTGTGATTGATGTAGTTTCCGGATATTCCGGAGGTAAAGTCATCAACCCGTCCTACAGGGAAGTATGTACCGGCCGGACAGGCCATGCCGAAGTCGTTCAGATAAAGTATGATCCCTCGGTGGTGAACTACCAGGAGCTGTTGGATATATTCTTTAAAACTCACGATCCGACATCTCTTAACAAACAGGGCGCCGATGTTGGTACCCAGTACAGGTCGGTCATCTTTTACCATGATGAAAATCAAAAAGACCTGGCTGAAGAAACCATCAAAAAGCTGGACGAATCCCACGTCTATGAACATAAAATTGTCACGGAAGTGGAACCATTCAAAAATTTCTATATGGCCGAAGAATACCATCAGGATTATTATAAGAAGAATCCTGATTATGGATACTGCACTGTTGTCATATCTCCTAAAATCCATAAGTTCAGACAAAATTTCAGTGATATGCTTAAAAAATGAACCCGAATCCCGGCGGCTTCATTTCCTTCAGACCCGGACCTGGTGTTCATCAGGTGATTCAGAATCAGGTCAATATTTTCTGATGACAGACTGTTCCGCTTTTCCCGAAATCCTGCAAATCACTCCATGCCAACGCGGAAAATGTGACGTAAAAGGAGATTTTCCCGATGCTGTTTTCATCCTGTGCATATAATGTCAGAAACTGAGTAATCGCGATGACATATTAATGTGTCCAAAAGACAGTGATATATGTACTTGAATATCAGTCTCTTTCAAAAAAAGTGACAGGATTGTACTGACCGCAGAATCTTTATTTAAAATTAACATCATATTAGGCTGTTATCTGGTAAAACTCTGCTAATTTTGCACCTTCAAAAAATATAACATGCAATCGATTCGAAATGTAGCTATAATCGCTCATGTTGATCATGGGAAAACAACCCTGGTCGACAAGATTATTTATGAATGCAATGCTTCCGGTAACAGAAAACAATCCAGTGAACTGATCCTCGACAGCAACGATCTCGAAAGGGAACGCGGAATAACGATCCTTTCCAAAAATGTCTCCGTGCGTTATAAAGGTGTTAAGATTAATCTTATCGACACTCCCGGTCATGCCGATTTTGGAGGAGAAGTTGAACGTGTCCTGAAAATGGCCGATGGCGTTCTGCTCCTGGTAGATGCCCTTGAAGGTCCGATGCCGCAAACCCGCTTTGTGCTGAATAAAGCCATTAACCTGGGCCTTAAACCTGTTGTGGTTATCAATAAGGTGGACAAGGAGAATTGCAAGCCTGATGATGCCCAGCAGGACGTATTTGAACTGATGTTTAACCTGGATGCCAGTGAAGAGCAACTTGATTTTCAGACCATTTTTGGTTCTGCCAAGCAGGGATGGATGAGCAAAGACTGGAGGAAACCCGGAAAAAGTATAACTCCGCTTCTTGACACTATCCTGGAAGAGATCCCGGAAGCACCCTACAGGAAAGGGACACCGCAGATGCAGGTCGCATCACTCGATTACTCCAGCTTCGTGGGAAGGATTGCCATTGGCAGGGTCTTCCGCGGAGATATCGAGGAAGGGAAAGATTACATTTTGTGTAAAAGGAATCAAGTAAACAAAAAAGTAAGGATTAAGGAACTTTATGTTTTTGAGGGATTGGGCAGGGAGAAAGTGAAAAGTGTGCGTAGCGGTGACATCTGTGCCATTGTAGGCCTGGAAGGCTTTGAAATCGGCGACACTCTGGCTGATTCCGAAAAGCCCGAGGCTCTGACCAGGATAAATATTGATGAACCCACAATGAGCATGTTGTTCATGATCAATAATTCTCCTTTCTTCGGCCAGGAGGGTCGGTTTGTGACTTCACGTCATCTCAGGGAACGACTCATGCTTGAAACGGAAAAAAATCTTGCGCTGAGAGTGGAAGAAACCGGTTCTGAAGACCGTTTCCTGGTATTTGGCCGTGGTGTTTTGCACCTTTCTATCCTGCTGGAGACCATGCGCAGAGAAGGCTATGAATTACAGGTGGGGAAACCGGAAGTGATCGTTAAAAATATTAACGGAGTTAAATCTGAACCTTTTGAAACCCTTGTCGTCGATACCCCGGTTGAATATTCTGGTAAAGTCATAGAACAGGTTACCAAACGCAAAGGTGAATTATTGAAAATGGAACCAAAAGGCGACCTGCAGCATCTTGAATTTTATATTCCATCACGGGGACTTATCGGCCTGCGGAATATCCTCATGACCATTAGTGCCGGAGAAGCGGTTATGAATCACCGTTTTAGTGAATATGCGCCGGTAAAGGACGATATACAGACTCCGCTATAACGGATCTATTGTCTCTTCAGAATCAGGGCTGGCACTGGCCTTCAGCCTCGACAGATTACAGGACCGGGGTCAGTTTTTTATCGATCCCGGCGAGAAAGTATATAAAGGTCAGGTGATCGGGGAATATACCCGTACAACGGATCTCGAAGTAAATATCACCAAGGCCAAGAAACTTACAAACATCCGGGCTTCAGGGACAGATGATGCTGCGAAAATTTCACCGAAAATCACCTTTTCACTTGAAGAAGCAATGGAACATATCCGGGAAGATGAACTTCTCGAGATCACTCCGAAAAGCATCCGGATGCGAAAAATCAATAGCTGAAATCTTCCGATTCTCGATGATCAGCCGGCACAGTTCGCCCGGTCACCTTTTTATCCTCATACCCCTTTCCTTCAATGGAATACCGGCAGTCCTGTCGCCGTTCTATGGATCTGCCCGGAACGGTTTTATGCCCGTAAGGCCTAAACCCGGGGTGGGAGTGAGCGGTCTTCTCCAAAGCACGAAATAAATCGAACGGTTTATTGCTTTCCATGAAATTCCGGCAGGTGGATCACTTTCATGTGCATGGAGTATTCTCCCGACTTTTATAATTTCCGACAGGTTGCGATGATGTCAAAATTGACTATTCAGGTGATCCTTCCATATATTATATACTTAACTCCTTAATTATATGTGATTTATCATCCTTTTAAAACATTTTCGTGAATAATATGTTTAAATCAATTATTTAGACTACTTTTACGCCATTAATTTTTTAATTTTTATTTCAATGAAAGAAGGTAAAGTAAAATTCTTTAATGAATCAAAAGGTTATGGTTTTATTAAAGACATGGAATCGGAAAATGAATATTTCGTACACGTTTCTGGTCTCATCGATGAGATTCGCGAAGACGACGAAGTAACTTTTGAACTCCGTGAAGGTAAAAAAGGAATGAACGCTGTAAATGTAAAACTGATATAGTTTATCATTACTGAATGAATTAATTTTCTTTTCGCCCTGCTTCCACCAGGGCGTTTTTTTTTCATCGCCCTCAGGTATTCTTCCAAATCCTTATCTTCACAGTAGTAAAATAATGAAGCGATTCTATGAACCTGTTGTCGGCTGATAATCTTGCACTACATTTTGGAGAGCGTACACTCTTTTCAGGTCTGAGTTTCGGCCTCGAGAAAGGAGATAAGACAGCACTGATCGCTGCCAATGGAACCGGCAAGAGCAGCCTGCTTCAAATTCTGGCGGGCAAAAACCTTCCCGACGAAGGTGAAGTAGCCGTTCACCAGGACCTGCGCATCGGTTACCTGGAACAGCACCCCCAATTCAACGAAGATCTGACCTTAAAGGAAGTGGTGCGTACAGCCGACCTATCCATCAGGAGGATCATCCGTGAATATGAGTCTGCCCTGAAAACACATGCACACAAACATAGTTCTGAGACCGGAAAAGCCCTTGAAAATGCCACTGCAAAAATGGATCAGACAGGAGGCTGGGATTTTGACCGGAGGCTGATCCAGATTCTGGACAGATTCCGGATCACAAATCTCGATCAAGAGGTCTCCAGTCTTTCCGGCGGGCAGATCAAACGCCTTGCCCTTTCACTTGTCCTGGTTGATAATCCTGACCTGCTGTTACTGGATGAACCGACAAACCATCTTGACATTGAGATGATTGAATGGCTTGAAAGTTATCTCTCTTTATCCTCCATTACCTTCTTGATGGTTACCCACGACCGGTACTTCCTTGACCGGATTTGTAACAGGATTTTTGAGCTGGACACGGGTAGTTTGTATTCTTACCCCGGGAATTATGAAAAGTTTCTTGAAAAGAAAGCAGAACGGGAGTCTTCTTTAGCTTCAGAAAAGGACAGGGCTGATAAATATGTAAAAAGAGAACTCGACTGGATCCGTCGAATGCCCAAAGCAAGGGGCACAAAGTCGAAAAGCAGAATAGAGGCTTTCCACAATGCCAGGGAACAGGCAAAGAGCACTAAGGAACAGGGGAATCTGAATCTAAACGTGAACATGAGACGTGTAGGTGGCAAAATTCTTGAAATTAAAGGACTCAGTAAAAAATATGGAGACCTCACCGTTCTTGAGGATTTTAACTATAGCTTTATCAGAGGTGAGAAAATTGGCATCATCGGTCCTAACGGATCCGGAAAATCAACCCTTCTAAATCTGATTACCGGCAGAGAAAAACCGGACCATGGCACCGTGGTAACCGGGGACACCATTGTTTACGGGTACTATACACAGGAAGGCATCAGAGTTAATGAAACAAAACGGGTAATCGATGTGGTGAAAGATGTCGCTGAAATTATTGAAGTTGCCGACGGATCCAGACTTACCGCATCACAGTTTCTCCAGTTTTTTCTATTTCCGCCTTCAGTGCAGTACGACCTGGTATCCAAGCTGAGCGGTGGTGAAAAACGACGACTGTACCTGCTGACAGTCCTGATCAATAATCCCAATTTCCTGATCCTTGACGAACCAACGAATGATCTTGATATTGTTACCCTGTCACGTCTCGAAGAATTTCTCACCGGTTTCAAAGGGTGTCTTATACTGGTATCACATGACAGATATCTCCTGGACCGGCTGGTAGATCATCTTTTTGTTTTTGGGAGTCATGGACAGATCGATGATTATTATGGCTCGTACAGTGATTATAAACTCGGAAAAGACATCGCTGAGGAAGAAGAGAAACAAACTGACACTGAAAATAAAAAAAGAAGAGAGGTTAACGAAAAGGCAAGTAATAATCTGACTGCTGGTAAAAAGCGCACTTATAAGGAAAAACAGGAGTATGAACGGCTCGAAAAAGAGATACGGGACCTCGAAGAAGAGAAAACCAGTCTTGAAGAGTGTTTGAACTCTGGAGAAAATGATTACGAAATACTCGAAAAAGCCTCATCCCGTATTGGCGAAATCATCATTCTCCTCGATAAAAAGACCATGCGATGGTTGGAACTTGATGAATTGAGTTAGAATTAAAATATTTTACTACATTTAACCTGTTCATCTGATATCTTAACCAACTATTCAATCCTGCATGAGAATCCAATTTTTAGGGGCTGCCCGTGAAGTAACAGGAAGTAAACATCTGATCACAACCTCCCAGGGAAAGAAAATATTACTAGATTGTGGCATGTTCCAGGGTAAGGGTCTGGAAACCGATTCACTCAACCGTAAACTGGGATTCGACCCTCCGGAAATTGATCATATCATCCTGACGCACGCTCATATTGACCACTCCGGACTCATCCCGTATATTTATAAACTTGGCTTCAGAGGCTCAGTTGTCTGCACCAGCGCAACCCGTGACCTCTGTTCTATCATGCTGGCCGATTCAGGGCATATACATGAACATGATTCCCTGACATTCAATAAAAAAAGAGCGAGAAAAGGTCTGCCACCTGTTGAACCCATATATACCTATGCGGATGCTATAGCATGTATGAAACTATTCATTGGTGTCCCTTACGACAGAAAATTCAGGATAGACGACCGTACTAAAGTTCGTTTCGTCAATACCGGTCATATGCTGGGAAGTGGTGCCGCCATATTGGAGATCAAAGAGAATGGAAATGCCCTGAGCCTGGCTTATACCGGCGATATTGGCCGTCCTTCCAACAGAATTCTGCGTCATCCCGATCCGTTCCCCCAGGTAGATTACCTGATTACTGAAGCTACATACGGCGACCGTTTGCACAAAGACCGCACCGATACTGAAAAGGAACTCCTGGATATTCTTATCGATACCTGCGTCAATAAAGGGGGTAAACTCATCATCCCTTCATTCAGTGTGGGAAGAACGCAGGAAATAGTGTATTCCCTGAACAACTTTTATAACGAGAAACTGCTCCCCAAGATAGATATTTATGTCGACAGCCCTTTGTCTGTCAATGCCACAGACATTTTCAGGCTTCACCCTGAATGTTTTAATGACGATATCATCAAAGTGATGGAAAGTGATCCGGATCCTTTTGGATTTAATTCGCTCCACTATATTAAACGTGTGGAGGACTCCAAAAAACTGAATAATATCAAAAAGCCCTGTGTCATCATTTCCGCCTCAGGCATGATGGAAGCCGGTCGTATTAAGCATCATCTTGCTAATTCCATCTCAAATCCGGCCAACACTATACTCGCCGTAGGTTATTGCGCTCCCCGGACCTTAGGTGCAAGATTACTGCGCGGTGAAAAAGAAGTATCGATCCATGGGGTTGTATATCCCGTTAATGCTGAAATTAAACGGCTGGATTCTTTCAGCGGACATGGCGATTACAAAGAGATGGCCAGCTATCTTTCATGCCAGAATCCGGATCTTCTCAAACGGATATTCCTTGTTCATGGCGAGTATGAAGCGCAACGGTTTTACAAAGAATACCTCGAACAACTTGGATACGGCGATATTGAAATTCCGGAGGCCGGGAATATCGTTGAATTAAAAGCATAATCAAAGGCTTACTTATTTTTACAGTGAAAGATTTGAAATAGAGATAAAAAACTTCCCGGTTTTTAAACTTGTGCTCTCATGGTTTGTTTTTAAGGTAAATCGTGAAAACATGAGGACGATCCACAGAATTGTCAAAGCTGAAAAAGTAAACATGGGAGGGATCATTCTGGACCAGGCTTTGCCGGTGCAGACTGTTGAACAAATTGACCCATTCCTGCTGATTCACCACTGGAATCAGCATTATCAACCGGGTAATTATCAAAAAGAACTAGGAGTGGGGCCGCACCCTCACAGGGGATTTTCCCCGGTGACGTTTATTTTTAAGGGAGGATTACACCACAGGGATTCAAGGAGTAACAGCAGTGTTATATATGCCGGTGGTACCCAGTGGATTAACAGTGGAATGGGTATAGTCCACAGTGAAAGACCTGCCAGGGAAATAGCCGAAAACGGGGGCGACCTGGAACTCATCCAGTTCTGGATTAATCTTCCTTCCAGACATAAGTTTGACCAGCCTGCCTATATTCCTTTGCCTGAAGAAGAGACTCCGCATTTTTTATCCGATGATGAGAATGTCAAAGTTAGCGTCGTTGCAGGAGAATTCAATGGAGTGGAAGGGGCTGTTCATCCGATATCACCGTTAAAGATTCTGCGTCTTGATATTGCCCAAAAGGCCGGGATAAAGATTCCGGTTCAGGAAGATTTTAATACCCTTTTATACCTTCTCGACGGAGCATTGCAGGTAAGCGGTCATGAAGTGACCGGCAAAACCCTGGTATGGTTTGAGAACGGGAAAGAGGATATTGAACTGGAAGCCAGTGAAAATACCAGGGCTATTCTTTTGGCAGGAAAACCCCTGGAAGAACCGGTTGCTGCAAGTGGTCCGTTTGTAATGAATACAGATACCGAGGTTTTGGAAGCCATGAGAGATTACAGGATGGGGAAAATGGGAATTCTTGTGGAAGATTTTTCTTAATTCAAAAAGGTACTGATACGGATCCGGAAACAGGACAATCCTTGTCTGGTAAGGCAGCTATCAAGACTTTTAGGACAATTGAAAGGGCCGGTATACTGCTGATTGAAAAGAAACGGGAAGTATGTCCTGTCAGTACCCTGGACACAGACAAAGCACTTTTCTTCTCCGGACCCGAAAAGTCAAATGCGGGAATCATTTATACACAGGGATCAGTAAAGTGAAAGATGTGAATTTGCCGGGTGTGCTGTTCACCTTGATTGGTATATTATGGATATCCAGAATTTTCCTGACAATGGCAAGGCCGAGACCGGTACCTTCAATACCGGACTTTCCTTTGTCGACCTTATAATACCTGTTGAAAATATAGGGGAGGTCCTTTTCAGGGATACCTTCACCTGTGTTCTGTATATCGACTTCAACATTATCATTTAACTTACTAACTTTCAGTCTTATAGTTCCTTTTTCGGGTGTATAGTGAAGAGCATTGTCCATAAGATTCTGAATAACTCTTTCCATCATTGGAATATCGGCAATGACCAGTGGGAGGGAGGTTGAAATTTCCGATTCTATGGAGATCTGTTTCTTTTCGGCAAGAAGTCTCAGGTTTGTAGCAGCGTCCTGAATCAGTTCGTTTACAAAGAAAGGTTCCTTGTGCAAATGAACCTGTTGTGTTTCAAGCTTTGAAAGTTCGAAAAGATCGGAAACAAGCCGCTTGAGTTTTTCACTCCCGTTAAGAACGATCTCGAGATATTTCATCCTTTCCCGGCTATCCAGATCATTTTCCTTTATCATGAGAGTTTCGATGTAGCCATGAATTACCGCCAACGGATTTCGTAAATCATGAGATACATTGGCAATCAGCTCGCGCCTCAAACTATCGACTTCTTTAAGGGAATCAATATTTTTGAGAATTGTGTCCGCCATATTATTGAATGTATGCGACAGGGTTGATAATTCTCCCTTCATTCTTTCCGGAGGGATACGGGCATAAAGGTCACCTTCCTCAAAACGCCGGAAAGTCCGGATCACAACCCTCAGGTTACGCGTAAGAAACCAAATAAGGACCAGTCCTATTGTAAATGCGGCAAGAAGCGTCAGGATAAATGCATTGGTGCCCACCCGAAGCCAATAACTTCCAAGAAGGGCAGAGGTAATGTTCTCATATTGCTCGCTGGCCAGAACCAGATAAACATATCCTTCAACCACGCCATTTTCTTTTACGGCAGCCGCTGAAAAGATGGTTTTTTTACCGGGGTTTCTGGGATCATCACCCAGGACATATTTTCCGCCCCTGGTTTGGATAAACTTCCGGACAGGACCTAGATCAATACTGTTAAGTTTTACCTTTTTGTCGAACACAACAAAGGTCAGTATTTTCCCTGTATTATCAAGAAGGTATACTTCCAGTGTCGGATTCACTGCCATCATGGAATGCATGATCCTGCCAACAGATTCCTCATTTACTTTCCCGTCAGTGAAAGGGGAGACTTCAGCCAGCATACTCTCGGCCACCGTGGCATTCAGCCTTTGGGTCGTCTCATTGTAATACCTGTTGGTAGCGATAAAGGTAATCAGAACATAGGCAAGTCCAAGAATTATCAAAATGGCCAGAAAGGACATGCTGATGCGCCAGTACAGGCTCTTACCGGGGAATTGAATTTTCATGACTCTTTATATTTCGTCGTTAAATCTGTAGCCGATACCCCAGGTAGTCAGTATATACCGGGGACTTGAGATGTCCGGCTCAATCTTTGTCCTAAGCCGGTTAATGTGAGAATTAACCGTATGTTCATACCCGGAAAACTCATAGCCCCAGACTTCACTTAATAACTGAGCACGGGAGTAACTTCGCCCGGGATTGCCGGCCAGCAGAAGCAATAAGTCAAATTCTTTGGGCGTCAGATCTATACGATCGTCCTTCAGGGTTACTTTTCGTTTGTTGACATCAATCCTGAGGCTTCCGGCAGTAATACTTTGTTTTGTTGGTATCGTTTTACTTAATTCATTTTGTTCGCTTCTCCGGAAAATGGCATTGACCCTTGCAATAAACTCTCTGATTCCAAATGGTTTAGTCAAATAGTCATCCGCACCGGATTCAAGGCCCAGTACTTTGTCAATTTCTTCGGTTTTAGCGGTTAGCATCAAAATCGGTGTGTAAATGTCGAATGCCCTGACTTTCCGTGTAATCATGTTTCCATCTACATAGGGCAACATAATATCCATGATGATCAGATCATAGCGGTTTTCAAGAGCCAGGTTTTGACCCTCGGCACCGTCGTAGGCTACATCAACTTCACAATTCATATCTTTAAGATGAATGATCAGAAGATCAACAATGTCATGGTCGTCTTCTATAACTAATACATGCTTCATGTTTCTGAAATTTAGATCAAGGTAGGACTAAAACGTCACGAAAGTATCACAAAAGTTTCAAGACATGAAATATGCCCGCAAACTGCATTCTGAAATTTTATTTTTTTGTCTGGTCATGTAAAAAGAGACATTTAAATATCTGATTTTGTTTTGATCAAATACTGCAGGTATCCGTCGTAAAAACAAAATTTCCGTCCCAATGTACATGTCGGGATACAATATGCGATTCTCGTGAGGTTAAAAAAAGATTTTCTTGTGTATGAGAGTTCGCTGAAGGAGAATCGTTTTTTGAACAAGGGACATCAATGTATTTCAGTCCTGATGTTGTTGATCAGAATGACAGTGGTTGGCATGAATAAGAATAAGCATATCATGGATAAGTACCGGGAAAAAGAAATTTCAACGAAAAGTCCCATAATTAATATTATGTTAAATATGAAAAAGTAAAATAAAGGGAAGGCATTTCAGCCTTCCCCTGCCTATTATTCATATTGTTAATCTGGTTAACAATGTCATTATATTTGTCAGTCATCTGCAACTTATAATAGATTCGTTTCAATAAATCGAGGGTCTCCTTTTTGATTTCCGTATTAGCATTCATTCAGATTCAAAGCCTTTTCGAGTATTGGAACCGCATCATTATACTTCTTGTCAGCAATTTTATTAATCTGATCGCGTTTATCCGGATTTTTTTCGTCTCCCGCCTGTTTATAGATTTCCTGTCCCTGCAGAAAATAGATCAGGCCCAGATCATAATATACATAATAAAGGTCGGGATTTCTCTCAAGAGCCTTGTTATAGGCATCAATGGCTTTATCTATATTGCCTTCCCCGGGTGAGTTAAGAAGCAATCTGCCCTTCCAGTAATACAGTTCTCCTTTCTGCGGATTTTGTTCTATGGCTTCATTCACAGTCTTCAATCCCTGATCGATTTCTCCCGTTCTGATATAAAGATCAACAAGATTTGCCACAACATTCAGCGTGTCGGGATATAAACTGAAAGCTTTTTCCATAGTGGTAATGGCCTGGGTTGTATCCCCCATCGAAAGATAATCACTCTTAATATTAAGATATATACCAGGACCTCCAAAATTCATGTCAGTAAGCTCTTTATAATATTTGATAGCTGTCTTGTACTCCCCTAATTCACGGGCGATAATCCCGGCATATTGAATCATCACGGTATCCTTCACCCCTTTGAACATTTCCATATCATCTATTTTCAGCACATTTTCAAAAGCAGCCAAAGCTTTTTTACTGTCATTGGAATAATATGCATTTATCCCGTCCCTTTGAAACTCCTTTTTCAAGAGAATAAGTTGATCTTTCACTTTTTCTGTCAGTTTTCCCTTCTGATCAAGTTCGAGAGTTTTTTGATAAGCCTCATAAGCTTTTTCAAGAGGCTGATCGGTAACCGATTGTTTCCTTACCCAATGATCCAGCTTGCCATTTTTGAAATAAAAATCCATCCGTTCATACTGGTATATCTCAATCTTTTCTCCGTCCTTGGTTTCTGTCTTAATGTTCTGAGGATCTTTGTAATATATCTTTATCATACTTGGTTGCATACCGTCTGTGATATATTCAAGATCGATGTCAAAGATGTCCTGCATAAGTTTCCCACGGCTAAACCATGTCTTGGGATTCAGAGCTTTCTTCGGGTTCTGGATTTCTTCATTGCTTTTTTCCAGCTTTTTCTGAAGGGAGTTAAAATTGAGCATAACTACCTGCTCCTGTGCCATGACACTAGTTAAGCCACAGAAAATAAGTGCAATAGATAATAAGCGTTTCATCATATTCTTTTTTATTATTTAGCGCTAAATTTATAATATTTTCAATCAAACTTCAAATTAGATGCCAAAATTGTCGAAAATAATCAAAAGTCTATAAATCAGATGGTTCCGGCTCTATCGGATTCACCTCCTCTTCCTCAATTTGGGCAGGCACCTGTGCCAAAGCAGCAATTTCATCGTTATTTCTAAGATTTATCAGTCTTACTCCTTGCGTGGCGCGGCCCATTACTCTGATATTGGATATGGATTGCCGGATGACGATTCCATTCCTGGTAATAATCATCAGGTCGTCCTCATCTGTCACGGCCTTAAGTCCGATTAAAGCTCCGGTTTTTGGCGTGATATTAATGGTTTTAACGCCTTTGCCGCCACGGTTGGTAATACGGTAGTCCTCGATGGATGATCGTTTCCCATACCCTTTCTCCGATACAACGAGTACATCTTTTTCCTGGTTTTCCATGGAGATCACACCTATAACCTCATCCTTCTTACCGGAGAAGCTGACTCCTTTCACTCCTGATCCGGTTCTGCCGATGGCTCTCACAGTCTTCTCATGGAAACGAATGGCCTTACCGGATTTTACACCGAGGACAATCTCATGGTTGCCGTTGGTAAGCAATGCTTCGAGCAGCAAATCTCCTTCTCTGATATTAATGGCATTGATCCCGTTCGACCGTGGTCTGGAATAAGCTTCGAGTGATGTCTTTTTGATGATGCCTCGCCGGGTGACAAGAACGATATAATTCGAATTGATATATTCTTCATCCTTCAGATTCATCAAATTCAGGAAAGCCATAACCTGGTCGCCCGGTTCAAGATTGATCATATTCTGGATGGCACGTCCCTTCGATTGCCTCGTTCCTTCGGGGATTTCATAGACTTTCATCCAGAAGCACTTGCCTTTTTCAGTGAAGAACAACAGGGTATTGTGCATCGTAGCACTGAACATGTGAGAAAGAAAATCTTCATCCCGCGTGGTGCTTCCTTTTGAGCCGATCCCTCCCCTTCCCTGGGTTCTGAACTCGCTGAGAGGTGTCCTCTTGATATACCCGAGATGAGAAATGGTAATAACCATATCATCGTCGGCATAAAAGTCTTCCGGATTAAATTCTTCAGCATCCGGAACGATTTCCGTACGCCGTTCATCGCCGTATTTTTGCCTTACTTCCAGAAGTTCATCCTTAATAATCTGCATCCGTAAGGATTCATTTTCAAGAATTCCTTTCAGGTATGCAATCTGTTTCTGAAGTTCTTCGTATTCCTCCCGGATCTTATCTCTTTCCAGACCGGTAAGTTTCTGAAGTCTCATATCCAGAATGGCCCTTGCCTGAATATCTGACAGTTCGAACTGACGAATCAATCCTTCCCTGGCCTCCTCCACGGTTTTCGAAGCCCGGATCAGCGCTATCACTTCATCGAGATGATCCAGTGCGATCAGAAGTCCTTCAAGGATATGAGCTCTTTTCTCAGCCTGTTCCAGGTCGTACTGCGTTCTGCGTACCACAACATCATGCCGGTGATTCACAAAATGAGTGATGAGCTGTTTCAGGTTGAGCGTTTTGGGCCGCCCATTGACAAGCGCAATGCTGTTTACATTAAATGTATTTTGTAACTGGGTATGCTTAAGTAGCTGATTAAGAACGACACTGGACATTGCATCTTTTTTCAGGATAATGACGATCCTCATGCCGCTGCGGTCCGATTCATCATTTACGTAGGATATCCCTTCGATTTTTTTCTCATTGACCAGGTCGGCAATTTTTTTGATGAGTTCAGCCTTATTAACAAGGTAGGGAATTTCTGTGACAATAATGGTTTCCCGGCCTGAAGCCGTCACTTCAATTTCCGTTTTTGCTCTTACAACAATCCTACCCCTGCCGGTTTCATAAGCTTCCCTCACGCCCTGGTAACCATAAATAATACCTCCTGTTGGAAAATCAGGAGCCTTTATAATGGGGATTAATTCCTCAAGAGTAATTTCCTTGTTGTCAATATAGGCAATGATGGCATCCACCACATTATTCAGATTGTGCGGAGCCATATTTGTTGCCATCCCAACCGCAATACCCGACGTGCCGTTTACCAGTAAAAGGGGAATCCGGGTTGGTAAAACAGTTGGTTCTTCAAGTGAATCGTCGAAATTAAGCTGGAAATCAACCGTATTTTTATCCAGATCGGCCATGGTAGCTTCTGCAATCTTGTGAAGCCTGACCTCTGTATATCGCATTGCTGCAGGGCTGTCGCCGTCAACAGAACCGAAATTGCCCTGTCCGTCGACCAGCGGATAACGAAGTGACCAGGGTTGAGCCATACGCACCATGGTATCATATACCGAAGAATCACCATGAGGATGGTACTTACCCAAGACCTCCCCTACTATTCTTGCTGATTTTTTAAAAGAACGGTTCGACCAGTAATCCCAGATCCTGCATTCCGAATAATACCCTCCTGTGAACAGGTTTGAGGCCGTCCCTGACATCAGGCAGGGCCCGCGAAACAATGACCGACATCGAATAATCGATGTAGGCCGATTTCATTTCCTCTTCAATATTGATTTTTAATATCTTTTCTCCTTCTGCCATATATCTGTTTCCTTTAATGTAAATTCATGTTAAAATCCTCTTAAACAGTCCGTAAAATACAGACCTACGAAATTAATCAATTCTTCTCTAAAACGGGCATTTCCCGGCCTAAATTATCAACATTGAACTGTTTATAAATGATATTTGTTTTATTGCTATATTTGCAATGTTAAAACGTATATTAGATATGACCTTTTGGAGACAACTTATGGATGCAAAATTTTCGCAGAGGATAAAGGATGTTTTGAGCTACAGCAAGGAAGAAGCCGTGCGTTTGGGGAATACACACCTAAGTGTTGAGCATCTGTTTCTTGGTATTCTCAGGGACGGAGAAGGACTGGCCATTGATATACTCTTGCTTTTGGGAGCCGATTTATTCGAGCTTAAAAAGGAACTTGAAAATCACATCAAACAGGACAATATTACCAGCATTTCAGATACAGATAATCTTCCTCTCCTGAAAAATACAGAGAGGGTTCTGAAGCTTGTTTATCTCGAAGCCCGGGCGCTTAAAGATTCCATGATCGATACCGGTCATCTCCTTCTTGCCATTCTCAAAGATGAGAACAATTATGCGACTCAACTGCTTAGCGACGAAAATATTAATTATGAGGACGTCAAAACCGAGCTGGAAAACGGTAATTTTGAAAACAAGGCTGATTTCCCAAGTGATGATGACGATGATGTCCGAGGGCCATTTGGGACAGGGAAGACCGGAAGCGGAGCTCATCTTCGTCCAAAACGTCTGACACGCCAGTTCTTGATAATTTTGGGATTGATCTTACCAAAGCCGCCGAAGAAGGCCGCCTCGATCCTATCGTTGGCCGGGAGACAGAGATTGAGCGTCTCGCCCAGATCCTGAGTCGCCGTAAGAAAAATAATCCCATTCTGATCGGTGAACCCGGTGTCGGAAAATCCGCCATTGCTGAAGGCCTCGCAAACAGGATCGTTCAAAGAAAAGTATCACGGGTACTGTTCGATAAACGAGTGGTGACACTTGATCTGGCGTCTATCGTGGCCGGAACAAAATACCGGGGACAGTTTGAGGAACGTATGAAAGCCATCCTGAATGAACTGGCAAAAAATAATAATGTCATCCTGTTCATCGATGAGATCCATACCATCGTTGGTGCCGGAGGTGCTACCGGATCACTCGATGCCGCCAACATGCTGAAACCGGCACTGGCCCGCGGTGAAATCCAGTGCATCGGAGCTACTACCCTTGATGAATACCGCCAGCATATCGAAAAAGACGGGGCTCTTGAACGCCGCTTCCAGAAAGTCATGGTTGAACCTACCAGCATGGAGGAAACCGTCGAAATTCTGAATAATATCAAGGAAAGATATGAAGAACACCACAACGTATATTATACCCCCGAAGCGATCGATGCCTGTGTCAAACTGACCCAGCGGTATATCAGCGACCGACTTCTTCCCGACAAGGCTATTGATGCCCTTGATGAAGCCGGTAGCCGGGTTCATATCTCAAATATTGTGGTTCCCGAAAAAATTGTCAAACTGGAAGCTGAGATTGAAGAAACGAAAAAAGAAAAGATCAGAGCCGTTAAAAATCAGAATTTCGAACGGGCCGCCAGCTTCCGGGACAAAGAAAAAGAACTCCTTGAAAGCCTTGAACAGGAAAAAGTAAAATGGGAACGGGAACTGGCAAAAAATCGTGAAACCGTCGATGCTGAAAAAGTAGCCGAAGTGGTGGCTATGATGACCGGTGTACCTGTGCAGAGAATTGCCCAGGCCGAAGGTACCCGCCTGCTGAAAATGGCCGACGAAATACGGGGTAAGGTGATCGGACAGGATGAAGCGATCCAGAAAGTTGTTAAATCCATCCAGCGTAACCGCGCCGGGCTGAAAGACCCAAACAAACCAATCGGAACCTTTATCTTCATGGGCCCTACCGGGGTCGGTAAAACACAACTGGCTAAAATTCTGGCCCAGTACCTGTTTGACAGTGCCGAAAACCTGATCAGGATCGATATGAGCGAATATATGGAGAAATTTTCCGTATCCAGACTTGTCGGTGCCCCTCCGGGTTATATCGGTTATGAAGAAGGCGGACAGCTGACTGAAAAGGTCAGGAGAAGACCTTACAGCGTTGTGCTTCTCGATGAAATTGAAAAAGCTCATCCCGATGTATTCCATATCCTCCTCCAGGTCCTCGATGAAGGTCAGCTGACCGACAGCCTCGGACGCCGTGTCGATTTCAGGAATACCATCGTGATCATGACCTCTAATATCGGATCCAGACAAATCAAGGATTTCGGCCAGGGTGTCGGCTTTAATACCCGCGCCCGTCAGGAAGTGGCAAATGACCATACCAAGAGCATTATCCAGAAAGCCCTTAAACGGGCATTTGCCCCTGAATTCCTGAATCGTATCGATGATGTTGTTCTCTTTAACAGCCTGACGAAAGAAGACATATACAAGATTATTGAAATCGAACTGCATGGATTATACGACACGAGTCAACAGCCTGGGCTATCAAATAAAAATATCTTCTGCAGCCAAAGATTTCGTGATAGAGAAAGGATATGATCTTCAGTTTGGCGCCCGGCCGCTTAAACGAGCGATCCAGAAATACCTCGAGGATCCTATGGCCGAAACCATTATTAAAGCCTCTGTAGCTGAGGGTGATACCATTTCTGTGGGACTGGACAAAAAAGGTGAGGATATTCAGATCAGAATCATTAAACGTGAAAAAAAGAAGGATGTAAAGCGCGAAGCTTAATACATATCTAAATTCATTTCATAGACAATGCAGGGACAATTTTCAATGTTCCTGCATTTTTTTTGTATAAGGTCTTCAATTTCAGGATCTCCTGATCACCTTCCCGAACAAGTCAAATTCAGCGGCGTCATTAATGCTGACCTCGTAAAAATGTCCGGTCAGAAGATCTTCACTGCTGACGGGAATCAGTACTTCATTATCAACTTCCGGCGAATCTCCCTCCGTCCTGGCAATATAATAATTACCCTCCCTGCCATCGATGATCACCTTCATAATACGTCCGATCTTCGCCCTGTTTTTTTCTAAGGGAAATTCTTTCCTGTATCGACATCAGTTCTTCCATCCGCCTGTGCTTGGTACTTTCCGCCACATGATCTGAAAGCCTTGCATATGCTGGCGTATTTTCCTCATGAGAATAGGTGAAAACACCCAGCCGGTCAAATTTCGTCTCTTCAACAAATGCTTTAAGTTCCTCGTACTCGGCTTTACCTTCTCCGGGAAAACCGGTAATAACCGTTGTGCGCACAACGATCTCCGGAATTTCCCGTCTGAACAAGGAAATGATGGCCTCAATTTCGCTCCGGCCATGTCCCCTACTCATGGATTTCAGAATGTCGTTATTCACATGTTGAATGGGAATATCCAGATAACGGCAGATATTACGATGAGTCTTCATCAAAGAAATGACCTCATCGGCCGGAAAACCATGAGGATAGGTATAATGCAACCGGAGCCACTCAAATCCGTCAATTTCAGCCAAACGTTCAAGGAGTTCCGGAAGCTTTTTTTTATGATAGAGGTCAGTTCCGTATGAAGTCAGATCCTGTGCGATGAGTAGCAGTTCTTTTACACCTGATTTGGCAAGCAGTGATGCTTCATAAACAAGATCTTCAACAGATTCGGATACCTGTTTACCCCTGATGGAGGGAATCGCACAGAAAGCACAATGACGGTCACAGCCCTCCGACACTTTAAGGTAGGCATAATGTGAAGGTGTTGTCAGAACCCTTTCCTGCAGAATACCAGCGTAATAACGACTGCCAAGTATATTCAGAACACCTTCGTGATCATTGACTCCGAAAAAACCGTCTACCTCGGGAATTTCCTGCTTAAGAGACTGCCTGTACCGCTGCGAAAGACATCCCATCACTACCAGCTTTTTGATCACGCCCTTTTTTCTGGCTTCAACAAAGGAAAGTATAGTATCAACCGATTCCGTTTTGGCATCAAGGATAAAACCGCAGGTATTGATGATAACAGCATCTGAAGATCCGTCGGCATCATGAATGACGGTATGCCCGTTTTCTTTCAGCTGCCTCAGAAGTTTCTCCGAATCTACCAGGTTCTTCGCACATCCAAGGGTCACCACATTTACTTTCATCTCAACTGAAGCTAAAAAAAATTACAGCATCCTCAGACCTCACTCATTGAACAATGATTCCACAAACTCATGTTTGTTAAAAATCTGCAGGTCCTCCATTTTTTCGCCTAAACCGATATATTTAACGGGGATTTTAAACTGATCCGATATGCCGATAACTACACCTCCTTTGGCTGTTCCATCCAGCTTGGTTAGGGCCAGTGCATTTACTTCTGTGACCGCGGTGAACTGTTTTGCCTGTTCAAAGGCATTCTGTCCGGTAGAACCGTCAAGAATAAGTAAAATCTCATGAGGAGCTTCCGGGATCACTTTTTTCATCACCGATTTGATCTTGCTGAGCTCATTCATCAGGTTGACTTTATTATGAAGACGTCCTGCAGTGTCTATGATGACGACATCCGCATTCCGGGACTTTGCTGAAGCCAGGGTGTCATAAGCCACCGAAGCAGGGTCGGAACCCATCTTCTGCTTCACCAGTTCCACACCGGTTCTTTCAGCCCAGATGCTGATCTGCTCCACTGCTGCAGCACGGAAAGTATCGGCTGCACCAAGAATTACAGTTTTCCCTGCTTTCTTAAAATGATAAGCCAGCTTACCTATGGTGGTAGTCTTGCCAACTCCGTTTACGCCAACAACCATGATCACATAGGGTTTGGCTGGCAAATCTTCATCGAAACCACCAATGCCCACGGTATGATTCTGCTCCAGCAAGCCTTCAATTTCTTCCTTAAGGATTACATTGAGCTCCCCTGTGCTCATGTATTTATCTCTGACGACCCGTTCTTCAATCCGCTGAATTATCCGGATAGTCGTATCTACCCCGACATCTGAACTAATCAGCACTTCTTCCAGTTTGTCAAGAACTTCATCATCAACTTTAGACTTACCCACAACAGCCCTGGAAAGCTTCACGAAAACACTCTCTTTGGTTTTTTTCAGACCCTGTTTGAGTTCATCTTTTTTTTGTCTGTTGAAGATTCCCATACAAATAAAATTTACATCCTGAAAATATAAAAAAAGCTTTCTGTTAAGAAAGCTTTGTACTTATATGATGAATAAAGGAATTCGATTATTTTTCGAAGAAATCCTTGATGTGGTCCATGTGGATCATTTCTTCATCAAAGGAATACGATCCGCTCTTTTCGGATTTAACCATCTTTATGCACTTTACGAAATTTTTACCCTTACCGGTACGCAGTGCTGCAACTACTTTCTTTGCCATTTCAGTGTCAATTTATTTAATTTCTCTATGAACAGTCATTTTTCTCAGAACAGGATTGAACTTCTTAAGTTCAAGCCTGTCAGGAGTGTTCTTCCTGTTTTTAGTGGTAATGTATCGGGAAGTACCAGGCATACCGCTTTCCTTATGTTCGGTGCATTCAAGTATAACCTGTATCCTGTTTCCTTTTCCTTTCTTAGCCATTTCCTGATTCTTTTAAGAATAATTAATAAGTTGCGATGAAACCTTTATCCCTGGCTTCCTTCAGTGCGCTTTTCAGCCCTTTCTTATTGATAATGCGGATGCCCTTGGCGCAAACTCTCAGCTTGACCCATCTGTCTTCTTCAAGAAGATAGAATCTCTTATCAAACAAATTGGGATAAAACTTTCTTCTTGTTCTTTTTTTGGAGTGAGAAACATTGTTACCCACCATCATCTTTTTTCCCGTTATCTGGCAAACTTGTGACATTTCTGTAATTTTTCTTGGGTTTTTTTCAAACAGATCGCAAATTACGTTATTTTCTTTCAAATAATCAAATAATAAGAGAATATTTTTGATAAATCCATCCTATTTCAATTCGATTTCCAAGACCATCTTTCTCAATATGTTGAGTGCCGTAAGGCTGCTTCTCTCGATATTTCTCTGGCGATGTTCACCAAATTGATACCGTTTTGAAAAAGTTTTTTGGGCTGAAGAAACGGCAATCCAGACTGTCCCTACCGGCTTATCTTCACTTCCTCCTGAAGGCCCGGCGATTCCGCTCGTGGCTATGCCAAAGTCTGTTCCAAACTTTTTCCTGATCCCCATGGCCATCTGCTCCACTACCTTCTTACTTACAGCTCCAAATGATTCAATGTCTTCCCAGGCAACGCCAAGCTCATTTTGTTTTATTTCATTGGAATAAGCCACTACCGACCCTGTGAAATATTCTGAGCTTCCTGCCACGGATGTGAAAAGCGACGCAATGTACCCGCCGGTACAACTTTCTGCCGTAGAAACCGTCAGGTCTCTCGTTTTCAGGATCTCCCCCACCACGGCCTCCAAAGTTGTGTCTTCAAGGGCGAATATATCTTCCGGAATGATTTTCAATAATTTATCGATCTCTAACTGTAGTAATTTATTAAGGTCATCCCTGTTTTCGCCAATAGCACTCAACCTGAGCCGGACCAGTCCGGGATGAGGAAGGTAGGCCAGGTGTACATTTCCCGGCAGGGCAAGCTCCCATTCGGAGATAGTCGACGCGAGGTACGATTCAGGAACGCCCTGTGTCATAATTGTCCGGTGCACAATGATATTGCCATTCAACATATTAGCCAGTTTCGGGATCAGCTGCAGGGATACGATGCTTTTCATTTCAAATGGAACGCCGGGAAGTGAAACAAAGATTGTTTCTCCCTTTTCAAACCACATTCCCGGGGCAGTGCCTTCTGCATTTTCAAGAATCTTGCAATTATCAGGGATCACGGCCTGTCTGCGATTCAGATCCGACATCTTTATCCCCCTGAAATAGAACAAAGTCTGAATATGCGCCAGGACCTCGGGGTTTTCTGTCAGTTTTCCTCCAAAATAATCATTCAGGCTTTGTCTCGTAATATCATCCCTGGTCGGCCCAAGTCCGCCTGTGATGACTACAAGGTCAACCCTCCCTTCAAAGTCTGCCAGGCAGGAGGAAATAGCCCGGCCCTGATCTGCAATACTCCTGATCTCTTGCACGCGAACACCAATAAGGTTAAGGCTCTCCGCAATAAACGCTGAATTCGTATCGACAATCTGGCCAATAAGGATTTCATCTCCGATAGTAATAATTGCTGCTGTCATATCTTAAAATAAAAGGTCAAATTTACGATTTTATCTGTTTCCGGATAACAAAAAAACGGACAGCCCGAAAGTAGCGGCACAGAAAATAACTGCTTACGCCTCCATTCCTGAAGTAAATATTTTCATACTGTCCCTGATGAAGCAAAGTATATCGCGGCTTAAGTTTATTATATTTGCAGCTTTAAAAAATATTCCATGATCGCAACGCACCTTGGCGAGTATTCAGCCCTGCTGGTGGCTCTTTTCTGGACAATCACGGCTCTGGCTTTTGAGTCGGCATCCATTCGGGTTGGCTCACTTCCGGTAAACCTGATCCGCCTGGTCTTTGCTTTTGGTTTTTTGGTTATCCTTACCGGCATAAGGCGGGGTAATCCACTTCCCACCGATGCAAGCATGCATAACTGGATATGGCTGAGCATTTCCGGGCTTATAGGATTCGTCCTTGGGGACCTGTTCCTTTTCAAATCCTATACGATCGTCGGCTCCTGGTTCGCCATGCTGATCATGACCCTTGCTCCTACCATTGCCGCCCTTTTCGGATGGCTCCTACTGGGAGAAAGCATGAGTCTTTCCAGTCTCACAGGTATGTTCCTGACCATCTCAGGAATTGCCATCACCGTATTCGGCAGGAAGAACGGGAACGAAAGGCTGTCCTTCAACAAACCTGCAAAAGGTGTGTTGTTCGCCTTTCTGGGTGCACTTGGACAGGGCCTGGGCATCGTATTCAGCAAATATGGTATGGGTGATTACGATCCTTTCGCGTCTACGCAGATTCGTATTTTGACAGGTATAGCCGGATTTGCCCTTATTGTCACATTTAGCAGGCGATGGCCATCCATCGGAATGGCTCTGAAGAACCGTAAAGGTCTGTTAGCCATTACAACAGGATCCTTTTTTGGCCCTTTTCTGGGGGTTTCCTTTTCACTGGTCGCAATCAGCTATACTTCAGCCGGCATTGCTTCAACCATTATGGCAATTGTACCTGTCCTGATCATCCCTCCTTCCATCATCCTCTTTCATCACCGGATTACCATTAAGGAGATGATAGGAGCTGTTATAAGCGTGTGTGGTGTGATCCTGTTCTTTGTGTAACCGGAGTCAGATTCTTCGTCTCAGCATGATGCCACCATAATGTTGCCTTCTGGTCCCTTTTTGAAAATTTATCTGATTTTGCTCCCGACGTAAAAGAAAAAAATTAATTTTGTAACCTCAAAGCGGAAAAAGCTCAACAGAAGTCTGACAAAGGCAGAGCCCGGGCTGAAAGCTGCATTAAAAAATATTAGCGGGAGTAGCTCAGTGGTAGAGCATCAGCTTCCCAAGCTGAGGGTCGCGGGTTCGATCCCCGTTTCCCGCTCAATAGTTTCCCATCTCCCTGGGTTCACTTATTTTCATTTCACCCCTTACCCCTCTCCCCCTAACCTTCAGATTTTTTCGCTTTTATAAAGTCAACCAGGCCATATTTCAATGGTCTATACCTGGTTACCTAAAATGATAACGATTGCAGCCAGAGCTCACCTGAATTCCCTTCCTTAAACCAAAACCCTGTTTTTAACGTTTATACATTAAAATTAGTGAACATGAAGACGATAATTATTGCGATGTTGATGGTAACTGGCTTATCTTTTACCTCATACGGACAAACAGATAAAACCCCGGATAAGATGGAAAAAGAACAGAAGGTGCAGACAACCCCAAAGGATGATCCGCAGAGCTATAACAAGCTGACAGAGTTTGAAAAATATGTCATGCTGAAAAAGGGCACTGAAAGACCCTGGACAGGGAAATATACCGAATCAAAGGAGAAGGGAACTTACATATGCAAACGTTGTAATGCCCCCCTTTACAAGTCATCCGATAAATTTGAAAGCGATTGTGGCTGGCCAAGCTTTGATGATGAAATTCCCGGTGCCGTTATTCGTAAGACCGATGCAGACGGCAGGCGGGTCGAAATAATCTGTGCAAATTGCGGCGCTCATCTCGGACACGTTTTTACCGGGGAAGGTTTTACGCCGAAAAATACCAGGTATTGTGTCAATTCCATTGCAATGAACTTTGTCCCTGCAGGAGAACCCCTCCCGAAGGAGATTGTGCTGGATAAGGACAAAAAATAACCTGCTACAGACAGGTTTACCTGATATTTTGCAGTGCTCTTACACGTTCCAGCAAGGTGGGATGTGAATAATGAAATTTCACATACAGGGGATGCGGAGTGAGGTTGCTGAGGTTTTTGGAAGTCAGGTTCTTCAGGGCCGAGATCAGGTACTCAGCTGTGTAATGTTCGGCTGCAAACCTGTCGGCCTGAAATTCATTTCTCCTGCTGATCTGGTTAAAAAGTAATCCAATCATTAATGAAACCGGGGAATATAATATTCCAAAAGCAATTACGCTGATGTGAAAATTAGGCCGTGTAACCCCCAGAGCAGCTGATAAATGCGGATTATTCAGGAACAATGAAAAAATAAACAGCGTAAACCCCGTTTGTATAATACCCAGGATAGTCCCGGTGAGGGTGTGTTTCTTTTTATAATGCCCTATTTCATGTGCCAGAACGGCAACAATCTGTTCTTTTGAGAGATCATTGATCAATGTGTCGTAGAGTACGATCCTTTTTTTTGACCCAAGTCCGGTAAAGTAAGCATTTGATTTTGTGGATCGTTTTGAACCATCGATAACATAAATATTATCCAGCTTAAACCCGGCCTTTCCGGAAAATTCTTCAATGGCACTCCGCAATTCGCCTTTCTCCAGTGGGGTCTGCTTGTTGAACAGGGGAACGATAATGTTTGAATAGAACATGGTCATAAAGATCGTGAAGACGGAAACGAGGACCCAGGCCCAGATCCAGAAATTCTTCCCCGTCAGGTTATAAAACCAGATAATCACTGCCAGCAGTCCTCCGCCGATCACCCCTCCCACAACCCATGATTTCAGTTTATCGAGGATGAAAATTTTTGGAGTGGTTTTATTGAAGCCGAATTTTTCTTCAATGACAAAGGTGTCGTAAATGGTAAAAGGCAGCATCAGAAGATCGGAACCCAGCATCAGGATACCAAAAAAGACAAGGGCAACAATCACGTAATGATCTGATACCGACCAGGCTATCCTGTCAACCAGTGCAAAACCGCCCAGGAAAAGCATCAGCAGAACCAGGAAAAGGCTGAAAGAACTGGTGAGAAAGGAAAAACGGGTGTTAGTCCTCTTGTAATTTTGGGATTCCTGGTACCTGGCCGTTTCATACACATCAGACAATTCCTCCGGCGGAGAAGCAAAGGTGTTTTTCAGGTTTAGATATTCCAGCCATCTTTCCAGACCGAATCCAAGGACTAAAATAGCCAGTATGATAAAAAATACCGCATTATACATGATCTTGCATCTGTGTTAGTGATCCATCTGTTTCTCCAGCTCGGAATGTGTTGCCTCACGCTTTTTAAGTTCTTCCTGGTAATACCGGGCTATGCCTGCGTCGGGTCTGATTTGCAAAGCCTTATTGATCCAGTTCACGGCCGAAAAGATGCTGTCGTTCATTTCGTTGTAAACGGCAAGGTTATAGGCTGCCTTGTAAACCCGGATACGTCCCTTGCCTGCCGCCATCTCCCTGAGTTTTTCCTCGTTCAGTGAAATATCGCTGCCTTTGCGATCATTAATTTCAAAATAGGAACGCCTCGAATCAGACCAGGTTGGTGAGATTTCCGTACCATAATTATATCCCCCGTACCAAAAAGCTTCCCGAAGTTCATCCCCGATTCCGGGGAGGTTATCGCGGGCATCCTCTTCATTATCACCATACGCGGACCAGTAGAGCGTATCCTGCATCATTTTTTCATTGATCAGTCCCTGCTTTTTGTCATAAATCCTCCAAAGCATCTTCCTGATCATTGCCCTGTCGGCAGCAGTCACGAAACTGTATTCATCGTCAAAAACGACGGTATTGTATGTCTTTGTATTGACCGAAAGGCCGTAATACTCAAAGGAGATGACCGCATCCACGTTGAAGCTGTCACAGAGGAAATCGATTGCGGATTGCTTCATGGGTTGCAAAAAATCGACGGTGTCTTCAGAACGGGATTCGTAATAAGGAGCGTTGTTCAGATACGTTGCGGGAGAATTATCGAGGACGGAGAAGAGCCCGTTAAAGACATTATTCACCACGGTGGTGTCTACAAAATACTGTTCCCTGGGATCGAGCTGGGCCGCTTCATTGAATGAAGAGGTGTCGGAAGAAGGCAGGTAAGCAAAATTGAAGACCATAACGTGCTTCACATCTTCGGGAAAGGTGAATGATGCAGGTTTTAGTGTTTCAATAGTCATGTATTTACCCGGAATGCATCCGGTAAACCATGTCATTATGAACAATATAAAAGGTATGCTAATTTTTCTCATAAAAAGTCACCGGCAAATGTCCGGCGAAATTACAAAAAACCAGGGAAATTTGCCGGTGACTTTGAAAAATTATCAGGTATTCATAGCACCGCACACATTTATAACCTGTCCACTGACATACGACGACAGGTCGGAACCCAGAAATATGCACACATTGGCGACATCTTCCGGTGTACCTCCCCTGCGCAGGGGAATGCTTTTTATCCATTCCTGCCTTACATCTTCAGGTAATTTTGCTGTCATCTCGGTTATGATGAATCCCGGAGCAATGGCATTACAACGGATACCTCTCGAACCAATTTCTTTGGCCACCGATTTGGTAAACCCTATAATTCCGGCCTTGGATGCGGAGTAATTTGCCTGGCCGGCATTTCCTGAGACACCGACTACCGAACTCATGTTAACGATCGATCCCGATCGTTGCTTAAGCATGACTTTCTGAACGGCTTTGGTGAAATTAAAGACGGATTTGAGGTTTACTTTAATAACCAGGTCCCAGGTCTCTTCGTCCATTCTCATCAGGAGAGTATCCCGGGTTATTCCGGCATTGTTTATCAGGATATCGATGCGTTCAAAATCGCCGGCGATTTGATTCACCACATCATCTGTCTGCTGAAAATTACTGGCATCGGAAGCATACCCTTTGGCTTTTACACCCATAGCTCCGAGTTCTGTCTCCAGTGATTTCATATTATCATCCAGGTTCAGATCGGTAAAAGCCACATTTGCGCCTTCACGCGCAAAAGATAGTGCAATTTGCCGTCCGATCCCCCTGGCAGCGCCGGTGATAACAGCGGTTTTTCCTTTAAGTAAGTCCATTTCAGATTAATTTTGATTCGTGCAAATAAAAGAAAGATATTCGATTAATGCAATAAGCACAGCTGCTGAAAATTAGAACAGATTATTAATGTCATTGGCAAACAGCTGATTTACTGACATATCATTTCGACCAGATCGGGAAGGATTTCTCCGGCCCTGCCCTGGAGGAAGATATCCGTGACGTCAGCAGTATAGGCAGACCGGTCGGTATTGATCTCGATTATGGTGGCTCCATTCTGTTTGGCCAGCCGTGGGACCATATTGGCAGGCATCACTTCACCGGTTGTGCCCACTAAAAGGAAAACCCCGGCTTTGGCGGCTTCATGGAAAGATGCAGTACTGGCTGCTTCAGGTATGGGCTCTCCGAAAAAAACAAAATCAGGCTTTAAAAAGTGTCCGTCCACTTTACAAAGTGGCGGAAGATGTTCAAGAAGGGAATCATCCGCATCAAAACGTCTGCCGCATTTCGGACAAACAAGATTCCTGTAATTCCCGTGGTATTCGATCACGTTCCGGCTTCCGGCTTCCTGGTGCAGATTATCGATATTCTGGGTGATCACAGCCTTTAAAAGTCCTGCTTCTTCAAGCCTGGCCAGGGCTGTATGAGCACTGTTGGGTTTTACCTTTCCAAAAAAATCATAAAAAAGGGTCTTAATAACCTGCCAGGATTCTTCAGCATGGCTCATGAAATAATCAATCTCGAGGTACTTCGGATCATATTTTGTCCACAAACCGCCGGGTCCGCGGAAAGGGGGAATTCCACTTTCAACGGAAATTCCGGCACCGGTAAATGCCGTAGTATGCTGTGAATTTTTAATGGCTGCAACAGCAGCCCTCATCGCATTATCCATTGAACATCAATTGTTACTGCCAGGTGAACCTTAACTTCTGAGAAGTGAAGCAATCGTACTGCCGAGATCAGCCGGTGATTCAACAACCGTGATGCCGCATTCGCGCATGATAGCCATTTTGGCTGCAGCGGTATCGCTTTTCCCGCCAATGATAGCACCTGCATGACCCATTCGCCTGCCTTTTGGGGCTGTCTGACCGGCTATGAATCCGGCCACAGGTTTGCTGCCATGAGCTTTGATCCACTCGGCAGCTTCAGCTTCCATACTACCACCAATCTCCCCTATCATAATAATGCCCTTTGTCTGATCATCTTCCATGAAAAGTTTGATTGCATCAAGGGTCGTAGTTCCGACGATGGGATCTCCTCCAATACCGATGCAGGTCGACTGTCCAAGGCCTGTTTTTGTTACCTGGTCTACCGCTTCATAGGTAAGCGTCCCGGAACGGGAAACAATACCTACCACACCTTTCTGATGAATAAATCCCGGCATAATCCCAACCTTGGCTTCCCCCGGCGTAATGATACCCGGACAGTTAGGGCCAATGAGCCTTGATGGCTTGTCTTTTAAATACTCTTTGACTTTTACCATATCAGAAACCGGAATTCCTTCAGTGATGGCAACGATCAACCCGATCCCGGCATCGGCAGCTTCCATAATGGCGTCGGCAGCAAAGGCCGGTGGAACAAAAATAACCGACGTGTCGGCATGAACCTGATCAACAGCATCCCTAACCGTGTTAAAAACCGGTTTTCCCAGGTGCTGCTGACCGCCTTTTCCTGGCGTAACACCACCTACAACCTGTGTTCCGTATTCCATCATCTGCCCGGCATGAAATGACCCTTCACTCCCGGTAAAGCCCTGTATGAGAACTTTCGAATCCCTGTTAAGTAAGACACTCATCGCTTTTCATATTTTTAGGAGATCAAAAGTAGGGAATATTTTTTATACAAGAAAATGAAAGAACAATGACAGGATAATGGAAATCACAAATCTCAAAATAGCTCCGGTTATCAAAAATTCAAATTTCAAGACATGCAATTTATCAAATACCAAGAACAAGCTTAAGTTGAAATTTTTAATACCTTTTCAGAAAAAGGGGAAAATGGAGATATCCCGATTCCCCTTTCGTTTCCTTTCAACAAAATCATCCCCTTTACTGTTCCTGCTATTACATCTGTAATTATTCTTTTAAATTTGCACTTCAAATGGATTTTGACACCACGATATGTGCCCCGGCAACTTCGGGTTCAGGGGCAATTGCACTGATCAGGGTATCGGGAAAGGATACTATTGGCATCTGTGAGAAGATCTTCCGGCCGGGGGACCCTGCCAAAGTCCTGTCACAGCAGCCTACTCATACCATTCACCATGGGGAAATCATGGACGGCGATGAGGTTGTGGACGATGTTCTTTGCAGTCTTTTCAGGACTCCCCGCTCCTATACCGGTGAAGACAGCATTGAAATTTCCTGTCATGCCTCACCCTGGATTCAGAAAAAGATCATCGAGCTATTATTGAAAAACGGGGCCGTGCTTGCCCGACCCGGAGAATTCACCCAACGCGCCTACCTGAACGGTAAGATGGATCTTTCACAGGCAGAGGCAGTGGCCGACCTGATCGCCTCCGAATCGGCCGCAGCCCATCGCATTGCCATGGACCAGATGCGCGGGGGCTTCTCGGAAGAACTCAGCAAGCTGCGGAAAGCCCTGGTGGATTTCGCATCGCTCATCGAGCTCGAACTCGATTTCGGCGAGGAGGACGTTGAATTTGCCGACCGGAAAGAACTCAAGATCCTGGTCGAACGCATCAAAAAGGTTATCGACCGGCTCATATCGTCCTTCAGCCTGGGCAATGCCATCAAGAACGGGGTACCGGTGGCTATCATCGGAAAACCCAATGTAGGCAAATCCACCCTTCTCAACCGGCTTCTGAACGAAGACCGGGCCATCGTGTCGGAGATAGAAGGTACCACCCGCGATTCGATTGAGGATACGGTGATCATCGAAGGCCTGACGTTCCGTTTTATTGATACGGCCGGACTGAGGGAAACGGCCGATGTGATTGAGAACCTCGGAATCCATAAGACCTACCAGAAAATTCACCAGGCCGCCATCGTATTGCTGCTTGCCGATGCCCGTGATGATGCAAAGGAAACCACTGCCGCCCTCGAAGCAATCCGGAAACAAACGAAGGATAGCTCAAAGCACCTCCTATTGGTGGTAAATAAAACGGACCTGGTTCCTGTGGAAGTGATTTACGATATTCAGAAAGGGATGAAAATGAAGGACGGGGAACAGCTCATTTTTATTTCGGCCCGGAAAGACGAACACCTGGATGAGCTTCAGAAAGTTCTGATCGAGGCTTCGAACCTGTCGCACATCAAAGACGCAGACATCATCGTATCCAATGCCCGGCATTACGAGGCACTCACTCATGCTGCCGAAAACCTGAACCGTGTTTATGAGGGCCTGGATGTCGGACTGCCGGAAGACCTTATTGCACAGGACATACGGCAGGTGATTCATTATCTGGGTGAGATCACAGGAGAAGTGACGACAGATGAGATATTGGGGAATATATTTCAGGAATTTCTGTATCGGAAAGTAACCACTGGAAAATTCCTAAATCCTAAAACACAAATAACCCTCTTCTTCCCCCAACCGCAAAATTTTCGCCTCGTAAACCACGGCTGAAATTTCAACAGAAATATAAAATATAGCTGCGAGACCGAAATGCAACCATTTTACCATTAAAATTACAAGTAATTGCAACCATTGTGTTGAGTACCCCGCATTGAATTTCCGTAATTTTGTTACAGGCTATTCTAAAATTAAGAAAGACCTCTGGCAATCATGATATCCGAAAAATCTTATAACAGGATATCCTGGTAATAAAAACGATGATCGTTCAATTAACTAAATTCTACCGCCATGTACTCACATCAACAATGCTTCCTGAGAACCAACCTCATTCTTTGGCTGCTGATCCTGTCAGCTGGAATAAATTTATACTCACAAACTTTTTCCAAAATTGATTCAAGTGTGATTTGCAGCATGGAGGGAACGACAGTATTCTCTTCCTGGACGGATATCAATAATGACGGAATGGTTGATCTGATCGTTTTAACTGGTAATATTGAAGAGAGCGATGGTGCATACACCAATGCCCTGTTTATAAATAAAGGCGACTGGGTATTTAGCCGGATTACAGACGATCCGGTGGTAACCGCTATTACCGCAGCACAAGGTTCCTACATGGCAACATGGGGTGATTACGACAACGATGGTTATACCGATTTGTTTGTCTCCTGTTTATCGTTCCAAAACAATCAGTTGTTCCATAACAATGGCGACGGGAGCTTTTCAAAAATAAGTTCAGGTGAAATTGTACATGATGGAGACGATTCGGGTCCCTGCAATTGGGTGGATATCGACAATGATAGTTACCTGGACCTGGTAGTTACCAATTTAAGGATGCAAAAAAATCTCATCTATCACAATAACGGCAACGGTACTTTTACCCGCCTGACCGAAGGCATTCTTGCCAATCTCCTGTACCATCGCGATTATGGCTCATCGTGGTGCGATATTGACAACGATGGAGATCTTGATGATTTTGGTGCCAGCTTTTATAATCCAAAACGATACCTTTTAATGAATGATGGTTACGGGAATTTTGAAATGAACGAAACTTCGGGATTAACCATTGACGATGAAGCGACCTGGGGCTGGTTTCCTCCGGCATGGGGCGACTATAATAACGATGGATGGCAGGATGTTTATATAGCTACATGGGGCCCGGATTGGAGTCTGGATTACGATTTATTATACAAAAACAACGGTGACGGAACGTTTACCCGTGTATCCGATGTTGATCCTGTGGCCGCAAAGACAGCCCTCGAAGGAGGATGGTGGGGCGATCTGGATAATGACGGCTATCTCGATTTAATTGTCAGTTCTTATTATGGCACCACAATAATTTACAGAAATAACCACGACGAAACGTTTACAGCCCTGGATAACAATGATCTTGAAAATGGTGGGTACGTAAATATTATTGATATAAACAGGGATGGATTCCTGGACCTATTTATTGGAAGAGGATATAGTACGGGAAAAAACTTATTGTATGCCAACACCGGGAATTCAAATTCATGGCTTTCAGTTAAACCCGTCGGCACGGTTTCAAATAAGTCGGGAATCGGTTCTAAGGTCAGAATAAAGGCAACCATAGGCGGAAAGGCGATGTGGCAAACCAGGGAAACCGGACTAACAGCGAATGGTTTAGATGTACATTTTGGTCTGGGGGATGCTACGAAAATCGATTCGCTTATTATCCAATGGCCTTCAGGTATTGACACTGTTTTAAAAGATATTGATGTAAATCAACATCTTATTTTCACAGAACAGGTGCCGCCCGGTTACCTGAAGGCAGGTTTCGCGCTGGATACGACCTTTGGAAGGAAAAATCTTGAAGTCCATTTTAAAGACATCAGCAGGTACGATCCGGATATACCTGTGACAAGCTGGTCATGGGACTTTGACGGGGATGGTAATGAAGATTCCAATGAACCGAATCCTGTTTACACGTATTCCAATCCTGACGAGGTGTTGTATACGGTAAGCCTGAAAATCTCGAATGGTTCTGACACATCTGAACTCGTCAAAAATGGTATCATCAGAATTCAGAAAGATAAGCCCGGGATGGAAGACAACCTGGCTCAATGGTCAGTAGCTGCCACATCATCCAGTGTATACGCAGGATATTGGCTCGCGGTAAGCGCCGTAGATAATAACATCAATTCACACTGGAGAAGTGAGCTTACGAAGAATGACGAATGGCTAAAAGTGGAACTGGATACGCTCTATGAACTCGGAAAGGTGATTATTGAATGGGAGAAAGTCTTTTTCTTTTCCAGGAATTATGAATTACAAACCTCTGTGGATGGTGAAAACTGGAATACAGTTGCCTGCAATAGTAATGGAGACGGGGAAAATGACACTTTGTTTTTTACTGGAACAGAAGCCAGGTATGTGAAATTGTTTATGCCCAACCCGGGTTCAAATAAGCAGTATTCCGTTAGTGAATTCAAAATCTACCTGTCCGACGGGAATGAATATGAAAGTGGTTGTGAAACAGGCGTTGATAAAATTAGTTTCCGATATGGTGCATATGTACATGTTTTCCCCAATCCAATGACTCGCGATGTGACATTTTCATTTGCCCTCCCGGAACCATCAAAAGTCGAGGTGAAATTGTACGATCTCACAGGACGCGAAACTACAACAGTCTTCCGGGGTTATCTGCCATCAGGGAAACAATCGACAACCTGGAGCAGAAACAGTCTTAAGGGAGGGATCTATTTTTATGAAATTAAAGTGGACACCGGGAAACGAAGCCAACAATTTACAGGGAAACTAGTTATTTTGGAATAGCCGGTCAAGTTTATTATTGAGCATCTGCCCGATAACTTTATAATTGTAAACTTCATATTCCGAAGCTGTTTGCCATTGCTTCTGTTTTTCTTGCAAAGCAAAGAAATCCGCCCGTTCAAAGGGAATCAATATGCCGCAACGGGGGTCAATTTGAACTGTAATATACAAAATAGCCACGCAGTACTAAATTCACCCTTCTCCTTTATACTAGCTTCTGCAGGCAACTTGGGATTCCTCAAATTTTGGTAGCCGGAAAATATCAATCACGGATAATGTGTGAATGATATAACTTTTTTCTAAAGTTATGTAAATCTCGCACAGATAATTAGCTTAACTTTGATGTTACTATATTACATTTCTAAAATGACTTCATAAAATAAACATTCTGAATGGCAGGAAAGATAAAATAAACTCTTTTAATCCTGCAGGACAGAAGGAAAGCCGAATCTCAGAATTACGCACCCTGGCTATCTCAAAATAGAGATCATCATAATCCCTGGAGACAATTTCTAAGTAAACTGCAGTGTGGAGAATCGAATTTGCATTACCTCAATTGCAATAGACTATGAAAGGATCAGTTGCTCATAAACCCGATATGATACAAGGGAAAAGTCAATCGGAACAAACCTTAAAGGAAGCATTAAATGCTTCTGAAATTCGCTATCGCCGTCTTTTCGAATCGGCAAAGGACGGTATCCTCATCCTGGATTTCGAATCTGAAAAAATAATAGATGCTAACCCGTTTATGGTAAATATTACGGGTCTTTCCCTGGAAGAAATTCAGGGGAAAAAACTTTGGGAAATAGGATGTGCCAAAAATATAGAACACTCAAAACGTGCTTTTACCAGGCTGAAAACGAACGGCTATATTCGCTTTGAAGACATGCCGATACTGAATCGGAATGGAAATATAACTGAGGTCGAAATCGTAAGCAATGTCTACTCAGAAAATAATCATAAAGTAATCCAGAGTAATATTCGGGATATAACTGAAAACAAACTTGCATATAATAAACTGCACGAAAGTGAACTACGGTTTAAACAAGTATCGGAAAGCGCTAACGAATGGATTTGGGAAGTGGACATTAATGGAATGTATACCTATGTCAATCCCATTGTGAAAAAGTTATTAGGCTATCAACCTGAAGAACTTATCGGAAGAAAATATTTTTATGACTTTTTCGAACCGGAAAAGAAAGAAGAACTTAAAAAGGCTGTATTTGAAGTGTTTAAGCGCAAAGAAAGTGTCGGGGATCTTATGAATTGTAACATTCATAAGAATGGGAAAAAAGTAATCCTTTCCACAACCTGTTTCCCGATTCTTGACGAGGAAAACAGGCTTATTGGTTATCGTGGGGTTGATGTTGATATAACAGAACATAATCATTTTCTTGAAGAGTTGAAGACCAATGAGCAAAAGTTTATAGCCCTTGCAGAACAATCACCTAACCTGATTTTCATCAATTACAACGGGAAGTATGTGTATGTAAATAAAAAATGTGTTGATGCTTTGGGCTATTCAAAGGAAGAATTTTATTCTGATGATTTCACTTTCTTCAATGTGATTGCCGATGAATATAAAGAACTAACCAGGGAGAATAATTCTAAACATGAACAAGGCATTGAAATAGAGCCACATGATTATGCATTAATTACTAAAAGCGGGAAAAGACTGGACGTCATACTCACAATTAATTTGATTGATTATGAAGATGGTAAGGCAAGTATGGGAACAGCCATGGACATTACCGAGCGAAAACGCACGGAAACGGTTCTCAGCGAGAACCAAAGAAAGACGAAAGCGTTGTTGGATGCTATTCCCGATCTGATATTCCGCGTAGACCGTGAAGGAACATTTCTGGACTACAAAGCGGATAAAGCAGATCTTTATAGCCAATCCGGGGAAACAATCATCGGTAAAAAGAATCGGGACATCACACCTCCTGAGTTTGCCGATTTGATAGACCGGTATATACGAAAAACCCTGGAGAGCGGAGAGGTTCAGGAATTCGAATACCAAATGTCCGTTCCGAACCGCGGGATGAGCGATTTTGAAGCCCGCATGGTAGTCAGTGGCAAAGATGAAGTTATTGCCGTAGTACGCAATATTACCGAGCATAAATTAGCAGACCTGAAAATAAAAGAAAACGAAGCCAAGTTAACTGATGCTATGAAGATTGCCGAACTAAGTACCTGGGAATATAACTTCGTTCTCGACCAGTTTACTTTTACCGATCAATCCTTCTCACTATTTAATACAACAGCAGAACATGAAGGCGGGTATACCATGTCTTCCGGGCATTTCGCACAAAAGTATATTTACCCTGATGACCAGGTAATGATTGAAAAGGAAATTCGTAAAGCGCTGGAAACTCCGGACCCGGCTTATACTTCCCAAATGGAATACCGTGTAATCTATACAAATGGTGAGCAAGGCTACTTCGCAGCCAATATTCGTATTGAGAAAGATGCAGATAATCGTACTATTAAGGCTCTCGGGGTTAATCAGGATATCACCAAACGAAAGCACCTGGAAGAAAAACTTCTTCGAATTAATAAGGCAGTGGAGAGTTCAAGTGAGGCTATCTGCATATCTGATCTGCAAGGACATCACTTGTATCACAACAGGGCGTTTACAGAAATGTTCGGATACGCTACAGAGGAAATTGAAGCAGCAGGCGGTGGACAAACTGTTTATGCCGACAAGGATATAGCCCGCGAGGTATTCGATATAACTGCGGGGGGTGGCTCCTGGAATGGTGAGGTGGAAATGTTGTCAAAGAGCGGGCGTAAATTCATGGTATCGCTGAGGGCTGATGCGATAACTGATGCGAATGGAGCAATTGTGGGATTGGTAGGAATGAACACCGACATCACTGAACATAAACAGGCAGAAGCAATACTGCGTGAGAGCGAAACCAAAACGCGAACTATCCTGGAAGCAATATCAACCGGGATTATGATTATTGATCCACTAACACACACCATTGTCGATGTAAATTCGGAAGCCATAAGGTTGATCGGGGAAGAGAAAGAAAAAATTATTGGCAGTATGTGCAACCAATTCATTTGCCAGGCGGAAAATGGAAAATGCCCGATTACAGATATGGGTCAACTGATAGATAACTCTGAGCGGGTATTGATAAACAAAGATGGTGTACGGGTTCCAATTTTAAAAACAGTAACACAAATAAATTTAGGAGGACAAAAACTGCTTCTTGAGAATTTTACCGATATCACCGGGCGCAAACTTGCTGAAGAAAAAATACAATAAAAGCGAATACCGCTTCCGCAATTTATTTGAAAATTCAGGAATAGCTATTTGGGAGGCCGATCTTTCGGAGGTAAAAAAATCTATCAATCAAATAAAAGAAAGCGGTATCCGTGATTTTCGACTGTACTTCGACCAACACATGAATGAAGTGATCAAATGTGCTTCAATGGTCAAATTACTTGATGCGAATAAAGAAATATTAAATTTGGTAAAAGCTAAAAGTAAAAAACAGGTACTTAATAATTTATCCGATTTTTTCATTGAAGAATCATTCGCGGCGGTCAAGGAAGTATTAATCGGGCTCGCGGAGGGTAATTTAAGAATAGACGGAGAAATCCCACTTAAAATTCTAACAGGTGAAATAAGACAGGTCCTTTTCCAGCTTTCAATTGTCCCCGGAGAGGAAGATACATGGGCACAAGGCTTAATCAGTTTCATCGATATAACAGAGAAGAAAAAAACGGAGCAGGCACTCAGGGAAAGTGAAAAGCATTTACAGGAGATATTGGAAAACGTTGATGCCGTATTTTACATGATGTCCGGTAAAACCGGCGAGATTGTTTATATCAACTCTGCATATGAAAAAATTTGGGAACGCCCGGTTGCCGAGATTAAAAAAAATCCGGAAACATGGCTTGATGCAGTTCATCCTGAAGACGTTAATTCAGCAAAAAAATTATTTGAAAAGGGAAGCGGGGAATTGCACTACCGGATCCTACTTCCTGATGGATCAATTCGTTGGATTTGGGACCGGATGTTCCCCATTCTGGATGAAAAAGGTGAAATCCAATACTTATGCGGAATGGCGGCAGATATCACCGAGCGTAAGCTTTATGAAGCCGAAATCCTTAGAAGTGAGCGCAATTACCGCAATTTATTTGAAAATGCCGGAATTGCTATTTGGGAGGAAGATCTTTCGGATGTAAGAATTTATATTGATAAATTAAAAGAAACAGGAATTGACGATTTTCGATTGTATTTCAACAAGCGCATCGATGAAGTGATTAAATGCGCTTCACTGGTAAAGTTACTTGATGTTAACAATGAAGTGCTTAATGTAGTAAAAGCAAAAAATAAGGAGGAAGTAATAAGAAGTCTGCCCGCTTTTTTTATTGAAGAATCAATGGATGCGGCGAAAGAAGAAATAATCGCACTGGCGGAAGGGAAAAGGAGGATTGACGGTGAGATGCCAATAAAAATAATGAATGGTGAAATAAAGCAAGTTCTTTTCCAGCTTACCATTGTTCCGGGGTATGAAGATACATGGGCAAAAGCATTATTCTCATTCATTGATATAACCGAGCGCAAACGGATTGAGGAATCGCTCAGGCTTTTCCGTACACTGCTTGATAAGTCAAATGATGCCATTGAGCTTTTTGATACGGAAACAGGACAGATTGTGGATGTGAATGAACGGGCATGTACCGATTTGGGCTATAGCCGGAGTGAGCTTTTGGGCATGAACGTATTTGATATGGATCCAAATCAAAACCAACACAGTTTCAAAGAAGCATTAATGAACTTTCAACCATCCAATTCAACAATTATAGAATCATCACATCGTCGCAAGGATGGCTCAGTATACCCAATTGAGGTGAATGTTACTGTAGTGGAACTTGAAAAAATTTATACCATTGCCATTGTTCGGGATATTACCGAGCGCAAACTAGCAGATAAAAAATTAGCGGCATCAGAGGAAAGATATAAGTTGCTTTTTGAAAGCGCTGCGGAAGGAATACTGGTTGTTGATGTTGAAACTCAAGAACTAAAACTTGTAAATAAAGCGGCATGCCAAATGTTCGGATACACCGAACAAGAGATGACTGGCCTGAGTATTTCGAACCTGCATCCGGTCGAATATCTCAAAGACTTAATTTCTGCTATTCGAATCTCAGGCTCAGGGCAGTGGCCCGGTATCCGGAGAATTGCCATGCAAAAGAAAAGACGGCACATTATTCTTTGCAAGCGTTTATAGTGTAACTGTCTTAATAGATGACAGAAAACACAGCATCGGCTTTTTTACTGACGTAACCGCACAAAAAGAAGCCAATGGAAAAATAGAATTATTCCGCACCTTGATTGACCAATCAAACGATGCAATTGAACTTATTGACCTTAAAACAGGCAGCTTCCTGGATTGTAACGAAAAAGCATTTCAGTCGCTTGGTTACACCCGCGAAGAATTTCTCTCCTTGAAGTTATATGATATAGATCCATACTTTAACCCGGAAGACAATTATTCTGAACGCATAGAATTGATCCGTAATTCAGACAGTTTACTTATTAGAAGGTATCCATCGCCGGAAGGATGGATCTGAATTTCGCTACTGAAATTAACATTAAATATGTAAAGATTGACCGTGAGTATATCGTTGCCGTAGTTCGCGATATCACGGAACGCAAACGGATTGATAAAGAATTAATTGCAGCTAAAGAAAAGGCAGAGGAGAGTGACCGGCTAAAATCTGCCTTCCTGGCTAATATGTCCCATGAGATCCGTACACCAATGAACGGTATTCTTGGTTTTACCGGGCTGTTAAAAACACCAATGCTGACCGGAGAGAAACAGCTCCAATATATTGATATCATTGAGAAAAGCGGCGTCCGGATGCTCAATATCATTAACGATATTATAAGTATCTCAAAAGTGGAAGCGGGGCAAACGGAAATAATTCTTTCAGATATAAGTATAAATGAACTGATCACGTACATTTATAATTTTTTCAGGCCGGAAGCTGAACAAAAAAAATTGTTGGTTTTCTTTAAAAATTCGCTGCCGGAAAATGAAGCTATTATTAGAACAGACAGGGAAAAAGTCATTGCGGTACTTACAAATCTGGTTAAAAATGCCATAAAGTTTACTTTTACGGGCTCTATTGAATTTGGCTATAATAAAACGGGCAATTTCCTTGAATTTTATGTAAAAGATACGGGTATAGGCATTCCTCCGGAACAACATGAATTCATTTTTGACAGGTTCAGGCAGGGCAGCGAGTCACTAACCCGAAATTTCGAAGGATCAGGGTTGGGATTGTCTATTTCTAAAGCCTATGTAAAAAAGCTTGGTGGCAAAATTTGGGTGGAAAATAATTCAGATTCGCACCTGCCCACTGTTATAATTCAGTTTCACACCTCTACTGTATCGGAAAGAAAAAGGCTCCACATTCTATTTTACTCTTCCCTATGACACTATCCTTGATGCGAAAACAGATGAAATAAATGCCATACCGATAAATACATTAGAGAATCAAACTGAAAAACTTAAAATACTCATAGCCGAAGATGACAAAATATCAGAACTACTTATGGATATTACAGTCGATGAAATCAGCAAAAAAGTTATTAAAGTCAATACCGGGCTTAAAGCAGTTGAAGCATGCCGCAATAATCCTGACATTGATATCGTGCTGATGGATATCAAAATGCCGGAAATGGACGGCTATGAAGCCACCAGGCAAATTCGTCTGTTTAACAATAAAGTTATTATTATCGCTCAAACCGCTTATGGACTTACTGGTGACATGGAAATGGCACTAGAAGCAGGTTGTAATGACTACATTTCAAAACCAGTTAAGAAGGAGTTATTGATTGGAATGATCAATAAACATTTAAACAAGAATTAAAGATATGTTTGTACAGTTCAATTTCAAACTTCTGCAATTCTCATGTTTCCCGGAAACTGAATCAAGGCAAGAATTATGTCAAAAAATACGACTTCCCGGAAGTTCCAATAAAACGTGGTGAAAGTTCACAAAGCAAAGGACAAATGACTGTGAAAATACGATAATTCACTTTAATAAGGTGTGCTTACTTTTAAAATGCGGAAAAGTCTAATAAAACTATCACGCGATTTGATATAAAAAATTATTGATTCCGGTTTTACCTGAAATCAGTAAAATTATAAATTATTATAAACTCATTAATTCTTATTTATCCGCTACCTTTAGAGAATACCAATTCATCATAGAATGCAAGTTTCTGTACATAGAAAAGATATAACATTTGAGCCGATCCCAGTCGGGTGATAGCCCGTTTTCTGTTTACAGATGATGCAAGAGCCTTGAATACCATCCGTTTTGTGCTGGAAATGCCTGACAAGGAAATTTCGTTTGCTCTAAATCAAACGCTGAGGGATTATTCCTCTACCTATGCTTCAGTTAATTTAAGAGAACTTCTGAACGAGTTAAAGAACTCTAAATAGCAAAAAGAATACCCTTAAATCAATCCATTTCTTCCAGTTTCATTTCGTCTTGACCTTCCAGAATCAGCCTTTGCGAAGTAACCACGATCTATGGTCCTTAACGGACGATGTTTGAATGTTGTAATTCCTTTCCAAAGCTGTGTCATAGGCACATATTTTAAGCTGTTCAAATTCAACAAAAAATCCGGCCAACATCAGAAAATAAAATGATGGAAAATCTGTTAAAAAAACCTGTTTATCGTTTTTTGCCGATGGAATTAAAGGTGGAATATCAATAATCCAGGAGATGACACACAATGACAAAACAAAAGGGATAGATTGTGGTTACAGCTAAAGTGCGACGATCGTTACAACATGTCGTGCATCGGACTAAGCTCCGAGGGCAATACCGGATTTTCAGGTGTTTCCGTTCCCCTGGAAACAAATTTTACAATCCGGTTATTTTAAGGGATACCGGGAAAGCCATTGACCGTGTTATGCATACCGATGATAAATCTTACTGAAATGAAATTGGATAAAATAGAATACCATGAAAACTAAAGAAGTGTCTGAAAAGAACGTTGTCTCCAAAACGGAAAACAAAGAGGCAAAGGGTAATATATTATCGCAGGAACTCTTGCAAAAGATGAACGCTTATTGGCGCGCTGCGAACTATCTCTCAGTCGGGCAACTCTACCTGCACGACAACCCATTGCTGCGGGAACCGCTAAATTTATCGCATGTGAAGTCTATGCTGCTGGGACATTGGGGCACTACACCGGGCCAGAACTTTATTTATGTGCATTTGAACCGGATCATAAAGAAGTACGATCTGGATATGATCTATATTTCAGGTCCCGGCCATGGTGGCCCGGCACTGGTCGGCAATACTTATCTGGAAGGCACCTACAGTGAGATTTATCCAAACATCACACAGGATGAAGCCGGGTTGAAAAAACTGTTTACCCAGTTCTCATTTCCCGGAGGAATTCCCAGTCATGTTTCCCCGGAATGTCCGGGATCAATTCACGAAGGTGGAGAGCTTGGGTACTCACTCAGTCATGCTTTCGGAGCCGTGTTCGATAATCCCGAACTGGTGGTTGCTTGTATCGTTGGCGATGGCGAGGCGGAAACAGGACCACTGGCTACAGCCTGGCATTCCAATAAATTTCTCAATCCAATAACAGACGGGGCAGTATTGCCAATCCTGCATCTCAACGGATATAAAATTGCCAACCCAACCGTTCTGGCCCGCATATCAAAGGAGGAACTGGAACAATTTCTTCAGGGTTGCGGCTGGACACCTTATTTTGTTGAAGGTGATGAACCGGAAAAGATGCACCAGCTCATGGCTCGGTACATTAGAAAAGGTTATCGAAAACATAAAGCAGATTCAACACGATGCACGGAAAAATAACGACACTACCAGGCCACACTGGCCAATGATTGTATTCAATTCACCCAAGGGCTGGACCGGACCGAAAGTAGTGGATGGACTGCAAATTGAAGGCACCTTTCGGGCCCACCAGATCCCTCTTCAGGTAGATTCCGAACATCCTGAGCATCTAAAGCTCCTTGAAAACTGGATGAAAAGTTATAAGCCAGAGGAATTCTTTGACGAGAACGGTCGCCTTATACCTGAGCTGGCCGAGCTGGCACCCAAAGGTGAACGACGAATGGGCGCTAATCCACATGCAAATGGAGGCTTGTTGCTGCACGATCTCATCATGCCCAATTTTAGAGATTACGCGGTAAAAGTACCTTCGCCGGGATCCGTGCACGCAGCTGATACCCATGAACTTGGAAAGTTCCTTCGGGATGTGGTTGTTCTCAACCGCAAGCAGCGAAATTTCCGGATCTTTGGCCCCGATGAAACACTTTCAAACCGACTGCATGCTATTTTTGAGGCCACAAACCGTCAATGGGAAGCCAAAACAGTAGACAACGACGAATTTCTTGCCACCGAAGGCCGGGTAATGGAGATGCTGAGCGAACATCAGTGCGAAGGTTGGCTTGAAGGATATTTACTCACCGGAAGGCATGGATTGTTCAACTGCTACGAGGCATTTATTCATATCATTGATTCGATGTTTAACCAACATGCCAAATGGCTGAAGGTAACCGCTGGATTACCATGGCGACGAAAAATTGCATCTTTGAATTACCTGCTTGCGTCGCACGTCTGGCAGCAGGCACATAATGGCTTTACACATCAGGATCCAGGCTTCATCGATCACGTGGTAAACAAAAAGGCCTCTATCGTGCGTGTTTACCTTCCGCCCGACGCCAACTGTTTATTGTCTGTGTGGGATCATTGTCTAAGGAGCCGTGATTATGTCAACGTCGTCGTTGCGGGAAAATACCAGGCACCTCAATGGCTGACTATGGATGAAGCAATTGAACATTGTACCAAAGGAATAGGTGAATGGCAATGGGCCAGCAGTGATCAGGGTACTGAACCCGATGTGGTAATGGCCTGCTGTGGAGATGTGCCAACGCTCGAGACACTGGCTGCAGTTTCCATCCTTCGTGAACATCTTCCCGATCTGAAGATCCGGGTAATCAACGTGGTCGATTTGATGAAACTGCAACCGGAAACAGAACATCCACATGGATTGAGTGAGCACGACTTCGATGCGTTGTTCACGAAAGACAAACCCATCGTCTTTGCTTTCCACGGTTACCCATGGTTAATTCACAGGATGACATACCGCCGGACAAACCACGAAAATATGCATGTTCGTGGTTATAAGGAAGAAGGCACCATTACAACCTACTTCGACATGACGGTTCTAAATGATCTTGACAGATTCCACCTGGTGCTGGATGTTATAGCCCGTGTACCAAATTTGGGCACCAGCGGTGCCAGTCTGAAAAAGATGGTACTGGACAAGCTCATTGAACACAGAATATACATTGATGAAAATGGTTTGGACATGCCTGAAATTCTAAACTGGAAATGGAACCAGTAATGAACAAATATAATAACAATCACAATCCTCATCCTTAGGAAGAGCAAGATCCACATCATGGCCCATGATGATCTGGTAGCCGGCGACAAGGGGCCGGTACCTGGGGATTACCATTATTGAATTTTAATTGCTTTTATGAAATTCTTCATACGCCTGTAAAACCGTTAAATGAGAAATTAAATAGGATAGTGAGCTTTCTGCACCCTGGTTGCGGTTTACACCGTAATTTTCAAATCCATCGCAACATCCCTTGGTTTCAAAGTCATACAGACTCATACGCAGGTCATTCTCCCCCAGAAACCATAAAAATGAAGTGTAAAGTTTGTTCAGGTATTCTTTGTCCCTTGTGACATGAAACGCTTGATGGTACATTAAAACCATGGCCATGGCATCAATGGGTTGTTGTGCAAATAAAGAACGTTCGCCTTCTTTTTTGAACCATTTCTCATTTCCGATTATCGATAAATAATTATCCTTAAGGGTATGTCTGGTAAGAAAATCCATCGATTCCAGCGCCTTTTCCGTTATATTTTCATCATTGAGTATTTCTGCCGAATGCAACAGGGCTAAAGGCAGAATGCCATTGTCGTAGGCCAGAAGAGATTCAAACCATTTCCAATCGGAAGATTCATTTTCCTTGTAATGGTTAAGTAAGATATTGGCCATATTTCGCAATCTTTCGGTCATTGAATCATCGGATGGATTGCTTTTTAGATAATAACAAATCCCAATCATTGTATTGGCAATGCTTCTTATCGATTTTAATTTTTCAAAATTGGGTGCAGCATTAAAAAACAGCAGGCGCCCGGTTTGGTAATACGCATCATTAGGGGCATTGCCCAGCAAATATCCCAGTGCCCATATGGTTCGGCCAAAAGAATCTTCGGAACCTACTTCATCAAGGTAATTTCTGCTGAAGCTCAAGAAGTTCCTGAACGTGCCATCCGCATTTTGCATATAATGAATATAGCTTAAGTAGATGGGTGACAATTCAAGCGCCCTCATATCCTTCATTTGCCTGTATGCCATTAACACCATGAGCAAAGCCCTGGCGTTATCATCGAGGCAGTAACCCTCCTTTAAGTTTGGAATGCCAAATTTTGCATGCTGTATAATGCCTGTATCATCCGTCATACGGTTGATATGTGTGAGGGAAAACGGAGGCAGGATAAGGAGGTCCAGTTCGGTTTCTTTTTTTTCAATTACCCTGAGTTCATCCTTCAGAACTGCTGTAGCAAGTAAAGCGTACTTTTCTCCTGTTTTTGGCCAGGTCATCTGCCGGCCGTATTCGTAAGCCTTTTTTTTAAGCTCAGTCATCTCCCCCGGATTGTCAAAAAGTTTTTCCAAAGTGGCGGCAAGATCTCCGGAATCGTTAAATTTGAATAATCTTCCTCTGCCTTCTGCCAGCAACTCTTCGGCGTGCCAGTAAGGTGTTGAAACAACGGCCGCACCTACTCCGACAGCATAAGAAAGCGTTCCACTGGTAATCTGAGCTTCGTTCAAATAGGGGGTGATGTAAATATCGGTAGCGCACAGGTATTTAAACAAATCCCGTTCATTAATGAATTCATTAAGAAACAACACATGGCTTTCAAGCTGTAGATTTTTGACAAGACGCATCAAAAAAATACGGTATTCTTCACCGGAATGTCTTAACACATTGGGATGAGTTTTGCCCAGGACAATATAAATGACATCCGGATGTTTTTCAACAACTTTGGGTAATGCGTTAATTACGGTTTCAATTCCTTTGTTACGTCCAATAAAGCCGAAAGTAAGCAGTAGTTTCTTGTTCTCAAGCTTAAACTCCCTTTTCGATTCTTGCTGATCAAAATGAATGTCGGGTACGCCATGCTCAATAAAAACAATTTTCTCCTCCGGGACATTGTAAATACTCACCAGAAAATGAATCGCTTTATGGCTCATCACCACTATTTTGTATGCCATTTTACATATTTCCTGTAAAATCGCTTTTTCGTTATAAGAGGGATTTTTTAGTATGGTGTGCAGTGTCACAATCAGCGGAACATCCAGCCGGTGAAGCAAAGGAAGGATATATACTCCGCTTTGACCACCAAAAATGCCAAATTCATGCTCAACGATACAAAGATCGGCGCCACTCAAATTGATGAACTTAACTGCTTGCAAATAGTCTGCCTGGTGTTCCTGCCGAATAGTCAGCTTAACTTCCGGAGGGTAATCATAAGTAAGGTCGTTATCATTTAAAGCAACAACAAAATCATCAGAGAGGCCTTCCCTACCTTTCATTGCATTGAAAAGATTATTTGTAAAAGTTCCAATGCCACATTCTCTGGGTGGATACGTGCCAATAAAAGCAATTTTCATTTGTTAATTTTAAATAAATACTATAACTGTAACTTAAGAAGTAAATCTCCTTAAATGGATAATACCAATATTAATTGGTTGAATGCGTGCCCTATAATTCGCTCTTTTTGTTTTTTTTCTGCGCGTTAGACTTCTTTTGATGCCCCTTTCTGTTCCGGGTTTTTAATTGGTATTTTTTGATTTTTCCATTTCGTAAGTTTATATCTGCCTTGTTCAAAGTAGAATAAAAGCAGCTTACCTCTTATGATAACGTGTTGATTTACTCTAAATTATTCACGCATTCACAAGAACATATTTTTTTTACACATTCTGTTTTGAGGAATTTACAATTAAAATGTAATCATATCCTGTTATGAATATATGGTGGGATATTTTAATTAGCGTTTCCCTAGGCTTGCCGTAGACCGTATATCGTTCTAAAATGATAACCATAAACAGCAAATGTTACAGCATCCGCAAACAACCCGGGTCTTTTAAACAAGGTCCAGGCCAGTAATTTCCAATATTCGGCTCTTCCTTTATTAACAATGCCAATAATGTATATCGATTTAAGGAAAGCCCCGATAAGTGAAAAATTAATTCTTTTTTCCTTTTTGTATAGACGCTTATAATTTAAAAACATCTGCCGTACTCTTTTATAATAGGGTTTGGTTGCATAAATATTATGGATTATTTTTTGATACCCGCCCATCAATTCGTCATAGTCCATTTTTGGAATAAAATTCATCGATGAATCGGTATTATTTCCGGTAGCTTCAACGGTTAATCTGTTTTCGGCCTCCATGCGCTGATACAAAAGAGTATTTTTAGGGGCGTTCAACAGGCCCACCATTGCCGAAACAATCCCACTTTTTTGTATAAAATCAATTTGCCGTTGAAAAATACCGGGTGTATCACTGTCAAAACCCACAATAAATCCGGCTGAAACCTGAATCCCTGTATTTTGTATTTTTTTTATGCATTGCAGCATATCCCTGTTTTTGTTTTGCACTTTATTGCAACTGTTAAGAGATACTTCATCCGGAGTTTCTATCCCGATGAATGTGGATGTAAAGCCCGTCTCAACCATTAACGACATTAATTCTTTATCATCAGCCAGGTTAATAGAACTCTGAATATTAAAAACAAAGGGATTATTTTTACTTTGCATCCATTTTTTCATTACTGGAAGCAAGCCAGTTTTTATTTCCTTTTTCTTACCTATAAAATTATCATCGACAATTGAAACGGGACCACGCCAATTAAGCTGATATAATGCCTCCAGTTCATTAATGATCTGGCTGCTATTTTTCATCCTGACTTTATGACCTAAAAGAGATGTTATTTCACAAAAGTCGCATGTAAATGGACATCCACGTGAAACCTGTATGTTCATAAAGACATATTTCTTCATTTGCAACAAGTGATAATCAGGGACAGGTGATAGAGAAAGATCTGCATATTTATCAGTTTTGTAAACTTTTTCAGGCTGTCCTTTTAATAAATCTTCAAGAAAAAGTGGTAATGTAATCTCAGCTTCATTTAAAACAAAATGGTCAATCTGAGGGTAATTTTTATATTCCTGTGTAAAAAGCGGACCGCCGGCAACTATTTTTGTTCCAAGTTTTTTGCATTCAGAAAGGATCATATTGACGGATTCTTTTTGAATGTACATAGCGCTGATAAAAACATAATCTGCCCAAAGGATATCCTTTGTATCAAGTTCTGATACGTTCAGGTCTACCAGTTTCTTCTGCCAGTTTTGGGGGAGTAAAGCCGATACTGTGATTAAACCGAGCGGAGGCACTGCAGCTTTTTTTGATATGAACTTCAGGGCATGTTTAAACCCCCAAAATGAATCAGGGTATTTCGGGTAAATAAATAATATTTTCATCATTGCTATTCAATTATATACAGACTCTTGATACACCAAATAAAAAGTGTTTAAAAAATAAATGAGAAGTGTTGTTGAAAGGTTCTGACGAAGATCCTATACCTGCTATCTTGCCTGGCTAAAAATCTCAGTGCGTATTAACCGAAAAATAATTTGAATGTAAAGTTCGTGATCACTGATGAAATGATCTTACAATATTTTTTAAAATACTTACATCTTTCACACATTTTCATGCGTGTCGTGTCCTTTATTTTTCGGTATTGTAAAGTGGAGGGCGTACCTCGTGAAATTATTTATATTGATTTGACAGCGGAAAAGGGGGAAATGAGTAACCAAAGTTTAAAACAATTCCCACCTCCTCCTACTGCATATGCCGGTAATTTTATGAGTGTATTCTTCGCCTCAAATAAATTCCCGGGAAAAGGAATCCGGATGTATTGATCCGGTCATGGCGTATCAGGAACAGCATATAAAAATGCACGGAAAATCAACGCCTTCCATGACCTCCATGTCCTTCTCCTCCTTCATGACCTTCCCCATGACCATGACCTTCCCCATGACCATGACCTTCAAAAACAACTCCGGGGCCCCAGTTAAAATTCCAGTAATTATATGGCCACCCAAAAGCCGGACCTCCGTAATAATAACCATCCCAACCGGGCCACCAGTAATTCTGATCTTCCAGTTGCTGGTTATTTCTCACCGCATTAATATGGGTTTGCTCCATGTAATCGATCACATCGGAGGAAACACCCTCTTTTTGTAAATCGGCGAGCTGGGAAGCACTCAAACGGTACACAGTATGCGATTCTTTCATTTTTTGGATGATCTTCTCGGCCGGAACACTGTCTTTGCTCATTTGTATAATATCAGGGACGGTAACGGGTGGGGTTTTATATACATAGTAGGTTGTCATACAACTTTGTAATGCAGCTAATCCTGCCCCAATGAGTGTCAAATATAAGAGACGCCTCAACATTTTTATTTTTTTCATCATCTTTCCTCCATTTTAAATCAGAATTTGTATTTAATATCGAAACATCAGGATCCTTCATTAAGTTTGCTGATTTTGAGGTCGTTTTACCTAATAAATGTTAAAATCGCTGTTATCTGGTAAATGATCATTCCTTAGGTTAATTCTGAAGACAGATGTCATGTGCGAAGCCCGCTATTCCAGGTAAGTTAAGGGATTCTTCTTTGTTCACCATATATCATATATAGAGAGATACGCCGCCCTGAAGACAGGAGACCGAACCGGAAATCTGCTGCTTTTCTGCGAGTGGGAAGAAACCATCGGTTTGAAGTTCGTATGCCAAAACAATCTCAGAAAATAATTGTATTATAAATGAATTTAAGAAACCGTTGAAAGAGGTTTGCAATAAAAATTGTTGTTATACTCTTGTTTTTAGAAAACCTGCAAAAGATTATAAAATGAAAACAAACATTGGATTAACAGAAAAGAACAGCCAGGCCGTGGCTGATGAATTATCAAAAATTCTGGCAGATGAGTATGTTCTCTACACCAAAACCAGGAATGCTCACTGGAATGTTGAAGGAATTGACTTTTATGAAAAGCATAAATTCTTTGAGAGTCAGTATGAGCAATTGGACGAAGTTATTGACAATGTTGCCGAACGCATCCGTTCCATAGGGCATTTTCCGTCTGCATCTCTGAAATTATTTCTTGAGTTGACGCAGCTCACTGAAATGAGTCGTGAAAAAAATGACAGTCGCGGATTTATAAAAGAATTACTGGAAGACCATGAGAGCATTATTATTAAGCTGAGAGAAGACATTCATCGTTTTGCCAATGAATATCAGGATATGGGTACCAGCGATTTTGTAACCGGACTAATGGAAAACCATGAAAAAATGGCCTGGTTCTTACGCTCTCATTTATAATTTATTCAGCCGGGTGAATATTCTTTCTTAACCAGGACAATTCTTCTGGAAGTAGCGGGCTGTGGCAATGAAGACCACGACCTGCTTTCCGTTATGTCCTAAATTATATTTGAAATTCTTTCGGTAGGTCTCCCCTATTGCAGCAAATGATAAAGTTCAAAACTTATCTCACGCCGCTATCCTTAAATCTTTATCTTTGGCTTGCTTAAAAAATCATAAATGGAATTGAATTTTTGCAGCCTCAGCAGCGGTAGCAGTGGCAACTGTTATTACCTGGGTAATGGATTTCATGGCATTCTCATCGATGCTGGCATTTCGGCCACTGCCATCCGTAAGTTCCTGCTGAAGATGGGGATATCCATGCAGTCAATCATGGGTGTACTGGTAACTCACAACCATTCCGATCATATCCGGGGACTTGAAGTGCTAACGCGGAGAAATCATCTTCCTGTGTTCACCACCCGGAAAATATGGAACAGCATTCTATCTCGTCAAAAGGACATCTCCGGCGACTGTATCCACGAAATCCGGTTGCAGCAACCCTTTCACCTGTCCGGTTTTGATATCGAGGTATTTCCGGTACATCATGACGCCCCGGAGACCATTGGTCTTCACATTCGCACCGGCGATAAAAAAATTACCGTAGCTACCGACCTCGGACATATCTGCGAGACGGCTGAGCCATACCTAAGGTCAGCTAATTTACTTGTCATCGAGTCCAATTATGATGAACAGATGCTGGTGAACGGAAGTTACCCCCATTATTTAAAAACCAGGATACAATCAGGTAGCGGGCATCTGGGGAATCACCAGACCTCAGCTTTCCTGGCTGAAATGCTAAACGATGAACTCAGCCACATCTGCCTGGCCCACCTGAGTAAAAACAACAACACACCCGAAAAAGCTCTCGAGACCCTGAAACAGGTATTATCAGACAAAGGCATTCATCTGAACGGTCATCCAAAAGTCTATGTACTTAAACGCAATGAACCCTCAGAGATGATAAGACTGGTATGAGTAAACGAACCGGAACCAACAGTCCATTATAAATCATATCATTTTTAAGCATTGAATAGTCATAGCCGGGGATTCTGTATATCCAGCAGAAAAGTTATGGAAGCCCTCCCCTACCGTTTAATGATGTAATCCTGACACCCAACGGACTTCTGGCGCTGACAATCTTTACCGGTTTCACCAGGGTATGGATGTTCTATGCCTTCGGTTTGGGATTCGGACTGGTCGCCTTTGCCATCCCGGCCCGGAACAGCATAGTCCAGATGATCGTAATGAAGAAGAATCTGCAGGCAGGCAATTCCCTGATAATGGGTATATCCAAGCTTGCAGGCATTGCAGGTCTATATAAGAGCACACAACTTATAAAAGAATCATTTGTACAAAACCTGTATCCCTCGGGTTTTGTATAAATGATTCTTTTTCCATCCGGACCGCGACCGACAACCGGACGGCCCAAATTGCATAGTTGCCGGCTCTATTTTACAGCAACCGCTGCACTCACCGGACCCGCGAGAGGAATTATATAAGAATCACTGAATCCTGCTTCCCTGGTGAAACAGTCAAATGTTCCGGCTGTCATATCATAGCCGTGGGGTGTTTCCAGCAGCATATTCAGCGACATCAGCAGACCGAAATCATTTTCTTTTCTCTCATCATCAAGGATGGTCTCAATGGCCACCAAAGATCCACCTTCGGGAAGAGCCTCATAAGCTTTTCTGATAAGGGTCTTTTTATCCGTTGTACCCCAGTCCTGCAAAATATTTCCCATGGTGATGATATCCGCTTTCGGGAACGGGTCTTCAAAAAAATCACCCTCACGTATATCGATTTTATCTTCCAGGTGAGCCGCTTTCACATTTTCACGGGCGACGATGCAAGCAGCCGGAAGATCCAGCGAAATGCATTTCATATGCGGATGCTGACTTATCACCGTCATACTTAACCTTGCACCTGCCCCCCCGATATCACAAAGGGTTCTGTATTTTGAGAAATCAAAGGCTGCTGTCAGTGCCAAAAAGTTACCGGTCTGAAAGCCGTCCATGCCCCTGATGAATTCACGCATCTTGTCCATATCCTGGTAAAGGACGTCAAAGAGAGAATCCCCTCCCGTAAGAATTTCATTCTGAGGCCTGCCCGTCTTCAAGCCGTTTTCCAGATTATTCCAGATAGGATAAAGCCGGTTATTGCTCATCTCAAGGATTCCCCCGATATAAGTGGGTTTGCTTTTATCCAGAAATAATGACGTGTCTTCAGCATTTAAATACCTTGCTTCCTTCCTGATCCCTTCCCGGTTTAAAAATCCAAGAGCTACCAGCGAATCCAGGAAATCATACAATCCCCTGCCTTGAAGTCCCAATTCTGCTTTGATTTCATCTCGTGTTAACGGTCTTTTTTCCAGGAGGGTGAAAAGATTCAGTTTTACTGCGGTTAACAGTGTCTTTGAGCTGAAGAATCCCATGCCTGTGTTCATGATCTTCATTGGATCAATCTGTTGCGTTGCATGCCCTGTCTGAGCTTGTGTTCTGGTTCCCATAGCAATATAATTTTAGTTTAACATTAAAATACTGATGTGTTTCTTTAAATAGGCGGGGAAACCAGAACACAGGTCAAAACATAATCAGTAATTTCCGGTAAACGAAATTTTGGGAGAAATTCTGATACGGTCTCAGTTCCTAAACTTTGGTGTGAAAGTGACGATCCCGGGCGGCAGCATCAGCACTACTTTTCATTGGCTGAAGTTGAGCAAGCCAACCGGTCTGCTTTCAAAAACACCGTTTTTCTAACAAAATCTACTATGGAATGTTCAGAACAAACTGAAAAAACCACGATCATTGGTCAGGCTGGCCCGGTCAGAGGTACGATATATGAATCCTTCAATTCGGCTTCCTTTTCAGAAGCCCCCTTGTTATAATCCTGAGGCTGATCGGTCCGCCATTTCACATTCAGTTTCTCGTGCATTCATGCCTATCCATATCCCATTCGTGCATTCATGCCTATCCATATCTCATTCGTACATTCGTGGCTTTCCATATCCCATTCGTGCATTCATGGCTTTCCATATCCCATTCGTGCATTCGTGGCTTTCCATATCCCATTCGTGCATTCGTGGCTATCCATATCCCATTCGTGCATTCGTGCCTATCCATATCCCATTCGTGCATTCATGCCTATCCATATCCCATTCGTGCATTCATGCCTATCCATATCCCATTCGTGCATTCGTGGCTATCCATATCCCATTCGTGCATTCGTGCCTATCCATATCTCATTCGTGCATTCATGCCTATCCATATCTCATTCGTGCATTCGTGGCTATCCATATCCCATTCGTGCATTCGTGGCTATCCATATCCCATTCGTGCATTCATGCCTATCCATATCTCATTCGTGCATTCATGCCTATCCATATCCCATTCGTGCATTCATGCCTATCCATATCCCATTCGTGCATTCATGCCTATCCATATCCCATTCGTGCATTCATGCCTATCCATATCTCATTCGTGCATTCATGCCTATCCATATCCCATTCGTGCATTCATGCCTATCCATATCCCATTCGTGCATTCATGCCTATCCATATCTCATTCGTGCATTCATGCCTATCCATATCCCATTCGTGCATTCGTGGCTATCCATATCCCATTCGTGCATTCGTGGCTATCCATATCCCATTCGTGCATTCATGCCTATCCATATCCCATTCGTGCATTCGTGGCTATCCATATCCCATTCGTGCATTCATGCCTATCCATATCTCCATTCGTGCATTCGTGGCTATCCATATCCCATTCGTGCATTCGTGGCTATCCATATCCCATTCGTGCATTCATGCCTATCCATATCCCATTCGTGCATTCGTGGCTATCCATATCCCATTCGTGCATTCATGCCTATCCATATCTCTCATTCGTGCATTCATGCCTATCCATATCCCATTCGTGCATTCGTGCCTATCCATATCCCATTCGTGCATTCATGGCTATCCATATCTCTCATTCGTGCATTCATGCCTATCCATATCCCATTCGTGCATTCGTGGCTATCCATATCCCATTCGTGCATTCATGCCTATCCATATCTCATTCGTGCATTCGTGGCTATTCATATTCCATTCGTGCATTCATGCCTATCCATATCTCATTCGTGCATTCGTGGCTATTCATATTCCATTCGTGCATTCATGCCTATCCATATCTCATTCGTGCATTCGTGGCTATCCATATCCCATTCATGCATTCGTGGCTATTCATATTCCATTCGTGCCATTCTATTCACATTATTTAAAAATTTTTAAGAGATTTTAACACTTAATTCTATGATCTTTAAATGTTTAAAATTCGGAATTAGAAAATATTGCCAACAACTTTTAAATAACTATAATTCAAATGGTTTTAAGGCACTTTTCAAAATTTACAATTCGTATGTCAAAATTCATTTAAAAATGTTAGGAGGATTTTTTTATGTCATTTCGTACGATACTTTTAGGTCTGCTGCTTTTTCCCTCATTCATTCCCGGAATATCATTTGAGACTATTGCTGAGGCTGCTAACGGTGTAACGTTGTTTACTCCCTACACGAACATCTCCGTACCGCCCGGAGAAACGATAAATTACACTATTGAGGTGAGCAATAACGGGAGCACTACAAAAAATATCAATATTTATGTGGCGTCCTTTCCGAAAGGCTGGACATATACACTGAAAGCGGGGGGCTGGAATATTAAGCAACTCTCCGTAAGTCCAGGTAATAAAGAAACGCTTGCACTGTCTGTTCAGGTCCCGATGAAAGTCAGCAAGGGGAACTATATGTTTAAGGTTGTGGCCGCAGGTTTTTCCGAGCTTCCCCTGAAAATAAATGTTTCGGAAGAGGGAACCTTCAAAACGGAGTTTACATCAGATCAGGCTAACATGGAAGGCAATTCCAAGTCCTCTTTTACCTTCCGGACCAAGCTGACCAACCAGACGGGTGATAAACAGCTTTACTCTCTAAGGTCTGACAGCCAGCGCGGGTGGCAGGTGACTTTTAAACCGAACTATAAAGAAGCCACGTCTGTGGAAATCGAACCCAACAACACCAAGGATATTAACGTAGAAATCAAGCCACCTGAATATATTAAAGCCGGCACCTACAAAATACCAGTGCATGCCGTAACGAATACGACTTCAGCATCTCTTGAACTGGAAGTAGTTATCACCGGGACTTACAACATGGAGCTCACCACTCCTACCGGTCGGCTCAGCACAAGCATTACCGCAGGGGACGAAAGGCGGGTACCACTTCTCATCAAGAATAACGGCTCTGCCGAACTGTCAGACATTTCGCTGCGTGCTTCCAACCCCGCTAACTGGGAGGTTGTTTTCGATCCCAAGAAAATCGATAATATCGAAGCAGGTAAAAACGTACAGGTTTTTGCCACCATAAAAGCCGGTAAAAAAGCCATTGCCGGCGATTATGTGACAACTCTGACGGCAAGTACCCCCGAAGTGTCGTCCAGTGCGGCATTCCGGATTTCCGTTAAAACACCGATGCTCTGGGGATGGGTCGGCATTCTGATCATCATTGTCGCTTTGGGAAGCGTATTTTATCTGTTCAGGAAATATGGAAGGAGGTAAGTGGTGGATGGGAATATTATTGAACTGGTTGATCTTACTAAGAGTTACGGATCTCAGACGGTAGTTGACAAACTAAGCCTGTCGGTGAAAAAGGGAGAAGTATTTGGACTATTGGGACCAAATGGCGCAGGGAAATCGACAACCATTCTCATGATCATGGGCCTGACTGAACCAGATTCCGGATCGGTGAGGGTGTGCGATATCGATTCCATAAGAAACCCGATCGGGGTAAAAAAAAGAGTGGGTTACTTACCTGAAGATGTCGGATTTTATGACGAATACAGTGGTCTCGAAAACCTTATTTTCACCGCCAGGTTGAACGGCATTCCGGTAAACGAAGCCAGGGAGAAAGCGGATAATTTACTGAAAAGGGTCGGCCTTGCCGGGGAAGAAAACAAGAAATCCGGAAAATATTCACACGGAATGCGCCAGCGCCTTGGGCTTGCCGATGTTTTAATCAAAGATCCTGAAGTAATCATTCTCGATGAACCCACGATAGGTATTGATCCTACCGGAGTAAAAGAACTGCTGGAGCTGATCGCTCAATTAAGCAAAGAAGAAGGTATCACAGTTTTACTGTCTTCACACCAGTTGCAACAGGTACAAAAGGTGTGTGACCGGGTGGGATTATTCGTCAGTGGCAGGCTACTGGCGCAGGGCGATATTCAAACCCTTTCGCAACAACTGTTTTCCAACAGCGCTTATACAATCGAAGCCCGCATTTCCGGTTCTGAAAACATTAAGCCGGAAGGCCGGACAAAGAATCAGGCTGTCGATCCGGTAGACAGTGTACTCCGGAAAATCGACGGTGTCCTTGCCGTCAGAAAGAATGATAATACCTATCGTATTGAATGTTCCAGTGACCTTACCGCGGAGATTTCAAGGGCTGTGGTCTCTTCAGGGGCAAGCCTGAACTATCTCAATAAAAAGGAATACGGACTGGATGAAATTTATTACCGATATTTTGAAGGAGGAACGGATGATGAATGATTCAGCAAAACAGACCAGTATCTCAGTTGAACCCGGAATATTTAAACCTGTTCATTCTCTACTACAGCTCAGGGAAAAAATCAGATACAGGAAGAACAACCGGGTAATTCATCCTTTTAGTGTCATCGTGCAAAAAGAAATTTCCGGCCATGTCAGAAGCTGGCGATTTATAATCCTGATTACCATCATTGCCCTGACCTGCCTTGGATCACTTTATACTGCCCTTACCAATATAGGAAACACAGCCACTGCGAATGAACCTGAAGGCACTTTCTTTTTCCTGAAGTTGTTTACCGTTTCGAACGGCACATTGCCATCATTTTTTGTTTTTATCAGTTTTCTCGGTCCGTTGCTTGGCATCGGACTTGGATTTGATGCCATCAACTCGGAACAAAACAGAGGAACACTCAGCCGTATCCTGTCACAGCCCATACACAGGGATTACATTATCAACGCCAAATTTACGGCATCATTAATCGTAATCAGTGTTATGCTTTTCGCGCTGAGTTACCTTGTCATGGGCATCGGACTTATGGCAACCGGTATTCCGCCCACTGCGGAAGAATTTATCCGGATAAATCTTTTCATTATCATAAGCATCATCTACATTGCATTCTGGCTGAACCTGTCCATTTTGTTTTCGGTGCAGTTCAAACAATCAGCCACTTCAGCTCTTGCGGGAATAGCTGTATGGCTCTTTTTTACAGTATTTTATCCGTTAATCGTCAGTTTGATTCTGAAAGGTATCGAACCCTCGAAATTTTCGCCTCCTCACATCATTTACCTTTACGAGAAACTGAAATTTATCCTGGTGCAGATCATGCCGAACCAACTGTTTAGTGAGTCAACCACGACACTCCTGATGCCTTCGGTACGCAGCATCGGACCTCTGACGATGGAGCAGATACAGGGAACTGTTCCCGGTCCGCTGCCTCTCGGCCAAAGCATATTGCTGGTGTGGCCACAGGTTACCGGCCTTATTGCCGCAACCGTACTGTGTTTTGCCATATCCTACCGTTCATTCATGCGGAGGGAAATACGTTCAAGGTAGGAACAGTGGTGAATAATTTTTATTCAAAAGAAATATCCACCAATATGACCTCTGATTTACCGGCCGTCTTTACCGGTGGACCCCAAAGTTGCAGACCGCTCGTAACGAAGAAATGGGTTCCGGCGATTTTTTTATATCCGTATGGAAGTTCATAAATACGACGAATCAGGAGGTTTATTGGGAACATCTGCCCGTCATGCGTATGACCTGAAAACTGAACATCTACATCCCTCCGGCTGACTTCATGTAACTGGGTGGGCCGGTGATCCAGCATGATCACGGGTAAATCATGAGTAACATTTCCCAGCAACAGCTCCAGGGATTTACGGTCTTCGTCATACTGATCATTCCTCCCGGCAAGGTATACGGCATGATCGATGCAGACCACCGTATCAACGAGCAGAGTTATGTCTGCCTTACGGTAAAAAGTCCTGAATCCCTGCCCCCCGTATAACTCGTGGTTTCCCGGAACACCAAAGGATCCGTAGGTTGAATGGATTCTTCTTAACACCGAATCAATACCAGTGTTCATGATATCTTCATCATGATGACCTTCGATTATATCACCACCAAAGAGCATAAGCTCCGGCTGCAAATCATTCACCTTGCTCACAAACTGTTCTGCAAAATGCAGACTCGTATTTTGTTGAATATGAAAGTCGGCAACGTATGCAACCCTCAAATGTTTTAAGCCACTTTTCCTTCCCGGAACCGAAATGCTGTATTTTGAAACACGAACGGTTTTCAGATTGATCACTCCGGCTATAACCACGCCAATGGATAGTATGATCATAGATGTAAGGGCATAAAACCGGAAGGGAAAACTCCTTCTTTTCTCTCGGGGCACAAGGCCGGACACAGAATTAAACAGAAGGAAGAGGTCGTAAAGCAGCACGGACAAAAATAAATACAGGAAAAAAGCCAGGCTGTAACCTGTTCCGGCTGAGTTCATATGTGACGTCGAGAACCTTTCGGACAGGGGAAAAACCAATACAGGACCAAGGAAAATCAGGAGATACAACAGACGGTATTTTTTACTGATAAACAGCCTGTTAATGCGAAAAAAAATATAAATGCAGGCGAAAATGTAAATAATACTGATGTAGAGATGATACATACGGACCCTTTTGGGAAGTTTGACGGCTTTAAGTTATGAAATTTCTGCACTATCCTAACCATCCACATTTTTACTTTAAATGGATTTTACCTTCAATTTTGTCAATTCCAGGAAAAGCATTAAATTAGATATACCATTCAACAAAATTGCCTGACAAAAAAATCGATAAGAATAAATATTAATCTGCATAAAATGAGTCATGAAGCGAAGCTACTTCCTCACCATTTTCATTCTGCTTTTAATCAACTTTCAGTCCCGGGCCCAGAAGGAAACCTTCAGTAACGGCGCATATAGAAACAGTATGGACTTTTTAAATCATAAGCCACTCTATAAGGCAGATTTTACCTTCACGCCGAAATACAATCGATATACACCGGCTCTTTGTTACATCAGGGCCAGAAATCCTTATATCAGTAACCGGAAACTCTTCAGGAATGTCTGGGGCATATACATGGATGGTACTTTTTATCTGAATGGCAACCGGATGGGCATTTCAAAAGGATTTATCCGGATCGATACACTTGAGAAATATTCCTGTATAAAAGGTCCGGCCATGATCACCTCTGAACAACAGGCCCGCAGGTATATCTCCGGTACTCTGTTCGGTGTTGCCGGCTATGCCGTCGCAACATCAAAGATCAACAACGAAAATTCAGATAAAACGCATTACATTCTGAACTATAAAACCGGCATAGTGCGTTGTTTATCCAAAAATTATCTCATCATGATATTGCAGTCTTATCCCGGACTTTTAGCGGAATTCTACCTGGAAAAAAATCCAGAATCGTTTGAAGTACTCTACCGGTATATTCAGCTGATCAATAGGACAGCAGCTGAAGGTGAGTATATAAACTGAACATCCTCCCGCTTCCCCTGTCACAGATCCTTAATCCCCGCTGATTTCTCCCCCGATCGCTATGCTGCTGAGCAAGCTGATATTGTCAGGTCCGCTGTAATCATACTGGAAAAGCCCTCCGGAACCGATCATCATGAGAATGCCGTTATAGGGGATCACATCAAAGGCATTCACATCCGGGAACCATGCGATTTTTACCAGGTTTTCCGGATCGGCCGCGTTATAGACTTTGAGTCCGGCCGGACCGTCACATACAAACAGTGTTTTATTGTCCGTCCCGAGGCCATAGGGTTCCTGCATCGGATAGGATTGTTTCCATTTGGGACTGGAAAGGCTGGAAATATCGATCACATCGAGCTGACTGGTGGCTTCACCGCAAAGATTGCCGGCCCTGAGTGTTACATATGCAAAATCTCCCTCCACCACCACCGGATCACAACTCCGGATATGGTTGTAGCTGGATACATAACCAGGGCTTGAAGGATCGCTCAGGTCGTAAATGATCATACCCGTTTGTGTTCCGAAAAATAATTTGTTCCGGTACTGGAAAATCGTCTCAACTCCCCACCCCACCGACTGATCCGATACCAGTAAAGGGCTGGCGAGATCGTCGATATCGAAGACCTTCAGGTTATACTGATCGACGGTATAAAGAAAGGTATTATAAATTGTAAACCTTGCCATCGAACCGCCGACGCCCACAGACATCGACCCCGATTCACCCCCTGTATAGCTGATCTTGCTGTTCACGGCTATTTCAGGCATCATCATGTCGTTCCGGTATAAAAAATCAAAATTCGATTGCTGAGGAATCACATTCTCCTCCACCCTCCTGGTTTGCCAGCCTACAACGATACCCTTTGAAGGATCTACATTCTCAAAGGGCAGATCATTTCCTTCGGTTAGCGGTGGCAGTGCATATGGGAAAATACTGTCCACCCTGCCCACTTCACGGATATTATTTATATCACTGATATCGAGAGCGACCAGGTCGGTGAAACTGTCGGCGTACAGAATACTGTCCTTGACAGCCATATCCACGTTGCCCGGGATTTCAATGAACGAAACGAATACAGGATTGGCGGGATCGGTGTTGTCGATGACATGGATCCCTTTCAGCGATTCATTGATAAAGATAAAGTGATCTTTGAAATAGATCTTGCCAGGTGAGGTAATGTCTTCCGATCCTGTAACTTTGACCGCTTTTTTAAATGCCTGGGCGTTCATGTAAACCGGTGAATTTACGTAATAACTGTCAACGATTTTTTCCTTGCATCCTGTAAAAGCCAGGATCAGGAAAATGGACATGGTCAGGTTTTTCAGAGTTTTCATCAGTTTAAGGGTTTTGTTTCTCTTTAGATGTAAAACACAGGTACAAGGATGCGCGGACGGAAATAAATTTTTTCCACGCAACTTTTTTCACGATATTCACATCAGCAATGAAATTCCCTACGATGACAAAAATTCTCAGACTAACCGCCCCGTTCCTGTACCTGTTGCTTATCTCATCGTACGTATTTGCCCAGACAGAAGATGTTATCTACCTCTCCGACGGAAGTGTCATCCGGGGAAAGATTATTTCTGACAGTACGGGCAGTCATGTTCGGATTCTTAATCACGCCAGCGATACATGGTCGTTTGAACGGTCTGTTATTGATTCCATACGGCAGGAAAAAACCTTTGAATACAAAGCAATGATATTTAACCAGAGAGGTATGGAGTTCGGTATGAACGGTTCGATCCTGGTCCGTTCCGGAAATAGTATCATCGGAAAAGCAGTGATTCCCTGTTTCGGCCTTACATATGGCTACCGGTTCCGTCCGTTCCTTTCAGCAGGAGCCTGTGTTGGTGTCGATTTTTATGAATGGCTGGAAGTGCCTGTAACTGCTTATGTACGGTTTCGAGCCTCAGGGACGTCGATTGCACCGGTAATCTTCATTAAAACCGGGTACACCATGGCCGCTGAAAAAAGAAACGATGACGGTGCCTATTCCTATACTTCCACAGGCGGTCCTCTCGTTAACCTGGGCGTCGGAGTGGAAAGGATTCTGAGTGAAAACGCATCTCTTATCCTCAGCTTCGCATGGCACTACCAGGAACTGAATTACCATCTCACCCCTAAATACGAATGGGATCTGGAAAGGGAACGGAAGGAAACCTATAACCGGCTGAGGATCTCCCTGGGTTATATTTTCAAATGACAGAATCACCGTTGGCCGGCACATGATACCTGTCAGACAGAATATTTTTCTGTAGACTGAAAAAGGTTAATTGAATAAACTTCGGCGAACAAACCATCGATGCTTCCGCAAAAGCATTAACGCACAAAGAGTATGTTCCGGCAAGGAGAAATAGAACAGGAAACTAAGGGATCAGATCTTCCTCCCAGGTTTCTGCGACGCCGCTGATCTTCCCTTCCAATAATCCGGCAAATGTCTGCAATGATTTGCGTGCATCACCAAGCGGGAAATAGAAAGCATCCCAGTTCTCGCTGTCCTCTCCGTCGTGGTTGGGAATGACATACTGAAAATAATGGGCTTCCTGAAGCTCCCGGTAAGCACTTGAAGCCCTCCTCTCAATGTTTTCCAGATCTTTTTGGGAAAGTTCACCTTTTTGTTTCCTTGTCCTTCTTAAAAGTCTCCGGCGCATGACATCGGTAACAAGGCCGGAAAGATCAATGCCGGGTTCAACGGATTTCAGAAACAAAATTTCTTCACGGGAAAGAGGAGACATAAAAACACTTAGCCTGTTTATTCTTTTAAGTTCGGAATGGGTTTGCAGAAGCCTTCCAATAAAAGGATTGCCTTCAAAGAACACCTCTCCCCTCTCCAGGTCATCCGAAAGTTGCCGCACATCCAATGCCTGCAGGTCACCACGGACATCTAAAACCACAAAATGATCTTTTCCTTCAAGTTTCTCTATCTCATCACGGCTCCGAAAATGATAATCAATACCATCCATTTCGCCGGGACGGGCACTGCGGCTGTTGTACAGAATCAGGGGCTGAAGAGGTTTTTTCAGTCCGGGATAAAACAGCCCCAGGGCTTTTACAAGCGGGCTTTTGCCGGCACAGGATGGCCCGGCCAGGATGATCAGGCGATGTTGTGTGTCCTCCGTCATTTTTAAACTCTTTAAGATATGAGCATATATTCAGAAAATAAGGACTTACCAAATTTTTAAAGTTTGACCAGCCTCTCCCACGATCATAACCGGTAAAGGCCGGCACTTATACAATTAAAGTCACTAAAACAGGCTGCCAATCCGGAACAGTCAGGGTTCTGTACTAATTTTCGTGCTTAACATTGACTGTCATCACGATGATCCCGCTGGTCAAACCGTTCATCGTCTCAGGGGGCCATTTGAAGCTTCAATTCAAATCTCTTTTTGATATTGACGGGATCAAAGATACGATAAGCGAGTATTTTTATCCGGTCATTCACGACGAACCACGCCAGTGCATAAACCCAGATGAGCAATGTCCATTTCCAGCCTATCGGAGCCATAAACACCCCGTAAACAGCAGCCACTGTAGCCAATAATTTCGATCCCACTGCAGACCAAAGAAGAAGCGGGCTTGGAGCTATTGACCAGAATGGCCCCCGGGTACGCGTGACAAATATCGTCAGGTGTCCCGCTACAGCGAGTTTGAGGAACATGAACGTTTGGATAGCATCCGGACCCAGATGAAATACCCGTTCAGCAAGGTAAAAGAGCCCAAACGACGCCACAACTCCGAAAATACCGAGTACCGTGGATATCTGCAATACGAGAGGCATATTCCATGCCTCGGGCTGATCTTTGTAATGAACTCTGTCATAAGCAATGGCCAGGATAGGGCCGTCGTTAAGCAAGGCCAGGAGGACAATCATTACCGCGGTAACCGGGTAAAAATTGAAAATGAGAATGGACAGCGTCATAAAAAAGAGGACACGTATTGTCTCTGCGATTCGGTAGATTGCATAGCTGTTCATCCGCTGGAAAATTTTCCGGCTCTCTTTAATAGCGTCGATGATTACTGACAGACCGGCGGTCATTAACACCATGGATGCTGCGGCCCGTGCAGCGTCGGTAGCGTCTGAAACGGCAATGCCGCAGTCGGCTTTCTTCAGCGCCGGGGCGTCATTCACCCCGTCACCTGTCATGCCAACAATGTGATTACGTTTCTGTAAAACATCCACGATATGGAATTTATGTTCAGGGAACACCTGGGCGAAACCATCTGCTTTTTCAATAGACTCTGCCAACTGCGCTGTCTCATGATGCTTCGTATCTCCGAAGCTGCTGGCATCAAGGATATTTGTCCCCAGGCCTAATTTACCAGAGGTTTCCCGGGCGATGGCCATCTGATCGCCCGTAACCATCTTGACATCAACTCCCATTTGTCGGGCAGTTGCAATAGTCGCTTTGGCATCTTCCCGGGGCGGGTCGAAAAGTGGTAGCACACCAAGAAAAAGCCATTTGCCTTTTCCTTCGGCACGTGCTACACCCAATGAACGAAACCCTCGCTCAGCAAATTCGTTTACGGCCTGGTCAACTGCCGGCTTCACCTGTTCGGAATTTTCCGATAATTCCATGATCACCTGTGGTGCACCCTTGGTAACCTTAAATTCTTTTCCGTCAACACCTTTGACGGTGGCTTCAGTACGTTTATGTACCGGGTCAAACGGCATGAAATGAAGCACCTGGTAATCTTTCAAGGCCTGGTCATTTTTCAGACCGCCCAGCACGGCCAGATCGATAGTGTCTTTATTTTCTGCACGCGATGCCAGTGCGGCGCTTAGGATGACCAGGTCGGTGCTGACATCCTTAATGCTGAAAGGATCGCCCAGGGTCAGCTTGTTCTGTGTCAGGGTGCCTGTCTTGTCAGAACACAGTATGTCCACGCCCGCCAGTTCCTCAATAGCTGCCAATCGCGTCACAATTGCCTCTTTTTTGGCCAGCAATCGCGCACCAACCGCCATAGTCACCGAGAGTACCGTTGGCATCGCCACGGGAATGGCAGCCACAGTCAGCACCAGAGCGAACTGTAACGTTGTCAGCATCTGGTCACCACGGAAAAGAGCGACAGTAATAATTATCGCCACCAGAGCTATAGCAAGGATAATCAGGTAATTGCCTATTTTCAATACTGCACGCTGAAAGTGGCTGACGGTTTGAGCCTCCTGCACCAGTTCCGTTGTCTTGCCGAAGTAGGTGTTTGCGCCTGTAGCATAGACCAGTGCATCGATTTCACCCTGGCGAATAATCGAGCCGGAGAACACTGCCTCACCAGATTTTCGAGTGATGGGCAACGATTCGCCGGTCAATGCAGACTGATCCACTTCAACCGAATCACCCTCCAGTAAGCGTGCATCTGCAGGCACAATGTCACCCAGTCGTAAACGAATAATGTCGCCCGGCACCAATTCCCGGGAAGCTGGGTTTATCCAATTACCATCACGTTTCACCCGGGCCTTTATAGCCAGCCTGGCTTTCAGCGCAGCGATGGCATCGCCCGCCTGGTGTTCTTCCCAGAATCCGACCACGGCGTTGGCAAAAAGTAATATGAGGATGATAAAAAAATCCGGCCAGTGCTTAGCTACAGCAGAAAGAATTACGGCCGCTTCAATCATCCAGGGTATCGGGCCCCAAAAATAGGTGAGAAATTTGAGAAAGGGATTGATTTTCTTTTCTGCAATCTCGTTGGGTCCGTATTGGGAAAGCCTTTTTGTTGCTTCAGCCTGGGTGAGGCCGTCAGGCGATGTACTCAATTTTTTCAACAATTCCTCCATGGGAATAGATTTCAAATCCTCTTTTCCATCGGATTTTATATCCTGTTTTAATTTAGGAGCCTTAGTCTCCTTTTTTTCATTGGATTTCATAACGGGATTTCTCCTTTCATTTTTTTTTCAGCGATATTCAATTCATTCAACAATTTTGCTTCACATAATTTTTCGTTTCGCAAACACAATCCAACCATGCTGGGATTGTGTTATACTGAAAGCCGGTTCTTATCGTTGGCCGTGGTCTCTAAAGACAATGTTATGACCTGAACGAATTTATCTTTTCTAATTTCTGTCTTTTGTTTTAAATTCACATTTTCCATCTTAATGAGACTAATGTTGCCATAGAATCCTTGAAGACTCAAGCGGAACTGAAACACCTGAGAAGTAGGGTATCACTCTCGGGGTATAATCTCTTGTAGGAGCCACGGTGGCTAAGGAAGCGTTGTATAAGTAGCCTATTGGATGTGCCTTCTGTTTTTTTTCCCCGTTTCATCTTCTCAATGAAAGGTGCACTTCCATTTACCCCGTTGGCAAATAGCTCAACCTGCACTGTATCCGGATCAAGATCATTGAAATATACCTCCACTTCGAATTTATGTTTCTGGCCGACTGTTTCAACCTTCAATTCACCAAAACGCATTGAATTCCAATCCTGCTCCAGCTTACGCAGCCATTCGGTTAATTGTTTTCCCTTTGCAGCCTTCCCTGCAGCACGCTCAAGATAAGCCGATGCAGCGGGCAGGTAATGTTGTTCCGTGTACTCCCGTACCGCCCTGTCAGCAGAGAATCGAGGTGTCAGTTGTGCCATGCTTTCCCTCATTCGTGATATCCAGGCTGTGGGAATACCCTTTTCATTGCGGTCGTAAAATTCAGGCACCACCTTTTGTTCGAGTAAAGTATAAAGTTGTTCGGCTTCCCTGGCATCCCATACAGGATCATCACCGTGTTCATTTCCATCCCCTATCGCCCAGCCCACTTCTGGCGTGTATGCTTCAGCCCACCAGCCATCCAGTTCAGAAAGATTAATTCCGCCATTGACAAGTACTTTCATACCACTTGTTCCGCTGGCCTCCCAGGGGCGTCGTGGTGTATTGATCCAAACATCAACGCCCTGCACCAGGTTTTCCGATATGTGCATATCATAATCGCTCAGAAAAATCACAGGAGGATGGAGACCATTCTGCCGTATAAATTGGATCCAATCTTTAATTAAATCCTGGCCTTCCTGATCGGCGGGATGAGCTTTGCCTGAAAGAACCAGCTGAACCGGATACCTGGAATTTGTTAACAACCGTAACAAACGTTGTGGATCATGGAGCAGTAGATTGGGCCTTTTGTAGGTGGCAAAACGTCTTGCAAAGCCCAATGTTAATATGTTGGGGTCAAACAAATGTTTTGCCTGTTCAATCGATTCTGCTGAATGACCTGAACCATGTAATTGCCTTGAAAAATATTCACGTGCAAATTCAATGAGCGCTTTGTTTGCTTTGGTTCGCATTTCCCAGAGCTTTTCATCCGAAACCTGACGGATATCCTGTTCAAGGGTTTCATGCATTCCCAACCAGCGGTTTTTGCCGCAAAATTCTGTCCATACCTCGTCTGCATTCATCGAGGTCCATGTCGGCATGTGTACTCCATTGGTTATATGACCAACGGGCACTTCGTCTGTCGGCCATTCAGGAAATAATGGTTGGAAGATGTGACGGCTGACTTTTCCGTGGAGACGGCTAACCCCGTTTACTGCCCCGCTTCCCCTGATAGCCAGGTACGCCATATTGAAAGCTTCCGATTCGTTCAGTGGATTCTTCCGGCCCAACGCAAACAATTGCTGGCGTGTAATACCAAGTTTAAGTTCAGCATATTCACCGAGGTATTGTCCCATCAGGGAGGGTGAAAAACAGTCAAACCCGGCAGCTACTGCTGTATGAGTAGTAAAGAGATTACCGGCTCTTGTAACTGACATGGCGACGTCAAAAGGCTGACCTGTATCCCTCATAAAATCATGAGCACGTTCCAATATTGCGAATGCGGCATGTCCCTCGTTGAGATGACATACCTCGGGGTGAATACCCAGAGTATTGAGCAGGCGCCATCCTCCAATTCCCAGTACTATTTCCTGTTTAATACGAAGCTCAGGCCCTCCGCCATATAATTCACTTGTTATACCACGGTGAGCAGGAAAGTTTGCTGCATCGTTGCTATCCAACAGATAAAGTTTAATCCTGCCTACCTGAACCTGCCACACACGCAACCAAACAGAGTAACCAGGCAAACTAATCTCCAGTCGTAACCATTCTCCATTCGCCTGACGCAGAGGCGTGATCGGTAATTGTCCGGGGTCGTTATAGGGAAATAGTGCCTGCTGCTCTCCATTTTTGTCAATTTCCTGGCGGAAATAACCCTGTTGATAAAGCAAACCTATCCCGACAATGGGCACCCCCAGGTCGCTGGCAGCCTTGAGTTGATCACCAGCCACATTACCAAGTCCTCCTGAATAAATCGGGAGAGCCTCACTTAACATGAATTCCATGCTAAAATAAGCAACACAGGTAAGATCAGACTTCGGATGATTTTGTTGAAACCACGCCGGAACTGTATTTGCATGCTCCTTGGATTGAATAAGTTCATCTACTTTTTTACGAAAGACAGAATCAGCCATCACGCTCTGATATTGGTTTTTTGAAACTGTCTGAAGTACAACCCATGGATTATGAGTGAGTTCCCATAAGGCAGGATCAAGTTTTTGCCAAACCTCATCGGCTTCATGATTCCAGGACCATCGCATGTCGAGAGCAAGCTCAGCAAGGAGATCCAACCCTTCAGAATCAGTTGGTAAAAAATTGTAAACGGGCTTTTTTAAGACGGATTTTTCTTTCATGGTTTTAGATACATTTCCTTTGTTATAATTTTCTATTTCAGAGCATTCAAAACAATTGTCTGTGCTGCTTCAATTATTTTTTTAAGATGATCCGGCCCTTTAAAACTCTCCGCATAGATTTTGTAAATATTTTCTGTCCCTGAAGGACGGGCAGCAAACCATCCGTTCTCCCCTTCAACTTTCAAGCCACCGATGGGAGCGCTGTTGCCTGGTGCATGAGTGAGGATATGCAGGACTTTCTCGCCCGCTAACTCCGTTGTTTTGACCTGATCAGCCGATAGTTTAGCCAATAGTTCTTTTTGAATGGGTGTAGCAGATGCTTCAACACGATCATAGACGGGTGCGCCATACCTGTCGGTGAGCTGGTGATAAATTTCGCCGGGATCACGTTGCATTGCCGACGTAATTTCGGCCGCAAGCAAAGCCAGAATAATTCCATCTTTATCGGTAGTCCATACGGTACCGTCAAAACGCAGGAAAGTGGCCCCGGCACTCTCTTCGCCTCCAAAACCAAGCGATCCGTTAAATAATCCGTTGGCAAACCATTTAAATCCGACCGGAACTTCATACAGTTTGCGTCCAAGTCCGGAAACAACGCGATCTATCATCTGACTGCTCACCAATGTTTTGCCTATGGCCGTTTGGCTGTTCCATTTGGGCCGGTGCCGGAATAAGTAATCGATGGCAACAGACAAATAATGATTAGGCGGCAGTAAGCCATTACTTTTTGTGACAATCCCGTGTCGATCGTGGTCCGGATCGCAAGCGAAAGAAATGTCAAAACGATCTTTCAGCTTAATTAGCCCCTGCATGGCATAAGGAGAAGACGGATCCATGCGGATTTGCCCATCCCAGTCCAGCGTCATAAAACGAAAAGTCGGATCCACCGTTTTATTAACTACTGTAAGATTCAGCTTGTATTGCTCGTCAATACGCCCCCAGTAGTGAACACCTGCTCCACCCAGGGGATCAACACCAATTTTAATTTTGGCATTACGAATGACATTCATATCAATAACATTGGAAAGATCCGATATGTAAGTATTTAAATAATCATGTTGATGCGTGGTCGATGCTTTGAGCGCTTTTTCATAAGGAATCCTTTTCACGCCTTGCAGATTATTTTCGAGTAATTCATTTGACTTTGCCTCAATCCAGTTCGTAACACTGGATTCCGCAGCCCCCCCGTTGGGAGGATTATACTTAAAACCTCCGTCAGCAGGAGGATTGTGAGAAGGCGTAATGACAATTCCATCAGCTAATCCGGATTTGCGCCCCTTATTATAGGTCAGAATAGCATGAGAAATGACAGGAGTTGGCGTATATTCCTCTTTTCCTGCTATCATCACTTCTATACCATTGCCCGCCAACACTTCCAACGCAGTAACAAATGCAGGTACGGAAAGAGCATGCGTATCCATGCCAAGAAACAAGGGACCATCTGTCTTCTGCTGCGTCCTGTATAAACAAATAGCCTGGGTTATTGCCAGAATATGCTTTTCGTTAAATGACTTCCTTAATGATGAGCCACGATGCCCTGATGTCCCAAAGGATACCCTCTGCTCTTTCATAAATAAATCGGGGTCTTCACTATAATAGGCCGTGATTAACCGGGGAACATTGATGAGTTTTGTCTGATCCGCTTTTCTCCCGGAATACTTATTTATTTCCATAATATGTAATATGTATCACTAATTTGGTCGATTCCTGTTTATTTTCAGAACAATACTGCACACTCTTTGAAAGGCTCATTAAATTCGTTTTCTCCAGGTGGTAATCAAATTATCAATTCAAGGTTCATGTTTTCTTCCGAACCTAATTTTCTATCCACCACCTGTTGGATGGGCCATTTACATTTATCTTCAAATCTTTTGCAAGGTTGCTTTACAAATAAATTCTAAATAAGCCTTAGGATGATTTCCTAAATAATAAAAGTCATCAATACCGTTTTTTGTTTGATTTTGCTGACAGAACTTTAAAATCCCTTCAAAATATTAAAAGTCATTAAAACCGCCTTCAGTTTCAATTTGCAGACTGTACAATTAATTCATTCAAAATGTTTATTCCTTATCAACAAAAAATTCTTCTATTTTGATAGTGGAACCTTCTCCCTTCATAATTGCTGATGAATTCCGGATAAACATATCCGAGTTCTATCATGATATCATGTTGAACCATAGCCTGGAACAGCCAGGCGGCACTGATCGAATCCCATCCTTTCCATGGTTGCCACTAACAACCGGTTCTATTTCCTGATACCATGCTACATTCCAGGGCATTCATTACCATTACATAATCACTTTATCTGTAATTAATTCTTTATCTTTGAGAAATGGGTATGATCTCTTATCCTTTATTTCAAAACACGATAATTTGGATAATACCCGCAACAATAAAATCCCCGAAACCAGTAAATTCTGGTTCTCTCTGGATAATGCAGCAAAGATTTTCCCTGCAATTATTACAGATGAGGTCACTTCTGTATTCAGGTTGTCGGCAGTATTAAAACACGCTGTAAGGATAGCCGCTTTAAGAAAAGCGGTTTTGCTGGCAGAAGAGAGGTATCCGTTTTTCAGAGTACGACTGAAAGAAGGCTTTTTTTGGTATTACCTGGAGCATCTTCCCCTACACATCCCCATTGAACCCGACAGCGGGCTGATCTGCAGGAAATTTCCGAAAGGGAATTTGTTGATCAGAATATTGGTTAGGAACAACACCGTAAATTTTGAATTTTCCCACATCCTGACGGATGGCGGCGGGGCTTTTGAATTCTTCAAAACGGTACTTATATTGTATTCGGGAGAATGTGGAGTCGAAATACCTCCTGAATACCGGTTTAGGGATCCAGGTAATCTGGTATCTGAAGAAGAATATGAGGATGCCTATAAACGTTATTTTAAAGATGACATCCCACCCATGGTGAAAAGATCGAAAGCTTTTCATATCCCCTTCCCGCTTAAACCCTTACCCCGATTCACAAGGCAGATCGCAATGGTTTCAAGCAACCAGGTAAAACAAATCGCAAATGAAAAAGGAGTAAGTATCACTGCCTACTTTGCCGCCGTTTACTTATATACGTTGCAGGAAATATTTGAGGACCCGGCTACGGGGAATTTGTTTAAACGGAAGAAATGGCTTCGTATACAGATCCCGGTTGATTTAAGAAAAATCCTGCCATCAAAAACCATGAGGAATTTTTCTCTTTTTGTGATGCCTGAAATTGACATGCGGCTGGGACACTATAGCTTCGATGAGATTCTAAAAGTGGTTCATCATCAAATGATGCTGGAGTCAGATGAAAAGCTGATCCATAAAAATATCGCAAGAAACGTTGGAAGTGAGAAAAAAATTTATGTCAGAGGAATCCCGCTTTTACTGAAGAGTTTTATTCTGCGGCTGAAATTCTATTCTTTGGGTACAAGCCAGTATAGTGGAGTAATCTCCAATATGGGAAAAATTACACTGCCCGGTGATACAACCTGGCCTATCGACTATTTTAGTATCATCGCTCCTCCTCCAAACAAAATGCTTAAGATCAATTGTGGAATTGTGGGCTTTGGTGATAAACTGGCTTTGACTTTCGGGAATATTACGAATTCAAATGCTTTTGAAGAAAAGTTCCTGCGATTTTTAAAACAACAAAATATTTCAGTTGAGCTAAAAACTAATCCGTAAGAAACCATGAAAATTTGCCCAAACTGCGGAGTGGAACTGGACGAAAACGCTAATTATTGTTCTTTATGCGGAGAGCCTCTGACGGACAAAAATGAAAATGCCCCGTCGTATTTAAGATCCCGTAAATCCATACAGGAACAGGAACATCTAAGCGGATATCAGAAATTAACCGGCCTTCAAAAGAGAAAAATCATATGGAAAATTTCCTGGATTATCCTTGGTGCAAGTATGATCATTACCGCCATCATCGATTTGACGGTAAATCATGCGATTACCTGGTCAGAATATCCAGTGTCCATTTGTTTAGTCATCTTTATCAACATCAGCCTGATCCTCTTTCTTTACAGGAGAATCTTCCTATTGCTGCTGTTAAGTTTTCTCTCTTCCTCCGGTTTGTTAATTGTGCTGGATTTTTTTGCCGGAAAGACCGGTTGGGGAATGAATCCCGGAATTCCGATTTTACTGGCAGCTTATGTAACCATTTTCTTTCTTATCCTTATGATTAAGAATTCAAATCAAAAAGGTCTTAACATCATTGCTTTTTCACTTCTGGCTGCAGGGATGATGTGTATTTGTACAGACGGAATAATCTCGGTATATCAGGATAATAAACTTAGCTTTAGCTGGAGTCTGATCGTTTTTTCTTCTGCAATAATTGTCTCACTGCTGCTTTTATACATTCATTACCGCTTGAAAAGGGTAACTGATCTGAAAAGATTCTTTCATATTTGAGACGACCTCTGCTTTCGTGGAATTGTCCCATCACTTGATCACAAACAGAACGTCTGAATATGGTAACCCGTCATACTATTTTCCATAATTCAACCCACAGATCCCGGCCCATTACGAAGAATAAGAACAGACTTCCCAGCCAGCCGTGATAAAGACCAAGCGGCCACAGGTTTCTCCATTTAAAATACGTACTTGTAAATAAAACCTCCATAAAAAAGGCGAAGATCATTAAGGGCAAATAAGGATAGTGAACAAGGGCAAATAACAGTGATGTTAACAAGACGACCTGGTAGCTTTTCAGGTTTAATACTTCCAGGGATTTCAGATTCCCGGCAATCAGGGCTGTCATCAGAAACTGTTGAATACATCCCCATAGCGGGTAAAGAAATAATACAGGTATGACATGCCAGTTAAGGAAGTTTGAATGAAATGAAATACCGTACCAAAGAATTCCCCCAATGGCCGTCAAAGAAAAAGGCAGGAGGAAAAGGAAAACCCTGTTGAAATTTTCTTTCCGGAAGCCCCAAATCCGAAGAATATCCTTATTCTCTTTGCGGCGTTTCAGTATGTAATAAACCCAGAACAGACAAGCGGCTGCGATGTAATAAACACGCAGACCCAGCCAGTCCACCAGAACATATTTCAGCGCACCTGTAATGATCACCGCCAGGATTTCAAGCCATTTCCGCCTGTCTGAATTTGTCACTTTACATTATGAATTATGTGTGAATATCTCATGCTTTTCCTGAAAGAAGAATGAAAGCCAGGAAAGATGAAATGTAAGGTAATTTAACGGATATAAGATATTTTTATATAGAAAATCGGAATTAGCCCATTATAAAATTAATAAGTGTTACCTCCTCTGCTTCAACACTCTGCTCTCTTATTCTTTTCCTGCCGTTTACATTCATGTATACTAAACGGATTAGTAAGTATGGATGAACTGCCGATGGATATTAAAAGAATTCCGGTTGATCCGGATCAGATACCAGTATGATTATTCCCCGACAGGAGCTGCCTGAAAAATCGGAATAAATGCCATTCGGGGTTCCGTGTATTTATATTCTTATCCTTTTCGCCATAAACTTCTTCAATCAGGATAAGTACTTCGGGAGAAAAAATAACTCCCAATCCGGTTTTGCCGATCCGCCGGCGGAATTTTACCAGCTCATAACGGCTGAATGGCAGTTCTGCCTGTTGATATACCTCTCCGCAGAAATACTGGAATACAGGATTTTCCAGCCACTGATTCATGATACTCTCGTCAGTACCCTCATAAAGATGCTTCAGAATGAGCATGCCGGACATGGTTCTGACCGGAATAGACTTTCGGCCTTTGTCGGGTGAATAATGAATACTGAGTTGAGTGATTATGGTTCCCCAGTTAATCTTCCGGGCCAGGCGGACCAGTTCATGATCTTCCCGGATAATATGGGAGAGAGGTACCTTGAATATCTCCAGTTGGGGTGATTTTTCCAGTTGACCAATCATGGCTGTTCCTTTGAGTAAAGTTCTGAATTTTTGGCCACATTAAACAACTGGATATCAATTATTTTTCAACATAAAACTGTTAATATCCCATGCATTCAAACGAAGGACAAAGCCTCAGAGAATCATTCAGTCACAAGAATCCTTTACCTATGAAAGAAAAGCTACAGATAAATAAGTTAAATTTGCCGGACGGGAGGAACAGATTGATTTGAATAGTTGACATTATACCTGTAATTCCCTTTCCATTTTTGAAAAAGGAAAACAGGAAAATAATAAGATCTGGCAGGGTTGCCTGGGCCGGAAGGCAATGTATTCAATTTCTGTTCTTTTTGATCATCGTTGATACAAAAGGAATCGACAGAATCGTTACCAACAACAGGATTATACCTATGGTACAATACGTTGAACAGAAAAATGTATTACCGGCGTGGCAGGTTTTTGCGATAACTGCAAAAACGATCATAAGCAACCAGTCGGCAAACAACATTGTTCCGGCAATAAAAAACCATTTTGCGATTGTTGCGTTCATTTTTAATATTTTAGTAAATTTAATCAAAATTTTATTATGATCATATGTTCATAGCGTTTTTTTTGAACAAATGTTATTAAATTATGGCAAGACCAAAACGAATAAGAAAAATAAACAGCCCGCCGGGCTTCAGGGGGTTCACTCCTATCGGCGAAAAGGAAAATTCAAGCCCGGTGGTTATGAACCTGGAAGAATTTGAGGCAATCAGGTTGAGCGACTACGAAATACTCGGACAGGTGGAAGCGGCGGAACGAATGGGTATTTCCAGGCCCACCTTTACCCGTATCTATGAAAGTGCCAGACGGAAAGTAGCTATGGCCTTTAACCAGAAATTACCGATAATTTTTGAAGGAGGTAAAATTTATTTTGATACCGACTGGTATACCTGCCACACCTGCGGTAGCTGGTTCAATCATCCTGAAAAGGAATCTGACGTGATATCCTGCGCTCTTTGCGGGTCGGAGGATGTTTCCCGTTTCAGCGGAGACCCTGTTAGCGGGACTCATACAGGAAAATGTATATGCCCCGAATGCGGCTTTGAAAAAGAGCATGTTTCCAAATGCCCCTGCAAAAAAGTAAAATGCCCTCAATGCGGTCATATGATGACGCATAAGAACAATACTCCTGATCCGAAATTAAATCATAACAATCCATCAACCCATGAAGACAGCCATAACCTCCACAGGAAACAGCCCCGATGACATCGTTGACCGGCATTTTGGCCGTTGCACCTGTTTTGTGATCTATGATGACAGCACCGGCGGAATCGAATTCCTGCCTAACCCAAACCAGGCTAAAATGGAAAATTCGGGTCCGGCATCCGTTGAACTGCTCGTGGAAAAAGGCGTTACAAAGGTCGTCTCAGGCGAATTCGGTGTCAAAGTAAAGGAATTGTTCGACATCAAGAAAATTCAGATGATCATTGTCAGGGAGACAAAAAAGGTTTCAGAAATTATAGCCCTGTTAAAACAGCCCCGGTAAAAGGATCAGAACTCTTACATCCCATGCAGCCTGACAAAGGTTGAAGTCTTGCCATGACTGTCCTCCAGTTTTATTTCATTGGTTGTAAATGAAATAATGGTATAAGTACCCGCTTTGTTTAACAGTTCTTCAGTATCCGTTTTTGTGATATTGAGGGTAAGCCTGTTGTTTTCAATTTTCCAATTTCCCGATGCGTTTCCGTCAATGCCCTGGGAGATTGTATTACCGATAAATCCTCCGGAACGCAACTGCGATCTGAAGCTTTCGTCTTTATCAAAACTGATATATTCCTTGTAATAATCTCCGGGCGTTTCCTGCCAGTGACCAATAATCGCTGTTGGATATTCCTGTTCCTTCACTTTCGTGGCAGTTGGCTGGCATGAATAACTGATAAAAAAAGTGATCAGTGCTAACAGATAAATTTTTTTCATTGAATATTATGATTTTATTTAGTCTTTTCCAGGATCCTCATGACGGGTATGAGCCTTCCCGATATTCAAACTTCCCCGCAAACGGTCAACCGGGTGTGGACAATGTGTGAATTCCGCACGGTTGTTCAGTTC
>CAVXSF010000014.1:0-27938 GCA_963764345.1 uncultured Bacteroidales bacterium | reverse complement strand
AGAATTTCATCATCAGTATTGGAATCGGGGAGACTGATTTTTAGTTTCGGAAATACAGATCTCGCCAATCAGTTTTCCAGTCAGCTACCAGTGGATGAAATTCTCAATCATCAACAGGCTTATTTTATCAAAAGAATGAGCACCGTTGGGCAGGTTATCTTTGTGGGCTCGACAGATAATCAGGGACTGTTTCACGCCGTGAATACGCTTACACAGCTCATTGATATCAACACACTTACATATCATCATTTCGACATTCTCGATTATCCTGATTTCCTGAATCGTGGCATAATCCTGCCGGAAGGAGATGCTGATAACCGGGTTCTTAAAACGGATGACCTGGATTTCCTTGTAAATTCGGGAATAAACGAATATATCATTGAAGCCCGGGGTGATGAGGTGAATTCTGATGACCTTTACAGGATCTGTAAACCAGGACTTCATGCGTTAAGTGTTCTAAGAAAAAGTAAACCTTTTGTCAGGAGCGGAGTGTCATTAAGAGATCAAAAATTTCCCCTTTTAAACAATTTGAGGAGCCAGGGTGTGGATGAAAACAGCAAAACTTTTCTCGACGCGGTTCAAAAGGAATCGGAAAATACAGCTTTAGCCATATCTGGTTGTTCCCTGTTGGGAAAGGACATTGTGATTCTGTCAGATTTAAGTCTTTGGAGAAGCCTGGATATTGGTTCACTCAGTACCTCGGTTAAAATGCTGGGGGAAAAGCCGTTTTTAAGATATATGACCATTCGTGATGTCTACTGGAAAGGGTTACTCAACGATGAAAAAAGGGATACCTCCATCCAGACTTATTTGTACCCGCTTCTTCCGGATAACAGGCTCAGGAATCAGATGGATCCGGAAGAATTCTGTTATTATAAGTCTTTTGAGAAATTTTCCGGACTGTTTGATGATGAATTATGGACCGGTCCGGCAGCCTTTTCAACCATGATCGATAATGTGGATCTGACGCAGTTTACGACTGGCAATCCGCTGTCTGTGAGGTTTTTTGACAATACACTCACTGCGAGAAAAGAAGACCGGGTGATGGGAGGATATGCATCAAGGTATCCGGGAAAGGCTTCTACAGGAGTTTTATTTCAACCCTATGAGGTTGAATTTACGCCCGATATCCGGGAAAATGTAAAAGGAGAATGTATCCTCAATATTGCGGACACCGATGAACTGACAATCATCAGGCTGGCTACAGCTGCTGATTACCTTTGGAATAATTCAGGTTATGACCCATGGTTTTCCGCCTGGAAAGTACTGGTTTTGAGGTATGGAAAGGAAACCGCTGAAGACCTTGTGTGGTTTAATGACTTGTATTACAATCTGCTTTCACTGTGCATGAGGCTTGAAAATTCAGGCTATAATCAAAAGCTGATGAAATCAGGCGACGAGATCGTTGTCCAGCTCGATTCTTACTGGGGAAATATTAAGAACCGGCTTGCAAAGAACGGGGATTTTCTGAATGATCTATCCGATCTGAAGAACAGGGTTATATCCAGGTTTTACGATGCGAAGAAGATCCCTGAAGCAGTGCAGAGATAAGCCCATTTTGATGAAATTCTTCTTTACTTTTAATAAATCGTTGAAATAATTTTTAATTTTGAGGTCAAACACATTCATGATTCATGGATAAAGAACCTGATAAAATGCAGGAGGGTAATGAATTTCCAGAGGTGCTGAGGAAATACCAGGAGATGATTGAAAGAAAGGTTTCCTACTTTTTTGATGTGGAAGAATATGAGGAAATCATAGATTATTTTCTTGATATCAGGGATTTCAGGTTAGCCCAGGAGGCTGTGGGGATTGCACTTGTACAGCATCCGGGATCCTACGACCTCATGATTAAGCTTGTGCATATTCACCTGGAGTCAGGGAAAGCTGCTCATGCTTTGGAGGTTCTCAACAGTCTGCCCGAGTATGAAAGGGATGGTGCTGAATTTTTCCTTCTTAAAGGTACGGCCCTGGCCCAGCTAGGAAAACTTAGGGATGCTGAACGAATGTTCGACACAGCACTTGGAAAATCAGTGGATGAAGAAGCGGAGACACTTATCAATATCTCCATTGCTTTTGAAAATGCGCGGCATTACCGTCTTGCTGTTAAATACCTCAGAATGGCTTATGAACTGGATCCTTTCAATATCACCGTTCTGTACGACCTGGGGTATTATTATGAACGTCTTCACAATTATCAGCTGAGTATTAAATTCTATAACCGCTACCTGGATATTGATCCTTTTTCAGAAAATGTATGGTATAATCTGGGTGTGGTATATTATAAAATAAATAAAACAGATAAATCCATCGAAGCATACGATTATGCCATTGCTGTGAATCCTACGTATGCTTCCGCATATTTTAACAAGGCTAACATCTATGCCAATAATAAGGAGTATCTGAAAGCCATAAAAGTGTACAGTGATTTTCTTGAGCTGGAACCAGAGAATGTTCAGGGCTGGTGTTACCTTGGTGAATGTTTCGAAGAAACGAGTCATTATGGTAAAGCTTTGGAAATTTATAAGAAGGTCATTAATATCGATAACTCCTGGCCCGACGGCTGGTATGGTGCCGGAATCGCCCTGATGTACATGGAAAAACACCGGGAAGCAGAAACCTATCTGCTGAAAGCCATCGAATTCGATAAAGATAACCCCGAATACTGGTTCACCCTGGGCGAGAATTATGAAAAGGAAGGGAAGATCAGGGAAGCCCTGAAAAGTTACAGTCAGGTTACGGAACTCGATCATGATGACAGGGAAGCCTGGATCAGGCTGGCTACAATTTTTATTAACGACCTGGAATTCGAAAAGGCGCTGACAATCCTCAGGGATGCCTACCAGTATAATTTTTCTTCACAGGATATAATTTACATGCTTTCTGCCGTATATTTTAAGCTGAATGATGAGGAAGCCGGAATACGTTTCCTTGAAAAAGCACTTGAACAGGGGGAAGGTGCCCTCAACTTGTTTTTTGAGATCTTTCCGGAAGGACAGACCAACGAACAAATTCAGAATATCATTAATAAAGATCAGAAACCAGAATAAGATGAACACTATTTTACCATTCATTCCGGAAAGAACAGTTAAGGAAAGGGAATCAGGACTGACCATGATGATGGATAAAGGACTGAGCATAACAGAAGCCGAAAGTTACATTGAAAGCAGTGGTGAGTTTTCGGATATGGTTAAATTTGGATTCGGAACGGCGACTCTTTGCCAAGTCCATAAAGGAAAAAATCAAGCTTTTTAAGTCAGCACATTTACATCCCTATTTTGGAGGGACATTATTCGAGGCTTTTATCGTTCGCGATATGTTTGATGAGTTCAGGAAATTTCTTTCTGATGCCGGAATGGAAATGGTTGAAGTATCCGATGGATCCATGAAACTCGGACATGCCGATAAATTAAGATATATTCGTGAGCTGAGTAAAGATTTCAGGGTATTATCAGAGGTGGGTTCCAAAGTCAAAGGCGTTGAGCTTGCTCCTGACGAATGGGTACAGAACATGAAGACAGAGCTCGAAAATGGTGCATGGAAAGTGATTGCTGAAGCCCGTGAAAGCGGTACGATCGGGATTTATAATCAGGATGGTTCCGCCAATATTGAAATCATTGACGATATCATCGAACATGTAGCTGTTGAAAATGTGATTTGGGAAGCACCGAATAAAGCGCAGCAGGTATGGTTTATAAACCTTCTCGGAGCTAATGTTAACCTGGGTAATATTGCTCCTGCCGAAGTTGTCTCTCTCGAAGCACTTCGTCTTGGACTGCGCGGTGACACCTTTTTTAACTTCCTCCCTGAAAAGTATCACGATAAGAAATTATGAGAAGACCAATGGACTACCTCATGCTTATTCTGAAGGGAATCGGCATGGGGGCATCTGATGTTGTTCCCGGTGTTTCCGGTGGCACTATCGCTTTCATTTCAGGAATTTACGAAGAACTTATTGATGCAATCAAATCCATAAATATCGGAGCTTTGGGGCTTTTGATTCATTTAAGGATTGGCGCATTCTGGAAACAGATCAACGGTTGGTTCCTGTTGTGTGTTTTTTCCGGCGTGCTTGTCAGTGTCTTTTCCCTTGCACATCTCCTCCAGTACCTGCTGCTGAACTACCCGTCAATGGTATGGTCGTTCTTTTTCGGCCTGGTCATTGCCTCAGCTGTCATGGTGCTTGGCGACATCAAAAAATGGACACCGCTAACGGTCGTTACAACATTGGCAGGAACCGTAATCGCATGGATAATTACAAGTGTGTCACCGGCATCAACAACTGACGCCACCTGGTTTGTATTTGTTTCTGGTGTTTTAGCCATCTGTGCCATGATCCTGCCGGGAATATCGGGTAGTTTTATCCTGCTTCTGCTGGGAAAGTATACCTATATTCTGGGCGCCGTGAGTGACTTCCAGATAGGAATATTACTGGTTTTTGCGGCAGGGGCCGTTATAGGACTGATCTCATTCTCAAATGTTCTGTCATGGTTGTTGAAAAAATTCCGTTACCCTACCGTTGGTCTGCTGGCCGGGTTCATGATAGGTTCCCTGAACAAGATCTGGCCCTGGAAAGTTACCCTGCAGACCTTTACCGACAGCAGAGGCATGGAACAACCCCTTGTTGAGAAAAACATTCTGCCTGTAATCACAGCTCATTCCGGTTTTATCTCTGCCATACTGCTTATACTGGCAGGATTTTTTCTTATATTTATCCTTAACCGTATCTCAAAATTGAAAACCATCTGACAATAATCCATGAAGATTTACGGACTTATCGGTTATCCGCTTGAACACTCTTTTTCGAAAAAATTCTTTACGGAAAAATTTGAAAATGAGAATATCTGTGACTGTAGCTATCGTAATTTTTCGCTAAAAGATATCAGTGATTTCCCTTCACTGATGCGGAATACAACAGGACTGTCGGGCCTCAATGTGACGATTCCCTATAAAGAAAAAATTCTCTCTTTCTTAAACGAACTTGATCCGGTTGCTGAAGCCACGGGAGCTGTAAATACCATAAAAATCACCGGACAGGACAATGATAAATATCTTAAAGGCTTCAATACCGATGTTTACGGATTCAGGGAATCGCTGATGCCTATTCTGGATCCGTCACACCATAAATCGGCACTGATTCTGGGTACGGGCGGAGCATCTAAAGCAGTGAGCTATGTGCTTCAGAGTCTTGGTATAGGTGCCCTCTTTGTCAGCAGGAGCAAGAAAAGAGGCGTTGTCATCAATTATGAAATGCTCACTCCAGAAATTGTTGCAAGTCATAAACTGATAATAAACACTACGCCGCTGGGCACATTTCCCGATACTGACGGATTTCCCGACATTCCGTATGAAGCCGTATCATCTGGTCATATTCTTTTCGACCTTGTATACAATCCTCCGGTAACGGTCTTTCTATCGCGCGGAAAGGAAAACGGGGCCATTACAGTGAATGGTTTGGAAATGCTGAAGCTCCAGGCAGAAAAAGCCTGGGAGATATGGACCAGCTGATGTTACCAGGCAAAAGGCAGCAGTTCGTCTTTTCCCGGGTTATTCAGTCCGTAATTTTCAGGATAACGTATATCGGTAAGATACAGACCTTCAGCCGGTGCTGAGGTTCCTGCATTTGACCTGTCCCTGCTCAACACAATCTCCCTGAACTCCTGAAGGCTGATTTTACCACGACCTGCTTCAAGGAGAGTGCCAACCAGGGAACGAACCATGTTCCTCAGAAAACGATCGGCAGTGATCGTGAAAATCAAAAACTCCCGGTATCTCACCCAGGAAACATAATCGATACGGCATATGGTCGTTTTATTGTTGCTGTGCAACTTGCTGAAAGCTGCAAAGTCTTTGCATGAAAGCAGATAAGAAGAGGCTTCGTTCAACAGGGCAAGGTCCTGCTTTCCGGGAATAAAGGCTGTCAGATTTTTGGTAAACGGATGTTTTTCGGGCACGATGAGATAACGGTAGGTTCTCGATAAAGCATCAAAACGGGCATGGGCATTGTCAGGAACCCTGCAGATCCTGAATACTCTGATATCGTGAGGAAGAAACCCGTTAAGCCGGCGGATGAAATATTCGGTCATAGCCTTTTCCTCATCAAAATGAGCGGTAAAGTAACTGGCATGAACGCCAGTGTCTGTGCGGCCGGCACCCGTCAGTGATACTTTCTTTCTCAGGATCGTGGAAAGAGCTTCTTCGAGCCTGAATTGAACCGTATCGGCGTTTGGCTGTACCTGCCAGCCGTGATAGTTCGTTCCTCTATACGACAGTTCGATGAAAAAACGCATAATGAATTCCTTTAAAGTTCAAATATATGAAAACGACCTCTATTTTTTCGTCGGTCTGACCCGGAAGCCATTTTCCGGAGTGAAAGTATTTTGAACGAAATATTGTATCTTGAGCATTTGAATCATAGTAACAGGTTTAACATTTTTTAACATCAAAATGCGAAATTCCCTTGCAAATTCAGCGTTTTAGAATCAATTTTGAAGATCGAAATGAACTTTCATAAACGATCAGTGCTAATCCAGAAAGTAAAAATGTCAAAATTATGAGCGAAACGGTGAATATTAAAGAACTCAATGAAAGAATAAAAAAGGAAAGTGAATTCGTTGATCTGATTAACATTGAAATGCAAAAAGTGATCGTGGGCCAGAAACGGTTGCTGGAACGTTTACTGATTGGCCTGTTATCTGATGGTCATATATTGCTCGAAGGGGTTCCCGGACTTGCTAAAACCTTATCGATAAAAACCCTGGCCGACACCATCGATGCGAAATTTAGCAGAATACAGTTTACCCCTGACCTTCTTCCTGCCGACCTCATCGGTACCATGATCTACAGTCAGAAGAAGGAAGAATTTCTGGTTAAAAAAGGACCGGTGTTTGCCAATTTAATCCTGGCAGATGAAATTAACCGCTCCCCGGCAAAAGTACAGAGCGCATTACTCGAAGCCATGCAGGAAAAACAGGTTACCATTGGAGAAACAACCTTCATGCTTGAAAAACCGTTTCTGGTTCTGGCCACGCAAAACCCGATCGAGCAGGAGGGAACCTATCCTCTGCCCGAAGCACAGGTAGACCGTTTTATGCTCAAAGTAGTGATTACTTACCCTTCCATGGAGGAAGAAAGAAGCGTGATGAGAGAAAATCTCGGTAAAACATTTCCTGTTCCGGCAAAAATTCTCAAACCTGAGGATATACTGAAAGCCAGGGATGCGGTGAAGGATGTCTATATGGACGAAAAAATCGAGAACTATATTCTAGATATTGTTTTTGCCACCAGAAAACCGGAAGATTATAAAATGGCACAATTTTCGAACATGATTCAGTATGGTGCCTCTCCACGGGCTACCATCAACCTTGCTAAAGCTGGTAAAGCTTATGCTTTCATCAAACGCAGGGGATATGTTATTCCGGAAGATATCCGTGCAGTATGCCATGATGTGCTGCGGCACAGGATCGGTCTTACGTATGAAGCAGAAGCTGAAAATATTAATTCTGTTGATATTATTACGCAGATTCTAAATAACGTTGAAGTGCCATAAAATGCCAGGTCTATGAAAAAAGGATTCCTTTGCGCAGGTTTATTGATGATGTTCTTTGCTCTTCAAATACAGGCTCAGAGTTATATCGGTCTTGACAAAGATAAGGTCAGATCCGTTGCCCGTAAATCTGGTTTTTACCCTGACCAGATGACAACCAGACAGGCTTTCAATTACCTGAAGTTTGTCAACGCCTCGGATACAAAAACACTGATCGTTTTTTTTTCCGATGAGGATATCTCAACACACACACGCCTGATTTGTGATTATTCGGAGTATGACTTTGTCATAGCCGACAATAACAAAGCCTATGAAAAGAAGGGGAAAAACAAATGGGAATTTAGCGAAGGAAAGAACAGGTATGAAGTATCACTTGAAGAAAAGGAGTGGTATTTCGTCCTGAAGGTTAAAAAAAAGTAGATGACAAACCGGGTATTTTACAATGGCTGAAATTGAAACCACAGATCTGATCAGGAAGGTCAGGAAAATTGAAATAAAAACAAGGGGGCTCACAAGGCAGGTTTTTGCCGGCGAGTATCATAGTGCATTTAAAGGCAGGGGTGTAACCTTCTCTGAAGTGCGCGAATACCAGTACGGAGATGATACACGTACTATTGACTGGAATGTTACCGCCAGGTTCAATCATCCCTATATCAAGATTTTTGAGGAAGAACGCGAATTGACAGTCATGCTGATGGTGGATGTCAGTGGCTCACGAAATTTCGGCAGTGACATTTCCCTGAAAAAGAATGTGATCACAGAAATTTCTGCTGTGTTGTCCTTTTCTGCAATCTTCAACAATGATAAAATCGGCGTTATCTTTTTCAGCGACCGCGTCGAGAAGTTCATCCCCCCGAAAAAAGGACGAAAACACATCCTTCATATCATTCGCGAACTGATCGAGTTCAACCCGGAGAGTGAAAAGACCGATTTGGTCGAGCCTCTCCGCTACCTTACCAATGTTATTAAAAAACGTTGCACCACATTCGTATTATCGGATTTTTTGTGTCCGCCTTTTGAAGATTCACTTAAAATAGCTGGCAGGAAACATGATGTTGTCGCTCTTCACATTTTTGACCGCCGGGAAACCGAAATGCCACCAGTGGGGCTGGTGAAGTTTTATGATCCGGAAACCGGCAGGGAGCGGTGGGTGGATACCAACCCGGTGGCTGTCAGGGATCATTATCGCCGGCACTGGCAGGAACACAGCAAAAACCTGAACTCTGTCTTTGCCCGTTGCGGCGTCGATATGACCTCGATTGATACTTCGGACGACTATGTTAAACCTTTGATCAAGCTGTTTAAACGAAGGGGATGAAAAAGACGATGAAACAAATTTTCCTTATCACTGCAGGTATCCTCCTGGCAGCTGTTAACCTATTTTCTCAGAATATTACGGTGAAATCATCCGTAGACAATGACTCTCTTCTGATCGGTACACAGATGAATTTCAATATCGGGATCAATATGCCGGTGAATACATCGTTTCAGCTGGCCGGACCTGAAAATAATATTGACGGCCATATCGAAATTCTGAGCAGTAAAATTGACAGCAGTCGTTCTGATGATCATCTTGAAGTGACCTACCACTACCTCATCACGTCATTCGACTCTGGACACTATACCATCCCGTCATATCAGGTTATAGTAAACAATCCGGCCGGACCGCAAAACCTCTATACAGACAGTCTGCTCATTACCGTTTATTCACCTCCGGTTGACACTTCAGCTTCCATTAAGGATATTCGTACGGTAATAAATACACCATTGACCTTCAGGGAAGCATTGCCTTACATTGCCGGAGCAGCTGGTATACTTGTTCTGGCAGTACTGCTGGTTCTTCTCCTCCGCCGTATAAAAGGGAAAGATCCGGTGAAACTAAGAAAAGTAGTGGTAGTTCCGCCTTACGCGAAAGCCCTGAAAGCACTCGATTACCTGAAAAAGGAAAAGATGTGGCAGAAAGGACAGGTGAAAGAATATTATATTATACTGTCTGATACCATCAGACAGTATGTGGAGGACCAGTTCGGCGTCGATGCCAGGGAATCGACTACCGGAGAAACTTTGCAGAAATTCAGGCGTATTGCTTACGATGACAGCCTTTTGCTCGAAATGCTTGAAAGCCTGCTGAATCTGTCAGACCTGGTAAAATTTGCCAGGGAAGATCCAACACCTACGGAGAATGAAACGAATTTAAATAATGCTTATCTTTTTGTGGAAAAGACAAAACCTGCGGAAACAGGGTTAAAAAGCACGGAAGAGAATTAAAGGATTACTTTTATGTGGAATTTTGAATTTGCAAACCCAAAGTTATTGTACCTGCTGGCTGTTCTGCCTCTGCTGATAATATTTTATATTCTCAGGCACTCGAAAAGAACTGCCGGAGTACAGATATCCTCGCTTGACTTTTTTGGACGAACCGGAACACCCTTCCGACTTGTCCTCAGACATATACTGTTTGGGTTGCAGATCCTTGCTATAGCACTTCTGACCGTTGCTTTTGCCCGTCCGCAAAGCTCTGAGAACTGGAGTGAGACCACTACCGAGGGTATCGATATCGTTCTTTGTATCGATGTTTCCGGCAGTATGAGAGCGATGGATTTCAAGCCAAATCGCCTCGAGGCTGCCAAAGACGTGGCGGCAGAATTTGTAAACGGCCGGCCCAACGACCGCTTTGCTATTGTAGCCTTCAGCGCGGAAAGTTTTACCCTTTGCCCGCTCACTTCCGACAGGGCTGAAGTCGTTCAGCAAATTGACAACCTGAAATTCGGCATGCTGCAGGATGGAACGGCTATTGGCCTCGGCCTGGCTACCAGCGTTAACAGGCTCAAGGAAAGCAAAGCGAAAAGCAAGGTTATAATCCTTCTTACCGATGGAGTAAATAATGCCGGTTCCATCGGGCCTTTGACAGCTGCGGAGATAGCCCGGGAATACGGGATCCGCGTTTATACGATCGGCGTCGGTACCGAGGGTATGGCTCCAATCCCGGTCCAGACCATTTTCGGGCAGCAAATACAGCAAATGAAGGTAGAGATCGATGAAGACGTATTGAAAAAGGTAGCCGATATGACCGGCGGAAAATACTTCCGGGCTACCGATAAAGAAAAGCTGGAAGAGATTTACGGTGAAATCGATAAAATGGAAAAAACGATTCTCAATACCCAGAATTATTCAAAAAGACAGGAAAAGTATTTCCCGTTCTTACTCGCTGGAGTAGTTCTTCTGGCCTTTGAATCGGTTATTCGCTTTTTGGTGATGAGAAGTATTCCTTAAAATAATGAATTGATTATGTTCAGGTTTGCACACGAGGAAATATTATACGGTTTAATACTGATACCTATTCTGGTTGGTTTGTATATTGTGGCTTTATCCCGGCGAAAGAAAGCCGTGAAACGATTCGCCTCCCCTGGGCTGAAAGATATCCTTATGCCCGACGCATCTGGTTTCAGGCATAATCTGCGGTTTGTTTTTCTGATCATTTCGTTCCTGTTTCTGATCATTGCCCTTTCTGGTCCCCGTACAGGTTCAAAATTAAAGGAAGTCAGGAAAAAAGGCAGTGAGATCATCATAGCCCTGGATGTGTCGCGCTCGATGCTGGCACAGGATCTTACACCCGACAGGCTCGATGTAGCAAAACAGGAGCTGGGCAGGTTGATTGATAAAATGGACGGCGATGAAATCGGCCTTATTGTTTTTGCGGGAAAAGCATATACACAAATCCCAATAACAACCGACTACGGAGCAGCCAGGCTGTTTCTGAATTCTGTTTCTACCAATATGGTGTCGGATCAGGGTACGAACATTGGCGATGCCATCGATCTTGCCATCCGGTCTTTCGGTCCGGAACCGGAAACACAACAGGGAGAATCCTCCAGCCGTTCTATTATCGTGATCACCGACGGGGAAAATCATGAACCGGGTGTATTTGAAGCTGCGCAAAGAGCCAAAGATAAAGGGATCATCATTCATACTATCGGACTTGGTGACCCGGCTGGCGTGCCGATCCCGGTGTCTAAAGGCAGTAATGACTATATCAGGGACAGTAAGGGGAACGTGGTAGTAAGTAAACTAGATGAGAATACCCTTAAGCGTATTTCTTCCATTACCAACGGTTTCTATATACGGGCGGGAAGAAGCGGTGCCGGATTATCTGAGTTGATGAAAAAAATTGATGAACAACAAACCGGCGAGATCACTGCCAAAGTTTACAGCGATTACGAGGAACGGTATCAGTATTTCCTGGGAGCCGGTCTGATCTTCCTCTTTCTGTCCATTCTGACGATGGAGCGAAGAAACAGATGGATGGCTAAAATTAAATTGTTTAAACAGTGAAAATGAATATTAAATATACTTTGTCAATTCTTTTTATTAGCATACCTCTGGTATTAAATGCTCAGAATGAACGTAAATATGTCCGGGAGGGTGTAAAGGCATACGACAGGAAAACCTATTCGGAATCCGAAATCGCTTTTCGTAAAGCCCTCGATGCCGACAGTACATCGCTTCCTGCCGGCTATGATATGGGAAATGCCTTGTATAAGCAGGATAAATACAAAGATGCCGGTGCGATTTACCAGCATGTAGCCGCTGAAAGCAAGGGGGCTGATGATACCACCATGGCAGATATCTTTCATAACCTGGGAAATTCATACCTGAAACAGAAAGATTATGAAAAAAGTATTGAAGCCTATAAAGATGCACTCAGACTAAAACCCGGGGATAACGAAACACGGTATAACCTGGTTTATGCACAGGCTAAGCTGCAGGAACAACAACAGCAACAGAAAAATCAAAACAAGAACGACCAGAATAACAAAAATCAGGATAAGAATAAACAACAGGATCAGAAAAAACAAGATCAGCAGAAGCAACAAGATCAAAAACAACAGGAGCAAAACAAACAACAACAGCAGCAGCAACAACAAAAGCAAAATCAGCAGGAACAGAAGAAAAACGGGAAAAACCAACAGGTACCCGAAGTAAAACAGCAGTTATCCAAGAAAGAAGTTCAGAAAATGCTCCAGGCCATCCAACTTCAGGAGTTGCAGACTTTGAAGAATTATGAAAAACAAAAGGCTAAAGCCAGCAGGGTTAAGACAGAAAAAGACTGGTAAAATAATGGGAAATTCGCTTCAACATAAGATTATCCTTCGTCTGAGTATCCTCAGTTTATTTTGTGCCATGGCCGTTACTGCGACTTTTGGCCGCGACGGAGGTGTTACCGCCGACGCTCCTGCTGTGGTAACCGTTGATGAGGCTTTTAGTTACACAATTTCGGGCGATATCCAGGGAGATGTCAATCTTCCGGCACTTGACGGTGTGAAAATCCTTTCAGGTCCCAGTCAGATGGTATCTTACCAATCCAGTAATATTAACGGCAAACTGGAGAATACCATGCAGGTTTCCTATACCTACATGATGAAGATCTCCAGTGAGGGAGACTTTGTCATTCCTTCGGCAACACTCAGAGCCAATGGCAAAACCTATACTACCAATGAAGTTAAGATCAAGGTGATCAAGGGTACTGAAGATGTACAATCCTCAGGTCCGCAGGGTAAAAGTATACCATCTGAGCAGGGAAAATCCGTCATCGTCCGTCAGATCCCTTCTAAAACAAATGTGTATGTAGGTGAACAGCTTGTACTTGCAACAAAAGTATATGTCAGGGAACGGCTCCAGATCACCAACCTTAAAACACCTTCCTATGAGGGCTTCTGGAATGAAAACCTGGAGCCGGACAAAGCTGCGGACAGGGATGTGATCAATGGCCTGACATACAGTTCACAGGTCATAAACCGGCAGCTTCTTACAGCCCAAAAAAGCGGCGACCTGAAGCTGGATCCTGTGCAGATGGATGTGATGATCCAGAAAAGAGTCAGGACAAAATCCAATCCTTTCGGAAACGTTTTTGACGATCCGTTTTTCGATAACGCCTTCAATTCATATCAGAACGTTCCCGACAGTTTCGACTCCAACCCGGTCACCATTCATGTGAAACCCCTCCCTTCCGGTGCCCCTTCATCCTTTGACGGGGCTGTGGGCGATTTCAACCTGTCGGCCTCCATCAGTAAAGACAGTACCCTCACCAATGAAGCGGTAACCCTGAAAGTAACAGGTTTCAGGTACAGGCAACCTTCCACTGATTCAACCGCTGAAAGTTGATTTCCCACCCGACCTGGAAGTTTTCGATCCCAAAACGGATAAAAACTTTAAGAATACCATAGCCGGCTCAACAGGCTCGTTGACTTTTGAGTACCTCATCATTCCCAGAAACAGGGGAAACTTCCGGATCGCTCCCGTGGAATTCAGTTTTTTCAATCCTTCGACAAACAGGTATGAGACCAGGAAAAGCAAGGAGTTTACCATTAAAGTTACAGGTGAAGGAACCGGTGAGGGGCAGGCCAACGTGCAACAAATGCCTCAGGGTTTCTTCCGCGATGAGGTCAAAAATCTTGGAAACGATATCCGGTTCATTAGTACCAGCCCCGGCGATCTGCGCAGAAAAGACCAGTCACTGCTGCATTCCTGATGGATGCTGATTTTCCCGGCAGGTATCGTCCTTCTCCTTATCCTGTTTTTCTTCAGACAAAGCCGGATGAAGAAACATGCCGATGTCTATTACCTGCGCAACAGGAGAGCCCGAAAACTTGCCATGCAACGATTAAAGACGGCCCGCCATCTACTGTCCATAAACGACGACGGATTTTATGAAGAAATCCTTAAAGCCTGTTGGGGCTATCTCTCAGACAAGTTTAGCGTCGACACTTCCGACCTGTCACGCGAGAGGATCCAGGAGAAACTGGATGCATATGACCTGACTGGAGAATACGTGGAAAAACTCTGGGATCTGATCGATGACTGTGAATTCTCCAGGTATGCTCCAGGGCAGACAGGCGATAAAAATACCATGTATGCCAGGGCTGAAAATATCATTTCAATGATTGAAGAAAACGTTTGACAGGTTGTAAGAAAAAGCTTAGGAAAATGAAGAAATGGTTTTTAATCGTAATCTTAATGTCAGGCCTTCAGCTAATGGCCCAGAGTCCTGATTCATTGTTTCGTAAAGCCAATAATGATTACCAGAACAGTGATTTTGAAGACGCTATTAATCTGTACCTGAAAATCGACAGCCTCGGATACCGTTCAGCTGAACTCTATTATAATACCGGAAATGCTTATTTCCGCTCCAATAAGCTGGGTAAAGCCAGACTGTATTATGAGAAGGCTATTTTACTGAAGCCAAATGATGATGATATCCGCAATAATCTGACCTATACCGAATCCATGCTTACCGATCGCTTTGATGAGGTCCCCGTATTGTTCTTCGTCAGGTGGTACAGAAAAATGGTTGCCGCATTTGATCCGGGAACCTGGACAAAGTTATCGCTCCTGTTGTTTGGGATCTCATTCGCCGGTTTTATCCTGTACATCTTCACCAGGAAAATACGGTTTCGGCGGTTAGGGTTTTATTCCGGGCTTTTCTTTTTCATTTTCAGCATGATATGCCTGCTTTTCGGTTTCCAGCGTGACCGTCAGATAAACGATCCTGGCACGGCCATCATCATGAGCCCTTCCCAGACGGTCAAATCTGCTCCTCGTGAAAGTGGCAAAGATCTTTTTGTTCTGCATGAAGGAACAAAAGTACACATCAATAGCAGCCTCGAAGGCTGGGATGAAATCATGGTCAGTGACGGCCGGAAAGGATGGATCCCTTCAACAAGCCTTGAAGAGGTGTGACAGGTCTTTAATAATTTGGAATTATTCCAAATAAAAAGGCCATTATCATAATATTGAAGGCCGTCTCACTTGCCTTACAAAGATATTTTTTACTTTTACAGTTCAAATAAATCAATACTCCCTTTAATGGTAGTTGATTTATATAGAAGAGGGGAGAGACCAGGCTCCATGAACCTCTAGCAACCAGCCCTCTTGGGAAAAGGTGCTAATACCTGACCCGGCGTGTGCCGGGGGTTATAAATTGATTGCAAAAATACTGTGAATCTTTCGTCAGCCTTTCCTGCTTAAATGCCGGATAAGTCACTGCATAAGGTATGGTGACCCAATTTAAGCCGGAATAAATTGAAAACAGGAGTGCACGATGTTTTTGCTTTCATAAAAACGATCAGACGTTATGTTACATGTTAAAAAACCTCAGTCTTATGAAAGTAAAAAAATCATTCGAAGAGATAAATGAGAAGATTCTGAAAGGTGAAGCGGTGGTTCTCACTGCTGAGGAAGTCTCTGCGATGTCTAAAGACTATTCTGCTGAAGAAATAGCCCGTAAAGTAGATGTAGTTACGACGGCTACGTTCGGACCGATGTGTTCTTCCGGCATGTTCGTTAATTTGGGCCATTCAAATCCCCCCATCCGGATGGAACGGGTCACACTGAACAACGTCCCGGTGCATTCGGGGATAGCTGCAGTCGACGTTTACATCGGCGCCACAGAGGTGAATCCTTTTAATGAAAAATATGGCGGAGCACATGTGATCGAATCTCTGATTGCCGGTCAGGACGTCAGGTTAAAAGCTTCGGCAAAAGGAACAGATTGTTACCCTGAAACGGAGATTGAGACTCTCATCAATAAATCAGAGATCAATGAGATGACCATGTTCAATCCCAGGAATGCCTATCAGAATTATCCATGTGCGGTGAATACATCGGGCCGGATGATATACACGTACATGGGATCGTTGTTGCCTGATACCGGCAACGCCACCTTTTCCACTTCGGGCGAACTGAGTCCTCTCTTGAATGATCCGGACCTGAGGACCATTGGTATTGGAACCCGTCTTTTTCTGTGCGGAGCTAAAGGATATGTTGCATGGTTCGGAACACAGTTTAAAACGGAAGGACCCAGAAATGAATTCGGAATTCCCGAAACCAATTCAGCCACCCTCTCGGTGATTGGAAATGCTAAGGAAATGAGCACCGAATATCTGAAAGCGGCTTATTTTGAGAAGTACGGGGTCAGCATTTTCATTGGCATAGGAATCCCTGTTCCCGTTCTCGATGAGGATATGGCTCACCGTGTCTCTGTCAGAAATGAACAGATTACTACTACCGTCTGTGATTACAGCAAACCCGACCATCCGGCCATAGGAAAAGTCACCTACGGTGAACTGTTCTCCGGATCCATGATACTGAACGGAAAGAAAATCAGAACCGCATCGATGTCCAGTGTTGCCAAAGCCAGGGAGATCGCCGTTGAGCTAAAGCGATGGATCGGGGAAGAAAAATTTCTGATCAGCCGGCCTCTTGAGCCGTTTCCGACAGGTACCAAACTTCATTCTCTCGAAAGGAGGTAAGCCATTATGAAAAAAAGACTGATATTATCATTTCCGGCCAATCTGGTCGATGTTCCACTGACATACAGATTGGTGAAGGACCATGATGTTATTGTTAATATTCTGAATGCGGATATTACTCCCGGCAGGGAGGGGAAGTTACTTGTTGAGCTAAAGGCGCCGAAAGAAAACGTGGACAGGGCCGTTAAATATATTGAGAGCCTGAACATAACTGTAAGTCCGGTCAGGAAGAACATCTTACTCAATTATTCAGACTGTATCCATTGCGGAAGCTGCTCAGCGGTATGTTTTGCCGATGCACTCACCATGGACCTTGATACGAGAAAACTGATTTTCCGTCCTGAGAAATGCATCGCCTGTGAATTATGCCTGAAAGCCTGTCCATTGCAGTTATTCGAACTTAATTTCAACTGACATGTATGAGCCCCGGTTTTACCGGAACAGGATGAACCTTCAACGTTTCAGGGGTTTCCGTGTGGTTGTGGGTGAATCAGATCTCTGGGTGGGAGTCGGCCCCGAATCCTACGATCCGGAAATGGCCCCGTCGATTGAAGCCTTCGTGAGGGGCCTGCGTGACGAATTGCAAAATTATATCCTTTCCTTCCCTGTTTTCAGGGATACATTCGACCCGTTACCGGTTTTGGATAATGATCCTGATATTGTGGTGAAAATGAAAAATGCTGCTATTATTGCAGGCACCGGACCCATGGCTGCCGTAGCCGGGATGGTAGCCCAGGAAACAGGACTCTTTCTTTCCGGGAAATTCCATCCCGATGAATATGTTATCGAGAACGGGGGAGATATTTATGTCGGGGTAAAAGACCCGGTCCTTCTCGCTATTGATGCGGGGGGAAATAAGAAGTTTTCGGATATCGGACTGCTTCTCACACCCGACATGTCACCTTCGGGGATATGTACTTCATCAGGGATGTTTGGCCATTCAGTTTCACTTGGGAAAGCCGACAGCGTAACCGTGGTCTGTCCTTCGGCCTGTGATGCCGATGCCCTGGCAACCGGGGTGGCTAACCAAATCCATTCGTCGGCAGATATCCGGGGAGTGGTTGAAAGGACTTTTACCGGCAACATGTATTCGCTTGTTTGTATCAAGGATGAACAGATAGGAATACGCGGACGCTTACAAATCGCCCGCCTTTTATGAAAAAGGTGTCCGGGGGGTGTTCATGAAAGAAACTGCTTACGGTATTTTTCGGATGGGAGCTTTTAAAAAACTACGGTGCAGGCTGATAGACATTTTCAGTTATTGCCGGAGTCTGGATGCCGATATCTGAATAAAGACAGAGGACCGCTCAAAGGATAAGAATCGCCGTATTTTAATGACGTTTGTATTTCTTTGCAACATATTTAGGAAATTCATGTAGCCTTTGCATCTGTTCCTCGGTAAGATATGGCTTTAGCTGAGCGTGAAATTCATCCATCAGGTTGTGAAAATCTGAGTAAGTATTCTTCCGCAAGGAATCCGATTTAAGAGCGTATTCTTCAACAATAGGCGTAATCTGTGCTTTTTGATTTTCGGTGGGTTCGATGACACTAAATGTTCGTGCTTTAAATGCTTCCACTGATGACATGCTGTGAACATCTCTTGTTCTCATTTTAGTGATCTGGCTTGAAGTGATGAAGCCTAAGGCAAATCCTGTGATCAGTGAGATAAGAACTGTTAAAATAGCTCTGGTTTTCATAAATTAAGTGTTTATCTGAACGTCCTAACCGTAAATTCGAAAATATTCTAAATAGGGTTCTTTTTCAACATTACTGACACAGCCGGGCAGATACCCTTTTTCTAAACTGCATGGCTAATTGCTTTGAAATATAAGATAACTGACAAAATTCGAATCGTCAAGTTTATCCGCACCAAGAAATACGTTTTGATCGAGCTGGCCATGAATGACAAAAATGGTTACAATAATCAGGGCCAGAACAACCAGAGAAGAATAGGCGATTTTGGGTAACAGTGTCGAAAGACTGTAATAAAGATCCCGCATCGGGTCTTTTTCGAGCAGGCCAAGAAGCCTTGCTGTAACGCGTTCGGGAAAACCCACCCTGAAACTCATCTGCACTGTGCTGAGACCCGATTCCAGTTTTTTCCATTCTATGAACTCCCGTTCAAAATCAGGATTCATTTTTTGTTCATACCGGCTGTCCCGGTTTTCAAACCGGAGAACCTTTCTGAACATAAACCGATGTCTTTTATTTCTCATAACCGACGTATAATAGTTATAAATAGGTCTTAAGTAACTCCCTGAGTTGTTCCTGGGCCCTGTAAAGCCTGGAAAGAACAGTCCCCTGGGGTATTTTCAGGATGCCAGCCGTTTCTTTTGTATTATATCCCTCGATTAACCGGAGGATAATGACACTCCTGTGCTTGGCATCCAGTTTTTGAAGCGCCTTCTCTACAGCTTCTTTCAAATCAAAATCATCCCCGGGATTTGTCTCCCCGCTTTTTAGCTGAAGCGAAATATCATCGACGTAAACCATCTTATCCCGCATCCTCTTCTGTCTCTTTAACTCGTTTAACGACAAGTTGATGGCCATTCGCGTCAGGTATGTTTTAATACTTGCCTCATGCCTGAACTTCTCAATAGTCTGATAGAACCTGATGAAAACATCCTGAGCGATCATTTCAGCTTCAGGAGTATTTCCGAGCATACCGATAATGACATTCGAAACAGGTCTTTCAAACCTTTTCACCAATTCATTAAATGCCTGTATATTTCCCTTTTTAATCTGATCCGTCAGATCTTTTTCCGTAAACTGTTTCAATACAGCTTTGTTTTACTTAAATCTTTGACAACCTTACAGCTGAATTTATTCCAATGAGGCAAATTTCATTTTCCAAAATAAACCAAAAGAGTCATTTTTAACTAATTTAGGCAGAAATTTTTAAACATGAATTCATTGACGGTTACCTTACTGGCTTTTGCGGGTTATATTTTGGCTTACCGTACTTACGGCAGATTTCTGGGACAGAAATTGTTCAGGCTGTCTTCCCGTAATAAAATGCCCTCCCATGTTTATAAAGACGGGGTGGATTTTGTACCGACAAAAAGAAGTATCATCTTCGGCCATCATTTCACCACCATTGCCGGTCTCGGGCCTATTGTCGGACCGGCAATCGGAATCATCTGGGGCTGGTTACCCGCCTTTCTTTGGATTTTTCTGGGTTCCATTTTTATGGGGGCCGTTCATGATTTTAGCACCCTGATTGTCTCTGCCCGCAACAATGGTAAAACGATTGGGGAACTTACCGGTAACCTGGTCAGTCCGTCAACACGGTACGCATTCCAGTTTATCATGCAGTTACTTCTGTTTATCGTGCTGGCCGTCTTTGCTGCAATTGTAGCGACTTTATTTATTATGTATCCGCAGTCGGTCATTCCTGTCTGGTTCCAGATACCGGTTGCATTGTGGCTGGGACGTGAAATTCGCAAGGGGAGGAGTGATCTTGTGTTTTCCCTCATCGCCCTGGTTATGATGTATGCATCGATCATCGTTGGGGTATATTTCCCGGTAGTGCTGCCATTTAGCCATGAGGTGGCTATTGTTACATGGTGTATTCTTCTGTTTATCTATGTCTTTATTGCATCCACACTACCGGTACAGATACTTCTTCAGCCACGTGATTATATAAACAGTCACCAGCTGATTGTGGCCATGGGTCTGATCGTTCTCGGCCTGATCGTTGCTCATCCTGCTATTACCGCGCCGGCTATCAATCATTCGGCTTTTAGCGCAGGATCGGATGTTCCTTCCCTGGCCCCCATTATGTTCATCATTATTGCCTGTGGTGCGGTTTCCGGCTTTCATGCCCTGGCCAGTTCAGGAACAACGGTGAAGCAAATAGACAATGAAAAGGATACTCTCTTCGTAGGATATGGCGGAATGCTTACAGAAAGCTTCCTGGCAGTCCTGGTCCTTATGGCTATCGCGGGGGGACTGGGAATGGTGGCAGGCCCCGACGGGAAAGCGGCTGGTGCATCCGTTTTTTATGAACATTACAGCAGTTGGGCCTCAGCAAACGGATTTTCAGCCAAGTTGGGTGCATTTGTGACAGGAGCTGCCAATTTATTTCTCTCATTCGGTATACCCCGCAACATCGGAGAAGCCATGATCGCGGTGTTTATTGTAAGCTTTGCCAATACGACGCTGGACAGTGCAACCAGGATCCAGCGCCTTTCATTACAGGAAATATTCAGGACAGCCGATGGCACCACTGCACCACCAGTCAACAACCGGTATATTGCAACCGCAATTGTAGTTGTCGCTGCCGCCGTAATGACATTCCTGAAACCGGGCGGACAGGGAGCTATGATGCTCTGGCCGTTGTTTGGGTCTCTCAACCAGTTGCTGGCCGCATTGTCTCTCGGTGTCGTTACGTTATACATGAGGATCAAAGGCCTTAACATTCTTTATACATTCATCCCCATGCTGATCATGCTCGTTCTCACATTGTGGGCCATGGTTGAAAACCTCATTGACTTTGTCGCTACCGGTGATATGACACTTATTGTACTTTCCCTTCTCATCCTCGGATTAACATCCTGGCTGATGATCAGTTCTGCTTCAGCCCTTGCCGGACATAAATCGATTGCCATGGTAAGGGATTAGACCGCAGCCCCGGATTGGTACTTTTGTTAATTAAAACCGGCATGGCCCATGCAAGTATATGATCCTGTTCTGATTATGGAGATACCATCAAAACCGGATTTCAAAAGAAGTGTAATTTTTAGGAAGGGAAGTGTCAATTTTAATATCATCTACATACCCCATACCGGACCCTTTCTGCACCATTCTACAAACTGATCGAGCTGATTCCGTGAGCCTTCAGCTTCAATATATACGCTTCCGTCAGCCTTGTTTCTGACGAAACCGGTAAGCCCAAAGTACCTTGCATTACTCCGGGCACTGTGCCTGAATCCAACACCCTGCACTCTTCCTGTAACAGAAATTTTATATAGAATCGTATTGTCCATATCACATTTGATTTGAACCGGACAACCTTCCGGTTTGTTTAATCAAAGCTAATAATTTTATCAAGAAGCCGGATTGTCCAGCCAGGGAAAAACAGTAATCCGGCAGTGAGCATCAGTAAATTAATACATAACGATATGAAAAAGTTTCAAATAATTTTTAGTCTTATATTACTTCTACCCACACTGGCCTTCTCCCAATCTTCATTTTATGACTTTAAAGTGAAGGATATTAATGGCAACGAGTTTGATTTCAGTCAGTTGAAAGGAAAAAAAGTCATGGTGGTGAATACAGCATCAAAATGCGGATTCACTCCCCAGTATGCCGATCTTGAAAGCCTGTATCAAAAATATAAAAAAGACAATTTTGTTATTATCGGTTTCCCGGCTAATAACTTTCATAACCAGGAGCCCGGTTCAAACAGTGAGATCAAGGCTTTCTGCACAAAAAACTATGGTGTGACGTTTCCTATGATGTCAAAGATCTCCGTCAAAGGTGACGACATGAATCCAGTATATAAATGGCTGACATCTAAGAAGGAAAACGGCAAAATGGATTCTGAAGTAAAATGGAACTTTCAGAAATACTTGATTAATGAGAAGGGTGAACTTGTGAATGTGATCTATTCGAAGGAAAAACCGGATTCTCCGGAGATCGTTGCGTGGATAGAGAAATAAAAAGCTATTTCTGGAAAAACCGGCTCATTTTATTGATCAGCATTTTTATATCAATCGGTTTGGTCACATAATCATCACAACCGGCTTCCCGGCATTTGGCAATTTCTTCCTGGAATGAAAAAGCCGTCTGAGCAATAATCGGCAAATCCGGCCTTTCCCGTTTAATTTCGATCGTGGCATCATTTCCATTCATCACGGGCATTTTAATATCCATAAGGATCATGTCGATGTGGTGGATATTTTTGCAAAGCTTGATGGCTTCTATTCCATTTTTTGCACGTAATATTTTTGCCTGTGTTTTTTGTAACAAAGCTTCCAGAAACCGAAAATTAAGCTCTTCATCCTCTGCAACAAGAATTACTTTATCTTTCCAGTCTATGTCGCGGATGTTTCCTGTTTGGTGTATCATCTCTTCCTTCAATTTAACGGGTATTTCAACGGGTAGACTGATCTGAAACCAGGACCCGGAATTCAGTGCGGAACGAACCTTGATTTTACCTCCAAGCTGATCGATAATCTTTTTGGCAATAGTCAGGCTTAACCCGGTACCGCCAAGCTTGGTGAGAGCTTTATCTTCAATTTCTTCAAAACGGTTAAAAATTCTTCGCTGGTCATCCGGGCTGAGCCCGATCCCTGTATCCAAAACATAAAACCTATAATATTTTGCCGATAAGGTAAAACCAAACTCAACATGACCTTTCTCAGTGAATTTGAATGCGTTACTGAGAATACTGGCCAAAATCTGGTGTAAACGACCGGGATCGGTGTAGAGCTCTAAAGTATGAAACTCAGCCGGAATATCCAGCAAAAGTTCAATATGACCTTTGTCTTTTTCCTTTTTCCTGACCTCAAATTCGCTGTACAATTCATTCATGAACTGAACCAGACCGAAACTGCTCTTTCTGATGGTAATATCACCGGTTTCTATCCTTGAGAGTTCAATAACATCATCTACCAGCGACATAAGATAATTGCCCTTGTTTTTAATGATCGAAAGATACTCGTTTACACGTCCGTTCCCGCTTTGTTCGGTCTTTAAAAGCTCGGAAAAACCAATAATAGCGTTCATGGGAGTGCGGAGTTCATGACTGAGGTTGGTCAGAAAGACAGCCTTAAACCGGTTGGCACTTTCCGCCCTGTTCCTGGCGCGGGTCAGCTCTTTCTCCACTCTCTTCTCTGAAGAAATATCTCTGAGAATTCCATGAAAAACGGAAGGATTCTTTGAATTTTCGACGTAGCAAATCATCCGGATGGTCTTTATCGTCTTTTCCTCGTCTTTTCTCAGCCTGATCCTGAATTCTGTTTCAAAGGCCGGATAACCGGAATTCGGAGCCATCAGAAAACGGTCTATTTTTTCCCTGTCGCCTTTTTTGTAAATAAGATCGGTAACTCTGGAAATATCTGTATACCCCGACCTGTTTACCAGGCCCAACATTTTGAAACTCATCGCAGAACCGTAAAAACGCTGATGGTTTATATCAATCTTGAACAGCCCTGTTTTAGTGGCTGCCTGAAGATCATCTGACATCTGCAGTTTCGGGCTGCCTGCCGTATGACCGGGCTTTTCAGATAAAAAATATATAAGATTCAGCGATATACCAGCTTTTTCTGTCTTATCGATGAATACGAAAGTTTTGATTTGTCTTCCACCTGATGCACTGATAGATATAGGTATAACAATTCCCGGTATGAATTTTTCAGTTGTAACCCTTTTTGAAAGCAGGTCAAATTCCCGGGGCGATAAAAATTCAGAAAGTAATTTCCCTTTTATTGACGGCAGATCATAACCGAGTAAGGTGAGAAGAGGCATATTTGCCGATAAAACCTCGAAGTCAGGCCCGGTCAAAAGAACAGGTAAGGGCGTAGAATTAAAAACGACAAACAGATCATCGCGAACCTCTTTTGGAAGAGACTTCTTAATTTGAAGCAGCAAATCGCGTTTATCCTTTTGGTCAGTCATATACAGCAATTATCATCCGGCAATAAAAATACACAAAAGTAAGGGGAAATCAATTATGTTCAGTTTAATACGGAAGGCAGAAAGATTATATTATACATAATCTGCCTTTCTGTCTGGATTTTATTGAAATATATGGAGAAAAGACCTGTTTTATGCTTTTTAGTCGGAGTTTCACCCGGATCTAAGCTTAATTCTTTAAGTAACACAGAATCTAATTGGGTATAAAGGAATTCGGGGTATCGGATTCCCGGATTTTCCAGGAGGGCGGCGACAGCCAGTTCGATACCTGCCTTTGGCTTTTCCCGGAATCAGGCGGTCCCGTTTTTATTGATGTGAAGTAACATTCCCGTATTATCAAAACTGAAGATGATTTCACCATCGCCATGAGCTACGATGAAACGTTAATTAAACAGGATGAGAGAGCAAATGACCACCGGGATCCATTAGTTTAGGAGAACCAACTCAACAGTCTTAACCAGGGTCTGAATATCCACCGGTTTCTTGATGAATTCAACTGCTCCCATCTTCCTGGTCTTCTCTATATTTAAATCATCAGTCAGGGCGGAGATCACTATTACGGGAATACTATTAAGTTTTTCATTGCTTTTAATATGCTCCAAAAAATCAAATCCGCTGATTTCCGGCATCAAAAGGTCGAGAAGTATTAAATGTGGCCTGTCTCTTTTAATGATGTTCAAGGCTTCCTTAACACTGAATGCACTCATGATCTTGTAACCTTTTGTTCCCAGAATGGCCTCAAGTAAAACAACGTTGGTATTTGAATCGTCGATGACAAGTATTTTCTGATTTTCAGACATAATTGATTAATTTACGACATAAGTAAAAATAAGATATTGTGACGTAATTTATTTAAAATTTAAATATTTTCTCAACAAAAGTATAATTTACATTCTGTATTTAACCCTTAGTCCGGGATGAGATTTATTATCAAAATGAATGATATGAATCACCGCCGCTATGCTTTTTTCTGATTTACAGCATATAATAATTTACTTCGGATAAGTGATGCCGTAATACTTTGCCGCATCATTATTTACCTGTCAGTATTTAGAGCATTCATAAGAGCGAAACGTTTATGTCTCTGAAACGAATTTAATGGGCTTGTTCTTATGAATATCCTTAATTTTTATTAATTTTAGTCTAAAATGATATAATGTCGAATCTTGAAAGTAAATATAAAACTGACATTTCGACTACAGAGATCCCATTCTCTCATTTACTTACTGAAGACCAGATGTTTCTGCTCTCAAATAACCTAAATACGGTCAGGTTTAAAAGAAAAGACAACATTTTCAGACAGAATACACGTACTTCCCATATCATGTTCGTTAAATCCGGACTTGTTAAAATATTCAAGGAAGGCAGAAATGAAAAGGTGATTATATTGAAGGTGGCTAAAGATGGGGATTTTGTCGGTCTTATGTCGGTTTTCGGAGAAAGTCTTCATCAGTATTCCGCTTCTGCCATTATCGATTCAGAGATATGTGATATTGATGTCAGTCACTTTAAGAGTATCCTGATGGAAAACGGGAGATATGCTATGCAATTCCTGAATGTGATAAGTCTGGATGGCCTTTTTATTTTTGAACGGCTGATGCGTCAGTCCCATAAACAGTTACCTGGCAGAATTGCTGATGTCATCCTCTATTTCGCCAGGGATATCTACCAAAGTGATGCTTTTTCATTCCCCTTTACCCGTAAAGAACTTGCTGAACTTGCCGGCACAACAAAAGAGAGTTTCATCCGGACACTCAGCGAATTTAAGAATGATAAAATTATCGACCTCAACGGCTCAATGATCAGTATAAAAAGTATGGATATAATAAAAACTTTGAGCGAACTTGGCTGATATAAATCCTTATCTTTGTCCTCCTGTAACAGACTATCCCATGATGTATGAGAACTTTGAATATTTTGATTGTTGATGATATTTTCACCAACAGACTTTTACTGGCGGAACTCATTAAAACACTCGGGCATCACACTATTCAGGCTGAAAACGGAAAAATAGCCCTTGAGTATTTCGAAAATAACGATATTGACCTGATCCTCATGGACATTGAAATGCCCGTCATGAACGGACTGGAGACTTGTGTACATATCCGTAAAAATTTTCCTCCCCCTAAAAAGCTGGTACATATCGTGGCTCTCACTGCCCATAATCCAAATCTTTTTTTTGATGACTTCAGTGATGCCGGATTTGATGAACTGCTTACAAAACCCTACTCACTCGACAAGATTATTGAACTCATAAACGCCATCGTATAACATGTTTTCGCAAGAATTTATTGGATCTCCCTGGTTTTATTACGTCCTCCTGCCCATCATGATCTTTTTGATGAGAATTACTGATGTATCTATTGGGACCATTAGAATTATATTCGTTACCCGGGGAAATCGCCTGGTAGCACCAATACTGGGTTTTTTCGAAGTCCTGGTCTGGATCATTGCCATCAGCAATATTATACAGCACCTCGACAACTGGATATGCTACGTAGCCTATGCCGGAGGATTCGCCACCGGTAATTATGTCGGCATGCTGATCGAAGAAAGGCTTGCCATTGGCGTATGCCTTATCCGGGTTATTGCACAAAAGGAAGTAGCTGTCCTGACATCAGTCCTGAATGAAAAGGGATACAGTACAACAACCCTTGATGCCCGTGGAAAATTAGATAATGTGAATGTCATTTTCCTCGTCGTGAAACGGAAGGATGCAGGCAATGCTATCTCCCTGATTAAGGAACATAATCCCAAAGCATTCTATACCATTGAGGATATCCGGTATGTAAGCCAGCCGATCCTGACTCCTGAAGGTGATATTATCAGGCGTCGCAGGTTCTACCTTTTTAACGGCTGGAGAAAAGGAAAGTGATTCCTTCTTTTGAACCTTATAAAACACAGGTATTCCTCCCGTAAAAAGGTTTCTTATAACCAGTGAGCTCTGACCTTTCCATTTGAAATTCCGATCAGGGTGCCTTTGGATGAGATATTAATACGGCTATTAGTTGGGGAAGCAGACGTAAAGCAGCTTATTTCGATTCCTGCAGATCATCCCGTTAAATATTTCGTTCTCCCTGATCACTGCCTGTCCCCATTAGTCTGATTTCAACGGTTTGTTCACAGCTTAGATAAACCAGTTGCAGGATCCTTTCAAGTTCGACAGAATCAGTGAGGTCAAAATTATCATACTCCTGGCTGTCAACATCGAGAACGCCTGTGATTTCTCCGGTGGCATTCCGAAGAGGAATGGCAATTTCTGATTTTGATCTTGAGTCACATGCGATGTGGCCGGGAAATTTTTCCACATCAGGGACGATTATCGCATCATTCCCGTTTATGGCAGTCCAGCAAACGCCTGTATCCTTTGCCAGGACCTGGCAGGCTGCAGGTCCCTGATAGGGACCGACAATGAGCTCTCCGTCTTTAAGCAAATAAAAACC
>CAVXSF010000013.1:0-328594 GCA_963764345.1 uncultured Bacteroidales bacterium | reverse complement strand
GAAAATATAAAATGAGTAAATAATCGAAGAAACCGGAGCACCGGGCCTCCCCTTCAGGGGTCGGGGGTAGCGCGGGGGGAGAAAAGTTATGGGATAATGGAGAGTGTTTCACACAGATTACACAGATTTGCACAGATTTTAGGAGTTAGGAAGTTAGAGGTTAGGGAGTTAGGGGTTGGAGAGTTTTGAAAATTTAAAATGAGGAAGTGAATCGAAGGAACCGGCGCACCGGGCCTCCCCTTCAGGGGTCGGGGGTAGCGCGGGGGGAGAAGAGTTATGGGATAATGGAGAGTGTTTAAACACAGATTACACAGATTTGCACAGATTTTAGGAGTTAGGAAGTTAGAGGTTAGGGAGTTAGGGATTGGAGAGTTTTGAAAATTTAAAATGAGGAAGTGAATCGAAGGAACCGGCGCACAGGGCCTCCCCTTCAGGGGTCGGGGGTAGCGCGGGCTGAGAAGAGTTATGGGATAATGGAGACGTTTCATATTTTTCACCACAGATTACACAGATTACACAGATTAGCACAGATTGGAAGAGATTTCAGTAATAATGTAATAACTCCCTAACTCTCCTAACTCCCTAACTCCATAACCTCATAACCTCCTAACTCTCCCCCCCCACTTCTCCACCAGCTCCATCTCTTCCTTCCCCACCAGCCCCATGCCAATCAGCAGCTCATAGCACCGTAACAGGTTCCCGGTGATATGTTCGGGACCTTCCGGCAGACGGAGAGCACCGAGCTTTTCGGCGATATGGGCGTTGTGGAGGTAACCGGGGATCTCGTCTTCAAAATCTTTCATCAGGTTGTGGAGGTTTCGTTCCTGGTAAACGGTGGGACCGTGGAACAGGATATCCCATCCGCAGGACCAGGCGATGCGCTGAGCCACGAAACTCCGCCAGATATCTGTCATCCTGAAACTGCAGTAGGAAGGCAGGTACATGAGAGGAAAGGCTTCTTTGAACCAGGTGGTGTTCTGACTGTTGAAGGGGCTCCAGGTGTGAGGGCCGGTGGAAATATTGCCCCCGGAAAAATGGATCTCTTCGCCGGGAATGACGAGGCGGTAGATGGCATCGACATCCGGATTGCCGTTGGCCAGTCCCTGCTGAACGGGGAAATAAGCCCGCCGTGCATCCAGAAGTGCAGGTGTTGCAGCGTGTAGTTGATCAACGGGGAGTCCTCTCGGCCAGACATGTTTTTCTGTGAAATATGCATACACGTTAACCCAGCCTTCGTCTTTTACCCGCCGGGCTTCCTGCCACGGTTCACGGGGCAGCCAGAAATCTTCCGAGGGGATGTTGTCATCGTCGGTCTCGATGATCACCTCTGCACCTTCCTGCATGGCCCGGAGGTAACCGAGGTTCTTCCGCGAATAATGCCTCACCGGGATGAGCTCCGAAAAACGGGCGTCGATCTCTTTCTGCCGTTCGACGGAATAAAAATCACAGCCTTCGAGGCTGAAGGTCTCCGGACTCTTCGTGTCGCCAATGAGGATAAAATCCAGTCCGTGATCAGCGGCGCCGGCAGCGATTTTTTTCAGGACCGGGTGGTCGTCGTTAGCAATGGAGGTTATGACTAATGAGGTTTTTAACATATCTGGAATTTTATTTTTTAGTATTGCCGTGTTCAACAGGAACGGATTTCAGGAAGCCGGTTTGCGCCCTTCCCACAGTCCCGGCCGTGCCGGTGGTTCTGTAAAGTTTTAACGCCGGGGTCTTCAGCATTTCCGGTTTTCCCTTCTCCATGATGTCATATCCCGCATCAAATATCAATGATGGCAGCGCCTCCGCTTCTGAAACGTTTGAAGAAATACCGCATCAGGCTTGAGAGTGAGTTTTTAACCGACGATCCCGACACTCCCGGCGACGGCGCACGGTAATGGATCGGCACCTCGGCAAACCGTGACCGGCGTAAGAGGTACCTCAGCTCCGTCTGGTAAAAATGCCCTGTAGACAGGAACCGGTAATCCACGAATTTTTCAACCACTGCCCGGTGAAACCCCTGGAACCCTGACGTCATATCATACATCCGGGTCCCAAGCAGGACATTCGACAACAGTGTGCCTATCCTGGACAGGAAAGTACGCTTCCAGGTGGAATGCCATATCGAACCGCCGTTGATGAAGCGGCTGCCGAAGGCACATTCGTTGCCTTCATTCAGCACCCGCAGAAACATGGGCAGTGCCCTTGGATCGTGCGACAAGCCTGCATCCATCTCGATGATGATCTCATGTCCGCCTTTCAGCGCTTCCCGGTATCCCCGCATGTATGCGTCCACAATATTACGGTTTTCCGGTGCCCATACAGTCACAAACCTTTCATCGTGTTCCGAAAGGTCGCGGCAAAGTTGAAGGGTGTTATCCTTCGAAACATTATCGACAACCAGGTAGACCCTGCCGGATCCGATGCGGGAAATGTTTTTCTGAAGTTCCGTCACGAAAGGTTCGAAATCAGGCCCTTCGTTGGCCATGGGGATGACGAGTGCATAATCCGGGTTTGCCATTTTTTTAGGAATTGAAAGGGATAAAAGTAGTAAAAAAAATTATGGGATACCGTTGGTACAGGCGTGATTTGGTTCAAGGAAGGAGGAGGAAGAGGGTGCCAGCGCAGCACACTGATTGAAACACAACAACCAGGATATCCGGCCGGTCAAACCTTCCGGCTCCATCTTTCTGGGTCAGACCGGTATATTTTCCGGTTCAAAATACTATTTTTGCAGTGAACGATAAAGGAAAACTTACGGATGGAAAAACATAAGAGATCGACTATTAAGGATTTGCTGAAGTCTGACAGCTACGGCAGCACGGTGCATGTCAAAGGATGGGTAAGGACCAAACGGGGAAGCAAAGCCGTGGCTTTCATTGCCCTGAACGACGGTTCGGTCATTCATAACATACAGGTTGTGGTTGACGTAACAGGGTTCGATGAGGAGCTGCTCAGAAAGATAACCACCGGTGCGAGCATCGGCGTAACCGGCATCCTGGTGGAGTCGTCGGGCTCGGGACAGAATGTTGAGATCCAGGCCGGACAGATAGAGCTCTACGGAGAGTCGGATCCGGAGACCTATCCCCTTCAGAAGAAAGGCCATTCGATGGAATTTCTGCGTGAGATCGCCCATCTACGTTTCCGGACCAACACCTTTGGCGCCGTTTTCCGTATCAGGCATGCCCTGGCTTTTGCCATACACCAATATTTTAACGACATCGGATTTTTCTACCTGCATTCGCCCATCATCACCGCCAGTGATGCTGAAGGTGCAGGGGAGATGTTCAGGGTGTCGACGCTCGACATGATCCATCCGCCCATGAAAGACGGGGGAGAGGAAGTGGATTTCAGCGAGGATTTCTTCGGCAGGCCCACGAATCTCACCGTATCGGGTCAGCTCGAAGCTGAGCTGGCCGCACTGGCCCTTGGAGGTGTGTATACTTTCGGACCCACATTCAGGGCAGAGAATTCCAACACTCCCCGCCACCTGGCTGAGTTCTGGATGATCGAACCGGAAGTGGCCTTCAACGATATTCATGATAATATGGATCTGGCTGAGGATTTTCTGAAATATTTAATAAATTATGCCCTGAAAAACTGTCCCGACGATCTTGAATTCCTAAACGGGATGATTGACAAGGAACTCATTGAAAGACTGAAGTTTGTTGTAGGTAATGAGTTTGTCAGGATGGGCTATACCGAAGCCATCGATATCCTGATGAAATCGGGTCAGACGTTTGAATTCCCCGTGAGCTGGGGTCTCGACCTTCAGGCCGAACATGAAAGGTATCTCGTGGAGAAGCATTTTAAGAAACCGGTGATCCTTACCGATTATCCGGCGCAGATCAAGGCTTTTTATATGAAGCAGAACGATGACGGGAAGACGGTGCGGGCTATGGATGTCCTTTTTCCCAGGATTGGTGAGATCATCGGCGGTTCACAGAGGGAAGAAGACTACGACCGGCTGGTGCGGAGGATGAGGGAGATGAACATCCCCGAGAAAGAACTCTGGTGGTACCTCGATACCCGCAGGTTCGGGACGGTCATCCATTCCGGTTTCGGTCTGGGCTTCGAACGCCTCGTACAATTTGTAACGGGAATGAGCAATATCAGGGACGTGATCCCTTTCCCGAGGACACCGAGGAATGCGGAATTTTAAAGAAGAAATGGTAGAGAGGAGAGGGGGTTAGAGATTAGAGGAGATAAGAAACAAAATTCGGTAAACAAAATCGTAGACGCACGCCGCGGCGTGCATACGATAAATGCCGGTTTGACACGAAAGGCGAAATGGATGGAGAATATAGGATTAGACGAATAGAGAATGATGAATTAGACGAGGAGATAAGAACCAAATCCCGGTAAACGAAATCGTAGACGCACGCCGCGGCGTGCATACGATAAACGCCGATTTGACACGAAATGCGGACGGCGAAATGGATGGAAAATATCGAATATCGAATATCGAATGATCGAATGATGAATTTGGCGACGGGTGATAAGAACCAAATCCCGGTAAACGAAATCGTAAACGCACGCCGCGGCGTGCATACGATAAACGCCGATTTCACACGAAATGCGAAGCAAAATGGATGGAGAATATCGAATATCGAATATCGAATGATGAATTTGGCGACGGGTGATAAGAACCAAATCCCGGTAAACAAAATCGTAAACGCACGCCGCGGCGTGCATACGATGAATGCCGGTTTCACACGAAATGCGGACGGCGAAATGGATGGAGAATATCGAATATCGAATATCGAATGATGAATTTGGCGACGGGTGATAAGAACCAAATCCCGGTAAACGAAATCGTAAACGCACGCCGCGGCGTGCATACGATAAACGCCGGTTTCATTTTTCGTAAAAACGCGCCATATGTGCGCCACGTAAAAACATTTTTAATGATAAACATAATATCGTAATCTAAGCAACATGTTAAAGCAGAGGCTTCAGCAAAAATTAATGCAGAAACTGTCTCCGCAGCAGATCCAGATGATCAAGCTGCTGGAGATACCGACTCTTCAGCTGGAGCAGAGGATCAAGAAGGAGCTTGAGGAAAACCCCATTCTTGAAGAAGGAGATGATGACGATATGGACGAATCGTTAGGGGATGACAAGCTGGAACCTGTGTATGATGAGGATGAGGAGAGTGGGAGTGAAGAAATAAGAGAGGAAGAAGGTGCACGTGAACAGAATGAATTTTCCCTTGAAGATTACATTGAGGATGATGAGACTCCTACATACAAGCTGAATTCAAGCAATTATTCCAAAGATGACAAGTACGAGGAGATCCCTTTCTCTGTCGGATCCTCATTCCGGGAACACCTCGAATCGCAGCTTGGCCTGCGGACGCTGACGGAGCGTGAGAATATGCTGGCGTCGTACCTTATCGGGAACATCGATGAAGACGGTTACCTGCGGCGGCGGCTCGATGCCATTGTCGACGACCTTGCCTTTTCCATGGGCGTGGAGACGAATGAAACCGAGCTGCGGGAAGTCCTCGATATTATCCATGACTTCGATCCGGCCGGCGTGGGAGCGCGCGACCTGCAGGAATGCCTGCTGCTTCAGATCAAACGAAAGAATAATGATAACCCCGATATTAAAAATGCCTACAATATCCTGAAATTTCATTTCGACGAATTTTCAAGGCGTCACTACGACAAAGTCATCAGCAGGATGGGCATCAGTGACGAAGAGATGAAAAGGGCCATCGATGAGATCGTCAAGCTGAATCCTAAGCCCGGAGGAGTCTACAGTGATCCGATGAACAAAACCAGTGAACATATCGTGCCCGATTTCATTCTCGACAACAATGACGGTGAACTGGTGCTAAGCCTGAATGCAAGGAATGTTCCCGAGTTGCATATCAGCAAGACCTACAGCGATCTGATACATTCATATACTGCCAGCAAGGAGAAGCCCACGAGTGCAGATAAGGATGCCATGAGTTTTGTGAAGCAGAAGCTGGATTCTGCCAGGTGGTTTATCGATGCCATCAGGCAAAGGCAAAATACCCTTCTCCTGTCCATGAATGCCATCCTTAACTATCAGCATGAGTACTTCTACGAGGGCGATGAGATGAAACTGCGGCCCATGATCCTCAAAGACATTGCCGACATTACAGGTCTCGACATTTCAACCATTTCACGTGTCGCCAACAGTAAATACATCCAGACCCATTTCGGGATCTATCCGCTCAAGTATTTCTTCTCCGAAGGGATGCAGACCGATACGGGAGAAGAAGTGTCGACGCGGGAGATCAAGAAGATCCTGGAGGAATGTATCGAGGGCGAGAATAAACGCAAACCGCTTACCGATGAGAAACTGGCGGAGATCCTGAAGGAGAAGGGATACCTTATCGCCAGGCGGACGGTGGCCAAGTACCGTGAACAGCTTAATATTCCGGTAGCCAGGCTCAGGAAAGAGCTTTAGGGTCCTTGGTTTGCGAGGATGTTCAGAAGGGTTTCTTTGTCAACGGTTCGGGGAATGAAGGACACGGCATTCCGGTCCGAAATGTTAAAAACTGAGATTATGCAGAAAAAAGCGGCCACATTTTTTTCATACCTTTTTCATCCATTGATTATGCCCACCCTGGGCATCATGATCCTGATGTTTTCAGGCTCGTACTCCGATTTCATACCGCTGCAGGCCAGGCGGATGCTCATCATGCTGGCCGCCTTAGGTACGTTTGCACTGCCGGCGCTGATGATCCCCGTCTTCATCCTGAGAGGCTCCATCAGCTCGGCAACAATAGGCGAACGTCGGGAACGCCTCTTCCCCCTGGCTGTAACTTTCGTTTTTTACCTGCTTACCTTCCTGCTTTTCATGCGGATACCCGTGTACCGTTTCATCCATGCCTTCATGCTCGGGACGCTGCTTTCCGTTGCCATGGCCCTGCTGGTGACCATGCGCTGGAAGATCAGCACCCATCTTATCGGACTGGGCGGACTGACCGCACTGATCATCTTTATATCCTTGTTTATGGACATCAACCTGCTGCTTGACTTCACCGGTCTCATTCTGGTGGCGGGAGTCACAGCCTCTTCGAGGGTTTACCTTGAAGCCCACGACCAGGCACAGGTCTATACCGGGTATTTTGCAGGCTTCGTGGTGATGCTGGTGACGCTGATGGTGTACTAGGAAGTTAGGAGTTATGAGGTTATGGAGTTATGGAGTTATGAAGTTCATTCAGGCGTCCTTTTTTTCACCACAGATTACACAGATTTACACAGATTTTAGGAGTTAGGGAGTTAGGAAGAGTACCCCTGAATTAACATCTTCATAAGCCCATAACTCTCTTTGGAGACGGTGCCAGGTGCGTGGGGACACCCCTTTAGGGGCCGGGGGTAGCGTGGGGAAGTAGAGATCAGAGGTTAGAAAGTTAGAAAGTTAGGAAGAGTACCCCGAATTAACATCTTCATAACCTCCTAACCCCTAACTTCCTAATCTTTTGCTAAAATCTGTGCTAATCCGTGTAATCTGTGGGGAAAAAAAGGATGCCCGAACGAACTCCATAACCTCATAACTTTCCCAAATAAATTAGGCGTCAGACAAAAATTACTTTTTTTTGGCATTGTATTTGTTTAAACAAAGACATCAGTTCATCTAAAAATACACCTGAAGAACATCTCAGGGCAAACCGGGCCACAAGCCCGGTTTTTTATTGAACCATAAAAGAGCATGGATTTCTGACAACCGCACTTCATATCCTCATCTCCTGTCTTCCTCCTTAATTCGAAACGTTCCCGCCATATTTCTCCTTCCTTTAACCGATTTTTAAAGAACATTTTATAGTTTTGTACTCCCTTGAAAAAAGAATGTAAAAGAACCAGATGGAAACAGTATTAAGCGGAATCAGATCGACAGGTAATCTTCACCTCGGCAATTATTTCGGGGCAGTGAGGAATTTTGTGAAAATGCAGCACGAATATCATTGTTTTTTTTTCGTAGCCGACTATCACTCCCTCACCACACACCCCAAACCTGAGGACCTTCACAGCAATGTCCGCCAGGTGCTGGCCGAATACCTGGCTGCCGGCATAGATCCGGAGGTCGCTACACTGTATGTCCAGAGCGATATTCCGGAGATTCCCGAACTGTACCTTCTGCTGAATATGAATGCCTACATCGGCGAACTTGAACGGACCACGACATTCAAGGAGAAGATCAGGGTCCAACCTGAAAATGTGAATGCCGGACTTCTCACCTACCCGGTGCTTATGGCTGCCGACATTATTATCCATAATTCCCATAAGGTACCTGTCGGGAAAGACCAGGAGCAGAATCTCGAGATGGCGCAGGAAATTTGCCAAGCGGTTTAATTTCATGTATGGCGTGGAATATTTCAATATGCCCGAGCCATTCAACTTCGGAAAAGAACTGGTGAAAGTGCCCGGGCTTGATGGCACGGGGAAAATGGGAAAATCCGAAGGCAATGGCATTTACCTCGTCGACAGTCCCAAAGAAATCAGGAAGAAAGTGATGAGCGCCGTAACCGATATGGGGCCTGAAAAGCCCGGCCAGGAGATGAGCGAGCCGGTGAAGAACCTGTTCTACCTCATGGAACTCATGTCAGAGCCATCGACCGTGGAACACTTCAGGGAACTGTACAATACCTGCTCCATCCGTTATGGTGATATGAAAAAGCAGCTTGCTGAAGACATCATCATCTTCAATGCCCCTTTGCGGGAGCGGATCCTCGACATCCTCAATGACGAGGCTTACCTTTCCCGTGTCGTAAGGATGGGTGCTGAAAAGGCCCGTGCCAGCGCTTCAAAAACCCTTACCGAAGTGAGGGAGATCATCGGGTTTAAACATTTTTAAGAAAAGAAGACTCAGAGTGCCACAGAAGGAATGCGTAACGGATTTTCATGGTTTCCGGAGGCATTTCAGAAGGTTCCGCAATCTGTTACATCCCTGGTATCTCCGGATTCACATTGCCCATTCGCGCCTTTGCGGTTCAAAAACCCTCATGTTTTTACAGAACTATTTTGCACCTTTGCATTTTAAATTCATATACAGCCGTTTATGTTGAATATCGGCGGGTCCTGTTTAGGGCGTTACTTACATGGGATTTTAAACTGATAAAGCTTATGGATTCGACACGACAAAACAGGGTAGCCAGGCTTCTTCAGAAGGAGCTGGGCCAGATCTTTCAGAGGCTGGGGCATGAGCTGGGAGGTAAGCTTTACACCGTAACCGTGGTAAGGATCAGTCCCGACCTCAGTGTGGCAAGGGTATATCTCAGTATTTTTCCGGTGGTGAAAGACGAGGATCCCCTTGAACTGGTGAAAGACCACACTACGCATATCCGGTATGAGCTCGGTCTGAGAGTAAGACACCAGCTCAGGATCATACCTGAACTGACCTTTTTCCTCGACGACAGCCTGGATTATATTGACAAAATTGATCATCTGTTAAAGCCTTGATAACTGTATGCAATACGATCCTATAAAACGAAGCCTGGGTAATGTTTTCAACAAAACGCCTTTCCTGCGTATCCTGTTTTACAAGCTCCTTGATATCCTTTTACTACGGGCCTGGCATATCAAAAAGGAGGTTCGCACTTTGAGGAAAAATTTGCCCGCATCGCCGGCCATTTTAGATGCAGGCTCCGGGTTCGGTCAGTATTCCTATTTCCTCTCCCGGAAATTCAGCGATTCTACTTTGCTCGGCGTTGATGTCAAGGAAGAGCAGATCGACGATTGCAACCGTTTTTTCAGGCAGGCCGGACTGGGAAACAGGGTACATTTTGAAGTGGCCGACCTGACCCGTTTTGAACGGCCGGAGGCCTATAACCTGATCCTTTCAGTGGATGTAATGGAGCATATCGAAGAAGATGTAAGGGTATTCGATCATTTTCACCGTTCTCTCAGGGACGGGGGTGTCCTGCTGATCTCCACACCTTCCGACGCGGGCGGATCCGATGTTCATGAGGGGCATGAAGAGTCGTTCATCGACGAGCATGTTCGTGACGGCTACAACATCAACGAGATCAGGGATAAGCTGTTCGCAGCAGGTTTTTCCACCGTTGGGGCAAGGTATTCGTACGGTACCCCCGGAAAAATCTCGTGGAAGCTCTCCATGAAATACCCTATCATTATGCTCAACACCAGCAAGCTCTTTTTTATCGTGCTGCCTTTCTGGTATATTGTGACTTTTCCTTTTGCCCTGATCCTTAACTTTTTTGACGTCAGGATCAGTCATCGTTCGGGCACGGGGCTGATCGTTAAAGCTGTTAAATAGCCGGTGAAAGTTTCCTTCTATATAGCCAAAAGATATCTCTTTGCCAAGAAGAGCAGGAATGCCATTAACATCATTTCTTTCATCTCGGTCATGGGCGTGGCCGTTGGGACGATGGCCCTTGTGGTGATCCTTTCCGTATTCAATGGCTTTGACCAGGTGATCCATTCCCTCATCAATTCTTTTGACCCCGATCTGAAGATCACCCTTGTTGAGGGAAAGACATTCCTTCCTTCCGAAGCCCGCATCGACAGTATCCGGCATTTGGACGGTGTCGGGGCCGTATCGGAAGTCATGGAGGAAAATGCCCTGGTAAGGTATGATGAACGGCAGTTCATTGCGACCATGAAGGGAGTGGACAGGTATTTTACAGATGTTACAGGTGTCGATTCCATGATCATCGACGGTAAATTCATTCTTCATGAAAAGAACCGTCCCTTTGCCGTTGTCGGACAAGGGGTGGCTTATTCGCTGAGAGTGGGTCTGAACTTCATCCAGCCCCTCGTTTTTTATGTTCCCAAACGAACCGAACAGGTCAACATAGCCAATCCCTCGGCATCATTTAACCGGGCGGTGGTATTCCCGTCAGGCGTTTTTTCCATACAGCAGGAGTATGATTCGAAGTACATCATATTGCCGGTAGAAGTGGTAAGAACGCTGCTGGAATACCACCATGACGAGGTCACCTCGCTGGAGGTCAAGATAAAGAATACTGCCGTGGAGTCTGATGTACAGAAACAGATTGCAGCCATTGTGGGTGACCGGTTCATTGTTCAGAACCGTTATGAGCAGAATGAAGTGTTTTATCGCATCATGAAATCGGAGAAATGGGCTACCTTCCTCATTCTCACGCTTATCCTGATCATTGCATCGTTCAACATCATCGGATCACTTACGATGCTGATCATCGACAAAAAGAACGACATAGCCACGCTCAGGGATCTGGGTGCCGACAACCGGCTCATCAGGCGGATCTTCCTGACAGAAGGCTGGCTTATCTCCATCATCGGCTCGGTGGCAGGGGTCATCCTGGGAACAGGCATAAGCCTGGCACAGGAATATTTTAAAATAGTGAAGATCGGAGGCAGCGGCACCTTCGTCATTGATGCTTATCCCGTACATTTCCAGCCTGTTGACATCTTTCTGGTATGGATCACCGTTTTGTTAATAGGTTTTTTGGCAGCCTGGTTCCCCGCCAGGAAAATATCCGTAAATTACCTCAGTTCGGCCGTCCGTGAAGATTAGGAGCTCCCGGGAGCCATTATCCGGCTTAAGTTAAGCCATAACCATAGAAATCGGGAGATCCGGGAGTGGTGTGCCTTTACTGGCAGAGGCGTTAATGTGTATGTGAAGGCTCAATACTTACATTAACACCCTGTTTTATAACGGTAGCGATGGAACAGGCCAGGGAAGGGATCTGGCAGGAATCGTTCAGGAACAAAACAGGGCATAGGTTTCAGGAGGGAGGAAAAGAACCAGGGAATATTTCACGGAAAATACCAAAAGCATCCGTAAGGCCTGATTTTCCGGGGAATTATTCCACGGAATTAGTACTAAGAAATGCAACTTAATATATCTCGTTCCGTATGATAGCTGTATCGCCGGAATCTCAACGTTTTCAATGTTCTAAATGAAAAAGGCCCTATTATACATCATATCCGTTCTTGGGTTTATGGCTGGTGCCCAGGCCCAGGTTTCCATCGTAAATATTACTACAACCAATGTCACCTGTAACGGTGGCACCGACGGCAGCGTGACCTTGACGGTTACCGGCGGACAGACTCCTTACATATACACACTTCAGAAGGGCAGTGACTTTCTTTTTTCACCGGCGGTGAATGATACCTTCTATACCTTCACCAACGTCAGGGCAGCAACCTGGATCGTCCTGGTTCAGGATGACAATGAAAATGCGGATTTTGGATACGGTCCGGTGACTCAGCCTTCGGCGGTTACGGTGACTTCAGAGACTTCGGTTCCCATCAGCTGTAACGGCTTTTCCGACGGGAAGATTACGGTGTCAGCCAGTGGCGAATCGGGCTCCTATCTGTTCACCCTGAATCCCGGTGGTGCCAGCAATGTGACCGGTCAATTCCAGGGCCTGGGACCAGGTAATTATACGGTGACCGTCACCGATGCTTCGGGATGCCCGTCATCAGATGTTTCGGATATTATACCCGTAAGCGATCCGGCCGTCATTTCCGTTCTTTCGGGAAACGCCACCGATCTGAGCTGCAACGGCAGTGATGACGGTAAGGTAAGCGTTGCGGCTGCAGGAGGTACCGGGGCTTATACTTTCACCCTCAATCCAGGTGCGGTACAGACGAACAGCACAGGCAGCTTCAGCGGACTGGGGCCGGGGATATACTCCGTCGATGTTACGGATGTCAACGCCTGCCCGTCAGCCACCAGCAATCCACTGACGGTCAATGAACCTTCGGCCGTGCAGATCAATTCGGAAAATAAAACAGATATTTCATGCCATGGTGCCGGAGACGGGACGATCACCATTACGGCCACCGGCGGTACAGGACCTTACCAGTACACCCTGGCTCCCGGTTCGGTAAGCAACAGCTCAGGACTTTTCACCAATCTTACTCAGGGAACATACCATGTGAGTGTTACCGATGCCAACGGCTGCGGACCGGCAGTGAGCAGTGACATGGTGATCAATGAACCCGCTGCACTCGTCATCACATCCCAGTCAGGAACGGATATTACCTGCCATAATGTGAACGACGGCACGATAACCATCACTTCAACCGGCGGCACACCTACGGTGACGTATACCATCAATCCGGGAGGAGCTTCCAACCAGACCGGTGTTTTCAGTAACCTTGCCGCGGGCATTTATACCGTCGATGCACAGGATGCAGGATCATGCCCGCCCGTGACATCATCGCCGGTTACCATCATTAATCCGCCGGCCATAACCATCAGCACCCAGGTCAAAACCGACATCAGCTGTAACGGTGCCGGCGACGGAAGCATTACCATAGCCGCCGGCGGTGGCACCGGGACATTGCATTTCACGCTGATGCCCGGCAATGTTAAAAATACGACGGGAATTTTTACAGCACTCGGTCCCGGGATCTACACCGTTTCCGTGACCGATGACAACGCCTGTGCTTCAGCCGTCAGTTCACCGCTGACCATTAATGAGCCGGCCGCTATCAGCGTCTCTTCCGAAAATGCCACAGATATTTCATGTTCGGGGAATGGCGACGGCACCGTTACTGTTACGGCATCGGGCGGCACTTCACCCTACCTGTTTACCCTTACACCGGGAAGCATCAGCAATGCCACGGGCAGCTTTACCAATCTGCAGGCCGGCACATACACCGTGAGCATCAGCGATGCCAAAGCATGTCCTCAGGCAATCAGTTCACCCCTGACGGTGATTGAGCCGGATCCCATGTCTGTTGCCGCGAAGAACACGGTTGACATCACCTGTAACGGAAGCAACAACGGTGAGATCCATGTCAGTGTGGATGGAGGTACGCTACCCCTGAATTATACGCTGAACCCGGGAAGCGTGAGCAATGGCACCGGGGACTTCATAAATCTTGCCGGCGGCACCTATTCGGTCACCGTAAATGATGCAAATGCCTGTCCGCCCCTGGTTATCCCGGCTCTGACGATCACCGATCCTGCCGTCATCGGCATCGTTTCGGTAAACAGTACCAATATCAGTTGCCATGGTGATATCAACGGCAAGATTACGGTCGTCGCTTCCGGTGGCACCGGCCTTCTGCACTATACGCTTATGCCGGGATCCGTTACCAACACTACAGGAATCTTTTCCGGCCTGGCCGGAGGAAGCTACAGCGTGTCGGTAACCGATGATAATACATGTTCCCCGGCATCGACAGGTCCGGTCACCATCAATGAACCGGCAGTGATCAATGCCTCGGTTGACGGAACATCTCTGCTGGCAGTCAGCTGTCATGGTGACGTTAACGGCTCCGTCGACATTACCGTTACCGGCGGGACGCCTCCGTACCAGTTCTCATGGACCGGCCCTGGCGGATATACGTCCCCCGGTGAAGATATTTCCGGACTGGCCGCCGGAACCTACAACCTGACGGTGAAAGATGCCGCCAACTGCTCCGCCGTTTTCACTTCCATTGCCGTTATCACGGAACCTCCACAGCTGGGGATGAGTCTGACCGCTTCCGATGTAACATGTAACGGCGATGCCAACGGTTCAGTCACCGTTACGGCTGCCGGGGGAACAAGTCCTTATATGTATTCGAGAAACGGGATCACCTATCAGGGTTCGAATATTTTTAGCAGTCTGATTAAGAACACATACACCTTTTACGTCCGCGATGCCGGGTCTTGCATAGTCAGTGACACCATTTCGGTGGATGAACCGGATGAACTTCAGGTGGCCAGTGAGATCAGGATCGACAATAATAAATGTTTTGGTGACAGCCTGGGCGAGATCCGTATCCTTTCCATCACCGGAGGAACGGCACCCTATACCTATTCCATCAACAATGGGCTGAACTTCTTTGCTACGGCCATTTTCCAGAATCTGGGTGCCGGCAGTTACCAGACCGTGGTCAAAGATGCTTCGGGATGTACTGCCCTGGGTAACAATAACCTGATCAACCAGCCGTCGAAGATCAGGATCACAAACTATGCCCAGGTTGATGTCTCCGGATGTTTTGGCAATATCAACGGGAAAATTGCCATCGAAGCCACGGGCGGCACCGGGGTAAAAAAATACGGCCTTGACGGCGGCATCACGAATATTAACGGGATTTTCAATAATGTAACCGGAGGAGATCATGTTATCGGCATCACCGATGCCAACAACTGTCTGCTGGATACCCTGGTGAATCTTGCCGAACCTGTTCAGATCACCTTCACCTCGGTAACTCTTACCGATGTGACCGGCTGCCATGGCGACGCCAACGGGAAGATCGAGGCTTTGGCCTCAGGCGGTACCGGATTGTTACTTTATGCCATCGATGGCGGAGCTTTCACTCCCGGCGCGATATTCAACGGCCTCACCGGCGGAGACCATACCCTTTCGGTAAAAGATGCCAACAATTGTCAGAAAGATACTATAGTTACCCTAAGTGAACCGGCGGCTATAACGATTGGTTCCCTGACCTCCACGAATGCAAGCTGTGCCGGCTATGATAACGGGACGGTGACGGTATCCGCAGCAGGCGGCACGCTGCCTTACAGCTATACCCTTCAGCCGGCAGGCACAAATAACAGCACCGGAATATTTAAAAATATTGCACCGGGCACCTATACGATTGACATTAACGACAGCAAGGGCTGCGGACCGGTTACTTCAGTGCCCGTTGTCATTACCGAGCCTGTCTCAGTGAATATCGATTCGGTGACCACCACCCCGATATTCTGTGCGGGCATCTCAGATGCACAGATTCATATCTATGCGTCGGGCGGGACATCCCCTTACCAGTACTCCATTGATGACGAAGCGAACTATTACGGTTTCAGGGATTTCACCGGCCTTACTCCCGGCATCTATGCTATCAGTCTGAAAGATGCCAACAACTGCAAGATATACATCGATACCGTGACCTTTGACGAACCTCCGGCTTTGGTTGTTGACAACCAGTCTGTCACAGACGTGACCACCTGTTCGTATGATTCGTCGGGGAGTATAACCTATCAGCTATCCGGAGGTACCGGTGCCATCGACTACAGTCTTGACGGCACGAACTGGCAGCCGGCAGGTATATTTAACAATCTTCCGGGTGGTGACTATACCGTATTTACCCGGGATGCCAACGGCTGTTCCAAAAATTCACCGCTGATCACGGTAAACAGCCCCGATCCGATCACGGCCGTATTCACGACAACGCCTGCACTGGATGAGGCGAACAAAGGAAGCATAACCATCAGCAATGCCGGTGGCGGGACAGGTACCCTTACGTTCTCCATAAACGGCACGGCCGGACCTTTTGTAAGTGAAACTGTTTTTACCGGTCTTGATGCCGGCGATTTTGATGTGGTTGTGAAAGATGACAACGATTGTACTTTTGAGCGGACGGTTACGGTGAGTGCTGTCCCGCCCCTGACGGTGACCGTGATAGTTGGCAATATAAGCTGCAACGGCGCCGGCGACGGAAGCATCCTTCTGAATGCCACCGATGCCACAGGACAGGCCGAGTACTCTATTGATGACAGCCTGACATGGCAAGCCGACGGCTCGTATACCGGCCTTCTTCCGGGCGAATACATTGTCTTTGCAAGAGACGGGGACGGACGTTACTTTAGTGATACCGTTACTATATCGGAACCACTTGTTCTCGGGATTTTCACCAATATCACCCCGGCAAAATGCAGTGCCATCAGCAACGACGGAGCAGTTGTGGTTACGGTGAATGGTGCTACCGGGACGGTTACCTATGACTGGTCTAACGGCGCCACCAGCAAAGACCTGAATAATATTGCTGCCGGCTCATATATCCTCACGGCCACAGATGAAAACGGCTGTTCAGTCACCGACACCATAGATATTCCGGCTATAACCACCGTTACTGCCAACGCCGGCGCCGATACTACGGTTTGTCCGGGAACGGTACTCACCCTGAACGGACAGGGGGCTACAGATGTAACATGGCATCCGGCCGGCGGCCTGAGCAATCCCAATCTTCCCAACCCGGTGGTGACCATCGATTCAACGGTGAGCTATATCCTTACCACTGTCGGCATGAACGACTGTTCCGACATAGATACCATCACAATATCGGTCTATCCCTCCGCCGGACTATCTGCCGGTAACGATACCATTCTTACCGGGAGCCAGGTAAGCCTGACTGCTGCCGGCGGACCGTTTATCAGCTATAGCTGGACCCCGGCAGGCAGCCTGAACGACTCGACGAGTGCCACGGTCATAGCTGCTCCAGCCGTTACGACAAGCTATATTGTGGTTGCCGTCACCGAAGACGGATGTATTGAAAAAGATACCGTTTCCGTAATCAAACCCGATAATCTTATTATCTATACAGCATTCTCGCCAAACGGTGACGGGGCAAATGATTACTGGGACATCGACAACGCATTTGAATATCCCGACATTATCGTTGAGGTATACAACCGATGGGGAGAAAAACTCTTCAGCTCAAAAGGTTACAGCGACGATAAGAGATGGGACGGGACCTACAAGGGTAAACCAGCCCCTATAGGTACCTATTATTATGTGGTCGTGCCGTTTAAAGGCGCAAAGGCCATTACCGGACCATTAACTATTATCAGGTAATATGAAACGCAGGGTATATATATCGTTACTTTTACTGCTGACAATGACGGGTGTTTATGCGCAGCAACTGCCTCATTTTACCCAGTATATGTTCAACGGTTTCCTTTTCAATCCGGCCGTGGCAGGTACAAGCAATCACTACCAGGTAACCTCAAATCACCGGTTTCAGTGGGTGGGCATTACAGATCCTCCCATGACCAACACCCTCAGCATCAACGGTCCGAACAAAAAACAACCGATGGGTTTCGGCGCAACTATTTACAATGATGTCACCGGACCAACAAGCCGGACAGGGGTCTCGGGCGCTTATGCCTACAATGTCGAGTTGAACCGGGATATTCGTATATCCGGGGGTCTCTCTTTAGGAATGATGCAGTACAAGATTGACGGTACCCAGATGCTGATTAAAGATCAGGATGATCAGGCCATCCAACCCATAATGTACAGTACCTATGTGCCGGATGCAAGCGTGGGGGTCTATGCCTACAGTGAGGACTGGTATGCCGGTTTTTCCGTCGGTCAGCTCTTCAATAACAAACTGAAGATCTATGATGAAAAGAACGGTCTTAATAAACTGAAAAGCCATTTTTACCTTACCGGCGGGTACAATTATGAAATCGACCGGGACTTCAAAATACGTTCGGCGGCCCTCGTGGCAGGTACCGCACCCAAAATGTACCAGTTTGATATTTCTTCCGTACTCGTTTACCAGGAGATGGTCTGGGGCGGACTGTCCTACCGGTTTAGAGATGCGCTTTCCGTACTGATAGGATACGAATACAATGACAAGATTTTATTCGGGTATTCCTACGATATCGGTCTCTCCGGCATCAGGAAATATAATTCCGGAACACACGAAATCATGTTCGGTTACCGTTTTATCGACATTAAGTGATTGCGACCGGCAGGAGGAATTAAAGTTGTCTGATGTTTTGCCAGGATGACCTTGAAGTGATCATCATGACATAACAGTATTCAGGCTGATATAGATTCTTTTCCGGGGCGGTGACCCTCAGCATGGTATTCATGACCCGTTAACACCCACGGAGGCTTTTCACCAGGAACGGTCATGACAGAAATCACACGGCATATTCAGGGCAGTATTTTATTTTGTAACTTTACAGGATGAAAAAAGGATGGGTCATAATACTTCTGATCCCGTTATTCCTGATTTCCTGCGGGAAAGGTCAGGGAAGGAGCAGCCATCGGGATTTGATTCCAAAGGATAAGTTTGTGGATATCCTCGTGGAGATCCACATGATGGATGCTATCACTAATGGTCCTGAGTTTTACAGGAAATTTGATGCCAGAGATTCCGTGAACACTCATGAGGAGATCTTCAGAAAATACGATGTTACCCAGGCCCAGTTCGACAGCACCTTTGTATCGTACTCACGGAAGCCCGAAAAATACCTGAAAATTTATGATGATGTGATCCTGAAGCTGAATCTCAAACTGGACCAGCTGAAGGACAAAAAGCCTTCTTTTACCAAAGAAGAGGAAGAGAAGAAAAAGAATGAATCCTAACTATTTCCGATGCCAGTCAGAAAACTGTCGGCTAATTTTATTTTCGATGGCAAAAACCGGATGCTCCGTAATGCCATCCTCACAGCGGATCATGAAGGCCGGATACTGGAGCTGAGGGAGCCGGAAGATCCCGCGAGGGAAGAGGCAGGAGTTGAATTCTACAATGGCATCATCGCACCCGGATTTATCAATACCCATTGTCATCTTGAACTCTCACATTTAAAGGGCAGGATTGAAAGGGGACGGGGTCTGGACTTTTTCATTTCCTCGGTTGTCGGGAGCAGAAACAGTGGAAAAGACGAAATTCACGAGGCCATAAAAAAGGCTGACGAAGCTATGCTAAGGGAGGGCATTGTGGCCGTAGGCGACATCTCCAACAAAGGTGACAGTTTTGAAGTGAAAGCAGGCAGCCGGATAAGGTATCATACATTTATCGAGCTTTTCGGACTAAGTAATGAGAATGCGGCAGACATCTTCAGGCAGGGCACCGAATTGGTTAAAACTGCGGAGGAACATTATGGTCTCAGTGTTTCACTGACGCCTCATTCCGCCTACGCCGTTTCGGAGGACCTGTTCCGGATGATCGCCGGACACCCTCGTGAAGAGGAGATTCCGCTTTCCGTTCACAACCAGGAATCGGAAGAGGAGAACACTTTTATCTCAAAAGCATCAGGTAGTCTTTTCAGGTTGTATCAACAGGCCGGCCAGAACATGCACGATGTAAAGCCAAGGCATACAAATTCACTCCCATGGCTTCTCCGGATGGCAGGAAACGATTCACGCCTGCTCCTTATTCATAATGTTTTCACCTCACCGGATGATATCCGGAATTCAGGTCTTGATCCTTTAAAAACCTGGTGGGCTTTGTGCCCGGCTTCAAACGCGTATATTTCCGGAACCGGCCCGAACGGATTTCTGATAAAGCACTTCGCCGGAAAGATTTGTATTGGGACAGACAGCCTGGCTTCCAATGACAGGTTGTCTGTTCTGGAGGAACTGAAGTTGTTGCAGTCCGGTTTCCCTGATCTCACTCTGCCGGAACTGCTCAGATTCGGCTGTATCAATGGGGCTGAAGCTCTTGGCATGGAATCTTACCTGGGCAGTTTTGATAAGGGGAAGATACCTGGAATCAACTTAATACGGAAAGCTGATATGCTGAATATGAAACTTACACGTGATTCGGTGGTGAAGAGGTTAATATGATATAAATCATGGACTCTGGACGAATAACTCTCTATTTTTACCCGGAATATGGATTTTATCCATGGCAGACATTGATACAGTAAGTCTATTTTGATTTCAGTATTTTATAAAGGATTCAGAAAAACAGAATTATGCCGGCACGTACACTACCATCTTCCTGGGATGACCATTACAATACCGGGGTCGATTTCATTGACGAGCAGCACCGGTATTTTTTCAATATAATAAAACGGCTGGAAGCCGTCGATAAGTTAAGTATCTGCAAAGACCAGGTGGCTGAGATCTTTTTTTCACTGGTGCACTTTGTGGAACATTTCAGGCTGCAGGAGGAGATCTATTATAAAGACCTGAAGATGAAAAACCTGGAGGAGCATAAAAAGTCGCACCAGGAATTTGTGGCAGGAATTGTCAGGTTTAAGGATGAGTACACCCAGGGTGAGGAAGGGGTTTGCAAAAATCTGATGGCATTTCTGACAGATTGGTTTTACTCTCATATCATCGGCACGGATCGCGAAGTGATTAATGAGTTAAAAAAGGCAGGATTTTAAGAACGGGAAAACGCGAGGGATGTATCCTCAGACCGTGAACATGACAAGATGTTTGTGGATACAATATTTCAGCTTTAGCAAACGTATTCAAGTTAAGATCTAAAAAAAAAAGCTCAGGAGCAAAGCCCTGTTGTATCTTTACCTGTTTTGCCCCGGAATGTATAATATTTCAGCCCTAATGTTATGGCAACATTTCTTTTTGATAAGATTGTTTTTGGACCGGTCCATTCAAGAAGGCTGGGCGTCTCGCTGGGTATAAATCTTCTTCCCCTTTCGAAAAAGTATTGCAATTACGATTGTGTATACTGTGAATGCGGCTGGAGTCATCTCATACCAGTAGAAAAAAGCGATATTCCCAAAAGAAATGAGGTGGCCTTTGCTCTCAGCGAGACATTGTCGGCAATGAAGGCGGAGGGGAAAACTCCCGATGTCATTACTTTTGCCGGTAATGGAGAGCCTACCATGCATCCTGATTTTGCAGGTATTGTCGAAGATACGGTACGGATCAGGGATGAATATTTCCCCGACTGCAAGATCACACTGCTGACCAATGCCGTACTGCTTAATACTAAAAAGGTACGTCAGGCCATGAGCCTTCTCGATGTAAATATTCTCAAGCTGGACACTGCGATTGAAAGAACATTTTACCGGATGAACAAACCTTCGCCCGGTATAACCCTTGACAAGGTGATCCGCAATCTCATCGGGTATTACGGACCAAAGACCATTCAGACGCTTTTCATCAGGGGAAAAAACAGTTTTTCCGACCTCGACAATACTGCAGATGATGAACTGGAGGCACTCATCCGTGCCTATCATAAGATCAGACCAGATAGTATTATGGTCTACACCTTCGAAAGGGACACACCCACCGGGGACCTGATGAAAATTCCCCCGGAGGAGCTGGGAATCATTGCCAGACTCTTACGGGATGAGGGCTTTCACGTGGAACTGTCGGTTTAAAGCTCAGGTAGTCCGGTGTTTGCGGTATCCGCCATGCCCCCGCAAACCCCTTCCCCTCAAGTCATGCGAATGATCATCATCTGGATGAAAGGTACCGGTGAAGGAAGTGGTTCTGTCTGTTGGCGGGGAGGTGGATCGATGAGCATTGACCTGACGGAGGCATTGAATTTTCAGTATAACATGAGATTTTCGCGTAGGAGGGCCGGTTGCGGGAACAGGAGACAAGAGCCGGCTTTTTTTGTCCGGAGGCGGCCATTGCCTTCGAACAGTTTCCGGAGCCGTGCAGGATCCCATTGCCGGTTTCAGGCTGAAGAGCAAGCCGGACTATACCGGTTACCGGTGCCGGTACCTTTTTATGATGAAGCTGACCGGATGTGGAGACCTGTTTTTTCACTGAAATATTTTTGCAGTCAGCAAAGAATTTTCACCTTTAATCCGGTTATTCGTCAAAATGCGACTCATGCTTTTGTAGTAGTTGATAACTTTTCGTCAAAAAGGTAAAAACGGGACGCTGAGATTTGGGGGGTGAAAGTCATTAAGGGCGGACGGTTGGAAGGCGGGGGTGGGATGCCCTCTTCAATCTAAGACTTCTTAAGTACAACGAAGCCCCTTATTGTGTTCTCCCGGCAAATACGCATTTTCATCCATTACGCTGTCCTCACTTAAATGAAGCAAGGCAGATCCTGTTACCATCCATAGCTATATCATCCACGGTGTGACGGGTTTCCCCTTAAGGGGACTAAGGGGTGAGCGTAGGGAGTTAGAGATTAGGGAGTTAGGGATTAGGGATTAGGAAGAGTGCTCCGGGCTCTGTTTCCTGTTATTTACCACAGGAGTGATCGTAGGGGGTTAGAGATTAGGGAGTTAGAAAGTTAGGGAGTTAGGGATTAGGGATTAGGAAGAGTGCTCCGGGCTCTGTTTCCTGTTTTTTACCACAGGAGTGATCGTAGGGGGTTAGAGATTAGGGAGTTAGAAAGTTAGGGAGTTAGGGATTAGGGATTAGGAAGAGTGCTCCGGGCTCTGTTTCCTGTTATTTACCACAGGAGTGATCGTAGGGGGTTAGAGATTAGGGAGATAGAAAGTTATGGAGTTAGGGATTAGGGATTAGGAAGAGTGCTCCGGGCTCTGTTTCCTGTTATTTACCACAGGAGTGATCGTAGGGGGTTAGAGATTAGGGAGTTAGGGAGTTAGGGATTAGGGATTAGGGATTAGGAAGAGTGCTCCGGGCTCTGTTTCCTGTTTTTTACCACAGGAGTGATCGTAGGGAGTTAGAGATTAGGGAGTTAGAAAGTTAGGGAGTTAGGGATTAGGGATTAGGAAGAGTGCTCCGGGCTCTGTTTCCTGTTTTTTACCACAGGAGTGATCGTAGGGGGTTAGAGATTAGGGAGTTAGAAAGTTAGGGAGTTAGGGATTAGGGATTAGGAAGAGTGCTCCGGGCTCTGTTTCCTGTTATTTACCACAGGAGTGATCGTAGGGGGTTAGAGATTAGGGAGTTAGAAAGCTAGGGAGTTAGGGAAATTAGGGATTAGGAAGAGTGCTCCGGGCTCTGTTTCCTGTTATTTACCACAGGAGTGATCGTAGGGAGTTAGAGATTAGGGAGTTAGAAAGTTAGGGAGTTAGAAAGTTAGAAAGTTAGAAAGTTAGGGAGTTAGAAAGTTAGAAAGAGGTGTCCCCGAATTAACATCTTTCATTCAATATTCAGATCTCCCGTCACCGAATCATTCGATATTCTCCCTCAATCCCTCAATCCCTCAATCCCTCAATCCCTAACTCCCTAACTCCCTGAAAAAACTGTGATTCCCCAAAATACAATGAATATTCCCGGGATGTAATTTGTCACGGCAGAACGATGTATGCCGCATAACGGGCAAAACCGAATCCGAAGTTATTGGTAGACAATTATCGTGGAGCACGGCGTTTGATGAATCGTTAACCCTGCGGTTTTGCCATTATCCTTACTACCATCCCGGTTTACCTCTGTCCTTTGCTTATTTTCCTTCGCCACCAGGTCAATATCCTTCACACATCTGAATCCTGTATGAAAGAAGCTGGATTCTGCCGTGGTGAAATTCCGGTGTGTTACGAGATAGCCGTGGCAGAAAGTAGAATCGCACATGAACGAACCTCCGCGGAGGACTTTATTTTCTTCGCTGACAGGGATATTAGCCGGGGAGTTCTGATAGCCCGCATAGGTATCTTCACACCATTCCCATACATTCCCACCCATATCGGTCAGTCCCGACTTATTCTTTCCGAAATAACCAACCGGTGAGGTAAGGAGAAAACCATCGAGGCCAAGATTTTTTCCGGGAAATTTTCCTTCCCAGACATTGGCATGATAGCCGTCCTTATCGGCCAGGTAATTACCCCATGTATATCGCTGATTTACTGGGTTTCCCCGGCGATCGGCATACTCCCATTCAAATTCCGTAGGCAGTCTTTCCCCGGCCCATTTTGCATAAGCGTTGGCATCGTACCAGCTTACGTGGGTTACAGGGTGATCGTCTTTTGCGGCGGGATGTCCCGGACCAAGAGGATAGCGCCAGTTTGCCCCGTCAACCAGTTCCCAGCGGTTCTGATCGAAGTTGTAAACTTCGGAGTTGCCGAAATTCTCAGCATACGTCTTATATCCGGTAGCTTCGACAAACTTTCTGAATTCAGCCACCGTCACCGGATGGATATCCATATAAAAGGAGTGTATCCTGTACCTGAATGCGGGGCGCTCATTCAGCGGACCGTTATCCGAACCGATGTTGGCCATTCCGCCCTGGATCAATACCATGCCTTCAGGTGCCGGTGGTGCCTTTTCGGACTTCTGCTGACAGGATGCAAGAATGGCGGAACATAAAACAAGCATCGTGATGATCTTACCTTTCATAAACCTTCCTCTTTAAATTTTTGGATGAATGGTAATAAGATAAGTCAATCTGAGCCGGAATGTTTTGGCTGACCAGAATAAATAAGTTCTAAATTGAATTTACATCACGTCGGGGATTCTCCAGTCTATGGCTTTGAAGTTATGGTCTTCAAGGAATTGGTTTGTTTTTGAGAAATGTTTGCAACCGAAGAATCCGTTCCTGGCCGAGAAGGGTGACGGATGGGCGGCTTCCAGGATCAGGTGACGGGCAGGGTCGATGAGCGAGCGTTTGTCCTGGGCAAACCTGCCCCACAACAGGAACACGAGATTCTCTTTTTCTCCGGAGAGCTTTTTGATGACGGCGTCGGTGAAGGTCTCCCACCCTTTTCCCTGGTGCGATCCGGCCTGGTTCGCTCTCACCGTAAGTGTGGCATTGAGAAGGAACACCCCCTGCATGGCCCAGTATTCGAGATTTCCGTGGCCCGGGATGTCCACTCCCAGGTCATCACGTATCTCCTTGAAAATGTTGACAAGTGAAGGAGGAGGCTTAATGCCTTCGGGCACCGAGAAGCAAAGTCCGTGTGCCTGCCCTTTCCCGTGATACGGGTCCTGGCCGATGATAACGACACGGACATAATCCCAGGGAGTTTTATTGAAAGCATTGAAAATCTGCGGTCCCGGCGGAAAAACTACATTATTTTTCTTTTCTTCGACCAGGAAATCCCTGAGATCTGAAAAATAAGGCTGGTTAAACTCTTCCATCAGGATGTTCTTCCAGCTCTCGTCCATTTTAGGATCTATGCGCTCCATGATTCATCATCATTAGGTTCATAATTATCGGACCATTGCAGGATGATCCTCCCGATATTGGTGGCATGGGAATAGACCGTTGTCAGAACGGACATCAATTCGAGGTGAATTTTACTTGTCTTTACCGATTTATCAACGGCATTCATCAGGCGCAGGTAATGGCTCTTTTCAAGTTCCATGGCGTATAACCGGTACCGGTGATGTTTTTCCTTCATATGCAGGGCTTTCTCAAGGTTGAATTCACGGAACACTTCGATAGCCCTGGAAATTTGTTTGATCACCTGCAGGTGGTAGTCGGTCAGTTCCTTTTTCCCGTCATCGGAAAATTCCTGACCGTTTTGAGCCCATTCGAGTGTCCGGTCCTGGTAAGTGTCGTTGATCAGGTCGGCTATCTGCTCTAGTTCCTTGACGGTATAGAGGATTTCGAAGGCTTCATTGGTCCTGTTCTTTTCAATATTTCCCGAGATGACTTGTATGAGATAGGCATTGATTTTGTCTCGCAGGAAATCCACTTCCTCCTCCTTTTTTTTCATCCATTCAAAATCGGGTTTTTCATTGGCGATAAACGGGCTGATAAAATTGTTGACCATATCGAGGGTGATATGGGCGGTATGGATGGTTTCTTCTTTAGCCAGGCTGAGAGCCAGTGACGACGGAATGCCGAAGGGATCGCCGATATATTTGGTACTGATCTCCGCGGGTTGTGCAGTGACCTTATCGGGCAGGATGTACGTGATAAACCGGGCGATACTGTTAAGGAAAGGCAGGAGGATGAGGGTGACTAAGACATTGAAAAGGGTGTGCGCATTGGCGATCTGTCGCGGCAGTTCTGCTGAAAGGACGTTCAGGTTGTCCGGACCTGGCTTTGAGGGAGAAATATATTCGACCAGCCTGGCAAATTCCGGGATCCACCAGACGATGATGAGCACTCCGAAAACTTTGAACAGGGTATGGGCCAGGGCAACGCGTTTTGCGGCGCGATTGGTTTTCAGGGCAGCCAGGATGGCGGTGATACTGGTCCCGATGTTTGCTCCGAGCAGGAGGGGAATGCCGGCCTGGAGAGTGATGAGCCCCTGGGAGGCCAGGACGATCATAATACCGATGAAGGCGCTGCTGCTTTGGATAAGTGCAGTAAAGATCGTTCCGATAAGAATGCCGATGAGTGGATTCTCCAGTTTAAGGATGAAGTCAATGAATGGCGTATAGGTACGCAGGGGTACCATGGCATCCGACATGATATACATACCGAAAAACAGGATGCCGAATCCCAAAATCGCTTCACCGACATGTCTGGTTTTTTCATTTCTGAAAAGGGCATAAAGGGTAAATCCGACGGCTACGATCAGCAGGGAATAATCGGTCAGTTTAAAGGCGATAAGCTGTGCGGTGATGGTTGTCCCGATGGCAGCGCCAAGGATCACTCCCAGCGTCCGGCTGAAGGCCATCAGGCCGGAATTGACAAAGCCTACCATCATCACGGTGGTGGCGCTGCTGCTCTGGATGATCATCGTTACGAAAGTGCCGACCAGCAGGGCAAGAAAGCGGTTGCGCGTCAGGTTCCCCAGGATCGTTCTCATTTGTGCTCCGGCCGATTTTTGCATGCCTTCACTCATCAGGTTCATCCCGAAGAGAAACAATCCGAGTCCGCCAAGAAGGCCGATCAGAAGCATAAAGACCCAATTGCTTTTCTGAGCGGTAAACCGGTATACAAGGAATTGTGATGACGGACTGTTTTGCAGCCTGATGATGACCGTATACTCTCCGGCGGCACTGCCCAGTTTTACTTTTGTTGAGGCGATGCCCAGGCTGTCGGTGGAGGTCACCTCCGGTGAAACGGTAAATCCCGTCGTATTTCCGGGTGAAGAAAGCGTCCCGAAAGTCACTTGCACTCCCTGAACAGGATTCCCCGAATCATCCACTACTTTTACCCTCACAGGTTTTTTGAGTAGGGTCCCGGTTTTTTGTTGCTGGTTTTCCCCTGAGATATTTACAGTCCCCGACCGTTCAGGTTTTTTTAGTATCAGATCGCCATGTTGTCCTGATGCAAAGGACAGATGCAGTGACAATACTGTCAGAATGGCGAGACTCAGGAACCTCTTGTATAGCATTTGGCATCTTGAATTTGTCACTAAGATAAGAATAACCGGGAAAATTTAAATGAATCGGATCAGTAGCATGCGGACGATTTTTGAACAGGGTCATTGCGAAGCTGTCAGGACAGCCGGTTAACGTTTTCTGCCATCCCGGCCGTAACGGTGATTTATCCTTTACAGTACGAAAGGCCGGGAACTGCCTTCCGGTCTTCTTCTCACAGGGTATCGTATCCTGAAGAACATTACTGCTTTGTTTAAAAATAAATCGTTAGACCTTCTTCCCTCCTGAAAACGGTGAAAAAAATGAAATGAGGGCACTGCCTGTTGAAAAATAATGATGCCATTGATGATGAAATTGCAGATATTTGTGTTATGGTCGTAACCAGCAAAAATTGTTGAAAAGGCGATTCATTTGTGTTTCCGGCGGATTTCCGGATGGTGAAGTAAAGATTGTGGTTTGTTAAAAAGGGATTTCAAAAATGACACTGATACGGCGGATTGTTTCCTTTTTCCTCCTGGCTCTTATCCTTGCAGGCATTGTTTACGGATTGATCTGGTTACGGGCTGGTTCATTAAAAATACTCAGTCCGGAGAAGGCAGTTCCTCCAGGTGTCGTCATGTTTCTTGAAACCCATGATTTCCGTCAGCTCTCCTCATCCGTCAGAACACACAACAATATATGGACTGAATTCAAGTCATACAAAGCATTGGACCTGCTCGACAGGGACCTCAGGATGATCGACAGTCTGGGCAGGAAATATCCCGAATTCGGGAATCTCACGGGAGGCAGTATGATTTTGTCATTAAACCATACCGGCGGCGGATTTCGTACGCTCTTCATCATGAGTGTACCGCACCATAATGGTACGGAACAAATTCTCAAGCTGATCCCTTCCGATACTGAAATTGATAAAGAAAGACACGAAAGTGTTACAGTTTATAATGTAAGGTTCAAAAAGGACGGATTGTTACCCGGCTTTTTTTTCTTTGAAAGCAAGGGACTGTTTGTCATGAGTCCGTCGAAGGATCTGATTGAATCATCGGCAGAGCAGTTAAATTCGACAAAAGGACTTGATCAGAATGCTGAATTTCTCCGCCTGAAAGGAACGGCGGGAAGTGATGTCGTTGCCAATTTGTTCATCAATTACCAGGAGCTGGGGGCATTCGTTAAGACCATTTTCAAGGATAGCGCGGCGGAACAACTTTCAAAATTTGCCAGCTGGTCGGCACTCGACCTGGATATTAAGCCTGACTATTTTACCCTTAATGGTTTTACAACTGCCGGCGATTCCTCAATGCGGACCATCCGGGTATTACAGGGACAAAAACCCGTATCCTTCAGTTTTGCTGAGGTTATTCCTTCCAATGCGGTATTTTTCAGTGTCATAGGATTCACGGATGCCAGGCTGATGCTCGACCATGTGGGAAAGTATGCCTCCAATTCGCAGAGGGCTGAAAAACTGGATGATCTCCAAAAAAAGTTCTCGTCGGATTTTGTCTCTGAATTTATACCCATCATGGATGGTGAAGCCGGAAGCGTGGTTCTGAAAGCCCGTCCGGGGAACTTTGATAGATATTTTCTCCTCAGGGTAAAGGGGAAGGGTATGGCCGAAAGTGTGATGGAAAAGTGGACCGGAATTGACGCCGGGGAGAAGGGAACAGATGTGGCCGGATATTCGGGGGTACTTAACATTGACAGTCAGCACCAGGTTACGGTGCACCGCTCGCCTGTTCAGGAGTTGACCGGGTTGCTGTTTGGAGACTTTTACCAGGGCGGGGATTATGAATATTTTACCTACTCTGGCAACTATATTATTTTCGGTAGCTCGCCGGCCGCACTGAAGTCCTTTCTATACTCCGACATCCTGGGAAAAACCCTCGAAAATGATGAGAAATTTTCGTCCATGAAGGATAATATCTCCAGCAGATCGAACCTGTTCGTTTATTTCAACCCTTCACAATGTATCGATATTATTTCAGAGACGATGGTGCCCGGAGCCGCTAAGGTGATGGACAGTCATAAGAATATCTGGCGGAAGATCGATGCTGTGGCATTTCAGAGTACGAGTACCGATGAACTGAACTATTTCAGGCTTTTCTGTCATTACAGCAGCCAGGTAAGGGAACCCGTCAATACAGTATGGCAAAGCAAACTGGATACTGTAGCGCTCTTCAAACCGGCTGTGGTGATCAATCACCTCAATAATCAGAAGGAGATCATGGTTCAGGATCTCAGACATAACCTTTACCTGATCAGTAATTCAGGGACTATCCTGTGGAAGGTAAAAACGGATGGTGAGATTATCAGTGAAATATTCCAGGTCGATTATTACCGGAACGGGAAGCTTCAGTACCTGTTCAATACGAAGAGTCATATTTATCTTCTGGACCGCAATGGCAACGCAGTTGAACGGTTTCCTGTCGGGATGAGGGAGCCTGCCTCAGCCGGGCTGTCCCTTTTTGACTACGATAACGATGGGACTCTCAGGATATGCATTCCAACCGAAGATAAAAAGATTTATATGTTTGACAGGGAGGGGAAAGTGATCCCCGGATGGGACTTCCCTGGTTCCGATTATCCCGTCACTCAGCCGGTAAAACATGTCAGGATAGGTGATAAAGACTACATCATTGCCTGTGACGCCGTCAGACTTTATATCCTTGACAGGAAGGGAGCCATACGGGTCAGTCCGTCGAAAGACATTCTTCATTCAGTCCGTAATCCTGTCTTTCCTGTCCCGGCTGCAGGAGGACAGAGATCCAGGATCATTGCCACAGACACTTCGGGTACCGTATGGTATTTCTATTATGACGGTAAGGTAACCCGGCTTTTCAATCCCGGGCTGAGCAGTCAACACTACTTTGTTCCCGAAGATCTGAACGGCGACGGGAAGCCTGAGTTTATTTTCGCTGACGGTAATAAGCTTCTGGTTTATAATGAACAGGGAAAGATCCTGTTTAAGGAGGAATATCCTGAACCGGTTACATGGCCGCCGATCGTATATGAATTTTCGGCCAGGGACAGGAAGATCGGTGTGGTCACAGCGCGGTCGGGACGCATTTACCTTATCAATAATGACGGTTCTCTTTACGAGGGCTTTCCTCTCCTCGGCGTTTCGCCCTTCAGCATAAGCAGCTTTCCCGGTCTTAAAGACCGTTTTAACCTGATTGTAGGGAATAATGATAACTTTTTATACAACTATTCCGTAAAATAAGAAAAAATTATTTAAGGGCATGGTTAAACATTCAACTCGTAACTATATTACGGCGGGCATCTTCACTGCCCTATTATTTCTCTACTCGTGTTTTCCCGATAATTATGACTTCAACAAGATTTCCAATGATTTTGAATTGACGCCCGGCATTGCTACCCCGCTGGCTTATGGTACTCTGACCATTGAAGATCTTCTGAATAAAATTGATAGCGGTTCTTACGTCAAACAATTCGATGACAGTCTCTTGTACCTGACGTATTATGAGGATTTAATGTCTTACCCGGCTTCTGACATTGTGGATATCCCCGACCAGGATTTTGCAGAGATCTATATAAGCTCGGATATCAATATCCCCGAATGGCTGATCAGTGCCATGGGTGATACTGTTAAATTTTCCAAGGAGAAGAACGGCGAGTTTGTGTTCACCCATAACGAGCGGATTGACAGCATCAACATCAAAACAGCCACCCTGAATATAGATGTGACATCGACTTTCAAACAAACCGGTATCCTGACAATCCATTCCGACAATATTCTGATCGACGGCGAGCCCTTCAGGGAGGTGGTTCAGATCAGCGATGCATCCGGCAACTTCAGTTACACTTCCCATATTCCTATCGATGGTTCGCAAATATACCTTGACAACAACAATCCGGACACTACCTTCCTGCCGCTCAAATTTGATCTCCAGCTGATCAACTCAGGCAATCCGGTCCTGGCCTCCGAAAGCTGTGATATCAATATGACACTGAGTAATATTTCTTTTAAAAGTGTGTACGGATATCTCGGTGATTATGATATACTGGTGAATAGCGGTGAGGTACAGATCGATCTGTTCGGCGATTCGCTCGGGGGGGGAAGCCTCATGTTTGCTGACCCGAGGTTTAACCTTGATGTGGACAACTCCTACGGTGTCCCGATGCAGATTGAACTGTCGAATGTATCGGCTTACTCCAAAACCAATGATGTATCGACTCCCATCGTTTTCAATGGGGTCAATCCGTTTACCATTGATGCTCCTGATCTGTCGCAGGTGGGAGATACCGTCAATACCCATATTGAGATCAACAAGGACAACTGCAATATTGTTGATGCCATGGCAACGCAGCCAAACAAATTTACCTACTCGGTACACGCCATTACAAATCCGGGAGGATATTCGGGGAACCAGAATTTTGTGACGGATTCCAGTGATCTAAAGGTCGGCTTTGAAGTTGTGCTTCCTATCTGGATAAATGCCCAGGGCTTTAGCCTTGAAGATACGCTGGATTTTGATTTCGAAGATCAGTTCGGAAGCGACGTCGATATCATCCGTTACCTGAGGTTAACCCTGGATGCTACCAATGGAATCCCGATGCGCGTGAACATGCAGATGTATTTTGCCGATTCCGCTTACCAGGTGATCGATTCACTGTTTCATGATGATGACCTGCTTCTTGCCGGAGCTCTCCTCAACAGTGAAGATAAAGTCTCCGAACCGGTTGCCAATTCTAAGGCTATCGAATTCACCGCCGAAAGGATTAATGCAATTAAGCCGAGTAAATATGTGATGATGCGGGCTAATATAAACACTAAGGATGCCCTTTCGGGAAAATATGTCAAATTCTACTCCTATTACACTGTTGGCTTTAAGCTGAAATTGAAGGCAGATCTGACGTTGAATTCGAGTACTCTCAATAACAAGTAAAAGGAAAACTGACCGTTATGCGAAAATTACTGACATACACCATTCTCATAAGTACCAGCTTGTTTTTATCCCTGCCCCTGACGGCACAGATCAACTCCCTGTATTTCATGAAAGGAGTGCCGCAGGCTTACCAGATAAATCCGGCATTTCAGCCCAACTGTAATGTTTTTTTCGGCATACCGGGTATCTCCGGGCTGAACCTTCATGTCGAGAACTCTTCATTTGGCCTTGGTGATGTATTAAAATATGACCCGGAGAGCGATTCCCTTATCTTCTTTTTTAAACATGCCGGGGATTTGAACACCTTCCTGAACCTGTTAAAAGACCGTAATTCTATTAATGCCGATGTGTCCGTGCCTATCCTGTCTTTTGGCTTCCGTACCAAAACGGAAACCTATATTACCCTGGATATCTCAGAAAGAGCAACGGTAAATGCTTATTACCCCAAGGATCTGATAAGGTTGCCTGTTTACGGGCCTGATTCGGCTATGACCTTTGATTTTAATGGACTGGGCGTCGATATGAGTTTGTATAGTGAATTCGCCCTGGGCATCAGTCAGAAAATCGGCGACCGGCTGACGGTGGGATGGCGGGGCAAATTGCTGTTCGGACAGTCCAACCTGAGGACGCAAAAATCCGACATAGTCTTCACTTCAGGGGAAGATGCCTGGCCTGTGCATTCCAATATCAGGCTTGATGCAACCATGCCCTTCGTCAATGTGGTATATGATGACAAAGGGATGATCGACTTTGAAAAAACAGATATCCGGGATAATGCAGATCAAAATATTCCCCATTATATTCTCAATCCTAAGAATTTCGGATTGGCGATGGATATCGGTGCTGATTTCAGACCGCTGGACTGGCTGCAGCTTTCCGCCAGCCTTGTCGATTTCGGCATGATTAAATGGAAGGACGGCGTTCATAACCTGGAAAGCCATTCCGATTACGAGTTTCTTGGCATCCCGACAGGCTTGTCGGACGAAGATTATATGCAGACCTTCCTCGATTCACTCGATGTAACATTCAATAATTTTTCAGCTACAGAAAAAGCTTACAGCACCTGGCTGCCAACCAAAATTTATGCCGGTGCCGCATTTTATGTTCACCCGAAAATAAGTTTCGGCGTCCTCTCCAGGACCATGATTTACCATGGTGATGTAAACCAGCAGTTCACTTTCTCCGCCAACCTGTACCCGATCCGGCCCCTCAGTGCCACCTTCAGCTATTCGATTATCGACGGTACCTACAAAAATCTCGGCTTCGGTCTTGCACTGAAGGGAGGACCGCTAAATATTTACCTGATCAGCGATACAGCTCCATCGGTATATTTCTGGCCGGTTGATGCCCGTTATTTCGATCTGAAAGTTGGTGTGAACTTTGTGTTCGGATGCAAAAAGCTTGGACATAAAACCTACGATAAACCGCTGGTGGATTAACACCGGGCTTCATAGATTCGCATCATGACAGATTACAAAACCAGCATTGCCACAAGCCTGGTAAAACTGGGGGTATCAGAAGGAGATTCTCTCCTGGTGCATGCTTCATTAAATGCCGTAGGTCACTTTGAAAACCGGGCGCAAATTCTGATCGATACATTTCTTCAGGTACTTGGCCCCACAGGAACGCTCCTGATGCCTGCGCTGTCGTACGAAAATGTAACCAGTGAATTTCCGATATTTGAAGTCCTGGAGACGCCTTCCTGCGTCGGCGCCCTGACGGAATATTTCCGCAACCGGCCGGGAACAAGTCGAAGTATACATCCCACACATTCAGTTTGTGCTGCCGGGAAACGGGCCGCTTTCTTTCTGAAGGATCACCATCTTGACCATACGCCATGCGGACCTTCATCCCCCTTCAGGAAACTGATGGAAAATGAAGGTAAAATTCTGTTCCTGGGTTGCGGACTTAAGCCCAACACTTCGATGCATGGCATTGAAGAATTATCGGAACCCGAATATTTGTTGGGTGAAAAGCTGAATTATTCCATTATCACCGTGGACGACGAATCTTATCAGAAAGAATATATCACTCATAACTTCAAGGGCTATGAGCAACGATACGACCGGGTTCTGAATGTTCTGGATGAGGATGATTATTCGGCCGGACATATCCTGGATGCTGAGGTCTGGCTCTTAAAATCCAGGCCTCTTTGGGACAAAGCTCATAAAAAACTTTTGGAAGAGCCTTTGTATTTTGTCGATAAAATGGCAGGTAAATAATACGGTTTTGGATGAACCGGTAACCGGGAAGAAAAGCGGGAGAATGTGATTGCGGATATGATATAATGTGTACAATTTTTGCCTCCCGATAAAAACGGTTCATCCGGTTCCAATTCAGTGGTGAAAAAAACTTCTGCTCCCCGGGTACAACTAAACAACTCAACGACTCAACACCTAAACAAATTCGCCTGCCTGAAATGTTGAGTTGTTTAGTTGTTGAGTTGTTTAGTTGTTTAGTTGTTGTTAGTTGTTCGTATTTCCTGATCTGTGCTAATAACGTACTTAATTGAATACTCCGCTGCTCACAGCTCTCTCCCGTTTTCCGTCACCTCTCTTCCGTCTCCTTCCACCCCATCCATCTCTTCATCCTGTTTTTCATCCTGAGGAAATAGTACCGGGCATCCTGACCATCGAAGACGCCCTTTTGGTGGATAAGGTTTTCAATCTCGCTGATCCAGTATGTGGTGACTGCTCCGGCGATAAAGCCAGGGATGAGTTCATAGAGCCACCGGCTGAGGAAAGGACTGCTCTTCCAGAGGAAGACGGTGGCTGTGCCTGCGATCATCCCGGCCATCACACCTGCCATGGTGGTGCGTTTGTTGAATAGGGCGTGAAGGGAGGTAGGACCGATGGCGGCTCCCAGTCCGGCCCAGGCGAAGAGGACGAACCAGAAGACGATGTCCTCCACCATCAGGGCAAGCATGATAGCGATATATACCAACAGTGCCACCGTAAAACGGCTGAGGAAGGTGAGTTTCTGCTGACTCACGGTCCGGCCTTTTTTGATGATCTTCTCATAGATATCACGCACCACGCCGGAAGCCGCTACCAGGAGCTGTGAGTCGGCAGATGACATTATGGCGGCAAAGACAGAGGCTAGCAACACCCCTACCAGGGCCGTGGGAAGGATTTTGTTGGCCAGGGTGATGTAGGCGTTTTCCGGATCCCCACCCGGGAGGCTGCCGGCCTCGGGGAAATAGTAACGGGCCACGAAGCCTATGAACAGAGCACCGAGGGCCATCAGGACGTTCCAGGTTGTACCCACTATCGCCGTCCAGCGAAACTGGGAGGGATCTTTCATGGACATATAACGGATGATGATATGCGGGTTGCCGGGCGAGCCGAGCCCGATACCCAGGAAGCCGATCATGGATCCGAAACCAAAGGCCACCGGGTTGAAATACATCGGCTGGATCTCTTTAAGATCATGAAGCACAATGGCGGGTCCGCCACCTTTGATGATCCCCACCACGGGCAGCAGCACCAGGGCGAAGAGCATCACGAAGGCCTGGACGACGTCGGTGAGGCTTACCGCCATGAAGCCGCCCATGAAGGTGTAGAGCAGGATGATGACGCCGGTAAGGATGATGCCCGTTTCCCGGTCCATCCCGAAATAGGCAAAGAACGCCTTCCCGCCGGCCACGAACTGGGCAGCTATATAGGTAACCATGAAGATCATGATAATAAGCACGAGCAGAATACGCAGGTATCCGTGCTTATCGTTAAAGCGGGCTGCAAAATAGTCGGGCAGCGTGATGCAGTTGTGCTCCCCGCTGAATTTGCGTATCCTCGGAGCATAGAAAAGGAACAGCAGGCATTCCACCACTATATACCCCACTACCGCCCATACAGCTGACAGCCCCATCGTGTAAGACTGTCCCGTGAAGCCAAGCAGCAGCCAGGCACTCCGTCCCGATACCACTGCCGAGAGTGCCACCACAAATTTATGCATCTGCCGTCCGCCGAGAAAAAATTCGCTTATCCCGCGCGATGAAAAGCGGGTGGTGTAAATACCGATCAGAAGGATAAGGAGAAAATAGACAATTAAGGGAATCAGGATAACAAAATCCATGAATCTGAGGGAGTTAGTTCATAGCTAATGTAGGGAATGTTTGAGAAAATTGCAAATGGTCGGCGGACGCCGGAACGAAGGACTCATAGCTCCTCAGCTCTCTTTGGAAGTATTGGAGTAAGCCGGAATGAAGATGATACGCATGGCCAACCGCGGGCAAAACTGTGGTAAATAAAATTTAACACCTCCGGTTAACGTACTGTGATGTTTCTCGTTCTTTATTCCCTACTCTCCGCTCTTCCCTGTAAGTTCACGGAATACTTCTTCGAGGCTTTTTTCCTTTTGCTGCATGGAGAGGACGGTGAGACCGTTGTCGACGGCGAAGCGGAAGAGTGACGGGACGGAGATCTTTTCCGGGGGCGGTTTCGACGAGGAATTTATGTCCGCCGACAGACCTGATGCGGATCACTCCGTCGAGGGCTTCGAGGCCGGGCATGCCGGGGGCTTTGTCGAATTCCACCAGGATTGTGCCGGTTTGCTGCGGGATTCCGGAGCTAATCTCCCCGGGACGGCCGTCGGCCACGATGATGCCGTGGTTGATGATGATGACCCGGTTGCAGATGGCTTCCACTTCCTGCATGATATGGGTGGACAGCAGGACGGTCTTTTCCTTTCCAAGCCGCTGGATCAGCTCACGAATCTCCACGATCTGGTTGGGGTCGAGACCCGAGGTGGGTTCATCGAGGATCAGAACGGAAGGATCGTGGATCAATGCCTGGGCCAGTCCCACACGCTGACGGTAGCCTTTGGAGAGGGCTCCTATCTTTTTATGACATTCCACCGTGAGGCCTGTCTCCCGGATCACCTCTTCGATGCGGTCTGCAGCAGAGCTTCCCATATGGTAATGGCCGGCAACGTATTCAAGGTATTCCCTTACGTACATCTCAGGGTAGAGTGGGTTTTGTTCAGGAAGGTAACCCGTTCTCTGCCTGATCTCCATGGGTCTCTCCAGCACATTCAGCCCGTCGACCTGCACGTCACCGGTTGTCGGCGGGATATAGCCGGTGATGATCTTCATCATGGTGGACTTGCCGGCGCCGTTGGGACCGATAAAGCCGGTGATGTTGCCGCTGCGGGCTTCAAAACTCACATCGTCAAGGGCTTTTTGAATGCCAAAGGTCTTGGTGATATGGGAAACGTTGATGGACATGATGCAAAGTTAAAAAAAAATTGGTATGAGTATGCCTGTGAATGTGTGAGGGTGGAAGAAGACTTCCGGCACAATTTTCCATAAAAAAAGGTGTCCGAAGACACCTTTTTTAAATATCGGATTAAATCTTTACTGGCATCCGGGTACCTTGTCCTTTTTGGCAGCAGCTTTCTCGGTGAAAGCGCCGGACATGGCCTTGGAGTATGCGGCGCAGGCTTTGTCATATTCGGCCAGACCCATATAGGCGTTGCCAAGTTCATAGTTGATGGCGGCAAGCTTATCTTCACCTTCGGCTTTTGCCAGCGCCTTTTCGGCGTATTCGGCGGCTTTGTTGTAATGCACCTGGCGGTTGGCGATGATAGCCATTTTATAGTTGGCATCGGTATTGGTTGAATCGTACTGAAGGGCTTTATCGTAGGCCTGGATGGCATAGGTGAAATCCTCATTTTCAGGATCCACGGCCTGCATTTCGCTATCGCCCAAATTGTTGTAATAAAGGGTCAAGGTTTCCGTGGCCATTTGTGCGGTTTTGGGATCATCCTGCAATTTAGCCAGGCTGATGGCTTTGGTGAAAGCTTTTACCATTTGGTCTTCTTTTTTCCTGTCGTAGTAGATCATCCCTTCGCCGAGGTAAGCCTTATCGAGATCCGGCTGGTACTTCAGGGCGGCCTCAAACATGGCAAGGGCCGAATCGAGCTGTTGCTCCTTATATTTCTGAGTGCCCACGGCAAACAGAAGCTGGGGAAGGTACTTTTCGGATTTGGTTTTGTATTCCTCGTTGTTATTATATTTATTGGCAAGCTCAATTGTCTGCTTCAGGTAGGGAACGGCGTTTTCATAATCTCTTTGCTTGATATAAGAGATAGCTACCTGGTAATGCAGCAGCGGGATCTGCTGTTTTGCCTTTGAGGCAAGGTCAGCCGCTTCTTTTCCACTGACTTTTTCTGACATGGTCAGAACCTGGTTAAGATCGGTGATGGCTGACATATAATCGCCTTTGTTGATCTCATCAGCACCTTTGTTAAAGGTGTCAACAAGTTCCTTATTGGTCTGACCATACAGGGATCCGGTCACCAGCACCAGAAACATCACCAGAGTTAACTTTAACTGTTTCATAAGCATCTTTTTTGGGTTTGCATGTAAAATTCAGCCTCAAATATATAAAAATTTGTGTTTTAACAAACTGAACTTCGTGGTTCAAAGGATGAAGTGACAAATATCCTGCCAAAAAAGTTCAATACGAATCGTTAAAAAAACCGTTTTTTGGTAAACCTGACCAGTTGTTTTTTTGTTATCTTTGTCGCGTTCAAATCGGTGGTGGAATGATTTGACTGATTGCAACCACGTAAAAAAATGCTAAAGCAGTGATCTCAGGTTACCAGTCTTTCTTTCCCCCAGTTGAATAGTAAACGCTAGCTCAGAGGTTTTGTAACCACAGGGCTCAAAGGCCCGAAGGCATTTTTGTTCCGAAAGGACTCCCGGGTGTGGGTGTTACGGATCATGTTCAGAGGCAGAGGAGAGAGGTTTTATTTCGCTGTACTGCATTTCTTTTTTTCTCCTTTCCCGCTTCCCGTCTCCCGGAAATTTTGCCTTTGTGGTTTTGCTGTTTGGGAAGAATACACACATTTAAAATTCATAATAATGGGATATTTATTTACATCGGAGTCTGTTTCAGAAGGACATCCGGACAAAGTAGCCGATCAGATATCAGACGCTCTGCTTGATGCATTCCTGGCTTTCGATCCTGATTCGAAGGTCGCCTGTGAAACCCTTGTAACCACAGGCCAGGTCATCCTGGCTGGTGAAGTGAGGACTACCACCTACATTGATGTACAAAAAGTTGCCCGTGATGTGATCAACCGCATAGGATACACGCGCAACGAATACATGTTCGACGGTGATTCGTGCGGAATTCTCACCGCCATACATGAACAGAGTGATGACATCAACCGGGGGGTTGCCCGCGAAGACCCTATGGAGCAGGGTGCAGGCGACCAGGGGATGATGTTCGGTTATGCCTGCCTGGAGACGGATAACTACATGCCGCTATCACTGGAGATCTCTCACCTGCTGCTGAAAGAACTGGCAGCAATACGTCGTGAAGGCCAGATTATGACCTACCTGCGTCCCGATTCCAAATCGCAGGTCACCATCGAATACAACGATGACGATACGCCCAGTCGCATTCACACCATCGTGGTATCGACACAGCACGATGAATTCGACCAGGATGATTCCATGCTGGCTAAAATCAGGGCTGACGTGATCGACCTTCTCATCCCGCGGGTGAAAAGCAAACTGCCGGAGAGGGTGCAGGAGTTATTCGACGACAAGATCATTTTCCATGTCAACCCCACCGGGAAGTTCGTGATTGGAGGTCCGCACGGCGACACCGGTCTCACCGGACGCAAGATCATCGTTGACACTTATGGCGGCAAGGGTGCCCATGGCGGCGGGGCTTTCTCAGGAAAAGATCCGTCGAAGGTGGACCGGTCGGCTGCATATGCCGCCCGCCATATTGCCAAGAACATGGTTGCTGCTGGTGTTTGTGACGAAGTACTCGTGCAGCTCTCTTACGCGATAGGCATAGCCGAACCGCTGGGCGTGTTTGTCGAGACCTACGGGAAATCAAAAGTGGATATGAGCGACGGCGAAATCGCCGAAAAGATCAAACGTATTTTCGATCTCCGTCCCGCAGCTATCGAGCAACGGTTGAAACTCAGAAAACCCATCTACACCGAGACAGCTGCTTACGGACATATGGGGCGTAAGCCGGGCTTCGTGACCAAAAATTTCGAATCGCCCTACTATGGCAAGGTGGAACTGAAGGTCGAACTCTTTACCTGGGAGAAGCTGGATTATGTGGAGAGGATACAGTGTGAGTTCGGACTTGTGAAAGAGGCGAAAATACAGTAAAAACCGTAATGACTGCCTAAGTCGCTTCGACCACCCCTACGATCCTTTAACTACCCCTGCGTTCCTTTAACCACCCCTAAATCCCCTGGGAGGGGACTTGAAGAGATGAACGGTAAGGTTGGATCACCCCTACGTTCCTTTAACCACCCCTAAATCCCCTGAGAGGGGACTTGAAGAGGCGTATGAACGGTGCACGGTCGTAGTGACCACCCCTACGTTCCTTTAACCACCCCTAAATCCCCTGAGAGGGGACTTGAAGAGCGTGGAAACGGAACAAAGGCTTTGATCACCCCTCCGACCGTGGAATTCTATCAAACCAAGGTTTTAGGCAAAAAAACAGGAACTACGTAAATATGTATTCGGGTGAGTCTTCAAGTCCCCTTCCAGGGGATTTAGGGGTGTTCAATGGAGATTGACGCTGTTTACACGACTCCCCAAGTCCCCTTCCAGGGGATTTAGGGGTGTTCAATGGAGAATGACGCTGTTTATACGACTCCCCAGTCCCCTTCCAGGGGATTTAGGGGTGTTCAATGGGAATGACGCTATTTACACGACTCCCCAGTCCCCTTCCAGGGGATTTAGGGGTGTTCAATGGAGAATGACGCTGTTTATACGACTCCCAGTCCCCTTCCAGGGGATTTAGGGGTGTTCAATGGAGAATGACGCTGTTTACACGACTCCCCAGTCCCCTTCCAGGGGATTTAGGGGTGTTCAATGGGGAATGACGCTGTTTACACGACTCCCCAAGTCCCCTCCCATGGGATTTAGGGGTGTTCAATGAGGACCTTTACTCATTATTTTTGTACATTTAAAACCTTGCTTCAGGGCGTTGCTTCTTTGTGTTGAATATGATGATGAACTGGTACGCAGTATATACGAAACCGCGCAATGAGAAGATGGTTGCGAAACTTCTGACAAGGGATGGAATCGGGCATTATCTTCCGCTGATTCGGCGAGAGAAGGCGTGGAGCGACCGAAGGAAGGTGGTGGAAGAGCCGCTGTTCTCATCCTATATTTTTGTGCATATCACGGAGAAGGAACACCTCCCGGTGCTTAGAACCCCCGGAGTGGTTCGGTTTATCGTGTTCGAAGGAAAAAAAGTGCCGGTACGCGATATCCAGATAGAGGCGATCAGGAAATACTGCGAGACCGGGGAGGAACTGTTCCTGGATGAGCACGATTTTGTAGTTGGCAAAAAGGTGAAGGTGGTCAGGGGCGAACTGAAAGGTCTGGAAGGCCGTCTCGTTGAAATACTCGGAAAACAGCGAGTGAAGGTCGAGATCGATGCTATCCGGCATTCCATATTTGTAAGGATCCCCATGGGCAGCCTCCAGATCACCGGAGAAGCAGGGAAGGATGAAGAAGGGAAATGGTGGTAAGGAGAGAAGATGTAGCGGGCGAGGGTGAGCGAATGCCTATCCGGCTGAAGTCTGAATAGGGTTTCGAAAGATGCGGAAACGGGTACTTTTGGAAGGGCAGAACACAGATTGGACAAATGGTCAGCGATTGGCATGAAGTACTGAGCTGCTGAATCCCGGGGAAGAGAACCGGCATCAGTGGTCCACTTTTCCAGGGTCATAACTCTTCCGGAGACTGAAAACGGATCCTGACATACCGGAATGCAATTCACAATACATACATTTCAATACTCAGATAACTTTTTGGATTTATGCAGATAACTTTATGAAAAAAATTTATCTCCTCATTCCCGCTGTTCTCCTGGCGGCAGCACTGGTGGCTGTTTCCATTAATCGTTCGTCGAAGCTGAAGGAACGTTCCGATTACAATGTGTACTACCTGGCCGGACAGCATTTTTTTCACGGGCAGCACCTTTATGAACGCGAAGAGAACCTGCGCAATTTCTATTACCCGCCGTTTGCTGCCTTCCTGTTCCAGGTCATGACTGTAGTTCCGCTGAAGATCTCGGCCAACATTTTCTTCCTGCTGAATGTACTGATCCTTTTCCCACTGGCGTTATGGCTTATTTTCGGCATACTGAAAAATCTGGGATACGATTACCGGAAAGTCCGCATCCCGGTGATCCTTGCGGCTGTAGCCTCGCTTAAATTTTTCTGGAACAACCTGACGATGTTCCAGATGAATTTCGTGATCTTCACCATGCTGGTGGCCGGTGTATGGTACATGAGCCGGCACAGGCATATGCATGCGGCCGTTCTGTTCACCCTGGCCACTTTTATAAAGGTTTACCCGCTGTTTTTCGTTTTGTATGTCCTGGCACTCAAACGCTCCCGGGGCGTCCTCCTGGCCGTTGTCTTTACCGGACTGTTTTGCGTTGTGGTCCCCTCGGCCCAACGGGGATTTTCCACAGGTCTGAATGACCATCTTACCTATTATGAGACCTTCCTGAAAGATTTCAAGGAAGGCCGGGTGATAACCACGAAGGTGAACCACACCCTGAGATCCTTCGTGCTTAAGGCCTTTGTGCCGGAAGCGAGGGACCTGGATGTGTACCCGCAGGATTATCCAGGTGTTTTCAGACTTAGCGGGCTGGCGCTGCTGGTCCTTCTGGGCTTGCTGGCTGCAGCACTCGGAATGCAGATCAGGCAGCAGGGAGACCTCATCTCCCTGGCGGGAATCGCCTCGCTGTTCCTGTTTACCCATCTGTTCTCAGGCATCACCTGGACGGCCCATTTCGTGACCTCCATGTTTTATTACCTTCCCCTGTTTCTCATAGATTTCCGGAAACTGAAAATTCCGGTGAAGGTCTTCCATGTCCTGCTGATCTTTTTCGTATTTTTCCTGGCCGTCGAAGGAAGCGATACTACCGGGAGAGCAGTGTACAATTTTATCCGGTTGTATGATGTGTTTGTGTTGGTGCCGTTGCTGCTGTTCCTGTATTACACCGGCGGGATCTTGTTCGGCTTACCCTACGGCGGCAAAGAGTGACCCGGCACAGTGGTGTTGCCCGGCATACCTCACCGGGATCTTCAGCCTGAGACATCAACAGGCCAGGCATGAAATTATTGAAGTCCGGGGAATTTTTCTGCAGGGTTGCACCCTGAATATTACCGGATACGAAAAAATCTCCCGGAGATTCAGGAAAACGACAAGGATTTTCAGGTATGAAGAGATCTTTCCCCTGGCTCAACCTTTACCTGTTGAAATATTCCCTGCCGTAATTCGTTCTTTTAATAATCAATAATATCAGTTAAATTTGAATCTTTAATTAACTCTTTTGCATAATGAAGGAAAAAAAGACCATCCTAGTTACCTGGGATTTCACGCCGATATCGGGAAATGCATTTCTTCATGCGTTAAAATTTGCAAAAACCATTGATAATAATTTGCGTCTCCTTCATGTTGTGAAGCCTGAAGGCACCATCAAGACCGGGGAGGCCGAGGAAATGCTCAGGAAAGAAGCCCTCCGGCTCAAAGATGAATATAGGATTGAGATAGAGACAGTCGTTCTGGAAGGGACCATCTTCAATGAAATATCAAAATATACCTCCGATAGAGATGACATCACCATGGTGGTCATGGGAACCCATGGCATCAAGGGCAAGCAGAAATATTTTGGAAGCTATGCCCTCAGGGTGATCGTGGGAGCACCTGTGCCGTTCATCGTGGTGCAGGATAAGCCTGCCAACATGGAACGGTTTACGGATATCGTTTTCCCGATCGACTTCAAGTCGGAGAACAAGGAAAAACTGCAGTGGGCCATTTTCCTGGGAAAATATTTTAACTCGAAGGTCCATCTTTTCAAATCTCCGGTGACGGATAAGTCACTGGCTAAAAAAGTAAATACCAACCTGAATTTTGCCATCCGGTTCCTGATTCAGAACAACCTGGATTATGAGATCCATACAGCCCGGAAGTCGGGCAGCTTTACCAAGGAACTGATGGACTTTTCCAAGGAAATCAACGCGGATATGATCCTGATTACCACCACCAAACATATTACCTTCCTCGATTACCTCTTCGGTGCCCCGGAGCAGTACATCATGGCCAATGTCTCCAGGATACCGATCATGGTGGTCAATCCTAAGGCAACCTTTGCCAAGATGGGGCAGTTTATGTATGGGAATGCATAGGTTGAAGCGTATGAATTTAGACATTGACTCCCTGAAGACCGAATTCGAAAACGAGCTTTTCAATTCGGTTATTCCTTTCTGGGAGAAATATTCCCTGGACAAAAGCAACGGAGGGTACTACAACTGCTTATCACGTGACGGCAGCGTTTACGATACGACGAAATACATGTGGCTTCACGGTCGCCAGATCTGGATGTTCAGTAAATTGTACAATACCTTTTCACACGACAGGAATTGGCTGGACATTGCACGCCACGGAATGGATTTCATGAAAAAGTATGCCGTTACCGAAAACGGCCGGGTATATTTTTCATTAAATGAAACGGGCCGGCCGGTATATATGCAGCGCAAGCTCTTCACCGAATGTTTTTATACAATGGCCCTGGCCGAATACGGTAGAGCGACAGGATCGGGGGAGATGCTCGACGAAGCGAAGCTGATGTTTCAAAGAATATGGGAATGGAGCGGTGACGCCTCACTCCTCGGTCGCACTAAATTTTCCGGTGAGGCCGGATTTCAGTCCCTCGCCGTACCGATGATCCTTCTCAATGTGGCTGAAGAAGTCTTTGGTCAGGATTTCAGTCTTATCTCCGATAAGGTCAGGTATTGCATCGACAGTGTGAAAGCTCATTTTGTCAATGGACTGGTCTATGAAAATATTGTTGCAGGCGGGGAGCCGCTCAATTTGTCGGATGCACGGTTATTAAACCCGGGGCATGCCATTGAAGCCGGATGGTTTCTTAAGCACTGGGCTGATATGCTGGGAGACCAGGACCTGGACATCGTGGCAGGCCGGATGATTCGCCAGTCATTCGATGCGGGATGGGACAATGAACATGGTGGTATTTTCTATTTCCTCGATGCCGGTGGATCTTCACCCACGAGGCTCGAGTGGGACAGAAAACTCTGGTGGCCTCACTGTGAAGCGATGTACGCCTTTCTCCTGCTGTATTCTGAAACCGGGAGACCTGATGATCTGAACCGGTTTCAGCTGGTCAGGGATTATGCATTCTCTCATTTTTCAGACAATCAGAACGGGGAATGGTACGGATACCTGAACCGTGAAGGAGAAGTTTTCATGGATTTCAAGGGGGGACCTTACAAAGGATGCTTTCATGTGCCCCGCACTCTGTATCTTTGTCTGAAGATACTCGACAACCTTACCATATAAAACATGAAGATCACCGGTACCTTTCTGGATGAAATATCACATGACATACCCTCCTCAAACTGGGGTGTGAAGGAATGGCAAAAAGACTTTGACGCCATGAAATCAGTGGGTATCGACACGGTCATTCTCATCCGCTGCGGATATAAAGACAAGATGACCTTCGAATCCCGGACCCTGAAAAAGCACCTCGCCATACGGCCCGTTTATACAGACCTGGTGGATGTTTTCCTGGATCAGGCAGAACGTTGCGGCATGGATTTTTTCTTTGGCCTTTATGATTCGGGAAAATACTGGCATGAAGGTCAGTACCAGAAAGAACTGGATCTCAACACTGAGCTTGCCCATGAAGTCGCCGGGAAATATGGAGACAGGAAAGCTTTCAGGGGCTGGTATGCCAGCCACGAATTGCATGTTTATGACGATTCTCAGATCAGGCTTACGGCAGGGCTGTGTAAATCGTTAAAAGAGATTAAGGATCTCCCCGTACTCATGTCACCTTATGTAAAGGGCCGCAAGCAGTTTGAGAACCCGATAACCCCTGAAGATCATGAGGCACAGTGGGACAGTATTTTCGCAGGCCTTTCCGGCATGGTCGATATCGTTGCTTTTCAGGACGGACAGGTTGATTTTTCGGAGTTGGAAGTGTTTACCAGGATCAATAAAAAACTGGCAGATAAATATCATATCATGTCCTGGGCCAACATCGAGAGTTTTGAAAGAGGCATGCCCATCAATTTTCTGCCTATCGACTGGCGTAACCTGAAAATGAAGATGGATATTGCAGAGGAAGCGGGCGTTGAAAAACTCATTACCTTTGAATTTTCACATTTCATGAGTCCCAATTCGATATATCCTTCAGCGCATACCTTGTTTGAAAGGTACAAGGAGTTTACCGGGACGCTGTAGAAGCCTTTTCCTGCGGCGCGGCCGTAAAATAAACCGGCACGATCCTGACCGGTCCTGACAACCCTGACGGCAGCGGGTCCCATGCCGAGGCGTCAAAGGGTTTGTATTCCTGGTTCACAAAATTGATATCGTGGAATTTCCTCCATTCAATCCCTTTTTTATCCATGTAGATGATCCTGTTCGCCATCAGGTTTGCGACTTCAATTCGAAGTGTATTGTTTCCTTTCCTGAGGAATTGCCCGATCCGGAGTTTATAGGGCAAACTCCAGATGATTCCTGCATCATGATCATTGACCCATACATGTGCACTTTCAAGTAAATCGCCGGGTTCGAGGAGGTAATCCCCGGCAGAAAGGCTGTCGATATCAAAATTCACGGAATATTCGGCAGTGCCGGAAAACCACTGCGCCAGGCTGTCGTGCAGGGAAGTCCATGGCACCGGTTCTTCAATCTGGCGGGTTGTGGGCAATACCGGGCCTCCGGTGATAAATTTCAATGTCCAGGGTCCTGCCGGCACCAGCGGAGTGCCTGTTGATGCCACATACTTCCAGTGTGCGGCCACCTCACTGTCATGGTCCGTTGCACAGACAAAGAGCGTTTGTCCCGGTTCCAGAGTTAGCCTGACGAGAATTTTTCCCTCTTCATGTGTTACATCGGCGATACCATACTGTCCGTTCTGAGGGTCAAGCAAAATAGCCGACCTGGCACGGACGTTCAGGGGGATCAGTCCATCGACGGTGCTGGCGGAATGGTTCACGAGATAATACCATGTTTCCTCTCCGACGCGTCTTCGGACAAATTTCAAGCCGGTGCCGGTCAGTCCCTCCGGCTGCACACCGGCATGGGTCAGGGCCGCAGTAACATCTTCCGAGACCATCACCATTCCTCCGCCTTTGGCATGCAATACCGACAGGTCTCCGGTTCCTGTAAAGGACAGACTGTCGAGTGCAGTGTGAAATTTCTCAGTGCGGGATGCCAGTTGTCCCATCCCGGGAACACCCGAGGGGAGGCTTTCAAAAAGAATGACCGCCCCGTTTCGTGCCAGCCGGAGCAGATCGTGCAGTGTCGATAAGGGCATAAACCGGGTATCAGGCACGACAATTATTTTGTACGCTGCACCTTCAGGTGAGATCCGGACCTTCTTCTTTTCCACTTCAGCCTTGCTGATCATATCGTCCGACAAAAAATCAAGCGTATACCCTTTATCCATCAGCCCGCGGCAAAGGCTGTAAAAAGGTGTAGGTACCAGCCAGTCGTCTATATTACTGGTCGACAATTGCAGTTCCAGGGGGCCCTGGCGGTGCCAGATGTCGTTAACAGGCCAGTAGACAAGGATGTCATTGTCGGGCCGGCCGGCCTGTAGCACAGACTGGCAGCGGGTGATGTAATCATTTAATCCTTTCAGATGGGTCCAGAAGGTATTGGAAGGTGAAAAGTTTACCGAAGCATAGAAGAGCCATCCCGGCCATGAGACCTCTCCGGGTGAGTACGCTGTTCCATGGTAAAAGAGGTGGTTGACTCCGGACAGGAACGCCATTTCAGCTTCGGGCTTGCATTCCGACAAAGGGACTTTGAAATGCTCTCCCAGCCAGGTAAATGTTTCAGATGAAATAAGCGGTTTACCCATGACATGAGCTGCCGAGGAAGCAAATTTCATCATCACCGGATCCGGTTCAGGCTTGATGGTATCCGGGCTGTAATCATGAAGCCCGGGAATGGAAAACCGGTTCGATCCGAAGGTTTCACATTCAGGGATATCCACCGCAGCGTAAAGATCAAGAAGGTTTCCCGGCGATCCGTGGGCCTGGTTTCTCGATAGGGCCTGTTTATGGTGGATCCATTCACTCCATGGCCGGGTAAAATTATTCAGGAGCATCTCCGCCATGGTCAGACGGTAATCAGCCTGGACACGCTCAACGGTATCATTATCTTCACGGCTAACCAGTTCTTTGAGAAAAGTCCGGGCATCATATCCCCTCCGTTTCAGAAATTCATCGAAAAGGCCGGAAGAATAGCTGGCATGGTATACCTCGTAGCTGTCGTTGAAATAGCAGCGGATAGCAGGATTTTCCGAACCAAAGGCAGCATCAAAACGGTTGAGGTAACACTTCAGGGCGGCTTCCGACAGGTGATCCATTACCAGTCCCTCTCCTCCGGGGGCTGCACGTTTTACCCTTTGCCCGGTCTTCCCTTCAAAGGCTGCATAAAGTTGCCATGTACCGGGACCGGGTGTCCAGTCCAGATATCCGGCCGTGTCTGTGCGTCCGGTAAGGGGCACACGTTCACCATCTGTATTGTATGCCGTGAGGGCAACCAGGATTGCTCCGGTGGCTCTCTGAAGTGAATCCTCAACGATGATTTTGCTGTTTAAACGATTTCCGGCTGTCATTGAATACGTCTGAACGATGAGTTCTGAAGCAGCATATTCAGGGGTGATCTGAGGACCGCCAAAGGGCCATCCGGTGCCAAGGTTCATATCCACCTGCATTCCGAGAGATCCTGCCCTTCCGGTAGTGTAGTGAAGCATATCCATCCAGGCAGGCGAGAGAAAATCGATATACTGTTCCCCGAAACCTTTGACGCCATATACAGGGGTGATCTCAACACCTCCGAAGCCGGCCTCATGGTACTGATCCAGGAGAGATCCCAGTTCCTGGCTGTTCACCGCGTTACCCATCCACCACCAGCGTGTCCACGGACGGGTGGTACTGGAAATTTCCGGCCAGGGGTTCAACCTCGATTTACCCGCATGATCGCACGACATCAGGAGGGAAAGAAGGGCTGCTGCCAGGAAGGAAATTTTAAAATACCGCATATCCTTTTGTAATAACAAGAATGGAATAACTGTAAAGACAATAAAAGCCGGATAAAGGATTTCAATTCAAAGGAACATTGCAGTCCGGTCTATGCGAGATGAAACACTTCCTCAAGCGGTACACTTACCGGTGACAGGTCAGCATTCGTTTCCATGAGATCGGCCATGTATGACCACCATTTTCTCAGGACATCGTGGCTGCCGAGATCCTGTGATCCACTTTCACCGGTGAGCTTCTGCACAGCGAACAAGGTGCCGGTCTCTTCGTCGAAAAAGATCGAATAATCGCGTACACCCGCGTCCTGCAACAACTTCTTCATTTCCGGCCAGATCGCTTTGTGCCGGCGTATATATTCCTCTTTGCATCCCGGTTTCAGTTTCATTTTAAAAGCTATTCGCTTCATGGTCTTTGACATTTGAGTTTTTCCTTCCCGGTATATTCAGACCCCCCGGGGAGAACACATCCATGAATGAACTGCGGAAGGTTTTCACCTTGGATCCATTGGCGAAACCGGACAGTTGTCCTTCAAAACTATCCTGCAGATCCGGCTGTTCGTTCTCCGGGAAATATGATTAATTTTGATTTTGGCGGGACCGTTTAAATCCTGAATCTCAAACAATAAACAATATTACATAAAAAATACGATCATGAGAGATTACTTCATCCGGGAAACGTTTCTCATGCCTTTTTAGATACCGGGTAGCCGATACCGGCAGACCTGAGTTATCTTTTGCCTAAAACGGTCCACCGATGGAAAATTTAAACGCAAAATTATCCTTCGGGCTGCTGAAGGCATAGGGGCCATAGCGGTAATAAAGGCCCAGCCCGAATTTCACCAGTTTCAGGTTCAACAGGTTTCTGATCATGATCCCGGATTCATAAAACCCCCGGTTCATGGTCTTCTCCCAGCCGGGTCGCTCTGCCGCGGCAAGAGTGGATCTGTCGCCAAAGCCTGCATTGGTGATCAGATGGATCTCCGGCTGAAAATGATCGGTGCGGATTAAAAGTTTGCCGAAATTGTGATTAAAGAAGAGGTACACATACCGGTCGGAGACAAATTCATTCATCCGCATGGTGCCGAAACTATTGGGTGCCTCTATGGTGAAATGTCTATAGGAAGAAGGTGCATTGTAAAGCCTGGTGTAAGGCAGGTCGTGGCCGATGATGCCACCTTCGAGAATCACACTTGAAGTGCCGAGGTATTTTATGAAGAAGGATTTCTCCATACGGGCATCCAGCCTGTTATAGCTGTAACCGCCGTTCAGGACATCCCGCAGACCCCGGGTATATGTCAGCCATATTACCGGGTACCTGGTTCTTACCGGTTCGTGATTCAGACTCTGAAGCAATTCCTGCTGCATGGTTTTAACGAGCTTCTCTTTATAGGCAAATCTTACACCGATGGAAGCTTCCGTGAATACCTTTGAAGAAGAACCACCGTCAACCCCGACTGGCGCAGTCTCAAACGGAGATAGCCTGCCATAGCCGAAACGTTGCAGCGACAACTGCCATTTCTGGTAGCGGAAAGCCCTGAAACCAAAAGCCGCATCAAAGGTCTCCACCGGTGTCATCTCCGTTACCATGAAACGCCGCAGGTACTGGTCGCTGAACCAGGTCATGTCGGTCGTAATTTTTCCAATCCCATAAGCAGCGATGTCATGGCCGTATGAAAACTTCACCCATGGCTCGAAATCACTGCGAAACTGAATCGAAGTTGATCCGCCGTATTTGAAGCTCCGGTCTCCGGTGCCATAGGCAAAATATCCGGCAAGGTTGATGAGCCGGGAGAAATTCTGATTGGTGGTGAGATCGAGTTCGGACCTGAGGCCTTCATAGCGGTTGTAAAGAAGGAGATCGCTCAGGTTGATATTGATGAATTTTACCGGCAGGTACCCCGATTTCCAGGTAAAGAAATTTCTGGCATACCTGTCAAAATGATATTCACGGCCCAGGCTGTCCATGAAGCGGTACGTTTCCCGGTCTTTCTGTGTAAGAGCGACGGCACGATATTGATTCCAGAAAACAGAATCCCTTTTTGTAGCCTGCCGGTCAACCTCGACAGCAACAGCATCGAACTGCCTTTTCCTGAGTTCCGGGTTGAGGATCACATTTTTGATGTATGTCCTGCCTATGCCGATCGGCAGGTAAGAATTGCTGTCCCCGTCCATGGTTATAATGCTCTCCTGGTTCAGGGTCAGTTCGGTGTTGAGTTGTTCGGGGAACCATTGACGTCCGTCAAGGAAGTCGTATTGCTGCTGGATCTTTATATCGACCAGTTCTTTTCTGGCCGACCCGGCAATGACATTCTGAATAGCCCATTTGTTACTGTTGATGTAGAGCAATCCTTTCAGACCGTCGAACCTGGTGTTCCTTTTAGGCTGAAAGGAGATGATAAAAACCGTGTCGGTACTGCCCTCATTGAAAACGGTGTCTTCGATATGAAAAAAGTATTTCGAGGTACTGCCTTTACTGACAGGATTGATATAGTTTTTGTTCATGATCCGGATCACTTCGTTATAGAAGGAAAAGGACTGGATCTGTGTGGCGAGAAGTACGAAAAGTGGATCCTGAAGACCGGAAGTCCGGGTGGCCACAACCGTCTCTTTGCTCAGGTCGGGTCTGAGAAATTCGCGGTGCGTAATACTCTCCATGAGGAAAAGGTCCTGTTTATCCAGGGAAAAGTCATCCTCACCAGAGTCTTGCTTTACGGTATCCTGCCGTGCCGGCCATTATTTCTTCCAGCGCTGTTTTGCCGAACAGTTTAGCAGACATTGCCGTGTCACTTAACACGGAATCAATAGCCGGGACGAGGAATGCCAGTACTCCCGGATCTTTTAGAAGGGTATCGGCAAACTGAAGCCAGGGTTCCAAAGAGACAGTATCATTACCGGGTGCCGGTAATCCGGGGAAAAAGGATTGCCATGATTGTGTGGTATCTGACAAGATCCCGTTCTCTTTGAGAAGCCTTGGGTTATCTTTAATGAATTGCACGGCCATCTTCACTTTGAGACGGTCTGAAGAGTCGGAAAGCATGTTTCGCAGGAGAGGATGGACAATGGCCGTATCGTGGAGGAAAGATACGATCATTGCTGAATCTGGTCTGAATACAGGGGTTGTTATATCTGGCTGTCTGGCAGAGTTTGCCGTATCCGCAGCCAGGGATTCAAAAGCTACCGTATCGGTTATGGAAAGATCCGGTTTCCCCTGTCCGGATGTGTATGCTGTAGCAAAAAATTTATTGTAGGAATCATAACTGAAAGATTCCATTTTTTCCGGGTTATTTATCTTCCGGTTTTCAATCACCAGGTTAATAATACGGTTGGCCGGATTTACTCCGGGGTAAACCATGACTTCACCGAGGTTGACCGGTTTACTCTTCATGGGAATGACCATATACCGGTCAGGATCTTCAACCTTGTATTCAGCTGATTCATATCCAATGTAGCTCAGGGATATTACGGAAGGCCTGTCGGGTGTTTTGAGGATGAAATGCCCGTCAATATCCGACGTGCAGCCGTACCGGGTGCCTTTTACAGCAATGTTTACAAAGGCCAGTGGCCGTTGGTTGGCAGCATCGATCACCTTCCCCTCAAGGGAAAATGGCTGAGCACTGACAGGCGTTATGAAACCCGGAAGGATCATCAGGAGAAGGAAGATTCCCGGCCTCACCAGGGTTTGCAGGATTGTCCGGATCCGTTTTGGACGAAATGGCGGTGTTGAGACTCGAAGAGAATGTCATCATAGGCAACAACAGGAAATGAAGGATAGATGTGGGAAGGTTACATTTCCTCACTTCTTATCGATATTGTCGAGCTGGTTCATCCCTTCAATATTCATCACCTTGGAGAGTTTTGAAATGCTCTTCAGGTCAATATCCCCCTGGATACTGATGGCCACATTGTTGTCTTTTCCTCCAACGATAAGAAGCAGTTCGGAGATTTTCACACCTTTCTTCTGAATGAGAAATTTAACGTTACTTCCTTCATCCTTGACCACCATAAGTTCTTCATATTTGAAATTTTTCGTGGCATTCATCACCTCATTATACAGGTTAAAGCCGGCCGGTATTTTTTCAGGGTCTTCCACGGCCAGGATCCTGATACCGGAGAGTTTCCCGATAGTCTGTTGCATCTCGTCCCTGTCTTTCGGCGTTGTGTCGAGATCGGCGAACATTTCGAACATGGCTTTTGAGATATATACGGTGGTAAATCCATCGGCGCCCGAATACTTTTCAAAGAGCTTGTCGAGGGCGGAATTCTGTGCCTGCAGTATAAATGCCGGCATTATGAGTGCGAATATAAGCAGGAGCTTTTTCATGATATTTTATGTTTTTTATTTTCAAGGAACAGGACATCGGAATCCCGGAGGCCGGAAAAGAACCGGCATTGATAAAAGGTTGTCATTGTTTTTCAGTATTTTCATTGAGCTGATCAATCAGTTTCAGCTTATCCAGTCCTTCATTTAATTTATTCAGGTTTTTCAGCTGGTCGGCCGGCTCGTTCAGTTTTGAAATGCTGGAGAGCTGGTTTGTACCCCGGTTAAACTGTTGCGACACATACACGAGCACGCGTTTGGTTTCAGCATAGGCCATTACCGGATTTCCTTTATAGGTGTCGGTCAGAACCGCTGTGTTTTTATCAGTCTGTGTATAATGGTACCCCATGTATGCTGCGAGCAGGATAACGACGGATGCTGCTATGGCAGCAAATCTGTATAAATTGTGCCTGTTGAGATGTATGACATTTGAATGAGGGATGTCGGTTTCCAGATCATCGATCATATCCTCCAGTTCCTTCTCACTGATAAATGAATGGGAAGCTCCGGCATACATGTCAAACAATGCCTTATCAGCGGAAAACTCAGGTGAGATATCCTCCCCGGAAGAAAAATAGCTGCGAAGGGCTTTTTCTTCTTCCAGGCTTGTTTCGCCGCGATAAAATTTACGCAGCAGGATTTCGGCTTCATTCCTGTCCATAATGGTCAAGTTTTATCATGTTTTCTCTGATCTTCGTACGTGCCCGGGATAAGTTTACCCGGATGTTGTTCACCGTCATTCCGGTTACTTCAGCTATCTCATCAAATTCATATCCTTGCAGATCCCTGAGATGGATGATAATCCGTTGTTGTTCGGGCAAAGTTTCCGTCATCCGCAAATAGTGTTTCATACTCTCTGCATTTTCCAGGGCTTTATGAGGGTTTTCCTCTTCTTCCCTCATGTCGAACCGTCCTGTGTAGGCCTCAACCAGTACAGGTTTTTTGGCTTTTATACGGTCGAGGCACCAGTTCCTGGTCAGTTTCATCGCAAAAGCTTCCATATTTTGAATGGAAGACAGCTCATCCTTCATTTTCCAGAGCTTCAGGTATGTTTCCTGAACCGCATCTTTCGCTTCATCTTCATCCTTGAGGAGTATCCGGGCAAAATGAAACAGCTTGTTCCCGACAGGAATGACTCTATGTTTAAATTCAATGGATGTCATGTTTCATTTGCCCGGTTACCGATCACTAAAAGTAAGGTTTTTTAACGTATTTGCACGAAACGTGAAGGGTAATTGTCAATGCGTTGCGAGACTGAGATTGTCCAGTCCGTCAACATTCACCGACTTTGCCAGGCCTGCCAGATCGCTCATTTTAAAATGACCCTTCATCCTCATGAGCACATCATCATCCCCGCTGACGATCATCAGCAATTCAGAAATAAATTCCCCATCCTCCTTCACCAGGAAATTCACACTCTGAGTTGATTCTTTTACCGTCATCAGTTCTTTGTAGTCTTTTTTATCCAGCTTGTTGTAGACCAGTTCATGAAAGCCTGGAAAATCCGGACTTCTTTTTCCTTCATGGACAAGGATTTTAAAATCGGAAACGGATCCGGCCAGCTTCTGTAGATCCGGGTCATCCTTATCCATATTGGACAGCATGTTGAACAGATCACCGCTGAGGTTCACCACAGTGAATCCCTCCTGGCTGGCATACCGGTCAAACATTTCATTTACCGGGTCGGTTTGTGCATTGGCCATAAGGGCAAAGCTTATGACTGCCATAGATAGAAGTAACTTTTTCATATTGCTTTAATTAATGGTTATCGTTTGTATTTATTTGAATAACCGGCTTCATATACATGACGACCATGTATGAAAAAGATTACAACAGGATATAAATATTTATTCATCCGGGTGGTCAAAGCACTGTCTGTCAAGGCTGTTTCAATTTACCAAAAGCCACAGCCTTTACCGTGGCTGCCTTTTCTTTACGAACTGACACGATGGTCAGGATTTTAATACCTCAGGAGTCAGGAATAACTTATTCTCCGGGGTTTTTGATCTTACTTTTTCACTTCCCGTTCCTTTCGCAAATCCCAGGCTCTCAGTCTGCATGCCTCACGAAAAATCCTTCGCCATAACTTGTACGTACAAGTTAAAATTTTGTATATTTGAACAAAAAAGAAAAAACATGGATATCCATCAGTACAAAATTTTACAGAACGATATCAAAAGAGACATCCTCACCGGAATATTCCGTGAAGGAGACTTGCTTCCCTCAGAAAATGAATTATGCAACAGGTATAATGTCACCCGGTCGACGGTGAGAAAAGCGCTCGACGGATTAGTCAATGAAGGGTATATTTTGAAGAAGCAGGGTAAGGGAAGTATCGTCTTCATTAAAAGAAATTCACTGGGCCTGCTGTCTTTCAAGGGCTTTTCTGATGTACTCGGAGAGACGAGCCGGAAGATCAGGACCACGATTCTCCAGGATCCTCTTTTAATCCGGTGGCCTGCCAATTTTTTCTATCCTTTGAGCGAAGAGGAAAAGTCGGCTGGCACCATTTTTCTGAACCGGTTGAGGTATGTTGAGGATACCCCGGTCATGGTGGAATACACCTATCTGCCCAACACCCATCTTGAAGGCTTCCTGGAACAGCCCCTGATTCATGATTCACTTTTTGCCACCTTACGTTCAAGGTACCAGATAGAGGTGACGAATGTTTTCCAGGATATCCGGGCCGTCTCGGCTGAACCCGAGGTAGCGGAAATGCTGGAGACCTATCCTACGGCGCCGTTGCTTCATATTTACCGCCGGTATGTTACCAGCAGGGAATCCCTGATGATATACAGTTCATTGTACTGTAATACTGATAGATATTTTATCTCCAATGAGTTTGAATAAGAAGGTGTCATGACCAGACTTGAACCATTCGAATAACCCACTGTAAAGCGATGAAAAGACGTGACTTTCTAAAGACGGCAGCCATAGCCGGCGGGGTGGCAGGAACAGGCGGACTCGCTGCATCGTGTCAGTCTGAAAAATCTTCAGATGGGCCCTCTTATATTGACCTCATCCCTGCCCGCCTGATCCTTGGAACACTGGAGAATGCCAGTCTGAAAGTCGTATTGTACAATGATGCCGGCACTGAGATAACCGACAAGCGGAATCAGCTCCAATGGCAGATGTCGCCGGTGGCCATACAGGATGAAGGTGAAATTGAGACCGGTCATTTCTGGCTCAGGAAGGAACGCAGCATGAGCGAGGATTACCCGGGCCGTTTTATCGGGAAGAAGCAGGGTGACGGGTACCGGTTTACCATGATTGGCCGTCTGAATGCCTTCAAGGGAGAATTCAGCTGCCGTCTGTCTCTGGAGGATGAATGGCTGAAATATGAGATCTCCGGCATCAGTCCCGAACTCCCCAGCCTGGTCTTTCCTCCGCCGCTGTACAATGATGCCCTGGTCATTCCTTCGGGCATAGGCAAGCTGATCAGGAAAACGGCTACCGGTATCTATTCACGTTTCTTTTATACCTTCTTTACTCATTTGAATATGCGGTGGATAGGAGGATTGAAGGGTGAAGGCGCCTGGATAGGTATTTTTGGTGAGAATTTTGAAGATTCCGGTGCACAGATGGTCAACGGGCTGATGGCCCCGGGATGGCTGAAATCGCTGGGCTCATGGCGGGATAAATACAGTATTTCCTATAGTTTTTTAAGAGGAGGATATGTCGATCTGGCCAAGACATACCGCCGCAAGGCAAAAGAGACCGGCCTTTTCCGTTCCCTGGAAGAAAAAATGCGGGAAAAGCCGGCTTTAAAGAATTACCTTGGAGGACGGTTGTTGTCGTTCCATGAAGCACGTCCCGGTGTCATACCTTACCAGGCTGAGAATTACTGGTTCACCCCTGAAGAGAACGCTAAGAGGGGAACGGAAAGGATACAGGTATCTTTTACTCACGGTGATGTCATTCGTTCTGTCGATGCTGCGCGTCAGGCCGGTTTCAGGAAAGGTCCGGTTATTATCAGGGGCTGGATAAAGGGTGGATATGACTGCAGCCATCCCGATATATGGCCTCCGGATCCGGCCCTGGGGGAGACCGGTGATCTGAAAAAAGCATTGAACATGGACGGGAATATTACGGGAGGACTTCATGATAACTACCAGGATATGTATGAAAGTACGAAAAGCTTTCCTTTCGGCCTGAATGTTATGCGTAACGGCGAATTCATGGCCGGTGGTTACTGGGCCGGTGGTCAGGCGTACATCCTGGAGTCGCAGGCCAGCCTGAAATATGCAAAAAGAAACTGGAAAATGATCCGGGACCTCGATCCGCAGGCCATGTTCATAGACACTACCACGGCGGCACAACTACTCCAATCATACGATCATAAATCACCACGGACCCGTCAACAGGATCATCAGTATAAATTTGATCTGCTTAAATTTTTCCATGACCAGGGTCAGGTCGTGGGGAGTGAAGAAGGAGCCGATTTCGGGATCCCTGTTGCCGACTGGTATGAAAACCGGCATGTAAGGGTGCCGGGTGAATCCATTCCTCTCTGGCCACTGGTTTTCGGGGATGCCGTTTTCAATACCCGCTACCATGTAAAACCTGGCGGCACCTATCCCTTATGGCTGGAAGATATGCTATGGGGGTATTTCCTGCTCTTCTCCATCCGGCCTGAATGGATAAATAACAAGCAGGACCGGTCAGTTTGACCCCAATCTGAAAGCCGTTCAATACTTCACATCAACATTCCATGTAGATGAATGGCATGATAAAACCGGCACGACAGAGATGACCGGCCACCGTTTCCTTACAGATGATTACAGCGTGGAAATGACGGAATTTGCCGGGGGTGTGGCCATCATCTGCAATTTCGGCGAGAAACCATTCAGATATAAAAATGCGGTTATTGAACCGGCAGGCTTCCTGATCACTGAATAACCGGGAGGAATCATTCTCATCCCGGAGTAAACAGAAAACGAATCATTGTTAAACTCTAAAATGAATAAAAAATGGATAAAGTAAAAGAACTGGCAAAAATGATCGATCATTCCATTTTGCATCCGACTATGACGGATGAAGACCTGAAGCGGGAATGCGAAGTGGCGAAAAAATATGACGTAGCCTCTGTTTGTGTAAAGCCTTATGCCGTAAAACAGGCTGTCGGGTACCTCCGTGGTACGGATGTTCTTGTCGGATGCGTCATTGGCTTTCCCCATGGTAACAGCAGCATAGAAGTAAAAGCATTCGAGACGGAGAAAGCCATTGCAGATGGGGCAGTGGAAATCGATATGGTGGTGAATATCGGAAAGGTGCTTGGTGAACAATGGGATTATGTCGAAGAAGAGATCAAAACCATGGTTTCGATTACCAAAAAGCATAAAGCGGTCCTGAAAGTGATCTTCGAAAACGACTACCTTCCTGAGGACAAATACAAGATCAGGCTTTGTGAAATCTGCAGTCGCGCAAAGGTGGATTATGTCAAGACATCGACCGGTTTCGGTTTTGTAAAAGGAGCAGATGGTAAGTATTCCTATGAAGGAGCCACAGAACATGACCTGATACTCATGAGGAAACACAGTGCTCCTGAAGTAAAGCTGAAGGCTGCGGGCGGAGTACGGACCCTCGATCAGCTTCTGAAGGTCAAAGAATTGGGATGCAGCCGTTCCGGTGCAACAGCCACGGTTGCTATGATGGAAGAAGCTATCCGCCGGTTCGGAAATTAGGCAGGCGCCGGGAGGGAGGAGAGAAGATTCTTCAGACGGCAGAGGTGTAAGGCATTTTTCTTCCACCGCCATCGTCGTCTGTGCAAAAGACCCCGTCACCATGAAGCTGAGAGGCGTTTGGGGCAGGGTTTTTTTTCTCACCCTGCAGTCCCTGTCCTCTGAAATAAAAATTCCGTCAATACAATTATTATTTTAACTTTGGCTCTGATTAATGTTCCTTGCTTCGACAAACCTAACTTAACTCCTGAGTGCTATGGTAATTATACATTCCTATTCAACTGCCGTAATTCTTTGCGTAGTAACTATGTTATGCTGGGGTTCCTGGGCAAACACCCTGAAAATGGCCAAAAAGGGATGGGCTTATCCGCTTTATTACTGGGATTATTCTATCGGCCTGGTATTACTTGCCCTGGTTTTCGGTCTGACCCTTGGGAGTACAGGGGAACAAGGTCAGGGTTTCATCGAAAATTTTAAGACCGCTTCCATGTCGAATATCGGAAATGCGTTGATAGGCGGAGTGATCTTCAACCTTTCCAACCTCCTCATTGTGGCTGCCACTGCTATTGCCGGGATGTCGGTAGCCTTCCCTATCGCGGTGGGACTGGCACTGGTCATTGGCGTGCTGGATAACTACATCAGGAAGAGTGAAGGAAATCCGGTCATTCTTTTTGCAGGGGTGGCACTCATTGTTTTGGCCATCATTATCAATTCCATAGCCTACCGTAAACACAGTAAAAAGAAGGAGGGTGGCACTTCCAAGGGCATCTTATTATCTATTCTTTCCGGCGTCATCATGGGATTTTTCTTTGGCTTTGTGGCAAAGACGCTGCCCGACAATTTCGCTGTGGTTGAGAAGGGGACACTTACACCGTATAATGCCGTCTTTATTTTCACCATTGGGATTTTTATCTCCAATTTCGTCTTTAACAGCTGGTTTATGTACAGGCCTGTTTCCGGGGAGAAGGTAACCTATTCACAATATTTCACCGACGGTAATTTCAGGCTTCATCTCATTGGGATCCTGGGAGGGGTGATCTGGAATATCGGGATGTCCTTCAGTATCCTGGCCAGCGGTACGGCAGGGCCGGCTATTTCTTATGGTCTCGGGCAGGGTGCAACCATGGTTGCCGCGGCGTGGGGCGTTTTCGTATGGAAAGAATTTAAAGGATCCTCCAGGTCAACCAACTGGCTGATTACCGGGATGTTTATTTCCTTCATTATTGGACTGGCTATGATCATCGTTGCACGCGGAATCGTATAACAGGCAGAAAAAAAAGAAAGCATGCAGAATAAGATTGTCGTTATCGGAAGCTCAAATGTAGATATGGTCATGAAGATGGACCATCTCCCGGCCAAAGGCGAAACGGTTACCGATGCCGAGTTTATCCAGGTCTACGGCGGCAAAGGCGCCAACCAGGCTGTAGGAGCAGCAAGAGCAGGAGGTGACGTTGCTTTTGTGAACTGTGTGGGTGATGATGCCTTTGCACCACGTATGGTGGATAACTTTAAAAGGGACGGCATCAATACAGACTATATCTTTCATGAAGAGGGCATTTCTTCCGGAACGGCCCTTATCATGATCGGGGATGGCGGGCATAATTACCTGTCTGTTGCCCCCGGGGCCAATTACAGGCTCACTCCCGCTTACATTGATCAATGTGAGAACCTGATGTCGGGCGCGGAAATAATTATTCTTCAGTACGAGATCCCGGCTGAAACACTGGCCTACATCATAAAGAAGGCCGCAGGCATGAAGGCCCGGGTACTCTGGAACTTTGCTCCGGCAAGGGATATCGATACAGCGCTGCTGCCCATGGTCGATATCCTGGTGGTCAATGAGGTGGAAGCCGCTTTTCTTACCGGCATGGATGTAACTACGCCTAAGGAGGTTGAGGATGCTGCCGCGGACCTTTTATCCAGAGGGATCACGACGGTCATCATTACTCTTGGCGCTGATGGTGCTTTTCTGGCAACGCCTGAGTTTAGTGAACGTGTGCCGGCTTTCAGGGTGGAAGCCGTTGACACGACTGCCGCCGGTGATGTTTTTTGCGGTAGCCTTGCCGTTGCCCTTACCGAAGACAAACCTCTGAAAGAGGCCGTCAGATTTGCTTCTGCCGCTTCTGCACTCTCAGTGATGAAAATGGGAGCCCAACCTTCGGCACCTGCCAGGCAGGACATTGACGATTTTATGCGAAAGAACGCCTGAACCTAAAACGAAAAACCCGATATCACTATGAAAAGAGTTCTGATCCCTGGCCTGTTCATGATTCTATTGTTGTCGTCATGCACATTTCAGAACAGGAACAGGCCTTCCAGAATAGATTCGAACAAAAAACTCCAGGATTATCTTGTTTACGGGTGGAATACCTGGAATAACCCCAACCTGCTGAGTTTTGTAAAAATGCCCGAAGGATTGTCCCTCCAGTTATCCTTTCGCCTTACCTACCGGCAGGGCGGGCCTTACTACCTTGATCAGGCTTATATTTCAAGTCCGTACCAGAACTTCCCGGAGAAGGTTACCCCGCTGGCCCATGCCTATGACGGAAGTTATACCGAGATGCTTATAACCTGGAAAGGACTGACAGCCAGAGTCCAGTCTGCCACTTATAAGGATAACATCTTCATTCTCTATACACCTGTTGAGCTGCCCGAACATCCTCCTCTCATGATCCTCGAAACAGGGATGATATGGGATAATAAAGGTCTCATGGAAAAACAGGCCGACTTTATACAGGCTGACCTCGGGCCCAAAACATTCAGTATCGGAAGTACACAGGAGGATTCACTGGTTCCCCTGCCGTTGACATCGACGTACATGACTTTTAACTCCGGAGTCCAGACCGGCTTCTATACCGGAAGAAAGAGGACCCTTGACCTCATCAGCCGTTTCGTGAATGAGAAAAAGGAACAGATGACTGAAAAAATGGCCGTTTATGGTGATATGTCAGATGCTTACGAAGCTATGCATACCCTCCTGGCCTGGAATCTCATATACGATCCCTTTCATCACCGCGCCATTACCCCGGTCAGCCGGGTGTGGAATGAAAACTGGGGTGGATGGGTACTGTTCGACTGGGATACCTATTTTACGGCAGCCATGTACGCCCTCGACAACAAATACCAGGCCTACTCCAATGCTATCGCCATTACCAATGAAATAACCAGTGAGGGTTTTATTCCGAATTTTTCCGCAGCACTGAGCAATGGGAAATCATGCGATCGTTCCCAGCCACCGGTGGGCAGCCTGATCTGTAAAATGATCTACGATAAATACAAGGATAAGTGGTTCCTGAACGAAGTCTATGATCATCTTCTGACCTGGAACCGTTGGTGGGAAAAAGCCAGGGATAACCAGGGCTACCTCTCATGGGGCTCCGATCCTTGCGGCTCCGGCGACGCGGAAAATACCAAACAGGGCGCAAAGTTTGAATCCGGACTTGACAATTCACCTCTTTTCGACAGTGCAGTCTTTAATGAGAAAACCCATAAGCTTGAGCTGGCCTCAGTGGGGCTGATGAGCTTGTATATCGCCGACTGTAAGAACCTTGCCGATATCGCCGGGATTCTCGGCAAAACCGACGACCGCGAAGAATTGCTCTCCAGGGCTGAAAAATACAGCCTTAAACTCAATGACCTGTGGGATGAAAAAAGTGGTATTTACAGGGATAAATTTCTTAATACCGGTAAATTCTCCTACCGGCTGGCCCCTACAAATTTTTATCCGCTTATTGCCGGACTACCCACTCAGGAACAGGCCGAGAGGATGGTTAACGAACACCTGCTGAATCCTAAGGAATTTTACGGTGAATTCATGATCCCCTCCATCGCGCGCGACGATCCGGCTTTTACTGATAACGATTACTGGCGTGGCAGGATCTGGGCTCCCATGAATTTCCTGGTTTATCTCGGACTGCGAAATTATGACCTTCCGGAAGCAAGGAAAATCCTCTCGTCAAAATCTTATGATCTGATAATGAAAGGCTGGAAAGAAGACCGCCATGTCTATGAAAACTATAATAGTGTTACGGGTGAAGGAGCGGATGTCGCGAACAGCGACGGCTTTTATTCCTGGGGCGGACTTCTGGCACTGATTCCTTTGATGGAATCGGGCTACTGGGATTTACCTCAGGAATAAGAGGTTTCTGAAACATTATAAGCAGTTAATTGCCTGACATAAAACAACATACAAAACATCGCGACTTCATTGTGCATCTTTGATCCCGGATTTCCGTGCTAAACGTGAATCCTATATAAAAATTCATAGCTGATGAATCCGAAAATAATCACCACTCTGGGGCTGGGCGCCCTGATATTATCTTCATCATGCCGCCAGGAATCAAAGCAGGCACAAAGACCTAACATTCTGTTCGCGATAAGTGATGATCAAACCTGGGTCCATACCTCTTTTGCCGGATGTGAAGCCGTGAAAACACCGGCGTTCGACTGGGTTGCAAAAAACGGCGTGTACTTTGAGAATGCCTTTTGTTCGGCACCTTCATGCTCTGCTTCAAGAGCAGCTGTCCTTTCCGGCCGCAACGGCTTTGAACTGGAGCAGGGGGGTGATCTATGGAGTATTTTCCCGGCTAAATTCAAGACCTACACCGATATCCTTGAGCAGGAAGGTTATGATGTCGGATATACCGGAAAAGGCTGGGGACCGGGAAGCTGGGAAGAGAGCGGACGCAAAAGGAATCCGGCAGGCTATAAATTCAATGACCTGAAGGATACCCCTTATGCAGAACAAGGCGGGGCCAAATATATCTCGGACATCGACTACGCCTCGAATTTCAGGAAATTCCTCGACGAAAAGCCGGAGGGAACACCTTTCAGCTTCTGGTTTTCTGCCTTTGAACCCCACCGTCCTTATGATAAGGGGCTGGGCAAACGGATCGGCATCGATCCCTCCAAAATAAAAGTTCCCGCATTTCTTCCCGATAATGAAGAAGTCAGAAGCGACATTGCCGACTACCTGGCTGAAATACAATGGTACGATCATCATCTGCAGACCATGATCGATATACTGAGGGAAAAAGGACTGCTCGACAATACCATCATTGTAGTCACATCGGATAACGGCATGCCTTTCCCTCGGGCGAAAGCCAACCTTTATGAGTATGGCACGCATGAACCGCTTGCCATATACTGGGGAAAGAATATCAAAAGCGGACGGCGGGTGTCCGACCTGGTCAGCTTCACCGATTTTGCCCCGACATTCCTCGAAGCTGCAGGTGTTGAAGTACCTGAGGAGATGTCGGGAAAAAGCCTGATGCCGGTCCTGAAATCAGAAAAGCAGGGTGCCGTCGATCCTTCCAGGAACAGGGTGATAACCTTCCGTGAAAGACATGCCTGGTCGCAACCCGGGGGTGAATCTACTCCGTTCCGCGCCCTGAGAAAAAATAACTGGCTGCTGATCTGGAATATGAAACCTGATATGTGGCCGGCAGGTCATCCCGACGGAAAATATAACTGGGACTTCTGGCCATTCGGTGATGACGACTACGGACCGTCCAAAGAAGAAGTGATGAAGCTGAAACACTCCGGCAACAAACCTGACCTTTTCTCCCTTGCTTTTGGAAAACGACCTGAGTACGAATTATTTGATCTCAGCAACGACCCGTTCACCATGAATAATGTCGCTGCCAGTCCCTCCAACAGCGAAGTCCTGGAAGACATGAAAAAAGAGCTCCTGAATTACATGAAGGAAAGACACGATCCAAGGGTTGAGGGTACTGCTGACCTTTTTACTAACGCGGTCTATTTCGCTCAGCAGGGTTTCAATACCGGGGGTATCTTTCTCAGAGACTGGGAAAAACAGTCACCGGCATCAAAGGATTCCCTGCTTCAGGTATGCACGAAAGAATACCAGGAGATCAAGAATTACGTGGACAAGGATCTTTATGGCGAAAAATAACGCTTTAACATGAAACTGAACCAGCTTATACCGGGACTGGCCGGAACAGTTATGTTGGCCGGGAACCTGACGGGATGCAGTCACTTGCAGAAAGAATCTCAAAAGCAGAATGATGCGAAGAAACCCAACATCATCCTGTTCCTTACCGATGATAATGATTTTAGTTACTGGGGATTCGGCGGCGGACCAAAGCTCTCGCCCAATATTGATAAACTTGTCAGTGACGGAGTGATGGCGACCCAATTCTATGCGTCCGAACCGGTTTGTACGCCAAGCCGGTATTCGCTTCATACCGGCCGGTATGCCGGACGTTGCCTCGATACGACCTTCAGGAAAACCTTTCCTGATAACGTTCCTTATGATCTGACCTGGAATACCTTCATTGATGCCGGCAAAGAAGAGACACTGGGTGAAAGGTTACAAAAAGCCGGATATACCACTGCCTTTGTTGGAAAATGGCATCTCGGTTTTAACGATTCCGGGTTTCATTTCAATCCCGGCGATGATCCGTCCGATCCGTCTGTTGACAAAGAACTAAAAGCATACCAGGCAGCTATCGTGGCCCATATTAAGGGAACAGGATATGATTATGCAGCTTCCATTGTACCAACGAATAATGACGACAGCCCTCTGGTAGCGCTGAGATACCATAACCTTGAATGGTATGCCCGTGGAGCCATGGATTTTCTCGATCAGAACAGGAAAAGCGATAAACCCTTTTTCCTTATCGTGAACATCACCACACATCACGGGCCTTGTCATATTGAGTCGATCGATTCCGATATTCATTATACTCAGGCAGGATATGTTGAAGGTCTGGATAAAATCATGCCCCCAAGGGCATCCATCCAGGAAAGGATCATAGTAAAGGGTTATCCGTATGACTTTAAAACCGCGGGCACCGTCTGGACCGATGACTGTGTGGGCGCCATCCTTGATACCCTCCGGCGCGACGGCATGGCAGAGAATACGGCCGTTATTTTCACCACCGATCATAACCGCTATGACGGGAAGGCGACCTGCTACCAGGGTGGCGTTCATATTCCCTTCGGCATGAAATGGCCGGGAGTTATCAGGCCCGGGACTACAACTTCCAAACGGATGGAGATCCCCGACCTTTATGCCACACTGATCGATATGGCCGGCGGACAACTTCCGGAAAATGTTACCCTTGACAGTAAAAGCAGGCTGAAGGATTTTGTCGGGGGAACAAAGCCGGAAACAGATGATGAAGACCTGTTTTTTGAGTTCGGGTATTCAAGGGCCGTACTTTCAGGAAAATGGAAATATATTGCCGTGAGATTTCCGGATACGCTTCTAAATAATATGAAGGAGGGCCGTACTGAAAAGTCGTATTCACTGAGAGGAGCCGTGACAGATGAGCCGTGCATCCTGAGATACCCTTCCTATTTTGATGCCGATCAGCTGTATAACATCGACAATGATCCCGAAGAACAGAGTAATCTAGCCTACGATGCCGAATACCAGGATACCCTGAGGTTAATGAGAGAAAAACTTAAAAATATCCTTGCAACCTTTGATCATCCTTTTCCTGTGGATCATCCCGATCCTTTTTATACTTCCGACAAGTACAGGAAAATGAACGAAAAAGCCAGGAATATTAATATGGAGCAGTTCTATTGGTACCGGAAAGGATGTTACTGAAAAAGGAGATAGCCTTGGCGGGATGGTCCGTTGGTGTACGTCTGGGGGATGTGAAAACATTCCGGTTATCCGCCTGTTATTCTAAACAACCCCCCGGATCACCCGGTTGTTTAACCCCCGGCATATTAATACAGATCAATGATGAGTAAACACAGAAACCTTATTTCGAAACTCAGAGAAGCCGCAGGATCAGGGATCAGCGAACGCATTTTTGTAGGTTTTGACGGCTTTGAAGATAAAATACAACGTGTTGTCCGGTCTGGAGACGACGATATGAATACAGAGTATTTTAAGACGATACAGGAATTTTCTGTTGCCGCCGGGAAAGCGGCGGGTAAAAGTTCACAGTTCCAGCTTATCACAAAAATCCAGAAGCTGGGCGGCAATGCTCCTATCATGGCTCATTCCCTGGGCACGCTGGGAATAAAAAATACCTGCATGGCTTCCATGGGTTATCCCGAACTGCGGCCTGTTTTCAAGAGTCTTCATAAAAATGTCAAAGCCATCAACGTGTGTGACCCGGGTGAAACGAATGCTCTTGAGTTTAACGATGGCAAACTGATCCTCTCAGAGATGAGTTCCTTTAAATCCTTCAACTGGGAGGCTCTCACCGCGAATCCCGGGCTGGACCTGATGAGGAAGGAAATAGACGGAAATGATCTGATAGCTCTTGTTGACTGGTCAAATCTTATTCATTGCACAAGCATCTGGAAAGGGATCTGCGATGATATTTTACCCGGACTTAACGGCAACAAGAAATTTTTCTTCGATATTGCCGATCCGGGGAGGAAATCGGCGGATGAAGCCAGGGAGGTTATCGATGTGATGAGTCGATTCACTGAGCATGGTGAGGTGGTCCTTGGAATAAATGAAAATGAAGCTCATAAACTTTATGAGCTGTTAACCGGAAAAGAGGCTGAGGTCTCCGAACTTGAAGAAACAGGCAGGTTACTCTTTGATGAGATGAAGATCAGCGGTCTGCTTATACATCCGGTTGACCGTGCCCTGCTGATCACTTCCAATGATATCATTACGGGGATGGGGAGGGTCGTGGAAGAACCTCTGATATCCACCGGTGGTGGCGATAATTTTAACGCCGGCTTCTGCCTCGGATGGATGCTGGGTTTTGACAAAGAAGAGTGCCTGGTCACCGGTATGGCTACCTCGGGGTCGTATGTAAAAGAAGGAGAAAGCCAGGATATTGAGGGCATTATCCGTTTTCTTGAAGGCTGAAAAGCGGAAGACCCTTTATGGATTGCCGCGAACCTTGCATTTTCCTTCATCGTTCATAAACACAATAGTCTGAAAAATGAAAAGGGAATACCGTGCATTACGCGTATATGAGCTGGATGACGGGAGGTTTGAGAGGAAGATAGATACTCTGGATACGGAACAATTGCCTGCAGGTGAGGTTCTTGTCAGGGTCATGTATTCAGGGTTGAATTACAAAGATGCTCTCTCGGCCTACGGCAATAAAGGGGTTACACGACAATACCCGCATACGCCCGGCATTGATGCTGCCGGGGAGGTCGTGGAGAGTTCTTCATACCTCTTTCATGAGGGAGATAAGGTCGTAGCCGGCGGGTATGATCTGGGCATGAACACCGACGGCGGTTTTGGCGGGTACATCAGGGTGCCGGCAGAATGGCTGGTTCCACTGCCTGAAGGGATAAGCCTCAGGGACAGTATGATCATTGGCGGTACAGGGTTTACTGCCGGCCTCTCCGTGATGAACCTTGTGGAACAGGGTGTAAAACCCTCCGATGGTTCTGTGTTGGTAACAGGTGCTGCCGGAGGAGTAGGAAGCTGGTCGGTCCTGATCCTGAAAAAGATGGGGTATCACGTTATAGCCGGAACTTCCCGCATCGACGATTCATCAGGGATCATCAAAAAACTTGGAGCTGATGTTCACGTCGATAAGTCGGTGATAGACGACAATTCAGGAAAAGCCCTTCTGAAATGGAAATGGGCCGGTGCTATCGATAATGTGGGGGGTAACGTTCTTTCCACGGCCCTGAGGGCTTGCAAACCGGGAGGTACGGTGACCTGCTGCGGTAACATTTATTCTGCGGAGCTGAAGATGACCGTTTATCCCTTCATTCTTAACGCCGTCAAGCTCATTGGGATCTCTTCACAGATCGCGCCTCCCGATATCCGGGCAAAAGTCTGGAATAAATTTAGCGATGAATACAGCGTTGATATGCCCGATATCGTCACGGAAATCTCACTGGATGAACTCCCCGATGCGCTTGAACGGGCTATGGAAAAGAAAAACCGCGGACAGGTCGTGCTCAGGCATGACTGAGCTCAGCAGTTTGCCGGTATAAATCATTTACCATCAAAACGGTATCTTTATATGAAGAAAAACACATTCGACTGGCTGGAAGTTGCTGCCAGGCTGCAGGCCATCGCACAGGCCGGACTTGAATACGGACATTCTGAATTCGACCGTGAGCGTTATAGCCAACTCCGGCAGATAAGTATCGATATCGTGGGACATTATACTCATTATGAAAATGGGGAGATTAAGGAACTTTTTGCGTCCGACACCGGTTATCCAACGCCCAAAGTGGATGTGAGAGCCGTTATTTTCAAGGAAAGCCGGATCCTGATGGTCAGGGAACGCCTTGACGGCAAATGGTCCCTGCCGGGAGGCTGGGCCGACCAGCATCTGACCATCAGGGAAAACCTCATCAAGGAAGCAAAGGAAGAAGCAGGAGTGGAAATCATTCCCCGAACCCTGCTGGCCGTCTACGACCGGAAACGGCACAATTATCCTCCCATATCCCATGGATGCTACAAAATTTTTGTTGAATGTGAACTGGTCAAAGGTGACTTTGAGGCCAATATAGAAACCACAGGATCCGGATTTTTCAGTCTTGACGATCTTCCCCCCCTTTCCACGGAACGGAACACCAGGGACCAGATTGAACACTGTTTCAAAAACCATGGGAAACCCAATACGGTATTTTTCGACTGAAACTTCCATGCCCGCAGGAGATACAGGAATTAGGTCTGAAAACTCCCCGGGTAAGGATATTTCTGATATTTTTGTACCAGTGTCGTCATATTAAATATCTTTACCAGTGGTCATAGGGAGGATTTTGAAGTTGGCATAACACGTCTGTGGCGCATATCAACAGAGGAAAACGATATCATCATGAATAAGCTCAATACAAAACTGGCCTTGGGCATTGCAGGAACGCTCTCCCTGTTTTCCTGCAGCCGGCAGACAGAGAAACAAACTCTTCCCAATGTCATCATTATTCTGGCTGATGATATGGGATATTCCGACATCAGTTGTTTCGGATCCGAGATCAGTACCCCCAATATCGACCGTCTTGCTTCGGAAGGGATGATCCTGACGCGATTCACCAATGCAGGCCGGTGCTGCCCGTCCAGGGCTTCATTGTTAACCGGCCTTTATCCCCACCAGGCCGGAATGGGGGGCATGGCCGACGTGCATTACGATACCCATGAATACCAGGACTACCTCTCCGACCAGGCGGTGACCATTGCTGAGTTACTGAAGTTAAAGGGATATAATACTTATTTCAGTGGTAAATGGCACCTGGGTGATAAAGACCCGCATATTCCTTCAAAACGCGGATTCGACCATAGTTTTGCTTTTCTGAACGGAGCTACCAGCTACTACACGATCAAGCCATACAGGGATTCATCGTGGCTGAAGATCACGGGTTCTATCGATCTGAAAATGCTGTACGACGGCGAAGATTATACGCCTCCGGCCGGAGGGTACTATACCACGGATGCCTTCACCGACAAAGCCATCGAATTTATTAATTCCGGAAGGGACAGCGATAAACCCTTCTTTCTTTATCTCGCTTACAATGCGCCTCACTGGCCCCTTCACGCCCCGGAGGAAAACATAAGGAAATACGAAGGCAAATATGATAAAGGATGGGATGAAACCAGGAAAGCACGCTTTGAGCGTCAGAAAAGTCTGGGAATTATTCCCGGTGATGCCATTCTTGCACCCCGCCTGAGCGGTGTTGAACCCTGGGATTCCCTCAGTGCTGAAAAAAAGGAACGGTACAGTAGAAAAATGACGGTTTTTGCAGCCATGGTCGACCGGCTCGATTTGAATATCGCCCGCCTGGTCAAACGCCTCAGGGAGTCGGGAGAACTCGATAACACCATGATCATCTTTTTATCCGATAACGGCGGCGACCGGTCTGATGAGATCGGTTTCACCAGCCACCTTGATAAATCAGGCCCCATTGGCAGTCCGCAGTCCTTCACCGGTTATGGTCCCGGATGGGCTAATGTTTCCAATACCCCTTTCAGGGAAAGAAAAGCCACCATGTTTTTCGGCGGAACCGCCACCCCTTTTATTGTTCGGTATCCTGCCCTGGTGAAGGCCGGTACTTCCTCAGTATTCAGGGGAAATATTATAGATATTATGCCCACTGTCCTTGAGCTTACCGGGCTCAAATATCCGGGTGAATATAACGGGCATATTCTTCCTCCCCTTCCCGGTGAGAGCCTGCTGCCGGTTTTCAGCGGGAAAAAAACAGGACGGGAAACTGCCGTTTACTTCGAACATTTTGGAAGCCGTGCACTGATTAACGGAGAATGGAAAATTGTAAGTCTCGCCCGCAAGCCCCTGGAACTGCATGACCTTAAATCGGATCCCACTGAAATAGATGATCTTTCAGGCACTTCGCCGGATGTCTACCGGCAGATGTCGGAAATGTATCAACAATGGGCCGACAGCATCGGCGTTATACCCCTGGATGAACTAAAAGACCACCAGATCCCACCGGAGGATATTCATAACTGATATCCCGGCACACGTCTGAAGGGATTAAGATGTTCAATGATTTTAAACTTTGAAAGGAATGAAAAAGAGAAATGCCATCCTGGCTTATTTTTTGGTTTTCCTGTCATCGTGTTCCGGATTCAGGAATTTTGATGAGACAAAATCGGTCGTTTTCAATATAGATAGGCCGGAACAGGTGGCAGCAGGTGCGGAGAACTGGACAGGGCCGGCTGACTGTTCGGCCAGGGCTTACCTGAACAGAACCGCCAACGGACTGCTGGTGACCGTACGGGTAAAAGACGATTCTATCCGGACCGGCGATCCCCGGTTGTTCATGAATGATGGTGTGGAATTATATTTCGACCTGCGTCCGCCGCGTCTCAGGGTGCATAACTACTATGAAAAAGGCGTATTTCAGATGACCATCCTTCCCCAACCCGGGAAAAAACAAGTTGCCCCGGTAGGCTGGTTTCCGCTGACGTACGATACTGAAGTCCAAGGTACCACTGCATATACCGAACTCAATGACAGCGGGTATGTTGTTCAGGTTTCCATACCTTACTCCAGCCTCAGTCGTACACATTACTGGCCCAGGTCCAAATTTTACATGGATATTGCCATCAACGATGCCGACACCGGAAGAAGGGAGACTCAGATGATGTGGGCCGGGAAATCGAACGACTGGAATAACCCACACAATTTTGAAGCTGTATTTTTCAGGGAAGAGGAACAAAAGAAGAAGAAGAAACCGAATATCCTTTTTATTTTTACCGATCAGCAAACCCTCAGGGCCATGAGCGCTATGGGCAATCCATACCTGCGCACACCGGCGATGGACGGGCTGGCAAGCCAGGGTGTCAGGTTTACCCAATCGTATTGTACTTCACCGGTATGTTCTCCATCCAGAAGTTCCATGATCACCAGCCGCATGCCCCATGAAACAGGGGTGATCTACAACGAAACAACCCCCGATTCAACTCTGGAGAACATGGGGGAAATATTCAGGAAGGCCGGATATAACACCGTGTGGGCCGGGAAATGGCACCTTCCGGAAAGCTATCCGCAAACGACCAAAAAAGAAATCCCCGGTTTCAAACTTCTGCCTTTCCTTGCACCGGAGAAAATCTCAGGACTGGGCGAATTTACAGATACTCCTCTGGCCGATGCCGTGGTGAAATTCCTGAAATCCAACAACGAGGAACCCTTCCTGCTGGCTGTATCCTTTCATGACCCGCATGATATTTGTGCTTTTCCCGGTCAACCCTCTGCCTTTCCTGCACCACTGAATATACAGTCGACACCCCCGCTACCCGGCGAATTTTATGATAAGTCCCGATGAGCCCGAATTTATCAAAGATTGCCGTGCAAGGACTTACTATGGAAATGAACTGAATATAGCCAGGAATTTTTCACCCCAAATGTGGAGACAATACCTCTACCAGTATTACCGGCTGACAGAGCGCGTGGACAGGGAGATCGGCAAAATCATCAACGCTCTTGAAGCTAAGGGGCTGGATGAAAATACGCTTATCATTTTTACCAGTGATCATGGTGACGGAGGAGCAGCTCATCACTGGGCAGCCAAACTCTCACTCTACCAGGAAAGTGTGAATATCCCGTTCATCGTGACCTGGTTTGGGAAAACGCCGGCCAATATCACCGACAGCACGCATCTGGTCACCGGACTGGATGTTCTGCCAACGATGCTCGATTACGCAGGACTGGATATCCCGGCCGGATTAGAAGGCCGCAGCCTGAAAACGATCATCGAACACCCGGACACTACCTGGCGGAGTACGGTAGTGACCGAATTGGCACCCGATCCGAAACATCATGACAGGATCGGCAGGATGATCACCGACGGCAGGTTCAAATATAATGTCTATTCCTACGGACAACGTAACGAACAGTTGTTTGATCTCCTGAATGACAGGGGTGAAGAACATAATCTCGCATACGATCCGGCATATAACTCTGTTAAAATGAGACTCAGAATTCAGCTTGAACGCTGGATGAAACAGACAGGCGATTATTTCAAAATAAATAATTAAACCTAAACGCTGACTTCACGATGCTTCATCATCCCTACGTTACCCTGGCTTTCTTCATCCTGTCTGTTGTTCTGATCATTTTTGCGACAGCCAGGTTTAAAGTCCATCCCTTCATTGCACTGTTATTAGCTGCCTACATGGTGGCCCTTGGCGGGGGAATCCCGGCTACAGGAGCTGCCATTATTATCGGAGAAGGATTTGGCAAGATCATGGGTCAGATCGGCCTGGTCATTGTTTTCGGCACCATCATCGGTGTGTTCCTGGAACGTTCAGGCGCCGCCCTGCGCATTGCAGAACTGGTCCTGAAAACCTTCGGGAAACGTCATCCTGCCCTGGCCATGACCCTGATCGGGTATTTCATTTCCATCCCGGTGTTCTGTGATTCGGCCTATATCATCCTTTCGTCTCTGAGGGATTCAGTGCAGTACCGGACCAAAGCTTCACCGGTAACCCTGAGCATCGCACTGGCTACCGGACTCTATGCCACCCATACCCTTGTCCCTCCAACACCGGGGCCTATAGCAGCTGCAGGGAATCTGGGGCTTAACGACAGTCTCGGACTGGTCATACTGGCAGGACTGGTCATAGCCGTTTTCTCTGCGCTTACCGGTTACCTGTTTGCCGTTTTTTCAGGAAAACGGGCTGATAGTGAACCCGAGACAACCTCCCCGTTTACACTCGGAGAGAAGCACAGGATGCCAGGTTCCCTGATCTCCATTCTGCCGGTACTGATTCCGGTATTCCTCATCGCTGCCGGATCGCTGATAAAACTTTTGTTTCCGGGAGATCATGGTATACTGATTAATGCCCTGCTGTTTCTCGGGAGCCCACTCACGGCCCTGTTTGCCGGATTCCTGACGGCCCTGTTTCTGGTTCCCGCCGGGGAAGGTAAAAAAGTAGTCGAATGGATACAGGAAGGTATTAAATCTTCGGCTTCTATCCTGATCATCACGGGAGCCGGCGGGGCATTTGGCTATGTGCTTTCCGAAACGGGCATAGGCACATGGATGGGCAATGAACTGTCCGGCTATTCGATGGGCATTTTCCTTCCCTTTCTGATGGCCGCCCTGATAAAAACTGCCCAGGGTTCTTCCACCGTGGCACTGGTAACGGTCTCGGCACTCATTGCGCCGATGCTTCCTTCGTTAGGCCTTGATTCGACCTGGGGGAGAGTCCTGGCTGTCATGGCTACCGGTGCCGGCGCTATGACCGTTTCACATGCCAACGACAGCTTTTTCTGGGTGGTCACCCAGTTCAGCGGGATGGACCTCAGGAGCGGGTACCGCTATCTGACACTGGCTACGCTGGTTATGGGAGTGGTGACCATCCTGGCGGTCTTTGCAGCATCGCTGGTTTTGTTATGAAAGTTTCCGGGAAGTTATGAGGTTATGAGGTTAAGGAGTTAGGGAGTAGACGTTATGAGGTTATTCATTATACTGAAATCTGTGGCAGGCTCCTTTTTTTCACCACAGATTACACAGATTAGCACAGATTGAGGGAGATTACTAAGAAAGTGATCACCACAGATTGCTGATGGTTCCTAACCCCTAACTCTTCCCAATCCAGAGTCTATGAGGTCTTTAGACATATACTCCAAATCTGTGCTAATCTGTGTAATCTGTGGTGAAAAAAATGAAGGACGAACAAACCCCTAACTCCCTTACTCCCTTACTCCTCTGTTCCATATACCCTTTCAAAATATAAAATTGTCCTGCCTGATCCCTTGTGGCATTCACGGCTGGTGAAACAAGCGACCTCCCACTGCCGAGATCCGGATTAAAAAAGAAAACGCCTTTGTCACTTCGCTTTAGCGATAAATTATTATTTTAGCACTCGCACAAACACCACAAACGTATGACTATGAATGATATCTTTAACCGTATCGGACATTGTGTTGAATTTGGTAAAATCAACAGGACCTCGCCTTATCCTCCGGATATGCGAGATCAGGATGGAGCAGACGAGCTTACCAGACAGGCTCTGGATGAGGGGATCTACAGCAGGAACAGTATTATCGGAAGCCCTCATTCCGGCTATGGAAAGAGTTGGCGTTAAATTCCGTGAGAATAAGATTTTTGTGCCACAGGTCCTGATGTCGGCCAAAGCTATGGATGCTGCCATGCAACATTTGAAACCCTATTTTACGTCGGGTGAAGTGCAGAAAAGAGGCATTTTCATCGTGGGAACGGTTGCCGGGGATCTGCACGACATCGGGAAAAACCTTCTGGCCATGATGGTCGAGGGGAATGGATGGGAAGTGATTAACCTTGGGACGGATGTCAAGGCAGAACAGTTTGTGGCTGCTCTGAAGGAACATCCCGGAGCGGTTATCGGCCTGTCTGCTCTCCTTACAACAACGATGGTCAATATGGGGAAGATCGTGTCGGAAGTGAAGGAAACAGTACCAGGCACCATCGTGCTCATCGGAGGTGCGCCGGTTAACGATGATTACAGGAAAAAAATAGGTGCTGATCATTATTCACCCGATCCTCAGGGAGCCATCGAATACCTGAATAATACTGTTGCAAATGCAGGGTAAAGAACTGATAGAAAGAAGTTTCCGTTGCCAGGAAGTAGATCGTATTCCATGGGTTCCCTTCGTCGGGGTTCATGGGGCAAAGTTTACGGGATCTACGGCCGGAGAATATCTTCTTTCAGCGGATCTGATCGTGGACGGCGTCACCAAAGCCGCTGAATTATATCTTGCTGACGGCATCCCGGTAGTGTTCGACCTGCAGATCGAAGCTGAAGCCCTGGGCTGCCGGCTCGCCTGGTCGGAGGAGAATCCGCCCGCCGTGATTTCGCATCCGCTGGCCGAAGGGTTGACCCTGCAAGACCTGCCCGAATATTCGCCCGGAGCGGGCAGACTTCCTATAGTGGCAGAAGCAACGTCCAGGCTAAGAAAAGCCCTGCCGGATACCGCCTTATACGGACTGGTTACCGGGCCCTACACCCTTGCTCTGCACCTTATGGGTACCGATATCTTCCTGAAAATGATGATGGAACCGGAGATCGTTACCGAAGTTATGACATTCACTGAGCAGATTGTCATGAAAACGGCGCAGGTCTATATAGATCATGGATGTGACGTCATCGCACTTGTCGATCCCATGACCAGCCAGATCGATCCTGGATCCTTCGAACAGTTCGTCACACCACATGCACAACGGATCTTTGAGATGATAAGACAACAGGGTAGGCTCAGTTCTTTTTTTGTATGCGGGCAGGCACAGCAGAATATCAAAGTCATGTGCGAGTGTGAACCCGACAATATCTCCATTGACGAAAACATTCCCCTTGACTTTGTCAGGGATATCGCTCTACCAATGAACATCAGTTTCGGCGGAAACCTCAAGCTGACAGCTGTACTGCTTCTTGGCGATGAGGATGACAGCAGGCAGGATGCCCTGAATTGCATGGATACCGGCGGACACCGGGGATTTGTCCTGGCTCCCGGATGCGACCTGGCCATGGATACGCCGGAGGCAAACCTCAGGGCGGTAGCTGAGATCAACCATGACGTATATCTTCAGGATGTTGAAAGGGCACGACAGACCGGCGGCGATAAAATTCAGGTGCTGAATCTTGACGACCACTGGAAGACGGATACGGTGACCATCGATGTTATTACACTGGATTCCTCCTCCTGTGCACCCTGTCAGTATATGGTCGAAGCCATGAAAAAAGCCTCTGCCGGTATGCCCGGCGTTGTGGTCAATGAATACCGGATTAAAAATACGGAAGGACTCCGGATGATGAAAACCCTGGGTGTTAAGGCTATTCCCACAGCCTGCATCGAAGGGAAGCCGGAATTTGAATCCCGCATACCGTCCATTGACCTGATCAGGGAAAAAATCGGCATTTACCTGGCTGATAAAGGACTGAGCTAATACAGCACAATGGAAAGTATCCCTCTCATACTGGTCCTTGGATTTTTGGGAAGCGGCAAAACCTCCTTCATCAAACACCTGCTTCACTCAGATCTGAAGAACCGGAACCCTGCAATCATCCAGAATGAGTTCGCTCCGGCATCCATCGATTCGGAAGAGATCAGGCATGAAGAGGAAACTGTCAGAATACTTGAGATCAACGGTGGTTCGGTATTCTGTGCATGCCGTATCGATAATTTCATCCCGGCACTTTCAGATTTTATTTCTGACAGCCACCCCGGGATTCTTATCCTCGAAGCCTCCGGTATTTCCGACCCTCTGAGCCTTATTGAAATCCTTACCGCACCGGCCCTGAAGGAGAAGATAAGTTATGCCGGGTCAGTTTGTCTTGCCGATGCCCGGCAATTTGTTTCCCTTCAAAAGATGAATGTAAGGGTAAGGGAACAGATCCGTATCGCCGATATCGTACTCCTGAATAAGACAGATCTTTCAACCCCGGAAGAGATTTCCGCCTCTGAAAAGCTGATCAGGGAGTTGAACCCCTTCTGTCTCATTAAGCATACCTCCTATGGCCGTACTGACTTCTTGGAGGAAGAGCTCAGAAATACAAACAACTACTTTATTTTAAATGCGCAGAAGCCTTCCGGCCCTTCCGGACTGAAAACCGGGGTGATCCGGTCGGTTAAAAAGATCAGTGCAGAAAGTCTGGACACATTTCTCGACCTGATGCTTCCCCATACCATCAGGCTGAAGGGCTTTGTCAACCTTGACAATGGTAAAACCGTTATGGTGCAGGCGGTAGGTGAAGAGAGAAGGGTAGAGGAATATGCCTCCTACAGCGGACCTTCCCAACTTATTGCCATTGGCAGTGACCTTGACGCCCGTGCGTTCAGTGCAGCATTCCGGAATTCCTGAATCCATTCAGGAATTCGTTATGGCTGGTCAATCATGGGGGAAAGCAGATCTATAATTGAAAGATAAATATCATGAGATTTACACAGCAGACATACCAATTTAAATACCGCGACCTGAAATTCGACACCGGCCTGATTGAAACTCTCATGGGAAATATTCCCGGGGAAACAGATCCGTTATTTTTGAACATGGTAGAGGATATCGACAGGCAGATCGGAGAAGTCTGTGATATCAGGGCAGAGGTCCGGATTTTTGAAAACGTCGGATTCCCGGAAGACGGACTCACCCTCAGGATTGGCGAGGTCTCTTTAGAACCCGGAAAAATCATATGCCGCCAGTTAAGGCGTTCGGAAAATATAGCCATAATCCTTTGTACAGCCGGAAAAGATATCACCGGCTGGATGAAAAAGGAAAACCTTGGAGGGGATATGCTCAAAGCGTATATCATTGATCTTTTCGGCTCTGAAATCGTGGAGGCGGCTATCGATAAAGTGCAAAGCGATTTTGAGGGGGAGATGAAAAAGGAAGGGATGAAGATCACCAACCGCTACAGTCCCGGTTATTGCGGATGGAACACCGCGGAACAGCACAAACTCTTCAGTCTCTTCCCCGATAACTTCCCGGGCATTACATTATCAGACACTGCCCTGATGCAGCCCATCAAATCGGTGAGCTGTGTGATCGGGATTGGCAAGGACGTACACTTCAATCCTTACACTTGTGGTATATGTGATTTTGACGACTGCATCTACCGGGAGAGGAAGGGAAGGAAAAAGCAGGACAAGAAAATGGAGAAGGAAGAAGGGGAGAGCAAAATCCCTGATTGAACCATTACGCGGCCTGATCTGATTCTTCTCCTCTCCGTGCCAGCCAATGGTTCAGCAAGACAAAGACCAGCGTTACTGTCAGCCACTGCACAAGACATGTCATGATGCTGAACGTGCTGAACGGGTTGTACCAGCTGTCAGGAGCCAGCCGGGTCACCGAGAGTGTGAACCACCATACCAGGAGGACAACAGCTCCTGCGGGCACCAGCCATATCATGATCAGATCCCACCAGCGGCCGGCTTTCCAGTCAAAGCGGGCTGTCTGCATCTCATCCCTGAGTTTGCGCACACCATATCTCACCACGTTTATGGCAATAAATGCCCCGGAGATCATCAGGCCGATGCCCCAGACAAAGTCCTGGTTACTGAGAAAATTAAGGTTCATAGCTGAAGGGATGCCCAGGAGATATACGATGCCGACAATTATCCAGACAGATTTGGAGCGTTTTACGCCGCGGTCTACCAACACCCTGGCCGACATTTCCAACATGGAGATCAGGGAAGAGAAGCCGGCGAAAGTCAGTCCGAGGAAAAACAAAATTGCAAGGGGTCTTCCAAAGCTCATCCGGGCAAAAAGCTGGGGCATCCAGATGAAGGTGAGGCCGGTACTCGCCGGTCCGCTTGTCTTCATCACTTCCAGCACCTGCAGGTCACTGTAGCCCATGCCGTTCTGCAGGACAGAGAAGACCGTACCGAAGATCATGATAGCCATGAGCAGGGAGATCGTGTTGTTCCCGATACCGGTGATGAAGGCATTTTTAATGGTGCCGTGTTCGGCTTTCATATAGGCGGCGTAGGTCAGGAATAGTCCCCATCCGGCGCCGGTGTCCCAGGCATTCTGAGTAAGGGCCTGCAGCCAGACGGACGGATGACTCAGCTGGTCCCATTGTGGATGGAACAGGTAGGCAATGCCGCCGGCTGCTCCGGGAAGCAGAAGAGAACGGATCACTGCGACGAGGATGATCAGGATCAGGACCGGGATCAGGATCTTGTTCACTTTTTCGATGGAACGGATCCCCCTCAGAATAGCCAGTGCTCCCACTGCCACCGCAAGGAAGTGAAGAATATACGGCCAGGGACTGTCCTGAAAATGTGTCCAGATCTGCGTTGAAGAGATGGTGTCTGAAGGCAGGCTATGGGTGAGCATGTAAACAAAGAAATAGATGGCCCATCCAATGATGACGGCATAGAAAAAGCTGATAGCTGTTGCTACGAAGGCGACGAAAGCCCCCATCCATGCGAAGCGCTTTCCCATTCCTCCGGTAAAAGCACCTATCACCCCCAAACGGAACCGGCGACCCAGGAAATATTCGGCAATGATGAGCGGGATACTCCAGGCAAACAGGAAAATGACCCATGCGATCAGCAGGGCCCCTGCTCCATCAACACCGCCGTTCTGAGCGGCTATCCGCGGGAAGCGCCATATGTTGCCTGTACCAACCGCTATCCCGAGTGTGCTCAGCAGAAGACCTAAACGGGAAGAGAAACGTTGATCGACGGATGAATCGGAAGCCATATCAAGCAAATTCGGATTTGTAATCATAAAACTAATAAATTGAAGGGAATGTTCATAGCAGAAAGGGAGTGGAGATGCATACACAGGGTTGCAGGAGGAGTATCCTGTTCCCTGAAAACGAATATTCACCTATGGGTCTGTGATAAGATATTTTATCCGCATCATCCATACTCACTTTGTGAATTATGCCCGGTCCGTCTTAAAGAAAAGGGAGATCTTGTTTAAGACTTCAGGCAGGGATAACCGGGGTTCCGGTATCTTCGGTAATTTTACGGTTGGCATGCTTCCCGGCTCCTTTTTTGCGGTCCATTATTCTGTACTCCCTATTCCTTCCCAACATTCCCAACCTTCTGCTGTTACTATTATAGTTTACTAAATACACTTTGCACATTTAAGCTTTATCTTTACCATATTAATAACCTGACCATCAGTGGATAGCAAACATCATCAAAGTACCAACAGCCCTTATGCACTTATTGACGGTGCATCGGCATTCGGACTGGCTGTTTCGTCTGAGGCGGAACAATTGAAGAAAACGGTTGTGGATCCGGAAAATGAGATGGTGGATCGCCTGGAGGCGTACGAGGATATTTTTAATATCGAGGTTGGAGATACCAGTCTCAGCCGGGCCCGTAACATTGAGAGGGAGACGGGTATCAAACAGCTCTACATTAAGTTTGAGGGGAATAATCCCACCGGCACACAGAAGGACCGGATAGCCTTTGCCCAGTGCATGGATGCACTCAGGAGAGGTTACGATACGGTAACTCTGGCCACCTGTGGTAATTATGGGGTGGCGATGGCCCTGGCTTCCGGTATGGCGGGTCTTCGATGCATCATCTGTATTCCTGAAAACTACCATACAAGGCGCGTCACGGAGATGATAAGTCTTGGTTCTGAAATACTACGGACTGAAGGTAATTATGAAGAAGCCGTAGATTTTTCCCAGAAGCTTGCCCTTGAAAAAGAATATTACGATGCCAACCCCGGCGGAGCCAACACCCACCTTCAGCTCATCTCCTATGCCGAGATCGCCTATGAGATTTACGATGCACTCCGGGATGCTCCTAAAGTTCTGGCTGCTCCCGTATCTAACGGGACGATGCTTGCCGGTATTCACCGTGGCTTTGCCACCCTTTACAAACGGGGCAAGACATCCCGCGTTCCCCGCATCGTCGCCGGGTCTTCCTTCAAGAAGAATCCCATCATCCTCTCCTTTCAAAAAGGGCTGAAGTACTGTGAAGACCTCAGGCCGGAGAGCATCAGGGAAACACCGGTGAACGAAGCACTCATAAACTGGCACTCCTATGACGGTGACGTGGCCCTCAATGCGATTAACTCTACCGGTGGATGGGCCGATGATGTGTCGGACCTCAAGCTTATCCACTATTCGAAAATCCTGAAAGACAAGGAGGGGCTGAACGTGTTGCCTGCGTCTACCGCCGGGCTCATCGCCCTTCTTGAGCTGCATAAAAAAGAAAATTTTGATAACGACCGGTTTGTCGCTGTGCTTACCGGCAGAAAATAAGTACTGTTTATGAAAGATCCTGTCGACGGCCCGGCCCTGGTCTACTGCGAAGGGGCCTTCAACACCACCAACGGAAAAACGGCTCATGGCCTGGTCCGTTTTACGGAAAGATATGAGGTTATCTCTGTCATCGATTCACGTTATGCCGGAAGGGATGCGGGTGAAATCCTCGACGGAAGGGGAAATGGCATCCCGGTATCCGCCTCTGTCGATGAGGCTTTTGATAATGCACTCAAAAGAGGACTGAAACCCGGTATTTTTCGTTATCGGCCTCGCTCCCGATGGCGGCCGTCTCGATGTCTCAGCCCGCAAAGACATCATCAGAGCCATCGAACTTGGAATGAACATCGATTCGGGTCTGCATGACTTCCTCTCCGATGATCCGGAATTTTCCAGCCTGTCACGTGATCACGGGGTTACCATCCGCGACATACGCAAAACACCTTCACGCGACAAGCTGCATTTTTTTACCGGTAAGATCGAAGAGGTGAGTTGTCTCAAACTGGCCGTCCTCGGCACCGACTCGGCGATAGGCAAGCGTACCACCTCCTGGATCGTGGTTCACGGCTTACGCGATGCCGGGCTGAAAGCCGAGCTGATCGGCACCGGGCAGACAGCCTGGATGCAGGGGGCTAAGTACAGTCTTATCATGGACTCGCTGATCAACGATTTTGTGTCGGGAGAGATCGAACACGCCGTACATGAGGCCTGGAAAAACGAAAATCCTGCCGCCATCATCATCGAAGGCCAGGGCAGCCTGCTTAACCCCGCCTATCCCGGGGGCTTCGAGATCCTGGCCGCCGGACGTCCCGACTTTGTCATCCTTCAGCATGCTCCTAAAAGGATTGAGTACGATGGGTTCCCGGGTTATGCACTTCATCCGCTTGAACAGCAGATCAGGGCTATTGAAATCATATCCGGGAAAAAAGTGGTGGCCATAACCATCAATCATGAAAATATGAACGATGAAGAAATAAGGAAGGCAGAGGAGATGATCACCCTGGAAACAGGCATTCCGGCAACCGATGTTCTGAAGAACGGACCCGGAAAACTTCTGACCGTCCTTAAGCCGCTGATCAGATCATGATGCTTCGGGACCACCATTCCTGTCACCGGTAAAATATGCGATAAAGCATTGAAATATGGAACTTTCAGAATACATCGTCTTTGACCGTCTGACGGTCTCCGCTCCGGTCATTGAGAATAAAAAGATCAGTTCAAAATATATCCTTCACAAAGCCGGTGGGGAGATATCGGAGAACGAACTGATCTATTCCTTCGAAGAGGATGTCTTTGATCCGGCCTCGGCCACTGACCGGAACCTGGCTTCCATGATGCTGGCCCAGGCAGCCCTGAATTACGGATTGTTCTGCAAGGAAGTTGTCTTCGACGGACTTTACGACGATACCGACAGGAAGTTGATCCGCGATATGACGGAAAACACCTCCCGGGAGATTTTCGTGAACAGGCTCCTGAAACCAAACGCGTTTATCACCGAATCCTATACCGGACTTACACCGGAGAAGATGAAGAAATATACATCTTCAGAGATCCGTTTCATCGATACCGTTTCAGGAAAATCCTCAGAGTTTGACTGGAAACACTGGGATACGGACCGTGAAAAACATTGTATCCTGAGCAGCGGCGGCAAAGACAGTCTTCTGAGCTACGGTTTGATCAATGAGATGGGGAAAGATGTGCATCCCATTTTCATTAATGAGTCGGGCCGTCATTGGTACACTGCCCTGAATGCCTACCGGTACCTGAAAGAACGGGATCGAAATACAGGCAGGGTTTGGTGTAATTCCGACCGTATTTTTAACTGGATGCTCCGGAATATGCCCTTCATCCGGTCAGGTTTTAATACCATAAGAGCCGACGATTATCCTATCCGGCTATGGACCGTCTCCGTATTCATTTTCGGGGTTCTTCCCTTATTGAAAAAGCGGGGTATCGGGAGACTAATTATCGGCAATGAGTTCGACACCACCCGCAAGCTGAACTTTGAAGGGATCACCAATTATGATGGCTTGTATGATCAGAGCCGTTATTTTGACAATGCCCTTTCAAGGTATTTCATGAAAAAAGGCTGGAACATCAGTCAGTTTTCCGTGCTGAGAAGCCTTTCTGAGCTGCTGATCCTGAAGATCCTGGTCAAGCGCTTTCCTGATTTGCAGCGTCAGCAGGTGTCGTGTCATGCAGCTCACGAAAAAGAAGGCCGTATCTATCCCTGCGGCAATTGTGAAAAATGCCGGCGGATTATCGGTATGCTGAAAGTGCTGGACGAGAATCCTGAACGTTGCGGGTATAGTCAGGAACAGATTGACCGGGGATTAAAATCGCTTGCCTCAGCCGGCGTGAAGCAGATCGGATCCGATGCGGCCCATCTGTATGCTCTTCTGCTGGACAAAGAGCTGATTGCAGTTACCGAGCACAGCCGGCGGCTGGCAAAACTCCATCCGCAAATCATGATGATGCGTTTCGACAGTGAACGTTCGCTCATCAAAGATATCCCCAACGATCTCCGTATTCCGTTGTTCACTGTCTTTGAAGAATATGCCGGCGGGGCAGTCAGACTGGTCAGTAAAAAATGGGAAGAAATGGATGTGTTCACAGATCCTGATATGAGCATTCCTTATCCCTTCGAGCTTGGCAACAGTAAAAAAGCTGAAAACGTGACGGCCGACTACCTGTGGGCAGAAATGAGCTGGCCTGAGATCGAGGAAAAGCTGCAGCTTGTCGATCTGGCTATTCTTCCCTGCGGATCAGTTGAACAGCACGGACCTCACCTGCCGGTGGATGTCGATGCCTTTGATGCCGAATACCTGGCCCGGAGGGTTGCCGAAGCCTGCAGTAAACCCAGGCCATTTGTTCTTCCACTCGTTTCTTACGGAGTTGCCTATCACCATGAAGATTTCAAAGGTACGGTGAGCGTAAGCAATGACGCACTGAGCAAAATAATATACGATATCGGCATGAGCCTTGCCCGGAATGGCATCCGGAAACTGGTCATTCTAAATGGCCACGGCGATAATACGCCAACGCTGAATTTTGCGGCCCAGATGATTAACAGGGATGCTAACATTTTCGTCTGTGTTGAAACGGGTGAGACCAGCGATGAGGACCTTTACAAGATGATCGACACCCCGAATGACATCCATGCAGGGGAGATCGAGACCAGTACCACGCTGGCCATCCGCCCTCACCTGGTGAAAATGGATAAAGCCGAAAACAGTACACCTGATTTCGGAAGTGTCTATCTCAACTATACATCCCAGCGGGGCGTCTCCTGGTATACCCGCACACGGAACATCAGCAAAACAGGTGTTATGGGAGATCCAACAAAAGCCAGCGCCGAAAAAGGACGAAAGATGTGGGAGATCATGATCGCACATCTGGTTATATTTGTCGAACAGCTGAAAGGGACCAAACTGGAAGACCTGTACCAAAGAAAGTACTGATATGAAGATCCTGCACACCGAATGCTTTGCGCTGGAAATGCCGCTAAGAGAGCCGTATACCATTGCCTACGAAACCATCTCATCTTGCACCAACCTGTTTATCAGGGCCACCACCGATGCCGGCGTGACCGGATTCGGTTGTGCAGCCCCTGACAAGGGTGTCACCGGTGAGACCCCTGATATGACCATGGATTGTTACCGGGAAGTGATTGAGCCCGGACTGAAAGGGGCCGATTTCAGCCGGATCATCCTTATCCTTGAAACTCTTAAACCCGGTCTCTCCAAAAATCCTTCGGCCCTGGCTATGACCGACATGCTGTTATATGACCTGCTTTCTAAAAAAGCCGGACTGCCCCTTTACCGGTTTCTCGGAGGATACAAGGATTCTATTCCAACCAGCATTACCATCGGCATCATGTCCCCGGAAGATACAGTCAGGAAAGCCCGGGAGTTTTTCATGCAGGGATTCCGGATCTTTAAGGTGAAAGGAGGAAAACAAGTCGAAGAAGACATCAGGAAAGTTATCCTTTTACGGGAAAGTTTTGGTAAGGAGATATCCGTCCGCTTCGATGCCAACCAGGGTTATACGGTTGAACAGGCCATCCGTTTTGTGAACGAAACACGGCACCACGGTATTGAACTTCTTGAACAGCCAACACCTCGTGACAATATCGAGATGCTGGGACGGGTGAGCAACAGTGTATCCATCCCTGTGATGGCCGATGAGAGCCTGATGAACCTGCTCGACGTGTTCAGCCTGACACGCGACAACCTCACCGACATGATCAATATCAAACTGATGAAGGTAGGCGGTATTACCGAAGCCCTACATATTAACTCAGTTGCCAGGGCAGCCGGCGTGGAGACTATGGTGGGCTGCATGGATGAGTCGGCCCTGTCAGTCTCTGCAGGTCTTCATTTTGCCCTCGCCCGTCCTAATATCTTTTACGCCGACCTGGACGGACATCTCGACCTGCTGAACGATCCGGCTGCCGGAGCCTTGATCCTGAAAAACGGAGTGCTTTATCCAAAGGAGACTCCCGGGTTGGGCGTCGACGAACTCTGAGGAATGTTGAAAGCTCATTGGAACCTTACACGGTGATATCGTCGTCAAAAAAGCCATCGTAATTTAAGTCACTTTAAGGGTCTACTCGGGAAAAAATCCTCCTTATGACGGGCATTGCTGTTCTTCCTGCTTCACACGTCCAAATCCGGATTATACATGATGCAGGCAAAGATCTGACACCGGAGATGCCGGATGCGCCACATTTTGATGACCTTTTACTGTGTTTTGATACTATCGGGATCCGTGAAGGGTAAATTATTTTTTAGCTTTGAGAAAAATTAACCTTATAACAGAGAATTATCATGAATCCTTTTTATCCAGAGATCATTACAGGTCTGCCTGAAGCCGAAACGCCGTTCAGCGGAGTGAAAGGCTGGCTTATGCAGGGAGATGACCAACAGATCGTATTTTTTGAAATGGAACCGATCGGTGAGGTACCGGAGCATTCTCACGGAGCCCAGTGGGGCACGGTATTCGAAGGAGAGATGGAACTGACCATTGGCGGGGAGAAGAAGGTTTACAGGAAGGGAGATTCCTACTTTATTCCGGCCGGCGTGGTGCATAAAGCAGCATTTATAAAGAAAACCTGGCTGATGGATTTTTTTGCCGACAAAAACCGGTACAAACCAAAAAGTAAATAATTCCAGGGATCCTCTTTTTTAAACTCCCACGCTGAAAGCATTTCGTCCTTTTATCAAAATGATGGGACGATTCCCGTTATGGGAAATGCCACCCGCATCCGGTAACGGCAAATTTTTATATCTGCAAAAGGCCCGCAAGGAATCTGGCATCCTGCCAGACTCACAGGTTGTTCAGGTCAAAGCCTTCGTATACGTTTTCTGCTGAATCAGAACATAATACCCAGGCTGATCATACTCATATTTCCGCGGCTGTCAAAGGCATAGTCTTTACCGGCAACGGTGAACTTATCGCCCCACTTGCTCAGACTGCCTTCGAAGCGGTAATCGAGAGTCAGGAATTTAAAAAGATCAAGACCGAATCCAACCTGGTAGCCGATGGTAGCCGTTTTAGACAGAGTGCTAAGCTCCGGGATGATCTCATTCAATCCCGACTGGGTAGAAAGAATGACCGAAGCTACAGGCCCGGCATTCACCCTCACCGGCCCGATCTTAAGACCGGTCATGATGGGCAGATCTATTTTACTGAACTTGACATTCCTGGTGTAACTCTTGTAGTCGGTACCGGAACTTTGCAATTCCTGCACAACAACTTTACCTCCGGCGGTATTAAAGTATAGTTCCGGCTGGATATAAAGGCTGAAGAGTTTTATCCTGGTCATGACTCCAACATGGAAGCCGGTAAGGGCATTACTCTCCAACAAGTTGTACTCCGTTCCATTGCTAGTCACGTTCTTTATATCGTCAAACTTGAGTTTTGAAAAATTAATTCCGCCTTTTACCCCGAACTCAATAAACTGTGCCGAAGCAACTCCAACGGTAAACATCAAGATAATAAGAATTCCTGCAGTCTTTTTCATAGTTGTAAGTTTTTGTTGTCACGAAGATAATTCTTTTTAATCCCGGCTTTTTTCATCTCAGAAAAAATTAATGAACAGGCTAGTCTGTGCCGGAAAGGTTTCGGCTACGAGTTTGTCAGCAGGCCGGGTATATTGAAAGCCTCCGTGGATATAACGAATATTGTGCCAAATGGTTTGGTGATCGGAAATGTTGTGGCTCGATTTTAATCCGATACAATCTGGCTTGGTTTGAAACCTATCCGGAACGCCTGTGCCGTAACCACGTCGCCTGCTTTTACAGAAAAAGGTCGGGTATACAGAAATGTATGTTTTGCATTCAGTCCTTTCCCGTTGATCTGGTAGGCGATGGAAGATCCTGCCGTAGTACAGCTTATTGTGGTTTTCCCGTTTTCAAGCTTGATGACCGGATCAGTTGTCACCGGCTGGATTCCGTTTGGCCACATCGAGTACACCAGTTCCTTCTCCGGTATCGGGCCCGGATCATGAATTTTTTTCATCCAGTCCTCATTAACCTTTCTCATCCGTTTCAGTACGTCGGCATTTTCAGGCTTACCGGCTATATTATGAAGCTCATACGGATCCTTATCCAGATCATAAAGTTCCTCAGGTTCCTTTGTTTTCCTGAACCAGTACATCTGGTCTGCGTTCAGTTTGCCCTCATCGCGCAAACGGAGGAGTTCTCTCATGGTCGGCATGGCTAACCGGAAGGTTATATCCTGGTAAGCCCCTACTTCCGGCATATAGTTACGGATATATTTGTAATGCTTATCCCTGACCGCCCTCCGGCAATCGGTGCACTGGTCCATCCGGTCGCGGGCAGCATAAATATATTTTCTGGGCTCAGCCTTCTGGTCTCCCCAGAAGGCTTGTCCCTGTATGAAGTCCGGAATTTTTATGCCGGCCATGGAAAGAATGGTGGGAGGGATATCCACGAAGCTGATCAGGTCATCATTGACTTCACCGGCATGCATTTTATTCGGGAAACGGATGATCATAGGAACCTTCAGCCCTGAGTCTTCGATCTCCCGTTTTCCCCTGGGCATGGGTCCGCCGTTATCGGAGTAAAAGATCACGATGGTTGAATCGAGCAGACCGTCCGCCTTCAGTTCATCGAGGATCTCACCTACCTCGCGGTCCATGATGGTATTATTGGTATACATGGTGGCGATATCGCGCCTGACCACGGCATTATCTGGGTAATAGGGAGGAACGGGAACATCTTCAGCCCGTATGGCTTTAGGCTCGTCGAGCCATGCCCATACCTGGGATTCGTGCGACCGCATGAAATTAAAGATGGCAAAGAACGGCATGCCCTTTGGCCTGTTTCGCCAGTGGGCCTGGCGGCTGCTTTCATCCCATACCGTTCCCGGCGCTTTGAACTGGTAATCTTCTTTGTCGTTGTTCGTGCAGTAATACCCGGCAGCTCTCATATATTCGGGATAACATTTGACTCCGTCGGGAGGGACGGCCTCATAAGGAGGACAACCCTTAGCTTCGGGCAGGCCTTTCCAGTTGGTCCGCATATTGTCGGCGCCGAAGCTGGTAGGGTACATGCCTGTGATCAGGGCCGCCCGGCTTGGAGCACACACCCCTGAAATATCGAAGACATTGTTGTATCTGACTCCTTCTCTGGCCAGCTGGTCGATGTTGGGAGTGTAGGCGGCCGGATCGCCGTAACAGCCGAGGTAAGGGCTGATATCCTCACAAACCAGACACAGGATATTGGGTCTGAATCCCAGTTCATCCTTTGCCGGCTGTTCCTTCTGTTTTGGCTGACAACCCCCGATAAGGGTCAGAGCACCGGCAACGGTCGTTTTTGCAAGCAGGGATTTGCCGGTTGGTATTCTGAAGCTATTCATGACATATTTTTTATTGGTTATCCTTGAGACAACGTACAGAAAGTCCGTTGGTGCGGAGATAGTATGGTCCCACATAGAGGTTCAGATACCTCGGCGGCTGCGGATACCAGTAATTATCGAGCTGGGAGAACCAGGCTCTCAGATCGTCACTGGACGATGAAGACCAGAACAGGGCCCATGATCCCATCCTGAGAAAATGGCTCTCATAACCACCACCGCCGGGAAGAGCAGTAAAACCGCTCTCATTGTCACCATCCCATGAAGGCAGGTTGGTGGGGGTGACTTTCATGCGGTAACCGGCCGAATCCCTTCCCAGGAAGTTGCTTAACTGTTCCCAGTCTGCTTTGGACGGTACATGCCAGCCACCGGGGCAGATACCCTGCGAGCCCTCGTCGTCAGTCCATTGCATGGCCTCATTCCAGGTGTATAATCCACCATAGATCTTACAGTTCTGCGGATCATTCTTGTAACAGGTTTTTTCGATCACACCGTTATTCTGCTGATCATGATCCTTAACGACCTTACCGATGTTCATGTTCTCCTTCATCCAGCATTGCTCACCGATCTGCACCGTATGATAAACAGTGCCGTCACGGTTGTCCCTCACCATATCCCCGCATTTGAATGTCTGTTGTCCCATGATAAAGGAAGAATACAGGATGGTGATCATAAAAAGTACTGATGATTTCATTGCATAAGGGAGTTTATGATTTTTATGCACAAAGATTATCGCATTCCAAAATAGCACAATTATTGCCTACAAGATGAAAATAGAACTGCGTTAAGATCTAAATTGTTCGGTTAGCTCCCGGATGATCACCGAGGCCATCAGCATCCCGAATACCGGCGGCATATAGGAAATGGTGCCGACGACCGACCGTTTGTTTTTTTCGCCTTCCACCGTTCTCACTGCGCTTTTATCCACTGTTTCAGCCGAGTATACCACCTTGAAGCCGGATCGTATTCCCAGCCGGTGGAGCTGTTTCCGGAGATAATAAGCCAGCCGGCAGTTATGGGTTTCGGAAATATCACTGACGGTCACCTGTAAGGGATCCAACTTTCCCCCGCTTCCCATGGAGCTGATAAGTGGATATGATTTATTCAGCGTTTTGGCGATCAGGCTGACCTTTGGTGAGAGAGTATCGATGGCGTCGGCCACATAATCAAAAACCGTCTCCAGGATTTCATCTATCCTGTCATCCATGATAAATTCCTGAATCGTATGAAGCTTCAGATCCGGATTTATATCCAGAAGCCGTGTCCTGAAAAGATCTGTTTTGTACTGTCCCTCTGTACTGGAGAGTGCAATGAGCTGACGGTTCCTGTTGGTAGAATGTACTGTGTCATTATCCACAATAGTCAGTTCGCCGACGCCTGCCCGGCATAACGTTTCCGCCACATACCCGCCGACGCCACCCAGTCCCGCAATCAGAACATGCGCCGATGCCAGCTTTGCCGTGAATTCCGGCCCGCCAAGTAATTCAGTTCTGTCCAGCCATTCTCCCGGTTTTCCTGTCATCCTTTAAAGACTTTTAATAGATTACCGGTTATTGAGTCCTTCAGATTTTTAAGGCTGATCCCTGCAATTTCAGCAAGCTGATTATAAACCACTTCGATGGGCATGTTGTCATCATCCGTTTCCGTAAACAGGGATGACAGGGGAATGTGCCGGAGAATGTCCCTGGTTTTATCCCGGTTCCTGAGTAACCGTTCTCCCACCGAGAGATAAAATCCTTTTGACGCCAGGTCTTCGGCCATCTGCGGGCTGCTGTTGAAACCATGGAGAATCCAGGGTTGTGAAGCCCCGGTTTCTTTCCTGATCTTTACAATATCCTCGAAAGCTTTTACACAGTGTATGATCAGGGGTTTTGAATATTCCTCAGAAATATCAACATGTATTCTGAATACCTCTTCCTGCAGGGTCATGTTCGTCATGATGACCTTATCGATCCCCGATTCCCCCAGGGCAATCACCAGATCTTGTTCTGCCACTCTGACAAGCAGCGGCTCCAGTTCTTCAAGCGGTTTAAAATGAATGATATGCCAGGGGTGTAAACCGGCACTTACAGGTGCCGTGACTGCCTGCTCTTGAAAATCACCCAGGTTCAGATTGTAGATCCTGAAAACATTTTCTTCCCGTACCGGATTATGGGAATGGATGTCGATGAATTCCGTATGTTCAGGAAGAGTTATCATTTTAGCCCAGGGTCTTGACAGCATTATTCATCCGGGAAACGGTCTCTTCCTTTCCCAGAAGAGCGGCAATATCTTGTAGACCCGGACCTTTGGAAGTTCCTACCAGGGCAAGCCGCCAGGCATTCATTACCACACCGGTTTCCAGCTCATGTTTTTCAATCCATGATCTTACCATGGACCCGATGATCTCAGCCTCAAACGGATGACAACTTTCCAACTCAACCGCCAGGGACGAGATGATTTGTCCTGTACCTTCCTTCCATCGTTTCCTGACTACTTTTTCATCATATTCAACCGGGGCAATAAAAAAGAAGTCGGCATGGTCCCATAAGTCCTGTACAAAATCAGCCCGTTCTTTCACCAGACCAATTACCCGTTCCACAAAACCATCCTCCTTAACAACTGATTTCTCCCTCAGGATTTCCTGAAAAGCAGGGACCAGTTCACGATCCGGTTTTTGCTGAAGGTAATGATGATTGTACCACCGGGCTTTGGCGGGATCGAATTTCGACCCGGATTTACCGACTTTCGCAAGATCAAAGTCGCGAATCAGTTCATCCATGGTATAGATCTCCTGTTCCGTGCCGGGGTTCCAGCCCAGGAAAGCAAGGATATTGACGCAGGCCTCGGGAAAATAGCCTGATTCACGATAGCCCGGTGAGACTTCACCGGTGACCGGATCCTTCCATTCGAGCGGAAATACAGGAAAGCCTCCCTTGTCACCGTCGCGTTTGCTGAGTTTTCCCTTGCCGTCGGGTTTCAGGATAAGAGGAAGATGTGCGAAGCGTGGCATATTTTCTTCCCAGCCAAAAGCTTTGTAAAGCGACACGTGGAGGGGAAGGGAGGGAAGCCATTCCTCTCCACGGATCACATGACTGATCTTCATGAGATAATCGTCAACAACATTGGCGAGGTGATAGGTAGGCATGCCATCCGATTTGAACAGGATCTTGTCATCCATGGTGGAGCTGAGAACCCTGACATTACCCCTTATCTCATCCTGCATGAGGATATCCTCATCTTCCGGGAATTTAAAACGGATGACATAGGGTACATCATTTTGATGTAACTGTCTCACTTCATGTTCATCCAGTGTAATGGAATTGTTCAGACGACCCCGGACAGCCTGGTTATACGTGAAGGATTCTTTTCTCATTTCCGCTTCCTTACGAAGACGTTCCAGTTCCTCAGGCGTGTCGAAGGCGTAATAGGCAAACCCTTTCCTGACCAGATCTTCAGCATAGGCTTTATATATTTCTTTACGGTCGGATTGCCGGTATGGGGCATAATTACCGCCCCTGCCGCCCCCTTCATCAGGAATGATGCCGCACCATTCAAGAGATTCAAGGATATATTCCTCGGCCCCAGGAACAAAGCGGGTCTGATCGGTATCCTCAATGCGGAGGATAAAATCCCCGTCAACCTTTTTTGCGAACAGATAATTAAAAAGCGCGGTCCGTAATCCGCCAATATGCAATGGCCCTGTTGGACTGGGAGCAAACCTTACCCTGATGTGTTGGTGTGGCATGATGAAAATATTTCTTGCAAAGATAGGTAAAATCAGATTTTTCTTTCGATAGCTCATGTTATTAATCATTTTTTACCGACTAAGTTCTTCCTAATTTCGTTCCCTGAAGTAAACCTGAAAATTCTGCTAATTATATGGACCGTATCATGGTAATTGGTGCCGCCGGACAGATTGGTTCGGAGCTGGTGGTTGAACTGAGAAAGATCTATGGTGATTCAAACGTTTTTGCGACGGATATAAAGCCGGGGCCAAAAGATATTGTTGAGGGAGGTCCCTTCCAGGTCCTCGATGTGATGGACGATAAACAGCTGATCCATTTTATTATCCGGAACAAGATAAACCAGATCTATCATCTGGCGGCGGTACTGTCGGGGAATGCGGAAAAACTGCCCACTCAGGCATGGCATATCAATATGGAGAGCCTGATGAACGTGCTGGAGATCGCCAAGATGGTGGAGGATGTCAGAAAAGTTTTCTGGCCCAGTTCTATAGCGGTTTTTGGTCCGACAACTCCGAGGATACAGACGCCACAGCTCACCATCATGGAGCCTGTGACCGTTTACGGTATCTCCAAACTGGCAGGTGAACGTTGGTGCGATTATTACCGCAGTAAGTTTGATGTGGATGTCAGAAGTATCCGTTATCCGGGTCTGATCAGTTATAAAACGGAAGCAGGCGGAGGAACTACCGATTATGCCGTGGAGATCTTTTACGAAGCCATCAGGCAGGGATGCTACGAATGTTTTCTGACCGCTGATACAGCTCTTCCAATGCTCTTTATGCCTGATGCCATCCGTGCAACTATCGAACTCATGGAGGCCGAACAGTCGAAACTGACCACCCACAGCAGCTATAACCTGGGTGGTTTCAGCATGACTCCCGATGAGGCTTTCCGGGAAATCAAAAAACATATTCCCGGTTTTACCATCAGCTATAAGCCCGATTTCAGGCAGGATATCGCTGATACCTGGCCCAAAAATCTCGACGACAGCATTGCCAGGAATGACTGGGGTTTCCACTATGACTATGATCTCTCCGCTGTTACGGATATCATGCTCCGGGAGGTCAGAACAAAACTTAATTTGAATCTTTAAAACAGATAAGAGATGTACGGTAAAATCAAAGAACATCTTCAGCATGAACTGAAACAGATCCGCGATAACGGACTGTTCAAAGATGAGAGGATCATCGTTTCACCCCAGGATGCGGAGATAAGGCTGAACACCGGCCAGAAAGTACTGAATTTCTGTGCCAATAATTACCTGGGGCTTTCAGATCATCCTGAGCTCGTAAAAGCTGCCAGGGAAGCACTGGATTCGCATGGTTACGGCATGTCGTCGGTGCGCTTTATATGCGGGACCACCGATCTGCACAAGACCCTTGAAAAGAAAATCGCAGGATTTTTCGGAACGGAAGACACGATTCTTTATGCGGCCTGTTTCGATGCCAACGGAGGTGTTTTTGAACCGCTGCTCGGAGCCGAGGATGCCATTATCTCCGATGAGCTGAACCATGCTTCCATCATCGATGGGGTCAGACTTTGCAAAGCAAAGCGATACAGGTATAAAACGGCTGATATGAACGACCTGGAAGAAAGACTTAAGGAAGCACAGGCAGATCGCTTCAGGATTATCGTTTCAGATGCCGTTTTCTCCATGGACGGACATATTGCGCCGGTGGATAAAATCGTTGAGCTGGCCAAAAAATATGATGCCATGGTTATGGTTGACGAATGCCATTCGGCAGGCGTCGTCGGAAAAACGGGAAGAGGAGTGACTGAACATTTTAATATCCGGGGTGAAGTGGATATCATTACCGGTACCCTGGGAAAAGCCTTTGGAGGTGCCATCGGCGGCTTCACCACGGGACGAAAAGAGATCATCGAAATGCTGCGACAGAGGTCGAGGCCTTACCTCTTCTCCAATTCATTGCCACCGACAGTGGTAAATGCAGGTATCCGCATGATCGACATGATGAGCGAAACCACTGAACTGCAGGACAGGCTGCATGAGAACACCAGCTATTTCATTGGAAAAATGGAAGAAGCCGGCTTCGACCTGAAACCCTCTGGTTCTGCCATCTGTGCAGTGATGCTTTATGATGCCAGGCTGTCACAGGATTTTGCAGCTAAACTGCTCGAAGAGGGAATCTATGTCATTGGATTCTATTACCCCGTTGTTGCACAGGGACAGGCACGTATCAGGGTCCAACTCTCTGCCGCCCATACCCGCCAGCATCTGGATAAAGCTCTCGGAGCATTTGTTAAAGTCGGTAAAGAGCTGAAAGTCATAAGTTAACAGAAGAGGGCCCGGAATTTCACCGGGAATGAGGTCAAAGTATGGATTGAATGGTACGGCGTTCCGGAACCTCTCCGGATCGTAGGTCGGGAGCTATAATTTTTCTTTCATTCTGGCATTTATCAATTTATCAGGCCGGGGAATTTCACTAACCGTTATATTTGTGGTACCTTTCAGAGATTGTTGATTCATTCCCGCCACATTCACCTGAAAAGGTTTGTGTAACAGCCATGCTAAAACGATAATTTTAGATGGAGGTGGCACAAAAGGATGTGAACTTAGCGAAGCGGTCTCACGACCGAAGGGAGTAACTTAGCGAAGCGGTCTCACGACCGAAGGGAGTAACTTAGCGAAGCGGTCTCACGACCGAAGGGAGTAACTTAGCGAAGCGGTCTCACGACCGAAGGGAGTAACTTAGCGAAGCGGTCTCACGACCGAAGGGAGTAAAATTACGCTAAATTTAAGAAGCCTGATGAATGGAGGCAATACGAGGCCAATATTATAAATAAAGTACTTTTCGTGAAATGAGACTTATCGGTAACCTGGTATGGCTGATCTTCGGTGGACTTATCATCGCCGTTGAATATGTCGTTGCAAGTCTTCTGCTGATGATCACCATTGTCGGAATCCCTTTTGCCTTTCAAACCTTGAAACTTGCCAGCCTTGCACTGTGGCCTTTCGGCCGTGATTCGGTTTATCTGTCGCAGCCTACCGGTTGTCTCACAACCCTGTTAAATATAATCTGGCTTCTTATTGGCGGATTCTGGATTGCCCTCACCCACTTCGGCTTCGGACTTCTACTTTGCCTGACCATCATCGGCCTGCCTTTCGGAATTCAACATTTCAAGATGGCATCCCTGGCTCTCACCCCTTTCGGCAAAACTGTCTCTTATCATCGCTGAAAATTCTGAAATGTGGATTTTTTACACGGGCCTGAAGAAAATAATTCTTACAGGGATCAAAAAAATTCATACCGGAAACATTCCTGGCGGTCTGACTTCTTATACCCCTGATACATTACTACCCGCTTTCCGGACATGTCTCACATGGCGCCTTCGTTACAGACCCTGGCATGATCTGCTGGTGAATTTTTCCCTCTTGAATTGGCATATTAATTGACTTTTTAAGCAGAAAGTAAAACTTCAGGCCATGAAAAGGAATTTCGCGTGTATGATTCTTTTCTCTATTCTTGTCTTACCGGGAGCTTTCACCTCTGCACAGGATTTTCCTGCAGACGCCAATGTGATTTTTTTTACTTCCGGCAATGTGAGGGATACAGAACTTTATGACCAGGTAAGGAAAATCTTTGTGTCTGCCGGATATTCAATAAAAATGCAGGATCGCGACAATCTGCAGTTCACGGCACTTCCCGGTCAGGGTAATCCGGATGTCCGGGATGTTGACGTGAAACTTGTCGTCAATGTTTCAGGGTTCTCAATGGCCATCAGGACGTTTTTTAAAGATGACGCATCCGGGAAATCATGGACGCGTGTGGTCAATTCAGGGGCGAACGACAGTCTTCAAAAACATTTGTGGGAAAATTCACTGCGCATTGTTCAAAAGGTGCAGGATCGTATCGGCGGAGATTTTGAGACAAGAGCTGAGCCTTTAAAAAATCCGTCCGGTTATGCACCGGGTCAGGAGCTTTATTGAGTTGATGTTTCCTGGTCTTTCATCTTTAATCAGTACCTTTGTGATCCCCTAACCAATATATTTTCATGATGAAGGAGTTCCTGGTATTTCATTTATGCCTTTTGCTCTTCAGTCTTAATGGCTTCGGTCAACAGGCAGTTTATGACATCACTGGTTTCGGAGCCGTCGGGGACGGTGTTACCGATAATACCGCAGCCATCCAGCGGGCTGTTGATCAATGTTCGCAAACGGGGGGAAGAATTATTTTCCCTGAAGGTATATTTCTTTCCGGAACGGTCAGACTTGCTTCGGACATCACCATTGAGCTTACTGCGAAATCTGTCTGGATGGGCCTTCCGGATATCAGTGCCTATCCTCTGATCGAACCGGAGATCCTGTCAAGGATGGATATGGTTCCGAGGAGGGCCATGATATATGCCAGGGATAAGCAGAATATTACCATCACCGGAAAGGGAACGTTCTATCCGAACGGTGATAAAAGCGTGTTTCAAAATCATATTGGGGACAGCCCCGACAGGCCTTTCGGGATCCAGATGGTGAACTGCCGGAACATCACGGTGTCGGGAATAACAATGAGAAATTCTGCCTACTGGATGCAGCGTTATTTTCATTGTGATAATCTCCGCTTTGAAGACCTGTATATTTTCAATCACTGCAACCTGAATAATGACGGGCTGGATATCGACGGATGCCATAAGGTGGTGGTCACCGGCTGCGTCATCGATGCCAGTGATGATGCCCTGGTTTTCAAGTCGGAAGGAATGCGTACCTGTGAAGATGTGGTGGTCAGTAACTGTGTATTAAGGTCCCAGGCTTCGGCGCTTAAATGGGGGACAGGTTCGGTTGGCGGATTCCGGTTTTTTACGGTGTCAAACTGTGTGATACGTCCTTCAGAGGCCAGGGTCATGAATCATCCATTGGGCAGCTGGGCCGGATTGGTGGGTATCGACATGGGGAATGTAGATGGCGGAATCATGGAAGATATCCTGGTCCAGAATATTGTAGTAGACAGTATCGAGACGCCCATTTTCATCAGACTTGGGAAACGCAATGCCAGGAACTTCGCCGGGGAGGATAGCTTTCCTGACGGGGTGAGCCGTAATATTCAGCTCAGTAACATAACCGGATCGGCGGCGGGAAAAATCAGTTGTGCCATCACAGCCTATGCTGGAAATTATATTCAAAACCTTTCCCTGACCAATATCAGCTTTTCCTTCCCGGGTGGCGGTACGGAAGAGGATGTATCCGATGAGGTGCCGGATGCAGCACAGAGTTACCCCATCAACCGGATGTTCAACACCAATCTGCCTTCCTACGGCTTCTACTTTCGCCATATCAGGGGCCTTTACATGAGTAATGTGAAGATGAGCCTGCGAAGTGATGATTCACGTCCGGCCATCGTCCTCGACGATGTGCATGACATGACCATGCGGGATATTTACCCGCAAAAGCCGGTGAGTGGTGAACCTGCTGTTTTAATCCGGAATTCTGAAGATATCCTGGTATACGGCACAGATCATGCCGTGAAAATTTCGGATTTTCTCCAGGTTAAAGATTCTGCCACACGCAATATCAGGATTTTTAATCCATATTCAGGCGTTCCTGCAGGAGACACTCCCCCGGCAAATCTGAATATCTTTTCATACACTGACAGGATTAACGTTAACCTTCTGTCATGGGAAAAAACCCTGGACGATGGCGGAACGGGTTATTTTGTCATTTTGAGGGATGGGAAGCCTCTTGCCACAACCCGCGACACGGTTTATGCAGATATCCATGTGAAAGGAGACCGGGTATACAAGTATTCCGTAGGTTATAGGGATGGTTTTGGCCGGACTTCTTCTTTCCTATCTCAAAAAATCAAAACCGTTCCCGATCATGACCGGCCCTTTGTTGATCATTTCAGGCTGGTCAATAACCATGAACTGGTGATAACGTTTTCAGAACCTGTGGATACACTCTCTGCTACTGATGCGTCACATTACCGTTTCAGCCCGGTGGTGGACATAAGGAACGTCACCCTTTCCAACCAGGGTGAAGACGTGATCCTGTCTGTCGACTCCCTTTTCCAGGGAGAAAAATATACGCTGGACATCAGCGGGATAACCGACAGGGCAACGAAGCCCAATGTGTTAAAAGATTATCAGACCGTGATCATAGACAAACCGGTAGTTCTGCACATTCTCACCCCCAATGATCTGAAGAATTTCAGTGATCCCGCTAAAAATCCGTATCAGACGAAGGGTGTCAGGGTACTGGCATCGGGAAGAGGGGCATGCTTTAATGGTGAAAGTTCCTTTATCCGGATACCGGATACCCGTTCATTGAATTTTTCGGGTGATATGGCGATATCCGTGTGGTTTTTGGTGAATGATCCGACTGAAAACAAATATATGAGGATCCTCAGTAAGCGCTCGGCATGGAATTCACCTGACGGGTATGAACTGGAGATCAATCCGGGTGAGCACAGGATCAACTTTTCCGGAGCGGCCGCATCACCCGATATGCAAGGTGTGATAAAGTATTCCTTCGACAGGGACTGGCATCAGCTTATTGCCATGATCAGGAATGATTCGGCCATCTTCTTTATTGATGGTAAGCCGGCTGGAGAGGATCCACTGGTGGCCCTTCCGTATCCAAATCAGACAGATCTCTACCTTGGGACGACCCCGCTGGGAAAAGATCATTTTGACGGATGTATTGGAGATCTCTTTATTTTCAGCCGTTCACTCAGCACTGAGGAAGTTTCGAAGCTTTACAGACGTGAATTTCCCGGATATGATACGAATAATCCCGCAGGGCCGGTCAGCTCCGGCTCCGGGCCGGCTGGGCCTTACTCCGGAGAAAAACCGGGGATATAAAAATTATATAGTTCGTGGATTTAAAACATATTTCCTTATTTTTAAGGCCTTTTAAAAATGGTTCCATGAATATCCGGCACAAACTCCGGTTGGTTTTTACCGGCCTTTCAGCTCTTTGTTTTTCCCTTTTACCGGTGTTCTCACAACTGTCTGGTCCGAAAACAGTTTTTTGGGAAATCTCGGGTAACGGCCTGGAAAAACCTTCGTACCTCTTCGGCACCATTCATCTTATGCCTAAGAATGAGTTTGAAACCTTCAGGATTGTAGATGAAAAACTAAAGAAGAGTCAACAAATGGTCCTGGAGATGATCATTGATGTGCCCTTAAAGCAACAAATAGAATGGGCAAAACAGATGATGCTGCCGGAGGGGCACACTTTGCGTGATTATATGCCGGAGGAGGATTACAACAGGTTGAAGCAGTTTGTTCTGGACAGCCTCGGTGTGAAAGAGATGATGTTTAATGCCTATATTAAATTCAAGCCTTTTGCCTTTTACAGTGCGTTAATCCCTTCGGTTGTCGGGAAGAGAATCGTAGGCTATGAGATTTATTTCTCTAAAATCGCCAGGAAAAAGGATATACAGGTGCAGGGTCTCGAGAGTTTTGAATTCCAGACAGGAATTTTCGATTCTATACCGAATGACAAGCAGATGGATATGTTCTTCAGTAATGCGGGGGATATGAAAAAGGAATTTTCAGACATCCTGGAAACCTACAAAAAGCAGGATATCTACCATATGTCGGAAGTTACTTCTGATGAAACTGCACCCGGTAACTTTGAAGAGCGTCTGATATCAATGCGGAATGATGCCTGGATTCCGAAACTGGAAGCTTTTATGAAAGACAAACCTTCGTTCATTGCGGTTGGTGCGGGGCATCTTGCCGGAGAACACGGTCTTATCCTAAAGCTCAGGGAGGAAGGATACGATGTTGAACCGATAATGCTGAGAGAAAAGAATAGATGAGCAGGAAAAGGGTAAAGGATATTATTTACAAATATCTTCACAAAATTCACATATACGGCGGACTCTACTGTGCCGCCTATCTCATATTCATGGGGACGACCGGTTTGCTCTTCAGCCACAATCAGCTCATCCCCAAGAGTTTCAGTTCAACCTCCCATTTTTACCCTGTAAGGCTTGATGAACATCTTTCAAACGACTCCCTGATCGCCGCTGTTTCACAAGAGCTGGACATTTTCGGGTACAAGCCTTACTGGGAGCAATGGTCCGATTCAACAGGCCTGTTTCATTTTCAAATCACAAATCCGGCTGCCATTTACGACATTGATCTGAACCCCGGGCGGGATACTGTCTTTGTAAAGGAAACACGAAAAAAGGTACTGAACGTGATGATCGGAATGCACGGGTCTTCCACAGGAGAACCGGCAGTATGGATCACCACACTTTGGCACTATTATGCTGAATCGGCGGTAATGACGGCCATTCTCGTTCTCTCTATCAGTATTTATTTCTGGTTCAGGCGATCGGTCAGGCGGCACGGTGAATGGATTCTGATCAGCGGGGCCGCACTTTTTTCAATTTCATATACACTGTTCATATGGCTGGTGGGATAAAAAGAGGAAAAATATGGCGGAAGATCCATCTGTTCAGCAGCATGTTGATCCTCGTTTTTACGGCCTTCTTCATGCTTTCCGGCCTGATGATGATACGGTACGACCTTTTTCCTGAAGGTAAACCTGTTATCCATGTGAACCGGCTGCCTTTATCGGTTCCTTTCCGGGGTAAGCCGGAAGTTTTCGGGAAAGAGCTTCGCCGCGTCTATGATTTGCAGGGCCGGATGGACAAGCCCTCCCGTATACGTGACGGGCGGTGGCGGTTTTTCTTTACCCGCCCTGGTGTTACCCAGGAGGTTCTTGTCAGTGCAAACCTGGACAGTATACAGATCAGACAAACAGAGCAACAGACCGCGGTAAGGGTGATCAACCGTATCCATCATCTCCGGGGGTACAGAGGTGGATGGAAATATGCCATCTGGGGTGTTCTTTACGATCTTTCCGCACTTTCGCTGATCGTTTTTGCCCTCACCGGGATATTAATGTGGTTCCGGATGAGGAAGAACTACCGGGCTGGCTGGTTGTTTCTCGGAACAGGATTCGGCGTGACACTCCTTGTTATTCTTTCTATGTATTTTTTGGGATGAAGGATCTGTCAGTAAATGTTCTGTTCCGGGACGTTTGCACGGATTGAAAAATTCCGCAAAAAAAACCCACTGCCTGGCAGCGGCAGCGGGGATCTTTGGTTTATTGAAATACTTATGCAAAGGCGGCATCATCCACATTTGGAATTACCGCAGGAATTACATTTCAGGCAGCCCTCCTCATACACCAGATCTTCGGAACCACATTCCGCACAGGTCTGGCCTTTGACTTTCGTTTTGTTAGGCACATATTTCTTCAGCGCCCTGGAAACACCGGCAGTCCAGGTATTAATGGTATCGCTGTCGAGGCGGAGTGAGTTCACCAGATCGAGCACGTCGGCAATTGGCATTCCGTAGCGCAACACACCGGAGATCAGTTTGGCATAGTTCCAGTATTCCTTGTTAAACTGATGGGACAGTCCGCCGAGGGTGTTTTTATACCCAAACTTGTCGGTGTACTGGAAGTCGTATCTTGTGACACCTCCCTCATCCTTATTTTTAATGATTTTCCCTTTGGTGATCGTTTTCGGGATAGGGAAAATCTCATCATCCTGATGGCCGGTAAAGATTTCATAGGGCCGGCTATTGAGTAAACCGATGAAAGCGATCCATTTCTCATTATTATGCATGAACCTCAGGATCTCGGCATCGAGGACTCTTGGTCTCTCAGGCCGCTGGCGGTCTTCAATGGTGGTCTTGGTTTTATTCTTTTTATCGTCATTGCTCACCAGTACACCAGTCCGTGAGCCGTCGCGATAAACGGTAACGCCTTTACAGCCGTTTTGCCAGGCTTTGACATACAGGTCACCCACGAGGTCTTCCTTCGCATCCGAAGGCAGGTTGATGGTTACGCTGATGGAATGGTCAACCCATTTTTGGATCTGGCCCTGCATTTTCACTTTGGCTACCCAGTCCACATCGTTTGAAGTAGCCTTGTAATAGGGTGATTTTTCAATCACGACTTTGATTTTGTCATCGTCATAATCCATCACTTCATCAACATCATATCCTTTTATTTCAAGCCATGTGATGAATTTATGGTGAAAGACATTGTATTCTTCCCAGCTGTCGCCTACCTCGTCGATCATAGTGATTTTGGCATCCTTATCGTTGGGATTGACCTTTCTGCGTCTTTTATAGACAGGAAGGAAGACGGGTTCGATTCCGGAGGTGGTCTGGGTCATCAGACTGGTTGTACCGGTTGGGGCGATGGTTAAAAGGGAGATATTACGCCTGCCATGGGTCATCATGTCGGCATACAGATTTTCATCCTCGTTTTTCAGCCGGAGGATAAAAGGATTGTTTTTCTCGCGTTGGGCATCGAATATTGAAAAAGCTCCGCGCTCGGCAGCCATGATAGTGGAGGACCGGTAGGCCTCTATGGCTATGGTTTTATGAATTTCGGTGGAGAAATCGATGGCATTGTCGCTTCCGTAACGAAGTCCGAGTGCTGCGAGCATGTCGCCTTCGGCAGTAATGCCAACGCCGGTTCTTCTCCCCTCGGTAGCCTTAATCCTGATCTTATCCCATAGACGGCGTTCAACTGCTTTCAGTTCCTCGTCTTCCGGATCATTATCGATTTTTTTGACAATGGCATCGATCTTTTCGATCTCGAGGTCGATGATATCATCCATGATTCGCTGGGCCTTCCTTACATGCTCTTTAAAGAGACTGAAGTCGAACCTGGCGTTATCTGTGAAGGCTTCCTCAACGTAACTGTAAAGGTTAATGGCGAGAAGCCGGCAACTATCGTACGGACAGAGCGGTATCTCGCCACATGGGTTGGTTGAAACGGTTTTATATCCGAGATCGGCATAGCAATCGGCAACGGATTCGCGTTCGATGGTATCCCAGAATAAAATGCCGGGTTCTGCAGATTTCCAGGCATTGTGAACAATTTTTTTCCACAGCTTCCCGGCATCGATTTCCTGGATGTAGGCCGGGTCCTCGGAGTTGATTGGGTACTGCTGAACGTATGGCTTGTTTTCTGTCACGGCATCCATAAATTCATCGTCGATGCGGACAGAGACATTGGCTCCGGTGACTTTTCCCGATTCCAGCTTGGCATCGATGAATCTCTCTGCATCCGGATGTTTAATCGAAATGCTGAGCATCAGGGCTCCTCTTCTTCCGTCCTGCGCTACTTCACGGGTGGAATTGGAGTATCTTTCCATAAAGGGAACCACCCCTGTCGAGGTGAGGGCACTGTTCAGAACAGGGCTTCCTGTGGGACGTATATGGGACAGATCATGACCTACACCTCCCCTGCGTTTCATCAGCTGAACCTGCTCCTGGTCTATTTTCATAATGCCGCCGTACGAATCGGACGGACCGCCATGACCAATGACAAAACAGTTGGACAGGGAAGCGATCTGGAAATGATTGCCTATACCGGTCATGGGTGAACCCTGGGGGACAATATACCTGAAGTTTTTGAGGAGCTGGTATATTTCATCCTCCGACATGGGATTGGGATAGACTTTTTCAATGCGGGCGATCTCCGAAGCGATGCGGTGATGCATCATGTCGGGATTTTTTTCATACAGGTTTCCAAATGAATCTTTCAGGGCATACTTGTTGATCCATACCCTGGCCGCCAGTTCATCGCCTTTAAAATATTTAAGAGCGTCCTGATAAGCTTCATCATTTGTGAAAATGTTTTTATTTTCACCCCGTTTTTTTTTCTGAGCTTCTTCCTTCAATGCTTTTTCGTCAACTGATAAAACGGTTTTCTTTGTGGCAGCCATTTCTTCCATTTCCTTCGTTCTTATTAAGGGTTATAAACCAGGTGTTTTGGTTTTCTTACTGTGGGGTGATCAGGTTCTGCAATTTATATATACACCCCGCCAAGACCAAAATTTACCTGCTTGCTTTTATTAACATTATGAAATACTTTTCAACCCGCCTTTTCATATTACAGATATTCAGGCTATTAGTATTAACAATTTTTTTAAAGGAAAATATTAAACAGGATAAAAGGGTCTTTAAAACTGTAATTATTGTTAAAAACTATCCTCAAAATCCCTGAAAAACAGGCCATATGAAATACCAACCTGTGCCAATCAATTTAGGAAGAAATGAAGGGACAATCCTGTTTTATGAATCGGTTTTTATCAACAAAATATAAAAGCAAACTGTGTATAAAAAATGCTGAAAAAACTTGATTTGGCAGACTCTTATGTAAGCACTGGGATTCCGGATTGCCGAACCCGGATTCTGGTTTTAGATTTTCTCCTGACAGAACCTTTCCGCCCCGGCCTTCTGCCGGCGTATTCAAAAAAAAGACTGCCCTGTATTGACAGCAGGGCAGTCTTTGAAGAAGAGTCAATGAGACAAAAATCTCAGAAGAAATACTTCAGTCCGATCTGGGCCTGCCATCTTGAACTGGCCAGTCCTGAATCATTGATGAAATAAGGGATATCATTTTTTGGTTTCTGGAAACTGAATACGGGGATCGTTTTCTGCCCGCTATTCGGATCTGCTTCCATACCCACAAAATGGATGAGGGAGATATTGTTATTATCGGCATAATAACGCCTGCCCCAGTCCTTATTAATAAGATTCCCGAGGTTGAACACGTCAAATGTGAGCTGCAGTGTCTGTCGTCTGTCAACCATGTTTACGTAAAGATCCTGGGCAAAATGGAGATCCAGGATATTTTCCCAGGGCAGTCGAGAACCGTTCCTCTGGGTATATTTTCCCCGTCGGGATTTCAGGTAATCATTGCCCTGGATAAAATCGTTGAGGTCTTTGTACATTGCCTGGAACTCAGGGCTTGAAGCGTTGTATTCAACAACGGCTTTGGTACCTGGATCAATATATCCGAGTCGGATGTCATTCTGGTCTTTAGGCACATAGATCAGTTCGGGCCCCTGGTAGGCCTCATTGGTGAATGCACCGTAATAGTCGTCGTAGATATAGGATACCCTGTGACCCGACTGTCCGTTATAGAAGATACTCAGGCTCGTTTTCAGATGATGGATATATTCTTTCTGGTAGGAAATCATTCCAACAATACGCGAACCCATATCAAAGTCGGAGATGCCAAGCCGGGCATCATTATTGGGTACGGGGTTGGATACGAGGTAATTCCATTGCGATGAGTTCTGGGAGCTGGTACCATCGAATACCGACCTGGCGCTTCCATAGGTATAAGCCAGGCTGGTATAGAGGCCGAAGTTAAAATTCTTCCTGATCTGAGCGGTGATGGTATAGGTATTACCCTTATTGGTATTACCTCCCCACATGATCTGTCCGTAGTAAGGTTCGATGCCCTGGCCTGTATTGCTTGACAGTTTATACAAAGGCCGGTTGTCCCCGGTTCCTGTGGCATGGCCCCAGGCGGGCTGAAGGTTGACATCCTTCCACAGTACATTATTAAGGGTTTTCGTATAGATGAACTCAACTGTTCCGACAAAGCCCAGGGGCAGAACCTGGTCAATACCGACATCCGTTCTCAGCATCTGTGGGTATTTAAAATTGTTGGCATACATGTCGATCTGGCTTCCGTTGGAAACGGTAGCTGCACCACCGGGAATATACTGGGTATTCACGTCGGGATTAAACTTAACCACCGGATGGGTCACAGAGCCGCCCGGTGCGGAATAGCTTCCGACCGTAAGCCCGTTGTTGGTATAGGACCCGGCAGGCCAGACAAAGGGTACGCGGGAGGTAAAGACTCCGATACCGCCACGGACCTGGGTTTTGGAATCTCCGAACACATCCCAGTTCACACCCAGTCTCGGTGAAAACATGAGCTGGGCTGAGGGCATATTTCCTGAGCGGGCGCCCTGGAGGTTATAATAATTACTGAGCTTGGTGATGGTGGTATCGTTGAATCCGGGGATGGCACGCGGCTTATCCTGGAAAATGGGAACGTCGAGTCTGACGCCAAGGGTAAATTTCAGGTTTTCAGTGGCCTGGTATTCATCCTGGACATAGGCGCCGAGTTGCATAGCATTGAAATTTGCTGCGGCTTTAGATCCGTCACCCCTTACATTATCCACCAAAGAATATCCGATCTTGTAGATATAAGCCGAATCTTCGAGGAAATATTGAGGACTGGCAAAGGCATAATCACCGTAAGCTCTGCGCATAAAGAGGTTGTAAATATTATAAAATTCGTTATGTGTACCGAAAGTGAACGTATGTTTTCCTTTAAATAGCTGCAGGTTGTCAGTTAATGTAAGGATCTTCTGCGTCAGTTTGTTCCCTGAGGAATAGATTTCACCGCCGGCGTGGATGGTTCCCGATCCGTCTGAGATGGTAATGCCCGGGAAGGGTTTACCCATCACATTGCGGTCGTCATTGACATAGGTGTAGCCTACTTTCAGGTTATTGGATATTGCATCACTGAATCGGCTTTTGAGTTCGATGGCAAAGGCATCGGTGGTAGAGGGAAAATCGACTCCGCTGTTATAGAATTCGATGTTTTTACTGTTGGAGGCATAAGGCCCGATGGATTCGCCATAGGTATACTGGTTACGGATCATGAGCTTATGTTTCGGGCTGATGTTCCAGTCGAGTCTTGTCAGGAGTTTTTTTCCGTTCAGTTCCATTGTATTGTTGAGATAACCTCCCGGATCGTAGCCCATTGTCTTGAGGTGATCGGCTATCTGGGTGATCATGGCCTGGTCGGAATTCCCGGCATAATCTGAAAAAGAGAAGGGTTGGGGGGTCTGGTCATGCTGGATCTCTCCGTTCATAAAGAAGAACAGTTTGTTTTTGATGATCGGGCCGCCGAGATTGAATCCGTAGGTTTTGGCCGAGAAGTCAGGTAATTTTTCCCGTAAAGCTTCATCGGTCACTCCGGGTGTTTTACCTGCGAGGTTCTGGTTTCTGAATTTATAATAAGCAAGTCCCCTGAATTCGTTTGTACCGCTTTTGGTCACGGCATTGATGCCGCCGCCGGCGAAACCGCCTTCCCTGACATCATAGGGTGCCAGCACTACCTGTAACTGATCTATGGCTTCATAGCTGATGGCCGGAATACCGGTTTGCCCACCATTCATACCGTTGGCAGCCAGGCCGAACACATCATTATTAATGGTGCCGTCGATAAATACGGAGTTGTAGCGGTTGTTCATTCCGGCAATAGACAGTCCCTCACCCACAACATTTGCCTGGGGAACAAACCGGGTGAAATCGTTCAGATCGCCTGAAATGTTAGGCATCATGTTTATTTCCTGGGAGTTGATGACCGTCTCTGCACCGGTCCGGTTACCATCGATGATCTTGTAGTTTCTGACCTTGGTCCCGGTGACCACAACTTCCTGAAGTTCCGTGGAACTCAGATCAAGGCTTGCATTGATCCTGTAAATCTGGCCAAGTGTGAGATAGATGTTTGATTGCTTGTAGGTATTGTACCCGACAAAAGAGATCGTGACGGTATAAGGTCCGCCAACGTTCATATTTGTCAACCTGAAATAACCTGCATCATCAGTGATGGTTCCAAACTGACTCCCTGTAGGTTCATGAATAGCGACTACGCTTGCCCCTGTAAGCGGTTTCCCTTTCTGGTCGGTCACACGGCCATTAATGGCAGAAGTGGTAATACCCTGCCCCATGGCGCTTACTGTAATCAAACCAACTAAAAAGATGAACAGTAGTTGTTTTATAAGCTTCATAATACTAACATTAAGATGAGATTTACGATTAAATTTATGACGGCAAAGTTGATGAGTAAGCTCATATTAAAGCCTAAATTATCGTTAATTTTAGATTAACTTTTTAATTCGGGGTACTGGAGATTTTTTCTAATAAACAGATAAGTGGAAAGAAGGATCGATTTGTAAAAGCTACTTTACAACATATCTCAGGAGAGCAATTTTAAAGATTCGCTAACGATTTTCCGGGTGGCGCCAATTCTTGAAATAACGTAATCTCTTGCTTTGGAGGAACAGGAAGTAAGATATTCTTTGTCATTCAGGAGTCTGGAGAAGATAACCGACAGGGAGGGAAGGTCAGAAACAGGAAAGGCGGCTTCTATTTCAAGCATTTCTTTTGCTTCGAGAAATTTATGGTAGTTAGGACCAAACACAACGGGGAGTCCGTAGGTCGCTGCTTCAAGAATGTTATGGATTCCACGGCCAAAGCCTCCGCCGACATAGGCGATGTTGCCGTATTTATAGACAGATGAAAGATGGCCGATGGTATCGATCAGTAGAACTTTAGCGTGTGAGAACCCCCTTTTCTCTTCTTCAGTGAACCGTACGACCGGAAACTCGATCATTTCCACCAGCCGGTAAATCTTCCTTGAGCTGATCTCGTGCGGAGCCAGGATAAACTTGACACTCTCATCGGAATGGTTAATGAATTCCACCAGGATTTCTTCATCTTTATCCCATGTACTGCCGGCGATGATGATTTTCTTATCCTGTCTGAAATTTTCAATTTTAGGGTAATCGAAGGATCTCTCTGAAATGGTATGGACTCTGTCGAAACGTGTATCACCCGAGACAGCTGTGTTATGTACGCCAATGGAGGCGAGCAGGTTTGCAGAGGCCTGATCCTGAACGAAGAAATGCGTAAAGTAATTTAAAAATTTACGGTACCAGGTACCGTACCATTTGAAAAAGGCCTGGTCCTCCCTGAATTTGGCAGAGACCAGAAACACGGGGATTTTTTTCTTATACAGGGTTCGCAGGAAATAATACCAGAATTCATATTTTATAAAATATACGGCAGCTGGTTTGACAAGATTTATAAACCGCCAGGCATTAAAACGGGTGTCGAGGGGCAGGTATGAGACCAGGTCGGCTCCCGGATAATTTTTTCTGAGTTCATAACCGGACGGGGAAAAAAACGTCAGCAATATAAAGCAATCGGGAACTTTGTTTCTGATCTCTTCAATCACAGGGCGGCCCTGTTCAAATTCACCCAATGAAGAGCAATGAAACCAGTAAACGTTTGCATCGGCGGGAATGCTTTTCCTGATCTTTTTCCACATTCCGCGACGACCTTTGAGCCACCGACGGGCTTTCACGTTAAAAGGGGCAGCCAGGATTAGTAGAAAGAAATATATCCGGATCCCGATTTTGTAAATGATTCTCATAGCTACTCAATTCGGACACAAAAATATAATATAATAATCCACGAGCATGATAAATTTTTATTATTCCACTTGAAGAGGATAAAGAAAGGTTATTGCCGGTCGGGATCCGTATCTGCTATATCCTGAGTATGGCGCTACTTCCTTAAGGGCTGTCACGGGATGAAAACCATTATTTACCAAAGACGTTTGTGCCATCCCGCTGGATGTAATACTTCAGGTCAATTTCCACGTAACTACCCTGAGAGGTAACCCCGTGAACGATATTGACACCGGTGACCATAAATTTTACATAGTTAGCCTGGTAGGTTTTAAAGGCATAAACCTGGAAAGCAGCGAGGGTGTCTGACAGGCTTTCCCAGGAGGTGTCGTCTACCTCGTGAAAGGAATCATAGAAGTCGGTGGCTTCCTGCAGAGATCCGAAATTACCTTCCTTATGAAATCCATAGGTGTTGTTAACACTGGCAGACAACCGGGATCCAAACAGGCTTCCGTCAAGCTGCAATATCTGGACAGCTGTTATATCAGCAACCTGTTTTGTATCTAAACTACTTATTGCTTTCCCGAGCTCGAACGAATAGCCATAGACATAGTACAGATTTGAACCGTAAATCTGAGAGCTGATGGAAATCGTGTTCTCATCAACAACAGGCTTCACGGTATTCTTATTACATGAAGCCACCAGTATCAGGACGAGCAATATAAAGCTAAACCTCTTCATTTTCTTAGTTTATTAAAATGCCGCCATTAAAAGATCGAGATCTTTAGAGGGTATGTCGAACAGGTTCCCTATATATTCGCTTGTCAGGATGCCGTTATAAATATACACACCGTGCCTCAGTCCCTGGTCCTCTTTCAGTGCGTGGTTCAGTCCGCCCGAATTTCCTATATTAAGAAGGACCGGCAAAAACACATTGCTTATGGCAATGGAAGCCGTTCTGGCAACGCGGGATGGGATATTAGGCAAACAAAAGTGAATGACATCATGTTTAATGAAAGCCGGATTAACCTGGTTACGGCATTCGGATGTTTCGACGCATCCACCCTGGTCGATACTGATGTCGATAATCACGGATCCCTTTTTCATCCCTCTCACCATTTCTTCCGTGACATAAAATCGAGGTCCTTTCTCAACCATATAGATTGCTCCGATGAGAACATCGGCAGACTGCAGTGTCTTTTGGATGACTCTCGGATGGAATACGGATGTATGAAGCCGGTAGCCTACATTATTCTGGAGTCGCCGGAGCCGGTGCACCGACTGGTCGAAGACTTTGACGAAAGCCCCAAGGCCCATGGCCGCCCTTACCGCGTATTCTGCTGCAGTGCCGGCTCCAAGGATCACGACTTCAGTAGGTGTGATGCCGGTAAGTCCTCCCAACATGACGCCCTTTCCGCCACGGGTATTGCTCAGGTACTCAGCAGCGATCAGAACTGCGGTATTGCCTGCAATAGCACTCATGGAACGGGTGACCGGGTAGGTATTGTTCTCATCCTTGATTTTCTCAAAGGCGAGTGCCGTTACTTTTTTCTGGATCAGCGCTTCGACGAACTCCTTACTTTGCGTATTAAGGTGCAGCGAGGAAATCAGGATCTGTTGTGAATGCAGCATCCCGGTCTCCTTCCGGGTAGGGGGTGCAATTTTCAGGATAATGTCGGCTTTGAAAACTTCAGATGCTTCATCACGGATCTGTGCACCGAGTTCGCTGTAATCGGTGTCGGAATAATTAGCTGCCTTGCCGGCATTGGATTGGAGAATGACTTCGTGACCATTTCCGGTAAGTATCTCAACAGCTTCGGGCGTGAGCGGAACGCGGCTTTCAAGCTTGTGATCTTCCCTGGGGATCCCGATGACAAGTTTTTTTTGCTTTTTTCCGACTTCAAGCATTTCCTCTCTTGGCATCATCCCTGATTGTGGAAAAGAGAAACGGATTCCGGCAGAGCCTGGTTTGTTCATCGTCGCATATCTTTTAATGAAGGGTCAACTAAAATACTACAATTCCCATAGTTTGTCAAGAAATTGATTCAGGCTTCCATTTTAACGGTTCTTGATCCGTCGGGGTTCACGGTAATAAACACTTTTACAGCATCTTCAGGCAGGAGATATTCTGCTTTTTCAGGCCATTCGATGAAACAAAGGTTACCACTGTAAAAATAATCCTCGTAGCCCAGATCATACAATTCCTCTATTTCTTTGATGCGGTAAAGGTCGAAATGGTAGATCACCCCTGCTTCTGCCGATGAATATTCATATACCAGGGCAAACGTCGGACTGCTGACCACATCCTCCACGTTCAAGACCTTACAAATGGCTTTGATGAATGTTGTTTTCCCGGCGCCCATTTCCCCGTACATGGCAAAAACCCTGCGGTCACCCAGTTCCCGGGTGAAGGCGAAGGCTGCCTGCAAAATATTCTTCTCATCAGGGATTTCGAAGACCTTCATATCAAGTGCTTAACAGGATGAGGGGGATAAGCATTTCTTCCATAGATATTCCTCCATGCTGAAAAGTATTCCGGTAAAAGTTCACAAACTGGTTATAGTTATTCGGATATATCAGGAAATCATTCCCGTAGGCAAAAATGAAGGAGGAGGAAATATTTGGTTTGGGCAGATGGACTTCCTCGGGATTTCTTATTTCGAAGACATCGCCCTTGGAGTAGTTCAGGTTCCGGCCAAGCTTGTACCGGAGGTTGGCGGAAGTTTTTTTATCGCCGATAACCTTTACGGGATTCTGAACCCGGATTGAACCATGATCGGTGGTAAGAACGATCTTTACATTTTTACCCGTCAGCTGTTTCATCAATTCCAACAAATGCGAGTGGTGAAACCAGGATGCCGTCAGTGAGCGGTAAGACGCTTCATTATCAGCCAGCTCCCGTATCATTTCCATGTCGGTACGGGCATGAGACAGCATGTCGACAAAATTGTAAATAATGATGTTCAGATCATAATTCATCAGGTCCTGGAAGCTCTCTACCAGTTTTTTACCGGTTCGCTGGTTGGTCACTTTTTCATAACGGAACCTGATATCCTTACCGAGCCGGGAAAGATGCTTTTCAAAGAGCTCCTTTTCATGAAGGTTCTTTCCGGCCTCATCCTCGTCAAACACCCAGAGGTCGGGGTAGAGGTCGTAGATCTCATACGGCATCAGTCCGGCAAACATAGCATTTCGGGAATACTGTGTGGCAGTAGGAAGAATGCTGCAGTAGAGTTCTTCGCTTTCGAGGTGGGAAAATTCGGTGATTTCAGCCTCCAGGGTTTTCCACTGGTCATACCTGAGATTGTCGATGAGGATGAAAAATACTTTTTCACCTTTCTCCAGCAGGGGAAAAACAGTGTTGGAAAACACAGAGGGAGACATCAGGGGTTTATCCTCCACATGGCTTCCGAACCAGTTCCGGTAATTCCTGCCAATAAATCTTGAAAATTCCTTATTGGCATCGGTTTTCTGCATGAGCAGGATCTCGTCCATATTTGTATCCGAAGAGTCCTGCAGTTCGATTTCCCAGTAAACGATGCGCCGGTAAATGTCGACCCATTCGTCGAAGGAAGACGCCGAGTTGATGAGCATGCCGATACTTCCAAACTGGCTCTGATATCCGGCGGTGGTTTTCTGACTGATCAGTTTTTTGGTTTCGATATTTTTTTTAATCGTCAGAAGGATCTGGTTTGGATTTACGGGTTTGATGAGATAATCGGCGATCTTGGATCCGATGGCTTCCTCCATGATATCCTCCTCTTCACTTTTCGTGATCATAACCACCGGTGTAAAGGGGGTGACGGACTTTATCCTGTTCAGGGTCTCGATACCACTGATTCCGGGCATATTCTCATCAAGGAATATCAGGTCATATTCATTTCTGATGACAAGACCGACAGCATCTTCTCCGTTGGTTGCGGAAGACATCAGGTAACCTTTCTCTTCGAGAAACAGGATGTAGGGTTTGAGGAGATCGATCTCATCATCGACCCAGAGTATTCTGATTTTTTTCTCCATAGTTACGGCAGATAGTATTTCTGATAGAACAGATAATACTTTTCAAAATCCTTATCAGTCTTCAGAGTGATATAATTGGTCTGGGAAATAATGAACGGTCTGAAATCGGATTTGTTCAGACTCTTGAAAATATCTGCGTCATCGATTAAGAGACTGGAGGTATCGTTTTGCACTGGCCAGGTCTGTAAATGATCTTAAAAAGAGAATGTTTTTCGTTCCTACCGTTTCATTTTGTATACCAAGATTGAGCTTGTTATAGTTGTCGAGGTTGAAGTTGATGATGTTAAAATTCATTTGGTTGACATCTGCCGGCTTTTCAACCGCGATGCCGATGATGAAGGATCCCTTTGGATTATAGGTGTAGATCTGTTCAGCCATTTCCCTGCGTGTCGGCTTTCTGAAGTTCGGGAGCCATGGCATAGATCTCCCCGATCAGGTTTTTGGCATAAACGCTGACTTCATGTTTGGGATAGTCGGTAATTATTTTCTGAAGTTCATCTTTAAGTACTTCTTTCCCCTTCAGTCCGCCTTCAGCCAGAGCCCTGAGCAGTCTGAACCTGGGGATAGTCCTGTCTCCCACATAAATCTTAATGGCATAATCCGCATCCCGTACCACGTCGCCGTACTGATCATTCTGAAATTCCTGGTAGGTTTTCTCGTAGAAGTTCTGGACTTCATTCTGATGTGATTCCAGTTCCTTGACATATTCCGGGTTTGCCAGGATTTTAGCCCGGGGATTATCGGGATATTTCCGGATGATCAGGTTTTTATAATAATCTGCCTTTGAAGCACTACCGTTCAGGTCATACATTTCATAAAGATTAAAATACCCCATAAGACTGTTTGGTCCGTCGGGATAACGTCTGACCTGTTCTTCGAAGGTTTTGACAGCTTCGTTTTCATCTTTCAGATCATTCCGGTAAACGAGGCCCATGTTGAACAGGGCATTTTCAAGTCTTTCATTGGAAGCGGCCAGAGATGAATCGTTGAGAGGGATGTCCTTAAGGTAATATTCCCTGTTTTTATTACTGAAAAGAGACTTGGTCTTTCCTGAAGTACTGTCGGTGGCTGCGGCTTCCTCATTTTGCTCACCGGTATCCAGGGTCTGTTTATTCGTTCGCCTCCAGTTATCCTCAAGTTTACGGTTTCCCCATCTCATCCTGAATTCAGGCTGCCCGAAGCCTTTCGCATTGAGGTTATAGAAATACCATTTCCCCCCTGTCTGGCTTCCGGATCCTGATGTTTGGTTCATGGCCATTGTTCCGTACTGATTATTCTGCATCTCATCCTGTTTGCGCTGCCGTTCTTCTTCTTCCTTTTTCCTGACATCCTCGATGATCTTATCAATTTTCGCCAGTCTCTCATTCTCCGGCATTTTTGCAAGCATCTGCAGGCTGTCTTCAAGGGTATAAACGTGCAGATGCTGGACCAGGTTCGTCAGGCTTTTTGTTTTCACAGTGAGCTGGTCATAATCCTCATAGCTCCGGTCCAGGTTCTGGATGGTGCTGTCGTAATAAGCCTGGGCCAGGCTGTAATCGGGTTTATTGTAATAAATATCACCGAGTGTAAGGTAAGATAACCCTTTCTGATTCGTATTGTTTACCGATTTAGCTGTACTCAGTTTAAAGTTCAGAATGGCTTTCGTCGTATCCCCCTCTTTAAGGGCAATTTTGCCGAGAGCGTAATATATCTGGTCCTGGAAATCATTGTTTTTATCATCCCGGAGCATTTTTTCAAGCAACGAATTGATTTCCTTTTCTTTTCCCGATCCGGCCTTGTAAGAACCGGCCATATTAATCTTGGCACTAAACGTCATTTCATAGGGCGGATTCATCCGGATCACCTTGTGATAGTTTTCAACCGCTTTTTCCGAATTTCCCGTTTCCTGGTATAACTGGGCAAGAATATAGGTATATCGTTCGCGCCTGTGTTTGGATTTTACGTATTCGAGGGCTTTTTCCAGCATGGGAATGGCCTGGTCCGTTTTTTTTTCCTTAATATACAGATCGGCATAAGTGGTATAAAACTCTCCAAGGTACCCGGAAGGCATCTTGTCATCACTTTTGATCATCTGAAGAATATTTTCTGAATCACGGTATTCACCCGTTTCATTATAAGCACGGGCCATCCAGATCAAGGCTTCATAATGGATCGGTTCTTCGGAGAAATCGGTCACCACTTTTTTGAAGGTTTCCACGGCGGGATCGAACTTATTCTCATACACATAAGCTTTGCCCATCAGTAGATAATCATCGTCAACCCATTTGTTAAATTCTTTCTTATTATAAAATTCTTTTTGTTTTTCTGTGAGATTTCCTTTTTTAAGATCGGGTTTGGCCGTGATGGAATGGAGGGTGATCACTTTCGTCGCCTTTTCAATAGCCCGGTTCATCTGGGGCGAAACAGACTGGGCAACCTGCGGGTTGCTGAAATAGAACAGGGGAAGGGTTTTGCTGAAATTATCCTGGAAATTTTTTTCTGTCTGGCTGACACCTTTTTTAAAGCTCTCATTGCCATTAAAATAGATGTTGTAATGTGATATCAGATTGTGATAATTCCGGGACATGGTCGTGTTCTTCTCCGTTGAACACGATACTGTAACCAGCAGGATAAGCGCAATTATGATTCTGATTGCTTTATTCAAATTTTTCCTTATTAGCGGTACTATGAATAACTGTAAAAATGCAACCTTATTTTATTCCCTTCGATTTTTTCAGTCACAAATTTAGGGAATCTGATCGAAACGGACGGGAAAACGGTCGGGGGTGCACGGGAGATTGTGCCCGGTATGTTATTACATATTATTTATGGCCACAACTTCCCTGAGTTCGGGAAGAGCCTTTCGGATGGATTCTTCAACACCGGCTTTCAGGGTATGCGCGCTGAAGGGGCATTTGTCGCAGGCACCGGTCAGTTCAACGGTAACAACCAGGTCATCGGAAACACTGCGAAGGATGATATCACCGCCATCAGCCTGAAGATAAGGCCTGATCTTATCGAGGGCAGTATTGATTCTTTCCAGGACTTCAGATCTGTCCATAAGGCATGTGTGGATTAATGTTTACCCGTAGTGATCTCTACCTTCCGGGTTGGATCCTTCTCACGGTTTCTTTTCTCAACAACCCGGATGACATTCTGAGCAAGCAGTTCAAACGGCTTCCCAGACGGATGATTTTCATCCAGTGCCGAAGGCCGGCCAGAATCCCCGTCTTCTCTTATTCCCTGAACAAGAGGGATTTGCCCGAGTAATTCAAGATTCATTTTTTCTGCCAGATTTTTTACCCCGTCTTTACCGAAAAGATAATATTTATTGTCGGGTAATTCTTCAGGGGTGAACCAGGCCATATTTTCAATGAGCCCCAGAACGGGTACGTTGATCTTATCTCCCGAGAACATGGCAATCCCTTTGACTGCATCAGCGAGGGCTACTTCCTGGGGAGTAGATACGATCACCACGCCGGTTACCGACGTTTCCTGCACAAGGGTCAAATGAATGTCTCCTGTTCCTGGAGGCATATCAATAAAAAGGTAATCAAGGTCTCCCCACTCGGTTTGTGTAAGGATCTGCTTCAGGGCGCTGGTAGCCATCGGTCCGCGCCAGACCAGTGCATCTTCAGGACTCACAAAAAATCCGATGGATATGACTTTAACACCGTGTTTTTCAATGGGTACGATGATTTCAGTTTCGCCCTCCCTTTTTATGAACGGGCGCTCACCTTCAAGACCAAACATTTTGGGAAGGGAAGGACCGTAAACATCAGCATCCAGCAATCCGACACTGGCCCCGGTTTTGGCAACAGCCACGGCGAGATTCACGGCCACGGTCGATTTGCCCACGCCTCCCTTTCCGGAAGCTACGGCAATAATATTTTTTACTCCTGACAGCGGATCATCCTTCATAACCTTTATGGCCGGCGGGGTAAAAATTTCCACAGAAACTTCTGCTTCAGGAGCAAGACGCTTTATCGTAGTTTCGACTGTTTTTTTAAGAGAAGCGGCGAACGGTTCCTTTGGTTTCTGGAATTTCAACAGGAGACTAACCTGGTTGCCTTCTACTTCCAGGTCACTAACGATCCCCATTTCGACAATATCTTTCCGTGTTTCAGGATGACGAACATTCCTCAGCGTTTCCAGTACCTTATCCTTGCTTATTGACATATCAAACGAATTTTAAAATCACAGCAGCAAAGGTATTAAAATATCTTTAATTTAGACTAGTTCTTTATTGGGATCCCAGAAAAGTTTGTCAAAATTCATCACGCGGTTGTTTTCAACGATCACACCTTCATTTTGCAGTAGTTCCTGCATGAGCTGCTCGCCGGGGAAATGATGTTTGCCGGTAAGAAGGCCGTTACGGTTTACCACACGGTGAGCGGGGATGAATCCGGGGGAGGAGTGTGAGGCGTTCAGTGCCCATCCGACCATCCGTGCAGAACTCCTGCTGCCCAGGTAGGCGGCAATGGCGCCATAGCTGGTTACCCTGCCGGGGGGAATTTTTACGGTCACTTCGTAAACCCTGGAGAAAAAACCGTCATCCTTCGTCTTCTCCGGGTGGTTCATGGAGGATCTTTTCATTTGGGAGTCTGAATTTCAGATAATGGATCGGCATACCCCGGGCCAGGTACTGTTTTTCATAAAACGTTCTGATATCCAATATCTCATCGGTAATTCCCGACCCGTAAAGGTCATCTGTAGCGACCAGCACTTCCAGATCATTTAACTTTGCCAGTGCCAGGGTATACTTATATAAAACCTGGTTATCGGTCTTTAAATGAATGATGCCGTTGTCTGCCAGAAACTTCTGGTATTTCTGAAGGAAAAGGGATCCTGAGAGGCGCTTTTTATTGCGTCGTTTTTTAAGTTGCGGATCCGGAAATGTGAGCCAGATCTCCTGTACCTCACCCGGATTAAAGAAGGCATTGATAAACTCAATCCGGGTTCTCAGAAAAGCGGCATTGGTAATATGTTCCTGGTTGGAAGTTTTTGCGCCATTCCAGATCCTGGCACCCTTAATATCGACGCCAAGAAAGTTGTTGGATTTAAACTTCCGGGCCAGCCCGATGGTATATTCTCCTTTACCGCATCCCAGCTCAAGCACCAGGGGATGGTCATTACCAAAAACTTCCTTGTTCCATCTTCCCTTGAGAGGAAGTCTTTATCAAAAAAGTCGTCAAAAGCCGGCTGAAAAACCCGCTCGAAGGTTTCCAGCTCCTCAAACTTTTTAAGTTTATTCTTCCCCAAAATGTCCTCTATTTTAACTGCACGAATTTTTCTATCCTGATGCCCACATCGGTAACCGGGACTTCTTTGAGGCGCATGGCCTGTTCGAGTTTAAAAGTATATACCCCCGGCGAGGCAAAACGCACATCCCGACGATACAGACGCCTGACCAGTTTAACATTCCCAAAGCCATTCCCAAGCCATCTTCCACGATCGTCGGCAATGCCGATACTTACGGTATCGCGGATTTCGGATTGTGAAGGGGATACAATACTCAGAAACACGTAAAGGTTACTTTTGGGATATTCTTTGGTATGCCTGATGTCGATGTAAATATTAAAGGCATGCGTCGTGTCTGTCATATCGACATTAAAGGTTTTGACATCATCCCATGACCATTCACCGCCGGCGGTTTTTTCAAAATGATCATAGACCATATCCGGATCGCATGACACCGTGCCGAAAGCCAGGGCTGCATAAAGTAAAATGTTCAGGATCTTCATTAGTAATCACGCTTTTTTGACGGATGGAGAAGAACAGTTTTAAATACGATCACGCTGATGTCAGGGTTTCCTTCTGTGTTTTTTTCTTTTTTTCCTTTTCGGATTCTGGTCCTCGAACCGTGTCAGGCTTTCCTGGCCGATCACATCGTTAAAATCCATTGATTTTACCGGTTCGATATCATTCAGGTCGATAAGCCTGTCCGGAGCCTGCCCGTTTTTGTTCATCCCGATGATCTCAATCACACGTTCAACAGGCACCGGAATAAGATTGGCTGCCGTATTACGGTCGAAGGAATACCAGTAAATACCACGGTAAATATCTGTCTTCTGATGGAAAGCTTCCCCATCTTTTGTTCTCAGGACGGTATCCCGGCTGGGGAAATTTTTCTGGGCATCCACGTATCCGGTAACCTCGTAATTCAGACAGCATTTTAGTTTACCGCACTGGCCGGCAAGTTTCTGAGGGTTCAGGGAAATTTCCTGGTAGCGGGCTGCCGTGGTAGTCACCGATACAAAATTGGTCAGCCATGTGCCACAGCATAATTCCCTTCCACAGGAACCAATGCCTCCGATACGTCCTGCTTCCTGCCTGGCCCCGATCTGTTTCATCTCAATCCGGATCCTGAATGCTTCGGCAAGGTCCTTGATAAGCTGCCTGAAATCGACACGATCATCAGCAATGTAGTAAAAAATGGCCTTGGTCTTATCACCCTGGTATTCCACATCCCCGATCTTCATATTCAGATTCAGGTTTGAAGCAATCTGCCTTGACCTTAGCATGGTTGAAGCTTCCAGTTCGATCGCCTCCTTCCATTTGTCGAGGTCGACCTGTTTGGCTTTACGATATATTTTCCTTATTTCTTCAGACTCCGGGGAGATACCATACTTGGCAAGCTGATGGTAAACAATATCCCCGGCAAGGCTCACCATCCCTATATCGTGACCGGGAGAAGCCTCAACAGCGACAATATCGCCGCGTTTGAGTCTCAATTGGTTGACATTCTTAAAAAAGGCCTTCCTGGTATTCTTAAACCGAACCTCTACAAGGTCGGTTTCCATTGTTGTTGCAGGTAAGTCTCTCAGCCAGTCATAATCATCGAGTTTGGAACAGGAACTGAAGTAACTGGTTGATTTCTCAGTATTATCGTTTAAATCTTCTTTACATAGACCAAAGCAACAACCCCTGTGAATCATTTCATCCATAGCACATCATCTGTTGGTTGTATGACACAAAAGTAGCGTAAAAAAATCATATATGCAGCAACCTTATGATTTTCAGGGAAAGATCAAGAAAGACGATCCTGGCATAAGCATTTGCAGAGATGTGATTATAGGCTGTATTCAGTTCTTCATAGAGGGCATAAACATTTTCACGATGAATGAACCGGCTAAACTTTTCGGAAAATTCATCTTCATATACCGCCATATGGGTAATATCTTTTTTGCCGAGGTTCAGCATAAAATTCTCCCTGACCAGTCTCATGGCATTGGCAAGAAACATTTTTTGCTTTTCCCTTCCGGTACCCGATACTTCATCGGTCCATTCCACAAGCTCTGCCACCTTTTTCCCGAAAGACAGGCGCATGAGCTCAACAAACTTATCGAAGTTGTACCTGTTTTGCTCATCAGCATTCACAGCCGTCATGGCTTTGTTGAAATTACCGTTGGCCAGCCGTACCGCATTGGTAATGAGTTCATCACTGTCTGGAAATTTTTCCCTGAGACCCATTTCGATGTCCTCATCGCTTAACCGGCTTATTTTGATCATCTGTGTCCTGCTCTGTATAGTTGGGAGGACATCTTCAGGCGCTTCCGAGACGAGGAGGAAGAGGGTGCCGGCCGGAGGTTCTTCAATAAGCTTTAAAAGTTTGTTCGCTGCCGTGGAGTTCATCCTCTCCGGAAGCCACATGATGAGGACCTTATAATCCGACTCGTACGATTTAAGACTTAGTTTCCGGATGATCCCGGAACTTTCTTTCGCTCCGATCAGTCCCTGTTTATTCTCCATGCCAATTTTCTCGTACCATTGAAACTGATCCATGTACGGATTTTCAAGGAGGGCTTCCCTCCATTTTTCAAGGAGATTATCGGAAGCAGATTCTAGCCCGAACCGGCCGAAGGGGCAGGGAACACAAAATGCAGATCGGGATGCGCCAGTTTATTGTATTTCACGCATGACGGACACTTCCCGCAGGCATCTTCTTCAAGCCTGTCTGTACAGGAAATAAAACGGGCATATGCCAGGGCCAGAGCCAGGCTGCCGCAACCTTCCGGACCGTAAAACATCTGGGCATGGCTGATTCTGCTGCCTTTAGCCGAGTGAATTAAATGTTGCTTGATCTCCCGGTGCCCCGGTATATTCTTGAAATACATTCGTCAACCTGGATTATTTTTTTTTTGAAAAAGTAGGAGAAAACAAAGGTAATAAAAATAAGTAGAGACGTCGCATGCAATGTCTCTACTTATTTTTTTACCTTTGAGCTTGATTTGAAAAAGAACTTATTTGTAACCTGTAAAATCTGACGATATGCTTACAGTTGATCATTACAATTTTAAAGGGAAAAAAGCGATCATGAGAGTCGATTTCAACGTTCCTCTCAATGATAAGTTTGAAGTCACCGACGATACCCGGATAAGGGCAGCCGCTCCCACCATAAAAAAAATTCTCGCTGACGGTGGTTCAGCCATCCTGATGTCTCATCTTGGCCGTCCAAAGGAAGGTCCTGAAGAAAAATTCTCACTGAAACACGTTATCAGTGACCTTTCCGGTCTCCTTGGCATTCCTGTGAAGTTTGCCGATGACTGCATCGGGGAGAAAACCCTTGAGCTGAAAAAATCGCTGAAACCAGGTGAAGTTCTTCTTCTTGAAAACCTTCGCTTCTACAAGGAAGAAACCAAGGGAGATGAAGCGTTTTCTAAAAAGCTTGCTGAAGGAGCCGACGTATACGTTAACGATGCCTTCGGCACTGCCCACCGGGCCCATGCCTCCACCACCATTGTGGCAAATTTCTTCCCCAATGATAAACTCTTTGGTTACCTTATAAATAATGAGCTTAAGGCGATGGACAAGGTGCTGAAAAGTGCCGAGAAACCCTTTACAGCCATTATGGGTGGCGCAAAAGTATCGGATAAGATCATGGTCATTGAAAACCTTCTCGACAAAGTCGATAACCTGATCATCGGCGGCGGGATGACCTATACCTTCGTCAAAGCCCGCGGAGGAGAGATCGGCAATTCACTCTGCGAAGAAGACAAACTTGACATCGCTACTGACCTTGTGAAAAAGGCTAAAGCCAAAGGCGTTAACCTCATCCTGCCGGTCGACCAGGTGATGGCCGACAAATTTGATAATGCCGCTGCCACCAAAAAAGAAAAAATCGACCAGGGCGAGGCAGGATGGATGGGCCTCGATATCGGTGAGGAGAGCATTAAACTTTTTACCGAAGTGATCATGAATTCAAAAACCATCCTGTGGAACGGTCCTATGGGTGTTTTTGAAATGGAAAATTTCCGTAAGGGAACTGTGGCTGTCGCAGAAGCCATTGCAAAAGCTACTGAAAATGGGGCTTTCAGCCTTGTCGGTGGCGGCGATTCTGTGGCTGCGGTGAATAAGTTCGGACTGGCTGATAAGATCAGCTATGTTTCGACGGGAGGCGGTGCTATGCTCGAATATATCGAAGGCAAAGAGCTTCCCGGCATTAAAGCTATTCGCGGAGAATAACGATTTACCCAATATTAACTTAAAGCTTACCTGAGCGGGATCTTCCCCGGGTAAGCTTTTTTCATTTTCCTTTTTAATTTTTAATTTTTCCTTTCACCTTTCACCTTTCGCCTTTCATATGAAACCGGCGTTCATCGTAAGCACGCCGAGGCGTGCGTCTACGATTTCGTAAACCGGGTTTTGTGTCTTTTCAGGCGTCTCCCAATTCGATATTCGATATTCGATATTCATTATTCTTCTTTTCCCTTTTGCCTTTCGCCTTTCACCTTTCGCCTTTCATATGAAACCGGCGTTCATCGTAAGCACGCCGAGGCGTGCGTCTACGATTTCGTATACCGGGTTTTTGTCTTTTCACCCGTCTTCCAATTCGTTATTCATTATTCGATATTCATTATTCTTCTTTTCCCTTTTGCCTTTCGCCTTTCACCTTTCGCCTTTCATATGAAACCGGCGTTCATCGTAAGCACGCCGAGGCGTGCGTCTACGATTTCGTATACCGGGTTTTGTGTCTTTTCAGGCGTCTCTCCAATTCGTACTTACTCTCATCGATTCATTCGATATTCGATTCATTCGTTATTCTTTTTCTTCCCTTTTGCCTTTCGCCTTTCGCCTTTCGCCTTTCATATGAAACCGGCGTTCATCGTAAGCACGCCGAGGCGTGCGTCTACGATTTCGTATACCGGGTTTTGTGTCTTTTCACCGTCTCCCAATTCGATATTCGTTATTCAATATTCATTATTCTTCTTTTTCCCTTTTGCCTTTCGCCTTTCACCTTTCGCCTTTCATATGAAACCGGCGTTCATCGTAAGCACGCCGAGGCGTGTGTCTACGATTTCGTATACCGGGTTTTGTGTCTTTTCACCCGTCTTCAAATTCGTTATTCATTATTCGATATTCATTATTCTTCTCTTCCCTTTTGCCTTTCGCCTTTCACCTTTCGCCTTTCCGCATCCCTTCTTCTCCATAAATCCAACCCCCAAAATGTACCACATTGCCCAAATATCCCTAATTTTGTTCTGAATGAAACTTATCAGGGACTATACGGAAGATCAATTTCATCGTCAGGCACTGGAGATTTTCAGGTACCAGGTTGAACATGTACCCGTATTTGGAAAATTTGCCGGTGCACTCGGCACTGATGTAAAAGCCGTCCGGGCAATTGAAGACATCCCGTTTTTACCTGTGAATTTTTTAAATACCACAGGATCATTGATAGCGTTCAGGATCCGGAGATTGTTTTTGAGTCAAGCGGCACAACGGGGATGGAGAGAAGCCGGCATTTTGTGGCCGACGCAGGGCTGTACCGGGAAAGTTTTATGAAAGGATTTGAATGGTTTTATGGTGCGGCAAAGGACTGGTGTTTTCTGGCACTTTTACCCTCTTACCTGGAAAGGGAGGGGTCTTCACTGGTTTATATGGCGGAACATCTTATCCATGCTTCCGGGCATCCCGACAGTGGCTTTTACCTCTATGATCATGATAAACTGCTATCCACGCTGAGCCGTTTGCAGGCTCAAAAACAAAAAACCATTCTCCTGGGAGTAAGTTTTGCCCTTACCGATCTGGCTGAAGCAACCAGAGAAAACCTATCCGGCATACTTATCATGGAAACAGGGGGTATGAAGGGACGCAAAAAGGAACTGGTCAGGGAGGAAGTCCATCAACTGTTGAAAAAGAGCTTTGGAGTCGCGACCATTCATTCGGAGTACGGCATGACCGAACTTCTTTCCCAGGCGTATTCACAGGGTGAAGGTCTGTTCAGGACCCCGCCCTGGATGAAAGTGCTGATCCGCGATACTCATGATCCCTTTAACTTCCTGCCTCCGGGAAACACCGGACTGATCAGCATCGTTGACCTGGCGAATTATCATTCATGCGCATTCATCTCCACATCTGACCTTGGGAGATCCAATCCTGACGGGACATTTGAAGTCCTTGGAAGAATGGACAATTCAGATGTCAGGGGTTGTAACCTTCTGATCGCCTGAAAATGCACATCAGTTCCTGGCCACACCTCCTGAAACGATGAATTTCATCGCTTCCGTAGGACTCATAGGGAAAGGTTTCACATGTTCCGACGGTACGATGAAGAGCTCTCCCGAAAAGTTATAGGAATGTGGGAAATACACGGCCACTTTGTCTTTGATACCAAGGTCTGTAAGATCTTCCTGCGTGAGGAATCCCACTTTTTCAAGTTCCGAAATGGGATTCACTTTCACCAGGACAGGCTGGTTGAACTTCTTTTCCTTACCGACAAAGGCATTCAGTAAATCACGGATGGAACTGTAGATAAGGCTCAGCAATGGCGTACGGTCAAAGATACGGTTAACCAGCAGGCGGATGGGCTTGAAAATAATAGACTGACCTACTATACCCAGCAGAGTAATGATGATGAATAGTCCCAGCAAGCCGAGCCCGGGTATATGGAAATTCAGATATTCATCGATGTACCGGCTGAACAATCCATCGAGCATGGTGAAAAGAAAATAAATTATATAGAGCGTCAGGCCCAACGGGGTAATGTAAAGCAAGCCCTGAAGAAAATACCGAAAGATACGTTTCATAATATTTTGGTTTATAGATTTTAACAATCACTGTTTGCCAGGAAGGCTTTTTCAGGTCTGAGCCGGTTTATTCTGTCCCGAATCTCTTCCGGTCGCGCAGGGGCAGCTTTTTGATAACCTCCAGGTAGGAATGACTGATCCATCCTTTCAGCTCATCGCTGCTTACCCGGTCAACTAATACAGTATTCCAGAATTTTTTATTAAAGTGATATGCAGGTGTAACCTCAGGATGCTGTTCCCTAAGTTCAAGGGCAAGGTCAGGATCACATTTTAGTGTTAATCCCCTGCTGTTTTCTGAAAGGTCCAGTAAAGCGAACATCTTTCCGGCCACTTTAAAGACCAATGCCGTGTCATTGAAAGGGAATCCTTCCGTTACACCGGGTTTTGAGATACAATATTCCCTGATTTCTTCTGCATTCATAATTTACCAGTTTACACCCGGTATAATGGCGGATTCGATATGTTCAATTTTGTGACCTTTCCGGGAGAAAATGACGGCAATAAGGTCAAACCGGACTTCTTTATGTACATCATATTCAAAAATATAAGCCTCCGCCGCATCCACAATATATCGCATTTTCCGGTTGCTGAGCAGTTCGGAAGGGTTACTGTAATTACTTTCGATCGTACTTTTCACTTCCACGACGATCAGCCGGTTATCAAATTCAGCGATGATATCAATCTCCTTATGACAGTACCTCCAGTTAACGGTGAGTATTTTATATCCCTTGCCGGCAAGGAATTCACGGGCAAGGACCTCTGCCTTTTTCCCGGTTTCGGTATTTGCTGACATACAAATCCATTTAAGGGTTAAACGTAAGGGAACAGGTTCCCGGTTCCACCCTTAATAGAGTTTGACGTCCAAAAATCAGCGTTTTGTTCTTCAATAAATGACCGGCGGGAAATCCAAAACACACCGGGATCCTGAATTTACGGGAGATTTCGGAGATAATTTCTTCCGCATTTTTTCCAAACGGGATATCATTGTCATGCATCCTGGTAAACCCACCAACAACCAGTCCCTTTATTTTGTGAAATACTCCGCTGTGCAAAAGATTCAGCATCATCCGGTCTATATTATAAAGGTATTCGTCGACGTCCTCAAGAAAAAGGATCTTATTTCTGAAATCGGGAAACCATATTGTGCCATTGATGCTGACGAGTATTGACAGGTTTCCTCCCGACAGTTCCCCAAGGGCTGAGCCTTCCGCATTAAGAGGATGGGAGGGGAAGCTGTAGTCCGTTTTTTCACCGAATAATGCTTTACGAAGGGATTCTGCACTCTCTTCATCGTATTCATTTCTGAAGTTAAAGGGCATGGGTGAGTGTAGGGTTTCGATGCCGGGGAACTTGTTGATGTAGGAATGAAAGACGGTTATATCCGAAAAACCGGCAACCCATTTCGGGAATTTTGCCAGGTTTGAAAAATCCGTAAGCTGAAGGGTCCTTAACGATCCGTATCCCCCCCGGGCACAGATGATCGCTTTAATTTGCGGATCATCGATCATATCCTGAAGGTCGGCGGCACGCTCCTCGTCTGTCCCGGAAAACTGGTTATAGCTTCCGAGAAGATGTTTTCCCAGGACGCATTCAAGCCCCCATTCCCCGCACTTTTCAAGAAAAAACGAGATATCCGCTTCTTCAATTTTTCGTGCCGGGGCAACAATTCCTATAGGATCTCCCGGTTTGAGAAATTCAGGTTTTATCATTTTGTAAATATACAAATTGTTATGATTACGTATACGGAATCGGGAGTCCGGATTTGGGCGCCACCCTGAAATCCACCATCCGTAATCCAAAATCATCATATTATTCCTTATCTTTGCAGATCGTAAAAAATTCATTATTTCCTGATCCATGACCGATTATAAACGATTCCTTCTCACCGCCGCGCTGCCCTATGCCAATGGGCCCATTCACCTTGGTCACCTGGCAGGGGTATATGTTCCGGCCGATATTTTTGCCCGATACCTCCGCATGAAGGGAGAGGATATTATTTTCGTATGCGGTTCCGACGAGCATGGTGTTCCCATCACCATTAAAGCCCGTCAGGAAGGGGTGTCTCCCCAGGTGATCGTAGACAAGTATCATCAGATGAACAAGGATTCCTTCGAAAAATTCGGCATCTCGTTCGATATATATTCCCGAACCACTTCACCGGTGCATTATGACACGGCATCTGAAATTTTCAGAACACTCTATGATAAAGGGATATTTATTGAGAAAACCACCGAACAGTATTATGACCCTGAAGTACAACAGTTCCTGGCTGACCGGTATATTACCGGCACCTGTCCGGTTTGCGGCAATGAGAATGCCTATGGTGATCAGTGTGAGAAATGCGGCTCTTCGCTGAATCCGACAGACCTGATCAATCCCAAATCGGCTATCTCCGGTGCTCAGCCACAGCTTAAAGAGACCAAACACTGGTTCCTGCCTCTGGATAAGTATGAAGGATTCCTGAGGAAGTGGATCCTGGAAGAAAACAAACATTGGAAACCCAATGTATACGGACAGTGTAAATCCTGGCTCGACAATGGGCTCCAGCCCCGGGCCGTCAGCCGCGACCTGGACTGGGGAATACCTGTCCCGGTGGACGGAGCGGAAGGCAAAGTACTGTACGTCTGGTTCGATGCTCCGATCGGATATATTTCCGCCACCAAAGAGCTAACCCCCGATTGGGAAAAATACTGGAAAGACAAGGAAACGCGGATGATCCATTTTATCGGTAAGGACAACATTGTGTTTCATTGTATCGTTTTCCCGGTGATGCTCAAAGCTGAGGGTAGTTATATTCTACCGGAGAATGTCCCGGCCAATGAATTTCTCAACCTTGAAGGAGAAAAGCTTTCAACCTCTAAAAACTGGGCAGTATGGCTTCACGAATACCTGAATGATTTTAAAGATCAGCAGGATGTGTTGAGATATGTTCTCTGTGCCAACGCCCCGGAAACCAAAGACAACGATTTTACCTGGAAAGATTTCCAGGCCAGGAACAATAACGAATTGGTAGCGATTTTCGGAAATTTCGTGAACCGGGCTGTGGTGCTCACCCTGAAATATTTTAACGGTGTGGTGCCGGAGGCCGGTGAGCTTAATGATTATGACAGGGAAGTGATGTCAGGCTTTGCTGAAGCAAGGGAAAAAGTGGAGAATAACCTCGACAATTTCAGGTTCAGGGAAGCTCTGAAAGAGGCGATGAACCTGGCTCGTGTCGGCAACAAATACCTGGCCGATACCGAACCCTGGAAACTTATTAAAACCGATGAAGAGCGTGTCAGGACGATCCTGAACATATCCCTTCAGCTTACGGCCAATCTTTCCATCATCCTGCAGCCATTCCTTCCCAATACCTGTAAGAAACTGGCCGGAATTCTCAATATCACAGTCTCCACCTGGGATCAGGCCGGGAAAACCAACCTGCTGCCGGCCGGGCATGTCATCGGGCAACCGGAACTTCTTTTCTCCAAAATTGAGGATGAACAGATCGAATATCAGCTTAGCAAGCTTGTCGTGAACAGCAAATCTGAAGAAAGCGTAAAGGATAACATTGAGCCTGAAAAAGACACCGTAACCTTTGAAGACTTCACAAAAATGGATATCCGGGTAGGTACCATCATGGATGCCGAAAAAGTGGCGAAGACTAAAAAACTGCTGAAATTCACCGTCGATACAGGAATTGATCAAAGGACCATCGTGTCGGGAATCGCAGAATATTTTGATCCTGAGAAGCTGAAAGGACAAAAGGTTTGCATCATTCTTAACCTTGCGCCACGGATGATCAAAGGCATTGAGTCAAAGGGGATGATCCTGCTATCTGAAAATCATGACGGATCGCTTCAGTTTGTCGTCCCTGATCCATTGGCGGAAAATGGTTCTGTGGTCAGATGATCAGTGTAAATTCATTACCCATGCATTGTTCATGCCTTTGACCTTTTTGAAATCATTCAGTTTGCTGAGCGCGGTTTCTTTATTTGAGTAAGATCCGGCACTAACCCTGAAGTAACCATCGCCTCTTTCAAGAAGCATGGTTTGAAAGCCTTTCATGGTCAACTCCTGTTGAAGGTCCTCAGCATTTTTCCTGTCCTTGAAACTTCCGGCAATAATATGGTATTCCTTAAAGGCGGCCTCTGTGGGTTTTTCTAAAGGCACTTTCTTTTCCTGCGGGTTCATGGCATTTTCAATAGAAGTCGTTGAATCGATGTTGTTTTCCATCTCATTTACCATGGTGTCGAATTCAGAATCCTCGCCGGACACAGCAGGAATATTATCATTGATCTCCATTGTGCTGTCTGATGAGTTGAACAGCGAACCGGGATTAAACGAGCCATCCAGCATACCCGTCTTCAGTGTCATAATGACCAGGGCCGTCAGAACGACCACGATGGCTCCCGAGAGGATCCAGATCGTATTTTTATTGCTTTTTCCACCCCCGTCATGATCGTATTCATCAGGTTCAGTTTCTGCTGGCGGAATTCCGGCCCCTTCAGCTGAAAATGACCCCTGGTCTTCATTCTCTCCGACGGCTTCACCCTCACTGGTTTCTTCCTCAGGAGTTATCTCCTCACTGCCGGCTTCAGTCTTTTCCTCAACCGGGACTTTCTCAACCGGGGATTCCACAACCGGCGGGATCTCTTCGCTACTGATCAACGGTTCGTCTTCATCAAACGGCTCAATTTCAAGGGTCCCAAGGCCGAAGGAGTCAAAATCAAGGTTTAATCCGGCGTCCCTGGTTACACGAACGTTGTTGTCTTCATCCTGAAAAAGGGTGCAAACACCTTCAATTTCAAATTGCTCCCCTTTGTTAAAAGCGAAGACAATGCTGTCTACAAATTCAAGAACTTTTTCTCTGGCTTCCGATTCATCGATTTCCTCGGCCTGTGATATTTTAGCGGAAAGAAAACCGTCATCCCGTTTCAATTCATGATTAAAAATAATGACGGAAACAGGTGGAGCTATTTTTGCCCCACTGATTTTTGCCGGCTTCTTAACAATTTCGAGGGCTCCGAAACCCGGAAAAATCACCCTCTCATTAAAAAGCAGCAAATCCCTGATGTATTCGTTTATCGCCAATTTGATTGATTTTTGGTAAATATATTCAAAATTAGTCCTGATAATGATTTGCTCCAAACAAAATTACGAACCATTGGGAGGATGATCGGATTTATGAATTTTAACGCATTGATATACAAGTTAATAACAACTAACCGTGAAGGATAGTTTTTTTATTCCTTCTCTTTTTTCCACCTGTTTTGAACCTTATTTTACAGGATACAGCAGGGGCTGAGCCTTCATTTCGCGATCAGCCTTTAAACGCGGCCATCCTGCAAAAAGTGACCGGGAACACTGTCCTGGTTCCGGAAGCTTCCGTCAGATGATCGGGACTGTTTTCGGACAGGGCCTGGGGACGGCCTTTCGCTCCTTCCATGGCTTCGTTCCATGACAGGGGAACGGGATCAGGGCAATAGTCTTCAACGGGCTTTAATTTTAGTAGGAAATGATGAACTTAATGTTTCCAAGATTGGTTATCTTCGTAGTTTAATTCCCCGTATAATGTACGATTTTGATATCAGAATGGTCGATTTGTCAGGCCAGTACCAGAGGATTAAAAAGGAGGTGGATAGTGCTATCCAGGAAGTGATTGATGAGACTGCTTTCATTAAAGGGCGGCAGGTGAAGTTATTCCAGGATGAGCTGGCGGAATACCTGGGAAGCGGGCATGTGATTGCCTGTGGCAACGGGACGGATGCTTTACAGGTAGCCATGATGGCGCTGGATCTTCATCCCGGCGATGAGATCATCACCACGCCTTTTACCTTTATTGCCACGGTTGAAGTAATCAGGCTTCTTGGTTTCAGGCCGGTGCTGGCCGACGTGGATCCGGGGACGTTCAATATCAGTCCTGATGAGATTCGCAGGAAGATCACCCCGGCAACCAAAGCCATCGTACCGGTGCATCTTTTCGGGCAGTGTGCTGATATGGACAGCATCATGGAGATAGCCGCTGAGTTCGGCCTTTTCGTTATTGAAGATACAGCACAGGCTCTGGGTTCGGAGTATTCCTTCCGGGGGTCAACAGGTAAGAAAGCTGTCAAAGCCGGGACGATCGGGACCATGGGATGCACTTCCTTTTTCCCTTCCAAAAATCTGGGTGCTTTTGGGGACGGGGGCGCTGTTTTCACCAATGATGACAGGCTGGCGGAAGATCTTTCAGCCATTGTGAATCATGGGATGAAACGCCGCTATTTTTATGATTATGTCGGGGTCAACTCAAGGCTGGACACCCTCCAGGCTGCCATTTTGAGTGTGAAACTAAAATACCTGGATGAATATAATCTGTCAAGGTCCAAGGCTGCCGGATTTTATAATTCCGCTTTCGCAGGCCGGGATGACATCAAAATTCCTGTTTTTAATCCTTCATCGACACATATCTTCCACCAGTACACCTTGAGGGTGAAAAAGGGGAAGCGGGATGGTTTGCAGGAACATCTTAAGAATCATGGCATCCCTTCCATGATATATTACCCGGTGGGGCTGCATCTTCAGAAAGCTTATGAAGATCTGGGATACCGTGGCGGAGATTTCCCGGTGACGGAAGAGCTCTGCCGTGAAGTCCTTTCACTGCCCATGCATACTGAACTGGACGGAGAACAACTGGAGTATATCACAAAAAGGGTACTTGACTTTTTAAATTGACTTTTATGCCTGAAAATGACTACTTTGCCCACGAAACAGCCGTTATTGACGAAGGCTGCACCATTGGACGGGGAACAAAAATATGGCATTTCACTCATGTGATGCCGGGATGTATTATCGGAGAACGTTGCAACTTCGGACAAAACGTAGTCATATCTTCCGGAGTGGTTCTCGGCAACAATGTAAAAATCCAGAACAACGTTTCGGTGTACACCGGGGTAAAATGTGAAGATGATGTTTTTCTGGGGCCGTCGATGGTATTCACGAATGTTGTCAACCCAAGGAGTGCCATTGTCAGGAAGGATAAGTACCTGACTACGCTCGTAAAGCAGGGGGCAACGGTCGGGGCAAATGCCACGGTTGTCTGCGGAAATGTTATAGGGCGGTTTGCTTTCGTAGGGGCCGGGGCGGTTGTGACCAAAGAGGTAAAGGATTACGCCCTGGTGATTGGCAATCCGGCCAGGCAAACAGGTTGGATAAGTGAATACGGTCACAAATTGACATTCGATTCTTCAGGTATCGCGGTTTGTCCGGAGAGTGGTGAAAAATATAAGCTTAACAACAATCAAGTAACAAAGATCGACTGAAAAATGGCTGAAAACACTGAAGTTAAGAATTTTGCATTAATAGGCATTGCCGGTTATATAGCCATCAGGCATCTGAAAGCGATAAAGGATACGGGCAATAATCTTGTGGCGGCTCTGGATAAATTCGACAGTGTCGGCTTTATTGATACGTACTTTCCCGATTCTGACTTTTTTGTTGAATTTGAACGTTTTGACCGGCATATCGATAAACTTCGGAGGGAAGGAACACAGGTGGATTTTGTAAGTATCTGTTCACCAAATTATCTTCATGATTCGCACATCCGTTTCGCTCTCAGGAGTGGTGCTGATGCCATCTGTGAGAAGCCGGTGGTTTTGAATCCCTGGAATATCGATGCTCTTCTTGAATTTGAGGAACAGACCGGCAGGAAAGTTTTTAATATTCTGCAGCTGCGTTACCATCCTTCTATTGTAGCACTCAGGGAAAAGATCAAAAACGGTCCGTCAGGTAAAATGTATGATATAGATCTTTCCTATATCACCAGCAGGGGGAACTGGTATTATTTTTCATGGAAGGGGGATGTCCATAAATCGGGAGGCGTGGCCACCAATATCGGAGTTCATTTTTTCGACATGCTGGGATGGATCTTTGGAAATGTGAAGGAAAATGTTGTTCAGATCCTTCAGGATGATAAGGCTGCCGGCTATCTTCTGCTTGAAAAAGCAAGAGTACGCTGGTTTCTCAGCATCGACTATAATGATATTCCGGCGGATATTCAGATGAAAGGTCAGCGCACTTACCGTTCCATTATCGTGGATGGAGAAGAGATTGAATTCAGCGGAGGGTTTACAGACCTTCATACCACTACGTATGAGCAGATCCTGAAAGGTAACGGTTTTGGTCTCGAAGATGCCAGGATGTCCATCGAGATGGTTTATGCCATTCGCAATTCGGTACCTGTAGGTCTCAAAGGCGACTATCATCCTTTTGCAAAAAACTTCTCAAAATAATCAATATGTACCAGGAAATCCTTGAAAAACAGTACAAGATCGCCGTTATTGGGCTTGGTTATGTAGGCCTTCCCATAGCTCTTGAATTTGCCCGTAAAGTCTCTGTCATCGGTTTTGACATTCGTCAGGACAGGATTAATCTTATGAACCGTCACATAGACCCCAGCAACGAGATCGATACAGCGGCATTCGATAACTGTGATATAACGTTCACTACAGATCCGGAGGATCTCAGGGAGGCCAGATTTTTTATCGTAGCGGTTCCTACCCCTATCGACGAGTACAAGAATCCTGACCTGAAGCCGCTGCTCAGTGCTACGGAAACCGTCGGCAGTGCACTCAAGGAAGGGGATTATGTGGTATATGAATCGACCGTATACCCCGGATGCACTGAGGAAGATTGTATCCCGCTCCTCGAAAAGAAGTCCGGACTCAAATTTATTGAGCAGTTCAAGGTTGGATTCTCACCGGAGCGGATTAACCCCGGCGATAAGGAACATACCCTTACCCGGATCACCAAGGTTACCTCGGGCTGCGACCCTCAGTCAGCCGAAGAGATCGCGAAACTCTATGAGCTGATCATCGTAGCAGGGGTACACCGTGCCAGCTCCATCAAGGTGGCGGAAGCAGCCAAGATCATTGAAAATACCCAGAGGGATATCAATATTGCCTTCATGAATGAATTGTCGATGATTTTTAACAAAATGGATATAAATACCTATGAAGTTCTCGATGCTGCTGGCACGAAATGGAATTTCCTGAAGTTTTACCCGGGGCTGGTCGGAGGGCATTGCATTGGAGTCGATCCGTATTACCTGACCTATAAATCGGCCCGCTTTGGTCACCATGCCCAGATAATTACGGCCGGGAGAGCCATAAACGACAATATGGGAGCATATGTAGCCAAACAGTTGGTGCAAAAACTGATCTTCCTGAATAAGAATCCCAAACAAGCCAAAGTCCTGGTTCTGGGCATTACCTTCAAGGAAAATGTGAGCGACATACGAAATTCCAAGGTTGTCGATGTTGTGCACGAGCTGAAAGACTTCGGCCTGAATGTGGATGTTGTCGATCCTCATGCTGAGCCGGAGGAAGTGAAAAAAGAGTACGGACTCGATCTTTCTGAAACCATCAACCCGGGATATGATGCCGTTGTCATTGCTGTCGGGCATGATGAATACAAGAGCCTGGATGAAAAATATTTTAATGAAATCACACGGGAAGATGCGGTCCTGGTAGATCTGAAAGGCATATTCCGGAACAGAATTAAAAAAATGATCTACTGGAGCCTCTGACAATTTACCTTGATAGAAGCCTTTGTTCCTGTATATGATTTATTCAGGAATACCTAAAACGAATACGATGAGTAAAAAGACAATAAAAAATTTAGTTCTTGTCACCGGAGGTACCGGCTATATCGGATCTCACACTGTCGTTGAGCTTATGGACGCCGGTTACAATGTCCTGATCGTGGATAATCTGTCCAATTCCAAAATTGAGGTACTCGATGGGATTGAAAAAATAACCGGCCAGAGACCTTTTTTTGAAGAAATTGATCTTACCCGTACAAAACGGGTTAACACACTTTTTGACACCTATCCTGAAATTGAGGCCGTCATTCATTTTGCGGCTTACAAGGCTGTGGGCGAATCGGTAGAATTTCCCCTGAAATATTATTATAACAATATCACTTCCCTGATCAACCTGCTTGAAAATATGATCAGGTGCTCCGTTGCCCCCTTGGTTTTCAGCTCATCGTGTACGGTTTACGGTGAACCCGATGAACTGCCGGTGACCGAGCAGGCACCCGTAAAGAAGGCAAATTCACCGTATGGCAACACCAAACAAATCTCGGAGGAGATACTGAGGGATACCGTACATGTCCACGACTTCCTGAAGATCATCTCCTTGCGGTACTTCAACCCCATCGGTGCCCACCCGTCAGCGCTCATTGGTGAGCTGCCTCTCGGCGTACCGAATAACCTGGTCCCGTTCATCACCCAAACGGCTCTGGGATTGCGAAAAGAAATGAGGGTTTTCGGCGACGATTATAACACGCCCGACGGCTCTGCCGTAAGAGATTATATCAATGTCGTCGATCTGGCCAGGGCTCATGTTGTGGCCATCCGCCGGTTACTTGAAAACAAAAATAAAAACCCCTATGAAGTTTTTAATCTCGGTACCGGCAAGGGGAATTCCGTTTTGGAGGTGATCCGGACTTTTGAGAAAGCCACAGGCGTGAAAGTAAACTATAAGATTGCCCCGAGAAGAGCCGGAGATGTGGAGCAGGTTTTTGCCGACACAACTTTTGCCAATACTGAACTTGGCTGGGAAGCAAAGAAAGGGCTCGAAGAGACCCTGCTATCTGCCTGGAACTGGGAAAAGTATTACCGGACCGTTCTGGAAAACAATAATGGTTGACGGGCGATCCATTACCGGATGTTGAAGAGCTAAATCAATATTATCATGCAGAATATACTGATCACGGGAGGCGCGGGATTCATCGGATCACATGTTGTCAGGCTGTTTGTAAGGAAATATCCAGGCTACCGGATTTTTAACCTTGACAAGCTGACGTATGCCGGTAATCTTGAAAACCTCAGGGATATCGAAGATGAACCAAATTATAGTTTTATCCGGGGTGACATCGTCGATCCGGCGTTTGTCAATAATCTTTTTAATAGCCGGCTATTCGACGGGGTGATTCATCTGGCTGCCGAATCGCATGTCGACAGGTCCATTTCCAGTCCCATGGAATTCATCCACACAAACCTGGTTGGGACGGCCAATCTTTTAAATGCCGCCAAAACTTCATGGAGCAGTAACTCCCTTGCCGGGCGCTTTTATCACATCTCCACCGATGAAGTATACGGCAGTCTCGGAGATGAGGGCTTCTTTACGGAAAAGACACCTTACGATCCCCGGAGTCCCTATTCAGCTTCGAAAGCCGGATCAGATCATCTTGTAAGGGCATATGGTAATACCTTTGGTCTTCCTGTGCTGATTTCCAACTGCAGCAACAACTACGGGCCGAACCAGTTCCCTGAAAAACTTATCCCGCTGGCCATCAATAATATCAAAAAAAACCGGTCCATCCCGGTTTACGGTAAGGGTGAGAATATACGCGACTGGCTTTACGTTGAAGACCATGCCAGGGCAATCGACATCATCTATCATCAGGGGAACGTTGGTGAGACTTACAATATCGGGGGGAATAACGAATGGAAAAATATCGAACTTATTCATAAACTCTGCGAGATCATGGACCGCAAACTTTCCAGGGAGACCGGCACATCCGCAAAGTTGATCTCTTTTGTAAAGGACCGTGCCGGACATGATCTGCGATATGCGATTGACTCATCCAAAATCCAGACAGAGCTGGGCTGGTCACCGTCTCTCCGGTTTGAGGAAGGTCTCGAAAAAACCGTCGAATGGTATCTCGAAAATGAAACCTGGTTGGAACATGTCCTTTCAGGCGATTATGAGAAGTATTATGAGGAGATGTATCTGAAGAAGAAGGTATAAGGAAAAAAATACGGAGATTTGAAGTCGTTCGAACGGGGAATATGCCTATACATCCTGTAAGGAAAGAGTTCAGTTCTCTTTTTTTTAATTTTTACTCTACTGTCACTGACTTTGCCAGGTTCCTCGGCTGGTCGACATTGCAACCCCTGAGTACGGCAATATGATAAGCAATTAACTGAAGGGGAATGACGGCGAGCAGCGACGTCAGTTTTTCATTGGCATCAGGGATCTCGAGTGTATAATCGGCCATGCTGCCGATGATTTTGTCGCCCGGGTTTACGATGGCTATAACCACGCCGTTCCTGGCTTTCACTTCCTGGATATTGGAAACGATCTTTTCGTATGATTTGTCACGGGTGGCGATCACCACCACCGGCATGTTTTTGTCGATGAGGGCAATGGGTCCGTGCTTCATCTCGGCGGCAGGGTAGCCTTCAGCATGGATATAGGATATTTCCTTGAGTTTCAGGGCACCCTCCAGGGCAACGGGGAAGGAATATCCCCTGCCGAGGTAAAGGAAATTAGTGGCATTCTGAAACTGACGGGCGATCTCCTTGAACTTATCGTTATACCGGAGGATCATCTCAATTTTGTCAGGGATAAGGGAGAGTTCCCTGATCAGTTCACGGTACCGGACAGCTTCCATAAATCCCCTCTTATAGCCGAGCATGAAGGCCATCATGGTAAGTACGGTAACCTGGGCGGTGAAAGCTTTGGTAGAAGCCACGCCTATTTCAGGGCCGGCATGGGTATAAACGCCTGCGTGCGTTTCCCTGGATATACTTGATCCTACTACGTTGCAAATACCGATGACGGTAGCCCCTAATTCCTTGGCCAGATGAATGGCAGCCAGGGTGTCAGCAGTCTCACCGCTCTGACTGATGGCAATGATGACATCATCGCTGGTGATAAGCGGATTTCTGTACCTGAATTCCGAGGCATATTCCACTTCAACGGGAATCCGGGCTACATCTTCGAGCAGGTATTCACCAACCATTCCGGCATGCCATGAAGTACCGCATCCGATAATGATGATACGTTTAGCTTTGATAAGCTTATCCTCAACGCTGAACAGACCGCCGAGGCGTATTCCTGCAAAATCTTTGGTGATCCTTCCCCGGAAGGTATCCTGGATGGATCTTGGCTGTTCGAAGATCTCTTTCAGCATAAAGTGATCGTAGCCGTTTTTCTCGATTTCACTGATGCCCAGATCGATTTTTTCAATCTTCGGCTCCAGCTTATCGTTCTGGATCGTTTTCAGGATAAGCTCATCGCGTTTGATGATGGCGACATCTTCATTGTTCAGATAGATGACCCTGTCGGTAAATTCCACGATGGGGGTGGCGTCGGAAGCGACAAAGTATTCACCGTCACCTATTCCGAGTACCAGCGGGCTGCTCTTTCGTGCAGCGAAGATCGTATCGGGTTCATCAGCACATAATACCACCAGGCCGTAGGCTCCGATGACTTTGGTAAGGGCAAGCCTGATAGCCATTTCAGCAGCGACGGTACCTTTCTCGTAAATGTACTCAATCAGATTGGCCAGCACTTCGGTGTCGGTCTCACTTTGAAAGGTATAGCCCCTGTCAGTAAGTTTTGATTTAAGGGTGGTGTAATTTTCGATGATGCCATTATGGATGATCGTGAAATGCCCGTTCATCGATGAATGCGGATGGGCATTGGTATCATTCGGTTCACCATGTGTTGCCCAGCGAGTATGGCCGATACCAATGGTGCCGGCAACATTTTTTCCATCTACAAATTTTTCCAGATCACTGACTTTGCCTTTCCGTTTATAGGTTCTGACCTGATCATCGATCATGGCGATACCGGCAGAATCGTATCCCCGGTATTCCAGCCTTTTCAAACCATTTATGAGGATGTGATAGGCATTCCTTTCACCGATGTAACCTACTATACCACACATAAACTTTATATATCCGTATAGAAAATCCTTAATCTTATCCCGGAAGATCCAGGACTTTTTAATATCGTCCTGGCGGTCGACTGCGAGTTGAGTGTAGGCAGAAGCACAAAATTCATCAGATCCGTTTCCTTATTGATAAAGCCCTCAAGCTGGCGACCGATATTGAACACGTACGCGTGCTCCATGATACCATCGTAATAACCATTAAAGATGACTTTGGTTCGGCCCTGGGCATCGGAAGAGCCCTGGTCGGTGACATCATCAAAGAGATAGTTGTAGTTGCCGCTTGCATCTATTGTCCACATTACCAGCTTCACCGGAAAAGCGAGGGTATCCAAAAGATTGGTGTTTTCAGTAGGGAGAATGAGCTGAGCCTGGTTAATTACCACCTTGGTACTGTCCAGCCATTTTTTGATGTCGGTAAAATCGAGCTGAACATTAAGTCCCGACATCGCCGAGATATAAAGAAGCGAATCGTTTGAGTCCGGATTGTTCAGGTTTTGCCCTGCCATCGAACCGGTATAATCATGTGTGTAAAAGTTAGCCCTTGCAAGGATGTTGGAGAAGAGCATCGGGTAAACCATGTGGAGGGTATCGGATTGTGCACGGGTGCTGTCATTCTTGTAATACAACCACATTCCTGAATAGTGAACCCCATCGGAATTGTTTTTTGCATCGAGGAAATCGACATAGGTTATGGACCCGCCGTTACCCACAATGGGATCGGTATTGACAAAAATGCCTTTAAATATCTTCTGGAAATCTTCCGGATCGTTAAAGACGGTATCATTTGTAGTCAGGAACTTATTAAGGTAATCCTGGTTTGTGATATGAATTCTTATGAGGGTATCGGTGCCCGGATGATAAACGGTACTACCCAGTTCAACCGGATTATAAAACTGGGCAGGATCAAGGTCCGAGTAATACAGCGAGTCTGTGCTGAATTCCTGTGTCACTTCAAAAACCCTCATGGTTTGGGCGACAGCATCACCCGACGTGGTGTCCACTCTTAACGTAAGAATCAGGGAATCAATTTCCCTTCCGGTTTCTAGATTTGTGTTAATAGCATTAACCAGGGGAGCCATGAACTGGGCGCGGGAGTATCCAAAGATGTCATCCCGGGTACTTCCGACGAGTAAACGACTGTTGTTAACGGTTACTGCAGGCTTGGATGAGACTGTCCAGGCTTTGATAAGCGAGGTGGAATCGTATTTCACGTTGATGTTATCGGAAGTGGGAAGAATGTCCCGGCCCAGGAAAGTGGGGCTTTCTGTACACCCGGAAAAGAATATGACAGCTGCCGTTATGATTCCGAAAAAAATCCTTCCTGATGGGAAGCGGTTGAATCTTACTCTCATTCTCTAATTTTCATTTAAAATAGTATCATAAAAAACGGAATAGGCATCAATATATTCTTCTGGTGACTGATATTTTAGTACAGGAATGTCGAGTTCGCTGATCATTGTATCAACAACGGGAGCTAAATTGGCACTGCCCCTGATCACACCGTCTGAATACCGGAAGGCAAGTCTTGCAATATTCAGGAAGGACGGTTCTTTGATCATTTCCAGGTCCTCCTCCGTGATGCCTTCGAAACTCACCTTTTTGATAAAATCCTCACCTAGCGACCCGTTAAAAGCATCATTATAGGCTGAGAAGATCACTTTTGAACGATTAAAAAGCGGCTCTTCATTGTAGGATTTTTTAATATAGAGCGGTACGAGACTGGTAAACCAGCCATGACAATGGATGATATCGGGAGACCATCGCAGCTTTTTAACAGTTTCAATAACACCTCTGGCGAAAAAGATCATCCTCTCGTCATTATCGGCAAAAAAACGACCCCTTGAATCCTTCAAAACCGATTTCCTGTGAAAATAATCCTCGTTGTCGATAAAATATACTTGCATCCTTGCCGACTGGATGGATGCAACTTTAATAATGAGGGGGTGGTCGGTATCATCAATGATAAGATTCATCCCGGAAAGTCTGATCACCTCGTGCAACTGGTTTCTTCTCTCATTAATGTTTCCAAAACGCGGCATAAATGTTCGGATCTCTTTGCCCTTTTCCTGTATGCCCTGGGGAAGATACCGGCTTATTCTGGACATTTCTGTTTCCGGAAGGTAGGGGGTAATTTCCTGGGAGATGAAAAGAATTTTTGTGTTTTCCATTTGAAGCCGATTGGTTCAACTAACGTGCAAAGATATGAAAAAAAACTGGATTTGTTGTATCTGAAAAGAGGGGCGAAAGGCGAAAGGCAAAAGGCGAAAGGCGAAAGGGAAGAGAAGAATAATGAATAATGAATAGCGAATATCGAAGTCGGAGACAGGGAGACGGGAGACGGGAGACGGGAGACAGGACTTTGTAAATGCTACGGTGGGCCGGGTTCCCCTTTTAGGGGACTAAGGGGTGAGCGGGGGAAAGAAGATGGTGGGAAAATTAATAAAGGAATAGAAGGAAGGTGAAAGGCAAAAGGCGAAAGGCGAAAGGGAAGAGAAGAATAATGAATAATGAATAGCGAATATCGAAGTCGGAGACGGGAGACGGGAGACGGGAGACGGGAAGGACTTTGTAAATGCTACGGTGGGCCGGGTTTCCCCTTTTAGGGGACTAAGGGGTGAGCGGGGGAAAGAAGATGGTGGGAAAATTAATAAAGGAATAGAAGGAAGGTGAAAGGCAAAAGGTGAAAGGCGAAAGGGAAGAGAAGAATAATGAATAATGAATAGCGAATATCGAAGTCGGAGACGGGAGACGGGAGACGGGAGACAGGACTTTGTAAATGCTACGGTGGGCCGGGTTCCCCTTTTAGGGGACTAAGGGGTGAGCGGGGGAAAGAAGATGGTGGGAAAATTAATAAAGGAATAGAAGGAAGGTGAAAGGCGAAAGGCGAAAGGCGAAAGGGAAGAGAAGAATAATGAATAATGAATAGCGAATATCGAAGTCGGAGACGGGAGACGGGAGACGGGAGACGGAGACAGGAGACGGACTTTGTAAATGCTACGGTGGGCCGGGTTTCCCCTTTTAGGGGACTAAGGGGTGAGCGAGGGGAAAGAAGATGGTGGGAAAATTAATAAAGGATAGAAAGGCGAAAGGCGAAAGGCGAAAGGGAAGAGAAGAATAATGAATAATGAATAGCGAATATCGAAGTCGGAGACGGGAGACGGGAGACGGGAGACGGACTTTAGTAAAGGCTACGGTGGGCTGGGTTTCCCCTTTTAGGGGACTAAGGGGTGAGCGGGGGAAAGAAGATGGTGGGAAAATTAATAAAGGAATAGAAGGAAGGCGAAAGGCGAAAGGCGAAAGGCGAAAGGGAAGAGAAGAATAATGAATATGAATAATGAATAATGAATATCGAATGAAGAAGGGAAAGAAGTGAAAGTGAGGGATTGAAGATTATTTTCCGGAATAGAAGCCAGGAATCTTATCTTTTTATATTTTTGCAAATAATTCTGAAACGGATGAAGGTTTTTGAAACGGTTGAAGCTCTAAGAGGTCATATAAAGACTCTGAACAGAGCTAAGAGTAAAATCGGATTTGTGCCCACCATGGGGGCACTCCATGACGGACATCTTTCTTTGGTGGATTTCGCGGGTCGCAGGGCTGACAACATCATCGTAAGCATCTTTGTCAATCCGACCCAGTTTAACGATCCCAACGATCTCAAGAACTATCCCAGGAATACTCAAAAGGATCTGCAACTGCTGTCTTCACATCACGTCGATGCTGTTTTCATACCCGGTATTCATGAAGTATATCCTTCCCCCGACACCCGCCAGTTTGACTTTGGCAGGCTCGATAAAATTCTGGAAGGCGGGCATCGTCCCGGGCATTTTAACGGTGTGGCCCAGGTGGTAAGCCGGCTTTTTGAGATTGTGGAACCGAATATTGCCTTTTTTGGACAGAAGGACTATCAGCAACTACTGATTGTCAGAAAACTGGTGGAAATGCTGAATCTTCCTGTTCAAATTGTTGCCTGCCCGATTGTGCGGGAACCCGACGGCCTGGCTATGAGTTCGCGGAACCAGCTGCTTACACCCGAAGAACGTTTGCATGCGCCGGTTATCTTCCAAACACTCATCACTGCAAGGGAAATGGCCCTAAAGGAGCCTTTCCGGAAAGTCAGGGAATGGGCTGTTGAACAATTGAACAACGACCCCCTTATGGATGTTGATTATTTTGAGATCGTGAATGCAGAAAACCTTGAAAATACGGTAGATGGGAAAGAAGCCACCAAAGTCATTGCTTGTGTTGCGGTTAAAATTGGGAAGATAAGACTCATTGATAATCTTATTTTTGATTAACTTTGCAGGGTCATGAATATTGAAGTTGTTAAATCGAAAATTCACAGGGTCACAATTACTGAAGCCAACCTCCAGTATGTAGGGAGTATTACGATCGATCTTGATTTGATGGAGGCAGCCAATGTTATTGAAGGGGAAAAGGTGCAAATTGTGAATATTAACAATGGAGAGAGGCTGGAGACTTATGTGATCAAAGGAGAGAGAGGTAGTGGTGAGATCTGCCTGAACGGACCTGCCGCGAGGAAAGTGGCCGTTGGGGATATCATCATCATCATTTCTTATGCGTCCATGGAATTCGAGGAAGCAAAAAAATTCAAGCCTTCAATTATATTCCCTGACACCGAAACAAATAAAATCGTTTAGTTCAAGGGCTTTTGAAAACAAATCTCATCAAATTAGTTAAGTTCCTGGGATTCCTGTCGGTGGGAGTCCTTTTGCTTTATCTGGCTTTCCGGGGGATGAGCATTGACTCTCTAACCAATGATCTCAAACATGCAAAATACTCCTGGGTGCTTCTGTCCCTCGTTTTTGCCCTCATTGCCTATATTTCTAGGGCCATCAGGTGGCGCCTTATCATCGAACCTCTAGGTTACAAACCCGGGCTTCGCAATACATTTTATGCACTGATGGTAGGTTACCTGGCCAATTTTGCATTTCCGAGGATCGGAGAGATCACACGCTGCGCCACCCTTTCGAAAAAAGAAAAAATTCCTGTCGACCGCCTCATTGGCACCGTCATTGTCGAACGGGCCGTCGACCTGCTCTCTCTCCTGATGATCCTGGTTGTACTGGTTATCCTTCGTTTTGATACCTTTGGAAAGTTTTTCAGGGAGAATGTGTTCCTCCCTCTTGGAGACAAAATTTCCTCAACCTTTAACTTTACCTGGCTGGTATGGATTATTCTTGCCCTTGCTCTTTCTGTTTTCCTCACCTTATACCTGATCTTCCGCAACCGTATCTCCAACATGCGTTTCGTTACCAAAGTCAGGGATCTTATAAAAGGTGTCCTGGAGGGTCTCAAGACTGTTTACAAAATGAAAAAAAGGTGGCCTTTCATTTTCCACACTCTCCTAATTTGGTTCATGTACTGGATGATGACCTGGGTTGTCGTTTTTGCTCTGCCATCCACTTCAAATCTTAAAATCATCGACGGCCTGTTTATCCTTGTGATAGGCGGACTGGGGATGTCGGCACCGGTACAGAGCGGTATCGGGGCTTTCCACTGGATCGTTTCACGAGGACTCTTCATCGTGTATGGCATCAGCATCGAAAAAGGACTGGTTTTTGCCACAATCGCACACGAATCACAATCACTGTTGGCTATTTCTCTCGGCATCATGTCGTTTGCCCTGATCTTCAAAAAACGGAGCATTCTTAACCTGCCGTTCGAAATATCCAGGGAACTGGAGGGGACCAAAACAAAAACAGCATGAGTTTCGCCGGCGATCCCACCGAAAAAATTATTACTCTACACGACCTTCACTTCCTGAAAGAAGGATGGAAGAGGGAGCTTAAAAAGGTTGTCTTTACTAACGGCTGTTTCGATATTTTGCATCTGGGTCATGTCGACTACCTCGCCAAAGCCGCAAAACTGGGTGATATCCTGTTTGTCGGGCTAAATTCGGATGATTCCGTGAAACGCATCAAAGGTCCGGGAAGGCCTGTCCAGGATGAAAAATCCAGAACCATGATCCTCGCCTCCCTCCAGTTTGTGGACTATGTCATGCTGTTTGATGAGGATACTCCCTATCAGCTCATTTCAGAGGTCGGTCCCGATATCCTGGTGAAAGGTAGCGATTACAGTCCTGAAGATATTGTCGGCTACGACATCGTTACCGGGAAAGGAGGAAAGGTAGTCACCATTGATTTTTTACCCGGTTATTCGTCATCACGGGTCATAGAAAAGATCCGGGGAGAAAAAAGATAAGCTTATCCTGTTTTCCCCGTCTCCTTGAGAACGCCTTAATCGTCAAAGATGAAGCTTTGGACAGACCATTAAATGTCACGGCATTTCACTATTCCTTAAAATTTCTCCTGTGCTGCATGACTTCATCTGTTCCGGCTTTTTTGGGAGCGATGATAGTCATGATCTTTACAGGTTGACCTTTGATTAATCCCTTCAAAGGCTTTTATTACTCCTGCAACTCTGAGTTAATCAATATGTTGTCCTCTGCCACGAGGATCAGTGATTTCATTCAACAACTGTAGACGGGATGACAGATTAAATCCCTATTTTTACCTTTTTCTTTTCAAAATGGCGAAGCTTTATTACCTTTAAGTATGGCAAAGACAAAAACGGTATATGTCTGTCAGAACTGTGGTGCCGATTCCCCCAAATGGATCGGGAGATGTCCTTCATGCGGCCAGTGGAACACGTACGTTGAAGAGATCATTTCCACCGGCAAAAAGGAGAGGATGTTCGGAAGTGACGATGGTGAAAGGTCGGGACCTGAACTTCTCAGGGATATTGATATACAGCATACCGTAAGAATCGATACCCGGAATGGGGAATTCAACAGGGTCCTTGGCGGCGGGATCGTACCCGGGTCGCTCATCCTGATAGGTGGTGAACCCGGGATTGGCAAGTCCACACTGGCACTGCAGATCGCATTGATGATGAAACAGGTAAAAACGCTCTATGTGTCGGGTGAGGAAAGTGCGCAACAGACACGGTTGCGGGCTGAACGTCTCGGGAACCTGAAGGACAGTGATTGCATGATCTACACCGAAACTCATCTGGAAAGTATACTGAACACTGCACATGCCGGGCAGCCGGGACTGATTATTGTCGATTCCATACAGACCCTTCATTCCGATGTGGCAGAATCATCGCCGGGGAGCGTCTCCCAGGTCAGGGAATGTGCGGCACGGTTGCTGAAATATTCCAAACAAAGCCAAATCCCGGTCATACTCATCGGTCATATCACCAAGGATGGTTCACTGGCAGGGCCGAAGATACTGGAGCATATTGTCGACACTGTTTTACAGTTTGAAGGCGACCAGAATTACATGTATCGTATTCTCCGTTCGGTGAAGAACCGATTCGGATCTACCTCGGAGATCGGTGTATACGAAATGCAGGGCGACGGGCTCAGGGAGATCCTCAATCCATCGGAAATTCTCATAAGCCAGAATCCCGATCAGCTGAGCGGCGTAGCGGTTTCGGCCACACTTGAAGGGATAAGGCCACTGCTTATAGAAGTTCAGTCGCTGGTGAGCACATCAGCTTATGCCACCCCTCAGCGTTCTGCAACGGGATTCGACCTCCGGCGTTTGAGTATGCTGCTTGCCGTACTTGAAAAGCGGGCCGGATTTAAACTCATTGCCAAGGATGTTTTTCTTAATATCGCAGGTGGTATTCGTGTTGATGATCCGGCCATTGATCTTGCAGTGGTTTCGGCTGTTCTTTCTTCGGCAACGGATATCGCGATCCCATATGGTACCTGTTTTGCCGGAGAAATAGGCCTTTCCGGAGAGATCAGGCCGGTAAACCGCCTCGAACAACGCCTCTCTGAAGCCGAAAAACTTGGGTTTAAGCGAATGTTCATTTCAAAATACAGTAAAAAGGGCATTGATTTTGACCGGTTCAAAATTGATATCACCTTTGTTTCCAAAGTACAAGAAATCCCCCGGTCACTTTTCGGATAAGCCGGTAATAATTTGAATGATGCGAGGAGGACCTCTTTTAAAAGACGATTATAAGCCAGTCACCAAAGTGTATGACATACGCCGGCCGGAAATCCTTTCCGGGGAATCGTATTATTTTGAGACCGAAAGCGGACTGGTATACCAGGTAACCTTTGGTAAAAAGAAAAACAACTACCTGGGAAACATTCTTAATTTCAGTGTAATATCTGAAGACTATGAGGATGAATATTCAGAGACCAACCGGGGGGAGGTGTTCCCGATTATCAGTACGATCATAGAAATTATCCGGATCTATCATGAAAATCATCCATACTCGAACAGTTATGAGTTTTCAGGAGAATTCAAAGCCAGGAATGATCCGCCTCCTGTCAGTATCCGGACCAGGCTGTATTTGAGGACTGCCCTGAGAGTGGTTGACACGAAAGTATGGGATGTTGAGGGAGAAGACAACAAAGTAGTCCTGAGAAGAAAGGACAGGTATGAATAAGCCCATTTTATCCATCAGACATCTGTCGGTCGGGAGTCACAGTGGTCCATCCACGATACTGAACGATTTGAACTTCGGGGTACAGAGGGGAACGGTTACCGGCATTGTTGGTGAATCCGGTTCAGGCAAGTCCGTGACGGCCCTGACCATTATGGGGCTTCTTCCTCCGGCCCTAAAGGTCGGTGAAGGTGAGATCGTGTTCAGTGCAGACGGGGTGGGAACGGATATTCTTAAGCTCAGCAGGCATGAAATGAACAACCTGAGGGGCAGACGTATATCCATGATTTTCCAGGAACCGATGACTTCCCTGAACCCGTCGATGAAATGCGGCAGGCAGGTTGACGAAGTGCTCCAAGCACATACGGATATGAATGAAGTGGAGCGTACTTCCAGAATAAAAGGCCTGTTTGAACTGGTGAAACTTCCCAGGATCGACGGGATATTCAAATCTTATCCTCACGAGCTTTCCGGCGGACAAAGGCAGAGGATCATGATTGCCATGGCACTTGCCGCCGGACCCGAGATCCTGATTGCCGATGAACCCACGACAGCTCTCGATGTGACTGTGCAGAGAAAAATCGTGGACCTGATCCGGGAATTACAGGAGGAAACAGGGATCACGGTCATTTTTATCTCACATGATCTCAGGCTGATCGGGGAAATTGCCGGGGAGATCATCGTGATGCGAAATGGAGGGATCGTCGAAATGAATACAGGTAAGACCCTTCTTTCGAGTCCGGAAATGCCATACACCAGAGGACTGCTGGCCTGTCAGCCGCCGCTGGACGGGCGGCCGGAAAGGTTGCTTACCATTGAGGATTTTGAGAGACATAGCGGGGAAAAGGCGCCAGAACCCCGGCCCGGCAGTAGTCCACAACGGAATCCTTCGGAAAAAAAAGAAATCCTCCTATCGGTCAGAAACCTGAGTGTGCACTACAAGAGGTCGTTATCTCTGTTTGGATCCGCTAAGGAAACCATAAAAGCGGTTGACAATGTAAGCCTTGATGTTGCAAAAGGCGAGACTCTGGGTCTTGTGGGTGAATCAGGTTGTGGGAAAACGACCCTCGGCATGACGATTCTGCAGCTCATCCGTCAACAACACGGGGACATTTTCTATAGCGGTAAATCCATAGCCTCGATGCATGGCAGAGAACTGAAACATTTCAGACAGAAAGTCCAGGTGGTCTTTCAGGATCCCTACTCATCACTGAACCCCAGAATGACTGTTGGAGGAATGATCATGGAGGTTATGAACGTCCATTTTCCGTCTATGTCAAAAAAGGAACGGACAGCCCGGATGTACGAGCTGCTAAGGAGTGCAGAGCTGCCAGCGAATGCTGCTTCAAGGTACCCGCATGAATTTTCAGGCGGACAACGACAGCGCATCGGCATTGCACGTGCACTGGCCACTCATCCTGAATTTTTAATCCTGGATGAATCCGTTTCGGCGCTCGACGTTTCGGTTCAGGCGCAGATCCTGAATCTTCTCAATGACCTGAAGCGGGATTTCGGGCTGAGTTATATTTTTATTTCGCACGACCTGGCTGTGGTAAAATACATGTCGGATCGCATCATCGTAATGAAGGACGGTCATATTGAAGAGACAGGGGATCCTGACCGGATTTACAAGAATCCTTCCTCACCTTACACACGCAACCTGATCATGTCTGTGCCCGGAAAAGCCGGTAGCGGTTTAATCCCGTAAGAGGATTCCGGAATCCTGAATACCCCGGTTTTCGATTCCGGTTGCAGGTAATGGAACACTAAAATTCTTCCGGTTCGTCAAAGCTATTGGAACGGAGCACGCCGGCATCTTTTTCAACATCGGGGCAGTTCAGGTTGATGTTGAAATTGGCCGGTCTTTCAAAAATATCGTCCTGGGTGATGTGCAGGGTTGAATCGGCATACACTTTTTGCATAAGATAGGCGTATATTGGCAGGGCCATATAGGCTCCCTGCCCCTTGTCGATGCCGGCAAAATGCACTGAGCGGTCCTCCGCACCTACCCATACACCGGCGGTCAGTTGAGGAGCGATGCCGATATACCATCCGTCAGACTGATTTTGAGTTGTACCGGTTTTCCCTCCCATTTCGGCAGTAAGGTTAAACCTGGAGCGTAACCAGTGACCTGTTCCCCTATTAACAACATTATCAAGCATCTTTACCATAAGATAGGCTGTCTTTTCGCTGATGGCTTCTTCCTCTTTCGGCTGGAATTCGGAGATCACATTCCCAAAGCGGTCGGTTATTTTAGTGACATAGAGAGGCTCGATATACACCCCCTTGTTGGCAAAGGTGTTGAAAGCCCCTACCATCTCCTTCAGCGAGATATCTGAAGTACCGTAAATAACGGAAGGTACAGCATCAATGTGGCTGCTGACGCCCATTTTTTTGATGACATCCACCACGGCCTGGGGGTTAAATCGTTTGACCAGCCAGGCGGCGATATAGTTTGCAGAAGTCGCCAGTCCCCATTCAAGGGTGACCTGTTTGCCTTCCATCTCAAAGTGACCCGAATTTCTTGGTGTCCATAGTGAGTCATGATCCATAAAGGAAACAGGCACATTAGATACCAGGTCGCAGGGTTTATAGTTTTCCTGCATCGCCAGGGTATACAAAAACGGTTTGATGGTTGAGCCCACCTGTCGCTTCCCCTGGGTAACGTGATCGTACTTGAAATACTTGATATGGTGGTCTCCGACATACGCTTTGACATGGCCGGTTGTCGGATCCATGGCCATCACCCCGGTACGGAGAATGTATTTGTAGTACCGGATGGAGTCGAAAGGTGTCATGACGGTATCGATATCCCCGTTCCACGAAAAAATCTGCATCTGCCGCGGTGTCTTGAAATCTTTCAGGATCGAATCCATTGGCATACCGGCTGACCTGAGTACCCGGTAACGGTCTGTGCGTCTCAGGGCTTCCATCATGATGTTATTGATTTCCTTCTGGGTCAGATCCCTGGAAAAAGGGGCATTGGGTTGTCCCTTCTTTTCCTGGAAAAACTCCTTCTGCAGCAGGCCTCCGAGATGCTGACTGACTGCTTCTTCGGCATATTCCTGAATGCGGGAATCGATGGTGGTATAAATTTTCAGACCGTCGGTGAATATATTATAAGGTGTACCGTCGGGTTTGAAATTTTTATTGGCCCATCCGTACAGGGGATCATTCTCCCATTGTGTTGAGTCTTCTTTATAACTGGCATAGGAGTAATAGTCACTTCTTACCGGTTTGGAAGCTTTCAGGGTTTCTCTGAGAAAGGTTCGGAAATGGGTTGCCAGTCCTGTAGTATGACTTTCAACATTAAAATCGGTGATCAGAGGTAACTGCATTACCGAATCCATTACTTCGGAGGAGATGAAACCATATTTTTCCATCTGGCTGAGGACAACGTTACGGCGTCTGACGGAATTTTCCGGATGAAGAATCGGGCTGTAACCGGATGGAGCTTTCAGAAGCCCAACCAGGTCAGCACTCTGCTGCAGGTTCAATGAATCCGGTGTGGTATTGAAAAACATGTGTGCTGCAGATTTGATCCCAAAGGCTTCATGACCGAAAGTGACCGTATTGAGATACATTACCAGTATTTCTTTTTTGGTATAGTACCGTTCCAGCCTCACCGCGGTGTTCCATTCCTTGAATTTCACCAGGACGAGTCTGGGGAGCTGCCACAACCCGCCATGGACCTGGTTATCACGAGTATTGAAAAGGTTTTTGGCAAGCTGCTGTGTCAGGGTGCTTCCGCCACCGGCATTCTGTCCTCCCAGGATGGTTTTCAACATCACCCTGAACAAACCGCGCACATCAATGCCCGAATGTTTTTCAAACCGGATATCTTCCGTGGCAATCAGAGCGTGAACAACATTGGGAGACAGGTCTTCAAAATAGATGAAAGACCGGTTGGCGATATAATATTTTCCAAGGAGATGATTATCTTCTGTAAATATTTCAGAAGCAAGGTTGTTTTCCGGATTTTCCAGTTGTTCGAATGTGGGGAGTTCTCCGAATTTCCCATGAGATATAAGGACGAACAATAATATAATACAAAGGATGGGTATGAGGATGAGAGCCCAGAAAATCCTGAGATATAATTTTTTACGATTGTTTTCTGAAGCCATGTTATTTTCAGGTTTGCAGCAAAAATAGCAATAATTTTATTATCAAAATTTGAACTATGCGGATGTTTTAATTTACTTTGCAGGTTTTAATCACTACATGAAGGAGTCTGATATATGAAGGAAGAAAACCTTGTTATCGTAGAATCGCCGGCAAAGGCGAAAACCATAGAAAAGTTCCTTGGTAAGGATTTCCTCGTCAAATCCAGTTTCGGACACATTCGTGATCTGTCAAAGAAAAATCTTGGCATCGACCTTAAAAACAATTATAAACCGGAATATATTGTACCACCCGACAAGAAAAAAGTCGTTGATGAACTGAAAAAACTTTCGAAGGCGGCAGGCACAGTCTGGCTGGCATCTGATGAAGACCGTGAAGGGGAAGCGATTGCCTGGCATCTTTATGAAGTTCTAGAGCTGAACAAGGAGAAAACCAGGCGCATCGTTTTCCATGAAATCACAAAAGACGCCATTCTTAATGCCATAAAAAATCCACGGCACATCGATAACCATCTCGTTGATGCGCAGCAGGCCAGGAGGATCCTCGACAGAATTGTCGGATTTGAAATATCTCCTATCCTCTGGAAAAAGATCAAACCGTCCCTTTCTGCAGGGAGAGTGCAGTCAGTAGCAGTAAAACTTATTGTTGAGCGGGAGAGGGAGATCAAAACTTTCAGGACTTCATCCGCATTCCGCGTAACCGCTCTTTTCATCGTCAGTGACAACCAGGGTAAAACCGTCACGCTGACGGCTGAACTCGACAAACGCCTGGGCGATGCTGATGCTACGACCGGATTTCTTCAAAAAATAATGGGTGGAAATTTCAGTGTTCTTGATGTAACCCAAAAGCCGGCTAAAAAGTCACCCCCGCCACCGTTTACCACATCTACTTTACAGCAGGAAGCCAGCAGGAAGCTTGGGTACTCGGTGTCGCAGACCATGGTTATTGCCCAGCGCCTTTATGAAAGCGGGAAAATCACCTATATGAGAACGGATTCGGTTAACCTGTCTGGTACCGCCATCTCGGCCGCCGCTTCCGTGATAGAGAAAGATTTCGGGAAGGAATATCTTAAAACCCGCCAGTTTACCACGAAAACAAAAGGTGCACAGGAAGCTCATGAAGCAATCCGGCCCACCTACATGGAAAACAGTACGATTTCAGGAACCAGCCAGGAGAAACGGCTGTACGAACTGATCTGGAAAAGATCCGTCGCATCACAGATGAGCGATGCCCTTCTTGAGAAGACGACGATCAGGATTAATAATGACAAAACCACGGATCTTTTCATAGCTACGGGGGAAGTTTTGAAATTTGACGGCTTCCTGAAAGTATATATGGAGTCGAGTGATGATGAGCCGGAAGAAGAAACCAGGGGTCTTTTACCCCCGTTAAAGCCGCATGACGGCCTCCTGCTGGATCATATTGAAGCTACCGAAAAGTTTACCAGTCATCTGCCGAGGTATACCGAAGCCAGCCTCGTCAAAAAGCTTGAAGAACTTGGAATAGGCAGGCCGTCAACGTACGCGCCGACCATTTCGACCATTCAGCAGCGTGGCTATGTGGTGAAGGAAGACCGCCCGGGAGAAACACGGAGCTATGCCCTGATCACTCTCCGGAAGGATAAGATTGAAAAAACTACTAAACAGGAAAATTACGGCTATGAGAAAGCCAAGTTGTTTCCTACGGATATTGGTACCATTGTCAATAATTTTCTCGAGCAGTACTTCGGGAATATTATGGATTACAATTTTACCGCATCCGTTGAGGAAGAATTTGACCGGATTGCCGATGGTGACCTGGAGTGGACCGAGATGATCGACCATTTCTATAAACCTTTCCATATTATCGTGGACCATACCGAGGAGACGGGGGAGAAGGCAAAAGGGGAGAAAGTGCTGGGAACAGATCCTAAATCAGGGAAAAATGTATTCGTCAAGATAGGACGTTACGGCCCTGTTGTCCAGATCGGGGAAGCTTCGGACGAGGAAAAGCCAAAGTTTGCAAGCCTTCTGAAAGGGCAAAGCATTGAGACCATTACCCTGGAAGAAGCCCTGGAACTGTTTAAGCTGCCCAGGGCGCTGGGAAATTATGAAGATACTGAAGTCGTGGTGGGAGTCGGGCGTTTCGGCCCTTACGTACGTCATAATTCAAAGTTCTATTCCCTTAAGAAGGGAGTGGACGATCCGATGAAGATCGAAATGGCAAGGGCTATTGAACTCATCGAAGAAAAAAGACTGCAGGAAAAGAACAGGCAAATCAAGGTGTTTGAGGATCTGGAGGTGCTGAACGGGAGGTACGGACCTTATATCTCCAGCAAAGGAAAGAACTACAAGATCCCCAAAAATACGAAACCGGAGGAACTGACGGAAGAGCAATGCAGGGAAATCATCCAAAACGCTGACAAAAAGAAAAAATAAATGGACCTGAATGATTATTTTGACCCTGTAAGTCTTGAAAAACCTGATTTCAATATTTTCAGGGAAGTCTATACTTTCAGTCATTCCATAAAGATCAACACTCCCGACACACCGATCAGAGATACCGGCAGTTATGATATTGCCATTATGGGTGTAAGGGAAGATAAGAACGCCTTTGTGAAAGGTGCGGCTTCGGCACCCGATCTGATCAGACAAAAGTTATACATGCTCGGGTACGTCAACAAGAAGGTAAAGATCATCGACCTGGGAAACCTGAAAATCACACCGAATATTAACGACACCTATTTTGCCTTGAGGGATATTCTTAATGAACTGATCTCACAACAGGTTGTTCCGGTGATCTTCGGAGGCAGTCAGGATCTCACCTACGGGATGTCGCTGGCGTTTACCGGACCTGGAAAATTCTGGAATCTGACCACTCTCGACAGCAAGCTCGATTTTGATGTGGGGAGGAAAAAACTGAGCTCCAAAAATTATCTGGATGCTATATTCAGGGATAATAAGTCTGATGTGCTCAATTATATTAATATAGGTCATCAGCTTTATTTCACGCCCACCAGGATGCTTGACAAGCTTGAGAATTCGGGATTTGAGAGTATCAGGCTTGGTGCGGTCAGGTCATCCCTGCACGAAATGGAGCCGGTAATGAGAGACACCGATATCCTGAGTATCGATATGAGCTGCGTCAGGCAGTCGGATGCTCCCGGAGCGAGCATTCCGACACCCAACGGTTTCTTTGGTCACGATCTGTGCCAGATGACACGTTATGCCGGGGCATCTAACAGGATCAAGGCCGTTGGCTTTTTCGAGATCAGCCCCGGTCAGGATATCGAATAATCACACCTCACATCTGGCGGCCCAGGCTGCCTGGTATTTCATCGAGGGCTTCTCTCTCAAAGTGGCGGAAAAACCTCAGTTTGGAGGAAGTAAGAAATTTATTATCGATATGAATTCCCCTTCCGATCAGATCGTTTTTTATAAAAGCAACAGGACCGACCGCTGGTGGATCGAACTTCCCGTGGCAGACCCGGAGACCGGCAGAAACCTTCTCATGGCCTGTTCTTACGAAGACTACCAGAGAGCATGCAACCATGAAATTCCGGACCGGTGGTGGAAAAGAATGAGGAAATACAGTTGATGCCGGTTTGGCTTCGGGAGGAGAGGAATGTATACCAAAGTCTGATTTTTGCGGATTGGGTACTTGAAGGACAATAAATTTCACCGTTTTCAGGTTTACATGTTGGGCAAAACAGCGATTAAATTTACAAAATACGCCGTGTTTGAAACCTTCAGTGAAGACCAGCGTTATGAACAATATTATGGTGATAAATTTGTTACATAGTAAGAATTTTGCTTATTTTAGCCTGACTTTGACAGGGCGTTGAAATGCAGACAGAGTGTGAACTAACCCGCATATTTATTTGAGATCACTATTAATCATATCATTCATTTTTATCTTTGCAGGAGGCTATGCACAGCAGGAGCCTGCTTTTAGCCAGATCGGTTCATGGTTGGCTATGATAAATCCCGGATCGGCCGGAAGCAACGATAAAATTTGCCTGAATGCGGCCCATCGTCAACAATGGGCTGGATTTAAAGGTGCACCGTCCACATCTTTCTTCAGTGCCGATGCACCTTTTAGCTTTTTAGGAGCCAGCCATGGCGCTGCTCTCAATATACTGAATGATGCCCTGGGTTATGAGAAAAATCTTGGATTGAGCCTGTCGTATGCCTACCGGCTGGATCTGGGCAAAGGTAAACTGGGATTGGGGCTGAATATCGGGATGCTGAACAAAGCTCTTGATCTTGGAAGCAACGGATGGATCATTCCTGACGGATTGGGCGATGTGGCGGGCGATCCTGCCATCCCACAGAGTAACCAGTCGAGGGTAGCCCTGGACATGGGGCTGGGAGTTTTTTACCGCACGGAGAATCTTTTTTTGGGAATTTCCACAACCCATTTGAACCAGTCCCGTATAAGGTACGATAATGCCGCGACATATCTTGTCAGGCATTATTATGCAACAGCAGGATATGACCTGCAGATGGCCAACCCACTATTTGAAGTGATGCCATCATTCGTTCTTAGTTCTGACGGGAGAGTTAACCAACTATATGTTAATACAAATGTCAGATACAATAAAAGATTTTGGGGCGGCGTTTCATATAGGACCGGAGAGAATGCTGTTGTAGGTATTGTAGGGGTGGAATTGTTTAACGGTATCAGGGTAGGATATTCCTACGATTTTGATTTTTCGAAACTTAATACGGTTAGCAACGGAACCATGAACTCACTGTCGGATACTGCTTCGACCTTAGTATGGAGAAGTCTCCGCAAAAATATAAGAGCATTAGGTTTTTGTAAGAAATTGATTAATTTTAAAGACTTTATTGAAATATAATCTTTGGTTTAGATTGACTTTGCAAATAACACTCAGAAAGCTATGAAAAAGTTACTTTCCTTGCTGATTTTGTTGGCATTACTTGGCAGCTGTACCAACTACAACAACGGGGAACTCGTCGGTGTCCAGGGCCGTAAAGCTTATGTTGAACCCGATCCGTATGGTATGGTATTCATACCCGCCGGTAGTTTTGTTATGGGTCCCAGCGACCAGGACGTAACGTTCGCACAAAACGCAACATCCAAGACGGTTTCCATTGACGCCTTTTGGATGGATGAGACTGAAATAACAAACAACGAATACCGGCAATTTGTTTATTGGGTGAAAGATTCACTTCTGCGCCAGGCATTGGTCGACGACCAGATAGATGATTATATCCTGAAAGATAAAGAGGGAAATCCTCTGACTATGAATAAAAACGGCCAGGAATCTCCGTTAATCAACTGGGATACTAAAATCGACTATAATGATGAAAACGGCGATGTCCAGGCTGCTATTGACCGGATCGGACTCTATTATACTGGTGATGCCCAGTTCTGGGGCCGTAAACAGCTTGCCGTTGAAAAACTGATTTATTCGTACTATTGGATAGATCTTCAACAGGCTGCCAAACGCAGTAACCGATATAATTACAAAACCCAGCAATACGAGGGAACGGTTGTTAATCCCGATGGTACGGTATCTCCTATTCAAGGCAGAGAATCCTTTGTAATGAAAGACCAGGTACCGGTTTATCCCGACACTCTTGTATGGATTGCCGACTTCACCTATTCGTTCAACGAACCTTATGCCAACCTGTATTTCTGGCATCCTTCCTATGATAACTATCCTGTTGTGGGTGTAAACTGGAAACAGGCTTCAGCCTTTTGCATCTGGAGGACACAATACCTGAATTCTGCTCTCGCTGGTGATAACCAGCCTTTTGTCCAGGATTACCGTTTGCCGATCGAGGCCGAATGGGAATATGGTGCCAGGGGAAATCTGGATGAAAGTATGTATCCATGGGGCGGACCTTACACCCGTAACGAAGTCGGATGTTTCCTGGCCAATTTTAAACCGCTCAGAGGAAATTATATTGACGACGGAGCTCTCATCACTCAGAGAGTGGGGGCCTATGCTCCGAATGAATATGGTCTTTACGATATGGCAGGTAATGTCGCTGAGTGGACAGCAAACGCTTACGACGAATCCGCTTACGTATTCTCTCATAATATGAATCCCGATTATAAATATAATGCCAAACCTGATGATCCCCCCGTTATGAAGAGAAAAGTTGTCAGAGGAGGCTCATGGAAAGATGTGGCTCATTTCCTGCAGGTCAGTGTCAGAGACTATGAATACCAGGATACTGCAAAATCATATATAGGATTCAGATGTGTACGTTCTTACTTAGGCACCAAATAATTCAAATTCATTAATTATGAATGTTACTGAAATAGTTCAGAGTTCCGGATGGAAAAATTTTATGGCCAAATTATATGGCCTCGGAGCTTCCGTTGTAATCATTGGAGCTATGTTCAAACTGATGCACTGGACTGGTGCAAGTATCATGATTGTGGTTGGGCTGTCAACAGAAGCCGTTATTTTCTTCTTCTCTGCCTTTGAACCACTGCATGAGGAATTGGACTGGACTTTGGTTTATCCGGAACTTGCAGGAATGACCGATCCCGATGAGCTTGAAGAACTTCGCGAAGACGGTATCGTCCGGGCGTGGTGTTGGATTGCAGAAATTTGATGAATTATTTAAGGATGCGAATATCCAGCCCGAAACTGTAAGAAGTTTGAGCAAAGGTATAAACAGCCTCTCGGAAACGACATCGAATCTTGCTGATATTACCGGTGCTTCAATGGCCACCAAAGAATACCTCACCAGCATGAGAAGTGCTGCCCAGGCCATTCAAAGTGTATCATCAGCTTATTCTGATAATACAGGATCACTTAACGATTCGGTCAATACACTGGCTTCCTCGTACAAACAAACGGCAGAAATGGTCAGTAAATCAGGAGAGGAAATTGCAAAGAAATTTGCACAACAGTCTACTGAACTGTCTACATCCTATAATGATCTGACCAATACTGTAAAATCGGATTATACCAATATCTCAGCAGGTCATAAGAAATTCAGTGAGCAACTTACATCCCTGAACAAAAACCTGTCTGATCTGAACTCAGCCTATGAAGCCCAGGTTGCCGGCACTCAGCAACATCTTAAAGGCAACGATAATATCTATAAGGGCATTGAGGATATGATGAAAAATCTCAAGGCTTCTGTAGATGAAACTCAGAAATACAAGGATGAAATAAGCAAACTGAGTCAGAATCTTTCGGAATTAAATAATATTTACGGTAATATGCTCTCAGCAATGAGCGTTGTTACCAGAAAATAAATCCTTTTATCAGCTATGGCTCACGGTAAGGAAACCCCGCGTCAAAAAATGATCGGCATGATGTACCTCGTACTTACATCATTGCTTGCACTTAATGTGTCAAGATCAGTTCTTGATGCCTTTACTCTGGTTGATGAAGGTCTGACCCAGACCACCGAAAACTTTTCAAAAAAGAACGAGGGTCTGTATAGTGAGTTTGAAAAGGCTTACCTGCAAAACAAGACAAAAGTTGGAGAATGGAAGGACAAGGCAGAGGAAGTTAAGAAACGGACCCAGGAACTCTACGATTACATACAGGAATGCAAAAAGGACATCGTGATCAAATCTGAAGGCCCCGAAACCAGAGGGTATCCGTGATGGCGAAGTACACCTTCAGTATGTCAATGGTAAGGACAATACCGATATCCCTGCTGAAGTCATGATCACCGATAAAAAAGGAAGTGAGCTCAAGGGTAAGATCAATGTTTACAGGGACTTTCTATTGGGTCTTATTGATAACAAGGAGACCTATAAATCCATCGCTACCTCCATTGAAAACTCTCTCAGTCACCAAGGACCCTGAAGCCACAGGTCATTCCAAAGGGGAAAATATTACCTGGGAGACAGAGAATTTCGAACATCTTCCTCTCGCCTCTGTAATCACCATTCTTTCCAAGATGCAAAGCGACGTCAGGAATTCAGAGGCTGAAATCCTGGCTTACCTGCTAAGCCAGATCGATGCAGGGTCTTTCAAGTTTAACAAGATTGAAGCCGTCGTTCTGGCTAACTCCGATTATGTTTTCAGAGGCCAGGAATATAAGGCAAAGGTTTTTCTCGCCGCCTATGACTCAACCAAAGCTCCGGTTGTAAAGCTAAATTCTGGCGAAGTACTACCAATAGATGAGGGGAAAGGTATTTACACTCCCTCAACAACGGCTCTCGGGACTCACACCTGGGGAGGAACCATTATCCTGGAAGGTGACGACGGAATACCCATAAAGAAAACCTTTGAAGCCCAGTACCAGGTGGCTGAAGCCAGTGCCGTGATCTCCCCGACTAAGATGAATGTTTTTTACCGGGGTGTTGCCAATCCCGTTGCCATCTCTGTATCCGGCTTGCCTAAAGAAAACCTGCGTGCCGAGATCACCAAGGGCAAAATTACCAGGGCAAAAGGCGGCGACTGGGAAGTATGGCCGGCAGGCGGACCTGAAGGTGAAGTGGTTACCGTAAAAGTATATGCCAATGTTGAAGGAAACAACCGGTTCATGGGAAGTATGGATTTCCGCGTCAGAGATGTCCCCCCGCCGGTAGCAAAAATCCGCGGCAGATCACAGGGAGCGATTTCTCTCACGGATCTGACCAGGGCGTCGGGAGTGGACGCAGAACTGGATAATTTCGTTTTCGATCTTGATTTTACCGTTACCGAATTTACCGTTTCGGCAGTATTATCCGGTGGATTTTCAAAGAGCGAAAAATCAAATAATAATAAATTCACTCCGGGCCAGCTGGGTATCATCTCCCAGCTCTCTCCGGGTAAAGTTCTTACAGTTACTGATATTAAAGCGATTGGCCCGGATGGAAAATCCAGGGTACTGAACTCAATTGTATTGAAAATTTTATAAAAACAACGATAATGAAAAGGACTGCTCTGTTTATAGTTGGATTATTCATACTGCAGGGAGCATGGATTGCAGTGAATGCCCAGCAGGTAACTACAACGCCCGCTATGGCTAATCCGCAGATGGCTGCGGATTCACAGGCGATCATCAATGTTTACCAAAAGATACATATTCCGGAGAAAAAGCCTATTCCCTATGTGCCGATCAGGGAGGCTGATGTGATGTGGTCTAAAGATATCTGGCGGATTATTGACCTGCGTGAAAAAATGAACCTTCCGCTCTACTATCCGAAACAACCGCTTGGTCAGAGAATGAGCCTGTTTTCATTGATCATGCATGGCATACATGAGAATAATCTCCATGCCTACAAGGAAGATAAATATAACCTGTTTTCGACAGAGACCCAGATCGGGGAAAAGGAAATTATCCAGGCCCTTGGAGCCGATACATTATTCCCGGGTACACCCAATGAAAAGGTAAACCTGAGATCAGACTTTGTATTGCAATACCTGGTAAAAGAAAAATGGTTCTTCGATAAACAGGCTTCAACAATGCGCGTCAGGATCGTAGGCCTGGCTCCGATAAAAGTGTACCACCGCACACTTCAGGATGCCAACGGGAATATCACCGTATCGCCCGAAATAACAAGGGAAATTCTTTTTTGGATCTATTTCCCCGAATACAGGGATCTTTTCGCACGATATGAAGTCTTCAATCCGAATAACGATTCCCAAAATATATCGTACGACGACCTGTTCGTGCAGAGGCGGTTTGCTTCTTATATTTACGGTGAGTCTAATGAATATGACAACCGTTTAATACCGGATTACCTTACCGGTGATGACATTCTCTACGAAGCTGAGAAAATCAAGGCAAAACTCTTTGATTTCGAACACGATCTCTGGGAGTACTAAGATTTGTGAACCAAACCGGTTAACCTGATACTAAAAAATCCGCACGATTGACTTATGTGCGGATTTTTTTTACGCTTTTTTTCCTGATTATGGTTGTACCCGCCCGATCACCGTTAAGGAAAATGTGAGGTCAGTGATTCAATCGGTAAGCAAATCCTCCTGTCTGGTATCTTGAACCGAATATCTCGGTGTCAGAGGAAGCATCAGATGAAGGACATCAGTGAGATTAAATTTTTCGGGACCCAATTTCAGCGTGGGGGCAATGGAATGATCTTCGGCAGATGGAAGAGACCGGAGCGGTTTCCCGGTATGAACCGCCATTTTCAAGCCACACTCTCAGATTTTCCGGTCGGTCTGGCCTTTGCCGGCACGTAATCGCTCCTTTGCTTCCAGGTCCTCTCAGATATACTTCTCTCCACCGCTCAGCCTGACATCGTTGACAAAGGTTTTGATTCTCTGTTCCTGATCCATTTTGCAGATCAGCAGCACATCCTCACTGTCGACGACGACAAATTCCCCGAGCCCCTGGATGACCACGAGCTTATCTCCCTGTACATTAATGAGAGAGCGGCTCGTATCATAAGTAAATACATTTTTCCCCATTACGGCATTCTGATCCTGATCCGGTTCAATCTGGTCATAAAGAGATCCCCAGGTCCCCAGATCACTCCAGCCAATATCGGTGGCAAGAACATAGACGTTGTCTGCCTTTTCCATGATGCCGTAATCGATGGAGATACTTTTGCATCCGGCATAGGTTTCTTCAATAAATGAAGATTCCCGTTCGGTACCATATACATCTGACCCATCTTCAAAGGCAGAATATACATCCGGCATATGTCTCTGGAAAGCTGTCAGTACAGACGGAAGCGACCAGAAAAAGATTCCTGCATTCCAATAAAACTCACCACTTTCAAAAAATACCTTTGCCAGCTTTTGATCCGGCTTTTCAGTGAAGGTTTTGACTTTCTGAAGCTTGCAGTTTTCATTTTCCTCCACCGGGATCGATTCTGCCTGGATGTAACCATAACCTGTTTCCGGACGGCTCGGACGAATGCCCAGGGTCAGGAGAGCATCGTGTTTTTCGACGAATTCAAGCCCTTTTTTAAGAGCAATGTAAAAGACTTCTTCCTTCAGAATGAGATGGTCTGAGGGAGCAACGACCATTCTGGCCTCAGGATCCTTGTTTCGGATGCTGAAAGCGGCGTAAGCAAGACAGGGAGCCGTATTTTTCCGGTAGGGTTCAAGAAGGATATTGTCTTCCTTCATTCCGGGAAGCTGCTGACGGATAAGATCGCCATATTCGGCATTGCTAACGATATAAATGTTTTCGGATGGTATTACGGTTGCAAAACGGTTAAAAGTCTGTTGCAGAAGTGTACTGCCAACACCAAGGATATCGAGGAACTGTTTTGGCCTGGAAGTTCTGCTGAGCGGCCAGAAACGGCTTCCAACTCCTCCGGCCATAATTACGCAATAGTCATGTTTGTCCATAACACATTCTTCATTTTTTAATGGGTTAATCTAATCCTAAAAATCGAATTATTACTATACAAAACCGATCTTTTCCATCAATGGGTTGTTTCTAATGATTAACTTGCCTCTCCTCTCTACCCCATAAGTTCGGGATAACCTGTAAATGTCTGTCAGAGGAAATGAACTTAACGCAAAAATACAGTATATTTCATTTACTGTCAGTTCATCGGGAATGTTTTAGAATGGAATCGGGTCAAAACCGAGAATATTCGTAATTTTGCACCAAACAGAAACGCTATGAAGTTTTTCGAACAGGCAGGAAAATATTTCATGTTACTATGGAAAGTTTTTGCCAAGCCTGAGAAATTCCGGATTTATTATAACCAGACAATTAGTGAGATAGAGAGTCTGGGGATAAACTCTTTTGGCATTGTCGTTATCATTTCCCTTTTTGTGGGAGCGGTAATCACCATCCAGACAAATTTCAATATTGAGAACCCACTGCTTCCCCGGTATCTTGTTGGGGTTACTGTCCGTGATTCTTTGCTTCTCGAATTTTCCTCCACCATGGTGGCCCTGATTCTGGCGGGTAAAGTCGGTTCAAATATTGCTTCTGAAATTGGAACCATGCGTGTATCCGAACAGATCGATGCCCTGGAGATCATGGGGGTAAATTCAGCCAGCTACCTTATCTTCCCCAAGATCATTGCAGCCATGTTCTTTTTTCCCATCCTCTCTCTTCTGAGTATGTTTGTGGGAATATTCGGAGGCTACCTTGTTTGCGTTCTCACCGAAATTCTGTCTCCGGCGGATTACATATATGGTATACAGTACGCGTTTTATCCATACTATATAAGTTACGCACTCACAAAAACGGTATTCTACGCCTTTATCATTGTGACCATTTCCGCCTTTCAGGGGTACTATGCTGAGGGAGGAGCCCTCGAAGTTGGCCGCTCAAGCACCAGGGCCGTCGTTTACAGCAGTATCCTTATCCTGCTTGCCAATCTTGTCCTTACAAAACTTATTCTTTCATGATCAGGGTTATCAATATAACGAAGAATTTTGAAGATACTACGGTACTCGAGAACATATCCGTGACATTTGAGCAGGGTAAGACGAACCTTATTATCGGACAAAGCGGTTCCGGAAAGACCGTTTTACTTAAATGCATTGTAGGTCTCCATGAAATCGATAAAGGTGAAATCTGGTATGACGACAGGCTTTATAACGATCTGACATTCAAGGAAAGGAAGAAAATCCGTAAGGAAATCGGGATGCTTTTTCAGGGTGGAGCCCTGTTTGATTCATCAACGGTTGAGCAAAATGTTAAATTTCCACTCGACATGTTCACGGAGATGAGTGAATCGGAAAAACTGGAGCGGGTTAACTTTTGCCTTTGCAGGGTAAATATTATAAATGCAAACCAGCTTTTCCCGGCCGAACTTAGCGGAGGGATGAAAAAGAGGGTGGCCATTGCCCGGGCTATTGCCCTGAACCCAAAATACCTTTTCTGTGATGAGCCCAACTCAGGACTGGATCCGAAAACAGCTATCGTGATTGATAACCTCATTAAGGAGATAACCGAAGAGTTCAATATCACCACCATCGTCAATACCCACGATATGAATTCTGTCCTTGAAATCGGGGATAAAGTCATCTTTATTTACCAGGGCAGGAAAATCTGGGAAGGAACGAACAAGGATATTCTTCATACCCAGAACGAAACACTTAACGATTTTGTTTTCGCCACGACACTGGCCCAGCAGTTAAAGAAATAGCCCGGTTTTTATAGTCTGTGACCAGGGTATTTATCCATTGATAATGCCAAAGGAAAAATTCATAACTTATCTCCCTTTAACCGCAGAACTGTCATGAGAGATTATTCTGGCAGATCCAGGCTGACGGGTTCTGTTAAAATTTCCGGAATTCTCCTGGCAGGCGGAAAGAGTAAAAGAATGGGCGAAAATAAAGCCTTTCTGCGTTTCAGGGGAAAAGAACTTTATACCTGGTCGCTTGAGGTTCTCCAGGCACTTTGCGATGATATTGTGATCAGTGCTCCGGAGAACATTTTCCCGATTGATTTCCCTTATCCGACCGTGCCGGATGAAATTCCCGGAAAAGGACCCCTTTCAGGACTTCACAGCTGTCTTCGATATGTCAGACATGACAGGGCTGTTGTCCTGAGTTGTGATATTCCTTTTATTACGGTAGCCTATATTGAGGCTTTACTGTCGGAGATGCACGATGCACCCGCCATTGCAGGCATGAATAAACACGGGGGCATTGAACCACTGGCAGGGATTTATTCATCCCATTTGTGGCTGCTGGCAGAAGATCTTATTCATTCAGGACAATATAAGATGTCGGATTTCTTATCCAGAACAGAGGCCAGCCTGGTCGATGTGCAGGCGCTCGGATTTGATCCCGACCGATTGTTTTATAATGTTAATACCAGGGGTGATATGGATGCTGCTGATGACTTGTTCGTCTCCTGAAAAGCCCCGGTTTCTCCTTCCGGATAAAGGTCCTTTTAAAGCAAACTGCCTACCCTGTCAGTCACGGAAATCCTTAACGACAAAGAGACGTACCACCCGGTAACGTCTCTTTGTCGTTTATTAGCTTTTCTCAGTATACTCTTTACCCGGGAATTTGGATCATTAGTGACGGCCTTTGCTATTCTACCTCCTCAAAATCCACGTAATCCCCCACGTCCTTTTTTAAATGTTTTTTTTGCGTTTTAGTGTCAGGATTCTCAACGCTGATATCTCCTTCCCTGCTCTTTTTGTCCTCATTAGAGGCATAACCGCTGGATTCCCTGACGGAACCATGAAAGAACATTTGCCCCAGCATTCTTATTACCAGGTATATAAGTACAAATATTAATATTAATCTAATCATACCTAAACCTCATTAATTCACGCAAAGGTACATTTTTTTGATAGCGATATGAAATGATGGGTGGTTATTAACATCTTTTCACAGATTACAATCTATTCTGAATACGTGCACTGGCCTGATGCAGGACATTCCATAAGTCGGGGCTTTACTTTGGCACCTTCATATTCCTGTCTGAAAATACGGCTCCATTTTATTATCCATAGCACAAATCCGGATTTAAAGCCGTCAAAACACCTGAAAATATTGTTCGGTTTGCCGTTCACCATGGTTCCGGATCGACCAGTACTGACGCCGTCAGTAATATTTTAAAAAAAGGATGGGTATAAGCGAAATATCCTTGAATTATTTTACTTTTAAAGGCCAATAACCAACATACCCAATTTCCAGTTAATGAAGAAAATGAACCACCTTATTACAGCATTACTGCTGTTGTTAGCTCCCTCTTTTTTCATGAATGCACAACAGCCTGAATCACTGCGTATCGACCATGACGGGCAGTTATATTCCCGCTGTTTCAGCGTTATGGCTTTTCATAACCAATACTACCAGGGACGCCGCGGTGCGGTGGAGCTGGTCATTCATGGTGACAGGGTAGCCTCAAACGGAGACATCCGCCTTGAACCTGTCCCTATCCCCGATGCCTTCGATATTCCTATGCCTGACCTTGTCAGTACCAGGGTCGACAGCCTTAGGAATGAAATCCTCGTTGATATGAACTTTGCCAAGCTCGGCTTCAAATACCATATTCAGCTCAAAGGAGAGGGAGAAAACCTCAGAATAAGGGTAAATACGGAAGGAGAAATTGCTGATAGCCTAATCGGTAAACTGGCCTTTATGATGGAGTTTTTCCCGGGTGTCTATAAAGGAAAATCCTATGTCATGGATGGCAATGATGGGATATTTCCCCACCAGTTTAATGGACCCCGTGTATTCAGGGACAACAGGCTCGAAGCCTTCCCGATGGCCAGTGGCAAGAGACTATCACTGGCTCCCGGTGACAGCCTTCATCATCTGACCATTGAAGCCGTAAAGGGAAATCTTGACCTGCTCGATGGTAGGGGAAGTACCAACCACAAATGGTTTGTTGTTCGCAGCCTGCTGCCTGGAGACCGGAAAGGCAATGTTATCGAATGGCTAATCAGGCCGGAGATACATGAAAACTGGATGAGTGAACCCGTGGTGGGATTTTCACAAATCGGGTACCAGTCGGATCAACCAAAAGTGTCTGTGATTGAGATAGATAAGACCGATACCCCCGACAGTATATTCCTTTATAAGCTGGATGCGAACGGCAGTGATACACTTGTAAAATCAGGTGTGCCCCCTATCTGGGGTTCGTATTACAGAAAGCAGTATGCCCGATTTGATTTTTCGGATATTACGGGAAAGGGGATTTATTTCCTTCAGTATCGTCATCAGCGGACGGAACGCTTTATGATCAGCCCGGCACTCTATGCAGGTGAATTCTGGAGGCCGACCCTTGAAACCTTTATTCCCGTTCAGATGTGCCATGTTTCAGTGTGGGACAGGATGAGGCTGTGGCATGGTGCATGTCATCTCGACGACGCACTTCAGGCTCCTCCTGGAATAAAGCATTTTGACAACTACCAGATGGATGAAGAGACGCACACGAAATTCAAGGCTTATGAGCACATCCCTCACTTTAATGTTGGCGGCTGGCACGATGCCGGAGACAATGATATTGAATCACCCTCCAATACTTCAACTGTATATGATCTGAGTCTGACATGGGAGGAATTTCATCCCTCTTCCGATCAGACCTATATCAATGAAGACGGGCACAAAGTGAGGCTTCACGAGCCCGATGGTAAGCCCGACCTGTTGCAGCAAATCGAACATGGGGTGGATTATATCCTCGCCTGTTATGAAAATTTCGGACATTATACCCGCGGCGTTATCTGTCCCAATTTTGAACAGTATCTTCAGATGGGGGATGCCGCATCACAAACCGATGGGCTGGTGTACGATCCGGCACTTTTACCGGGAGAGAAGACGGCCGACCGTTCAGGAATCCCGGACGACAGGCTGGCTTTTACCAACTATCGTGAATCCTATGAATATGAAGCGGCGTCTGCCCTGGCCGCGGCCTCACGCGCATTGAAAGAGTATAATCCGGCATTATCCGGAAAATGCCTGAATACGGCGCTGACCATCTGGGACAACGTCACCAGTTCATCACAACCGCCCGCACCTTCGCGTTTTGCCCGCTATCAGCAGGCACGAAAAAAGATGGTTGCCGTTGAACTCTATCTTTGCACAGGCCGTGATGAATTTAAAAAGCTACTGCTCGAGCCGATGGACATGTCGGGCCGGTTTGGCAGTTACTCGCTATGGTCATTCAGCAGGGTGGTGGATAAACTGGGGGACCCCGACTTTAAGAAGAATTTTGATGAAGCACTGAAAAATTATGAAAGCCGGTTTGAAGAAGAGCTTTCACAGAGTCCGTACCATGTGCCTCAGATTCACAGTATGTTTGGTACGGGTTTCAATTATATCAGTGTAGCCCGTTCCCAGTACTATCTGCATAAATATGCTCCCGGTGTAGCAGGTACCGGATTTATTTATGATGTGATCAGTTATATGCACGGTAACCATCCCGTTTCGAATTACTCACTGGTGACGGGTGTCGGGGCAAAATCCATCACGGCCGCTTACGGTGCCAACCGGGCCGACCGATCTTACATCCCGGGGGGAATTTGCCCCGGACCGCTGCTCATAAAACCGGATCTGATAGAATTCCAGGCAGATGATCCTTTCTTTTGGGTTCAGAAAGAGTATACCATCGCGTCGGGCGCAGCTTACGTATTCCTGATGATGGCAGCAGAGCAAATGGAGAAATAAGGGCTGCTCCGGTACGGTTACCCGATGGAAGCTACCAGAGCCTTCATTTTTTCCAGGGCGGTACCGGCGACGGTCTGGGGATCCTGCTTCCAGTATGCCTGGTTGAAGAGTTCGACAGAGAGGACTTTTTCGCCTCCTATCGAGGCCAGGATAGTGAGGATCTGTTTCATGGGTGCGGCGCCATCACCCGGGTATACCCGGTCACTGTCATTCTGTTGTTCACGCGGGATGCCGGCCGGATAGTCATTCATATGGAAAATTTCAAGCACTTTTCCGTTCAGCATGTTGAGTCCTTCGAAGCCCGAGCCGCCACGGAAAAGGTGGAATACATCAGCAAGAATATGGACGTCGGGGTCGTCAGCAACGGCGCAGACCATGGCTGCCTGGCCGAGATGGAAAAGATAGGGCGATGCCCCCCAGAATTCGAGCTGAGGCATAACGCCGGACTGCCGGCCCAAAGCGATCAGTTCACGGTAGAGTTCTCCTGCCCGGAAAAGATCCAGCGGTTCATTCCCCGATACTCCCGCTGCCGGGGCAGCTATACGCCTGCATCCGAGGGAAGCCATGAGTTCCATGTCACTCTTCATTTCGGCAAGCCCTGCTTTTCGACGGCTTTCATCCCTGACAAGCCAGGGGGCAAAACCGATGGCATCTTCAACAATGATTCCGCTGTCATCCAAATATTTCTTCAGTGAAACGGCTGTATTGCCCTCATCCAGATAAGCCCTGACATCTCTTACCCATAGTTCGATACCGTCATACCCGGCTCTGGCTGCAATATCGATGCTTTTTTTCATTCCGGGTTTCGTGCCGCTGATGGTGCTTGTATTGAGCGAAAACCGGAAGGTGGAATTTCCGGTCCCGGATTCCTCCCGTGCAAAGGTTTTTTCCAGGGGAAGACTTCCGGCAGCCATCGCCAGACCGGTATATTTAAGCATTTGACGTCGTGTGATCATCTGTAGGTCGGTTTTATTGATCGGAAAAAACGCTGATCCGGTTATTGCAGGATCATATAAATTACATCTGAGGGCAGTTCAAAATGGACTTTTTCTTTGTTCCTGATCAGCGGGATCCGATGAACTTCATAACCTGCTGTATTCAGCAGGATAGCTTCTTTAAGTTCCGGATTCTCCAGGCTGATGTCAGCATATATCGATTTTCCCAGCCAGGGCATATGACCGGTGTTAAGGATCTTAAAACCCTGTATGGTATCTTTACCCATCTTGTATTTCGCAGGTTTATCCTTCCACCCTTCAGGTCTGAATACCGGCCCGGCCTGAAGCAGGATTTTAGTTGAGGTTTCAAGAGGTTTTCCGTCCATGGAGACCAGCTCGATGGTGATATACTTGTTTCGGGACTCGATGCTTAGTGATCCCAGCCTGTAATCCTTGTTCAGGGTCACAAATCCGGATACCGCCCTTGCGCAGGGTGTGTTGAGGGTAAAAACACCCTGGTCGTAGTCGAGTACCAGCTCCCCGGTGGTGCTGGTTACTGTATTGGTTTTAAGGTTGATAAGGTCATCCAGCCCGGGGTAAAGACGCACAGCGGGGGTATCCGTTCCATACCTGACTTCTACACGGCCTGTCAGGTAAGCCAGAGGATTCACCTCGGTTTGTTTCATCCCGCGTTCAGCGACAAACTCCGCATCGCGGTTCGGGTCGTAACTGCTTTCTTCCGAAATTACCGGGATATCACGGTTATACAGTTGATCCATGGTGCGGTCTTCATGGACAACCGTGTTTCCGGGTTTCACATAATTTAGCCTGAAAATAAGGGCATTTGCAGGGAACATCCAGATACCGCCGGGTGTGGAATATGTCCACCGGTTCATAGGATGAATATCGTCACCGAGGCTGATCCGGGAGATATAGGGATCGCGGTCAAGATCAATGGCGTTGACAACAAACCAGTAATATGAGTCGACGCCGGAGAGGGCACTGTATGCAGCGACGAGCAGCGGTCCTTCAGACTGGTACTTGTTTGGAAGATTCCAGCCGCTTTCAGTAACCAGCATCGGATAGCCTTCCACCTGCTTAATATTGACAGGCAGATCAACCGGGTGTTGCAATGCCGAATTTCCCTGGTAATAGTGACCGGTATCGATACGCCATCCGGAATTTTCGCCAACATGACCCGGATCAAAATACCGGTTAACCGCTTCCACTTCACAGGCAGTGTAAGTGTACCTTTCAAGGTCGTTAAGCCTGAGCTGATCGGCTGTCCTCCAGTTGCTGGCATTGATAAGTTGTTTACACCCCAGGACATCGCGATAATAATCGTGCATTTCCTTGTAAAAATTGTACTGCGTCTCGGTGAAGAATTCAACCTGGTCCTTCATCCTGGGTTTTTCGTTTTCAGGCAGGGCCTGTGTCATATTCCAGGTACTGAAAATGTCGAACAGTTGCTGATCCTGATCATCCCCCTCGAGGTTGAAATTATTCCAGTGTGTCAGGACATTCTTGTAGGAGCCGTATTTTTTCATCAGCCAGGCTGTGAATTTCTTCCTGATTAAAAGTTTCAGTTCCGGCTTGATATTCTGCATTGTCCAGAAAAAGACCCCGTCTTCATTCTGCACCTGGATCAGTGCGACAGCCGGGTCATCCTTCAGGGCAAGGCCGGTATAAGGGTTGGGAGTTGTATACAGGTATTTTACCCAGATTTTATAGGCCTCTTTCAGTCTATCGTTGAAGAAGATAACACCCCATAGGTCATCGTTTCCGGAATATCCGTCGATGCCCCATTCTTCGGGAACCCAACCCCCCATGTGGCCGTTATGGGCCCAGAAGGGGGAGATGGTAGTGTAAATACCTTCTTTCTTCATGAAAGCAACGGATTTCCAAATAGCCCTGACATCGACGGTATCTACTTCATCAATTTGTGTCCCTTTGCCGGCAGGGTTTATGGAAGTGTGCAGCCTGATCATATTGACGCCGATCTTAGCCAGGAACCTGGCATGCCTTTGCATTTCCTCATCAGTGAGACGTCCGGCGTTAACAGCATCATTAACCGACCAGAAGCGGATCGCTTCCCCGTCACCTCTTACAAAACTGTTGCTGTCAGCCGACAGTCCGATAAAGCCATGCTGACCGGCCTGATCTTCGTTCAGATACCGCAGGTCGAGGAAGGCATCATCGGTGAATTGATCATCAGGATACTGGAATTCAAACATTCCCGGATTCGGGGAGCATGAATACAGCAGGAATGAAAGGGCAATGAGGATTAAAACATTTCTGGATGACATCATTATTCTGTTTTTTACATGAGTATGTATATTCCTTACAAACATCCGGATTTTCAATTCCATGACTGTCTGCAGGTCTTTTCGCAAAAAAGGTGTCAGCCGTTGAACTCCCTCAGGGCTTCAAGCATGGCTACAACGTTTTCCACCGGCACATTGGCCTGGATGTTATGGACGGTGTTAAATACAAAACCACCGTTTACTGAGAAGACTTCGCAGTTTTTAAGAACCTGGTTTTTCACTTCCCCGGGTGTGCTGAAAGGAAGTGTGATCTGGGTGTCAATGCCTCCGCCCCAGAAGACGATGTGGTCGCCGTATTCTTTTTTAAGATGGGCGGGGTCCATGCCAGCCGCATTGATCTGTACTGGATTGATGATGTCGAAACCGGCATCAATGAAAAGTTGCATGAAGGGTTCGACAGCACCGCAGGAATGTTTGAACGTCTTCCATCCCGTATTTTGGTGGATCCAATCGTTAATTTTTTTATAATACGGGGCATACAGCTCATTGAAGGTTTCAGGGGAACAGAACTGGGAACTCTGTGTGCCGAAATCGGTTCCGCAAATAAATACAGCATCCACGGTGTCACCCATAACAGGTGCAAGTTTTTCATAGTTGGCAAGGGCTATGTCTGTCTGTTTTTCAAAAACCCGGTGAATGTAATCGGTGCGGGCGATGGTCGACATATACCACTCCGAAATATCGCGGATGCCTTTGGGATCCCTGAGCTGCATGGCCGGTACCAGGGCGATGTCGCCGAGAGCCGTGCCTCCGAAGGTGGCAATGATACCCCGGGTTGAAATCCGGGCCTTATCGGCCATGGCAGACCAGTACTCAAGGTCGGCACTGGTCAGGTAAGTGAATTCCTCCAGGTTATCTTCCGGATCAAGACTTGCCTCATCCAGCGGTTTCTGGCGGATGACGGCATCGAAAAAGTAGCTGTCGGTGGGCATCCTGGCTGAAGGCGGCAGGCTGAGATCTCCCTCCGGGCTCATCAGCAGTCCTCCATCAGGGGCTTTTTTCACATTAAAATCACCGGGTACCAGGATCTCCTGCTTCCAGGGTGTTATGAAGGGCTTCCATCCGGAGTTTCTGAATCCGAACATGTTCTTTTCCGGAGTGAGGCCCATAACATCCACGCCCATGGCCTCCATCAGATCTTCTTCAATCTCACCCAGCATCTGGTAAGGTTCGGTCAGTTTTACGGGTTTCCTTTGGAGACCATAATGCTGACGGAGTTTTTCAACAATGAGAATATGTATACCGGTAACCGCCGTACCTCCTAAGTCAACCGGGATCCTGCACGAACCCTGGTGCTGCAGTGCGGAGATAAGCCTTTCTTTCTCTGGAGTCATGAGCATATTTTTAATTTTTAAAGATAGGAAGCTTTTCTAAGTTCTAAAAGATTTGCCGGTGGTGTACCGACGGTGATCTCACATCCGCCGGAAAGGATGAAACGTTCGTCACGGTGTTTAACGACCAGTTCCTTTGCCATGTTAAAGAGGTTTTCCGGTGTTTCCTCCTGGATGATGACGGGATCAATATTGCCACAGAGAATGGTGCTGTCACCCATGATTTTCCTGGCTTCAGGAATGTCAACCTGCCAGTCGAGATCAAGAATATCGGGATTCACTTTTTTGAGTGAAGGAAGCAGGTGCGTAATATCACCGCAGATATGAAGTTTTACCTTTGCTCCAAGGGAATGGATATATTCGATGATATCGTGTTGCCTTTGCATGACAAAAGATTCAAACGTGAACGGATCGATTTGTGAACAGATCGAATCACCCATTCCAATGATATCACATCCTGCTTCAACCTGGGCTCTGGCAAAATCCTTTGCCGTTATCAGGCATTTATCCATCAGGCTGTTGCAGAAATCCGGATCGGTCATGAGGTTAACGAGCATCGATTCTACACCTGCAAGGTCACAGGCTTCGGCCAGCGGTCCTTCAATCCAGCCAATCAAGGGTACTGAGCCGTTCACTTCCCTGGATAAAGCTTCGGCTGCCTTTATCCGGTCGGCGGTTCTTTCCGAAGCATAGACGTCAGGATTTTTTAGAGCACGCACATCATCCGCGGTTTTCACAATAAGCTTTTCACATACCGGCACGCCGTCCTTAATAAAGCGTATTGGTGCCCCGAAGGCTGAAGTCTCACGGTATGGATCAGAAATCAGGCCTGTAAGGTCGGCATCGAATTTTTCAATGGCTATAAGATTGGCTCTGACCAGAGTGCGGTAATCGCTTGCAAATTCACCATAATTACTGCCGGCAAGTTTTGCGGCGAAATGCATGAGAATAGGTCTGAAGAGTACCCGGTTTTGAGGTGTTTTTCCTTTCACCAGGTCATTGAACATATCTTTTTTTGTCATGTCATCCTGTTTCGTAAATTTCACCAAACGTCTTCCGGCACACAGTCTCAACGGCTACCTTCCGGCAGGATTCTGCCCTTTGATACCCGGAGGCGGATAGTTCAGGTCGGCATCATCAATAACCACCACCCAGTCGGGACCGTCCTGCGTTGGCTCGATGACTATCTGCCAGGCGGAATAGGAAAAAGTCCCGGTATTGTCAAAGGTGCCCTGTGGGAATGCATCACCTGTACGCGGGTCGTACCACCATATCTTCAGTTTCTTCCCCGGGATTGCCGTGGTTTTTACCGAAAAATTCCGTACGATTGGGGTATACAGCATAATATAGGTGGCATCGTTAATTCCCGGTGTTCCGTCGCGGGTTACACCGATACGTTCCGACGACCAGTCGGGATTTTCGGCTTCAAGCAAATCCTGTGCTGGTATACGTGTCAGGAAAGGTCTTGATTCCATAAGGTATCTAAGGTGTTTGAGTTCTTCCGCCCCGGGTTGCTCAAGGGCTTCATTCCACGGTATCCGGGCATAGATGATGGGAGCATATTCCTTACGGTACATCTGCCAGATATTGTTGTTTCCATACGTATGGCCAAACGCACCGGCAAAGACAGCCCAATAGGCCTGTTTTCTGACCTCATAGTCACCGTGCCTGGGATTATCGGGATTGAACCAGACGGGAATATCTTCGTAGGCCGGCTCCCCGATGAAAACGGGTTTTATGGGTGTGAGGTCATAATCATGGCTGATCCAGTTGTAAACAGGGAATGACGTAGCCTGGTGACCGGTCTGAATCATGTTAAAATCAAGCCAGTCTTTATCTTGCAGCCAGAATGAACTGGATTGCTGACCCATAGGGTGGTAACTGATCAGATGCTTTCCGTTGTCCCCGTCCCGGAGGCCTTTGGCCATGGCATCCCAGATTTCGGGAGCGGCATCGGCCGGGCGGTCTCCACCCAGGATCCAGACGACGTTCCATTTATCCCGATACCTGCTACCCAGGAATTTTCCATATTGGTAGGCATTTTCAGGAGTGAAAATATGCATGTTATCTAAAAAGGGATGGGGTTTATTCTCCGCATGAGACCCCCAGGTAGGGAGAACGGCCATATACAATCCAAATTCCGCGGCTTTGTCAATAGCGTAATCAACGAGGCTGAAATACGCTTCGTTGGGTTTCAAAGGATCCAGGTCCTTCAGCGGAAGATTTCCTTCCCGGTTAGGGACAGTCAGACCGTTGATCTCACTCAGGATGACGGCCTGGATAACCGTAAATCCTTTGCCTGATCGGTTTCTCAGGTATTGTTCTATCTCCTGGCGGTTGAGACGGTGAAACATTTCCCAGCCTGTATCGCCCAACCAGAAAAAAGGTGTGCCGTCATCTTTCACCAAAAATCGGTGGTTTTCCGAAACCCTGAGATATTGGGAAAAGGCTGAACATGAAAGCAGGAAGGCCAGAAGAACAGATGTGAACAGATGTTTCATTTTAGTACGGGTTTAAGGCCATTGTGATGAACAATATTAGTAAAAAAAAGGGAAACCCGGCTTCCTGATAGCGGGAAATGAAACGGCTGCCTGACAGTGAAAAGACGTATGGTGAAGATATCCCGAACGTTCTGTACAAACCTTCCGGGTCTCTGAATGATAGATTTAGTGGGGTACATCTATGAATTTTCATAAAAATAGTTTTATTTAGTAAAAGCATGAATTTCGGTGTCGATGATAAAAATTCAGAGTGAGACAAAGAATGACTACCGTTCAATACGGTACGTCAACGAACTTGCTTTCGGCCAGATGGATGAAGCCATCCTGGTGGACAAACTACGGCAACTGGAGGATTTCATCCCGGAGCTGTCGCTGGTCGCCAGGGACGGTACACTGGTTGTCGGTCATATCTTACTCTTCCCGGTGCAGATTGTTGATGTAAATACATCATGGGATTCACTTGCGCTCGCCCCCATTTCTGTTCTTCCCGAATATCAGAACCGGGGTGTGGGTGGAATGCTGGTAAGGAAAGGGCTGGAAAGGGCCCTTGATGCCGGTTTTACGAATGTCAACGTTCTGGGCCATTCGATGTATTACCCTCGTTTTGGTTTCCTGAAGGCCTCCCTTTTCGGGATAACCTCGCCCTTTGCCGCGCCAGATGAAGCCGTAATGATAATTGAACTCAAGGAAGGAGCCCTGGAAGGTGTAAAGGGGATGATCACTTATCCTCAGGAGTATTTTTGTGTTTAGGATTTCATCCTTTCTTTCTCCCGTGTGCCTGAAGGACGCCGCAACATTCATTTTCCTGAAGGTTTGCATTGACGGGGATGGACGTTCTTCCCGGGCAAAAGACATTTTCCTTCAATTTTGAAAAAAGGCCATATCAAACTATATCCTTTTATCTTTGTATTTCTATTCGAAAAGCAGGCAGGACTTTGGAGAGATTCCGGATTTGCCTTCATTTCGTATCTTTACTTAAATATTCAGCTTAAAACCTATCGATATGCAAGCAGGAAAATTTGCCGTGATCGGACTTGGGCAGTTTGGCCGGGCAATTGCAAAAGCATTGGCTAAGAGGGGAGCAGAAGTTCTGGCCATAGATACTGATCAGGAAGAGGTGGACAATATTTCTGACAATGTGGCTTATGCCGTCGTGATGGACGGCAGCGACAAGAAGGCCCTACTTTCTCATGAGATAAATGATTTTGACGCTGTTTTGGTGACCATCGGCCAGGAATTCGAACAGTTGCTGATGTGCACTGTCGTGCTGATGGAACTGAAGGTGAAAAGGATCATTGCCCGTGCCCAGGGAAGAAATTCACGGATTATCCTGGAGAAGATGGGGGTAACGGAAATCCTTTCCCCCGAGGATGAAGTAGGCGTTGTCGTAGCCGAAAGGCTGACGAATCCCGGGCTCGTGTCCTATCTGCAGCTGCCTGATGAATACCGTGTGGCTGAAATAAAAACCCCGCCTAATATTGCAGGCCGGACCGTCGAGGATATCAATCCCAGGGACAAATACAACCTGAGTCTCATCACGATCAAGAGTGCGCAGGTGGTTAAGAAGAATGAAGTAACTTCAGAAGAACATCATATTACCGGTGTGCCGATTTCCTCTACGATCATTAATGCAGATGATTTCCTGATCATTTTCGGGAAAGACAAGGACATTCAGAGATTTATCGAGATTAACCAGTAAGACCATTCATATATGCCGGACAAGTTTGTTTGGGAAACCCGGGAATTTATCAACCTGAGAATTTTCGGAAGCAAAAAGGCAGTGCTTTCAACTCTGCGGGTTCTGAGCATCCTGATTTCTTTTGTAGCCCTTGCAGCCATCATATATTATCACGGTTATTCCAAGACACCGCATGTGCTTCATGTCTACAGGATCATCATGCACATAAGCTTTGGCTTTTATTTTTTCAAATATCTTATCCGCCTCTTTTATGATTTTCAACCCAAAAAATTTCTGCGTGAAAACTGGTTTGAAGGGATCATCATGCTGCTTATTATGATCGAGGGTCTGGGGTTGATTATTTTCAAGGTCGACCTTGTCGAACGGGTTTTCAACTTATTCAGTTTGGGTAATTTCACGGTAATTTCCACCCTTTTTGTTCAGTTATATTTTTTCATTATTGTGGGCATTGAACTGGGGCAGGCCAGCCAGGTTCTGACAGGGCTGAAACTTTCCCCGCAGGTCTTGCTGGCATTGTCTTTCCTGATCCTGATCTCCTCCGGAACCTTTCTTCTAAGCCTGCCTGAGATGACGGTAAGTCGCAGCATACCCTTCATCGATGCCTTGTTCACGTCGGCCAGTGCCAGTTGTGTTACAGGACTCGTGGTAGTGGATACGGCGACGTTCTTCACGCTCAAGGGCAAGGTCATCATCCTGTTGCTGATCCAGCTGGGAGGATTGAACATCCTGTCCTTTGCCACTCTTTTTGCCACCTTTTACCGCACCTCCTCCAGTATCCGCTATAAATCGCTGATCAAGGATTTTCTGAGCACGGAAACCATTTCCGATACACGGATCCTCCTCAAGGAAATTTTCATTTTCAGCATCCTGTTTGAGCTGGCAGGAACGGTACTGCTTTATCTTAGTTGGGATCCCGCTCATGGCATGGGCTACAGAGAACGTATTTTCTATGCCTTGTTTCATTCCGTCTCTGCGTTTAACAATGCCGGTTTTTCTCTTTTCAGCCAGAATCTGTACCAGGGGATCATCCGTGGAGCTTTCGGCTATCATATTGTCATAGCCCTGCTGGTTATTTTCGGCGGGATAGGATTTATGAATCTCAATAATGTCGGAAGATACTTGAAAGAAAGGTACATGGAAGGTCAGCGCTGGGCTCACATGAATGTGGGTACAAAAATTGTCATCTTTACCAGCCTGACTTTGATCGTCGCCGGCATGCTGGTTTTCCTCCCGTTGGAATGGGACCGCTCTCTGGATGGATATAGCTTCTGGCACAAGCTGACGACATCGTTTTTCCAGTCGGTTACTACGCGGACGGCAGGATTTAACACTGTCGATATTGGAAATCTGACTGTACCCGTCATTGTATTTATGATGTTTCTGATGTATGTCGGGGCATCGCCGGGTTCAACGGGAGGAGGGATCAAGACTACGACTTTTGCCCTCATTGTCAAATCTGCTCTGGCCACCATCAGGGGCGAAGAACATGTCATATTCTACAAGCGCACTATCCCTTACAGTATCATTAACCGGGCATACAGCATCATTCTTTTTTCTTTCGGGACCATTTTTGCCTCCACCTTCCTGCTGTCCATTACCGAACCGGATAAAGATATTCTCTCACTCCTCTTCGAGGAAATATCGGCCATTTCAACGGTCGGACTGAGTCTTGGTATCACTCCAAACCTTTCTGTGGCCGGTAAACTGATTATCACCATGTCGATGTTTGTCGGAAGGATCGGCACTCTGACCATTGCCCTGATCCTGGCCAGAAAGGTGATGACAACGCGGTATAAATATGCCGAGGCCAACGTGATGGTTGGATAGGCGATCAGATCACAATCTTCAGATCCCTTGTATACTCATAACCGATTTGGAAAAGTTTATCGGCATCCCTGAAATCGAGCAAATCATACTCATCGAGTTTTCCGGGTTCGATAATAACATCGCAGTGCTCCCGGCTTTCCCTGATGGTGTTGTCAACGCCCAGATGAAAAGCACGGCTGGCGACCTGGATCAGACCACTGATGTCGGATTTACGATGAATCGGATTGACATTTACGCCAATGATTTTATGGCATTTCCCCAGAAGAGGATAAACAGGAAGGTTATCGAATAAACCGCCATCCACATAAAGATCGCTGCCAATGCGTATCGGAGAGAAAAGGACGGGGATGGCGGAAGATGCCATAACCAGGGTACTTGCGGGGCCTTCACTGAAGTATTCAATCTTCCCGCTGTTCAGGTTGGAAACGGCAACAATGAATGGTTTTTTCAGTTCGGTTATGTCTCTTGATTTCAGTGCATTGTCAAGCTCTTTTTTCATTTTGTCGAGGCTCAGGAGACCGTCCTGTGGCAATCCGAGCCTTGAAAATTTGAAGATTCTTGTATTTTTGAAATAGTTGAAGATATCTTGCGGATCCCAGCCATCGGCAAGAAAGACACCGGCAATGGATCCTGAGCTCACCCCGGAGATGATATCCGGATAAATCCCTTTTTCATAAAGGGCCCTGGCTACCCCGAGGTGGGCAAAACCCCTGGCACCGCCTCCGCTGAGAACTAAGCCGATTTTGTATTTTTTTTGCACTGGTCCTTTTTAACGAAGAATATTAAAGTGTAAAACTACGGTATTTTCATGGACATTTTTCAAACGGGTTAAATTCTATTTTCAATCCCTTTATTCGTGTTTCAGTGAAATAGATGGGTTTGCATTTGCTGCACGCCAGGCCTGAAAGAAGGTGGCAAAGAGGGATATCAATGTTGCCATTGCCGCGGAAGCTAAAAAAATCATCACATCCTGTTTCGTACGATAGGGGAAATCCTGTAGCCAGTTATGCATAAAATACCAGGCTGTGGGCCAGGCAAAAACATTGGATATCAGGACCAGGAAAAGGAACTCGTGGCTGAGCATCCCGATAATATCATTCACCGATGCGCCCAGTGTTTTTCGGATGCCGATCTCTTTGGTTCTTTGCTCAGCAGTAAATGAGATAAGACCCAGAATACCCAGGCAGGCTATAAAGATGGCAAGAAAGGCAAAGGTCATAAAAATGCTGAAGAATTTTTTCTCGGAGAGGTAAAGATTATTGATATCATCGTTGTAAAAGGAATACTCAAATTCGTGTGACGGTGTAAATATTTCCCAGGTATTTTTAATAAAAGCGATGGTTTTGGGGATGTTTTGCCCGGATAATCTAATCTCTGACCAGTTCAGCCAGTTTTCTTGTATAAAATACACTACCGGCTGGATTTTTTCATGCAATGATTCGAAATAAAAGTCCCGGGCAACCCCGACAACCCTGCCTTCACGTTCAACCCAGTTCACGCGGGCACTGTCGAGAGTTGCGGTGTCGAACCATTTACCAAGGGGATCATCCCAGCCGATATATTTTTGTGCTGTTTCATTAATAATAAAAGCCCCGGATTCGTCTGATCCGTATGACCGGTCGAATGATCTGCCCTTCACAATTTCGTTTTTCATGGTTTTAAAAAAGTCCCAGTCAACAGTAACGATTTTTACAGATGCATTATCATCCGGTTCTATGCCTTCGGCTTCAAACTGGAGATTGGTGCTCAGGGGTTTGGTCGGCTTTTTATTTGAAGCACTTACGGATATGATATCGGGATTCTTTAGGATCTCATCCTTGAAAGTCCGGTAATGGTCCGGCATATTTACGATGACGACATTATCGGGTTCTATTCCCAATCGTGCATTTTTCATGTAATTCCACTGTGAATAAATGGTGAGGGTACAAATGATCAGTAGGATGGAAATTGAAAACTGGAGGATTACCAGGGCTTTCCTGAGCCGGATGTTTCCCGATCCCAGCCGGATATTTCCGTAAAGGGCATGTACCGGTTTAAAGCCTGACAGGAAAAATGCAGGGTAACTGCCGGCCAGGATGCCGGTCAATACTGAAGTGCCAAAAAGTACCAGCAGGATCTTCCAATTGTTTAAAAGGTTAATGTCTAGATTTTTACCCGACAGGTTATTGAAATAAGGCATCAGAAGTTCGGCCAGTAAAAGTGCAATCCACATGGCAAGAAAGCTGAAAAATACCGCTTCACCCGTAAACTGAAGAATGAGTTGTCCCCGACGCGCACCATTGGCTTTTCTTATCCCTACCTCTTTAGACCTGCGAATGGAACGCGCTGTCGACAGGTTCATGTAATTGAATGCCGCGATGAGCAGGATGAAAATGGCAATGGCTCCGAAAATATAGATATACCGTATATCGGAATTTGGTTCCAATTCAAACCTGAGATTTGAATGTAGATGAATATCCAGGAGAGGCTGCAGGCTGTATTGAATGAATTTGGAAGAACCTTCACCCCTTACTTTGTCAACAAAAGAAGGAAACCGGGATTCAAGTGTCTGCGGTGTCATGTTATCGGGCATCAGGAGATAAACATAACACACAGATTCTCCCCAGTTGTTTAGTTGACGGTTATTGTAAAGGTGATCTGTTATCCGTGTGGAGAAAAATGCATCGACATGGAAATGGGAGTTGTCCGGGATGTCTTTAAAAACTCCGCTGATTTGGATTGGATATTTTTCATCTCCGGCGTACAGATTAACAAGTTTACCAACAGCTTCTTCGTTGCCAAACATCTTTTTCGCCGTAGTTTCATTGATGATTATACTGGTTGGTCCTTCAAGCGCCGTTCTTTGATCACCTTCAATCATTTGAATGGTGAAAATATTAAAGAAATCATCATCAATATTGGTCGCCATTATTCTCTGCTTTGTATCATTGAACTCAAGCTGAGATTCGAAAGGTTCACCAACACGGGTGATTGATTTAATTCCGGGGAATTCGGTCAGCAATGCTTCCCTGAGCCTGTAAGGCTGGATAGGAATGGGCCGGCCCTCATTGTTCGAATTTTTATAAGTGACCAGGACCCGGTAGGTTTTTTTCGCCTGTATGTTGAAACTGTCGTAGCTTAATTCATCGCTGATAAATAAAACGATAAAGAGACAACATAACAATCCGATAGCCAGGCCGGCAATGTTAATAAAGGAATAGCCTTTCTGCCGAAGCAGATTACGAAATGCCAGTTTAAGGTAGTTGAAAGCCATGATCGTTTTTTAAAGGCTCGTGGGCTAATATAATACCAATTTTGTAACTTACACTAAAACAATGATATATGTTTGTTTCCCTTTAAATTAATTGTGTAAAAATTTTACATAATTGTGTAAATGTTATACATTTGACAGGTAATATTTTCAATGAAAAGAATATTCATATGAAACGTAATAGTACTTCCGGAGTTCTGATTGTTGATGATAACAAGGATGTGCTGGTGGCGCTTCGATTGTTACTTTCTGATGAATTTGGTCAGATTTACACGGCGGGAAAGCCGGATATGATCGCGGGAATGATGAAAGAAAAGAATATCGACGTCATTCTCCTGGACATGAATTTCAATGCCGGCATCAATACCGGTAATGAAGGCTTTTTCTGGTTAAAAGAGATCTTCTCGGCTGATCCGGATGCGATGGTCATTTTTATTACGGCATATGGGGAAATTGATTTGGCTGTGCGCGCGATGAAGGAAGGGGCAATCGATTTTATCCAGAAGCCGTGGGAAGACGAAAAATTATTATCGACCGTCAGGAATGCATTGAAACTCCGAAAGTCGAAGCAGGAAATCCGTCAACTCAAAGATCAGAAAAAGTTTCTCATTAATTCTCCCGAAGAAAAGCACGAACTAATCATCGGGGATTCACCGGCCATGATGAATGTAATGAGGACCGTTCAAAAAGTTGCCCCTACGGATGCCAATGTGCTGATCGTTGGGGAGAACGGTACCGGTAAAGAGTTGATAGCACGTGAGATTCACCGGTTGTCATCCCGTTCAGATGAGGTGATCGTGAGGGTTGATCTCGGCTCACTGACACCGACATTATTTGAATCTGAACTTTTCGGGTGCGTGAAAGGGGCTTTTACGGGCGCTGTCGATGACCGTCCGGGTCGGTTTGAAATTGCGGACCGGGGAACGCTCTTTCTGGATGAGATTGCCAACATACCCCTCGATTTGCAGGCAAGGTTGCTCTCGGCTATTCAGAACAAGGAGATTTTCCGGATTGGTTCGAACCGGGCTGTCAGGACCGACATAAGAATAATCTCCGCGACCAATGTAACATTACAAAAACTTGTTAATGAGCTTAAATTCAGGGAGGACCTTCTTTACAGGATCAATACCATTAAAATTGAAGTGCCTCCGCTTAGGGAAAGAGTAGAGGAAATCCCTGTTTTACTTGACTATTTTATCAGGATTTACTGTAAAAAGTATGACAAGCCGGGTTACACAATATCCGGGGATGCAATGAATAAGCTAATGCAATATACCTGGCCGGGAAATGTGAGGGAATTGAAACATGCAGTCGAGAAGGTGGTCATTCTCGCCGAAGGAAAAGTTCTTAGAGCTGAGGATTTCTTTTTTGACAAACCAATGCCTTCGGTTAATGAAATCTATTTGCTGAATATTGAAGAAAACGAAAAGGAACTGATCCGGAAAGCCCTGAATATCAACAAGGGGAATATTTCAAGGGCAGCTGAAGATCTGGGTATATCACGGAAGACTCTCTATAATAAACTTGACCGGTATGAAATTGAGCCGCTTTAACATATATACTACAGTTCTCTCTATCCTCGTAGCATTCAGCGGTTTTTTTGCAGTATGGTTCCTGTTGACAAATCATCTCTGGGTTACCAGGATCACGATGGTTGTTTTATGGGGCGTATTAACATTCAACCTGATCCGGTATGTCCAGTTGATGACACGTAAACTCGACACATTTCTAAGTTCGCTCAGGTACCTCGATAATATTCGTCAAGAAAAGCATTTGGGTAGAAGTTTTGATGACCTTAATCTGACATTCAATGAAATCATCGATATCGTCGGGCAGGCCAGGAAAGATATGGAAGCCCAGGGACATTATTTCAGAAGCATCGTTGAACAGGCAGATACCGGTCTAATGACTTTCGATGATAAGGGCCGGATAAGGATTATCAACAGGTCGGCACTGGATTTGCTGGATTTGCCCGCCCTTCACCATATCCACGATCTTAAGGCACTCCGTGAAGATTTACCTGAAAAGCTAAAGGATTTGAAATCCGGGGAGAACCAATTGTTCACGCTGGTAAGGTCGGGACGGATCAGAAGACTTAATTTTCGTGTTTCTAAAATGATCGTTCAGAATGATCCTGTAACGATTGTTTCCTTCCAGGACATTCATAATCAGCTTGAACTGGAAGAACTGGAAGCCTGGAAAAAGCTGATCGCTGTTTTACGACACGAGATCATGAATTCGGCTGCCCCGCTCCGGTCGCTTAGTTTTTCACTGCGAAGGCTGACCCGAAAGATAACAGGAAAGGAAAACGACAAGGTCCTGAAGGATCTGAATGAAGGCCTCGATGTGATTACGAACCGTTCGGAGTCCCTGTTAAATTTCGTCGATGCTTACCGGGCTTTGACAAAAATGCCATCGGCAAGGTTTCAGACAATCAGGTTGAGGGAATTGCTTGAAGAAGTCCGGACCCTTTTCAAAGCAGAAATTCAGCAACGCAGAATCAAATTAGTAATTCGTACAGGGACTGATGAACCAGAGCTTGAAGCTGACTATAATTTACTGAGCCAGGCACTAATAAATCTGGTTCGGAATGCTCTGAATGCGGTGCAGGATGAAGAAGGAATCATAACACTCAGCGCTACCAGACAAGTCAACGGGCCCATTAATATCTCCGTGTCGGACAATGGTTCAGGGATCAGTGAAGAAGAACAAAAAAATATTTTCATACCTTTCTATACCACCAGGGAAGGCGGGTCGGGTATCGGTCTGAGTCTGGTCCGGCAGATCCTCAGGGAACACAACGCAATAATTGATGTGATCTCCACGAAAGGTTCAGGGAGTATATTTACAATGAGATTTTAAATCCGGTTAGCTTTAAAACGTTTAAAAACAAGGCTGTGTCAAGGTCGGTCATTCATTCTGACACTAACCGAACCGATAATATCCAGGGCGGTGGTTATAGTGCTCAGGTCGGTATACAGCTTCCCGTCCTTACCGGCGTAATGGCTGTGCCCGATCACGTTTAGCGGATAATCAGCACCTGGTAGATCTTTGGTTATCAGGGCTTTGTAGACGATTGCAGGCTGACAACTGGTCTTGTACTCCTCATCCCCGGGGTATTTGTTATTCGTCCAGTATTCGTTCCAGTCCCACGACTGGTTGATTTCGAAAAGGACAGCAAAAGGTGCCGGAACGGGTATGTCCGGTCTTACGTTGAGGGTGAAATCTCCCTGGGGTGTCGGTCCGGTGTAAGCGTCAGCCATGGGGTCATCAGGCATAGGAATAAACAGGCCGTCTTTTTCCTGTATGCCTCTTTTATGGGACCAGTAAGGCAGGGCTGCCGGCCTTCTCACCTCTCCGGGCATCCACTTCCCGGAGGAGGCATCTCCATGCTGAAAAATACCCTGGCCGATGGATTCGGATACGAACAGAGTTTGCAGATAGTTGCCGGCTGTATCTTCAATCCAGATAGCCATCAGGGGATGATTGAAGGCAGCACCTTTTTTAAATACAATCGTCAGATCTTGTCCTGTGCCCTTCTGGTTATATGAGTAATGAGCCGGAGCAAGACTCTGGATCTGACGGGATCTGCACCCCTGTAAAAAGGGGACAAGAAAAAGGAGTACCGGAAGAAAGACTTTCATGGTATTTCAATTAAAATTCAACAATGATGCCGATGGTTGGAAGAATGGTGCCTCCCTGCAGAGCCAGTTCTTTGAGCCGGTATCTCTGCATAGACAGAGGATCCTGAGGGTTGACAGGCTGCGGGACGCTGTTATCCAGAACCAGAACATTCTGTTGGTCCGCCTTGTAATTGTAGACGTTTTGTATATCGACGTAGAAATTCAGGGAGACTTTTTTAAAATAGTATTCCTTATCGACGCGCAGGTCGAGCTGATGGAAGGATTGCAGCCTGAGGCTGTTGTAACGGCTGTAGTCCGGGAATCCCTGCTGACGGATGTTCCATGCCTGTACGTATGAGGATTCCACAATATCGTAGGGTGTATAAGGGGCACCTCCCACGAAGCGCCATTTCATGCCAACCCTCCAGTTATGTTTAAATTCTCTGATGGCCAGAATGTTCAGAATATGCCGGTTATCCCATACGGTGGGTACCCAGCCGTTTTCCAGGCTGAGTGCACTCATTGGGGCTTCGGTCTCACTTCGTACCCAGGTGTAGGAAATGACCAGGTTACTGCCGAATACGTTTTTGTTCCTGTACAGCAGTTCAAGTCCATAGGCCCTTCCTTTGGCGGTTGGTCTGACCTCTTCATCACCAAAGGTTCCGAAATCGGCCCCTTTTCCTGCCAGCGAAATAGAATCGGTCACACTCCACGGATAATGATGATAGAATTTATAAAAGCCTTCCAGTGTCAGCCTTGATTTATCATCCGGTCTCCATTCGATACCACCTACATAATGATCGGCTGAGATGTAGGTCAGACCATTTGCCCGGTTGACCAGCGTACCGGTTGAATCCCGGTAACCGAGAGTGGTGTAGGGGGGAAGTTGATAATATCTTCCGGCGTTGACGTTCAGATAGAACTGCTTAAAGAGACGCCAGGAGGCCGAAAACCTGGGCGAAGACTGGTTCAGCAGGTTTCGCATATCAATGGAATAGTCGGTGGCATCCATACGAATACCCAGCGAGACGGTAAGCCTCTCGTTCAGGAAATCCTTGCTTAACTGGCCAAAGGTTCCCCACCGGAAAAGATCGAGGGTGGATTTATATCGCAGGGTTTCAGGGGCGCCATCGTTAAACCTGCGGCTGAAGGTGGAATTGTAATAACCGGCATATACCAATCCGGCGCCGAAATTTAACCGCAGGCCGTTTTCAAAACCGGTATTGTGTTCGAACCGGAGTTTCGTTTCGGTTTCATAGGACGAATAATCGAGGATCTTCAGTGAATCGGCTTCGATGTTATCGCGGTATTTCCATGAGGCGTTATTCAGATGGTTCCTGCTCAGAACCCAGGTATCATAACCATTGTCGCGGTAGTGCTTAAATACGGCCCCTACGGTATAAGTCCATTGCTCGTTGACGGGAAGGTACCCGAGGATATATTTTTGTTGTTCGGTTTGGTCAGCCTTCAGGTTGAGTGAAAACTGGTCGAGAGCCCCGAGACCGAGAACCGTGAGTTCGTTTTTTTCATTGAAGCGGGTCTTGGTTTTGAACTGAAAGTCATTATATGTAGGCAGAAACGGGAGTCCAAGGGCTGAGAAGAGAAACTGAAGATAGGACCGGCGTGCCGACGCGATAAAAGTCGTTTTCTTTCCGAGAGGACCGTCCAGTGTCAGAGCTACATCGGATGCCCCGACGGAGCCTTTGGCCCGTAGTTTTTCCTTGTTGCCGTCGACCATTTTGAACTCCAGGATGGAGCTAAGCGCATTACCCCTGTCAGCAGGAAAAGCGCCGGAGTAAAAATCCACCTCCCGGATGAAATCCACGTTAATGATTCCGACAGGACCGCCCGAAGCCCCCTGGGTCGCAAAATGGTTGATATTAGGTATCTCAACACCATCGAGGTAAAACCGGTTTTCACTTGCTCCGCCGCCTCTGACAATCACATCGTTACGGTAGGCCGGTGTGGAGGCCACCCCGGGGTACGACTGAATCACCTTTGAGATGTCACGGTTCCCGCCAGGATTCTTTTCTATCTCAACCATGTCAATCCGCCTGAGTGATACCGGGCTTTCAGCGCTTCTCCGGAACGGGGAAGCCTTTACAGTAATCTCCTTAAGATTGATATTGGCCTCTTTAAGAGGAATTTCAAGAAATACTTTCTTAGCATTTGTAACCCAAACCGGATCAGACACAAATGTTTCGAAACCCACAGATGAAACCGCAACCTGCATATAACCCGGTTTTAAACCGGTAAAAAGAAACTTCCCGTCAAGGTCGGTGATCGACCCGATGGTTGTCCCATATATAGTTACCGTTGCAAATTCCAAACCCACATTGTTTTTGGAATTGTAGACCCTCCCTTCTATCCTGCCATTATCCTGCCCTTCCATCCGGGGGAACAAAAAAGTAAAGATCAGGAATATCAGTGTAAAATGATGCAATTTCATGGTCAGGATATTTTATGACATTCAAACATCAGAAAATTCAAATTGTTCAGTAAATGTTCAAAAAAAGTTAAAATAAATTAAACAAAATAATATTCATATAGCAAGAATGCATTTTTTAACTAGATGATATAAAATTATATACATAAAAATATTCGGATTATTATTAAATTTAGATTCAAAATATTGTTTATATATTATAAATATTTAATAAACAAAAAGAACTGTAAAAAACACCTTACGCTGAAGCGGAATCCAGGGTTGTGGGAATTCCCTGATTTTTCCCGGATACCTCTGGTTCTGAATGTTGATCTTACCGGACAGGAGATACTTCAGCGTTATGGCAGCCTTGATTTGAAGTGAGTTATCAACGGGGTCAGATCAATGTCCGGGTACAATTTCTGCAGAGCCTGTGCCTTCATGAAATGGGTTTCGAGGAATTTCTGATGAAGGCCTGTATTGCTGAACCATGCTTTATGTCCGACTGCACTGAGAAGCCCTGTGATTTCGGCATTCACCCGGCGTGTCTCCTCATCAAAATACAAAGCGCTGAATTTTTCCCAGATATATTCGATCGCCTGTTCGTTCGGATGTACAAGGTCATTGGCATAAAACCGGTAATCCCTCAGATCGTCAAGCATGAGTTCATACGCGGGAAAATAAGAGGTGATGTCCCCAAAGGCATTCAGGATCTGATTCACTGCCAGAATCAGTGTAGCCTTGCTGACCTGGTTTCCAAATGGGCCGTCCTTCCAGTGTCTTACCGGGCTTACGGTAAAAATGATCCTGATTTTCGGATTTTTCATCCTGACAGAATGGATCATGGAAGTATATGCTTCTGTAATTTCTTCCGCACAAATCAGGTCACGGCTGAACTCACGTGCGGGAACTTTGTGGCAATTGCAGACGATCTTCCCCGTTTTAAGAAGGCGGTATACCCAGGCTGTTCCGAAAGTGACCAGGAGGTAATCTGCCTGGAAGAGCAGACTGGAAGCCTCAGCCAGATTATGGTTGATATGTTCCAGGACTCTGTTTTTATCGGTATCTGAGAAGGAGGAATGATGATCCCATGAAAACCACAATTCATTGTAATATTCCAGGTCCTGCTCCGTGTAGATTTTTTTTTCCAGGAGAATTTCGATGTTTCGTTTAACGGTAAGGGGATTATACACTACTCCGAAGGGATTCACGATGACCGGAAAACGGAGGTCTTCCAGACGCCGGCCGATATTATTCGTGAAGCAGGACCCCGTAAAAAGTGTTTTACTGGTGTGGCTTATCCTGAATGGTACAGAGTCCGGGGTTATTTCCGTTCTGAATTGCATTTTATCAGAGGTTGTATTCCTTAAGCCAGTTTATGATATAACCGAATACCTCGTCACTGATCTGTTCATTATGGAGTTCATGATACAGCCCTTCCCAGAGTTTTAAGCGGGTTTGTCTGCCGGTGTTCAAAACGTATTTCTCACTGGCTTTCGCTGAGGTTATGGTGTCGGCTGTACCATGCATGATCAGAAAAGGATGGTTGATTTTATAAACATTCCGCAGAGCATATAAGCCGGCATTATAGAGATCGAAGAACAGACGCAGCGATATCCTGTTATGTACCAATGGGTCCCCGGAATACAGGCTTGAGACTTCCGGATTATGTGAAAGTTGGTCCGGCTTTATCGGGGTTTTTATGCTGAGTGAAGGATAGAACCTTTTCATCAGGGAAGCAAGAACTATTACTGCATAGGACGGATCTTTGTATAATCGCAACCAGGGTGAAGTAACTATCAGTGCATCCAACCTGGGATTGCGGGTGATCACATGATTCAGCACCAGGTTTCCTCCCATGCTATGCCCGTACAGGATAAGCCTGCTACCTGGGAAAAGCCGGTCTGCATTGGCAAACATCAGGTCGATGTCATCCAGCAAATAGGTTATGGACTTTGTATGCCCCCGTTTCCCGTCAGACCTGCCGTGTCCCCTCAGATCAACAGCCAGAAAGTTATACCCGTTCTGAGTAAATCGTTCTGCCCAGTGCTGATACCGGCCGCTGTGTTCTCCAAGTCCGTGAACAAAGAGTATGGATTTGTCTGTGTCTGTATCAGGTCTCCAGCACTGCGCAAAAATGTCCTTTTTGTCACCGGAAATCCAGGAAAATGTCTCGTGTTTCATCTACTAACCTTCTTCCCTGTCATTAGATTTTATTTATTTGCATATAAACTATAAATTTAGCTTGGATTTTAATCTTAGACAAAGATAAGGTTTTGTAATTTGAATGATGTACGATCCATGGGAAAAGCAGCGGTCTTTCATATTTTGAAATTGTCTGCAACGCTTCATTTAAATCGCCAGGAATATGCAAAAATCTATACAGATATCCACGCATCAGCATAATGGTTTATATGATATAACGCCCATGGTTGAGGATATTGTTGCCGAAAGCGGCATCCTGACCGGACTGGTAAATGTATATGTTCAGGGCGCCACTGCGGGTATCATGATCCAGGAAAACTGGGATGATTCGGTTCAGACCGATGTTGTCAATCTCCTGAAGAAGTTGATCCCGGCCGGTGTATGGGAACACGATCACCAGGATAATAACGGGGATGCACATCTGAAGGCAGGCATCGTCGGACCACAGGAAACCATCCCGGTAACAGACGGTAAAATGGGGTTGTCTGCCTGGCAGAATATTTTTCTTTGCGAATTTGACGGTCCGAGACAGCACCGGCATATTCTGATCACAGTGCTTAGAACAGAAACATAGTAGTAGGTAAAAACCTTTAATTTATATATTATGAACAATCTGAAGAATCTTGAAGTCTGGTTCATTACCGGGAGTCAGCTGATGTATGGTGAAGAAATCCTGAAGAAGGTGACCGCCAATGCTGTTGCCCTGGCAGCCGAACTAAATGAATCGATGTACATTCCTGTAAAGGTGGTCTTCAAACCGATACTGACCACCCCGGGTTTGATAACGGATCTGTGCCTGGCTGCCAATGCCTCGGAATCCTGCATTGGCTTAATCACCTGGATGCATACTTTTTCCCCGGCACAGATGTGGATTAACGGGCTTACCCTGCTGCGAAGGCCGGTGTTGCATCTTCATACACAATTTAACCGTGATATTCCCTGGGACAGTATCGATATGGATTTCATGAACCTGAACCAGTCAGCCCACGGAGGCAGGGAATTCGGATTTATCATGAGCCGCCTGAAGATTGAACGCAAAGTGGTGGTGGGGCACTGGAAAGAGAAGGATGTCCAGGAGAAAATCGGCGTATGGACAAGGGCCGCTGCAGGCTGGCATGAATTCAGACAGTTAAAGGTAGCCCGTTTTGGTGATAACATGCGTGAAGTGGCGGTAACGGAAGGTGATAAAGTGGAAGCACGCAAGCAATTTGGTTTCGCAGTTCAGGGCTTTGGTATGGGCGACCTGGCCGACAGGATGAAAAAGGTCAGGACGAAAGACCTGGATGCCCTTATTGCCCTTTACAAGAAGGAATACAGGATCCCGAAAGATATCCTTGACAGTCCGAAACTGCTCACCGCCCTTCAGTCGGCTGCCAGGATTGAATCCGGGTTAAGGTCGTTTTTAGAGGAAGGCGGTTTTAAAGCCTTTACGACTACTTTCGAAGATCTTCACGGCCTGGATCAGATGCCGGGACTGGCAGCACAACGACTGATGAATGACGGCTACGGGTTCGGAGCTGAGGGTGACTGGAAAACGGCGGCCCTCGTACGCGCTGTAAAAGTTATGTCTGAAGGGCTTGAAGGCGGAACTTCCTTCATGGAAGACTATACTTATCACCTCCAGCCTGGGAACATGAAGGTGCTGGGTGCCCACATGCTGGAAGTGTGTCCGAGCATCGCGGCAGAGAAACCCTCACTGGAATTTCATGCTCTCTCTATCGGGGGCAAAGACGATCCGGCCCGCCTTGTTTTTAACGTCGCCGCCGGTCCGGCTTTAAATGCCTCGCTGATGGATATGGGAAACCGCTTCAGGCTCCTCGTGAACCGGGTGAAAGTCGTTCCCCCGGATGCTCCACTGACGAAGCTTCCGGTTGCCAGGGCAATATGGATTCCCAAGCCCGACCTCCAGGTGGCCGCGGCGGCATGGATATACGCAGGAGGAGCACACCATACGGTTTTCAGCCAGGCAATAAATGCCGGGTATCTTGAAGATTTTGCCAGTATGGCAGGGATCGAATTTCTGCTCATAAATGAAGAAACCAAGCTTACTGATTTTAAAAATCAGCTTAAATGGAATGATTTGTATTATGCCATGAAAGGAATGCTGTAACCTATTGTTAACGAACTAATAAAAACAAATTATTTATGTCTTCACTGTTACTGGGATTAGATTTTGGCACCGATTCGGTGCGTGCTATGGTGGTTGAAGCTGTTAACGGACATGAGGTATCCTCTGCCGTATGCAACTATCCGCGATGGATGAAAGGATTGTACTGCAATGCGTCGGAGAACCGTTTCAGGCAGCATCCGCTTGATTATCTCGAAGCTATGGAAAAGGCAGTCATTGAAGCCCTGGACCATGCTCCTTCTAATGCCCGTAAGCATATCAAGGGTATTTCTGTCGATACCACGGGTTCAACGCCAGTGGCGGTCGACCGGGCAGGCACTCCTCTTGCCCTGCTTCCCGGCTTCGGGGAAAACCCCAACGCCATGTTCATCCTTTGGAAGGATCATACTGCCGTTGCTGAGGCTGCTGAAATCAATGACCTTGCACATAACTGGGATGGTCCCGACTATACGAAGTATGAAGGAGGCATTTATTCCTCCGAATGGTTCTGGGCCAAGATCCTTCATGTACTCAGAGAGGATACACAGGTAGTCAAAAATGCTTTTTCTTGGGTGGAACACTGCGACTGGATCACTGCACAGCTGACAGGGAATACCGAGCCATTAACGCTTAAGCGCAGCCGTTGCGCAGCCGGCCATAAGGCAATGTGGCATGAGTCATGGGAAGGTTTGCCTTCAGAAGAGTACCTGGTAAGGCTTGATCCTTTGCTCGAAGGGCTTAGAGGCTGTCTTTACGAGGATACGTATACTTCCGATACCAGGGCCGGCTACCTGTCGGAGGAATACTGCGAAAAATTCGGACTCAGCGGTGATGTCTCCATTGGTGTCGGGGCCTTCGATGCCCATGTGGGTGCCGTTGGAGGCCAGATCAGAGAGGGCGACCTGGTTAGGATCATAGGTACCTCAACGTGTGACATCATGGTAACGGGGGAGAAGAATCTCGGCAATAAAGTTGTTCCCGGAATTTGCGGGCAGGTTAACGGATCTGTTATCCCCGGAACCATCGGCCTGGAAGCCGGACAGTCGGCCTTTGGAGATGTTTATGCATGGTTCAGGGATATGTTGATGTGGCTGCCCAGGACAGACGGACATCTTTCAGAGGGAGACGTCAGCCGCCTGGCCGACAGGGCCATTCAGCTGTTGGGTGAAGCTGCCGCACTCATTCCCGTGACCGCCAACGACAGTGTTGCCATCGACTGGCTTAACGGCCGCCGTACACCGGATGCCAACCAAAACCTGAAAGCTGCCGTCTCCGGACTTAGCCTGGGTACCGGCGCCCCCGAGATATTCAAAGCCCTGGTGGAGGCCACGGCCTTTGGATCCAAACGGATCGTCGACAGGTTCAGAGAAAACGGAGTGGAGATAAAGTCTGTGGTGGCCCTGGGTGGTGTGGCCAGAAAATCTGATTACGTGATGCAAACCCTCAGCAATGTGCTTGAGATGCCTATAAAAGTAGTCAGGTCGGAGCAGGCCTGTGCCCTGGGCGCTACCATGTTCGCTGCTGTCGCAGCCGGTCTTTATACAAAAGTTGAGGAGGCACGGGATAAAATGGGTTCGGGTTTTGAAAAAGAGTATAGTCCGGACCATGCTAAATCCGGAATCTACCTGAATCTTTATAAAAAATATTTTAAGCTGGGGCAATTCATCGAGGAAGAGCTGACCTGAGGTCTCATTGCAGAAAATCGAGGTTTCTTTTCAGCCCTTTATACCCGGTCCGCTTCACTGCCGATCCTTCAAACAGACGGTTGAATTTCTGCTCCGTTAAATGGTGCCACGCTTCACGGTCCATGGACAGGAGTTCTCCTGGATGGTCTGAAGTCCGGAACGTTGTTTTGTTCAAGGCGCCGATTCCACGGACAGACGTCCTGGCAGATGTCGCATCCGAATACACGGTTAAAGAAATTGTTTTTGAATTCACCGGGTATATCATCCTTATTCTCGATGGTAAGGTAGGAGATACACTTCCCGGCATTCACTGTCCGGTTGGCATTGATGGCATGGGTGGGACATTCGTCGATGCACAGGCGGCATTGTCCGCAATGATCGGTAACAGGTGTATCATATTCGAGTTCGGCATCCAGGATCAGTTCGCCAAGGAAGACGTATGAGCCGTATTTTTTGGACAGGAGGAGCGAATTTTTCCCGATCCATCCCAGCCCGGAGCGTACAGCCCAGGCATGTTCCATCACCGGGGCCGAATCAACAAAGATCCGGCCACCGGTCGCTGGCATGATCTCAGCCGTATATCTGAGTAACTGTTTTAGTTTTTTCCTGACCACCTTATGGTAATCACGGCCGTAGGCATACCTGGAGATGACCGGTGCTTCCGGATCATCCTGCATTACGGGACTATAATAATTAAGGAGTACGGAAATGACAGTTTTGGCACCGGGTACGAGAAGGGTCGGATCTTTTCGTTTTGGAAGGTGATTCTCCATCCAGCCCATACCGTCGTGCATGCCTTTTTCAAGCCAGTCGTGGAGCACCTCTGCATCCTTGTCAAGTTTTTCCGCCCTGGCAAAACCGCAGGCGTCAAAGCCCAGTTCACCGGCTTTGTTCCTGATAAGGCCCGTATATGTAGCGATATCCTTCAAAAATGGGATTACAAAAGACCAAGCTCGAGTTTCGCTTCATCGGTCAGCATTGACTGGTCCCAGGGAGGATCAAAGGTAAGCGTGATCCTCGCCTTGCTTACACCGTCAACATCGCCGACCTGCCTTTCAATATCTTCCAGAAGGTGGTCGGCAACAGGACAGTTGGGTGCAGTAAGGGTCATGGTGATGTCAACGTTGTGCTCATCATCCACCTCGATCTCGTATATCAGCCCCAGATCGTAAATGTTAACCGGAATTTCCGGATCATATATGTTTTTCAGAACCCTGACAATTTCAGTCTCCAGATCTATGATGGTCTTCTCTGCCATGTCATTCATGTTTTTATCTCCCTTCATTAATCCAGCGTAGTAACAACCACATTATACCTTATGTTTAGCCTGGTAAGCCAGGGCATAAAGTTTCATTTTCTTCATCATGGCTAAAAGGCCGTTGGAACGTGTCGGAGAGAGGTTTTCCCTGAGTCCGATCCTGTCAATAAAGTAAAGATCGGAATTGACCACCTCCGCAGCAGGCTGATCTGAAAGGACCCTGATGAGCAGGGCCACAATACCTTTAACGATGATCGCATCGCTTTCGGCCTTATATTTCATGATACCCGTTTTCATATTCCGCATCAAGCCATACCTTCGACTGGCATCCGTTGATCAGGTAATCATCGGTCTTGAATTTCGGATCGATGGGTTGCAGGTTATTTCCAAGCTCTATAAGATAGTCATACCGGTCCATCCAATCGGTGAAACCGGAAAATTCTTCTATTAGCTGATCCTGTATTTCATTAATGGTCATGCTGTAGTTCATTTTAGCCTGCAAATTTATTAAATATTGCCCAAATTAAAGGCAATGCTTTCCCTTGTCTCAAAATCCGTACCCGGTCTTTCAAAATGAGTGCCCTTTTTTCCGGGCTTCGTTTTTTCCAGCGACAGCTTCCACCATCTGGTTTTCCTTGCGAGGGGCCCTGACGTTTACTTTCTGAGCATTGAAGCTGTTTTTTTCACTGCATCGATAAAGCGGTCGATTTCTTCTTCCGTATTATAGAAAACCATGGACGCCCTGATGGTTCCGGTGATATTGAAATGGTCCATAACAGGCTGTGTGCAATGTGTACCGGTTCTTACGGCAATTCCCATTTTATCAAGGATCATACCGACATCGTACGGATGTACTCCGTCGAGAAGAAATGAAATGACCGATATTTTTTCCGGGGCTGTGCCGTAAAGGGTAAGCCCGGGTATCTCCAGCAACTTCATCGTAGCATATTGAAGCAGTTCTTTTTCCTGTGCTGCAATATGATCAAAGCCAACGGATTTTATATACCGCAGGGCTTCAGCCATGCCGACTGCACCGATGTAGTTCGTGGTGCCGGCTTCAAAACGGAAAGGCAATACGTTGTATGTCGTCTTTTCAAAGCTGACACAATCGACCATATCACCACCGCCCTGGTATGGAGGCAGCTTGTCCAGCAGCTTTTCTTTTCCGTAAAACACGCCGATACCGTTTGGTCCGTAAATCTTATGTCCTGAAAAGACATAGAAATCAACATCCAGGTCTCTGACGTCTGTCCTGCCGTGCTGTATGGCCTGTGCGCCGTCGAGCATAACCGGTACGTCCATTTTCATGGGCAATACGGATGATCTCCCTGACCGGGTTAATGGTTCCCAGCGAATTGGATACGTGGGTCATGGCCACCAGCCGGGTTTTTTCAGTGAACATCCGCTTGTACTCGTTCATAATCAGTACACCGTTCTCATCGAAGGGGACTACTCTTAGTTTGGCTTTTTTTCGGTCACACATCATTTGCCAGGGCACGATATTGGAATGATGTTCCATCTCCGAGATGATGATCTCATCGCCTTCATGGACATATTTTTCTCCGAATGAAAAAGCCAGGAGATTTATCGAACCGGTGGCACCGCTGGTAAAGACAATCTCATTACGGTCTTTAGCGTTGATGAATTCCCTGACGGTTTCCCTGGCATTTTCATATTCTTCTGTCATACCACTGCTCAGGGAGTGGACACCACGATGAACCGTACCGTTTTTATGTTCATACAGATCCCTTATCCGGTCAATGACCACCTGGGGTTTCTGGGTAGTGGCCCCATTGTCGAAATATACCAGGGGTTTACCGTAAACCAGGGCTTTAAGTACCGGAAAGTCTTCCCTGATCTTCTTTATATCGATACCAGTCATCGGGTTCATTTCAATCACATTTCATTTTACAATTGTAACATCTTGACAACTCTCCCCGGAGACGTTTGTCGATCAGTTCATCGGTACGTTCCTTCAGTGCCGGAACGGTGATCTTTGAAACCACCTCATAGCAAAGGCATACATCAGCAAAAGCCGGCTTTCTTTTTCCGGGATACCTCTTGATCGCAGGTAGAAAAGTGCTTCCTGGTCGAGCTGACCGACGGTGGCGCCATGTGAACATTTTACATCATCGGCATAGATTTCGAGCTGCGGCTTCGAATTCATTCTGGCATCATTGGTGAGTAAAATGTTGTTGTTCTTCTGATAGGCCATGGTTTTCTGGGCATCCTTCCACACATGGATTTTACCGTTAAAGGCACCGATGGCCCTGTCATCGAGAATTCCTTTGTAGAGCTGGTTACTTGTGCATTTAGGCTTCAGATGATTGACATACGTGAAATTATCGATATGCTGGTCCTCGTCGGCAAAGAAGAGTCCGAAGGAATGATTTTCACAGCCTTCACCATCGAGGTAAACGCGCAGGTTGTTCCGTATTAAACCGCCGTGGAGCGTGATGACGTTTGTGGATACACGGCTGTCCCGTTCCTGGTAAATAAAGGAGTTGGTGAACTGTACCGAATTGTTGTGTTCATTTTGCATCCTGGTTATATCGAGTGAGGCGTTGGGCCCGACATAGGTCTCCGTCAGTGAATTGGTCAGAAAGGCTGTGGAACTGAGGGTGTGGTCACAAATCACCACCTCGAGACTGCTGTTTTCCTCAAGAATGAATAGGTTCCGGTGCTGGTCGAGGATCTTCTCACCGGAATGGAGCAGGTTGATAATCTGGAAGGGCTTATCACTCCTGACGTTTTTCGGGACGTAAATAAAGACCCCGTCCTGGGCGAAGGCCGTGTTGAGGGCAGTCAGGGGGAATGATTTGTAATCGGCATACCTGGCGTAGTGCTTGCGGAACAGATCCGGGTAGGTTTTTGCCGCCTCGCTCAGGCTGCCATATATAATACCGTTCTCAAGCGTAGAAAGCTTTTGCTGTTTTGGGTCATAAAAACTGTTCAGTACGAGAAGAACACGTGTATCGAGTTCAGGGATATCGCAGGTGAACAGGTCCTCGGTTTCAACACTGATCTTATCAGGAGAACTCAGGAAATCAATGTCTTTGTTGAACAACTCCTCAACGGAAGTATACTTGTAATCTTCCGACTTCTTTTTCGGAAAGCCGAGCTGGCGAAACGATTCCAGCGCTTCCAGGCGGATTTCATTTATGAAATCAGGACTCCAGGCGAAAATTTTATCCCTGTTGCGGTTAAACAGGTCAATATAAGTGCTTGTAAGATCAGCTACTTTAAGATCAACATTCATTTTTTTTCCTCTTTATTCAGCTTCAACTTCTTTAAGCCATTCATAACCTTTCTCTTCCAGCTTATATGCCAGTTCCTTGGTCCCCGACTTGACAATTCTGCCTTTGTATAGAACATGGACGAAATCGGGAATGATATAATCGAGAAGACGCTGATAATGGGTAATGATGATGGTGGCATTTTTACTTGTGTGAAGCTTGTTAACACCGTTGGCTACTATTTTCAGCGCATCAATATCAAGACCGGAATCGGTTTCATCGAGGATCGACAGGTTGGGCTCAAGCAGGGCCATCTGAAATATTTCGTTCTTTTTCTTTTCACCTCCCGAAAACCCTTCGTTTACCGATCGGTTGGTAAGATTTGAGTCTATGCCTACAATACTCTTTCTCTCGTGCATCAGTTTCAGAAAATCACCGGCCGACAAAGGTTCAACACCCTTGTATTTGCGTTGTTCGTTGATGGCTGTTCTCATGAAATTCACCATGCTGACACCCGGGATCTCAACAGGATACTGAAAGCCAAGAAATATGCCTTCATGGGCTCTTTCTTCAGGTGAGAGCTCCGTAAGATCCTTCCCCATGTAAGTGATCTTTCCCTCAGTTATGGTCACATAATCCTGTCCGGCAAGAGTGGCCGCAAGAGTACTTTTACCCGAACCGTTCGGCCCCATGATGGCATGAATTTCTCCTGCATTGACTTCCAGGTCAATGCCTTTAAGAATTTCCTTATCGTCGATATTTACCCGTAGGTTTTTTATTTTTAGCATTACTTTGATTTTTTACGTTTGGTCAAGATCAACCGACGCTTCCTTCAAGCGAGATCTGCAATAATTTCTGTGCTTCAACGGCAAATTCCATCGGGAGTTTACTCAGAACTTCCCTGGCATATCCGTTCACGATCATTCCAACAGCGGTTTCGGTGTTAATGCCCCTCTGATTGCAATAGAAGATCTGATCCTCACCGATTTTCGACGTCGTGGCTTCATGTTCAATCACGGCCGATTTATTGTTGGCCTCGATATAAGGGAAGGTATGAGCGCCGCATTTATCTCCGAGCAGCAGTGAGTCACACTGCGAAAAGTTCCTGGCGTTTTCTGCGCCTTTCAGAACTTTAACGAGCCCCCTGTAGGAATTTGAACTCTTGCCGCCGCTGATACCCTTCGAGATCACCAGGCTCTTCGTATTTTTGCCGATATGCGTCATTTTCGTGCCGGTGTCGGCCTGTTGATGGTTGTTGGTAATGGCAACCGAAAAAAATTCACCGACAGAATTGTTTCCACGAAGGATGCAACTGGGGTACTTCCACGTAATGGCCGAACCGGTTTCTACCTGCGTCCAGGAGATCTTTGAGTTATCTCCCTTACACATTCCCCTTTTGGTAACGAAATTATAAATACCGCCTTTCCCCTCTTTATCCCCGGGATACCAGTTCTGAACCGTTGAATATTTTATCTCCGCAGAATCGAGGGCAATGAGCTCGACCACCGCTGCATGAAGCTGGTTTTCGTCACGTTGAGGAGCCGTGCAGCCTTCAAGATAGCTGACATAAGCCCCTTCGTCAGCTATGAGAAGTGTCCGTTCAAACTGCCCCGTGTTAAACGCATTAATCCTGAAATAGGTAGACAACTCCATTGGGCAGCGTACACCTTTCGGAATATAACAGAACGACCCGTCTGTGAATACGGCTGAATTCAGGGTGGCAAAAAAATTATCGGTATAGGGCACCACTGAGCCCAGGTATTTCTTCACCAGGTCGGGATGATTTTTCACCGCTTCACTGAACGAGCAGAAAATGATTCCCAGTTCGGCAAGCGTCTCACGAAAGGTGGTCTTCACCGACACACTGTCCATAACGGCATCGACAGCCACACCGGCAAGAGCTTTCTGCTCTTCCAGCGGGATGCCTAGTTTCGCGAAGGTATCTAGCAACTCGGGATCTACCTCATCCAGATTTTCATACTGAGCCTTGCGTTTAGGCGCCGAATAATATATGATGTCCTGGTAGTTAATTTCGGGCAGCTTCAAATGCGGCCAGTGCGGCATCTTCATATTTTGCCAGTAACGGTAAGACTTCAGCCTGTACTCAAGAAGCCATTCAGGTTCTTCTTTCTTGGTCGAGATCAGACGGATCACATCTTCACTTAATCCCTTCGGAACATTGTCGGCTTCAATGTCGGTGTAAAAGCCATACTTATAATCACCCTGCGTTACATCTTTCAATATCTTATCCTGATCACTCATGTATCTGAATTATTTAGAATTCGGAACTCTTATATCCACTTTTAATTTAGATTAATTACAAATAGTTGACAAAGATACAAAATTATTCACTTTCAGATCGTGATAATTTGCATGTTTTAGCTTTAGTATAACGCTAGCTCAGGGCAAATGTTCCCCTGTGGAAATCAAGGTGTCCTGAATACAGGGCGCCTGACCGAACTGAATTTACCGGGGACTGGACCTGCAGTGGATCAGGTTGTCCTGAAATCCGTTCAAACCCATAGCCCTGTTAAGCTTTAGCCTGCTGAATCACTGAGCTCAATGGTGTTTCTTCATCTGAATTTTCAAAACCGCCTTCAGGGGCCGGCACCTGGCATTTCGGCATAAACGGCTACTAAATAATGATTTATAGTCTTAAAAGAATCTTTTTTTAATGCCGGTTATATAGAACTAATTTAAACCGGTGAAGGAAAATTTCTTGCCTGTCTCCGTTTCCGGAATTTTCAGGTGTGTCCTTATCCCCGGATATTCGAAATCTCTTTTTGGCTGGTCCAGCTTCAATACATTGATAAATAATCATATAAATATTTAGTAAACAGGAAATTTCAACCGGCGGGGCTTTAACCTGTTCAGGAACAAGTCATGCAGAAGGACCTTTGAAGGGACTAAAACGGGCATTCATTTTCATACTTTATTTATAATAACATTACCGGCTCCTTCCTGTTGTTTCATTAACATTCTTTAACTAAAATCCGGGTTTTGTATGATCATCCATGGAAGAAAGCACATGTTGATCTCACCTGCAGTTAAAATTTCATTCCTGTTTTTCTACTTCTTTTCATCCGTTAAGACGTCTCAAAAGAAGCATAAAAGCGATATTTCCTGTAATTTTTTTATGAGCATAGCATGTATTCTAAGAAGGGAGGTTGCCGGGGAGTATGAAACAACTGATCCAGGCTGCAGCTGATCATTCCCGAAAGGTCGGGCTGGCCATTTTGAAAATTTTATGAAGTTGAATGTGGGAAAAAAGATAATGGAAAATGAATTGAACAGGTTCAATGATTTTAAGATAATGAAATAAGCTTTTACAGGTGTGAGGACCCTGCGCCGGACAGATCAATTTTGGAAAAGAGAAGAAACCGTGAGGATATGCAAATACCCTTCCGGCATCTTTTTCCGGAGTGATATGGCGGCGCAGGTTTATTTTTTTCCCTTCAGTTTCTGGAAAATCCCGCAATCATCAGTGCTCCGGCTATCAGTCCTGTATTTTTCAGAATCTGGGATAAATTGAGTTGGGCCATGTGTGGGTCGCTCAGCCCAGGAACATGTACAGCCAGCGTTATGATCAGAATTTCCAGGGCCAGCAGCCAGGCTGCCAGCTTTACATAGCGGTTGATAATGAATGCTACTCCGGCAAGGATAAAACCTACCCCGGCGATATAGACAAACAATACAGGCACAGGCCATCCCATTAGCAGACCTGCCATAGCCGGTCCTTTGGATAAATGGATAAATCCGAAAATAAGAAAAGGAATGGCAAATAAAGTCCGTGCAAATGTTAAGATTGTGTTTTTCATGATATTACTGTTTAAAAGATGATTAACATGGATGAATGGATATATCTGAAAGATCGGGATTCGGCAGGATACGCTAACATCAGGGTTTCCTGCTGATACTTAATAAATGTTTTGCCTGGTTTACCATGTGAGGATCTTCACAGTTCTGGATGGTAAAATCCATCCACGATTTTTTCAGGTGATCGTCCAGACTGTGAAACAGTTCAAACCGTTCTCCGAAGATCCCTTCCGCCCCTGCCAGGTGAAGGGGTTCAAGTCCGGCTTCCTGCATCAGCGGGTTGACTTCTTCGGGCTGGGCAAAATAGGCATCGGTGAACCATTCCGTAGCCATCACAAAACTGTCGTCTGTTCCACTGTTCCATAGTTTTCTGGCACCATCGGGATACAGGATGCCCTGCGGATTATGTTTCAGCCCGTACACAAGCGCTCCGATCCTTGTCATGAAAGATGAAAAGACAAAGCCTCCGGGTCGCAGATTCTCCCTCGCAAGTTTTAATACTTTAAGCCTTTTGCGGTAACTGAGCAGATGATATAGGGGGCCGAGAATGAAAACAGCATCCCAGTTCTCTTTTTTCCAACCACGGCTGTGAAGGGCATCGGCCCGTTCTATGAACAAGGTCTTTTCCCTGTCTGCAAGTCTTTGACCCGCAAGTTCGATGTTCTTGTCTGAGAGATCGTTCACCCCAACAAAATACCCTTTGTCCATCAACAGTGCGGCAATTCTCCCCGTTCCGCAGGCCACGTCAAAGATTTTCTCACCGGATTGCAGGTATTTATCGACAAAATGCATGGTTACCGGGATTTCAAAAGGATGCATGTCGAGACGTTTATCCTCTTCACGAACATGCTTGTTGTAGTATTCCCTCACTTTTTTGTTCTCAGGCATCGTTTTTTCATTGCGTTAAGAAAAGATTGTGCCAGAGCCGATGGGGACTTTATTTTGACCTCCGGCTTTGGGTCAGGAATTCGGCGGATCCCGCACGATCATTCCGGATTGATTTCCTGTTCTCCCCGTGCTAACAAACAGGAAATTAAGCCAGGAGGATCCAAGATGCAGGCTGGTTCTGAAAATATCTTTAAAGTGATTGGTTTTGTGGGGCTAAAAATTGCATTCTGAAAATATATTTCCGGGAAGTGTACAGCAAATCAATGTGGAAATTTTTATACACCGCTTTCCCAAGTCTGACAGGTTTTGATATTTAAGAATCAGGAACACAGGCAGATACAATAATACGGTTTTGTGGTATTATATGTGAAACCCTTGATCTGAAAATAGATATGGAGCAATATAGGCAGATAAGGTGATGCTCGTTATAGGATTCTGTCAATGATTCCCTTTTCTGCCGGTGATCACGGATATGGATGGCCGGGGTAATCCCGTTAACGCATAAAAGAAGTATGTGCTTTCAGGAAAAACGGTCAGGGGAATGCCACGGAAGGGGAAGAAAAAGGAAAAGCAGGGCCGTAGTTGTTAAACGGCACACTGTCTGATAGAGGTTTTTAAACGCATATGAAAAATGAACAGAGTATTTGATGTTTTAAGTGAGAATGAACGGAAGAAGCTTGAAAAAATGGTTCAGCCGGGACGGAGGATAACAGGCTGAGACATCCCAGCTTCCTTGGACTGAGAAACGATAAGGAAGCAGTGGAGGTGAGAAAGGAGGTGCCAGTAGCGATGACAGAGCTAAATGTTGAGAAGCATAACGTGGAAATTTCCCATCCCGGCAAGATCATTTTTCCGGAATTGGGCCTTACAAAAAAAGATGTGGCAAACTATTACCGGAAAATCTCGGAGCATATCATGCCTTACCTGCAGGACCGGCCGATGGTTCTTCACCGTTATCCTGAAGGTGTCGGACAACCAGATTTTTACCAGAAAGACGTGCCCGGTTATTTCCCCTCATGGATAAATACCATTAAGGTGGAGGTGAAGGAAAAGGGCAGACAGCCCGAACACCTGGTGAATTGCGATAATACCGGTACTCTGTTATATATTATCAATCAGGGATGCATAACCCCTCACGTTTGGCTGAGTAAATCAGGTCACCTGGAAAGACCCGACAGGATGATCTTTGACCTTGACCCGCCTGAAGGCCAATTCGAACTGGTTCGGATGGGAGCCCGTGAGCTGAAGAAGATCCTCGATGCCCTGGGATTGCCGGCCTTCCTGATGACCACCGGTTCAAAAGGAGTGCATATCGTAATTCCACTGGACGGGAGATCTTCCTTTGCCGAATCCCGTGACTTTGCCTCCGCAGTTGCACGTTTTATGTCAAACAAGTACTCCGACCGGTATACTACCGAAACCAGGAAAGACAAACGGGCCGGACGACTTTTCATTGATTATTTAAGGAATTCTTATGGTCAGACTGGTGTGGCTCCTTATTCACTGAGGGCTCGCCACGGTGCTCCGGTCGCAACACCGTTGGAATGGAATGAGATCGGCCGAAGTGATCTTACAGCAGTAAGTTACCATTACGGAAATATTTTCAGGCGAATGGCTGCCAGGGAAGATCCATGGAAGAATTTCCAAAGGCATAAAACAGGATTGAAACGGGCTGCGAAAAAGCTGGCGGTTTTGGTGGAAGAAGGCGAAAGGTGAAAGGTGAAAGGCGAAAGGAATAGAAGAAGAATATCGAATGAAAGTGAGAGGTGAAATGAAAATGAAAGTGCGGGAAGGAAAATATCGAATGATGAATCGTGAATTCGGCGTCTGAAAACAAAGTAACAGAGAATGACCAGAGCATGCCCTGTGAACGAAAGCCTATTTAATCCAACCCCCTCAGGTATCTCTCCCGGTTGACCATACATTTACCGGAATCGGTTACCATTGGCTTGAGAACCGGTAACCGGTCAATTGGGTACTGTTAGCGGTAACCGGTTCCGGTTTGGAGAAAAAATTTACATATACAAAAAAGGACTGAAATATTATTGCAGTGAAGAAAAAAAAACTGGATTTCGGCTGACATTCATCAAAATGATAGTCATCATTTTGGGTAAGTTGATAACTTTTCGTCAAAAAGAGGAAAAGGGGGCGCTGAGATCAGGGGGGTGAAAGTCATTAAGGGCGGACGGTTTGGAAGGCGGGGGTGGGGCCCCTCTTCAAGAAAAGACTCCTTTAGAATAACGTAGCCCCTTCTATGCCCTTTCATCATGGCAGCATCCCGGGAAGGGGATTGCGGTGCTCTCAGAAATCATAAAGCAAAAATAGTCATGTCATGTTGCCCGGTACTTCACCGGAGCTTCGTTACATTGCAGTGGAATGCGATCTCCGCCATTTGGCAGTAGTTGGTTGGGTTTTTCGATAATCCTGCATGAGGTGCCGGAAGGTGAGAAATGTCCCGGCTATGGCAGATCAATTAAACGATCATAGTCAACGGCAGTTCAACCTGCCATCCTCATTCTGTCACCCTAAATGTCACCCTTAATCGGCTTTGATAAGCCTCCCTGAGGATGTGACCTCCCCTTTTACAATCCTTGCCGGGTCGCCGTAATAATAAATATTACCCTGACCGCGGATGTTGTAGTTCAGTTCCGTAGCCGCATTCACATAGCAGGGACTTCTGGCGCTGTTGTCGCAATAGACTTTTCCAGCATCAAGTTCAGAAGCGTTAATATTCATCAGGGAATAATTCCAAATCTTCAGTATGCCTGTTTTCCCTGCAAGGCTGATTTGTCCTCCCGACAAAGAGTAATCCTAGTAGTAAAAGGTCTGGCAATCCAGATCCAGGTTTACGTCGGCATATTTGGACATAATGACAAGGCCCAGTTCACCCGCCGTGATCGACCCGGTAGTTTTCAATCCGCAGGCTTCAGCCACATCAATGCGGCTCAGAGAGGTGACAGTCAGGTAAATATCTGGTTTATTGGAGGTGGGTTTGAACATTTTATAGGCATAATCGCTGGTCAGATCCAGGGTCCCGTTGTCAACCCTGTAATGCACGCCGTCAACAATGGATGAATTACCCTTGATTGTAATGCTGTTGGCGGTATCCATAGAAAGATACACGTTCACCGGTCCGTCGATCCGAAGAGTATCAAATGACGGCAATTCACCGGTCTTCATCATCATATCGCCCGCTTCGTTACGGTCGCACGATACTGCCACAAGCAGGATCAACCCTGTACATAACAACCTGAAAAACAGAAACGTCTTCATGAAAAATTATATTGGTTGTGCATTACAAATAACAATAAATTCAAGGATTCCATGGGTCAAATTAAAACGATGCACCCGACCCGCCATATCATTTGAATTAGTAATAGTTCCTCCTCCCGTCTCCTTTCACTTCTCTCCCTCACCAGCAATATCCAATCCCCAGTTCCGGGTGATCCAGGACGAAGATATGCGATTTCATCGACAGCCGTGCCATGAGGTGCCTGCTGAACCTGAACTGAATGATCCCCCGGGTATAAAGCTGCCACCCGGTGACATGGTCCTTCAGGAACAGGTAATATCCTTCCTGGAAGATCAGTGACAGCCTATCGTACATAAATTCCTCCGAAAGGTGAAGCCCGGTCCGGTAATCATAGAGTTTCCGGTAACCCGGGATACTTCTTCCTTCCATTTCCACTTTAGTGGAAGTATCGTAAAACAAGTCGGCTCCGGCGCCGAGCTTCACTTTATGGGAGATCAGACGGTTGATGTCAAACGAAAGTGACGATACCAGGTACCGGTTTCCTTCAAACGACCGTGTATGTTTGGGTGCTGCCGACAGCGTGAGGTAATACCCGATACCGCGGTCTGTTTTCGGGATCTCCTGCCTTATTCTTTTATCCCTGTTTGAAGGCACCCAGTCAAAGCCTGCAAAAAACGACAGATCATTCAATCCGAAATTCGGTTCTTTCAGGTTGGCGTTGGACAGGTGACTGAAGCCGATACCATTGGTAAGCCATAGGTTTTGCCACAGGCGGATCCGGGTGCCCGTCTCGAGGTTGAAGAAAATGTTCACTCTTGATCCGATGGCCCGGTCATGGTAGTTCATTTCCGGATCGAAAATGGTATTGACATAACAAAGTCCGACCCCCAGCCGGTAATGCAGCGAGAAGTTCCGGGTATCGATGAAATGGATCCGGTACCAGGGCCAGAGTGCTACGTATTCACCAAAGGCCTCATGACTGCCCAGGGTTGAATACATCAATGACAGTCCATAATCCGGATAGCGGTAGAGCTGTTCCCACATCGTCCGCCCGGTGGTTTGTTTGTAAATGCTCAGTTCGACGGCCCTTACCGGTTCATCGACCAGGTAATTGATGAAATGGTACTCGGGGAGCATGTAGCCATGGTGATAAACCGCACCGGCTGAAAGGGTGTGCAGGAGACCGTCCTGTGCTTTTAGGGCGGGAAAAAGGAAAATAAGGCAGATCAGTAGCGTTATACTTCGCATGGTCATTCCCTGGGTGAGCTGAAAAATACGTTTAAACCTGTAAAAATACAAGTGGGTCTGGATCCTCCTACAAAAATGAGGATCATTGGTAGAATAGAAAACGGGAAATTACCGGTAAAAGATTCAGTTTTTAAGAATAAAAAGGTAAATTAGTATAACAAGCCTGTTGCCGGAGGAGAAGCAGGGAGGGCATTTTGATCAGCAAGAGAACGTTTCACTCTGATATGTGACAGACCATGGACGGGAAATAAAGAAAAAATTAATATTCTCAGAAATAAAATAACTAAACTTATTTTTCAACCTAAACTACCTTCAGATGAGAAATTTTTTGGTTTTCGTTTTATGTTTTGTTACCCTGCCTCTTATGTCCCAGGTTCAGTCAACCGGCGAATACGATCCTGTGGAAAGAAGTGCAATTACCGTCGGATTCCTCCAGGGTGGAGGCTCCCTGTTGGGTCTTGATATCGAAAAGCTACTGTATCAAAACATTGGTATACAGGTAGGTTTCGGGTTAGTTGGCTATGGTGCAGGTGTTAATATTCATTTTAAGCCCATAGTCCAAAGTTCATTCATTTGCCTTCAATTATGGAACCAGGGAATCGAAGAATCCTTTGCACAGAGGATTGTTGGGGCAAGCTATGTACTAAGGGCCAGGCGCATTTTTACCGCACAGCTCGGATTAGGTGTCCCTGTGAAAACAGGTCCGGCAATGCCTGATAATTATGAAGTTCCGCCTGTGATGCTGATCTATTCGATAGGGCTCTACTTTCCCTTTTAAGGCCGTCATTTCAGGATAACGATCTGTTTTCCCCCGGAATGGTTTATCCTTAGGATGCCCCCGGTTTTCAATGCCTGACAGGCCCATTCGTATGGATAACCGATTCCGGATTCTTTCAGGATTCTGTCAGTAGACACAATATTTTCTGGTTTGGAAGTCACCTGAAAAACTCAGATGAGTTATCATTCAAATGTGATATAACTGATCTTCCAGGATTCTCCATGAGATATATTTCAAACGTGATGGCATTGATCCGGGTGTCGGACCACCCGGGAACATCTTCAAAGGACGGCTCCCACCGGTTAGATTTCACCGGGTAAGCCATCATCCGGTTCAGATTGATATCAAAGGCTTACCTGACTGCTCCCTATCTGAAAGCCGGTCATCATGAGGGTGAGTGCCCCGTTATGGCGGAAGCTGTTAAATATTTTGTTACCTTGCCCATTCTTCCCCGGCTCAGCAATGAAGCGATCAGCTTTATGGCCGGATGTATTGTAGAATTAAGCAAATCCTAAAATTTGTCAGCATGACTTCAAATGAACTGATCTCAAAATTGTCGGCTCCAGGTACGACAGACTATTTTAAACTTTTATACGGGGATAAACCAGGTGCTACGGCTTTCCAGGTAGAGCGTTACAAAACTCTCATCGAAAGGTTCGCGCGTGAATTTTCCGGTTTCGGAGACCTTTCACTTTTTACCACTCCCGGGCGTACCGAGGTAGGAGGAAATCACACAGACCATAATGCAGGCCGTGTGCTGGCCGCTGCTGTTGACCTCGACATGGTGGCTGTTGTCAGCCCGTCAGACGATGATCGTATTGTCATTCATTCCGAAGGATATCCGGAAATCATTCTCCATATAAAGGATACATGTGTGAAGGAAGAGGAGAAATACACCTCGGCAGCACTCGTTCGGGGCGTATGTGCCAGGCTGAAAGATCTCGGATACCGGACTGGCGGCTTCCGGGCCTGCATCGACGGCCGCGTTCCCAAAGGATCGGGCCTGAGCTCCTCTGCAGCTTTTGAAGTTATGATGGTAACTATCCAGAACCACCTGTATAACGGCGGGACGATAAATCATACTCTGAATGCCCAGATCGCCCAGTATGCTGAAAATGTCTTTTTCGGAAAACCGTGCGGACTGATGGATCAGACTGCCTGTGCCTGGGGCGGGCTCGTCTTTATTGATTTTAAGGATTTTAAAAAGCCGGTGATTGAAAAGATCAGTTATGACTTCTCAAAAAAAGGCTATACCATGGTGATCATTGACACGGGCGGGGATCATGCTGATCTGAATGAAGACTATGCCCAGCTTGAACATGAGATGAAGAGCGTGGCTGCGAGCCTGGGAGGAAAGGTGCTGAGGGAGTTCACCGCTACTGAAGTGATTGAGAACCTCAGCACATTAAGGGGGCAGGTGAGTGACCGGGCAGTGTTGCGGGCCCTGCATTTTTTCAATGACGACCGCAGGGTGGTTGAAGAAGTGGAGGCATTGAAAGATGACCGGATTGAGGACTTCATTTCTCTGGTCAGAGCGTCGGGTGCAAGTTCCTGGATGCTCCTTCAGAACAATTATTCTTCAAGGCACGTGGAAACGCAGGGTATAAGCATTGCATTGGCTGTAACTGCCCAGATCCTGGATAAGGGCGCATGGAGAGTTCATGGTGGCGGATTTGCAGGAACTATCCAGGTTTATATCCCCAAAAAGCTTTTAGATGATTATCTTGTACAGATCAGGAAAATCTTCGGGGAGGATTCCTGTAATGAGATTTTCATCCGGTCTGTCGGCACCGCGCAGATCAAGTTATGAGATTGTGCGTGATCCAATTTCAGATTAAATGCTAAAGAAATCCAGGGAGGAAAAAATTCTGGAACTCGAGAATTTTAGAGGAGCTGTTGAAGAAAGAAGTCATGGATCATTGCAGTATCTCTGAAAATACGGTATGACGCGATCTTAAAGGGATAGATGAGCAAGGGATGCTGACCAGGATGCATGGGGGCACCGTAAAACTTCGGCCCCGGCTGAACATGTTCGATTTCGATAAAAAATTGTCCTGCTTTGGAAGGTTGAGGCTGCGTCATGTTCAATACAGAGTTAATCTCATGACCCGTTTGACAGGCCAGTGCCAAACCAGGAGATTCGGGTTGTGGTTCATCGGTGTTTTCTACGAAAAGTAGACCCCTAATTCAGTAAAAAGTTTGTTTTTTCTTCCCTTTGACTTCCCCCGTCTTCCCATCTTTCTACTGTTCACATCTTCCTTCCTCACTTCTTCTCATCCCCCCACCCACGCGCCTTAATCCCCTGAAGGGGAAATCCATCCCGCCCCGGCATTCTCCTGTTTTCATCTTCACTTTTTCCCTTCATACCTTCTAAACCTCTTCACCTCCTCCCTTCTTCCAAACGATGTTCATTCACAAGACATGCCTCAGGGCGTGTCTCTACGAAAAAAACCTTCGACCGATGACCCGTCTCTCGCCTCTTTTCCTGATCTAATCTTTGCCTCCCAACAGGACACAGCAAGGGGCTTCGTTATTCTAAGGAGTTCTTTCTTAGACTGGGATCCCTCCCCCGCCATCCGAACCCGCCGCCCTTAATGACTTTCAGCCCCCGGATCTCAGCGTCCCCATTTCAACTTTTTGACGAAAAGTTATCAACTCACCCAAAATGACGATATCCGTTTTGATGAATGCCAGATGAAATCATCATTTTTTTTTCTCACTGCAAGAATATTTCAGTCCTTTTTTGTATAGGAACCTTTCGAGCTTATAACCATGGATGTAATTTTCCTCGACTTGTTTCCTGGATTGCCGGGAATAATGACGAAACACCTCATTGTAACGCAGAAATTCCGGTCATTCCCACCACGGGCAAAACCGTGGCTATGCATGGGTTACCGCTCCACGGTTCGGGGGACGATTACCGGGGATCATTCTTTTTTCTTTTCGTCCCTGCTTCGTTCTCCGTTCACCGGTCATTCCCACCACGGGCAAAACCGTGGCTATGCATGGGTTACCGCTCCGCGGTTCGGGGGACGATTACCGGGGATTATTCTTTTTTCCTTTTCGTCCCTGCTTCGTTCTCCGTTCACCGGTCATTCCCACCACGGGCAAAACCGTGGCTATGCATGGGTTACCGCTCCGCGGTTCGGGGGACACAATTACATGGATTATTCCTTTTTCCCCCTCTTCACTTCTTAACCTCATCACTTCTTCTCTTCTTCCCATCCCCATACGCATTTTCACTGAAATATTATTGCAGTCATCAAAAATTATTCACAGAAAATTCAATCATTCATCAAAATGCTCTTCATGATTTTGGAGTAGTTGATAACTTTTCGTCAAAAAGTTGAAATGGGGACGCTGAGATTTTGGGGGTGTTTGCTATTAAGGGCGGACGGTTTGGAAGGCGGGGGAGGGCCCCTTTTCAAGAAAAGACATCCTAAGAATAACGAAGCCCTTTACTTTGCCCCGACTCAACCTGGTCCCGGGCGAAGGACAGAGGTCAGACAGCATTGTGTTGGACGGCGGGTCATTTCTTAAATAACCCCTCCCGTGCCCGGTTTCCTCATCGCCCTCTTCCTGCATCCGTTCTCCTGATATTTCCTTTGCCTTAGCTCTTCCTCCATGCAACCATTTCATTCTCAATTGAGTCTAAGATACAGCACACAGTACGAAGCAAAACCTCGACATGAGTTTAATCCCAAAGATCCAACGTCATGGAAGAACAAGCCGGGAAACATAAACCAAAAAAGCAAAGCCAGCCTTGCGGTACCTCTGGGCAGTCAGCAGTAATGCAGGTGAACTGCCTGATCGGGGGCGAAAAGATATGCATGGAAATCAGATCCAAACTGGGTAAGGGCAAAGGATATGGCAGTATCGACGGGAATATCTGGTACTGCGTGATATTCGTTAACGGACTGCTCCAAAGCGGCGATGTGCTGTATTACTATAAGGAACCGGAAGCTGCCGCCATGGCCCTGGCAAACCGGAAGATTACTCAGTGGCGCAAAGATGGCCGGGATGTAGAGGTCCAACGGTGGAAGGTTGAGAAAGATGAGGAATGAACTGCCCGCGGATTGTTTTACTGATCATGTTCACACATCCTTTCCGGATTCTTTTCCTGTCCGGTACATATCAAACAGATACTATCCGGTTTTTTTCATTGCCAATATCCCCTATGCAGCCGTCGTCCACCAACCCCGTCGGGGGTAGGCCGGAGTTACACCACCCTGAAGTCAGGTTCGGGGCCGGGATTTATAATCTGTTTTTTCAACTATCCTAAAAAGGTCGTATACAATTTTCCTGACCTTGACCCGGTTTTTCATGAAAATGTTACCTTAGGGGAATTAAACCGGAGATGGCAGACTACATTGCAGAGGACCGGGAAACGCCCGAGATGGGATGTGAACGTCTCAAAGGTTCCGTATCAGCAGGGATGATCTGTTGCTAATTGGTCACGTGGCGGATTCTGCCTATTACATCCGGAAACCCGTTAAATCATTTTTGTTATGAAAATCTATATCCGGACCCTAAAGATCATCTATTTCGCCACCCTTCTCGGGCCTGTTATGTTAGTCCTGGTAGCAATTTACAGGATGGCAAAAGGTAATCCGGTATCGCATGATAATCTGGATATGGTGCTGAATTACGTTATCCTGGTACTGGGTGCCATTGCCATTTCTGCCGGTTATATCATATATAAGCGACAGATTGGGGCTGTCATAAAGTTGAAAAGTTTCAGGGACAGGCTGGCGGCTTACCAGTCGGCCCTGATCCTGCGCATTGCCTTTATCGAGGGGGTAGCCATGCTTTCGGCCATAGGGTTTATGGTTACCTCCAACAGGATATTTATCCTCTACATGGTGGTGTTCCTGCTTTTTTACCTGCCGGTGTATCCGGTTGCGGACAGGATTTGCCGTATACTGGAGATCGATCCGGAGAATTTATCCGGTGACACTACGAACCACTGATCCGTCCAAACCCTGTCCTACAGAACGATGACATTCCGAACCCGGGGAATATCAAGCCTTTCCGGCTGTCCTAAAAGTTTTTAAAAAAAATTGAAAAACAGACGCTGATATTTGGGGGGAAATGACATTAAGGGGAGAGAAGACGGGAAAAGAATATAGTAACGTGTATCGATGAACCAAACAGGAATTTGAAAAATTCCCCCGTCAATGGTTGGGAAGTGACAAGGCATGCCTTGTCTCTTCTAAGAATATGACGCATTAATTTTCATACATTTGGATCATGTCAACATCAACCATTTATTCCATAGGTCACGGTAATAAATCAACCGGTGATTTTCTGAGCGAACTAAGGTCGTTTGGCATTACCTTTCTGATGGATGTCAGGTCCAGGCCATATTCGAAATGGAACCCGGCATTTAACAAGGCTGACCTGGAGATCCTGATGGAGAAAAACGGGTTCAGATACGTTTTCGCTGGTGACGTGCTCGGAGGCATGCCCGATGACAGGAGCTGTTATGATGAAGAAGGAAAGGTGGTATACGACCGGATCAGGGAGAAAGCGGGTTTTAAAGAAGGACTGAACAGACTGGTTACGGCGAATGAGAAACAGATTCTGTTGGCTGTGATGTGCAGCGAATCCAAACCCCACGAGTGTCACCGCAGCAAACTGATTGGTCAGGAATTGCTGAAGCTGGGAGTCTCTGTCAACCATATCGTCGGGGAAAACAAGGTAAAGTCACAGGAAACCGTGATGAATGAGCTGACAGGCGGGTATGGCACAACCGACCTGTTTGGCAATGAAACGGATTTCACCTCACGGAATCCGCACTGATCATGGAGTTCTTCACCATCGGTGTATTCAATACCGGTGAGCGGGAATTTTTTAATAAGCTTGCTGAGAATGACATTGACACGTTCTGCGATATCCGTCAACGCCGGGGTGTAAGAGGGCAACGGTACGCCTTTGTCAACAGTCGGCGGTTGCAGGAAAGGCTGAAAGAGATGGGTATCGATTACCGTTATATCCGGGCTCTTGCCCCAACACCCGATATACGGGCGCTCCAGAAGGCTGCCGACCTGCAGAACCGGGAACAAAATACTGTCCGGAAAACCCTGAACCGGGCTTTTAAGAATGCTTACAGGAAACAGATCCTGAAGCACTTCGATGTTAAACCATTCATTCAAACCCTGGAAAACAGCGGTGCAAGCCGCGTAGTGTTCTTTTGCGTGGAAGAGAGGCCGGAAGCCTGTCACCGGTCACTTGTAGCGGATGAACTTGTAAAGAATGGTTTCAACATAAAACACCTTTAAAATGCAGGTCCTTATTTTATCCAAAACGCATTACGGCCTCCAATACCTCTGCGTTGGGGGCATCGTAATGAGAACCAGGCAGTACGTCCGGCTGTTGAATCCTGGTGGCTGGTACCAGTACCCCGACACTGAATTTGAGGTAGGGGAGATATGGGATATCTCCTTCGTTCCAGTGCCTGATGCCAGGCCGCCACATGTAGAGGATGTGATTGTGCTGAGTCAGTCTTATACGGGTGATGCCTGTCCAATTACATGTGTGCTCGAAGAACTGGGCGTTCCGTTGTGGCGGGGAAGTACGGATGTGCTTTTCGACGGCTTCCTGAACTGGACCGCCGGTGGTGCCGGCTATATCAGCGAAGCCACCAGAATCCCTGCCCACAGCGTTGGTTTCTGGGTTCCGGACATGCCGTTAAAAAGGCAGGTCCTGACCGGACAAAAAAATGACGGCGAGAAGTTTAAATCCACCAGATATCTGTACCCAAATGGAAGTGGTTTTCGCGAACTGCCTTATAAAGGTTGCGCGGAGGCTGTGGAAGAGATCGGGGCCGGCACCACCGTTCGTGTTTCCCTGGCAAAGTGGTGGGATACCCATGGCACCACCGAAGAGCGATGTGCGCTGCAGTTGTCGGGGTGGTATGACCTGGAAGAGGCGGAGATTACGGAAGATGATGAGGGGTGGGAGGATTTGCCGTTTTGAGGATGGGTGGGATCCTTGCGGTTTACCTGCTACTGATGGTGACCTGTCCGGAAAAACGGCACGGCATCGCCAGGGTTAAGAAAAAAAAACCGGTCAAAACAAAGGTTCTCATGACGGCAACAGGCCTTGGTAAATAAACCTTTAATACGGCTTGAAGTAATCTCCTTCCCTTTTGTCATCCATTATGTGGGTTTCATATGCTCCTTTGGATTTTAATCATTGAGGATCTGTCCGGTTTGTATCTTGAATTCTTTCGTCAAAGAAATATTAAATCCCCAGGAACAGGAAAAATCATTGAGTATATAGCTGGAGATATCATTGCCTGCAGCCGCTGTAGCAGATGTAACTGTTAGTACAATAGTATTAGAAGCCTCTCCACCTTCATCATCCACTACGGCCGAGTTGGTGAATGTATATACATTTCCATCCACGGTACCAACATAACTGCACAATGAAGCCGGGTCACAAACCATCCCCGAGTTTATTACCATGGTGGCGGTACTATCTGCCTGTGTAATAGTTAGGGTGCCGCTTGCATCTGTCCCTGCCGGGCATACACCACTAACCCAGTTTTCTGAGGTGACGTAATTCCAGTTTCCTGAAAGGTCATAGTTACCGACACCCCCTGGTTCTATTGTAATACGACAGAGTCTTTGCCGGTAGCCTGATCGTTATCTGTGGCTGTTAAAACAATGACATGTTCACCTACCGACAGGCTTGCATAACACAAAGTGTCTGTTCCTATAGTTCCGTCAATGCTGGAAGTCCATGTTAGCGCGTTTCCATCTATATAACCATCTTCTGCATCGTTTCCAAAACCCAGAAAAAGAATGTTTGACGAAGCCTGAAAAACTGCGCCATCTGTGGGAGAATGAATATTAGCAGTGGGTGCTGAGTTTTTATCTGTTTCACTATCCTCGCAGGCGGGCAGAAAGCAAGGAGCAACAATAAAAACCAGGGCCTGAATTATTGAGCTTTTAGTCATGGTTGTATGGAATTGATTATCTGATAGGTAAGTTATTAAAAAACTGTGTTTGAATAGCGCTTTAAACCAATTTTTTTACGTTTTCTGTTTAATGCAAGGTGAAAAACGTTATGTACGTATAAGATTTGTAACAACGGAAAAAATGCAGATACCGATTTTTTCTGCATCTGCGCATAACACCCGGTCATAAATCATACTGCTGAAAGTGCTATATTTGGAAGAATTGACAATTATAAAAACTGCAGAGCCACGGGAATTCTTTTGAATATATTTTGAAAACAAGGCTTTGGCTGATATTGCTGATTCAGATTTTTTGAGCTTTCCGGACAATGCATTAATAAAAAAGCCTTGAAGCTTAAATCGATTTATGCAGACAACAGATAAACATTTACTGTCCCAGATAAGGAATGACAATGTAGAGGCTTATAAACACTTATTTGAGCTATACTATGGAGATCTGTATTTTTTTGCCCGTAAATTCCTTGAGAACAGAGAAGTTGCCGAAGAAGTTGTGCAGGATGTTTTTATTGCCTTATGGGAGAACAGGGATGTTTTGATTATTGAAAAATCAATAAAATCGTATTTATTTACATCGGTAAAAAACAGATCAATAAACTACCTGAAAAGCAAGATCAACAACATCAATTTTGTAAATTTTGACAGTGCGGACAGTGAAAACCATATATTAATTACTGATCAGCCACTTGAATTGGAAGAACTTGATAATTTGATTCAAAAGGCCGTTTCATCCCTTCCTCCCAGGTGCAAAGAAATGTTCCATTTATCAAGAAATTCAGAAATGACATACCAGGAAATAGCTGACGCTTTGGATGTATCAAAAGAAACCGTTAAGTCTCAGATAAGTGAAGCGATAAAAAAGATTAAGACCTTTCTTAACAAACATTGGGATCAGATACCATTGTAATTAATCCATAGTTTGAATTCTCCTTTGACCAATGACCTGAAAAATATTTATCCCGGTCATCCCCCTCCAAAGAAAAAATCCTGTCATATATAGTAAGGGTCTATTTTTCCCTTAAAATCAATTAAAATGGACAAAGACAAGATAATTGCTTTCCTGAATCATAATGACAAAGACTATGATAAGGGCGAAGTAGAGAAGTGGATTGAAAAAAACAAGGACGAATTTAAAAGGATAAAATATGTCTGGGAAAAAGCAGGTGTTCATAATAGTGAAGATCCTGATTTTGAAAAAGCATGGATGCGGGTAAATCCGGAAACCAGGAATCATACCGGAAATAATAAACAGAAACTAAAAATACTGACCACCAGATTTCAGCGAATTGCGGCAATTCTTGTTCTTGCACTCTCATTTGGTTTTATTGTCTACCAACTGTACGCTAAAGTTCTAATGACGAAAACCGGGTGGCAGGAAGTGAAAAACCTAAGTGACAATGTTCGGAAAGTGCAACTGAATGATGGTACGGTGTTATGGCTCAATGTAGCTTCGGATATCCGATATCCGAAGGAGTTCAATGCAAAAGCCAGGGAAGTGTATTTAGAGGGTGAGGCCTTTTTTGAGGTGGAACATAATAGAAGAAAACCATTTATTGTCCACGCAGGAAATTCAGTAACAAAAGTATTGGGGACATCTTTTAATGTTAAATCCGAACCGTCGGGTGATGTCCAGGTAACTGTTGTTACAGGAATTGTTGCTTTATCCGGCATTGAAAACAAAAACAAAAGGGTAGTACTTAAAAAAGGAGAGATAGGTTTATTTTCAGAATATAACCAGGGTGTGGAGAAACAACTGAACCGGAATATAAATTTCCTGGCGTGGAAAACCGGGAAACTCTCATTTAGTAAAACGCCCCTTGAAGAGGTTTGTAAAATACTCAGCAAACATTATAAAACAAAAGTTTATTTAGGCAGCGAAGCGTTAAAGCCAATTAATCTCACGGCCAATTATGACAATAAAAAGCTGGGAGAGGTCCTGGATATTATGAAACTAACATTAAATATTCAATATCAATATTCTGACACTGCTGTCATTTTAACCCTGGGAAAGTGATAAGGTGTTGAACGCTTCAAACAGAAAATATCAATTCTAAGAAAAGGCATATGAATATTTCAATAAGAGAGCTGATAAATTGGCGGTTATATGTTAGTATTCTATGCTATATTCTTTATCAAGGTATTTATGGGTCCTGTTCTAATTGCCCAGGAAATTAATATGGAGAAAAGAATCCAGATTTCAAATCATGTTTTAACCATCGACCAATTGCTTAATGAGCTGCATAACAAGTATGCTGTAAACTTTTCGTACAATGATAAAAATTTACCTCTGAAGCAATCTGTGATTTTTAAAAGCACAAATTTATCCCTGCATGAAATTCTGAGAAAGCTAGGTGAGGAAGCTCAAATCGAGTATACTATATACAACGATTTAGTAATCCTTACGCCACAGAAACCAAAAGTCAGGTATACCATAAGTGGTTATGTTGAAGATAACTCAAGTGGTGAAAAGTTATTAGGGGCAAGTGTTTATAATGAACACAACCTTATTGGCACAATATCAAATAAGTATGGTTTTTATAGTTTAACATTGACAGAAGGTCCTGTTCACCTGGTGGCATCCTATGTTGGCTATAAGCAGTATGAGCAGGATATTGATCTTAAATCTGACACAATTGTGCTTATAAAACTTGTTCCTTCTGCAGAAATAGAAGAGGTGAAAATTGAAGCTAAAAAAAGGGAGTACAATACGAGGTCGCAGCTTAGTGTAATAAAGGTCACATCAAAGGAAGTAAATCAAATACCGGCGCTTCTTGGCGAGGTAGACGTGCTTAAGTCATTACAGTTATTGCCTGGCGTGCAGTCGGGTACCGAAGGTTCAAGTGGTTTGGTTGTCAGGGGCGGAGGCGCAGATCAAAACCTGATTATTCTGGATGGTGTGCCGGTGTACAATGTAAACCACCTTTTTGGGTTTTTCTCAGTGTTTAATTCTAATGCCATTAAAGATGTCACTTTGTATAAAAGCGGTTTTCCGGCAAGGTACGGAGGCAGGGCTTCGTCTGTTATAGACATTAACATGAAAGAAGGGAACAATAAAGAATTTAAAGGTGAAGGCTCAATCGGGCTGATCTCTTCTAAATTTACTTTTGAAGGACCCATAAAAAACGAAAACACATCTTTTATTATCTCCGGGCGACGGACATATCTTGATCTGCTGGCCAGGCCATTTCTAACCACCAGAAGAGATGGCCTGACAAGTGAATATGGTTATTACTTCTACGATTTGAATATGAAAATAAACCACCGGTTTTCTGATAAAAGCAGACTTTTTCTAAGTTCATATTTGGGAAATGATGTTTTTCATTACACTCAGGCAATGAGTGAGGATAGTGCCAGGGTTAATACTCTTTATGAGCTGAAATGGGGTAATATTACGACCAATTTACGATGGAATTACGTGGTGAACAATAAGCTGTTTACCAACACAACCATATCCTATTCAAATTATCGTTTTTCGTTAAAAAATGAAAACAAAGCCACTGAATATATTGGGGCAAACAAGGATGTAACCAATAACTCACTGGAGTTTCTGAACGGGATCTATGACCTGAGTGGTAAGGTAGATTTTGATTATTTCCCAAATCATAATCATATAATAAAATTTGGCACAGGTTATTATCACCATTCTTTTGTGCCCTCTTCTTTCACGCAAAAAAATGATCCGGGCAGGGATACCTCAAACACGGTCCGTATTACCGGCCACGAAGCTTTTTTGTATTTTGAAGATGATATAAGCATTGGCCAAAAAGTAGATGCTAATATTGGATTTCATTATTCCTTATTCCGAACCGGAAAGAAAATATTATTCTCATTTGGAGCCCCGTATTTCAGCAAAATATTCTCCCCGGGCAAACTTTGCTTTTAAAGCTTCAGTTTCCAAGATGGTGCAATACCTGCAGACCAATTCCTATTCAAGTATTTCTTTACCCATCGATTTATGGGTACCCTCCACAGATTCCCTCAAACCTGTGGAGTCCTGGAATTATTCTTTTGGGATGGACTATCAGCCATCAAACGCCTATAGTTTTGGAGTGGAAGGCTTCTATAAAAACATGAAAAATGTAAAAGCATTTAAGGAGGGGGCATACCCCAACACCAATTTTTTAGAAGATATAGTGCAGGGAAAAGGATGGGCATATGGCATTGAGTTTATGGCAAGGAAAAATACAGGAAAAACTACAGGGTGGCTGGCATACACATGGTCACACTCCTGGCGTAAATTTAACGGGATCAGTTTTAACCAGAAGTTTCCTTACAAATACGACCGGAGAAATGATATCAGCTTAGTGGTGATGCATAAATTTAACGACAGGATTGATTTGAGCGGAACCTGGGTTTTTGGAACAGGTAATGCCATAAGTTTGTCGACGGAAAAGTACATTTCAAATTTTGCGCTTGAAGAAGGTCTCCGGGGCTTTCAAAAACCTCATATCCAGGTTTACGGAAGAAGGAATAATTACAGGATGCCCGATTATCACAGAATGGATATCGGAATCAATTTTCATAAAGAGAAAAAGAAGAATTACCAGGACCTGGAGTTTTGGTGCCTATAATGTGTACAACAGAAAAAATGCCCTTTGGATCTATTGGGACGATTCCGGGCTGTTCGCAAATAAAAAAGCCCTGTACCAAATAAGTTTATACCAGATAATACCATATTTCACGTACAGTTTTAAATTTTAAGGATGAGAACTATTCTGTTTCTGATGGCTTGCCTGTTTCTGATTTCGTCCTGCGAAAAAGAAATTGATATTAAATTATCGCAGAAAGAGAAAAAAATAGTGATCAATAGCTTTTTCAATAACGAAGAATATCTTCATGTAAATATTTCTTCAGACCAGCCATCTACTGATGGAGACACTGTTGATTTCATCGATAATGCCTGTGTATTGCTCTACGATGATGATATTTTCCTCGACACACTAAGATGGCTTATCGGGGGCGACTATGTTTCTGATAAGATCATTCCTGGAATTAGCATACCTTATAAACTGAAAGTGGAAGTCCCGGGACTGTCAACGGCTACAACAGATGTTTCGCGAATACCTGTGAATGTAAAGCATTTCTCAGTAGATACTTCTTCATATGTGGATAAAATTTCAGGTAAGCTGGTCAGGCACATAAGGTTAAAATTTCAGGATATTGAAAATACCGCCAATTATTATTTGTTATACATGGTATGGGCGGGCACGCGTTACGAATATGATATCGACAGTACTATTGTAGATTCTGTTAAAACATATGGTAAGGTACGGGACTTTGGCCAGGGTCAGGGTATTATCGTACCGTATACGGGTAAATTGTTTTTTTCCGATGAATTAATGGAAGGCGACACCATTGAGAGAGACATCTATTTTGCGCAGAAAATTGGCGGTACCGATCCGGCGTCTTTTAATAATTTAATGGCCTATATAAATCTTTGTACCATAAGCGAAGAATATTATTTATATGCTAAGTCATATGCTGACCAAAGTTTTGCTATTGATTTTTCATTGTTTGTTGAACCCGTTTCCGTTTTTTCGAATATCAATAATGGCTATGGCATTTTTGCCGGATACGGGCAATGTATCGATTCAGTTTTTTACCGGCAATGAGTACTGATTCCTTATGCCGACGTTAATGTCATTGAACTGTCAAATTCTGCATTGAAATCTTCCGGAAACCTGATGGTGATCCTGTCGCTGGCAGGATTTGGAAAGACGATAACATGATCTTTGGAAGGATTACACACTTCATCAGGGAATTCATCCGGATACTTAACCCCGGAATTTATTGGCAGGATCACCGGGTGATTCACGGAAAAATCTTAAATTGAATCTTCAAATGAAGTTTTGCAGCAACCTCTGAACAATAGCCATACTGCCGATATCGAAGTCCACTTAATAAAAGGTGATTTCGGTCCCGGGCGCAAAAGTTAAAGTTTGGGTTCAGTAAACCGGTAAGAAAGGTGTCTGTTTAATTACACAAGATTATAATATTATCAGGATCAGGCACCAGGAAGCAATATGCGGAGAATATAATCTGGGTATGTTTTACTTGAGGCCCCTGTCAAAAAAGGGTTTACCTATTGGGATAAGGTTACTCGGATGGTGAAGTATTAGCCGGGTACAATTGAAATTGCAACACCATTTGGGTTCACCGGATTCCAATGATTTTTTGACTAACAATTATTCAGCAGTTACAGGATCTATGATTGCTGAAACCCTACTGACTGAATTTGCAGGAAATCCACCTTGTTTTGCATGTTCACGAATCATTTCTTCGTTTGGTGCATTGTAAACGCAATAGATTTTGTCATTTGTGACATAGCTATGAACCCACTGAATCTGAGGGCCCATTTTTTCTATTACCCCGCAAGAAGTTTGTGAAATTGCTTTCAATTGTTCAGCTGTAAATTTTCCTACTCCCGGGATTTCTCTTTCTATTACATACTTAGGCATGACATTTAGTTTTAATTTGCACTTCATTCGACTTTTCAAATACACCTAATTTCTAACATGGCATCTAGAACCATTTTTGTCCTGTCAGACGCATTTAAACAAGTGCCATAACTATTTTGTTCGTTCGAACTAAAAAGATCATTTATCGTTAGCGTTTCCGGAACTAATTCATTGGTGATTTTCAATGAAATAAAAAATATTAAACTTCAAAATAGTCAATATTCCGGTGGCTTCTGTCGCTCACTAAATCCCCCGGCTATTTGAATATGAACTTACCAAACGAGTGTTGTCCTTGTTCTATTTTGTAAATATATGATCCTTCTCCTCCGGCGTCATTTTTGGTTAATTTTATAATTCCATTGTCAACGGTTGATTTGTATACCCGTCTTCCCGGCAGATTATATATTTCAATAACACGTTCCGGATGTCCCGGATTTGAAAAATCAATTTCAACCTGATCATCCGACGGATTCGGGTATACAACAGACCGGAAAGAATTTGAGACAAACGTTTCAATTCCTTCCCCACTGTCTCCCGGTACAATATCATCAATCATCCATCCTTTCCTGCTATTTTGAAAGCTGTCAATGATAAATCTTTGAGCTTTTTATGGCTCCGGATTTTTTAAACCTTGACGCAGCCACCAGCTTTACACAAAATTCTTTACACTACCACACTGATCTTTTTTTTGTGTTACGTCTTGCTCCCGATGATGATATCGGGATTCGGCTCTGTGGACCCAGATAATAAAAATCGGGGCCGATTAAGAGGTTTAACACAGAGCTTATTTTGCTGTCAGCTGTCGGTATTTACGCACTCCATAACTTCATAACTCACTTACTTCCTCACTTACTCCCTTCCCCCATCTCCGGGAATTTATTCTAAGGATCAAAGTCGCTTCTCTGGAAAATTTGTACATTTACCCATATCCTGACTTTTGTAAGGCCATTGCAGGGATAAATGCCCGCGAACGGTGCTGACTGGCTGTTCCGTTCTTTCTTGTTTTCAAATAATCACGAGATAATCAATCATTGATAAATCAAACCGAACGGACATAAAATAAATCAAAATGATAAGCATTTATACCAGGCTGTTTGCCATAACAGGCATATTGACTGCCGGACTGCCGGCTCAACAGTGTACCCAAAAATCTGACGCGGCAAAAAAGGACGGTCCTCCGAATTATATCATCCTGTTTGCCGACGACCTGGGATACGGTGATCTCGGTGTCTATGGTAATCCCGGGATCAAAACACCAAACCTGGACCGGATGGCTTTTGAAGGTCAGAAGTGGACCGCTTTTTATGTGGCTGCCCCGGTATGCACCCCGTCACGTGCAGGATTAATCACCGGCAGGCTGCCCATCCGTTCGGGCATGTGCAGTGACAAACGAAGGGTTCTTTTCCCCGATTCAAAAGGTGGATTGCCCCAGAGTGAGATCACCATCGCCGAACTGCTCAAGGGAAAGGGTTATCAAACAACAGCGATAGGGAAATGGCACCTGGGAGATTTTCACCCGTATCTGCCCACCGACAACGGTTTCGACAGCTATTACGGTATCCCGTATTCCAATGATATGGACAAGATCGATACGACGAACTATTTTACATTGGCTAAGGAAGAGCGGTGGCAGGCTTACAATGTGCCGTTGATGCTTAATGATTCAGTTGTTGAACGGCCTGCCGACCAGCGGACCCTCAACCGGCGGTATTCCGAATACGCTATTAATAAGATCCGGAGTGCTAAAGGTAAGCCGTTCCTTATTTACCTGGCCTATTCATCGCCCCATATCCCGTTGTTCCGGTCGGCGAAATTCAAGGATGTATCGGTTGCGGGCATCTATGGTGACGTGGTAGAGGAAATCGACTGGTCGGTAGGACAGATACTGAACGCCCTGAAAGAAGAAGGACTGGCAGAAAACACCCTGGTTGTCTTCACATCGGATAACGGTCCGTGGCAGATCTTCAAAACGCACGGAGGCTCTGCCGGCCTGCTGCAGGGAGCGAAAGGCGGCACCTTCGAAGGCGGCATGCGTGAACCGGCCATTTTCTGGTGGCCCGGAACCATCAAGCCGCAAGTGGTGATGGATCCCGGAACGACCATGGACCTGCTGCCCACCTTCTGCAGTCTCTCGGATATCAAACTGCCCGATGACCGCATTTACGACGGTTACGATATCTCACCTGTCCTGCTGGGCACCGGGAAGGATCCGCGCAACACCGTTTTTTACTACCGCGGCCAGAAAGTGTATGCCATCCGCAAGGGCGATTACAAAGTTCATTTCATCACCCAGCTTGAATACGGGAGCAGGACCTCCCATCTCTATACCGATCCGGAAGTGAAAATCGAAAGCACGCCCACCGTGCAGGATCCGCCGTTGCTCTATAATGTCAGTGTTGATCCTTCGGAAAAATTCAATATCGCCGCGGAGCATCCGGAGATCATTGCGGAGTTCAGGAAGATACTGGAAGAGCATGAAAAGACCGTGGTGCCCGTGGAGAACCAGCTGGAGAAATACTAAGCCACTCTTCGTGCATTTCGCGAAGGGATAATAAATGCCGGCTCCATGACATCGTGTCCGACTATGGCACCGGCAACCACGAATGGAATAACCCGGCCGGTCAAGTCACTACGGTGGAACGGGAGGAGAGTTCCCGGCGGGTTTGTTCCTTTATTGTTTCGTTCACAACCCCTCCTCTTAAATCTGTGAGAGGATTACAAACGAAAAAATCACGAGGATTGAGAAAGGAATAAATGAACTCAGGGATCAGCGGTACCAGGCCGTGCAGATGCTTCCCTTTTTAAAGGAAAAATACGGGAGACGCATCAGGCAAGAATTCATTTCCGTCAGGATGCACCAGACTAAAAGGTCATGCTACCTTGAAATATGCAAGGAAACCATAAAATTGATCCATACGGTTCATCACGATATAAATAAGTATTATGATAGTCGTGATTTCATTATAACCCGGGAGAACTCAATTATCACAGACAGGGATACACCCTGTTTTACGCCCGATGTGCCGGTTACCGGAAATGCGGAAAATTTTTTCAAAGCTTTTGATGGTGGAATACCGGGTTTCTTTACGGAGCTTTTCAAAGCTGAGTAAGCAGGCGATCGGGTAATTATTCCATAAAGTTATAAAGGCACAAATATATTACTGCGTAAATTCAAGCGGTTTATGTCAGCCTCGAAATTCGATCAGGCTTACCCGCTGATCATTGAGCTTTTAAAAAGAGAGCCACTTAACATGGAATATTATATTGAATACATGAAGCTGGAAAAACTCAGAAATGATCAGGATGCCGTCTGTCAGACACTCAAATTTTTACGTACATATTTCAGGACAGATAAGGAGATCAAATGAATATCTGGAGGGGGTGAATTGTAACTGAAATACCGTAGTCGAAGTTATGCAGTTTCGATCTTAAGCAATTCATACCTTCACACCTTCACACCTTCATAACTTCATAACCTCATAACCCCATAACTCACTCACTTATTCAATTCTTCCCCACTCCCAAACCTCCCCATATCCTCCATACTGTCCCCGCTGCTTACCTCCCTTTGTGCCTTACATCTCAAAATTCCGCTTCACCCATAACTATATTTCGAACCTTTTTACTAAATTCGAATCTACATTATCCCCGACTCATGGAAAACCCTTCTTTATTCCAGCCCGCCGATTTTGAAGCGAAGACCGTCCCTGCTGCCAGAAGTACCGGAGGAGAAAAAAGCGAAAAAAGTCCGTGAAGATGTGCACCTCGATGAAAAAGCGCTGGCTGATTTTGCCGGTGAGTTCCTGCATGGTGAGACCGTACAATCCCGTTTACGACTGCAATGTTTGGTTTGCTCCCGGAGTAAAACTGCGGGAGCCGGCCGTCTGTCAGATTGTGGGCAACCTGGGCGGATGGGTTGAGAACGCTGAAATCGACCTGTCGACCGATTTTGTCATTATCCCCGATGCGATGGTTGAGGCGTTGAAGTGCGGCCGGCAGGATCCGCTGCTGGTTATGCTGGAGAAGAAGATCAACGGGAAAGGGAGGAAGTATGATCAATTGCGGGTAATTCCGGAGGGGACGTTGGTGGCGTATGTGCGGAGAAGGGTTGAGAAAACGGGGGATGAGGTGATGATGAATTTATTAAAACAGTCGTTATGAATTTTTTGGCTTTGGATGTTGAGACGGCTAATGCTGATTACTCGAGTATTTGCCAGATCGGGATCGCAGAGTTCCGCGAGGGGGAAGTTGTTGACAAATGGAGTACGCTCGTGAATCCCGAGTCGTATTTTGATCCGATGAATATTTCAATTCACGGCATTACAGAAGATGATGTTGTGGACGCACCGACATTCGGACGACTGCATGGTATTTTGAAAGAAAAGCTGACCGGACGCATCACGGTCCATCACATGCCTTTCGACCGTGTGGCCATAAGCAGGGCTTGCGAGGAAAGCCAACTTGAAGTGTTAGAACCACTGTGGCTTGACTCGGCGAAGATCGTAAGGCGTACATGGACGGAATTTGCTCATCGTGGTTATGGACTGGCCAATATCGCGGAATTCCTCGATATCCGGTTTGGGCATCATGATGCCCTTGAAGATGCCTTTGCAGCGGGAATGGTGGTATGTCGCGCATGTGAAGTAACCGGTTCGACTATAGATGACTGGTTTCACCATATCAAAAGACCAATTTTTGCTTCGGCTTCCGGCGGCGGATCATCAGCTTCCATCAAGTTAGACGGAAATCCTGAGGGACCGCTCTTTGGCGAGACCATGGTTTTTACAGGTGCATTGGCGTTGTCCAGAGCAGAAGCTGCAAAAATTGCTGCTGACCTGGGTTGCAATGTTGGTAATTCCGTAACCAGGAATACGACGATCCTGGTTGTCGGCACGCAGGATGCTTCGAAGCTTGCGGGTTATACCAAAAGTTCTAAGCACCGGAAAGCAGAAGAACTGATGGGGACGGGGGTGCCGCTCAGGATATTGTCGGAGGGGGATTTTGTGGAGATGTGTAATTTATCATAAATACTATATCTCGTATTAAATACCATTGCAATTAATATAGCGTGTTGAATTTTGGCGGATATGTTATCAATAAAGGATTGTAGCTTAATCAATAATCTGTTGTTATGAATCCGGAATTAGGAGACTTCTTTTTCAACTTCGATTATAAATTCACTTCAGGCACCGGACCTATGGAAGGTTACCGTTATGTTAGGAATTTTGATATCAAAATTTTCGCTAATAGTGGAATAAATCAGAAAAAATTTTTGGCGGGCAAGGTTGTGTTTAAGATTATTTACGTTGAAAATGCTATAAATGATGGATATGACCTATATGAAATATTTGATTCATATGAATATACATTTAGGCATGGATCCGAAATATTTAATTTTGAAGAACAGGATATAAAAGAAGATATTAGAAAACATTTCAATTATGATATTTTGGGAAGTAAAATTTGTTTGCTTGAAAGAATTGAATTATTACCCAGTTACCGTGGATTTAAGTTAGACGGAAAAATAATCAAAGATATTGTTTTCCATTTTAATGCCAAGGGTACCCTTTTTGTTATCCAGGCATTTTCATTGCAGTTCGAACCGCAAAAACAGGAACAGAGTTATTGGGAAAAACAACTTGAATTAAACCATTTCACTACGAATAAAAAGATCGCTTTTAAAAAATTAGAAGATTATTACAAATCCTTTGGTTTTGAAAGGATAAGGGGCTATGAAGGGTTACTATTCTATAACTCAATGAGGGTAAATGACAAAATGGATAGCATCAACCTTGAAGAATAATAAGACTAAATTGAAAAAGGGATTCAATGATAGTTGCTCTGTTTGATACACTTGCTTGAAATCTCTTTAAAATAGATTAAACCATGAACCAAAAGCAGGTAAATAAGCATATATTTCCTTTTATTCACTTTTCGCAAGTCCTTACGTGACAGATGTTCTAACTCATCTAAAGTTATTTATAGACCTTAGGACATAAATCAAGATAACATATAAAATATTTTTATTTTTACAATGTTATAACCGAAATGGATTCTGTGTTGGCAATAATATAAATCGATGATGTAAGTATATTTTAAACCTTGTATTACTAGAATTAAGCGCAAATGGCTAAATTTGAGAAGCTAGAAAATCTTATAGGAGAACTTTATCGGCACCGGCAACTATTTTCAGCCTTGTTCGATAAGAGGATGACACAAATCCAGGAAGAACTGATTTTACCATTGGTAGATCTCGATACCGAGAAGCTGGAAAGACTGGCTGCTTTTGACCTGCTTTTTCGAAATCAGTCTTTGATCAGCCTCGATTCGAGATTGCAGGAATTTTTTGAGGAATTTTTAGAGGTTGATGAGACGGTGCATATAGCTTTTATCCAGGAAAACCTTGATCAAATTAAGAAGAACCAGTCCTATTATTTAAAGGAGAGTCAGGTTGTAAAAAAAGAAAAGTACCTTACAAACATTAAGAAACATTTACGTCGGATAAGGCAAACTACACAGCAAAATGTGAGAACCTTACGCAGTAACACAGATGAGACCTATAAAACCGAAACCAATTTTGAGATCAAAAAGGAGAAACTTACCAATATCAGGAATCAGAGAGATTCACTCGAAGGGGTTGTGAAAGCGGTTGAGAGGGTATTGCAGGATGATCTGTTCTTTAAATCCTCAGCAGATGCTGAACTGTTGTTGATCATCCATCAGTTGAGGAACACGCTGAATGATAGCATTCATAATCTGATTGAAATACAGCAGCAAATTATTCAGTATCTAAATCATATTGAAAAGAGAGTACAGGTTGTCGAAAAGGTATTGCGTCTAAAAATGATGCGTGATAAGCATTATCTTAAAGAGCAAACGAATTTTTATACTGTCGTGGAACATCTGCCAGACCTTCCCCTGAAAAAAACAGAAGGTTTCCGGACGCGACTTTCTCTTCAGGATTTAATATTTGATGAGGAAAAACAGTTGCTGGTCTTAAAGATCCGGGAAAAATTGAAGAACAGGAAATTCCTGGCACAAAATGTCGCAGGGGATTTATCAGAAGAAGCCTTAAGCAACAAAGATGAAATAGAGGATATTATCAATCTTTATTCCTTGAAGAGGATATTTATAGGTAAAAATCAGGATCTGTTTTCCTTTGTGATGCAGCATCAATTCGCCCGGGAAATTCCCACGCGAGACCGCATTCGCCTGTATTGCCGCATGGCTTCACTTTTTGAATCAGATTTCCGCTTCATTGCAGAAAATGGTAAATTTGAGAAACTTGAATACGCAATCATTTACCCGAATCAGATCACGGATCGTCAGCCCGGTAAAATTGATATCAAATGAAAATAGGGGTATTTATGAGCAGTATCAGCAGTCGCACATCGGAAGTTTTTGATATCTTGAGTAAAGGAAATTTTATCTGTTCAAATGCCATCGATAAGCAACGGCGTCACCTTTATAGGTATGTAGAGGAAAATTTCCAGGATCTGGAGACAAAATTCAGGGAAATCGGGTATCAACTGGAAGCGGGGAATAACTATTACTATTTTTCCCGGCCCGATGAAAGCAATCAGAATGTTGATAATAAGATTGAAAAGGCTTTACGCTGGTTGGATATTCTGGCTTTTTTTACCAGCTATAGAAAGGATCTTTGCAGAGGAGCACGTTTTCAGCTCTATGATATATTAAAGCAACTCGATCTTAATCTTGCACTGAAGGAACAATTGACGGATTTGCAGAAACGATCCGTTCAGGGTAAAAATTATCTGGAAATGCTCAGCGATCTTATCAAAGAGATGCAAAAAGAAGGCTTTATTGATCTTGAAAATGAGATGGACCAAACATGGAAAATACTGGATTCCTGGGATTATATGGAGCAAATGGTGATGGCTGTTAATATTCAGGATGAAGAAAAAAATAAAACAGAGGATTTAGATTAAGATGAACCAATTAAACCGGATTATACTCATTAATAGTGCAGGAGTTGATTTTTACGAACTTCTTCTGGACGGAAATATACATTTTATCGGCACTCAGGGAACGGGCAAAAGTACCCTTCTGCGCGCTATTTTGTTTTTCTATAATGCTGATGCTCGTAAGCTTGGTATATCTAAAGAAAAGAGCCCCTTCAACGAGTATTATTTTCAATATGCAGATTCTTCTATAATTTACGAAGTTGTCAAGGATAGTAGTAGATTTTGTGTCTGGTTGTATAAAAAGCAAAACCGCCTAGGATTCCGTTTTATTGACGGGCCATATTATCGGGCCTTATTTGTCGATAATCAACATGTTTTGCGGGAAAATGAAGTGATTGAAAATGCCAATCAAAAGGGATATAAAGTTCACCGCCATATATTTAATTTTACCGAATACCGAGATATCATTTATGGTGCCAACCGGAGCATGAACCGCTTCCACCTTTTACAAAATCCTGCTTACCAGAATATCCCAAGAACCATTTCCAATATCTTTCTTAATTCTTCACTCGATGGGGGCTTTATTAAAACAACCATTATCAATTCTCTGAGTGATGAATCTTTCGAGATCAATCTGGATACTAACATGCACCATATTGAAACTGCAAGAAATGATTATCTTGATGTTTCGGAATACCTGACGCATGAGACAAAAGCTCAGAATATTGTTGCTCTCTATGAAAGATTGGTCCAGGCGGAAGAAGACCAAAAGGAATTGGCCTGGAATGTCGGTGCATCTTATAATCTGGCAAGGGAAAAGGAGCGTGAATTGGTGGAAAAACAGAAAAATGCTAAAGAACAAATTAAGGAGCAACTGGATAAAATAGAAAAAATTCGGGAAGACTTTAATACACACGAACGCAGGTTGCTCGATAATCTGTCCCGGGTCAAAGGGGATATCGAAAAAGCCAACAAACTGGAAAAAGATTATGCTGCTAGGCAGATACAACAACTACTTCAGGAAGAACAAAATAAACCTGATTATGAAAGAGAACTATCCCAAATTAAATCACAATTAAGATTACTTACGGCAGAATTACAGGATCTTGAAAACCAATATCAATCCGATAAGAGAAACATCGAAATTCAGCGTCAACAGCATGTTCTTGATTTTGAAAATTCACAAATAAAAAATAAAGAAGACTTACAAAATGAATTGACCAAAAATAGTTTTGACTATTATGAGGCAAGAGAACAGCTTACAAATGATTTTAACGGCAGGTTGGAAGAACTTCATCAGAGGAAATACAAGGTCGACGGAAAAATCATAAAGGTTAAATCTAGCTTAGAAAACATTCATGAGCGTCCATTCCTACTTAAAGATAAAGAAAAACAACATCAAAAGCAGCAGGATTTAATCCGGGAGAAAAATGATTTGATCTCTCAAATAAAGACTGCCGAAGGACAAAAAGAAAATTCCATTCGAGAAGGTAAACGTGAGATAGAACTTTTAGAAGTCATCTCTAATAATGAAATCGATAAATTAAAGCAAGATAAAAACAGACTGGAAAAAGAAATTGAGAAAACGCAATCAGATTTACACGCTTTATCCGGATCCCTTTTTGAATTTCTTGAAGAAAATAACCCGGGCTGGGAAAAGTCTGTTGGCAAGGTGATTTCAAGAGAGTTATTGTTCCACAATGATTTACAGCCTTCAATTTCTGATGGAAATAATTTTTATGGAGTCAACCTTAAACTCGGACAACTTGAAACGGTAATCATTTCAAAATCAGATCTGGAGATAAGATTAAAGTCCCTAAAACAAAAATTGGTCGATTCCGACAGAATTATAGAGTCACGAATTCAGGCTTTACAGGATGAAAAAGATAAGATCCTGAAGAAATTCAATAAGAAAATTTCTGATTTTAAACAGGAGATCAATAATTGTACCCTTCAACTTGATAAAAAGGACATCGGATTAGAAAAATGCCGGATAACTCTGAGAGAGTTAGATGAAAAAGCTGAGCTGTTGAAGCGTCAGGAATTGGATAAAATAGAAGAAGAGGAATTCAGGTTGAAAAATGAAACACAGGAAATAAATGATTTAATCGTAGATCTAACCGGCCGGAAAGAAAAACTGCTCAAAGACCTGGAATCCAAAAAAAATACGAATGAAAAAAGAATTAAAGATCAAATTTCCGATTTGCAGGATAAAATTAAATCCGGAAAGGATAACATTAATGAAAATTTCAGTCAGCTGATTAAGACTCTGGAAGAACAGCGCAATTATATACTGAAAGAAAAGGGGGTCGATACTTCAGAGATCAGTAAATTAGAGCAACAACTACATATTATAGAAGTACAACTTAAAAAAATACAAGAAAATTACCAACTGATTATTGAGTACAATAAGGATCGAGAGGAATATATTGACCGTTTGGATGAATTTCGTCAACAACGAAAAAAACTGGAATACGACCTGATGCATCTGAAGCAACTCCATGATAACCGAATGAAACATGAGCAGGATGACCTGGTAAAACTTCAGAAGGATGATGAAATAATTAATCAAACGCTCGGAGATTTACGCTATGAGATTTCCTCATATGAGCGTTTCAGTAAGGACCAATTATTTATTGAACTCAAAGGATTTATTGAACACCATGATAAGGCAGAAAGCTGGAATTGTAATGAATTAATTGAGAAACTGCATAACCTGGCCCTGGAATATGAAAAATCAGATAAATCCTTCACAGAGAAGATCTCTGAATTTTCCGGTTTCTTTAATCACGATAATTGTTTGGGTTTTGAAACGAATTTGGCAGGACGAAGTCAATACCGGGCTTTTGCTGAAAATTTAAAGGAATTTGTCCGGGAACAAAAGATCATTGAATTTAAGACAGAGGTCACCAGAAAATATGCGATGGTGCTGGCAAATATTGTTAATGAAACAAATGAGCTGCTCCAGAAAGAAGATGATGTTCTTAAAGTTATTCAGCGAATTAATGCAGATTTCAGGAAGTCAAATTTTGTCGGAGTGGTAAAAAGCATTGAATTGCGCCTGCAGGAAAGTTCAAATAAGATCATACAGCTATTGCGCAAGATAAGGAGTTTTCAGGCGGAAAATAACCTGAACTACGGGGAAATAAATTTATTCAACCAGGACCATTCGAATAAGAATAATAATGAAGCAGTAAAACTGTTGGAAGACCTCTTGAATCAGATTGGCCAGGCTAAAACCAGGGTTCTGAAGTTGGAAGATGCTTTTGATCTTGAGTTCAGAATCCGGGAGAATGAAAATGATACCAGCTGGGTGAGCCGCCTGGCTAATATTGGTTCAAATGGTACAGATGTTTTGGTCAAATCCATGATCTATATTAACCTGCTGCATATTTTTAAGAATACCGGGATAAAACAAAAGTCTGAAACAACCCTGCATTGTCTTATTGATGAGGTAGGTATTTTGCATGACAGTAATGTAACCGGTTTGATAACCTTTGCCGGCCAACGAAATATACATCTAATCAACGGATCTCCAAATTCGCATAATGAACAGGATTACAAGCATATTTATATGTTCAGGAAAAATCCCGCTTCAAACAAAACAGGGATCACCAAACTGATCAGCAATGAAGTCTAAACCCCTGCCTTTATCTTTTGCCCGTTGTTTGTTACGATTGAAGAGAGGCGAAAAATTAAATCCGGGCGAAATTACAGCCAAAAGTCTTTTAAAGAGATTTTATGAGGACGGGATTATTCAAAAGCAAGTCTCCGGAATGAAGCGGTATGTTTATTTTTGTCCAAATGAGAAGGCTTTAGAGAATTACCTTAACATACAAAATGATATCCTCTCCATTGAAAACTACATTAAAGAATTTGGATCTGATAGTTCTGACGGAGAAAGCTCACTGGTTTCAACCAGGTCAACAAAGACCTTCCGTAACAAAAGTCTGCAGGGGTTTTTCATAAAATCAATTGATACTGAAATAACCATTTCAGGGGAAATATTAAAAAATGTTTCAGAAGGGACAGCGTTGTTTGTTTATCAGCCTGACAGGTTAAAGATCAGCAATGAAGCATTAATCGTGGGCATTGAAAATCCGGAGTGTTTTGTAAAGTTTGAAAAACTGGCGCCATTATTTCCTAAGAAAGAACTTATTGTCATCATGCGTTATTTGAGTCAAAGTCCGAACAAATGGCTTCAGACGGTTCCGAACCACTATTTACATTTTGGTGATTTTGATCCGGCGGGGATTAAGATCTATATTTCAGAATATAGGACACGATTGCCTGAAAGCCGGTGCCATTATTTTCTTCCACCAGGCATTGAACAGTTAGTACAGCAATACGGTCTTGCCAGTCTTTATGACAAACAGATTCATTTGTTGAATAATCTCGACATTCAATTGTATCCCGAAGTCCAGGATCTTGTTCGAATTTTGAAAAAGCATCGAAAAGGATTGGAGCAGGAGAGGTTGTTAAGTCTTTAGCACCTTAATACCTGGAGAATATATTTTTAATAGTGCCCAAAAATATTTTAAAATAAAAAAGATAACTAATAATTATACCCATCACACATCATCAAACTCCTGAATAATATTTTCCGCCGTAACCAGGTTCCCGCATCCGATTAATTGATCAGTTATCAGGCATAATCTATCGGTAATCATTAATTAATCAAAATTTATTAGTCCTGTTAATGTTTCAAATACCAGTCATACTGGATTTTAACATTCACTCCCATTAGACTTTCAGAATGATAAAATAGGATTTCCCAATTTTGCTTCTAATTTTCTATTTTGTAATTTAGCAGAGTTATATAATAGTTTATTGCATGAGCGAAGAGCAAATTAGAATTCTTAATAAAATTGCAGATGACGCAGAGAAATCTGCCAGATCTGTTGAAGATGCAAAAAAAGCTTTGCAGGGTGCCGGTATTATCACTGTTAAAGGGAATGTTAAAAAGCCTTATAAGGATATTTTTACCCGTCAGTCTGATCGTTAAATTATATTTTGTACTCAAATAGATCAAATCTTATCCTGGGTTTTCACGGTTGTGAACTTTCTGAACAGGAAAAATTCGTTAATAATCCAGATTCATTCAAAAAAAGTCAGGAAGATTATGACTGGCTTGGACATGGCATGTATTTTTGGGAGCACAATGAGTGGAGAGCACTTCAATGGGCAAACGAAAAGAAAAAAGCAGGTACCCTTGAAAAACCTGCATCAATCGGGGCCGTTATCGATTTAGGATATTGCCTGGATTTATTGGATTCATCAGGTATAGAAAGCTTGAAACGCTATTATAAGTTGTTAAAAAGTGACCTCGAGAAGGTGAAACTTGATATGCCTGAGAATAAAAATCATCCAAGAAGTAAGGGGAATGACAGAGTGTTAAGATATCTCGATTGTGCCGTAATTGAATACATGCATAACTTGATAGAGAATTCTGGACAAAGACAATTTGATTCTATTCGGGCGGCTTTCATTGAAGGAGATCAAATTTATCCAGGTGCCGGATTTAATGAGAAAACGCATATCCAAATTTGCATTCGGAATCCCAATTGCATCAAAGGTTATTTTATTCCCCGCAGTAAATCTGGCAATTTTAGTCCGGTGTAGTATATTCTGTTTTTATCTTCAAAGCAAGCCTTTTCTTTTATCTAATAAGAAATTACTATCTTCGAAATACTCTTACTTCATATCAATGTAACGGCTTAACTGTGAAATGATCGATTTCACCCTCACCGATCTCGCCCGCATCATAGAACGTGACAGCAAGGATTCCACCTACAAGTTTGCCCTGCTGAGGGGAACCATCGATATTATCCAGAATTTTCCGCATTATAAAAAAGTCCTCTCAGATAACCGGGTCTCTTACCCCATGGGCCTGATGGTCCTGAAGTGGATCGAGTATTATTATCCGCTTTTAGCACAAAAGATGCCCCAGAAATACGGAGAAAATGACCAGAGGACCATTGCCTTCAGGAAAGAATTCGAAGATGGTCATTGATCTTTATCCAAAGGGTGTGTTGTCGGAACAATTGATCTATGACCTTCGGAAAGGTATCAACGATCCTGGCAGGGCGGCGATCGTTCTTAAGTTGTGCCGCAAATTAAAGGATACCATTGTAAAACAACCGATGCATTATATCGGGAGTGCCATTCAACAGGGTGGTGAAATTTATACTTATTCAGGGATACGTTCAAAATCAGCATCAATACTGAACTTTGAATGGATCGTTCAGAGTATGGGATCCTTTTCCATACCTGTTGAGTTTCATCACGTTTTACAGGATGTCGGTGCTTTTGTGTCCGGTACGAATTCCATCATCTTTAAATGGGCTGAGTTTACCTCAGGGTTATCGAAGGATGCTGATTTTAAAACAGCTGATATCATTAGTCTTCTCAGTAAGGATGTGAGTGAGCGTGACGTTAAACTGGCAAAGGATTTTTACCATAATATCCTGGCTAATGAAAACCTTGAATGTGTCTGGTCAGGAAAGAAGTTGCATGAGCATTCCCTCAATATCGATCATGCCTTTCCTTTTGTGGCACTTAGAAATAATGATCTATGGAATCTGCTTCCGGCCCATCAGACAATAAACAATAAGAAGAGGGATGCTGTTCCGACAGTCGGGATACTGGAACAACCAAAGGTCAAAGACCGGATCATTCATGCATGGGCAAACCTGGCAAGTCAATTCAGGGAGCAGTTCTTCAGTGAGATACGGGTTGCCCTGCTGGGCGAAAGGAAATTAGATGTCAGGAACTGGGAGGATCCGTGCTACAAGGGACTCATGGAAATGAGTGATTATCTGATTACTAAAAGAGGGTTATTTCCCTGGGATATGAAATAGACCGGCCATTATGGAAAATTGTATTTTTTGCAGGAATACCTCCACTCCTGTGCTGGAAACGGAGTTAAGCTACGCGGTATACGATAAATTCCCGGTGTCTGAGGGTCATATCCTGGTCATCCCGAAACGGCATGAAGCCGATTATTTCAGGTTAACTGAAAATGAAAAAGCCGATCTGTGGCGGCTGGTCGATCAGGTGAAGGATTTATTGGAGGAACGCTTTCATCCTGATGGTTACAACGTGGGTATCAATATCAACCGTTCCGCCGGGCAGACAATTTTTCACGTGCATATACATGTGATCCCGCGATATGAAGGTGACATGGAAGATCCGGCCGGGGGTGTGCGGGGAGTGATACCGGGGAAGATGAAGTATGGAAAATAGGGTGGGTAACCTGAGACTGCAGTTCTTTGGACTGAGGAATGTCTGGTTAAAGATGGCCTCTTCCTGTATTCCCGGTAAAATGTCAGGGGTAAAAACATGGTGGCACGTCCCTGCGACACAGAACAGATACGTTCGAAAGGAATGTCCGGTTAAAAATAACCTCTTCCCCCATTACCGTAACCGTGCTATCAACCCCGTTTTTCAAACCAGAATTTGAGGCCTGGTGCGGAAAATTCCCCGATCAATGGTGATGTATTTATTTTCATCAATAAAAGTCAGGCGTTAACCAGTTTGTTTTCAGTGAAAATTCCCTCAAATAAAAAAAAGATTGCAAATTTGTTCCGGGGGAACAAAATGGATCCCGAAACAATAATTGTGAACCTCTTGATGTTACAATTGAAAGAATTGATTAATTTTATTTGTATTCATCTCTAAGACGTGGCAAAAGACGGAATTATAAGCGGTATTTGGGCTGAAGGACCGGCTAAGGTTACCTTGAGATTACCTCTTATAATTTTTTCTGAGGATGAATCCTGGATAGCCTACTGTCCCGCTTTAGATCTTAGTGGATACGGCACCGATGAAGATGAAGCGCAAGATTCATTCCGAACCGTATTATCAGAATATTTAAGTTATACGGTACATAAAAAGACATTAGCTAAAGATCTGCAACACCACGGCTGGAAATTAAAGAAGAATTTGCGCGAAGGAGCAACGCCCCCAACAATGGAACAGTTATTAAAAACGAATGAAGATTTCAACAGGATATTCAATTTTCACGATTTTAAGAAGATTGAGACAACTGTTGATCTTCCAGCTTATTAATGAATGTCCGGTAGAAATATTCTATTAAAACATTTCCGTAAGTTTCTTGAGCATCATGGAATGAAGTGCATACGTACTCGTGGGGGGCATGAAGTTTGGTCAGGAAAAAATCAAAGGCGGCCTGTAATCATCCAAACACATATAGATCCTGTACCTGTATTTGTTGTAAAAAATGCACTTAGGAATATGGGATTAACCATGGATGACCTTAATGATTATTTTTTAAAATGATGGAAATAGTGCTAGCATTACAAACAACACCCTTCAATCCCGAATCACGGTTTTCCACCACCTGATGTTGCATAGCCAATAGAAGGTATAATAATACCTCAAAACAGGACCAATGAATTTACCGGTCCCTTTATTCTGTAACCCGTGAAAAAATTCAGCAGTACGGTTTAGAGACTTGTACCCGTCTTTACCAGCCGGAATACGGAGGGCACCTGGTTCTTCCTCCTGAGAACAATCACATACACCGCTTCTGGCATCGATTGGATATTAATCTCCCTCCCGTCGTAATCCGGTTGTCTCAGGAGAAGGGTACCGCGCACATCATAAATTTCGAGCACTCCTCCGTCACCGCCCGTAATCCTGAATCTGTCGGTTGTCGGGTTCGGGTAAAGACGGAGCTGTTCACAGAAAGGTGCCCGATTATTCAGCGTACTTTTTGCGACGAATCTCAAATAGTCGAGGTTAATAGCCAGGGAATCGAAAACGAAGCGCAGCGTCTGATATCCCCCTGGAATCCATATCTCACCGTAATTCATCTCCTTGTATATGCCCCATCCGTTTGTATAGGGAACGTAGCGTTTCGGAATGGCTGTTTGCCCGTTGATCCCGACATGTGAAGCTGTACGGCCGATATTCGTTGCATACCGGATATACATGATGAAGGTGTCGGCCTGGGGATTGAAAAGGGTATATTCCACCCATTCCCCGCTTTCTACAAAGGCGATCGCCTGGTTGGGATCACCGTCCATGATTGCCGCGAGATCAATATCCTCGTTCCCGCGGAATGTCTTGTCTGTCACACGGAAGTCTGCATCATGGTATGCAATGCCCTCGCCTCCATAGTCGAAATTTTCTGCTTCCAGAGTGCCGGGCGGAGAGAAAGGCGTGCCGTTATATGGCCGGATGGTGTTCGGGTCGCCATGTAGAATTTTCCAAACGACAGGTTTGTTCCTCAGACCTTCATTATCCACAGCCTGGATGGAAAAGGTATGGATAGTGTCGGCAAGAGGTCCGTACACTAACGAAGCTGTGTCGCCGCAAATGGTATCTGTTTGCCGGTTGTTATAGGTAATGTAGAGACTGTCGACGGTGAGGTCATCCGTGGCCTTAAGGGAAAGCCTTACATTGTCGGCGCTATATACCTCCGCATACTCCGGCTCACTTACGTTCACCACCGGGATATGCTTAAGGTGGTCGCAAGCGCGCTGGTTAAACATCCAGCTGAGAATATCCGGTTCGGCTCCCATGATATCCCAGATAAAATGGGTATACCCTTCATATGTCGTGAACCTCGGATTTCCACCGTAGATCTTCAGCTGGTCGATCACGTACGATGATCCTGTGTATCCCACTACCGGATCGTCAATACCATGGAAAGCCCATACCGATGTGCTCAGCAGGCGTTCGGCCGCAACAGGGTCGGATGCCCCGCACACCGGAAGAATGGCGGCAAGCCTGAGGGGGAACCGGTAACCCGATTCCCAGGCTCCGTATCCCCCCATCGATGAACCGGTCATATATACCCGGGTGGTGTCGATGGAGTAGCCGGAGATGATCTGGTCAATGATGTTCCAGGTAACACTCAATCCCTGTGCCATCTGTGCAGGGTATCCGTGGATCCCCCCGTTACCGAGGCTGGACCAGTTGCCGTTGACAGGACACTGAGGTGCCATAACGAAACACGGATGCTCCGACTGCACTGAATCGGACACCAGCCTTTTCAGCAACACGTAGTTTGCGGTTAACTGAAGTCTATTATCAGTGCCGCGTTCACCCGACCCATGCAGTTGGATCACCAGCGGATACCTGACAGCAGGATCATAACCTTCCGGGATAAACAAACGGTACGGCATCACCAGTCCGGAAGTATCCTCAAAAGTTCGTGCTTCGAAAATATCGAAAAGACTCTGAGATGAGGCCGGCCTGAAACTGGTGAAGGCTAGAATCGTCATGATCCATACTGCTGAAACGGACCTGTCCCATAAACGCCTGACCTGCGTACGACCTGAAGATGGGAAACGAATCGGGTCAGTGTTTTTTACAAGACCGGCACATCGGCATTCTGATACCAGTAAAAACGGGAATGAAATTTTCATTGGAAATAATTATTTAGTTGGTGATGAAAAGGAATGTGGCTATTTAAAGCTGTCGCTTTTCCCGGGATGCAGGCAGGAGAAATTTAAATACATTTCCATACTGTGAATATATTAACAGTATGCGAAATTATGAAATATTTATATAATATGCATAATATTGATAAAATTATTATCAGAACGCATAATAATTTTAATGATTGTAACAATTTATGATTAAATCAGGAGAAATTGTTAATAATATTATCGATAGGTATGGGATTTTGAAAGACAGGCAGGTAACTACGGACCGGGAAAACAGATTCCGAATCAGTTAACCCTGACAGGTTTGGTAATCGATTACCTGATCCAGGATCAGGGAATAATTGACTCCGGTAGATAGAAAAAACCATTTTAAAAAGAGGAGATGGATTTTCTATGTTAATAATTTGGATTTTAGTCGGGAAAAGTCATTTCCGGTCATTACTAAAATGGATTGCTGAAGCAGAGAAGTGTATTTATTTACCTGATTGAGCATGTTCACGAAGTGAATGTATGAAACGAATGGCAAAAAAATGAACATACAAAGGAAATGTTCAATTAAGTATTTCAGAACGGGTTAGCTGAGAGTACAGATCATAGGGGGAGCGCACGGCGGGGTAGATATGGCCAGATAAAAAAAAACATGTTACTTTTGATGGATTTTTAAGACATTATCCAAATAATATTCAGTATATGAGCATGAATTCTTCAATAAACGGACTATGGAAAGGTGAATTTACCTTAGGTCCGGAATACGGCCCCAGGGCAGGAAAAAACATTGATTTCACGGCTGACCTGAAAGAAGATGATGATTTCTCGATTGAAGGGATCTGTATTGAAAATGAAACAAAGGGCTTTTTTAAGGAACCGGTAACCATAAACGGGTTCAGGGAAGACGTGTTCATCAGTTTCGTAAAGAAATACCCGTGCCTGCTATTAGTGGACGAAAAGGGAAATTATATTGTAGACAAGGAAAAAGAACACCCGGATATTGAATACGAGGGGGAACTGGACCCCGAGACAGGCCGGATAGAGGGTACATTTTCGACGTATAGCATCGTAGAAGACCTTGACGGGAACAGGTTTGAGGTGGTTTATACAGGCACCTGGTTTTTGGAGAGAGCGGGATCCTGAGAGGAATTATAGAGGGAAGGCAGGTCTGTTTGAACCACATAAGACACATAAGTTCACATAGCTTTCCCCTTATGTTTCCTTATCTGCCTTATGTGGTTTGAGATTTTTAAAATTTTGTGATTGGTAAGCCAACTGCCGACTACATCTTGAAATAATACCTTCAACAAGTCAGCTTTGCTGCAAAGCATTTTATTATGGAAAAGCAGCAAAGAGGCCAACACCGCTATGATCTACTCTTTTCTGGGAACATGCAAGATCAACAATGCAGAGCCTTTTGCCTGGCTAAAAAAGGTTCTTACCAAAATCCCTGATTACTAGGTTCAGAAACGGGAAGATCTGCTTCCAAGGAATCTTCAAGTATCGGAATAAAAAATCAACTTATCGGTTTATTTGGTGGGGGTGCAGTTAGCCGAAGGCTTACGATAAATCAATGAAAATTCGTAAATTTATTAGTGGATAGCGATAAGCAAATCTTATATATTAAATGCTAATCCAATTTGAAACTCAATATTTGATGCGCCAATTTTTGAAAAAGTTGTTTTTTTTTGTGAACTTAAATCTTGTATCTCAATATCTGAATTATTTATTTTGGCACTTTTAAGATCAAATCTATTAAATGATGAACTTACATCAAATAAAAAATCTAATCTATTTGATAGCCTGTAGTGATAAGACATGCATATCAAAGGGCTAATCGAACTCTTATAAAAATACTCTGTTTTATCCCCTCCTTGAACTTGTGAAGCATCTATCAATAAAGTTGGTTTAGAATAAAATGCAAATCCACCTCCGGCATAAAGGAAATGTTTTTCACTTTTTAAAAGATTATATTTTAAGGATGACTGATATACAGTAATAAAATAATTAATTGTCCCATTATCTAATTCAGGCCCATCTGCAACAAATCCTATAGAACCTAATAATTCAAAATTTTTCTTAAATCCATAGCCAACAGAAAAATTTAATGATCCTAACCCTCCACCTGCAATGGAAATTTCGTTGTTGTTAAGTGTATTTACATATCCAGTATTATAACTTGAAAAACTTGCACATAAACCAGATGATATTTGTATGCTAACATAGTTTTCTTCAGATTGAGAGTAAATCGATGCTGTTATTAAAAAGATACTAATTAAGCATGTCAATATTTTTTTATTTATCATAAAGCTCTTTTATTTAATTATTTGTGATAATCACAATTACATATTATTTCGTATCAGACCTGTTATTTGCAGCTAACTGGTTTATATCATCCTCATTTAGGTTCCTGTTCACAATAAATCAACTTCACTATTTTCAGTTTTAAAAAAAGACCCCCGTTTCCCGGGTTTCAGAGTGGGTGATTTACTCTACCTGAATCCATGCTTGTTGTATCTCCCGCAGGCAAAAAATCCTGTTTGTAAACTCCGGAATATAAATTTAATTAATTTTTCGGGATGTGAAACAGGTTTGGCCAAATCACTTTATTACAATTAATCATGATTACGGGAGGTTTGCGATACGGCAGATGGCTTACTTTGCGGAATATATATCAGGTGAATTTCATCTGAGTGATCATGATCAAATTAAATTTGCAGGCCCGGGGGGACTCACGGACTTTGACCTGGCAGAGGCAGACCGGCCGGTTGCCGGCAAACTGGCCACGAGGCCGTTATAATAAATTTATGAACCTTTATATAGCCGGTTCACCATAGAAAGAAAATGTTGATTTCTTTAAAAAAGGATCCGTATTGTTTTAGAATTGAGCAGGAAACGAACCAGGAATCTTTTGATTGGCTGAACCAGAAAGGTTAGTTCTGTCTCCCAGGTGCACATCCCCCTTAACCATAAACCAACCACAGAAAACCAAATAAAGCAATACCGCCCTTTCATCGTAATGTCTCAGAAGATAAAATAGCTCTCACCTTTTAACGATCTTCATCGTTACCGATTCCTTTCGTTCATCCTTCAAAAAAATCCGGCAAAAATAAATTCCCTTTGCCAGTCCTGTCATATCATAATTCCCTCCCGGATCAACCCTGAACTTTGCCACCAATCTCCCTGTCCCGTCGTAAAGTTCGATCCGCTGTATGTTCCCGGTCTTACGGCCGGTAATCATGAAGCGGTCACCGGCCGGATTGGGAAATACCACCAAGGTATCGGCAGTGTTGGCTCCTGGGACACTGTTGATAATGGAGTTGTTGCTCACCGGGAAGTCCACTACGGCATCATTCATTATGCCGTCGGAACTGGTAACGGCCCCGCCGGACAGGTCCAGGTTTATGGTTTGGTATTCGATGATCTTTTCATCGGCAGCCATCACGACTTCATGATCATTTTCCGGGTTCAGGGCAACGGCTGAAACGGAATTTATTGCATCCCCGTCAGCCAGCAGTAAAAAACTGTCGGGTTGGATCTCCGCAATTCTCTTGTTAAAAAGGCAGGAAATTATATTCCCATCGGTATTGACAGCCGCTGAAACGATTTGAGTCTCAATGACCGGGTTACTCACTGTTTCGTCGTAGAAAGGAAGAAGCCGGACCTGCTCATAACTCCTTATTTCACCGTTTCTATAGCTGATGCGTACATCCTGCCCCTCCCGGATCCTTTTTGAAAGCGTTATGATCAATGTATGTTTATCCACGCCGGATAAGCGGGCAGATAAACACCTTATCGGAACGCCGTCCGCCAGGATTTCCATGCCGCTGACCGTAGGATCAACAGCCAGCGTTTCGGTTACATTAACCAGCACCGACATTCCGTCGACAGCAACACGGGCATTTGCGAAGTACGGCGCGGTTGGCCAGCCGGTAAGGCCTTTCAGGTAATTAACCAGTTCCAGGGCATTCTTCCAGTGCTGTGCCACCGTGGGGTGATAGTCACCTCCGAACCCAAACTCACCGGTCTGCGCCGACATATGAAACATACTCAGCTTCGGGTCATTCAGTTCGTCGAATATGCCCTGGACGGCATCTGTAATTTTTTTCGTACTGGCTGAATTCATCATGGGCCCCGTCAGGTAGACAATCCGGGCATCGGGATAATGGTTTCTTAATTTAACCAGCAACGATCTACATGAATCGGCAAAAATCGCCTCGTTGAACAGACCGGTACTGGTATCGTTCGTTCCCAGGTTGATGCATACCACATCGGGCGTATAACCGGTGAAATCCCATTTTTTATTGTTATCGTAGAACAGGATGTGGTCGTACCGGGTAAGCATATTATCCGGACTGCCGGTTACCGGACCCCCGTAATTGCGGTACATGCCGATCCCCGAAACGCTGATCCCGATGCAATCGGCATCCAGCAGCCTTGATGCATCTGAGGCATAAGTATAATAAAAGTTTTCCTGCTCCGGTTTGAAGCCGTCCGCCGTATTGGTGGTCTCATTCCCGTATCCGCAGGTGATGGAGTTACCGTAGAATTCGATAATTTTCCGGTTCTTTTTGGGCAGTGTGGCCAGTGAATCTCCATTTTCCAGGATGATGCCTTCGAAGATATCTGTTCCCTGTGAGCCTTCCGTCAGGCGTACCAGGGTGAGCCGGTGCAGGGTATCGGCAAGTGAATTGGACAGCAAGTAGTCGGTGGTTGGTTTCGCCAGGTGGATCTTGACCGGTTCCGATTCGTCGATCGAGTAAAAGTAGTAGTTTGTTGTAGTACCCGAGCTGAACCTGACCTTCACCGAACTTCCAGAAAATTTACAGTTAATGGCGACACCCGAGAATCCGAACGCCGGCTTCTTCGGGTTCGAAAAATCGACTCTCCCGGTATATTCGATCCGGGGATTATCAGGCAAAACCACAACCTGTCCCGGTAACTGATATGCGAAAACCAGCAGTCCCGCCAGAAATGCAAGAAAGGCACGCGTATTCATACAGATATTGTTTTTTTCATCTCCTGCCTACCGGTCCCGGTAAAGAGCGTCACAGCCGGAGCGGTGTTGACTTTGGGAATCAATATACAAAAACTTTTTCGATAAGGGCATTTCCTATGTTGTCGTGGAGACGTGCCATGAGACGTTTATAGCACAAAGACCATGATGAATCGATATTTCTGGTATACCTTTAGCTGCAATGGTGTTCCAATAAAAACAATATGTCCCTGGCGTTTGTGATACAATTCATACAGGGATGTACCTCCTGGTAATTCCCTGCGACAAAGACAACCATAAAAGCACATCCCTGCGACTTTTATAAAATATTTTTTGAAGACGCTTAATGAGCTGATTAAACAGACTTGATTAAAACGGATAAGCAGTTAAATTGAATCAAAATGAGACACACCTGATGGATTACAACGCAACCGAGCCTGCGAGCTCATCGGAGCTAAACGTAACCTTGGAATAATCAATCATGTGTGGGTCCATACTGCTTTTAAAATCAAAATAATTAACTAATGAAAAAAATAATTTGTTTCCTTATTCTAGCCCTGGTTTTACCGGTTTCCCTGATCACGGCACAACAGCCCGCTATCAATCTCCGGGAGACCCCCTTCTCTTATTATGGTTCATGGATGGCTTTTTCAGTGAAACCTGATAATAACGGAAGGGAGCTACTCTACCTGAGAGATATATCAGGCAACTTTTTAGGGTTCGATTCGAGGATTTTCTCCCTCGAAATGGACACGCTGATGCAAACATTTTCGGCTAACAGTGCATTGATTGATGTACAATCCTCTTCGGGTCGTTTTTCTCTTACCTACCAGGATGCCAATACGATCCGGATCAAAGGAAATGGTGGTCCGCTTATTGTCCGGCAGATTCTTGAAGATATCGCCAGTCTTTACATTCCCGTGCGTGATAACCAATGGCGCTTACAGATGGGAGGGCATTGTCACTATGTACTTACCGTACTTAAGGGGACTGGCCAAATTAAGGGCTCACGGAATCAGATCCGTGCAGAAAGGAAACCGGGTGTTCCGGTAAAATCGGTTGTGGTTATCGAACCGGATGCATCAGGTAACTTCGAAATTGCCCTGGAACAATATTTTATCGGTTGGAAGAATTCCTCCTTTGAAGATAGTTTCGAAGCGTGCTTGGCAAAGAGCAAAACAAACTTTTCAGAATGGTTGAAGAATTCACCCTCTGTCCCTGGATATCTCACTGATGCTGGCGCACTTGCAGCCTACATCGACTGGTCGTGTGTGGTCTCTCCCAGGGGAGAGATTAAAAGGACCATTATGTACTCCTCAAAAAACTACATGATTGCGATCTGGGCATGGGATCATTGCTTCTATGCCATGTCGGCAGCGTATCATCTACCCGATTTCGCGTGGGATAATTTCATACATCTTTTCGACCATCAGGATCAGACAGGCGGAATTCCCGATTATATTACTGACCGTAACATGATGTGGGGATTTTTGAAACCGCCGATTCATGGCTGGACACTCAGGGAGATGGAGCGGGTGAACCCTAAAATACTTACCCCTGAACGGACAGCAGAGGCTTACCAGGCTTTGACGAAATGGACCAATTTCTGGTTTACCTATATGGACGACGATCATGACAGTATCCCACAATATAACCATGGGAACGACAGCGGGTGGGATAATGCCACCGTTTTCGACATGGGATTTCCTGCAGAAGCTCCCGATCTGTGCGCCTATCTTGTGATCCAAATGGATTTTCTTGCAGACCTTGCACTCAGGCAGGGAATGACACGTGAGTCGGCTGAATGGAAGATAAAGGCAGACCGTCTCTTAGACAGGATGATTAAAACATTCTGGACAGGTGAGCGGTTTGTAACCCGGCGTGGTGATGATAACGGTATAAATGAAAACAACATGTCGCTGATGGGCTACCTTCCACTTGTGCTGGGAGATCGGCTTCCGAAGGAGATCAGTGACAAGATGATCAGGGACCTGAAGGGCAAAGGATCCAATCTGACAAAGATAGGATTGGCAAGTGAAAATGTACATAGCGCATTATACAAAGAAGACGGCTATTGGAGAGGCCCTGTTTGGGCAGCCTCAACATTGATAATTTGTTCAGGATTGAGAGCGAACGGAGAAGAAGCCCTGGCAAGGGAAATTGCTGATCGGTTCTGCCGGAACTGTATGATCAATGGTTTTGGAGAGACTTTCGATGCCGTAACAGGAAAGTCGCAGAGAGATATATCATTGCCGTGGTCCTCGGCCATTTTCCTGATCCTCGCGCATGAATATCTGAAATAATTTCCTTTTTTATTAAAATCATTCCCAAACTGCCTCTCCCTTAAGCTCCCCTATGAAAGCGCTTGCGATCCATTAAAAGAGCAGGTCGTTGAGGGGAGCACCATACTGCTGCACGAACCGTCAGGGGCAGATAACCTTCGTGCTGGTAAATATTGATCAGGCCTCTTACCATGACGGCCTTTCTTGTGGGTTGGATAATGATAAAAAACGGAAATATGAAACTGAAAAAAAGAATCACGAAACTCCAACTTATGTACTTCCCCAAATAGCGCATCTTAAATCTGGAAATTTTCAAAAAATATACTATTACCCTGATGCTCAAACCGGCAAAAAGGATTTGTCTGCTTATAATACAGTATAATACCAACTAATCCCCAAAGTTTCCGTATACTAAATCTCACAACATGCATTACAGATTTAAACCTTAAAACTTTGCGCCATGAAACGATTTAGAATTAGACACGGGCTTGCGGTGGCAGCAATAGTGATCTTTACAGGGCTGCCGCTATCATCCTGTGCAACATCCGGCCATGCCAGTCAAAGACAGGGCTTTATGCTGATGCAAAAGTCAGAATATTCCATGAATAAAGGACATTTCAAGGAAACTAAAAAGCCCAAAGCCATACGAAAGAAAAAGAGGAATGCTCACAGGAAGTCATATTAATGAGGATGCATCGTTTCCTTCGTCGCCGGGACCGGTGTCGATAATATTCTTCCTGACCGGCATTTCTACAACCCCCGAAGCGTAGGTAATTTGGCGCTTGACCTCGAAAAACAGGTCTTAGCAGGCCAGCTCCTTTTATTGATCAGGTCTGGCGGTTCTGTTTGCGAGGTGATCATAGGGGCTCTTTTTATGACATTGGTTCTCTGCAAATTATGGAAAGAAATGAAAATAAAATGTGCCGGTATAAGACTTTCCATGTACATTTTGAGACTCGTTCCGGCATATGTTCTGAAAATAAAACATCCATTACATTCCACTTGCTATTTCCCCTCGCATTCCCTAATTTTCCCTCTTAAACCAATACCACCCGCTCATGAACCGCCGCCAGTTCACCAAAACCACCATTCTTGGCACTGCTGCACTAGCCGTTGAAGCAAGCCTCCGGGCACAAACGGATAAGAGCATCGGGAAACACAAATCTCATTACCTCACCCTTAGCTTCGACGATGGGTTTAAGAAATCCTTTTACAGGATCGCAGATATTCACGAAAAATCCGGACTTCACGCTTGCCTGAATGTTCTTGCATCCGGACATTTCGGCGAATTCAGCGATGATACTCTGGGAAATTTCGACGACTGGAACAAACTTAAGGCTCGTGGTCATGAGATTATGCCCCATGGATGGGAACATGCTCATCTTACCGGGATACCACCCGAACAGGCAAAGGAGCTGATCACAAAATGCCTTGACAGCTTTGAAAAAAACCTGGATGGATTTGTGACCTCCAAAGCGGTGTTCAATTTCCCTTATAATGCCTCTAATCCTGAGCTGGAGGATTTCGTTCTGCAACGGGTCCGGGCTGTCAGGACCGGCGGATGGACCTACAACAACGATACTGCGCTTAATCCCATGCCATCCCCCGGACCGGTGCGGATCTTTTGCCAGTCGCATGGACCGGATAATTCGGATGCCTGGACGGAACAGATAATCAATGATTTCCTGGCCTCAGAAAAGGGCGGATGGCTGGTACTTAACCTCCATGGTGTGGATGGTGAAGGCTGGGGACCGGTGTCATCTGATTTTCTGTCAGGGCTGCTGGGCAGGCTGGTTAAGGTGGATAAGCTTGCTGTGATGCCGGCGGGGGAGGTGCTGGTGAAAGGTTAATGTTAGGAGGGATCATCCATACAGGCTCAGACAGGAATCAGGCGATATCTGTCTGATCAGACAATTTTCTTAACCTGTATTTGGTGCAGGAGGTAGGGATTTATAAAGATTGTAGAAGTTAATACTGATTGTGGAGGCTAATGAAGATTGTGAAGACTAATGAAGATTGTGGAGACTAATGAAGATTGTGAGACTAATACTGATTGTGGAGGCGCGCCTTGGCGCGCTGCCACAGAAAGAGAAATTTGTACAAAATTCATTCAAAAATATCCCTCCCAATCAAAGCAACCTGTCAAATTGAAAAATAATACACCACAAAGAATCCTTAAGGACTTCAACCTTTGCCTCTCCTTCCCTTCCATTTAGCTGGATTATTGCTGATATAATCATAGATATTTCTGTATGCTGCCGGATCTCTAATAATGCGATCATAATAGAGAGTTTGCCAGCCCCAATCAAATTGATTTTCTTTGGCATATTTGGTCACCTTTCCTTTGAAATGGTTTATAATGGATGATAAGGATCCTTTTTTAAGTGGCCCAAACCTGTTCGGCTCATGGAAATCGACAGCACTTGTTAATTCGATGATGGCATGCACATGATCAGGCATGATGATATGATTTGTTACCATAACAGATTCAAAGATATCGGGGATGTCCTTCATGCATTGATCTGCAAACTTTCCCAGGTCATTTAAATTCATGATCTTGTTCTCAATGTACCCAAACAGGGGCTTCCTGTTCCTGGTTTTGATGGTGATGAAATAAGGAATGGGTGACCTGTAATCCCAGTTTTTCATCCTTAGGGGTGGATATTTGTATTTGTTTGCCATTTGTGGATGATGTTTAGTGTTTTTTCTTTGTTGGGGGGGTGATGAGGGGAGTGAGGGGATTAGAATATTTTGTGGAAGCGCGCCAAGGCGCGCACACCACTGAGATAACTATTATCATATAAACATGCACCATGTAAACACCCATCATAGATTCATCAAGAGATTAAGGATCATATTTCAGAGTCTTTTATTTTATATTCCTTTACCCAATCACTTTATGTGATAATTCCCAAAATCTCAGCTATCATTATTGGATTTTTTTTGAATTTTTTTATCAGGGCCACTCTGGTTTTTATGTATCCTGCATCTAAACCAATTGAATTGACCTGTAATGGAAGGTAAGCCTGCAGTGGCTTTTCATTGTTGTTGGGGAAGCCGGTTACCAGTTTCCTGATTCCTAAAAGTCACTTCTATTCTTCGCAGGGATCTCTGAAATCATAAGAATTTTTCTTATAATTTTTGGGCAACCACTCTGTGGTTAAAAGACGATAACCCCTGATAACCAATGGCAAAACCATGACTATCAAGGGTTACCTCTATGGTGATATTGAACTGTGAATTCCGGAATTTTACCGAATATCAGCTAAAGATTCCTCATCTCCGGATACATTCCTGTCTTCTTTCTTCTTACTTCCTGTTACCAACCCTGGTTCTGCCCCAGTGCTCCTCCGTTCACATTAATCTCAGAAACCGGTATCGGGAAGAATTCGTCTTTGCCAACGATGAAGGGGTTGATGGAATTATTGGCGTCGATGCCCCAGTCGATGGTGCTCCAGTCGATGCCCCATACCGGGGAGAAGCTCCAGCGTACGAGGTCGAACCAGCGGTGGTCTTCGAAGGCCAGTTCCACATCTCGTTCATGGATGATGGCGGTGGTGGTAAGGGCGGTCACATCGGGCATATCCACACGGCGGCGTACCTGGTTGAGAGCATCGAGGCCGGTGCCGTCATCGCCCAGAAGGTACATAGTCTCGGCGTACATAAGCAGCACGTCAGCATAACGGATCACCCGCTTGTTGACGGGGTCGTTATATGGAGCCATCGGGCCGTTCCAGTAGGTTGGGAAATGGGTCTTCTTGATCCCCAGGCTTTCTGTTCCTGCCGGTACATTCAGACCTCTCGCAAGGGCAACTTTTTTTGAATGAAGGCCGCTTTTAAATGGTTTGTAATAGTATGAAGTCGGATCAATATCCATCAGGTCGCCGTCGAAATAAAGTGAGGCATAGCATCTCGGGTCACGGTCGAAGGGTGCCGGAGCTCCGGCGGTTTCGAAGGCATAATACATGGCCGGGTGGGCTTCATGATTCCGGTAACTGGTTTCATGAGGTGAGAAGTACTGTTCATTCAGGGCACCACCACCATAATAGCCACATAGCCAGGGATTATTCTGGTATGGCGCTTCATCAGCATATTGGACTTCCCAAACCGATTCAATGTTGTTCTCCGAATCGTAGATATTGTTCTCCGATGGCAGGTCAACATAGGAAGAATTACAGAGAAGGGCATACAGGTAATCTTTTCTGGTTTTGGGAGCCTGAGGAAGGATCAGCTCATACTCATGTGAGTTCATCACCTGTTTGAACAGGTCCCTGGCTTTCTGAAGGTCGGCATTGTCTTCGGCTGATCCGCCCTTTCCGAAGCGTTCATAATAATAGTAATGTTTGATACAATAATGATTTGGCAAGTTGAGACATTGCAGCCCCATGGTAATCCTCCCATATTCCGCATCGGCCAGTTCAGACCTGAGTTTAAGATTTGGGTATGCTTCAGTAAAGTCTTTTTCAATCTGGTTCCAGAGATCTATCTGCTCCGCGTTACCGTAATTCTTCGAGTAATTATCAGGGATATTTGTTTCATCATACAGGATGGGGCGGTCAAAAATGATGGTCAGGTAAAAGTAGTACATGCCTCTCAGGGCTTTGGCCTGTGCCGCAATATAGTCGAAATTTTCCTGTGTCATATTCTCGATGCCGTCAACGCCCTTGGCGTTGAGTTGCTGCAGGATTTTGGAGGTTCGGTAAACGCCAAAATACAGTGCTCCCCAGGTACTGGAAACATCACCACTGGATGGACTCAGCGTTGTTAGCCGGTCCCGGCCTGTACTTTCGAAGAGGGTACGGTCTTCAAATGTTCCGAAATCCAGGGTCATATTAAGAGCAAACATCCCTATTTCAACCATTGGGATATAGGATGAATTCAGCGCTGCCTGGAAATCATCGGCTGTCAGGTACCAGTTATCAACCGTCAGCGCCCCCTTATTTTGCACGTTGAGGTATTCATCAGTGCAGGAGGTGAACAGGGCAAGTAAGAGTAAAATAATTGTGGTATATCGTTTCATGGTGTTTCTGTTTGCGATTAAAAATCAATTTGAATTCCGCCGGTAAAGGTCCTGGGAATAGGATAGACTGCAGCGTCCACCCCCGGCGTCGTAGGATCCGATGTAACCAGTGGTGACTCGGGGTCATATCCCTTATATTTGGTGAATGTGTAAAGGTTCATGGCACTGGCATAGAACCGTACCCGACTCAGTCCCACACGGTCTGACAACTTCCTGGGAAGGGTGTAACCAAGCTGGACGTCCTTCAGCCTGAGGAAAGAAGCATCTTCAACCCACCAGCTTGACAAACGGGTGTTCCGGTTTATATCGTTCTGATCAGCCCTGACATATTTGGTGGATTTATTTTCCGGTGTCCAGAAGTTTGCTGCCCAGTCGGCCGATTTGTTATGATCGCGGTCCTGTGCCTCAAAGCTCTCAATGTCACGTCTGAGGGTATTGTAGACATCGGCATTTTGGATGCCGTAGAAAAATATTGAAAAGTCAAAGTTTTTATAATACACCTCGCCACCGAAAGAGTAGGTAAAATCAGGTATGGATTTTCCGATAATCGTACGGTCAAGGTCATTGATTATGCCGTCGTTATTCAGGTCCTTGAACATCAGGTCGCCCGGTTGTGGAACTCCTTCAACAGGAACGGCGTAGAGGTATTTTCCGTTCTCGTCGAAGTCCGACTCCTGGATGATCCTTTCTGCTACAAAGCCATAAAAGCTACCGATAGCATGCCCGACAGTGGTGATATTATTGTCAGTGAGAATGTCGGAAGGTATGCTTATCACTTCATTCTTAACAGTGGTAAGGTTACCATACAGCTTATAGTTCAGGGCCCCTTCCATTTTTGAATATTTCAGATCGAATTCAAAACCGCTGTTCCGGAGATTCCCGATATTCTCTATCAGGCGATACGCCGTCCCACTTACCGAAGATCCTGGAAATAGGTACTTCCATCAACAGATCATACTGATTTTTAATGTAGTAATCGGTACTGAACTGAATCTTATTCCTGAAGGCATTGAGGTCGAGGCCGAAGTTAAGCATGTCGGCAGCTTCCCATTTCACATAAGGATTGCCGGCGGTCCATAATTCATTTATTGCATAGGCTCTCGTTTGATCCAGGCCAAAAATAGGACTGAAGTGATTGGGTTCAGCCAGGAAAGTCTCGTAGTAATTGGAACCGTCGGGCCCGGAGTACCCCGTTTGTCCCCAACCGAACCTCAGCTTTAGCATGTTGATTTGTTCAACGTTCTGTAATAAATCCTCATTGACTTTCCAGGCAAAGGAAATGGAGGGAAAGGTACCCCAACGGTTTTTGGGTCCGAAATTCGAGCTCCCGTCGCGACGGATACTCATGGTGACCAGGTACTTCGATTTATAGTTGTAGATCAGCCTGGCCAGGTAAGCTGCTTGTTTCCAATCGCTTTCACCACCGGTGGTGGTCACATTGGCCGGCACGGCCTGGGAAATGACATTCAGCTGAGGGTAGGGGAAGTCGGCGGCATCCACAGTAACGGAGTTATTGGTTCCGTACCTGAGTTCCTGAACAGCTGAAAGTACAAAACTATGGCCTCCCAGGGTTTTTTCGAAATCCAGCTGATTTTTCAGACCGTAGGTGTTATCGAGAGAATAATTAGTAGTCAGTGTGGACTGGGCTATACTGCGAACACCCATATCGTATTGTTCGGTCCAGTTATTCTCATGGTTGGAATAGGCAATGAGGGAGGGCATTGTCGTAAAGGTAACCCCCCTGATCGGTTTGATCTCAACATACACATTGGATAGCAATCCATCAGAGTAATTCCAGTCCTCCGGAAGCGATACGATACCTCTGGGGTTAAATTTATCATTACCGCCCGTGTTGGGGACTGTCGTGGTATTTCCCTCAGGATCGGTATATTCCACTCCGATCTGCGTTCCTTCAAATCCACCGTTATTATTTTTATTATATACATTCATCAAGCGGGGAGGTCTCCAGGGCCATACCCCAGGCGCTTAGGTTAGCGTCCCTGGTCTTACGCCGTGTAAGGCTGATGTTTTCGCCAATCTTGATGTATTTCCCGATTTTGAAATCTGAGTTTGCCCTCAGGTTGAACCGGTTGGTATAGGTATTGATCAGGATACCATCTTCGCTGTAATAGTTGGCTGAGATACTGTAATTACTCCTGTCGTTGCCATCTGAGAGGTTCAGGTAGTAGTTCTGGGTCAGATTATTCTGAAGGATCTCCTTCTGCCAGTCAGTTCCTTCATGCCAGTTCCCCTTGTAGTACCATTGCCTGAATGCATCTGAATAAGCCGTGGGAGGCGTGACGTTATTGAGCTCATACGCTTTGTTGTAAAAATCAGCGTACTGGTCGGCATTCATCAGATTGTAATACCTGGGTTGCAGGTGCGTGCCGGTAAAGGCGGAGAAGGAAACCTTTGTTTTACCGGAGTTACCACCCCGTTTGGTGGTAACGATAATGACGCCGTTGGCACCGTTAGCCCCGTAAATGGCTGCGGCCGAGGCATCCTTCAGCACTGAAACCGATTCAATGTCCTGGGGAGAGATGGAGTTGATATCTCCACCTACTACACCGTCGACAACGAAAAGGGGATAAGGGTCAAAATTTATGGAGCCGACACCCCTGACACGAAAGTTGACATCCCCGCCGGGAGCCCCGTTTTCCATGACCACAACGCCCGTGGCATGTCCCTGAAGGGCTTTACTAAGGTTTGCAATGGGGGTGCGGGTGAGTTCCTCGTTGGTGATCACTGCCACCGATCCGGTCAGGTCATCCTTTTTGACCGTGCCATATCCGATGACGACAACATCATTCAGAACCTGGGCCTCCAGGGCCATTTTGGTATCAATAATGACCCTTCCTGCTATGGGGACACTCAACGGCTTGTAACCGACAAAGGAAAAACGGAGTGTATCCTGCAGATTATTGACTTTGAGAGTATAATTCCCCGTAATGTCCGAGATGGTACCTATAGTGGTACCGGCAATAGTGACATTTACACCTGGAAGAGACTGACCAATTTCATCGGTGATTTTCCCGGTGATGGTCTGCGCCGAAAGAGACTGTATCATGGCGACCTGTGTGAACAGCAAAACAGGCAGCACAAAAAAGAACGTTCGTCTGAACAACGGTTTACATTTCATTTCAGTCAGTAGTTTATGAGTTGACAGTAATTTCTTACTATAGTTAGAATGGGTTGAATTTAGGAATTATTTAGTGAATTGTTGACATTCATTGCGGTTTTTTTATATGTTAAATTGCTGTATATTAAAGCATATTATTTAGGAACTGTTGAATGTAAACTGGTGCCGGAAGTATTCCGTTCTTCCCAATATCCGGCGCAAACCGACGGTCTGACACTTCTTAAATACGTACATGTCGCAGCGAGATGTTCGAAGCAACCGGGATGTTTAATAATGCTCCGGCGTTTTCAATGGTAAAATATTCTTGTATTTTTGTTAAAACTATTTAAGTGGCCACCTCCAATTAAATAAAATACTGAGATGAAAAAATTAATTTTTCTCCTGATAATCTGTACGCAAATCCTTTCTTGTCAGCAGAAACCGTCTTTGACGAAAACAGATTCCGAAACAAGCGGTCCGGTTAAGCTCAATCCGGAAAATCCACATTATTTCCGTTACAGGGGAAAAACACTGGCACTGGTTTCATCGGGCGAACACTACGGAGCAGTGATCAACCTGGCTTTCGATTATCATAAATATCTTCAGACGCTGGCGAATGACGGCATGAATTACACCCGGATTTTCACAGGGACCTATTTTGAAATTTACGGTCAGAGTTTCGGCATTCAGTATAACGACCTTGCACCATATCCCGATAGCATTATCACCCCATGGATGACAGAAAAAGACCCCTCGGGTCATGTGAAGTACGACCTGTCGAAATGGAATACCGCATATTTCAGACGGTTGAAGGATTTTATGACAGATGCTTCCAATCACAACATCATCGTGGAGGTTTCCCTTTTCTCGTCCATTTACAACGACGGCCACTGGGCGATTTGTCCGCAGAATCCGGCCAATAACGTCAACATTCACCAGGAAATTTCAAGGCTGGATGCCCAGACACTGAATAACGGGCCACTGCTGGATTACCAGTTAAGTTTTGTGAAAAAGATGGTTGAGGAACTGAACGGTTTCGACAATTTCTTCTTTGAGATACAGAATGAGCCGTGGGCTGATCATGCAGTAGCCGTATACAATATCGTCAACAAGGAAGATCTGAATCCCGGCGACTGGTCCTACAAGGCTGACTTCGCAGATTCGGCGTCCATGGCATGGCAGGCCCGGCTGGCTTCGGCTATTGCGGATGCAGAAAGCAAACTTCCACAAAAGCACCTGATTGCCCAGAATTATACTAATTTTAAGGCGCCCATCCCGGTTGTCGATCCGCATGTTTCCATCATTAATTTCCACTACGCGTGGCCTGAAGCCGCCCAATGGAATTATGGCTATAATAAAGTCATAGGCTTTGATGAATCGGGATTTGCAGGACCGGGCGACCAGGTATACCGGAGGCAGGCCTGGCAGTTCATGCTGAGTGGCGGCGGACTTTTCAACAATCTTGATTATTCATTCTTTGTAGGGCATGAAGACGGACTGGGGAAAAACCATGCCCCCGGTGGCGGCAGTGCAGCCCTGCGGAATCAACTCAGAATTCTCAGTGATTTTCTGAAAGGCTTTGAGCTGGAAAAACTGCATCCCGACCGGACCAGTGTTACCCGTTCACCCGGACTGATCACCTATGTCTTATCGGATAAAAATGTCTCGTATGCAGTTTATCTCAGGGCTATCGGCACTACCCATACTGAACTGCAATTAAAGACCGGGGTTGGCAATTATTTAGTAAGGACACTGAATACTATTACCGGCGTTTACTCGGAACCTGCGAAAATCAATGCCAGCGGCGGGTTTATTAACTTCGAAATTGACATTCCCGAGGGTGAGCTGGCTCTGAAGATTACCCGGGAATAAAACCGGCAAACCCGTCTCCGGGGTATGTTGGTATTTGCAGGGATGGAAATAGCATCCGATGTCCGATTCTTTATCAAATACAATTCGAGTCAATGAAAAAAACCATTACATTTTCGCCATGGCTGGGATGGCGGCGGAAACTCATTTATCCGTTGGTACTGTTGTTATTCTTTTCGCTGACGGCCAATGGACAGGATCTTCATTTCGGTGCGCATTGCTACTTTGTATCGCCCAGCGGTGACGACCAGAATCCGGGAAGCCTCAGCCTGCCGTGGCAAAGTCTTCAAAAGGCCGCAGGTACGATTGAAGCTGGTGACACTGCCATCATCCTCGGAGGTACATATCAGATCGACCATGAGATTTCGTTTTTACATTCCGGCACCGACATGGCGTGGATCACCTTCATGGCCATGCCGGGTGATACGGTGATCATCGATGCCCTCAACCATGTCCTCGACCTTTCTGCTCCCGGACCTCCCTACGCCCGCGACCAGGGGGCACTGATGCTGGTGGGGGTGGATTATGTGAGGGTTGAAGGAATGACCATCCGGAACTCACGAAATTCCGGAATCACAGTGCGGCACAGTAACCATATTGAGATCAGGGATAACACCATCATTAATACCTACGATTCGGGTATCAATGCCTGGGAAAACAGTCAATATCTGCTCATCACCGGTAATACCATCTATAAGCCCAACCAGTTCAGCATGGGGCAGGATGCCAGCGGGAATATTGTTACTTCAACCGGGGCACCCCATGAGGGACTTTCTATCGGTGATGCACAGTATTTTGAAGTGTCGTTCAATGAAGTATCGTATGGTGACAAAGAAGGTATCGATGTGAAAGGTCCTTCACGATACGGGAAAGTGCACGATAATTATGTTCATAACCACGAAAATCATCCTTTCTCGGTAGGAATCTATGTGGATGCATGGACCGATTCGCTGTATAATATTGAAGTATACAACAATGTCATCCACGATTGTGGCGATGGGGTACAGATCCAGTCGGAGGACTACAGGGTGGTGCAGAATATTTACGTTCATCATAATCTTTGTTATAATTTTTACTGGTCGGGACTGGGTGTTTCGAATAATTCAGCGGATGTTGGAGGAGATGTATATACCTCTGATGTGATTTTCAGGAATAATACCGTATACAATGCCAACGATGGCTTCTGGCTTCACGGCAACATCCGGGATATCGTGGTGGAGAACAATATTATTGCAGGCAGCCGTCGCTACCAGATCGATCCCAGGGCAGGCATTAACACGGAAGCGAATAACATCGTTTTCCGGTATAACCAGTTCAGTTCGGAACCGGAAGAGCCCTGCATGGATTGCCTGTATGGAGATCCCGGATTCATCAATGCCGCGGGCCATGATTTCCGTCTGTTAGCAGATGCTCCGGGTATCAATGCCGGAAATCCGGACCCTGCGTTTAATGACCCCGATGGCAGCCGCAACGATCTGGGGTATAGCTATTTTTCTGGCTACAGCTATTTAACCCTGCGGCCATGGGCTCCGGAACTGCCCTATTATGAAGGGAATGATACACTGCTCATCCTAACCAATACAAGTGATTTCAATATTTCCACCGAAGCCTCCTGGATGAACCTGTTGGTTTCAGACAGCCTGCTGGTAATACATGCCTCAGCTAACATGACGGGTGAGGACCGGAGTGACACCCTCCTGATCACCGTCGGTTCTGATACGCAGAAAATGGCTGTTGCGCAGCTTCATTATGTTGCCATTGAAAGTTTTGAACTGAGGAACTGTCCCGGCGGACCTCTGACTGCGGGAACAACTATGGTTAAATTTTCAGCGAAGATCACACCACTCAATGCCTCTAATCAGGATGTGGTCTGGTACTCATCCGATGAATCGGTTATTTCTGTCGATCAGGCAGGGCTGGCAACCGCACTTTCCGCTGGTGAAGCCTGGATCAGGGCCGGAGTGGAGAATGAAGATATAGCTGACAGTTGCCTGGTGACGGTCAGTCCTCCTGAAGGTATTGAGAATATGAATGACGGAAGGGAAATTATGGTCGGCCCCAACCCTGTTAAGAATGAATTGATCATTTCTAACCTGTTTCCCGGGGAGAAACCAGACGTAACCATTTTTGACCTTTCGGGCCGCCCTGTCATTTTCAGTTCAGGTGAAGAGGTAGTCCATCTGTCAGCACTGGCGAAAGGAATTTACTTTGTCAGGATCAGAACAGATTCAGGCCGGAGGGTTTACCATAAAATTGTTATTGAATGAATGCAGGGTGAATGTTAACCTGAAAATTTTGAAAAGATACCTATATAGTAATATTTAAACTGAGAACCAGTATGAAAAATATATTTGTCATGTCAGCCATAGCTTTGTTTCTGAGCCTTTCCTGTGGCCGGTCAACCAATAAACGCAGTACGACCGGAGCTGATGATTCAGTCAAAGTATCTCATCGCTTTTTTTCCGACTCCAGTTTCTGGAACCAACCGATACCGGAGGATGCAGAAACGGATTCACGTTCGGAGCACTGGATGAGCATCCTCGCCAATGATCCAAGCTGTGAAAATTTAGGCATCAATCTGAAGAGCTATACCATTCCCATTTATGAAGTAGACAGTACCACGCCAACAGCAGTGGTAGAAGAAATTTCCACCAGGTTTCACCAGGGCCCGTCTTTCAGAGGTAAGCCTGTTCCCATCCCGGATAACCTTGAACCTTCTCCGGGCGGTGACATGCATGTGGCCATTATTGACCGGGAGAGGCAGCTGGCCTGGGATATGTTCTATGTGAAAAAGACAGGAGACGGTAAATGGGGCTCCTACACCGGGATGATATATCCCCTTGACGGGCCAGGGATTTTCGACACAGCCGATTTTAACATCAGGCCCGGGGAGAGCATACACCAGTTTGGTCCGGGAAGGGCTGCCGGAGTGCCTATTATTGCCGGTACTATCATGTTTGATGAAGTGAAGAAGGGAGAGATCAGGCATAAGCTCAGTTGTGCACTGCGGTATGTAGCATATCAGGAACATGTGTATCCGCCGGCTGTTTGGACGGATGGTAATTTTGAAGGAGGGATCCCTGAAGGATCGGTCATTCAGCTGGATCCCAAACTCGATCTTTCGCCATTTAATTTGTTACCGGGTGAGATGGCAGTAGCCAGGGCGCTGCAGAAATATGGTGCAGTGGTAGTGGACTTTGCGGCAGGCAGTTGCCTGTATGGAGAAGGTTTATGGTATGATCCGGCGCGATCATGGGATGGCATTCTCCGCGACTGGGATGGCGGGATCAGCGATATTCCGGTTAAATATTACCGGGTCATTAAGGCTGCGCATGTAAGTTTGGGAGGTGACCGGATCAAAAAATTCTTCCAGGACAAGCTTCAGGAGAAGAAGGTATGTGAGTGAGCGAATGGAAGGAGTTCGTGCTTTCAAGCCCGGCCGTCTGTTTTCCACCAGCTACAGTGCGGGTGTTAGAAGATGCTCAGATCATGCCAACGGGTAACCCTTCGACAATGCAGGGGAGCATCGCAAGGGGAGTATCGGTCCGCCAGGAGAATTGACCTACTTATGATTGATGATGATTACCGCATCAGTCTTTCCCTGTTTCAACTCCATCTTCAGCCAGGTAGCCGGTTAGGTCAGGGCAGAGTAAGGGGCTTCGTTCTTCTTAGGATGTCTTTTCTTGAAGAGGGGCCCTCCCCCGCCTTCCAAACCCGCCGCCCTTAATGACTTTCACCCCCCAGATCTCAGCGTCCCCATTTCCTCTTTTTGACGAAAAGTTATCAACTCACCCGAAATGATGACCTCACATTTTGATGAATGCCAGCCGAAATCCATTTGTTTTTCCTTCACTGCAATAATATTTCAGTCCTTTTTTGTATAGGAAAATTTTGCCTCCAAACCTTAACCGGTTTTCCTAACGGTTACCAATTGACCGGTCACTGGTCCTCAAGCTGACAGAAGCCGGTTCCAGTAAATATATGGGTACAGGGAGAGATGCCCTGGCTGGTGTCTCTTCGAGATGAATGGATTAAACAGGCGTTCATTCATGGGGTATACCTTGGTCTGTCTCTGTTACCTGGTTTCCCGAAGCCAATTCTTGAATCATCATTCGATATTTTCTTTCCCTCACCTTCACCTTTTGTTTTTCACAAGAATGATTAATTCCGTTTTTCACCACGGGCAAAACCGTGGCTATGCATGGGCTACCACTCCGCGGTTCGGGAAAAGATTCTCGGGATTCGTTCTTTTTCGCTCTTTGTACCTGCGTCTTCACCGGTCACTCGCACCACGGGCAAAACTGTGGCTATGCATGGTCTACCGCTCCACAGCTCGGGACACACAATTCTATGGATCATTCTTTTTCCTCATCTTCCCTTCCTTCCTACTTTCCTCCCACAACCTCCTTCCTCCTTCCATTTCCGAAATCCTCCGAATTGTCCTAACTTCGCACCATAATTCAAAACATCAACAAATATGTCTTATCAGAAACCGACACCTTTGTCGGATATCGGTGAATTCGGTCTCATTGACCGGCTTACCAGCGGGTTGAAAAATGTGAATAAAAGCACAATCCTGGGTGTGGGTGATGATGCTGCAGTGATCGGGTATGGCGACCGATGCCTGGTGGTTACCACCGATATGCTCACGGAAGGTATTCATTTCAACCTGGTCTATACTCCTTTGAAACATTTAGGATATAAAGCGGTGGTTGTAAACCTCTCGGATGTGTATGCCATGAATGCCAGGCCTACGCAAATCACGGTATCCATTGCCGTTTCGTCGAAATTTTCCGTTGAGGCAATGGAGGAACTATACAGCGGTATTCGGTCAGCCTGCGAGGTTTACGGTGTGGACCTGGTTGGCGGGGATACCGTTTCTTCACTATCGGGACTTATCATCAGCATCACGGCTATTGGTGAAGCTGCTGCGGAAGATATCCGTTACCGCAGCGGGGCCGGTGTGAATGATCTCATCTGTGTATCAGGAGACCTTGGGGCGGCTTATATGGGTCTGCAGCTCCTGGAAAGGGAGAAGACACTATTTGAGCAGGATCCGGCGGTTCAGCCCGACTTTTCAGGCAACGATTACATTCTTGAACGGCAGCTCAAACCCGAAGCCAGGAAGGACATCGTTAAACAACTTCACGAGGCCGGCATCAGGATAAATGCCATGATCGATATTTCGGACGGTCTTTCCTCCGAACTCATGCATATTTGTAAGGCTTCAGGTACGGGTTGCCGGATCTATCACGACAAAGTCCCCATTGATGGTGCTACTGTCATGATGGCTGAAGAATTCAACATGGAGCCCCTGATCTGCGCCCTTCACGGGGGTGAGGATTATGAACTTCTGTTTACGGTGCCTTTGGACGAATATGAAAACGTATCGAAGCTGAAAGATGTCCGGATTATCGGCAACATCACCGAGCCATCGGAAGGCCTGATTATGGTAACGGGTGAAGGCCAGGCGATACCCATAACCGCACAGGGCTGGGACGGCATGCGGCAGGCTGAACGCGGATAACGCTGATGACTTTCGGGATTTCGGACTGGGACTGATCCGTTTAGCACACCACTGGGATACGGTTTGACGGTTTTACCCTGTCTTTGAGTATTCGTGGTCTGCACTGAATGCGGCATAAATTGCAATAAAGAGGTAAATCAGACTTACCACCGGGATGAACAAAGCCGTCGAAGGCACCGAGTGCATCGGCAGTAACATGCCATCAGCAGGGGAAGGATTGCGCCTCCCAGGCCGGAGATAACAATCAGTGCGCTGAGTTCATTATCGTGCTGCGGCATGAGGCGGATGATCATGGTGAACAGGACGGGGATGATATTGGCGAAGCCCAGACCGGTAAAAAAGATCATGATGCGGGCAAGGTTAATCTCCCGGGTTACCATGATTCCGGTGAGCCCGAGAAGGGTGATCAGGATACTACCATAGAGGAAATCGCGCAGCCTGGTAGTTCGCAAAAAGATGGATCCTGTGAACAAGCCGGTGACCAGCCCCGCGATCAGCAGCCGGGCGCCTGAACCCGCCGTCTCTGTTGTGATGGGGAACCTGTGGAGGAGGAAATCGGCAAGATCAAGGTTCAGCGCCGGGATAAACCCCCAACACAGAAATGTGCCAATAATCAATAAGGCTACCCTGGGCTTTTTTAACAGGGTGACCATACGCAAGAAACCGGCAGCCGGCTTAACCGGTTTGGTTTCATCAATGGCTGCAGTAAACAGCCAGGTGGCAACTACCAGTGAAAATCCAGCATATACCGGGAAGATCCATTGCCATTTTCCGGTAGAAAACAGAAAAGCCGAAGCTACTAAAGGACTGATTGTGAATGCGATAGCCGCAACCAATCCTGCCAGGCTAAGGTTGGCCGCCTGGTGCCGCGTGTCTGAAAGACGGATCAGCAACGGAGCGGCGGATACCAGCATGACGGCAATACCAATGCCGGCAACCGACAAGCCGGTGAATACCAACGCCGTTGAATAGTAGATAAATGGAATGATCATGCCCAGTGCGGTGATTACGGCACCCCACGCAAGGGTTAACCGCTTCCCTTTCATGGACTGGTATCGGGCAGCCGGTAACGATGCCAGAGCCAGCCAAATGAACACAAGGTACGGCAGAACCCGAAGGGTTGCCGGACCGAAGTTAAGGTCCTTTTCAACATAATCGGTAACGATGCCCCCGATGACAGCCATCCCCAAAACGTAGAATGCTGTAACTACGAGTAAAAATTCCGGTAAACGGTATGTCTTTTTCATATTTCCTCCTGGATATTCAGAAATCTTAAATCATACGTTTAAACAGATTCTCCCGTAAAATTGTGCGATATGACCTGGCTGAAGGAAATGCCCGGCAAGGAATTATTCTACCTTATCCCACGGATGACGGTAAATCGGCCGTTTTCCATTATTCCGGCAGCCTCGATATGGTAGAAATATATGCCAGCTGCTAATGTGCCGACAGCGATCTGAACCTGGTGACTTCCCTCATTCTGCCATCCCGGAGATAATGAGGTAACGGTCCGGCCCCGGGCATCAAAGATCAGTATCCTGACGATTCCGGGCACTCTCATCCGGTATTTGAGATTGGTGAACGAGGATGCGGGATTCGGCCAGGTTGTGGTTGACCCCTGATCACTGACTTTACTTCCGGATGTGCCGGATAAAAATGATGCATCAAGGGTGGAATAGGGTACCCGGATAAATTTTGGTTTGAATAAATCGACATTCCCCAGGATCTTGAGAAAGTCGCCATTTGAGTTGTACGACACCAGGAGTTCATTGTCCTTGTCGAATTGGAGATGGGGATAAGCGCCATAGGTAATCATTCTTTCCCAGGGCAACGGGGTATCGTAAACAAGCGTGGTGTTTGTCCAGGGTCCCTGGGGCGAGGCGGCGGTCCGGGACCATATTTTGGTTGAATGCCAGATGTCCTGTGTTCATTCAGGATCTCAATTTTGTTCCTTTGTATCCGCCTTCAGGAAAGAGGTCAAAAAATGATACCGCGAAAGACTTCCTCTGAAGTTCAATCGCGGTATCGGGTAGTTGTTGGTAGTTGCTCTTCTAATCTTCGCTTTCGCTTCCGTTATACCCGCGCATGATCCCGCGCCGGGAACCACGGATAAACTTTACGATCTCGTCGCGTTCAACGGAAGAGGGAAGCTCAGATTCTATATATTGCAGGGCTTGCGAGTTATTCATACCTCCCTGGTAGATTGCCCTGTAAATATTCTGTATTTCGTTGATTTTTTCAATGGTAAACCGCCGCCGTCGGAGACCGATGGAATTTACGCCGACGTATGACAGGGGTTCCCTCGAAGCTTTGACAAACGGGGGTACATCTTTTCTAACGAGACAACCACCGCCGATCATGACATGGGAGCCTATCCTTACAAACTGGTGAATTGCTGTCATACCGCCTATAACTGCCCAGTCGCCGACTTCAATTTCACCGGCAAGGCCTACACTGTTCACGATGATGACATTATTTCCAATGATACAATCGTGGGCTATATGAACGTAAGCCATGATAAGACAATTGCTGCCGATCACCGTTTTGCCTTTCGAGGCGGTTCCCCTGTTCAGGGTGACGTATTCCCTGATGATGGTATTATCACCGATCTCGGCTGTGGTGGCTTCCCCCTGGAATTTCAGGTCTTGCGGTTCACCGGAAATCACTGCACCGGGGTGGATTCTACAGTTTTTTCCAATCCGGGCTCCTTCCATGATCACGACATTAGGCCCAATCCAGGTATTTTCACCGATCTCTACATTTTTCTGAATGGTGACGAAATCATCAATGATAACTCCCGGTGCGATCCGGGCTTCGGGATGAACACGGGAAAGAGGATAATCCATGTGTTTATTTTCCTTTAACGATCTGTGCCATCATTTCTCCCTCCGTAACCAGCGTCTCTCCTACATAGGCTTCACCGTACATCAGTGCAATACCACGGCGGATGGGTTCCAGAAGGGTCATCTTAAGGATGAGGGTATCGCCCGGAACGACTTTCCGTTTGAACTTGACTTTATCGATCTTCATAAAATAGGTGAGGTAGTTTTCCGGATCGGGAACGGTATTGAGTACGAGTACGCCGCCGACCTGAGCCATGGCTTCCACGATAAGTACGCCGGGCATCACCGGTTCATCGGGGAAATGCCCCATAAAGTGAAGCTCGTTCATTGTCACATTTTTTATACCGACAACACATTTGTCATCGCGCTGTATGATCTTATCGACCAGTAGAAATGGAGGTCTGTGCGGAAGGATGCCCTTGATCTGCTGTATATCGAGCAATGGCTGTACGTTAGGGTCGTACCTTGGGATGTTCCTCTTCAATTTTTCCTTTTTTGCCATCTGGCGCAGAATCCTGGCAAACTCGGTATTGGCGTGATGGCCTGGCCTTTGGGCAATGATCTTCCCCTTGAAAGGCATTCCGATTAGCGATATGTCGCCCATCAAATCCAGCAGCTTATGGCGTGCGGGCTCGTTGGGAAAATTCAGTTCGATGTTGTTCAGAACGCCTTCAGGTTTCACCTTGATCTTTGGTTTATCGAACAATACAGCAAGCCTGTCCAGTTCTTCCTGGCTTACCTGGCGATCCATGATCACTATGGCATTGTTCAGGTCTCCGCCTTTGATCAGGTTATGTTTTGCCAGGAATTCAAGTTCATGGAGGAAGACGAAGGTGCGACACCCGGCAATCTCATCCTTGAATTTTTTCAGGTCATCAAGCGTGGCGTACTGGTTTCCGAGCACTTTGGAATTGTAGTCGATCAGCACATTCATGCTGAGGTGCTCGTCGGGATAGGCAATGATATGGATCCCTTTCTGGCTGTCGTAGTATTCAACTTTTTCACTCAGGGTGAAATAGACTTTATCTTCAGACTGGTCCACGATACCGGCTTCGGTGATAGCATCAACATAAACCATTGAGCTTCCGTCGAGGATCGGCGCTTCCGGTCCGTTCATCTCAATAAGTAAATTGTCGAGTTCCATTCCTGCACAGGCAGCGAGACAGTGTTCTATGGTGGCAACTTTGGATCCGTTTTCTTCCAGAGTTGTTCCCCTTGAGGTGTCGGTTACATTTTCTGCCAGCGCCCTGATAAGCGGTTTGTCAGGAAGATCGGTCCTTTGAAAAACAAAGCCGTGATTTTCCGGGGCCGGTTTGAGCGTGATCTCAACATCAATGCCGGAATGCAAACCCTTCCCTTTCAATGTCACAGGTTTGCCAATGGTTTTCTGTTTCTCTGCCATAATGAAAATTAAGTGATCCTGGATTAAAAACGACGCAATATACAAAAAATCGGGCAAGCGGAATACAGATCAGAGCATATTCGAAATCAGAATCACTTGATTTAGGCCTTTTCCCGGTTCTACAGTGAAGGATTCGAAATTATTTCTGTTTCCCTTTCACATCCTGGATTTCCCTGTTCAGCCTGGTAAGTTCATGTCTCATCTCCGGAAGTTTACTGAAGAGGATATGGGATTTCCAAAAGTCCCTGTGTTGCATAGCCGGTGATCCCTGGAGGATTTCCCCGTCTTCCGCATCTTTAATAACCCCGGACTGGCCGCCGATTTTGACATTGTTCCCGATATTGAGATGGCCGATGATTCCTACCTGGGCAGCGAACATGCAGTCGCGGCCTATTTTTGTTGAGCCTGCAACGCCCGTCTGTGCCGCCATCACGGTATTTTCTCCCACTTCAACGTTATGGGCGATCTGGATCAGGTTGTCGAGTTTGACGCCTTTCCTGATGAGGGTGGCGCCCATGGTGGCCCTGTCGACGCAGCTGTTAGCTCCGATCTCCACATCATCTTCGAGGATGACGATGCCAATCTGCGGGATCTTCTTGTACCGGTTTCCCTCACCGGGTGCAAAACCGAATCCGTCGGCCCCGATCACTACTCCGCTGTGAAGGATAACATTCCTCCCCAATTTGCAGCCTTCATAGATCTTTACACCAGGATAGAGGATACAACCCTCGCCGATCTCCACACCCTCCCCGACATATACCTGGGGATAGATCTGAACATGATCACCAATGGATGCATTCTCCTCGATCACGGTGAATTCACCGATATAAAGATCCTCACCGAGTGTTGCACGGTCGTGGATCGAGGCGAGTTTATGGATGCCGGTCTTGCGAGGCTTGCTTTGCTGGTAGAGTTCGAGCAGGGAGGCAAATGACTCGTAGGCATTGTCAACCCTGATAAGAGTAGCCTTTACCGGCTTTTCAAGCTTGAAATCCTTATTTACCAGGACAATACTTGCCCCGGTTTCATAGAGGTATTTTTCATATTTGGGATTTGCCAGGAAGGCCAGGTTTCCGCGTTCTGCACTTTCAATCTTGGCAATGTTGGTCACCTCAGCTTCCGGATCTCCTTCGATCGTCCCTTTCAGGAATTCGGCAATCACTTTGGCTTTGAAATTCATATGTTACAGGTTTTGTTTAAGTATCAGTAATGCAAAGTCCTCCGGCACCCGGTTGAAACGGTTTTCATATGCCCTGACTGGGTTTATGCCGGCAGCTTCGAAACAGCAAAACTAAGGATTTATTCAGAAAGCCTGTTTTAATTCTTTCGGATAACACAAAAAATGTTTGGTCACATTCCTAGAGATCTCACTTACATTGAACATGTCGGACGCCTCGGTGATGTCTACCGTCTCCCCGTTTTTCATCATGATCTTGATCCGGTCATCCATGTAATTGTATGCATGATTACTGATCTCTCCCCTGACCAGAAAGTAACGGCTGTCTTCTTCCCCGATGTCCAATGCACTGCAGATGATCTTCCTCAGATCTGATATTTTCTCTTCGCTGAAGGGCTCTTTTTTCATTTCTATACGAAATAGTCGCCGGTTAACAAGGTTGTGGCAGAGAGTAGACAGGATCTTGTCCTCCGCATCACACCAGACTTTAGCAGAGCTGATAATGTCATTATCATCGAGGCGGCTAAACAGGTCGGTCAATAGCGGCCTTTCCGGAGAATTAAAATCCTGTTTGCTTACCTCTTTTTTCAGAAAATAGCTGAAAGCCGGCGTGGCGAAGAGGATTGTGTCCGACATGGAAAGCTCTCTGGCTCTTTTCAGGATCATGACCAGGAGTGATTCTGCAGAAATAACGGTCTTGTGGAAATATACCTGCCAGTACATCAGGCGGCGGGCCACCAGGAATTTCTCCGTCGAATAGATCCCTTTGATGTCGATCACCAGCTGGTCATCCTTCACGTTGAGCATCTTGATGATCCGGTCGGAACCGATGACTCCTTCGGTCACACCTGAAAAATAACTGTCCCGGCGCAGGTAATCCAGCCGGTCCATATCGAGCTGACTGCTTACGAGCTGGTGGAGGAAACGCTTGGGGTATTTGTCCTGAAAAATACGGATGGCCAATTCCAGCTGCCCGTTAAATACTTCATTCAGTTGTTCCATGAACAGGAGGGAAAGCTCTTCATGCTGGATATCACTGATGATGCTGTTTTCCAGGGCGTGGGAAAACGGGCCGTGACCGATGTCATGAAGGAGTATGGCTGCCATAACGGCTTCTCCTTCTTCCTCTGTGATGTCGTGACCCTTTGACCGGATGACCTGTATAGCCGAACCCATCAGGTAACATGCCCCAAGAGCATGCTGGAAGCGGGTATGGTTTGTGCCCGGGTATACATAATGGGTGAGGCCAAGCTGCTTTATCCTGCGTAATCGCTGAAAGTAAGGGTGTTCAATGAGATCGTAAAGGATCTCATACGGAAAGCTGATAAAACCCAGAACCGGATCGTTGATGATCTTTCGCTTATTGACCGGAAGCTCACTCACTCTCGTTGAAGCTTAGATTGAATAAAAAATCAAATTTACTTTCAATTATTGGTTTGTCAAAGGAAAAAGAAGGAAGGATGGGGGAAGGTGAAAGGCGAAAGGCGAAAGGCGAAAGGCGAAAGGCGAAAGGGAAGGAGAATGAATAATGAATATCGAATATCGTTGCGCCGTGCAAGTCCGTGAGGTGGGGATCTATAGGCGTATCAACATATAGAGAAACACCTCATTAACATCCCCACAGGTAACCAAACCTGTCCGGCAAGGCTTGGTCAGCCACCGGAAGCGAGTTTTGCATCGTTACCAGAGATGGTAGCATGAAGCGTAAACAGCGACTGTTAAAGGTCTGTTATTGAGCCTCGAAAAGATACAAAAGCCGAAGCCTTAAGCGTCGTTATGGTTGGGGCAACACTGATTCTGCGCTAAAGACAAGCAGAGGAAGTTCGGTCGGGGTCTGAGAGCAGGTCAAAGGCAGGAGGGAAGTACGGGAACACGGGATAGCCTAACGTCTTCGCACGAGCAGCGGCAAAGGGGAGAGCCGCGAGAAATACACCCTGTCACCAATAGGGAAATAACGCCCCCTGATGGTGAGTTAAGAAAAGCGCGTTATCGTAAGCGTTAACCTTACCGAGGGAAACCGAAGGCAAGGTGAAGGACGAAGGCAGTCTTAGCATCTTCATAGTACCGGATGAAAGCTGGGAAATCAGTCCCATGAAAGCCAGCGAGTAGGGAAGGGAGATGTCTGAAATCGGGACTGTAATTTAGAAACATTAAATTGAACCAGGATCAATGACAAGAATGTCAACAGTAAGATTACAGATAGCAGAGCGAGCCAGGAAACACAAGGGAGAAGCGCTGTACAGTCTGTACCCCTTAGTCGACGAAGAGCTGTTAATGGAGAGCTATTTTAAGCTCAACAAGCAAAGCAGTAGCGGCGTTGATGGAGAAAAATGGCAGGAATACGGCATAAATGCCCATGAGCGAGTGCCGGAGTTAATAGAAAACTTCAGGTCAGGTAAGTATAGAGCCCCGGAGATACGTCGGGTGCATATACCGAAGGAAGATGGGAAAATACGGCCGATAGGGATACCTACCATAGAAGATAAGGTATTGCAGACAGGCGTGAAGACGGTCATGGAAGCGATCTATGAAGAGGACTTTAAGGACTATTCATATGGGTTTCGACCGGGAAGATCCCAGCATCAGGCACTGGAGTATTTATTTAAACAAGTAACCTTTGGGAATATGCATTATATCATAGATGCTGACCTGCAGAATTACTTTGGGAGTATAAACTTCGTGCAATTACGTGAATTTCTTGGACGCAGGGTGAACGATGGAGTGATAAGGAAGATGATTGACAAATGGTTGAAAGCAGGTGTACTGGAAGAGGGGCAGGTTATCTATCCAAGGGAAGGGACGCCGCAAGGGGGGGTTATTTCCCCACTACTGTCAAACATTTATTTGCACTATGTGCTGGATGAATGGTTTTCGGAGCAGATACAACCACTGTTAAACGGACGAAGTTTTGTTGTACGCTATGCTGATGACTTCATCCTCGGATTTGAGAAGAAGGAAGACGTGATGCGGGTAATGGATGTGCTGCCAAAGCGATTTAGCAAATATCATCTAACGCTGCATTCGGAGAAGACCAAGATCATGAATTTAAATGATGGAGGTCGGGGAGACCGCAGCTTTGACTTTCTGGGATTTACCCATTATCTTGGGAAGAGCCGTAAAGGCAATCCCATTTTAAAACGGAAGACCAGCAAGAAGAAGTTCAATAAAGCGGTCAAACAAATCGAGGCATGGATCAAAACGAACAGGCATAGGAAGATCAAAGAGCTAATATCCGAACTAAATGTGAAACTCACCGGACACTATAACTACTATGGGATTACTTTTAACAGTAAGTCCTTAGATAAATACCTTTATGTAGTTAGCCGGATACTTCACAAATGGTTAAATCGCAGAGGAGGCAAGCCCATCTGGACATGGGATAGATTTAACATGTTGATCAAGGTATGGATGCCTCTAATGAAACCTAAGATCTATCACTCATATGTTTAGCGAATCCGGTTTTGGAGGAACCGTATGCGGGAAAGCTGCTCGTACGGGTCTGTGGGGGAGCGGGGAGATAACAAACCGCTCTACCCGGAAATAATGAATAACGAATTCGGAGACGGGAGAAGGATTTAGTAAATGCGATGGTGGGCTGGGTTTCCCCTTCAGGGGATCAAGGGGTGAGCGAGGGGGAAGAAGATGCCGGGAAATAATGGAAATAGAGGGAAGAAAGGCGAAAGGGAAAAGAAGAATAATGAATATCGAATGATGAATAATGAATGTTGAATGAAGGAGGATAAGAGGCGAAAGGTCAAAGTTGAAAGTGAGGGAAGGAAAATATCGAATGATGATTCATGAATTCGGAGTCGGGAAACAAGGTAACAGAGACACACCAAAGCATGCCCCAAGAATGAACGCCTGTTTATTCCAGTCTTTTCGAAGAGACACCCCCAAGGTAGCTCTCCCTGTGACCATATATTTACCGGAATCGGTTACCGTTGGCTTGAGAACCGGCGACCGGTCAATTTGCAACCGTTAGCGATAACAGGTTCCGATTTGGAGACAAAATTTTCCTATACAAAAAAGGACTGAAATATTTTTGCAGTGGGATAAAAAAATGATGATTTCAGCTGACATTCATCAAAATGGATGTCATCATTTTGGGTGAGTTGATAACTTTTCGTCAAAAAGTGGAAATGGGGACGCTGAGATCAGGGGGCTGAAAGTCATTAAGGGCGGCGGGTTTGGAAGGCGGGGGAGGGCCCCTCTTCAAGAAAAGACATCCTAAGAATAACGAAGCCCCTTCCTCTGCCCTGACCTCTGGCGTGGTTAGGAGGTTATGAAGATGTTAATTCCGGACCACTCTTCCTAACTCTCTAACTCCCTAACTCTCTAATCTCTAACTCTAACTCTTCCTCTCTAACTCCCTAACTCCCCTAACTCTCTAACTCTCTAACCTCCTAACCCCATAACTCTCTTTGTAAAGTGAGGAAGAATACGACAGAATGTTTAAGCGGGGTGTATTTCCCGGCTTTTTCGTATAGACACGCCTTGAGGCTTGTCTCGTGGAAGAACTTCGTTAGGAAGAAGTGCAAAAGGGAGGAAGGAGAGCCCTTATGACATAACCTTTCCCGGATGAAAAATCGGGTCTCGCATGAAGATGTATTTCACCACACGGTGAAGTTCTCCTCACTATTTTTTCTGCTGTTTCGTAGGTGTTACAGGGAATGAAGCCGTTTAACACAAAACAATCATACCTTTCCAACAACCATTTCAGGACCCCTGTTATAGACCAGGGATTGGAGAAAGGAAAATTTTTTAGGAGAAATAAGCCCGAAGCCGGAAAAACAGTTGTTTTGAAAATAGTCAGCCTGACCGTCAGGGACCTGTACCTGTTCAATGGAAAGAAAATAGCGGATTTATTGAAAGAATCAGGAATAGTAAAACCCACCCATATCCGGCCTCAACGAGCTGTCTGATCCCGCTCACCGGCTTCTGTTTCCATGCGAAGTCCGAACCCGAAATTCAGGTCCTATTACATCATTTCTTCCAGGATTTTTACCGATTGAGAAACGCAATCTTCACATGTGGTCTCAAAAAGATTTAGATTACTGGCGTATTGTTGCCCCTCCTCCGTATTTAAATCACAGTTTAATAGTTGTTTGCAATCCGTGGTGTGGTAACGGCTCACAAACTGGCGGTGAAAATCCTGTATCATACTTTGGATCTTTTCTTTTCTTTCCTGGTAAGTGGTAAGCGTTTTGGCATTATACAGTCCAAGGACCATGAAGGCCCCGGTAACTGCCCCACAGGTCTTCTGTAATCTGCCCATACCGGCTCCGAATCCGGTGGTCAGTTGTAATGTTGTTTCAACATCAGCATCGAAATCATCCAGGAAGGCTGTTAAAACGGATTGGGCACAATTGTAACCCGATCTGAACGTTTGTATGGCTTTTTCTTGTTTTGAATTCATGTTCGTGAAGCGTTGGTTTTGTAAATGTGATGAAGACAAAGTTATAAAATGATGGAGTGATGAGGTTTCCCACAACTTTTTTTTGCTCACGTGCTTTTGCCTTCATAATTCACTCACTCAAACTCCGCTCTATGCTCTTCCCGTCTCCTCACTAATCACTACTCACTCACAATCCAATCTCAATACTCACCGTGTATACTTTCGGAGGGACGCTGCGAATGTCTTCCCGGCTTAACCAATAAAGACCTGAAGAGGAGGATCTTTCGATCTCGGGGTCTAACCCGCTGTAACCGGTAAAGGTCAGGATCCGTTGTGCAGACAGATTTAATGTAAGTTCCCGCACATGGATCTTTTTGCAAACGCCTGTGTTGAAGCTGTACCCCAGGTTAAGATAGTTTAGTCTCAGGAAATCGCCTTTTTCTACAAAATAATCAGATCCCAGGTTGTTGACCGGATTATTAAGGCAGGCACGGGGTAACATGCCGGGGTCATTCTGCCCCTGAACCCGCCATCGGTTTAGCGTTTCTGTGCTCTGGTTATACTTTGTGTACATACTTTGCGTACTCATGGCCACCCCGTTGATGATATCATAACCCGTCCGGTAATGAAAAATTACCGACAGGCTTAGGTTTTTGTATTGCATTGTACTCCCCAGCCCGCCAGAATACCTGGGATAAGAATTACCCAGATAAACCATGTCGTTCTCATCGATGGTGGCATCATGATTCAGATCATTATACATAACGTCCCCACCCTCAAATATGTAGGATCCCAGGTATGACTCATGAACAGGTTGCCCTCCACCGTCGTAAATTACATCCCCGTTTTTGTCCCGGGCAATCGCATCTTCATCCGTTGGATAGACACCCTCGCGGATAAAGCCGAATATTGCTCCGGGTTGTTCATTTTCAGATAGATAATTCAGGTATTCTCCATTTCCTATTCCTCCGTATCTCGAAGGGCTATTTTTGGATAATTCAGTAATGGTGAGGTTATTATGAGTGATATTCGCGGTAAATGTCCATTGCCAGTTTTTCATGTCCAGGATGCTGACATCAGCCATGATCTCCCAGCCGTTATTTTTCAATCCGGTCACAAAATAGGAATCCAGGATGGGTTGAGGTCCTTTTATGATTTTCCGGAATATATCCGTCTCAATGTGTACCCTTTTTTTAATCAGATTCAGGTCCAGGCCTGTATTATAGGACGTGATGTTATTCAGAATAGCCGGATACAAAGGATTGGAAGCAATTATATCTGAAGGCTGATACACAGAAGAGCTCCATGCGGCATGCAGCATGCTACCAGCCGGAAGGTGAAGATTTTTAAGGAAGGGCTCTTCCGAAAACCGCCATCCTAAAGAAATGCCGTAATGTTTATCCCAGGAATCCTCATTCATGTAATCCGGTAAAGATTCAATTCTTGCTCCGGCATTTAAAATATACCGGTCCCTGAGTTTGAAGAGTAGTGATGAGACCGCTGCCCTATCATTCAGAGACGGAATGTATGCTATTTGATTGATCTTTGTGTCCGTGATATTAATATGGTAATCATCGTCCCGGGCAATCCAGGTAAAAGATCCCTGTATTGCAATTTTCTCCGTATCCTTAAATGGAACATTCAGCACGACCTTGGTTTCACTCCGTAAACCATCGGCTTTCAACCTGAAGAAATATTTAGAATCCGGGTAGCCCGGACTGTAATTTCCAATAGCAGTCTGAGGAAGTTTTGTTTCCAAATGGTCATTGGTTGAATGGTAGGATATTAATTCACGGATACTGAACCATGAAGTCAGATTGTATTGTACATTTAAAGAAGAAAGCAGACTTGCCAGAGTTTTTCCGGAATTGGCAAGATCAGCCATTGCAACGGGATTATAATATTCACTGCCGCTGCCAAGGTAATTGGAAAATGGGGTAAAGTAATCTCCCGTCAAATTCCCCTCCGGATCATATTCCATGATACTCATATTGGGTGACTGTAAATAGGCAGTCTGTATAATATTCCTGTCTTGCGGGATATAGTTTCCATTATATCTGTCGTCAGAATATGATGCCTGAAGAGCCAGTCGATAGTTTACGTGAAAATGAGTGCTCAAGATTTACCCTTCCGATGAACCTTTTATAACCTGTGGAAATGGTCGTACCTTTTTGATCCAGATAATCTGCCGATGCATAATATCGGGTTTTCGCATTTCCGCCGTACAGGTTAAAATGATGACTGGCATAACTTCCGGTTTGGGTAACGGCATCAATCCAGTCGGTATTGGCGGAAAAGTTATAAAAACCAGGATAGTCACGGTCATAAGCAATTTCGGGAGGAACATCAAAAACACCGTACCTATTGTGCCAGGCTTCCAACTGATACATAATATACTGTTCCCCGTTAAGCATGCCGGGATGCGAGGGAGGGGAGCAAACGCTCTGGCTGAACTGGTAATTGAAATGGATTTTTCCCGGTGTTCCGGTTTTGGTTTCAATAAGAATAACGCCGTCAGACCCGTCGGAACCATACAAAACAGCTGAGGAAGGGTCTTTCAATATCTCAACCGATTTAATATCCTGCAAGGTTACCGGGATTAAACTACGGAGATCCGGGTTGTATTTATTAAAATAATTGAACAGATCATCTGTCTGGTTCAGAGGGATTCCGTCAATAACAACCAATGGCCGGTAGTTGCCCGAAAGGCTAAGTCCATGTATTAAAGCTTGCGGCCGGGTACCGGGATCGCCTGAGGCACTGATGACATCCAGCCCGCTAACCCTGCCCTGCAATGCACTGGTTACCGAAATCAGGCCGGAAATCTGAACCCCGGAGAAATTAACTTCGACATCCGAGGTAGGCCGGTCGCGCATTTCAATGTTTGATAAGGAGGTATTCGGCTTTGGATGGAATGATACTGTATCTCTAATATGGTTTCCGGGAACATGTTCATCAGGTTGGGCATAAACACCTGTAAAAAAGAAACAAGTGAGGGGTAAGAGTAAACGTCTTTTGAGTATCATCTTTTATCTGATTTTTGGGATTATAGCTTTATTGAGGTAAAAGGAAAATCGATTCAATTTCGCCATCGATCCAGGGTTGGCAAAATACTCTCTGCCATGGCTCTTGCCTGGCGTTCAGAAATGTTCATGCCCTGGACGGCAATCCTGATGTTTTTCTCAATCTTCTCTTCCAGGCTGATCCCTTCATCGGTAACCCCCCCGTCCTTGTAACAAAAGCTGCAATATTTATCACTTTTGCTTTTATCCGCATTTGTACCACCTTTAGCGGGATCTTTGTCAAGTGTCATTCCGCAACTCTGACAAATATTCATAAGATTTCCCATAGTAGTTTAAATGTATAAGGACTTATCAGGTTCTTCATAATATTAAACTTAGCCATTTTACCCAACAGCTGCAATAATTACAGCAGTTTTTTTATATAAATCAACCAGAGAAAGATGAAAGATCCTGCAGATAAAGGGGCGAAAAATCTTTCGCCCCTACTATTGATATTCTAATATTTATTTCACCTTCAGGTATTTACCAGGATCATTTCAATACCGGTTAGGTATAAAAATGGCCTGCACCCTTACATCTAATAAATTGACGGCTACAGGAGTCCCGAAACTATGTTTCAAAGCGGAAACGTTTCGTCAGAGCGTCGTTTGGATATCTCTCTTTTTCAGATTGTTCAGAAGTTTAACTAAATTAGATAAAACGAATTTCTATATCTAAATAAATTTGATCAATGCTACTGAAACGTTAATGGATGGTGATATGCGGCCTGTTTTATCACATGATCTCATCTTTTTGGGTTAATATATTTTTAAATTAAAAACTTATATCGGATTCATAGTCATTTTTATGGATGGTTATCCGGAACAGGCCAATCTTTTATACTGTTCTCATTTTTGGGAATACGGTTTAACAGATTGTAAAAAGCCTGACAAAAAATCCCGGGCATTTATTTACCCGGGAAACGATTACAGAATTTTATGAACAACGGGAAATTATTCCCGGCAGACACGAATATTAAGGGTTGAGTTTGATGAGTTGACCCGTCCCGGTTTTTCCGTTTTCGGTAACCACGAAACCATACAACCCTGCCGGATACCGTCCCAGGCTGATTTTTTTACCCGGGTATACCGACTGATGCAGAACTTCGCGGCCAGTCATATCGAAAAGTCTGAAGGAGGCGCATGAACGAGTGCCGCTGATAGTTAAATTATCGATTACCGGATTCGGGTAAACCTGGATTTTGAGCTCCCCCGGCGCAAGGGCAGAGTTACCATATCCGGTGTTCAGGGTATCCTGGCCGATGACCCGGCGGGTAAAACGCAACAAGTCTTCGTTCCCCTTTTCAACCGCAATGGATCCCGGAATAAGACGACCGTACCATTTTACGGTGTAGGAAATGGAATCGCCGGCAGGAATGCTTACATAGGCTCCCTGGTTCTCGATTTCATGGAATCCGGTAGCGACATATTCTTCCAGTTCACCTTCACCCGGTGCAGCATCGGCAGGATCGAGGTCATACCCGAATTGTTTCAGAAACAACACATCACCATTAACATGGGCACGCCAGCCATCACGCCCGTCGGCAAATATTTTTTTCCCATCATTGGCAGTGCTATACTGGTACCATACAATATCATCGTTCATCTTTGTAAATGAACCGGCAAAAGTTGCATCACCGGTTACCGGACCCTGTCCCAGCGGGAAAAAGCTCAGGCCACCCGGAGGTACGCGGGAATCTTCCCAGGGGGCAAAACTTTGTGCCGTGGAGGCTGTATTGATCATGGTGTAAGTGATGGTAACCGACGTGTCGGACAGGCTTGCTGAAAAGGTTTTCCTGAACTGCAGATGCGGCCCGTCATCAACGGCGCTGGTAAGAATAATGGCTGTATCAGCAATACCGCCGGTATATGGGCCTTCATCCAAAGCTGCCGGAGGTGGCCAGTTACCCCATTGACTCCATGTCCATTCACTCTGCGGGCTGGGCCACAAGGTGGAGCCCCAGGAATAACTGTCATCATTGGTTGTGGCAAGAATTTCAGTTCCATCGACCTTGAAAGAGCTGACGTGTGCCCCGATATTGGCATTCACTTCAAAGTAAACGTTTGCAAATTCAAAGGAATATAGGTTACCGGTTTTTACGGGTACGATCTGTGACTGAAGATTTCCGAGGGCGGGTAATAAGAAGACAAAAAGGAAAAACAGGGATCTCATATTATTAAAAGTTTAGGTGGTTGATGAAGGTCAAATATAGCTATTTTACGCAAAGGTTGTAAAGCATGTGGGAATTGCCGGTCTTAAAGACTTATACGCTATTCTTTTTTCCTGTTCTGAAGAAATATTCCGGAAACCGGAACCGGTAAAATGGATCACTTTACGGTTCCTGTGATTTTTGCAGCCACTTCCGGGAAAAACAGCCTTTTCTTATTACAGGAAATAAGGGAGGCAGGCTGCCTGAATTATTTCAGAAAATAGCGAACGGACCAACCATAAACCCTTACACCTGTGCATTTTGACTTTTTCAATTCAAAACAGCCACAGAGTTTGTATTTCCCTCGAAATTCGTTTCTTTATTTTTCCCGGGGTCAAAAACCCATTCTCCATCCACATTAAACTTATACTCATATTTCCCGGGTAATAGGTCTATCCTGCAAATCCAGCCTTCACCATCAAAAGTCATTGGATTCTTCCAGATCAACCAATGATTCATGGTTCCTCCCAGAGACACCTTCCTGGCATCCTTATATCCTTTGAGCCTGAATTCATATTTCCCAATCATACTGGCTTCAACCGGGAGCATATTTACCCCTGTTGCCTTTGCCAAACGATTAATGGGATTTTCCATTCCATGATACAGGGTATACATAAAATCCTGATCTTGCTGTAAAAGGGAAACCGCTTTTTGCCATTGTAACGGATGCTGTCTTTTAGTTTCTTCTGCCGTTTTTAAAACCAAAGAAAGGTATAGTGCTTTTTTGAGTTCCTGATCCGATGCCAGGGTATTGGCAAATGTATTTTTCGTAAATTCACTATACTTTTTCTCCAGATCTTTGAAAGCGAAATCTTCATCCCGGGTCTTTACCAGGACTTCAGATTTTTCTGCTTTTATCACTACATACTTCATTTGGTTGTCAGAAACATACTGTCCGCCATTTTCAAGAATTACGGTTTTCGCAACGTTATATATTCTGTCAGAAAATGCAGTAATCGTTTCATCTGAAGGAAGTTCAGGCCGGGCATTGTTATAATACCTGTCCTTAAACACCCAGCCCTGTTGTTCCATCCATCGGTAGCCTCTTATGACGCCAATGATGGTGCCCAAAGTTGCAGCATTGCAATCTGCATCGAAGCCCCAATTGAATGAAATTTCCATAGTTTTTATTAAATCGAGGTGACCATAGAGGTATTGGGATACAATGGATGCATGGTTCATTACAGACTTATTGCTTTGAGAAATGAAATAGTATGTCTGCCTGATTTTATTTCGCGACTTTTGCCAGTCATCCGGATACTCTTTATACCATGACATGGCATTCATCGTTGCCTGGTAGATCTGAGAATTTTTATCGAGGGTTTTTATCCCGGCTTCCAGTATCTTCGCCGGATCGGATGTAGTAAAGGCAGTGGCAATCATCGCGGTGTAAAACTGGGTGGTTTGTGCGGGTTCATTATCGATGACAATGCGCGTATAATGCAATCCAATCCTTCCAGCTGTTTGGGGCATAGCCGGTGCGATCAGACCAAAGGTCTCACAATTAAACTGGCCGGCTACATTCACTGATGCCCAGGGATTTAAACAAACATTCCCTGTTTCTGACGGATCAAAGCCGATTTCCATCAATTGTCTCGCATACGTGTTGGCGGAATAAATCTTATAGTTCATATTTCTTTTCCAGATGCTTGCGATGGTATCATACGGCAAAAGAAGGATCTTATATTTTTCCATAAAATAGATGTACATCCATTCAATATCTGTATCATCATCCGTAAAGGCTCCAAGGGGCAATCCGGGAATATAACCCGAAAGCGTTCCCGGTTCATTATTATACTTTTCTTCATAGGGCAGGCCGTTCAGATTGCCAATAAGCTGGCCAACCAGCCCTCCTTTGATTTTATCCTTCAGGGTGGCTTCTTCTATTTTAACTGTTCTGTTACAGCCGGTTAAAATGGCTATGGACCCGATGATCAGTATTAAGCTCTTCATGTTATTATAAGGGTTATATTATTTCCACCTGTTATGGGCCTAATGACCACACCTGTGACCTGTAGTGTTTTCGGAGGGCGTTTTTTGTCCTGGCAGTAAATAATGCTACAATTTAGGCATTTCCTTTATTTTGAAAAAGGTTTAAAATTAATTTTACTGCGAACATTTCAGTTAATGTTTGGGTGTAAGGGTGTATCCCGTCAACGAATTCGTTATTCATTATTCTTCTCCTCCCTTTTGCCTTTCGCCTTTCTTCCCTCTATTTCCTTATTTCCCGGCATCTTCTTCCCCTCGCTCACCCCTTAGTCCCCTAAAAGGGGATACCCAGCCCACCATCACATTTACTAAATCCTTCTCCCGTCTCCGAATTCGTTATTCGTTATTCGTTATTCATTATTCGATATTCGTTATTCATTATTCTTCTCTTCCCTTTCGCCTTTCGCCTTTCTTCCCTCTATTTCCTTTATTCTTTCCCGGCACCTTCTTCCCCTCGCTCACCCCTTAGTCCCCTAAAAGGGGATACCCAGCCCACCATCACATTTACTAAATCCTTCTCCCGTCTCCGAATTCGTTATTCATTATTCGTTATTCAATATTCATTATTCTTCTCTTCCCTTTCGCCTTTCTTCCCTCTATTTCCTTTATTCTTTCACGGCACCTTCTTCCCCTCGCTCACCCCTTAGTCCCCTAAAAGGGGAAACCCAGCCCACCGTAGCATTTACTAAATCCTTCTCCCGTCTCCTAATTCGTTATTCGATATTCGTTATTCATTATTCTTCTCTTCCCTTTCGCCTTTCGCCTTTCTTCCCTCTATTTCCTTTATTCTTTCACGGCACCTTCTTCCCCTCGCTCACCCCTTGATCCCCTAAAAGGGGAAACCCAGCCCACCGTAGCATTTACTAAATCCTTCTCCCGTCTCCGAATTCGTTATTCATTATTCGATATTCGTTATTCATTATTCTTCTCTTCCCTTTCGCCTTTTGCCTTTCTTCCCTCTATTTCCTTTATTCTTTCACGGCACCTTCTTCCCCTCGCTCACCCCTTGATCCCCTAAAAGGGGAAACCCAGCCCACCGTAGCATTTACTAAATCCTTCTCCCGTCTCCGAATTCGTTATTCATTATTCATTATTCGTTATTCGATATTCGTTATTCATTATTCTTCTCTTCCCTTTTGCCTTTCGCCTTTCTTCCCTCTATTTCCTTATTTCCCGGCATCTTCTTCCCCTCGCTCACCCCTTAGTCCCCTAAAAGGGGATACCCAGCCCACCATCACATTTACTAAATCCTTCTCCCGTCTCAGAATTCATGATTCATGATTCAGTTTCACCACAGATTTCACAGATTAGCACAGATTATTAAAGATTGGGTATCCGGTTTTTTCATAGACGTGAAGCATCACGTTTCAACGATTTGGTTTTTTCATTATTCATTATTCTTCTCCTCCCTTTTGCCTTTCGCCTTTCCACTCAATCCCTCAATCCCTCAATCCCTCAATCCCCCACTTTCTCCTTTTCATTTCTCCCTCCCAATCACTACTTTTACCTTCCTTCTTTATGCTTTATATGCTGTAATCATGAAACCTGTGAAATACCTGTGCCTGTTACTATGGATTATCCTGATCCCCGGGATCGCCACCGGACAAAAGACACCTGCCGACTACGTCAACGTCTTTACTGGAACCTCAAACTCCCGCTGGATGCTCTTCCCCGGACCCTCCATGCCGTTCGGGATGGTCAAGCTCAGCCCCGATAATCAGGACAATGTCTGGAATGGCGGCTATGAATACACTGTCGGCAGTATCTCTGGTTTCAGCCACCTTCACGCCATGAGCCTGGGCGGACTCAGCCTGATGCCCGTATCGGGAAAAACGGCCCTGTTCCCCGGACCATCCGACGGTCCGTTCGGACAGATGTGGACCTCGGGATACCGCTCCCGGTACGAAAAGAAAACCGAAAAGGGATCCCCCGGTTATTACTCCGTCTACCTTTACGACTACGACATCCGGACCGAACTCACCTCTACCGAACGGTGCGGTATGATGCGCTTTACCTGGGAAAAAGAGGGTGATGGACATATCATCGTCAATTTTGCCTTCCCGCAGGAAGAGAAGTATACCGTAAGGGAAGCCCATGCAAGTCAGACAACCCCCGGGGAGATCACCGGATATATCAAAGAAACCAACCAGTATGCACAGGATTATACCGTATTTTTTGTTCTTCAGACAGATCATAACTTTACGATGGATGGCTGGACAATGGGAAAATACGACGGCGCCGACACGAATTACGGAACCAACTGGCGGCGGCCGGTCAAAGAGACGGATAAGACTCTCGACTTTACCTCATTGGGCGACTGCGGACTCGTCCTTAACCTTACAGATTTCCGGAAAGGGGAGGTGCTGGTCAGAACCGGCATATCGTTTACCGGCATCGACGGAGCCAGGCTTAACCTTCAGAAAGAAATGATCCCCTTCGGATGGGATTTCGACGCCGTGGTTACGGCTGCCAGGAGAACATGGAACGACTTGCTCGGAAAGGTTGAAGTAAAAACGTCAGATACGTCAGATATCGAAAAATTCTATACCGGCCTTTACCGTGCCTTCACCGGGAAAAGTATCATGAGTGATGTGGACGGGAAATTTACCGATATGTGTGAGAAAGTCAGGATACTGGACAATCCCGGCGATGCAGTCTATAGCAGCGATGCGTTCTGGGGTGCGCAGTGGAACCTTTTTCCGCTCTGGACACTCGTCACACCCGAATACGCCCGTTCCATGACAGCTTCTTTGGTTGATCTCGCCAAAGTCGGCGGCTGGATCCCCGAAGCGCCCACCGGCATCGAATACGCCCCGATCATGGGGGCCCAGCATCAGAACTCCCTCATCGTCAGCTGCTACCAGAAGGGGATCCGCGATTTCGACGTGGATACAGCCTGGCACGCCATCCTTCACGATTACACAACGCCGGGTATCGAATATCCCTGTGGAGGATTCGCCGGCGACAGGCAAATGGGTCCGTATATGAAGTATGGCTATGTACCCGATGAGTACGGCCCGGTATCCAATACCATGGAATATGCCTACGATGACTGGGTGTTCTCCCAGTTTTCCCTGGCCCTGGGAAAAGAAAAAGAGTATCAGCAGTTCCTGGACAGATCAAAGAATTACCATCAATGTCTTCGATCCGGAAACCCGGTTTATCAGGCGCCGGCACAAAGACGGTTCCTGGGTCACCCCTTTTAATCCCCTGGCATATGGAACTACCGGAGGTTGGAACGGTCCCGGCTACATGGAGGGAAATGCCTGGGTGTATTCCTTCTTCGTCCCCCAGAATATTCCTGACATGATGAAACTTATGGGTGACGATCTCTTTAATGAACGGCTGGAAACAGGAATTGAACAGGGGTATTTCGATCTGGGAAACCAGCCCGGACTCGAAATTCCTTTTATCTTTAATTATTCGGGCAAACCATGGCTGACGCAAAAATACTCAAGGATGGTAACCTCCGACCTGATCAACACCTCACCTCTCCATGGCTGGGAAGGGGAGGAGGATGAAGGGCAGATGAGCGCCATGTATGTCCTCCTCTCCATGGGGCTCTTTGAGGTGGACGGCGGTTGCTCGGTGAATCCGGGTTACGACATCGGCAGCCCGGTGTTCGATACCATCGTCATCCACCTGAGCGATACATATTACGGCGGACATGATTTTATGATCCGGACCATCAATAATTCCTCTGAAAACATGTATATTCAGGAAGCATGGCTGAATGGAAAGCCACTCTACAGGCCCTTCCTCCCCCACAGTGAACTGGTAAAAGGCGGAGAGCTGGTACTGAAAATGGGCAGTAAGCCGAATTATAACTGGTTTAAAATGTAAAAATTAGAAGAGGACTTTTTGGACAGCCTCTTCCGGTTTCAAAATATTTTATCACAAAAACTCAATTACCAAAAACCATACCTGGTAATATTTTTTAACAATAACAGACGTTGTAAATACAATCATTCAATAAATCCAACCATACCATGAAATATAGCCGTTATTCCGGAATCACTCTTGCCCTTATGTCCGTTCTCACCCTGACGGCCTGCCGCCAGGGGCGGAAAGATCAATTTGATCCGGCCGCTTTCGTCAACATGCAGATCGGCACGAAAAGTTCCAATACTTTCGTGACGGCAGTGTACCCTTTCGGTATGGTTTCTCCGGGCCCCTTTTACAATGCCGAAAAAGGCCAAGCACTGGATAAGACCGTGACGTTAGGATTTTCTCACATACATGCCAGCGGTGTCGGTTGTGGCGACCTCTGGGGGGCAATCAGCCTGATGCCGGTTTCAGGTGCCGAACCCTATATTAATCCGGGCTTTTCATCACCCATAAAGGATGAGGTGGCTGTCCCGGGATATTACAGTGTGAACCTTTCAAAATATAATATCCAGACTGAGCTTACGGCTTCAAAACGTGCGGCTTACCATAGGTATACCTTTCAAGGTGATGCCCCGGCGAGACTGCTTGTTGATCTTACCCGTCACCTGAATCCCAGGTTTGGCGACAGCCAGATTACCCTGGTTTCGGGGGATGAAGTCTCCGGTTATATGTCTGAAGGGGCATTTTGTTCCTCCAATCCGACAAGGCACAAGATCTATTTCTGGCTCAAATCCTCACAACCCTTCAAAAATGCACAGCTCTACTCAGACTTCAGCCCCGCCGGTCAGGACAGTGTCAGTGGGGCGAACCTGGCTGCGCTCCTGGCATTTGATCTGTCTTCGAAAAGGGTCATCGGCGTAAAGATGGGGATATCTTATGTCAGTGCAGAAAATGCCAGGGAAAACATGGAAGCCGAGATCGGCAGCAAAACATTTGATGAGGTGAAGCAGGCTTCCCATAAGGAATGGAACCGCCTGTTGTCCAGGATCAGGGTTGAAGGTGGCAGTGATGAGGATAAGACCCTTTTCTACACTGCCTTGTATCACTGCCTCCTGCATCCCAATATTTTCAGCGATGTGAACGGCGAATTCCTTTCTTTCAGCAAGTACCCCGCGCCAGGTCCCCGTGTGGTTGAGAAAGCTGAAGGCTATACCCATTACAGCCTGTTTTCGCTCTGGGATACCTACAGGAATCTTCACCCGCTATTTTGCCTGGTATATCCTGAATACCAGGTCGACATGGTGAAATCGGTGCTGGACAAATACCGGGAAAAGGGATGGCTGCCCAAATGGGAACATGCCAACGTCGAAACTTACAATATGAACGGCGCTCCGGCATCTGTGATGCTGGCCGACACGTACATGCGGGGACTGCGCGGATATGATACCACACTCGCTTTTGAAGCCATATACAAAGAGGCGACTTTTCCCGATACAGCTTCCAGGGAACGGAACCGGCCCGGACTCGAACAATACATTAAGTATGGCGGATGGATCCCCCAGGATTTTGTGATGATCAAACCTCCGGTGTGGGGACCCGTTTCCACCACGCTTGAGTATAACCTGGCTGACTGGAGTTTTGCGCAAATGTGCCGGCAGATGGGTCGTGACAGCCTCAGCCAGGTATTTTACAGGCGCTCATTGGGGTATCGGAACTTTTTTAATCCTGAATTTGATTTCCTGATGCCCAAAACCAAAGAGGGTAAATGGTATTCACCTTTCGATCCGGAAAAATTTCTCTGGTTCACCCCGGGGACTGCCTATGTAGAAGGTACAGCATGGAACTATGCCTTTTTTGTACCTCACGATATGGATGGGTTGAAGCAGCTTATGGGCGGTGATGAAGCTTTCACCGAACACCTCCGGGCCTGCTTCGATAACGGGTATTTCCAGATGTCCAATGAACCCGACATCGCTTACCCATGGCTGTTCAACTATGCCGATGGACAGGCGTGGCTTACCCAGAAGACTGTCAGAGAACTTGTCCGTAAATATTTTAAAAACAGTCCCAATGGCCTTCCCGGCGATGATGATGCCGGAACCATGTCGGCATGGCTCGTCTACGCTATGATGGGATTTTATCCCGACTGCCCGGCAAGTAATATTTACCAACTTGCCAGCCCGGTTTTCGACAAGGTGACACTGACCATGAACCATGATAATTATCCCGAAAAAACGTTTACCATTACCGCTCATAAAACGGGTCCGAATGACCTGTATGTGCGGTCTATGAAACTTAACGGGCTGGATTACAGGGAACACACGCTGAATTACAAGGACATTATATCAGGAGGCAATCTGGAAATGGAGCTTTACACAAGATAAGACTGTAAGTTTCATGTTCTTAACATTACTTTCTAAAATTTTGTGATTTAAATGTTTATTCGTATTTTTGCGGCCGTTGGAGAGGTATTAAAACCTAGGGGACTGAAGTCCCCTATTTTGTTACCGGAAAAAATATGTTAAACAGGGAAACATTCGGGGAGGTCGTAAGTGAGCGCCTTGAAGGTTCGGAGATCTTCCTGGTGGACATTCAGTTCAGGCCCGGAAATAAGGTACAGGTCTATATCGACAAACCGGACGGGATCACGATCGAGGAATGTGTTGACATGAGCCGGCACATCATTTCGGTGATTGACAAGGATGTTGAGGACTATGAACTCGAAGTCTCCTCACCCGGTCTGGATATGGGATTCAGGGTTGAAGAACAATACAGGAAATACCTTGGAAAGGAAGTGAAGGTGGTACTACTTGACGGAACGAAATTCACAGGAGTACTGAAGAATTTTGATAAGGCAGGGATAGACCTTGAATATAAAAAAGCCATCAGGGAAGAAGGGAAGAAGAAAAAACAGGTCGTTATTGAGACGGTTCATTTGTTATTTGACCAGATAAAAACGACCACAGCGGTAGTTTCTTTTAAATAAGACATTTAAATCAGGAAATGGAAAGCATTAATTTGATTGACACATTTGCAGAGTTTAAAGAACTCAAAAACATTGACCGGGTAACCATGATGAGTGTACTCGAAGATGTTTTTCGCAGTATGCTGATTAAGAAATACGGATCGGACGAGAACTTCGACATCATTATTAACATTGATAAAGGAGACTTTGAAATATGGAGGAACCGCGAAGTTGTCGAAGACGGGAATGTTGAAGATCCTAATTTCCAGATCCCACTCTCGAAGGCTAAACTTATTGACGATGATTACGAAGTAGGTGAAGAAGTAACGGATGAGGTGAAACTGGAGAGTTTTGGACGACGTGCCATTCTGGCCCTGAGACAAAATCTTACGGCCAGGATACTTGAACTTGAAAAGAACAATGTTTACATCAAGTACAAAGACCGTATCGGTGAGATCATTACCGGTGAAGTTTACCAGGTATGGAAAAGAGAGATCCTTGTTCTCGATGATGAAGGCAATGAACTCATCCTGCCAAAATCGGAACAAATCCCTTCCGATTATTTCCGGAAAGGGGATACCATCCGTGCCGTGGTGATCAAGGTGGATATGAAAAACAACAATCCGCTGATCATTCTGTCACGGACGTCACCCGTATTTCTCGAGAGGCTGTTTGAACTGGAAGTTCCGGAAATCTTCGACGGACTGATCACCATCAAAAAAATTGTCAGGGTCCCGGGAGAAAGAGCCAAGGTGGCCGTTGAATCCTACGATGAACGGATTGATCCGGTTGGAGCCTGTGTTGGGATGAAAGGATCGCGTATTCATGGGATTGTAAGGGAACTGAAGAACGAGAATATCGATGTCATCAATTTTACAAATAACGTTCAGCTGTTCATCACGAGAGCGCTGAGTCCGGCCAAGATCAGCAATATCAAGATCCTTGAAGAGGACAAGAAGGCAGATGTATATCTCGAACCACGGGAAGTTTCACTGGCTATCGGGAAAGGCGGCTTGAACATCAGGCTTGCCAGCCAGCTTACGGGCTATGAGATCGATGTTTACAGGGAAGCTGGTGGAGAAGACGATGAAGATGTGAATCTTGATGAATTTGCCGATGAAATCGAAGGCTGGATCATCGATGAACTGAAAGCCATTGGTTGTGATACCGCCAAGGCCGTTCTGGAGTTGACTCCGACGGAATTGATTAACAGAACTGATCTTGAGGAAGAAACCATAAACGAAGTATGTGAAAATTTTAAAGGCAGAATTTGAATAATTCATATTGATTAGTTATAATTTAGGAATTCCGCAATAACAGGATAATTCAGGGTATGACAGAAAAAAAAGCAATAAGACTAAGTAAGATCGCCAGGGAGTTTAATGTCGGGATCTCTACCATTGTTGATTTCCTTCACAAGAAAGGACACAACATTGATGTTGATCCTAACGGCAAAGTAGCCCCTGAACTTTATGATCTGCTGGTCAAGGAATACAGTTCTGACCTTGATGAGAAGAAAAAGTCCGAAAAATTCAGCCTGAAAAATCTCAGGGAGAAAAAGGAAACCATCTCCATCGACGATGTGGAAGTCATTCCTGAGGCCGAAGAAGAAGAAGAGGAATTTTTAGTGAAGGACACCTCTGCCGGCACCTCAAAACCTGAACAGAAAAAACCGGTTGAAGAGAAAATTCCCGAAAAACAACCCCAGGTTGGACCGAAAGTCGTAGGCAAAGTCGATCTCGAGGAATTCAGGGCAAAAAGAAAGTTGTCAGGGAAAAAGAAGAGATGAAAGAGGAAACGGTGGCTGAGAAAAAAGAGGCCCCGGTTGAAGAGGTAAAAGCAGAAGAGGAGAAAATGAAACCTTCGCCGGAAAAACCCGAAGCTGATAAAGTGAAGGCGGAGAAGGAGAAGAGCAATAAAGGGCCTAAAGTAGTTGGGAAAATTGACCTTGATGAGGTCAAAAAGAAGAAAGAAAAAGAAGTTGAAAAACCGGAGAGAAGAAGAAGAGGTAAAAGCGGAGGCCACACAAGAAAAACCTGAAGCATCCGAAACCGAGATTACGGCACAGAAGGAAGAAAAAGCTAAACAGGAAGCCAAACCTAAGGAGGAAGCTCCAGCAGTGGAAGAAAAGAAAGTTGAAGACAAACGCACCCATGCTGAAAAGGATGATGCGGATAATATGATCCCGACGGTCATCCGGAAATTGTCGGGGCCTACTGTTGTCGGCAGGATTGAACTCCCCCAGGAAAGGAAGGATCAGAAGAAAAAACCAGTGGCTTCAAGTAAGGAAAATGGCCGTCAGGATGGAAAGAAAAAGCGGAAACGCATAAGGAAGGATGCCGGTACCGAAGAGAAAGACAGGCCCATGGGCAGTAAAAAAGAGAGGCCGGTAACGGGGAAAAGAAAGAAAAAACTTCACCGTCCTGAAGTAAATGAGGAGGACGTTCAGAAACAGATCAAAGATACCCTGGCTAAACTTACATCCAAAGGCAAGTCCAAAGGATCAAAGTACCGCAGGGAGAAGAGAGATACGATTCACCAGCGCCAGAAAGAGGAGATGGAAAGGCTGGAGGAAAGCAAGCATACTATCAAGGTAACGGAATTCGTATCGGTGAGCGAACTGGCCAATATGATGAATGTCCCGGCGAATGAGGTAATACAGACCTGCATGAACCTGGGGTTGTTTGTCTCCATAAATCAGCGCCTTGATGCTGAAACCCTTTCACTCGTAGCCGATGAGTTCAACTATCAAAGTTGAATTCGTTAGTGTCGACTTGCAGGATACTCTGGATGAAGAAGAGGAATTACCTGAAATGCAGATTCACAGGCCTCCGATCGTGACTGTAATGGGACATGTCGACCATGGTAAAACCAAGTTGCTCGACTATATACGGCATTCCAATGTGATAGCCGGTGAAGCAGGGGGTATTACCCAGCATATCGGCGCTTATGCCGTTCAGCTCGATGACGGCAGGCAGATCACCTTTCTCGATACTCCGGGTCATGAAGCTTTTACCGCCATGAGGGCCAGGGGTGCACAGGTTACTGATGTGGCTATCATTGTTGTGGCTGCCGACGACGGTGTGATGCCTCAGACCGTTGAGGCCATCAACCATGCTTCGGCTGCCAATGTGCCGATTGTATTTGCCATCAACAAGATGGACAAACCTTCGGCAAATCCCGAAAAGATCAAAGAAGAACTGGCCAATATGAATTACCTGGTTGAAGACTGGGGCGGCAAATACCAGTCGCAGGAAATTTCAGCCAAAAACGGAACCGGCATCGAAGACCTGCTGGAGAAAGTTTTACTTGAGGCTGAAATGCTCGAACTGAAAGCCAATCCCGAACGGAAGGCCATCGGCACCGTCATAGAATCTTCACTCGATAAAGGACGCGGCTATATCTCCACCATCCTGGTAGAGACAGGTACGTTAAACATTGGCGATGTACTCCTTGCCGGCAGCCATTTCGGGCATGTTAAGGCTATGTATAATGAACGCGGCAACCGTATCGATAGTGCCGGACCGTCAATGCCTGCACTGATCCTCGGACTTAACGGGGCGCCACAGGCAGGCGACAGGTTCAACGTTATGGACAGTGACCGTGAAGCAAAGGAAATAGCCAACAGACGTGAACAACTGCAACGCGAACAGGAACTGCGGACACAGAAACATATCACTCTCGATGAAATCGGCCGCCGTATTGCTATCGGGAACTTTAAAGAACTTAATGTGATCGTGAAAGGAGATGTCGACGGATCTGTTGAGGCACTCAGCGACTCACTGCTGAAGTTGTCTACCGAAGAAATTCAGGTCAACATTAAACATAAGGCGGTAGGTCAGATCTCCGAATCAGACGTCCTCCTGGCCGCAGCTTCCGACGCCGTAATCATCGGCTTCCAGGTACGCCCTTCACTGAGTGCCCGGAAACTGGCGGAAAAAGAACAGATCGATATCCGTCTCTATTCGATCATTTATGATGCTATCGAAGAGATAAGGGCTGCTATGGAAGGAATGCTTTCACCCGAGATCAGGGAAGAAGTAACCGCTACCCTCGAAGTAGTCGAAACATTCAAAGTGACCAAGGTCGGAAATGTAGCCGGTTGTATGGTGAAAGAAGGAAAGATCAGCCGTACGTCCAAAGTCAGGGTGATCCGCGATGGTATCGTGGTTTACTCGGGCGAACTCGGCTCACTGAAACGATTCAAGGATGATGTGAAGGAAGTGGTGGCCGGACTGGATTGCGGGCTTAATATCCAGAATTTCAATGATATCAAAACCGGAGACATGATTGAAGCTTACAAGGAGACTGAAGTGAAGAAGAAATTGTAGGGATGGTAGGTCTTTGTTCCGGTATTGCGGAATCCTGTAAAAAATATTGGGCATATAAAACTGTAGGAGCGTAAAATTTTTTACGCTCCTACAGTTTTATATGCCCAAATACTTTTTAAAGATCTTAAAATGCTCTCCGGTCACTCAACTTCAGACCTGTAGTCCTCAGCTGATAACAAGTTGTCAAGTTCACCCGGGTTGTCGACGGTGATTTTTATCAACCAGCCTTCACCGTAAGGATCTTCATTAACGATCTCCGGATTATCAGCCAGCTTTGGATTGATCTTTTAACTTTTCCGGCAACAGGCATGAAGAGGTCGGATACAGTTTTTACAGCTTCTACTGTGCCAAAACTGTCGCCTTTTCCGAGTGATTCACCTTCCGTTTCAATTTCAACAAAAACAATGTCGCCAAGCTCAGAGGTGGCATATTCCGTGACGCCAACAAAGGCTTCTTTACCTTCGAGCCTGAGCCATTCATGTTCTTTGGTGTACTTCAGATTATCGGGAAAATTCATGTCACGAGGTTTTTATTTGGTTTTGTGAACAAATGTTTAGCATGCCAAATTTACTACATTTCATTAATAAAAGCCTATTGTGCAAGTGTAAATCGAACACTGAAACCAATATTGGTATTGGAAGTGGGATAGGACAGCGACACAAAGGGCTTGTTTACACGCTGATCGAAGAAAAACCTCAGGTTAAACCTGTCGCTTAACACATAATCGAAAGTCGTTTTAATGGTTATGATACGCTGGCCTGCCGTAATCTGGTCATTGTCTTCGGAGAGTTTCCGGATGACGGTGCGGTTATCCCTGATCGACAGGTCCGCTCTGACGTTCAGATCACTCTTGAACTCTTTCTGGTTGATGATGATCTGGACCTGGTTAAAGCGGTAACCGGCGCCGATGGCCATTTCTTTTGAGCTCACTTCGTTGATCTGGCTGTTGGATGTGCTCAGCGCAAGGGTGCGTGAACGGTTAAATTCGATATTGGTGGTCAGGCTGTTCTTCCAGTCCATACTCAGGTCAAAGAGCGGACTGAACTGTTCGTTGATGGAAACCGAGGTGGCATCGTAATTCGGGCAGGTAATTCATCTGGTAGGTCGGATTTTCAAGCTGCCGAATATCGAGAGGCGTCGAAATGAACGAACCGATATTATAGGAGGACCGGTAGGCATGGTTGATGGTGATGCTGTTCATAAACCTCTTGATAAAACCGATCCGGCCCAGGCCGTCAAAAGAAAGTCGCCAGTTGGGCATCATGCTAAATATGGTAGGGAAACATCGTCCAGATTCATCTTTGACGGATCCTTGGCACCATAAGCCGCCAGGAAAGATGAGATCAGGACCTGCTGTTGGTTGGGGCCGTAACCTTCATAAAATCCGGCTGAATCATTCAATACGATACCGTCTTTGTCCATTTTACTCTGTGCCAGCCGTGCAGAGATGATCTGCCTGTAATCATTTTTCATATTGCTGAACGCTGCTGACGAGAAATCCTGGTTTTTTGAATAGATCCGTTCAAAAGCTGTCTTCCACGAGAGAAATGACATGGAGAAGTTCCCGTTGATGGTCTGGCCGCGGTCGGCAGGAAGAGGCAAGGTTCCATCTGCGTTGGCCGTGTAATATGCGCTTGTATTCTGGGCATAAATACGGTCGGCCGTCAGATCGACCCTGAAGCCTTTGAAAGGTTCGAAGGAGGCCCTGAGGTTGAGTTTTTCAGTATGGCTCATCATGAAGGGTTCGTTGATCAGGGAATCTTTCGAAAGCCAGCCATTTTCAAACGCATTTTGTGCGAATAGAGTGTCCTGCATTCCAAGGACAAAGCCCCATCCCGGGGCCAGATATTCCCATACCTGGTAAGCCCCAGCGCCGTTGTTTTTGGTTTGTACCCAGGCAGGACCGTTCCGTTACTCGTGCTGTAAGTGACATTGATATTCTTTAGTCCGGTGATGATCCGCGCCGAATTATCAATGATTATGGTTATCGGGCTCTCCCCCAGCTCCCGGGTTCCGGTGATAATCACCGTGGCGCCCTTTACATCGTTTTCCGGAGTGATCTTTACCCTGTTCTCATCAATGACTTCCACTTTGGAGCTCTACCGCTTTCCCGTCCGGGTCAGTCACCTGGACTTTAACATCAGTGGTTTTCAGTTTATGTGTGTAAGACCTGGGGAAAGACGTCCGGAGAACCTGGTTTTCCCGTGTATAGGTAACTTCTTTCTTTCGCTGGTTTTCTTTGTCGGGTTGTTTCTTCTGATCCAGCGATTTGAAGTAGGGCACTTTGCTGTAAAGATTGGCCAGGTTGAGCTGTCCGTTGACCTGCAAGGTGTTTGAATTTTTTATGGTATTTCCCAGGTCAATGCCGGGGTCTCTTAAAATAGGGCCGACATCCCAGCCATAGGTTGCGTTGTACCTGGTCGAAATGTTCATCCAGTTCAGACAGCGGAATTTTATTGAGAGGCAGGTTATAGGTGGCATTGATCTGGTGATTATAGTTGGTTGTACGGCCGAAACTCCTCAGCTCCTGGAGGATGGAATCCCGCTTGGCCTGGTAGTCGGCGGCATATTTGTCCATTCGTCCCTCCGGTTCGTCAATCCTGGCAATATTGGTAGCCGAGAAATCGAGCTTTAGTGCCCTTGTGAGATCAAACTTCAAATCGTAATAGCGGTTCCACAGGAAATCCTTCTTCACCGTTGGCAGGATCTGCAGGTAAGGATTATCGAGGTTTCGCAGCTTCCGTTCCATGTACGACCTGTCCAGATCGGTTCTGAAGGACAGCATCGAGGGCATGTAGTAAAAGTTGAAATCCCTGAGGATCCTGAGGTAAGGAGATTTTAAAACCTTCGATTTGGCAAAGGGAGTCACGGCTTTTGGTCTTGAATTAAAGGAGTAATTCAAAGCCCCCCGGTAATGTCGCTGAGTGTAATATTCGGTGCTGATATCGCGGCTGTAAATTTCATTGAACGAGTAGCTGGCCGACCAGTTGGCGAGGTCATATATGTGAGGTTTGCCTTCTTTCTTGATCACCCTCACATTGGTAAAGTTAAGGCTCCGCCGTCGTGTGTAATCCTGGGAGACACTTTTAATGGAATCCCGTTCGGCTTTTGATTCGGCATTCGCCAGTGCCACTTTCAGAGGGATATCGGGGTCGAGCGGATTATATTCGGGGTTGACAATTGACTCGGAATAGCCGGCATACACGGGAATGGACACACCGAGTTTTTCGGGGAAGAACTTACCGAGCTCAAGATTTGAAGATAGATCGTACTGAATATTTTGCTCTTTGTCCCGCTGCTGCACTTTGGTGTCGATACTTCCCCAGCCGGGTGTGCTGGTGGTACCCGAGAAGGTGATCGTCCCCAGATCGGCCAGTTTTGTCGTCAGTCTCCCGTTTGCTGCCCATCCCCCTTTCTCGTTGAAATCGGTAAGACGGAGTTCGTTGAGCCATATATTTCCCGACTTGGGCATGTTGTCCTTTCCACCCAGCGGGTTTCGCACCCCGATCATGATGGTCCGGATGTTTGCCAGGTTCGGATTACCGGCAACGCTCACTGTGTTGCCCCGGCTGTCGGTGATGGAATAGACGGAAGTGAGCTGGACCTGTGAACCTGGATTCCTCATAGCGTTATTCCGGGCCTGTTTTACCTGTTGAAATTCAGAGAGATCAATCTCAAAGAGGTTTTCATTCGGCCACACGATTTCCCGGTCGGCATCCTTGTTATTATCGTACTTTCCGTAAGGCGTCAGTTTCAGCGGAACCTCATATTCATAAAAGTTTCCGGTATAGTCCGATCCGAGCCTGATAAAAGCCGTCAGTTCGCCGTCCTCGAGCGGATAACCTTCGATGGCCTCGGCATGGGCATACATCTTGATCTTTTTGTACTGCCTGATATCCAGGTCTACATTTTTATAGGCCGCCCGTGCATCACCATCCTCCAGTTGATTCACCTTCAGGACAATGGACTGCTCATTCAGCTGGGTTAACTGTGGCTGGGAAGGATCGATCTGACGTGTCACCCCTACAGGAAGAACATAATTCACCGGTGTGCGGCCGGCATTTTCCTCAATGTTTACGGCCGATATGTCGAATGATCCGTCGCTTGGCTGGCTGTTGGTCGTGGCTTCACCTCCCTGTGCGAAAGGAAGGGAATATCTTCTCCATTCACCCCTGATAAGATCCAGCTTGGCAAAGCGGAGGATGACCGAATCGGAGAAATTGGTCAGGAACATGCGCATAAACCGGATGGATTTAAAATCCTGGATATCACCTATCCTTTTTTCAAAGCCGGTAATCGGAATCCGGAACTGGTACCAGGTCACCGATGTTTTTTTCCCGTCAGCCAGTTCAGCATCGTCAACCACCTTATCGACAATGAAATTCTGTCCCACATCAAGGTCCTGCTTGCGAAGGCTGACATGATAGGAGTAATAACTTTCACTTTCACTTAGGGTATTGTCCCGGTTGATATCTTCCACGTCGGGCAGAGTGGAACCGGTGGTGGGATAAGATTCCTTGGTCTGTTCAAAACTCGGTGAGTTTCCTTCCAGGCCGTTGTATTTTTTGTAACGCTCAAGGATACCCATCTTCATCTGGTCGTAGTCGGAACCCCGGTAATAATGGAAGTCGTCACTCGATGGGTCGTTCGGAGATGGCAGCATAGGCTTCCGGATTTGAGGACGGTTTTAAGATTGTTGAGGAAGGAGCTGAAAAAACTGCGTTCATCTTCATCACTCAAACCGTCCAGCCCCACATCCTGGTATTTACGGGCCTGTATATCGTTGTTGAATGCGGGAACCAGGGACTGAACGAGGGGGATACGACCCCAGGCCGTAGTATCTACCTGCGTGATCTCGGGTCCCGAAGGCAATCCGTTTTCGAAAGACTTTCTCGAATCCTTCAGTACATCTTCCGAGATATTTCCCAGGTTGATATAAAGATCCCCCCCGGGATTATCGGGTTGTTCTACATAAGGATCCATCAGCCAGAATTCAATGAATTCAATATTTGCGGCTTCAAAATCGTTCGATTGAATCTCCCGCATGATACCGCCCCAACGATTTTCAGGATTTTTAAGGCTTCCATCCTGATTTACGGAGGTAAAATCATAGTTGTAAGGACCTCTCTCGGTTGGGTAGTATGCCAGGTTCAGTACCGAGATGTTGGTTGGTATATTATTCGGGGTTTCCTTGTTCTTGAAAATATCCTTTTCAAAGATCTCACGGACATAGTTGCTCGACTGCGTCTGGGGATTATTCTTGATGTTGTCGGGAGTGAGGGAGTTATTCCGCAGGAAAAGGGGGTCGATCACGTACCAGGCCAGTCTTGCCCTGTCGTAGCCATAGCTGAGGTCGTTGATCTTTTCTGCCTCCGGGAAATAACCTACCGGTGTACTTGAAATAGACCAGGCAGCAAACGATTTCATGTCAAGCGATGTCTCACTACCCTCAAAATCGTCGATGTAGGCATTACCCTCTTTCTGAATGGCACGCGAATGCCCGGGAACAAGGTCGGCAAATTCCCCTACGAAAGTGATTTCCGAAGGCTCTTTGGTCTGGATCAGCGGGAGGGCATCCACCAGTTTTGTCAGCAACCGGGATTGAGTGCGGTAGGACGTATTCAGTCCCCAGATGGTGTTTGAGATCGGCTCGTCACCGATATTCACCTTCTGGGTGAGAGGCCTCTCGGTCAGGTTCAGAATGGTCGCACCTACATTAAAATCATCCGAAACTTTGTAATCGAAATGGGAACCGACAAGGGTCTTGGTCTGAATATTAAACAATGAATTATTTTCAAGCGAGATTTTGATGGGCGTGCCCGATTCGAGGATCCCCTGGTTGATGATGGTCACACGTCCGAGAGTGTAATCTACAGTATAATCAGATCCTTCTGTCAGCTGACGTCCGCCTGCCGATACTTTTACCGACCCCTGGGGAACGTTCATGGCATTCAGCATGATCTCAGATGAGGACGATGACTGGAACGAACCGGCAAGTTTGAACTTGTTTTTATCCGCGATCTGCTGTGCCTTGGTTTTGGTGGAATCATACAGCTCCTGGAAGACATAGCGTTGTACCACGGCATCGTCACCGCCGTTGGCCCGGATGATCTTCTCGAGATCGGAACCGAAGGGCTCCAAAACCGGGAAGATCACACGTCCGTTGGAAGGATTGATGGTCACCCCGGGGATGAAGTCGAATAAACCGTCGGGATACGGGTCATTGTTGGAGTTGAGGTTGTCGAGATTCAACTGCTCGAGGAGGATTTTTTTACTCAGATCACCCTCCGGGATATAGTTGACGGCATTGCCGGTCTTGTCATCCTGGTACAGTACATCGAGTGAAAAATCCTCTGCTGATACCTGGTAGGCACCAATAGCGTATACGTTCTTCATCATCAGATCCCAGGTATACGAAGTGGGCGTGAAGTTGGTGCCCTTGATCAGTTTGAGGAAAAGAGCGTCGGGAGCATTCACGCCGCTGGATGATGAAAGTTCACCTACCTGGTAGGTTCTCCCGTTATAGGAATATTCATAGGCGACGGCCAGCACCTCATCCGAATTCAGGGCAGAATTCAGTGAGATATATCCGAGTTTTTCATTCACATCGTATTCCCTTGGTGAAAGCAGTCGGGCATTCTCAACTTTCTCATAGTCGCGGCCCAGGGTCAGGGAAGACAAGGCACTGGTGACCGTGGTAATATTCCTTACGCCGGGATACGCACCGCCGGTCATCTTGCTGTACAGGTCGTTGAGATCATTACGCGGATTATCTCCGCTGGCACCATTCGTCCTTTCAAATTCTGAGGAGTAGGGCTGAGGCTCGCCGAGGTCGGTGAAGGCAACGATATTTCTCGATTGTTCGAAGTTACTGGTTTTATTGGTTATCCAGACTTCGATCCTGGTGATGTTGATACCCGAATTGATCACCGGCAGGTTCTGAAGGGCTTTGTTCGTAATCGTCCCTGAAATAGTCTGACAGGAAGAAGTGTTTGTTGGCGTCGTAATCGTCGGCGTTAACCGAAAAATCCTGCACCTGCGCGCCGCCCTGGACTTCTATGGTTGAAGTCTCGCCTTTCTGCTGGGAGAAGATGCTGGTCATCGTGAGTTTACCGAACTGCATCTCGGTCTTCAGTCCGAAGAGGCTCTGGCTTCCCGTGATCAGCGATCCGGTAAGCGGAAGAGATACGTTCCCGGCTTCGATCTTCTTGATGATCTCATCCTCTTTACCTGAATATTCCAGTTTGGTCTTGTTCTCAAAATCGAAGGTAGCTTCGGTATTATAATTAACGTCAAGCTTCATCTTGTCACCGATGCTCCCGGTTACGTTCATCAGAATGTTTTCCTTGAAATCGAAGGAAGGCGTTCTTCTGAGCTTCTCGGTGAGGGTGGGGTTTTCGGTTTTTGACAGGTTGAAACCGAAAATCAGTTCGGCACTTCCCGATGGAGTGATGTTAATGGCGTTACTGCCAAACACCCGGTCGAAGCCCTCACCGCCAATGTTTATCTCTGGTATGAAATTGGCCTGTGATTCGGGATTATTGCTTTTTGCTTTTTGTTCCCAGTAGTTCTCCATGGATTTCTGAGACGAATATTTTTCATATTCTTTCTTGCTCATGGTGTAGGGTGGCCGTATCTCAAAATCACCAACTTTTTGCGTGAAGTAATATTGCTTCGTGACAGGGTCATACTCCACGGAGTTTTTGATGTTTGAGGGCTGATGGCCGTACAGTGGGGATTGAAGGTTTGAATAGGGGAAGGGATAATTGTTTTCCGGGCTGAACGGATACCTCAGTTGTGAAGTATCGGGTGGCAGTGCCACCAGAGTGCCGATCCTGGGCAATGGCATGTAAAGGTATCCCCGTCCGTCATTTGCTTTAAGAACAACTGGCGTAAGCAAAACGAAAACAGAAGAGACCAGCGTAATGATATTTGCTAATCCTCTTTTCAAAAATAGTTAGTTACAAAAGTTTTAACGCTTGTTTAACAACATCCTCGACGGACAGATCAGGTTTCTCAGCTAAAAGTTTAGCGACAACTTTTTCAACCTGCCTTTTTACAAATCCTAGAGCGACTAAAGCAGATAACGATTGTTCGCGGATAGTATTGCGTTCAGGAAGGAATAATTCATCAGTTTTGACGCCTTTATAAATCTTATCCTTAAGGTCTACAATGATCCGTTGGGCGGTTTTTCCCCCGATACCTTTTATGCTCTGCAGGGCAGTTACATTGGCTTCCATTATGGCCTGCGAGACATCGTCGGGGGTCATTGAGGAGAGGATCACCCGTGCTGTATTTGCACCGATTCCGCTTACTGAGATAAGATGCCTGAATATTTCTCTTTCATACTTCCCTCCAAAACCAAACAGGATGTGGGCATCTTCACGAATAACCTGGTGAATATAAACCCTGGCAATGCCTGTTGCGGGAATTCCCGAGTATGTAAATAGGGAGATATTGATGAAATAACCCACTCCGCCATCCTGAATGACAACATGGGCAGGCGTTTTTTCAACCACCAAACCTTCGATGAATTCGTACATGTGAATAATTTTGCACCTAAAATTACAGAAAATAGAACATGTTCCAATAGGGGGGAGGAGATGAATACGGAAAAATCTGCTAAGGCGTGTGCAGCAAAGGAATTGGGATGTTCTTTATTTTTTTGTCTTCCGGCCTCAGGCATGGCCGTGGTTACGGTGGAATTATTTCGATTGGGACGCAGGCCGTAAGGATTGATTATATTCCGTATGCAATTATATCTGGTATTGAAATTTGCTTCAGTAATATACAATGAATACGGTAGTTGAACCTCGGCACGTAATGAGATTTCATCCGAATGCGGCATAACGATCTCTGCGGCATTTAGGTGATTACCGCTTCCTTCTTTGTGTTGCAGCACGCTCACGTTCGCCTTGCTCACATCTCTCCGATAAGCATCCGTTACTTCAACTCATCCTTACCTGGGCATCCACCACGGCGATAGTAGCGATATTCACGATTTCCCTCACCGAACTTTCCATCTGGAGGATGTGAATCGGTTTGCCGATACCGAGGAGCAAAGGGCCGATGACTTCAGCGCCGCCGATTTCCTGCATCATTTTGTAGGCAATGTTGCCGGAACTGAGGTTAGGAAAGATGATGGTATTGACCTCCTTTTCGCCCAGCATGGAGAAGGGGAACTTGCTCATTCTCAGCTCCGGGTTGAAGGCAAAATTAGCCTGCATTTCACCATCGACGATAAGTTCAGGGTGTTCGCGATGAAGGATCTCAATGGCTTCGTGGACCCTGCCGGGACTTCCTTCTCTGATCGAGCCGAAGTTGGAATAGGATACCATCGCGATATGGGGTGTGACGTTGAAATTTTCTACGGCTCTGGCAGTAAGAACCGTGGTATCGACCAGTGTCCTGACTTCAGGTTGGATGTTGACCGTGGTATCGGAGAAGAAATAGGTCCCTTTTTTGGTCTGGATGACGTACATTCCCGCGATGTGTTTCTGTGGATTGTTGGTGCCGCAGATCTGGATGGCAGGACGGATAACATCGGCATATTTACTGGAAAAGCCGCTTACGAAGGCATCAGCTTCACCGGTTTCGACCATCATTACACCAAAATAGTTTGGATTGAACATCAGCTCATTGGCTTCATCAAGATTCAGTCCTTTACGCTGCCTGCGTTCAAAAAGGTATTTAGCGAATTTGTTCCGGCGGTATTCCTCTTCTTTGCTTCTTGGATCAACCACCTCGACCTGTCCTATTTCAAGGCTGTTTTCCTCGACCAGCCAGTGAATTTCTTCTTTATTGCCCAGGAGCACAGGTATGGCAATGTTCTCCTTGATCAGTTCCTGCACAGCCTTAAGAACTTTATAATTAGCTGCTTCACCAAAAACCACCCGTTTGGGATTCTGCTGGGCTTTTATCCTGATATCACGGATCAGCAGGTTGTCGAGACCAAGCCGTTTTCTGAGGCGTTCCTCGTACTTTACCCAGTCATCGATATGTGTTCTGGCCACGCCGCTTGCTATGGCTGCTTTGGCAACGGCAGGAGCTACTTTTGTGATGAGTCTCGGGTCAAGAGGTTTGGGAATGATATAATCCCGACCGAAAACGAGGTTTTTAGCTTTGTAAGCCCTGTTTACCGTTTCAGGAACACTCTCCCTGGTAAGTTCGGCCAGTGCTTTTACGGCAGCTATCTTCATTTCCTCATTTATGGCCGAAGCCCTCACATCGAGTGCACCCCGGAAGATGAACGGGAAACCGAGTACGTTGTTGATCTGGTTAGGATAATCGGAGCGGCCGGTGGCGAAAATAATATCATCGCGCGATTCCATGGCTTTCTCATAAGAGATTTCCGGATTCGGGTTGGCCATGGCAAAAACGATGGGATCACGGGCCATGGTTTTAAGCATTTCCGGCGTCAGGATATCGGCTACCGAAAGGCCCAGGAACATGTCGGCTCCGACCATGGCCTCTTTCAGGGTTGTCATCGTGGTGTCTCTGGCAAATTCAGCCTTATACTTGTTCAGGTCTTTTCTCTGTTTGCTCACCACCCCCTTACTGTCGACCAGTGTTACATTTTCCTTTTTCACCCCAAGGGTAATGTACAGCTTTGTGCAGGATATGGCTGATGCTCCGGCACCGTTGACTACCAGTTTAATTTCTTCCGGCTTCTTTCCGATGAGATCAATCGCATTGAGCAATCCGGCTGCAGAGATGATGGCCGTGCCATGCTGATCGTCGTGAAATACCGGTATATCGAGAGCTGCCTTGAGCTGTTTTTCAATCTCAAAGCATTCCGGGGCTTTGATATCTTCAAGGTTAATGCCTCCGAATGTTGGCGCTATAGCTTTCACGACCTTCACAAATTCATCCACATCCTGTGTGTCGACTTCGATATCAAACACATCCACGTCGGAGAAAATCTTGAACAACAGCCCTTTTCCCTCCATCACTGGTTTACCGGCAAGTGCTCCTATGTTGCCAAGTCCGAGTACTGCGGTTCCGTTGGAGATCACTCCCACAAGGTTTCCCTTAGCGGTGTAGTTGTAAACATTCTCCGGCTCACGTTTGATTTCCATGCAAGGTTCGGCCACTCCGGGCGAATAGGCAAGTGAGAGGTCCAGCTGGGTGGCATGAGGTTTGGTGGGGATTACTTCGATCTTCCCCGGCCGTCCCTGCGAATGATAGTTAAGTGCGTCTTCACGCGTGAATTTTGCCATTTGATTAAAAATTAGGAATTTGGTTATATAACCACGACAAAATTAGGAAAGGTATTTGGGAAAAATACGGATTCCTGACGTATAACATCATGTTGTCGAACAGCCGGAGGACTCACTCCCCCGGGTGTTCTCTTGTTCCCTGCACCTCTTCAGGAAGTCCGGAAGGAAGAGGGTTTTTTGTCAAGATTCTGTAATTCTCGCGGTTATGGTAAATATCCATGGCCAGGAAGAGTGCCTGCCTGAAGGATCCGAAGTTGGCTTCGTTTTTCCCGGTGATCTCGTAGGCTGTGCCATGAGCAGGCGAGGTTCTCACACAGGGAAGTCCGGCGGTGTAATTGACGCCTTCATCAGGAACCAGGGTTTTAAAAGGGATGAGCCCCTGGTCGTGGTACATAGCCAGGATGCCGTCAAAGTGTGTAAAATTTCCTGAACCGAAAAAGCCGTCGGCTGGATACGGCCCCAGGGCGATGATATTTTCTTTCGCCGCTTCTTCAATGGCCGGAATGATGGTCACTATTTCTTCGTCTCCCAGAAGCCCGTTGTCACCAGCGTGGGGATTCAGTCCAAGTACGGCGATCCGGGGTTTACGGATGCCGAAATCTTCACTGAGACTTTGATTCAGAATCCGCAGCTTACTCAGGATCTTCTCTTTCGTGATAAACCCGGAGAGCTGTGATATGGGGACATGCCCGGCGACAACCCCCACTTTGAGGAGGTCGCTGACCATGAGCATCAGGACATCTTCAACCTCAAAAACAGATTGCAGATATTCGGTATGGCCGCTGAAATTGAAATTGACCGATTGTATATTGTTTTTGTTGATGGGCGCTGTCACCAGGGCCTGGATTTTCCCCTCCTTCAGATCCTTAACGGCAGCTTCAAGGGCCATTAAGGAAGCTTCTCCGGCCATGGGCGTCGATTTCCCAAGCTCGACCCTTACGTCGTCGCTGATGCAGTTGATGATGTTGGGCCGCTTTTCATTGGCTTCGCCGGCATTTTGAATGTTATTGAAACTAAAATTATCAATATCCAGGGCTTTCCGGTGGTAGGCGGCAACCTTGGGGGAACCGTATACAATCAGTGTACAGGATTCGAGGATCCGGATGTCCATCAATGTTTTGATGATCACCTCGTATCCGATGCCATTTATATCACCCTGTGTTATACCGATTTTTATTTTTTCATTATCCATGGTGAAGGAAAATTTATTTCGTTAACCGTTTATTTTTTTTAAAAAGTTAAAAAGCAAACGCACTCCGACACCCGTTCCGCCCGAACTGCGGTAGCTGTCGGGGGTCTTACGGAAGGCGGGACCGGCGATGTCGAGGTGAATATACGGGTAACCGGTGAAATGTTCCAGGAATTTACCGGCTGTAATTGCACCGGCATATCGTCCGCCGATATTTTTTAGATCGGCGATATCCGATTTGAGCATCTCGGCGTAATCATCCCAGAAAGGAAATTCGGCGATTCTCTCATGCACATCGAATCCGCTGGTGATGAGTGAATCCATAAATCCGCGTCCGGCATTCCCCATACCCACCATGGCCTGGTCTCCAATGGCCACATGGGCGGCACCCGTAAGGGTTGCAAGGTCTATTACCAGGGCGGGGTCATACTGTTTTGCCCATGCCAGTGCATCGGCCAGGATCATCCTGCCTTCCGCATCGGTGTTCAGGACTTCCACGGTAGTTCCGTCATACATTCGGATCACGTCTCCGGGGACATAGGCATTCCCGTCGGGACGGTTGTCGGTGGCCGGTATAAGCCCGATGACATGGACAGGAAGTCCTGTAAGGGCTATGGCGTAAAAAGCTCCGGCAACGGCCGCAGCACCAGCCATGTCGCACTTCATGTAATCCATTGAATCATTGGTGGGCTTCAGACTCAGCCCGCCGGTATCGAAAACAACTCCTTTGCCGATGAGCACAAAAGGTTTTTCATTTTTGGCCCCGTCAGGCTTATATTCCAGAATACTGAAAGTGGGGGGGTCGATACTTCCCCTGTTTACAGCCAGCAGCCCGCCCATCTTAAGCGATTCGATCTGTTTCTTCTCCAGGACCTCTACGGTAAATCCGGCATTTTTCCCCAAGGTTGCGATTTCCGAAGCCAGTTGTGTCGCAGTGAGATAGGTAAGGGGCTCATTCACCAGGTCACGCGCCTTATATACAGCCTCTGTTACTGCATTCAGCTCCCTGAAATCGGCATCTGAAAATACCGTCGATGAAATTTTTAACTCTTTCAGCTTATTCTGTTTCTTGTCCTTATCCTTGAAATATTTAAGGAACTGGTAATTGGCAAGGGCTATGCCTTCAGCCAGGGCAAACATATCCTCACTGTTTCCTTCAAGCTTCACCAGAAACACTGATCCAATATCGTGGTTGTTCAGTTTCCGGCAGAGATCGGCAGCACCACGTCGAAGTTTTTCAAGCTGACCGGCACGCGAAAGGTTCTCCTTTTCTTCAATGATCTGGATAAAAACAAGCCGTTCGAACTGGTTGACGGCCACTGTGGTTTTTTCCTTTTCAAGTTGCTCTCTTACATATTCCTTCTCCCGGTCGGTAGCCAGCCATTTTCCAAAATCAGAGGTTCCTTTGCCAAGAAGCACCAGGTGATCTTTTTCCGTTGGCTGCCCTGCAGATATTATTTTCATTTCCATGATTCTTTAGTAGCAGGAAGAGGACGGCTCAGGAAGTCTTTCCTTAGGCAGCTTCTCCCGTGACTATTAGTTATAACCAGCACCTTTTAACCATGTTTGTTTGAATGAACAGTCATTCGTGGTTTTCATGCACCGGGCTTGTTGCACTTCACCTGTGACTTCTCTTATTCAATCCTCAGTTCCTGCCTGTACCGGTAAGGTGAGGGAAAGAAAGAAGAATGCGGCATCTTTTACCGCCGACGGATCCGGTGCTTTCTTATACAAAGATAGGAGAATTTATTGGATTAGGAGATGCCAGGCTGAAGGTTCAGGAAGGATGGGAAGAGAAATGGTTAATGAAGATGAATGGATGAAAATACCATCAGATTTTTATTACTTTTGGACACATCATGAAGGATATGAATACGGACAGGACCATAGAAAAAGCTCTCAGCCTGGAATTTCTGAGTAAAGAGGAAGCACTCCATCTTTATCGTTCACTTTCACTGGCTGAAATAATGTGGCTGGGGGATGAGATCAGGAAAATCAAAGTTCCCGGAAATGAGGTGGGATGGATCATCGACAGAAATGTGAACATCACCAATGTATGTTCATCGCGATGTAAGTTCTGTAATTTCTATCGCATCCCGTCAGACCCGGAGGCATATATAACATCGGAGGATGAATACGACCGTAAGATTGACGAACTGTTCAGGCTGGGAGGCAACCAACTGCTCCTCCAGGGGGGACTTCATCCTTCCCTTGGCATTGATTTCTACACCGATCTTTTTTCAAAACTAAAAAATAAATATCCCGGATTAAAGCTCCATGCCCTTGGTCCTCCTGAGATCCATTACCTGGCCAGACGGTCACGAAAAGCGTACCGGGAGGTACTGGAGATGCTCATGAAAAGCGGGATGGACAGTCTTCCCGGCGCCGGTGCCGAGATCCTCTGCGATGATGTGAGAAAAAAAATCTCAGCCGGCAAGTGCGGTTCGGATGCCTGGCTGGATGTGATGCGTGTGGCCCATAAACTCAATCTTCCGACATCGGCCACCATGATGTACGGACACCTGGAGACTGATGAGCAGCAGATAGAACACCTGCTCAAACTCAGGGATCTGCAGGCAGAGAAACCCTTGGGGCATTACGGCTTCATTACCTTTATTCCCTGGCCGTTTCAGGCTGAAAATACCCAGTTGAAAGAGACTTACCCGGGTGACTACCGCAATCTGAGTTCTGCTTACCTAAGGATCATTGCCATCAGCAGGATTATTCTTTCTAATATAGACCATATCCAGGCGTCCTGGCTTACGGTCGGAATACCAGCCGCCCAGGTGTGCCTCCATGCCGGAGCCGATGATATGGGTTCCATCATGATCGAAGAGAATGTAGTATCTGCTGCCGGTGCGTCATGGCATACCGATCAGGCAGGCATCACACGTGCCATCAGGGAAGCCGGATTTATTCCCCGGTACCGGAACCAGAAATATGAAACGGTGGGGTGAGGAAAGGCGAAAGGTGAAAGGTGAAAGGCGAAAGGGAGGAGAAGAATAATGAATAACGAATAACGAATAATGAATTCGGAGACGGGAGAAGGATTTAGTAAATTGGTGGGCTGGGTTTCCCCTTTTAGGGGACTAAGGGGTGAGCGGGGGAAGAAGATGGTGGGGAAAAAAATAAAGAAAAAGAAGAAAGGCGAAAGGCGAAAGGGAGGAGAAGAATAATGAATAACGAATATTGAATATCGAAGTCGGAGACAGGAGACAGGAGGAACACGGGAGACAGGAGACAGGAGACGGGAGACAGGAGACAGGAGAGCAGGAGAAGGATATAGTAAATGCTACGGTGGGCTGGGTTTCCCCTTTTAGGGGACTAAGGGGTGAGCGGGGGAAAGAAGATGGTGGGAAAATTAATAAGGAATAGAAGAAAGGCGAAAGGTGAAAGGCGAAAGGGAGGAGAAGAATAATGAATAACGAATAACGAATGTTGAAGAAGGGAAAGAAGTAAAAGAGAGGGATTGAGGAGATTGAGTGAGAAAATCGAATGAATCGGAGACGGGAGAAGGATTTAGTAAATGCTACGGTGGGCTGGGTTTCCCCTTTAGGGGACTAAGGGGTGAGCATAGGGAGTGAGAGAGTTGTTGGGAAGAAAGGTGAAAGGTGAAAGGCGAAAATTAGGGAGTTAGGGAGTTAGGGATTGAGTGAGTTAGAAATTTAGTGTGTAGAGATTAGAGATTGAGGGAGAATATCGAATCATTCGGAGACGGAAGATCTTTCGGATATCAGTCCCCGGATTCAACCGTCCATTAGAGTTTCTCCGGGTGTTCCTTAAAATAATGCCGGGTCAGGACTTTCAGGAATTCCCTGTTAAGGATCATATCACTCAGCCATTCATGCTGGTGGGTATAATGCACAGATTCATCAATAAATTTGGATTCGTCCAGATCGATATGGTATAAAAGGCCAGAAAGTTTTTCCGCATCATTATGCAGAAGTTCACCAACGTGAACGGACAGTTCTCTGAATAATTCGTCGTAAGCATAATGGATGTTCTGCGGAAAGTTCACATCCATACCGAAACCGGCAAAATCCTTGATAACCTGTTCCGCTGTTTCACGGATGATATCTTCATTGATCTTTGCCTTCTCGATATCCTGTTTTGGAATTAAACTGAAACTCATATTTAATTTATCAACTTCATTGAATATACGATCGCCTCGATATGTCGCATCAGGTTCCTCTTTTTATTGTTGGGATTGTAAACATATCCTTCCACGGTGACGACCATGTTCCTACTTTTGTCCACGATGGTATGGCTCATGAAAGGTCCTCCCATAAATCCGTTCTCGAGTTCCCATAATCCTCTTATTTCCACTATTTTTTCACCATTTTGGGTGATATCGTAAACCATAGGAGGAAAGAGTTTTTCTGTACTCATGTATGATCCGGGCCGGCTGCCCTGTGTATATTTCTTGAGGAATTCATTTCGTTTATTGATAAGATTTTCAGTCGTAAGATCGGAGGGACCGGTGTAAGGATACTGGTAAATGAAAATGACCTCGCTGGTTTTCGGGGTCTCAATGGAAAGAGAGACAAAATCCTTGGTATCCACATCGATATTGAATCCACGGGGGATGGCCAGGGTAATATTGAATTTGGAAACCAGGCTGGTGATCTGCGGATCCTTGCTGGTCCTGTATAGTTCGGCCAGTCTTTTACGGTCGTAAGCCTGAATATTGTTGACAATACTATTCTTCTCCTCCTTAATAACGCCTTCAAGGGTTTTTGAGTCGGGTGCGTTTATCCGGATGATGAGCTGAGGTTTGGCCCATCTGTTCTCGAAATAGCCAATTTCTCCCTTTTTAAATTCTGCTCCGACCGAAACGATAATGATCGTACGGTGATTTTGAAAGATATTATCGAAAGCTTCCGGGGTAATATGGATCACATCAAACAAAGGCTCAGGCTGGTTCAATGCCGGGTATTCCTGTTCAAGAGCTTCCCTCAGGGCATTTCCTGAACTTCCTTTCCAGTCGGTATTATCCATAACAACGAGCACCTCACCAGCCGGTCCGGAAATATTTGGCAGCAGAATGTTGGATCCTCCTTTTGGATTACTTAAGTTATGGCAGCTTTGAAATCCGGCAAGGACCAGGAAAAGCAGGAGCATTCGTTTGACAGCTTTCATATTTTGCATGTTTTGAAGCCTGAAGAGAGCCGGCCGAACATTATGTATATAACGTCAGTTCCTCGCCCCAGGCAGATATTGACCGTTTAATGTCTGAAGGTTTTAATAAATCCCAGATTTTTTAACAAAATCTATGCCTTAACGGGAGATTGGACCTTTAAAAATGACTATTGTAATCATTAAAGAGGTAAATCACCGCAAAAAGTGCCGGCAGGTAGTTTTGTGCCGGCTCGGGAAGAAAAGTAAGGACATCGTGAAGAGATGCATTTGGACCGGCCATTTTCACTGCACTTCTGACGGCTACCGGGCCGGCATTGTAAGCCAGAAGAGCCAGGTTCCAGTCAAAAAATTCCTTGTACAGGTCCTTCAGGTACCGGCATGCAGCGACCGTGGATAATTCAGGATCCTTGCGTTCATCATATCCTTCCCCGATGTGCAGGCCATAATACCGGCCGGTCTTCTCTTTGAACTGCCATAAACCCACGGCCGAGGAGGGTGAACATGCCGATGGTGAAAGCCCTGATTCAATCACAGGCAGGTATTTGATTTCCTCAGGGATACCCTGGATTTTTAGCTGATGTTCAAAAATGGGAAAATATTGATCCGAAAGACGGATGACATTCCTTAACTGATCTTTTCTCTGGGTGAGATAGAGATCGATGTAATACTGGACTTTCAGATCGTAGTAAAGGTTCAGGGAAGTTTGGGTGTTCAGCTCGGCAATATGTATTTCATAGTAAAGGTCAGGAAAACCTGACCTGCCGGCATTCTCAGTGGTTTTAAAAAACCGGCTTGTAAAAGGGTTTGCCGGAACAAAATGAAAAGAAACAAAAACGATCAGAATAAGTCGCAAGAATGTCATATCAAACAAAGCTTTTCACGAAAATACGGCATTCCTTAATCGCTTTCAACGGTGGATAGCGGAAGTAATCAACAATCTCGGGTAGAAATAAACAAGGCGAAAGTTAGGGATTTAGGGATTGAGTGATTGAGTGATTTAGGGATTTAGGGATTGAGTGATTGAGTGATTTAGGGATTGAGTGGGAAGAAAGGCGAAAGGTAAAAGGGAGGAGAAGAATAATGAATAATGAATATTGAATATCGAATGATGAATTTGAGACCGGGTGAAAACAGAAAAAACCAGGTATACGAAATCGTAGACGCACGCCTCGGCGTGCATGCGATAAACGCCGGTTTCATTTGAAAGGCGAAAGGCGAAAGGTAAAAGGGAGGAGAAGAATAATGAATAATGAATATTGAATATCGAATGATGAATTTGAGACCGGGTGAAAACAGAAAAAACCAGGTATACGAAATCGTAGACGCACGCCTCGGCGTGCATGCGATAAACGCCGGTTTCATTTGAAAGGCGAAAGGCGAAAGGCGAAAGGTAAAAGGGAGGAGAAGAATAATGAATAATGAATATTGAATATCGAATGATGAATTTGAAGCCGGGTGAAAACAGACAAAACCAGGTATACGAAATCGTAGACGCACGCCTTCGCGTGCATACGATGATCTGAAATGAAAAACCAATCGTTGAGACATGATGCTTCACGTCTATGAAAAAACCAAATACCCAATCTTTACCCATAACAATCGGCAATCTGTGTTAATCTGTCCCGTATAGTTATTGGGATCTGTGGCGAAAAATGAGGTATTAAGGGGTGAGCGGGGGGAATAAAAAAAATGCCGCCTGGGGAGGCGGCATTACTGAAATTTTTTCACAAAGCGATTTATTCTTTATCGATTTCAGATGAGTCAGGTTTCTTGTCTTCTTTTTTGGGTTCGTCTTTTGTGGCATTCTTGAATTCCTTCATTCCCTGTCCAATTCCTCTCATGAGCTCGGGAATTTTACGTCCGCCAAACAGGAGAACCACGATAAGGACAATGATAATAATTTCAGTAGGCCCGAACATTCCAAGTATTACGAGAGATTCCATATTCTGTTTTTTAGGTAATTGATGCGTACAAAGTTAGAAAAAAAACCAAAAGCAAATGATTTCTGTAAATTTTATTTAAAAAGTCCGATAATATCATTTCCATTGGCATAGATCAGGAGGGAAAAGATAATAATCATTCCCACGATCTGTGCATATTCCAGGAATTTTTCCCCGGGTTTCCGGCCTGTGACGATCTCATACAGCAGGAAGGCCACATGGCCTCCGTCGAGGGCAGGTATGGGCAGGATGTTCATGATAGCCAGGATAAGCGAGAGAAAGGCAGTCATATTCCAGAAAGCCTGCCAGTTCCATACCCCAGGAAAGATGCTGCCGATTTTGATAAATCCGCCGATTTCCTCGTAGGCTTTTGTTTCAGGTTTAAAAAGCAGTTTTAACTGTTTCAGGTAGCTGGAGGCCATGTCGTAGCCTTTCTTGATGCCTGCAGGAACCGATTGCGCCAGCGTATAATGTTTTTCTTCCAGGTTAAAAAACTTGCTCATATCCAGGTCGGCCATCACGCCGATAGTTGCTTTGGCGGAGACGGGGACGGTAAAATTCAGTGTATCGGTACTGTCTCTGACTACCGTGATGGGAATTTTCTGGTCCTTGTAGTTTTTTATGTCGGACTTAAACTGGTCGAAGAATTTCGTTGGTGAATTGTTCAGTGCAATAATTCTGTCATTAGTTCTTAGGCCGGCGTGATAAGCTGAGGAATCGGGGCTGAAACCACTGATATAAAAAGGCATGCGCGGCAAAATCGGCAATTCGGATTTGATCAGGGTGGCGATGGCGTTTTTGGGAAGTTCGATTTCCATTTTCCGTCCATTCCGGTCCACCTGGATTGTTTTCGCATCGTTGATCACGATATCGTGAACGATGGAACGGTAGTTCACCACAGGCTGGCCGGCTACCGATAGAATTTTATCACCGTTTTTGAGTCCGAGGTTTGCGCCGGTGGAATCGACCATGATGCCATAGGTCATATTGTTTACGGGGAGGAAGGTTTCACCCCAGATGTGCAGCATCATCACGTATATGGCGATGGCGAAGAGAAAATTCACCAGCACGCCCCCCAGCATGATCAGGAGTCTCTGCCAGCTGGGTTTGGATCTGAATTCATAAGGCTGCGGTGGTTGTTTCATCTGTTCCCGGTCCATCGATTCATCGATCATCCCGGAAATTTTAACATAACCGCCCAGGGGAAGCCAGCCGATGCCATATTCCGTTTCGCCTATCTTCTTTTTAAAAAGGGAAAACCAGGGGTCGAAGAAAAGGTAAAATTTTTCAACGCGGGTTTTGAAGATTTTAGCCAGTACGAAGTGGCCGCACTCATGTAAAATAATAAGGAGTGATAAGCTAAGTAAAAATTGTCCTGCCTTTACAAGTATTTCCATTTATACCATTATTAACTGTTTCGCGATTTCCCGGGCTGCACTGTCCGAGGAACAATAATCCTCATATGAAGGATCTTTAATAAAAACCGTTTTGTCAAGAACCTGTTCGATAATTTCAGGCATTTCCAGAAAGCCTATGCGTTCTTTCAGGAAGGCATCCACCACCACTTCATTGGCGGCGTTCATAACACAAGGCTGGTTACCCCCTCTTTTCATGACTTCCAGGGAAATTGCAAGGTTACGAAATTTTTTCAGATCGGGTGATTCAAATGTCAGATTTGACAATCTGCTGAATTCCAAACGCGGAAAATCGGATTTAAGTCTGTGGGGATAGGACATAGCGTACTGAATGGGTATTCTCATATCGGGTACTCCCATCTGGGCTTTAACGGAGCCATCCACGAATTCAACCATCGAGTGGATCACCGACTGTGGATGAATCACGACGTCGATTTGTTCAGGGCGGAGGTTGAAAAGCCACCGGGCTTCGATAGCCTCCAGTCCTTTGTTCATCAAGCTGGCCGAATCGATGGTGATCTTATCGCCCATGCACCAGTTAGGATGATTCAGGGCCTCTTTCCGGGTCACCCTGGATAATTCTTCCTGAGATTTTCCGCGAAAAGGTCCGCCCGAAGCCGTCAATATAATCTTCTGAACGCTTTCCGGAGCTTCGCCTCTGAGACACTGGAAAATGGCCGAATGTTCCGAGTCTACTGGAATGACCGGTACATTTTTCTCCCGGGCCAGCTTATTCACCAATTCGCCGGCTACCACCATGGTTTCCTTGTTGGCGAGGGCTATAGCCTTTCCTGCTTTAATGGCATTAAGGGTAGGAAGAAGTCCGACATATCCCACCATGGCGGTCAGAACCATATCGACGCTGTCCATCTCCACCACATCTGCAACAGACTTCAGACCGGCAAATACTTTGATGGGAAAATTCTGCAACTGTTCTTTTACGAAATCGTATTTCTCCTCATTACCGATGACCACGAAATTTGGCACAAGAGTGACCGCCTGTCTGACCAGTAATTCAGCATTGTTGTAGGCTGTAAGAACCTCCACACTGAAATGGTCGGGGTTATTTTCGATCACGTCAATAGCCTGTGTTCCGATAGACCCGGTTGATCCCAATATGGCAATTCTTCTTTTCATAGTTGTTTCAGAACACAATGAAATTTTCCGGATTCAGGGGGACGCCGTTCTGCCAAAGTTCGAAATGAAGGTGAGGTCCGGTGGTCAGTTCGCCTGAGTTGCCAATGATGGCGATGGCATCACCGGCTTTGACATGCGTTCCCACTTTCTGGAGGAGTTCTGCATTATGCTTATATACGGAGATCAGGTTATTGTTATGCTGGATTTCGATAACATAACCTGTTTCGAGTGTCCATGTTGCCATGATGACAGTACCGTCGAGGGTGGCTTTGACCACTTCGTTCGGACCGGCAACGATATCAGTGCCGAAGTGGTTATTGGACGGATTGAAGGAATTCGTGACCATTCCCTGCACGGGTGTAAAAAAGTGGAGTTTGTCCAATTGCACAGAAGCGGAACCTGAAGTGACCGGAAGCGAGAGTTGTTCATTGAGGTCAATATCGCGCCTGAGCAGGGAATCGGAGGCAGAACGTTTGAATTCGATATTGCTGGCCTGTGCCCCGGAGTCGATGGAATTGAGAAAATCACGCGGTCGTTTACCGGAGATGATACTGTTCAGGTTAGTAAAGTACTGGTCGCGGTATATCAGTTCCTGTTCGAGCGAATCGAGCCGTATTTTGTTCTGGATGATTTTGGCCCGCATCCTTGCATCAGGATAGCCGGGGATCATTTCCCGTACCGGTGTATACGCCGTGAGGGTCCAGAAAATGGCAATCAGGAGGATCATTGCTCCACCAACCAGCGCAATGACATTCAGCCTGTTCAGCCTGATATATCCGGCTTCCTGGAAAGTGCTGTCGTTGAGAAGCACTACACGGTATTTATGCCGCAGTCTGTGGAGTAATTTTTTTTTCTCTTTGTTTTCTTCCGGCATGATCTGTTCAGTTAATCAATCACCTTTACTTCCCTTGAATCACTTTGCCACAGGCCGTGTTTGGTACAGACAGCCATAGCCGACAGATTCATACTGATCAAAGGGACAATGTAAAAGTCAACTTCTACATGGTTCGGTTGGTTGCCCAGCACGCCCGGACTGAAATGTGCTTCGGCAATGAAAGTTTCCCTGTTCCACAGCTGAATGTAGCTGATATAATGATCCGGGTCGTCCGGGTGATTGTATTCATCGCCCATTTTCACCTTCACACGGAATTTCTCACCCCGTTTAGCCACCTCTTCACAGAAAACATGGGGTGTATGGCGGTCGAAGTAATCTTTCTTCACCTCCTTCTCTTCCTTACTGATATCAACCGGTTTGAATACTCTTGGCATGGGGTGTAAGCTTTTGGTTTTTCGTTAACCTTCAGAACGCTTTTGATGGTTAAAGATTGCAAATTTATTAAAATAAAGGAATAAAACCTTGGATTATTCCGGCCGATGATAATCTTGTTCAGACTTTTTGAAATTTCCGGTAATGATCCAATAACCGTTTGCTTCTATACTACCATGCTTTCTGAGGTAAAGATCTCCCCTTACAATTAGAATCCCGCTGTCTAAGATGATCAGGCTGTTCCTGTCATTGATATATCTAATTATTTGAAAATAAATAAATTAAGCACCTATTACCAACTTATTATTCCGTATCTTGTGAAAAGTGAAATACAAATTTTGTACTTAAAGAGCTAATAAATTTATCATGGAAAACACAGTAAAAAAAGCAACATCAACGAGAGTCGGCGCTACATCAAAACCTAAGGCAGCTAAAAGGAAAATTTCTGAACAGGATATTCGCACGAGAGCATTTGAAATCTATCATTCGAATACGAATTCAACATCCAATGAAATGGATAATTGGTTAAATGCTGAAAAAGAATTGAAGGGGAATATCAAATAGATACTATAAAGATTGCAATATTAGGCCTCAGCCCTCCGGTTGGGGCTTTTTTGTGCCTTATATTTCACCTGGAACTTGATCTTTTCATGGTTCCCAATTTAACATTTTACGTTTTTTATCAGTTGCGGATCTGGGGAAGGCATTCAGAGTGATTGAATATCCGGGTTGAGCATATCGGTATGAATCTGCATCCGGCTAAATGCAGGTAAGAGCACTGTAAAATCAGGATTATTACTGAGGCTGGTATACAAATAAAAAAAACCTTTTGCATGAAATTACAGAAGAGTTTGATGGTAGCGGGGAGTATTGAAATATCTAACTTCGATTTGGTAAAGGATTTGAAGGAAGTTATCCATTATCTTGCATTATCATCATAGTTTCCATTCACACATTTAGCCGTTTCAACACTTTGCTCAATATTTGTAGCACCTCATTTTAAAAAACTCAATACACTTAAAAATGTGAGAATGATATAAATTTTTCCCATAGTTGTGTAAAACTTGATCGGATTGTAGTATCTACCTTTGTTTTATAAGGCATTTGGTAGTTGAAGCTGGCAAATGAATTTGAATCAATTATGGTAATCAAGATTGAAAACGGGATTGACAAAATCAGACAAATACTTTAATAATTATGAAAAAATTCATATTATTATTTCTTTCCTCTTCTCTTCTGGCAGGATGTGCTTTAAGTCTTGTTACCGGTCGCCGACAACTAAATTTAGTGCAGGAATCAGAGCTGCAATTGATGGCTGTGAGCCAGTACAAGACATTCTTGGACGAGCATAAGGTATTAAGTCCAGCTTCCAGTAAAGATGCCGCAATGGTTGATCGGGTCGGAGCGAGAATTGCAAATGCAATTACGAAGTATTATGACAGCCAGGGAAAAGAATCGGTACTGGAAGGGTATAAATGGGAATTTAATACAGTTGATAGTAAAGAGGTTAATGCCTGGTGCATGCCAGGTGGAAAGGTAGTAGTATACACAGGTTTGCTGCCTGTATCTCAAAACGAAACAGCACTTGCCATTGTTCTGGGACATGAAATTACCCATTCCATTGCCAAGCACGGCAATGAAAGGATGAGCCAGGCTATGGTCCAGCAATTGGGAGGCATGGCATTGCAGGTTGCCATAGCCCAAAAGCCCAAAGAAACACAGGATTTATTTTTGCTATCCTATGGTATTGGAAGCCAGGTGGGTGCCATTTTGCCCTGGTCCCGGCAGCAGGAGATGGAAGCAGATCAGTATGGTTTGATATTTGCGGCAATGGCTGGTTATAACCCGATGGAAGCAATTCCTTTCTGGCAAAGAATGTCTGAAGCAGGCGGAGCAAACCCACCTGAATTTCTTAGTACGCACCCTTCTGATGAAAGAAGGATGAATAAGTTAAAAAAATTTATGCCTGAAGCTTTAAAATATTATACTCCAAGCAATTAATTAGTAGAGATGTAACTATATTAGGCCTCAGCCCTCCGGTTGGGGCTTTTTTGTGTCTTATATTTCATCTGGAACTAGATCTTTTCATGGTTGCCAATTTAACATTTTACGTTTTTACATCAGTTGCGGATCTGGGGAACGCATTCAGAGTGATTGAATATCTGGGTTGAGCATATCGGAATGAACCTGTGTCCGCCTGATGCAGGTAAGAGCCCTGTAAAATCAAGATTATTACTGAGCCTGGTATACGAAAAAAAACCCTTTTGCATGAAATTGCCAGAAGGGTTTAATAGTAGCTGGAGTAGCGGTGCTCGGTCTGCAGCCTCTCGAGCCTATTAGGGGGGTGCATTACCTATGAAAAGTCTTGCTATCTGGGTTCACTAAGTTCTTTTTCCGCTTACCGGCTTTACAAGCAAGTTTGCAGCCGATTAACGAAAAAGCCCTCCGAACTCCATTCGGAAGCTTTTCCTAAGTAGCGGGGATTGGTGAAACATCTAACTTCGATTTAGTGAAGGATTTGGCGGAAGTGATTAATTTTGTTCGATGTCTACTGTATCAATAAAAAACCATTGCCTCAATACAAAAATGTCTCAATGGTTCTGTAAAATGATTTCTGAAAGTAATCCACAAATTACTCCCTGAAATCCATGTTTCTCGTCGACCTCTGGTTGATATTTTATATACTCTTCTTCACTGCATAAAGGACCAGGTCCTTTTGAGGAAGAGTATACTTCTCCGTTTTTTCCAATGAATTGTTTAAGAGCATTGCTTGCTTTCAATACACTCTCACTGAATCGTTTTTCATCCAACCATCCATGGTCTATTGCGATTGCCATATAAAAGGCAATCATACCTGTACCACTAACATCCGGAGCAGACTCATCGTGCGGTAGATTAAGTAAAATATGGAACATCCCATCTTCATCCTGAACAACAAGCAGGGATTTTGCAATATCATTCAGTTCAGGCATTAAGATTTCTCGATAGTCATCAGGTAAGTATAACAGTGATAATACCAGGCCTCTTAGCAGCCAACCATGTCCGCGCGACCATGCTCCCTGCCCTGTCAGTGTCGAATCCTCGCACCAACCAATCCCCTGATGCCATAAGCCTGATAAACTATCTTTTAGAAGGTCTTCATAGAGTAGGAATTGATTAACGGATTCTCTCATGAGAGCAGTATCGCCAGATAAATATCCTGCTTTTGCCATTCTGCTGGCATATTCCTGCATAAAATCAAGAAGCACTCTATGCTTACCAGAGTGATTTACCATGACTGCTCCTTTTTCTGTTTTCCGAATTTCCTTCTGCATTCTGTATGTTTCTGCAATAAAGCCATTGTACCAACTGGTGTTCCCGGTTGCCAGACCAATAGTAAAATTGATACTGCAAAAAGGCTGAGTTTTAAAAGAAACCGTATCGACGGGTCTGACTTCTCTCTTTTTCATGACTTCCAAAACCAGTGGAGTATATGTGTCAGAGTGCGTATAAAGATCGTAATACAGCATTGCTTCCAATGTCAGATCCAATGTATAATTTCCATACACATCCGAGGTCTCTCTGAAATTATCATGTAATTCAAGCCAATGGTCTGCAACTAAGTGCAGATAATCATCGGATGACTGAGCACTTACGTTTAACACTAGAATGAAGTTTACCAGTGCTATTAGAAATGCGATACGGTTTGTGTATTTCATGCTTCAACTAAACCCTAAATCTAACTTGCAGTAAACATTGTATAAACCTGGATATATGCTGCATATAAATATATAGCGAAGTAAATGAATAATTTGGGATTTACTCATTCTCTAAATATCTTCCTTAAAAGACAATACAATCTTCGCTGTAAAGCGTTCATTATTAATTAATAAAAAGGGTATAAATAAAAAACTCCCCATCAAATCTGATGAGAGAGTTCCTCTAGTAGAAAAGAGGTTTGAAATATCTAACCTGGATTTGTTGAAGGGTTTGGTGGAACTGCTTGACTTTCTCAATAATCAAAAAATATCTGGCTAAGGAAGAAGCATCTATATATTTTGCCACTATCTTTTAGTTGCGTTTTGAAAAATCTTTTCTAATTTTGTATTACAAATTTCAATTGGATGACAAAATTTGAAAAACTGACTTCCAGATTTCTGACACAACCAAAGGACTTTACTTACAATGAATTAAAGAGGATGCTGAGCGGCTTTGGTTACATAGAATTACAAGGATCAGATTCTCGGGTAGTATTTTTCAACGAGAAGTTAAAGCACGGTATTAAACTTCATAGGCCTCATCCTGGGAATATATTAAAAACTTATCAAATTGATTTAGTGCTTAATGAATTGAAATCAAATAATTTAATATGAAAGATGTTATCATATATAAGGGTTTTATAGGTTCTGTGCACTTTGCCTCTGAAGACAGAGTGTTTTACGGAAAGGTTGAGGGAATAAATGATTTAATAAGCTTTGAAGGGAAAACAGTAGATGAACTTGAAAAGGGTTTTAAGTACATGGTGGATGAGCATATTAAAGATTGCAAAAACAATCACCTTCCACTGGAAAAATCCTATAAAGGAAGCCTCAATATTCGCTTAGCTCCGGAACTTCATAAAAAGGCAGTCCATAATGCAGCATTAAAGGGCATTTCATTGAATCAGTATATTAATGAAGCCATTAGAAAAGAATTGCATGCATCTGAGCCGGATATGGAAGAAGGTTATACTCTAGAGGATTAAAGTTTTTCCAGAATTCCGGCTCAGTCAAAAATCGAACTTCAAAAGTGAGGACTTAATCCTTAGTAAAGTCAATATTTAAAAGGACTTCAGAGGGTACAAATAAAAAACTCCCCATCAAATCTGATGAGGAGTCTTCTCTAGTAGACAATAGGTTTGAAATATCTAACCTTGAACTGTTAAAGGATTTGGTAAAAGTCAGTGATTATATAATATCTTTTGAACAGGAATCAGATTAATTCTTTTACTTTTTATCTTTTTTTAGTTCCAATATCTTTTTCAAAGCAGTGTTCGCGTAATTGAATTTTTCACACCAACCTTTGCTAAGTTTTTTTATTTGGGGATCTAAGTACCGATCCCAATGATAAGATATATTTGAATGATGCATAGGTCTTCTTATAATACAAATCCACATATTCCGAAAGGTTAAATTCTTCATATTCTCCCCATAAGGTTTTAATTTCATTCCTTACCAATTCTTCATTTGGTGGGGAATATGGTTCTGAAAATATATTTTCGAGACCCTCTGGTATTGTAAACCTTCTTCTTTTCTTGCTTCCTTCAGGATGAGAAATACTGTCTATATACTTCTGAAATTTCTCCTGGTCTTGTAACAAATCGCTATAAGTTTCAAGATTAATGTTTCTCTTCTTCAGTTCCTTGTTAAGGTCTATCAGGTCCTTTTTCTTGAAGTAATAAGTGCTACCACGCTTGAACAAATAAAAAAGCTTTCTGTATGAAATTCCGGGAGGGTTTAATAGTAGCAGGGTCAGGTGAAATATCTAAATTCGATTTTGTGAAAGGATTGTCAGAAGAAAATGTTTTGCTTTCCGATTGAAAGTTAAACCAGTCTTTCGCATGTTGCGAAACTCAACAATTCTCTGTTCTAAAAGGGTTCGCAAAATCAAAAGCCGTGGTAAACCCAACCTCTATAGAATTCATGGAGCTCTCAAAAACACGAAGTTCCAGCAGCATGCACAGGGTCATAAACTCACTTTTGGATAAACAACTAATTATCCGGGAAGAAGGAAAAATAAGGATGTATGATGTATTCCTGGAGCACTACCTGAGATTTGCATTGTAGAATACAATATTTGGATTCCGGCATAAAGCATATGTTCCCCGGGTTATCGGTTTTCATTCTTTTCAAGGCACGGAAAGACAAAATTATCGTTCCGAAACCGATTTTTTCCTTGGAAATGGGAAAAACTCCGGAGTCTCCTTTTTATACTTAATATAATTTTCTCCAAAGAATTTCTCCATTTCATCATATTCAGTCTTTATAAATAGCTTAAAGAGAATATAACCAATGAAGGTTGATGTTAAAACCAGCCAGGAGTTAAGTAAGAACGAAAGTGCCGGAATAATAAAAAGAATAAGGGAAGTATAAAGCGGATTCTGACACAGACCATAGGGACCGGTTGTAATTAATCTTGTTTCTTTAAGCCCTTTTAATAACATTCTTACAGTTGAAAAATAGAATATTAATCCGGCTGCCAATAACACTATTCCTGCAATTATCAGGATAACTGAATCTTCTGTTGAATACTTAAATAATTTGATTTTATTGCTACTCAGAACAATTGAAGTGACAAGCCATGGCAGAAGTACAACTGCTATTCTTGGGCCAATTCCAAGGGCACTTAATTTATTCATACCTAAGAGAATTTATACGAGGTCATTTACATATTTATCAAAATAAATTTGGGCAATTCAAATAACCAGGGTTGATTGCTATTTAGTTACAGGTTGCCTTTCTGTCTCAACAAATCAATGAACCAGACGCTAATTGATAGAATACTAATTAAAGTTCCGATTCCAAAATAGAATATCTGAAGAGTTCTGGCTATTCCTACCGGAGAACCTATCACCAGAATTTCAATAAATTCAAAAGACATTATAATAATACCGGCTAAAAGTGAAAAAACAGATGCAAACACGTTTTTTCTTATAAGCAATATTGCAGCTATCAATGCGCTCCCTCCCACAAGCAAAGTCAAAACGATCCCAGGGATAGTAAAATCTTTAAAGATTGATCCATTTAATTGTTCCACCGGCGGAGAGTTGAATTGTGCAACAAGGGCAATCCCTCCGGCCAGTCCGGTTAAGGAAAGAAAAGAAGTAAGGACAGCAAGAATAATAATGATTTTGTTTTTGATCTTTTTCATTCAGTTATTGAGTATAAAAATGGCTTACTAAAATTAAATAAAATCGAATTATTAATTTAAAAAAGATTTAAAAAAACTCAGGAAGCAGATATAAATTACCTTAACAGAATCTCATTCTGAAATATCATTTATCCGTGCTAATGCATCCTTATGTTAAATATTTAGCATTTTTTCAGGCTCGTCAAACGATGAACTGTGAACTGATTATTCAAATGTGTAAAATCCTTTTACCCGAGCTATTCGGTTCTTAAATTTATCTTACTCTGAATTAAAAAATACTTTTTTCAAAAGCAGTGATTAAATCACCTGATATACTAATGCTTGAGGCATGTGGTGGCAGATTCCCTCTCGTAAACCAACCTGCTTCTTTAATTTCCTTTTCATCAATAATTATTTGTTGTGTATCGTCAGCCTCGGCAGTAAAACCCAACATGAGAGAAGCAGAAAAGGGCCAGGGCTGGCTTTTATAATATTTCAGATTCTTAATATCCAGGCCGACTTCTTCTTTGACTTCTCTTATCACTGTTTCTTCGATTGATTCTCCAACATCGACATAACCGGCAATGAGTGCGTAAAAATCACCTTTATAGTTTTTGCCTTTTGCCAGCAATATTTTATTGTTGCACGTGATGGCTACAATTACGGCTGGTAATATTTTGGGAAAGATAACCAGGTTACATTCGGGACAAACAACTGCTCTCTCATCCTTTTTCAATTCAGTCTTCGAACCGCATCTTCCACAATACCTGTTATTATTATACCAGGTCATCAACTGATAACCAACTGACCCAAGCCACGCAAACTCTTTGTTTTTCAGGTTACGTAAAATAAAAATATCAAGGTATTCAACTGATGGATGATATAAATCTGATTCATATAATCCAAAAAAATGACTTGAATTGAGTGAAAACAAATAAACCGGTGAATCTTTGATTTCAGCGAAATCCCTTTTTGTTGGAATTTCATAATCATCTCCGGATTTTTTTAACAGGACCTGATTCTCTCTATAGCACAACAAAAAATCTTTATCACCCGGTTCATGATATTGAACAGATTTGTCATAGAAAATACCCGGGTCTATTTCATTTAACATGGATATAGTTTTTAATATTCTTTACTGCACTAAAATCGAAAACTACCATTTCTTAAACTGTTGATGAGAATGTCACAGTAAGACTATCCAAACGGGATAAATGACTGATAATCAATTATGAATATGTCCGCACTTTTGCTGCTTTTCCTCATTTTGTCAGCAAGTATCAGTGCTGGATTCCTTTATTCATAAGGTATTCATGGCGTCACTTAAAATATTGCATTTTTGTCAGCAAATTGGACAAACACTTCATTAATAAACACCGTGTCAAAGTTGAATGTAAGGACAAGATTTTATAAGGATAATTTCTAATTTGCAGTAAATTAATGTAGTTTTAATTTGAAAAGTTCTATTTTTTTAGTCACGCATGTCAGAAACCAATAGAATAGAACATAAGCGGGAACTAACTGTGTAGTTTCAGCAAACCCCGGAATCCTGATTACCCAAAGTTAGGAGATAGATTTATTCATTCAAAACAGTTCTTTTCATTTCAAAATCCATTCTTCTTTTCAGCAGGTTCGGTTCTTAATTCGTTCTCTTCTTTTTAGGATTTCTTATTTTCGGCCATAGTATACATCGGCTGGTGTGACATTGTCCAGTGACTCATGGTATCGATGGTTATTGTAATGGTGCTTGAATAATTAAAAGAACAAATGAAAAATTACGATGAGGTTTAGTGCAAAAGTATTGCTTCTGTTTCTTGCTGCGATTCTTTTTCAGACAGTAGCTCATGCTCAAATCAAGTTACCCGGGGTTTTTGGGGATAACATGGTTTTGCAATTGCGGGAAATGACAAGCAGTTTCATTGGGCAAAAGCAGTAATTGAAGGCAATGAAGTTGTCGTCTATTCCGATGAAGTTGCCGAACCTGTGGCAATGCGATATGCCCGGGCCGATAATCCTGAATGTAACCTGATAAACTCTGAAGGATTACCTGCTGTCCCTTTCAGGACGGATGATTGGAAAGGAATAACACAAAACTAAGCATTAAATATAAAACGTATATGAAAAGCTTTAAGACTTAAAATTAAAGTATCCCTGGGTATTGTACTCTTTTGTGCAACATCACTGTTTGCACAAGACCCAAATTGTTTTTTAGATGATTTTGCACCTAAAGAAGCCATTATTCCAACTTCAGAAGTTGCAAATAAAACAACAAATTCCCCAACTGTAACGGTCACTTTATCGTCCGATACGCTGGGGAAAATTTCAAAATACGTGTTTGGAAATGCCATAGCTGTTTGGATTGGAAATGTAACAGGCGACGCGACATTTGTGAAAAATACCCAGTTATTAAATCCTTCCTTAATCCGTTTCCCGGGGGGGAGCTGGTCCAATATATTTTTCTGGGATGGGGCTCCTTCCGATGTACCTGACTCTGCTTACGATTCATCGGGAAAAAGGGTAAAATTTTATGCTATTTCAGGAAAAAATGACTGGCCCACTACAACGGATAACTATTACAAATTACGCCAGCAAACCGGTTCGCAAGGACTCATAACGGTCAATTATGGCTATGCCCGTTACGGGTTGAGCGATGACCCGGTTGCGCAGGCTGCTCATCATGCTGCTGAATGGGTACGCTATGATAACGGACGTACAAAATTTTGGGAAATTGGAAACGAGAATGCCGGTCCATGGGAAGCCGGTTGGAAGATCGATACCAGTGCCAATAAAGACGGGCAACCTGAAATCATTACCG
>CAVXSF010000012.1:0-95742 GCA_963764345.1 uncultured Bacteroidales bacterium | reverse complement strand
TCGAGGTTTACGTCCGATCCGTTGTAGAAGATATGTACTTCTCCGGTGGTACGGTTCACGGTGACAGCTACATGATCCCAGGTACCAAATCCGAATACATTGGCATCACTCCTTGTGATGCTCGTCACGGTACCGTCACCCGATTCGAAGGAAATTTTCCTATCCATTGTACCGTAAGTATTAACGAGTACTTTGAAGCCGTTACTGCTGGATCCCGAGGGCCCGTTAGCGATAAGGGTCTGGATGTTTGAGCGTGAAGGCATCTTGACCCACATGGCCAGGGTGAAGGTATTTCCCAGGTCGATGGCCGGAGATACGGCATAGTCATCCACGCCGTCGAGGGACAGGGACTGTGTGCCCTGCTGGCTGTCGCTGGAGTAGGTGGTACCGTTGACCAGAGACAGGTTGTAGGCATTACCGCTCATATCGGCACCGCTGTTATCCACCGGCCAGTATGCGATCAGTCCGTCGCCGGTTGAAGGAGCCGTGGCGGTGGTTACCCCGACGATGTTTGAGTACGCTGAGTTACCGATGGCATTGTGTGCCCTGACGCGGTAGAAGTACCTGGTGCTGGCAGAAAGGCTGTTATCGTTGTAGGAGGTCGCGTTCAGCCCGGTAGTTCCGATCTGGGTATATCCGGAGAGGGAGTCGGCAGAACGTTCCACGTAAAAGCCTTCTTCGGTGGTGGCATTATCGGTCCAGTTAAGCTGCAGGGTATTCCAGGTAACGCTTCCGGCAGTAAGGCCGGAGGGTGCTACAGGAGGGACTGTTACCACGATGATGGTGGCGGTATTGCTGTAGGACGATTCGGTCTCACTGTTAAAGGCTTTGATACGGTAGTAGTACCTGAGGCCTTCGGAGACGGTGTTATCGGTAAAGGTTACCTGGTTTGCAGCCAGGGTCTGGATCACGGAGAAGCCTGTTGTGGAGGAGAGGCTTCGTTCGAGATAGAACCCGTCCTCGTTATCTGCATTGTCGGTCCAGTTGAGCTGCACATCACTGCCGGCCAGGGAGGCAATCAGTGAGGAGGGAGCGTTAATGGACGGGGGCACGGAACCGGACATGACGGCAGCGATCTCGGGCTGGGAGAGTACCTTATTATATATCCTCACGTCATCGAGCAGTCCCTGCATGCCGAAGTTGTTGTTGGTCATACGTCCGAGGCGGATCACGTCGTTGTTTTTGAATCCGGTATGGCTGCCCATATCGACGGTGACATCGGTTGCGTTGTAGAAGATATGTGCTTCTCCTGTGGTACGGTTCACGGTTAGGGCCACATGTTCCCAGGCGCCGAAATCGAAGACGTTGGTAGCGGATCTGGAGATACTGGCAACGGTTCCGGTACCCGACTCGAAGTTAATCCTGCGGTCGCTGGAGGCATATGTGTTGACCATAAGCTTGAAGCCATTGGAGGCGGCGCCGGAATTACCGTTAGCGATAAGGGTCTGGATGTTTGAACGGGAAGGCATCTTGACCCACATGGCCAGGGTGAAGGTATTTCCCAGGTCGATGGCCGGGGATACGGCATAGTCGTCCACGCCGTCGAGGGACAGGGACTGTGTGCCCTGCTGGCTGTCGCTGGAGTAGGTGGTACCGTTGACCAGAGACAGGTTGTAGGCATTACCGCTCATATCGGCACCGCTGTTATCCACCGGCCAGTATGCGATCAGTCCGTCGCCGGTTGAAGGAGCCGTGGCGGTGGTTACCCCGACGATGTTTGAGTACGCTGAGTTACCGATGGCATTGTGTGCCCTGACGCGGTAGAAGTACCTGGTGTCAGCCGTCAGGCTGTTATCGTTGTAGGAGGTCACGTTCAGCCCGGTAGTTCCGATCTGGGTATATCCGGAGAGGGAGTCGGCAGAACGTTCCACGTAAAAGCCTTCTTCGGTGGTGGCATTATCGGTCCAGTTAAGCTGCAGGGTATTCCAGGTAACGCTTCCGGCAGTAAGGCCGGAGGGTGCCACAGGAGGGACTGTTACCACGATGATGGTGGCGGTATTGCTGTAGGACGATTCGGTCTCACTGTTAAAGGCTTTGATACGGTAGTAGTACCTGAGGCCTTCGGAGACGGTGTTATCGGTAAAGGTTACCTGGTTTGCCGCCAGGGTCTGGATCACGGAGAAGCCTGTTGTGGAGGAGAGGCTTCGTTCGAGATAGAACCCGTCCTCGTTATCTGCATTGTCGGTCCAGTTGAGCTGCACATCACTGCCGGCCAGGGAGGCAATCAGTGAGGAGGGAGCGTTAATGGACGGGGGCACGGAACCGGACATGACGGCAGCGATCTCGGGCTGGGAGAGTACCTTATTATATATCCTCACGTCATCGAGCAGTCCCTGCATGCCGAAGCTGTTGTTGGTCATACGTCCGAGGCGGATCACGTCATTGTTTTTGAATCCGGTATGGCTACTCATATCGACGGTGACATCGGTTGCGTTGTAGAAGATATGCACTTCTCCTGTGGTACGGTTCACGGTTACGGCCACATGTTCCCAGGCGCCGAAATCGAAGACGTTGGTAGCGGATCTGGAGATACTGGCAACGGTTCCGGTACCCGACTCGAAGTTAATCCTGCGGTCGCTGGAGGCATATGTGTTGACCATAAGCTTGAAGCCATTGGAGGCGGCGCCGGAATTACCGTTAGCGATAAGGGTCTGGATGTTTGAACGGGAAGGCATCTTGACCCACATGGCCAGGGTGAAGGTATTTCCCAGGTCGATGGCCGGGGATACGGCATAGTCATCCACGCCGTCGAGGGACAGGGACTGTGTGCCCTGCTGGCTGTCGCTGGAGTAGGTGGTACCGTTGACCAGAGACAGGTTGTAGGCATTACCGCTCATATCGGCACCGCTGTTATCCACCGGCCAGTATGCGATCAGTCCGTCGCCGGTTGAAGGAGCCGTGGCGGTGGTTACCCCGACGATGTTTGAGTACGCTGAGTTACCGATGGCATTGTGTGCCCTGACGCGGTAGAAGTACCTGGTGCTGGCAGAAAGGCTGTTATCGTTGTAGGAGGTTGCGTTCAGCCCGGTAGTTCCGATCTGGGTATATCCGGAGAGGGAGTCGGCAGAACGTTCCACGTAAAAGCCTTCTTCGGTGGTGGCATTATCGGTCCAGTTAAGCTGCAGGGTATTCCAGGTAACGCTTCCGGCAGTAAGGCCGGAGGGTGCTACAGGAGGGACTGTTACCACGATGATGGTGGCGGTATTGCTGTAGGACGATTCGGTCTCACTGTTAAAGGCTTTGATACGGTAGTAGTACCTGAGGCCTTCGGAGACGGTGTTATCGGTAAAGGTTACCTGGTTTGCAGCCAGGGTCTGGATCACGGAGAAGCCTGTTGTGGAGGAGAGGCTTCGTTCGAGATAGAACCCGTCCTCGTTATCTGCATTGTCGGTCCAGTTGAGCTGCACATCACTGCCGGCCAGGGAGGCAATCAGTGAGGAGGGAGCGTTAATGGACGGGGGCACGGAACCGGACATGACGGCAGCGATCTCGGGCTGGGAGAGTACCTTATTATATATCCTCACGTCATCGAGCAGTCCCTGCATGCCGAAGCTGTTGTTGGTCATACGTCCGAGGCGGATCACATCGTTGTTTTTGAATCCGGTATGGCTACTCATATCGACGGTGACATCGGTTGCGTTGTAGAAGATATGCACTTCTCCGGTGGTACGGTTCACGGTTAGGGCCACATGTTCCCAGGCGCCGAAATCGAAGACGTTGGCATCGGATCTGGAGATACTGGCAACGGTTCCGGTACCCGACTCGAAGTTAATCCTGCGGTCGCTGGAGGCATATGTGTTGACCATAAGCTTGAAGCCATTGGAGGCGGCGCCGGAATTACCGTTAGCGATAAGGGTCTGGATGTTTGAACGGGAAGGCATCTTGACCCACATGGCCAGGGTGAAGGTATTTCCCAGGTCGATGGCCGGGGATACGGCATAGTCATCCACGCCGTCGAGGGACAGGGACTGTGTGCCCTGCTGGCTGTCGCTGGAGTAGGTGGTACCGTTGACCAGAGACAGGTTGTAGGCATTACCGCTCATATCGGCACCGCTGTTATCCACCGGCCAGTATGCGATCAGTCCGTCGCCCGAAGGTGCTGCAGCAGTTGTAACGGAGATAATATTGGAGTACGGCGAATTTCCAAGGATATTATATGCTTTCAGCCGGTAAAAATATTTGGTGGAAGGGGAGAGACCTTCATCGGTTGTATTGGTGCTGTTCGCCGCCATTGTATCCAACGTGGCATAGCCGGATAAGGAATCGGAAGATCTCTCGAGGATAAATCCCTGTTCACTGTAAGAGTTATCAGTAAAGGCAAGAGAGATGGAATTATAGGTTTTAGCAGGGCTGTTCAGTCCGGATGGAGCCGGCGGGAAGCTTACACCGTTGAAAGGAAGTCTTGGTGCCAGGAATTCAAACCACTGCTGGGCCATTTTTGCATATCCCGTTTCAAAGGGATGGAGAAGGTCCTCCATGTCACCAACGGGCTCAAGCCGGTAGTCGATTCCGGCGCCGTTTTCCATATCGACCATGACGATATGGTCACCGGTCAGGATTCTTTGCTGAGCCATGTACTGGACACTGTCGTTAAACAATGTTGTTAAGCTGCTGTAGGTAGAGCGGTTGATTATGCGGGCAAGCAGTACGGTAATTGTATCGTTGTTATCCTGTTCATAGCGGTCAATCTCGTTCAAAATATTTTCCACATCAGCCGGGCTTGAATCGAGACCATTTGTGCCGATATGGAGCAAGATGATATCAGCGGGATTTAGGGTCAACCAGTAATAAATACTGTCGGCAATCTGATCATCCCTCCAACCGGGATGACCTTCGTTGTCGGGATCAAATGCCGGGGTGACATTATAACCGATAGATTGAGTGCCGACAAAATTGACATGAAATCCGGCTTCATTTAACTTCTGCCAGAGAGGCTGGCGATATCCGGGGATCATCCCGGGAGGCCGGAGTTCAACACTGTACCTGCCGTATGTGATAGAGTTACCGAGAGGCATAATCCTGACCGTATCTGTAAGGCTGAAGGTCTGGGAGTAGGCTGATAAATCTGTCAGTATTGCAAAAAGAAACAGGAAAGCAAGACTGAACCACCGTTGGGGAGAGTAAACATGCCGCATTTTTAAAAGATTTAATGAAGGAAAATTAATCTCTAAGACGTTGATACATAAAAAGATCAAGATACCGTAAATATTCGAAATAAAGACCTTTAAATCCATAATTAATGCGATTTTTTTTATGAAATAAAAGATTTCATGTATTAATGATACCACAGATTATGTAAATCCTGATTACCCAACTTTTTAAGTAAGTGTTTTCAGAAATTAACACATCGGGGCTGACGCCTGAAGTTAAAAAGTTTATTATATTGCCTTGTTTTAAAAGGGTCATGTTGATAAAGTATTTATGAAAAAACCTGAGAACATTTTATTTCTTACTGAGATTTCATTTTACCCGGTTTTTGGAGGAGAGCGTATCCGGTCTTACGGGATCCTTAAAATTCTGAGTCAATCCTTTGAGAAGGTATATGCTATAACCGGCCTGAAAGGGGAGAATGAAGAGATACGCAAGATGTTTCCGAATATCACCTTTCATTATTTCGACTTTAAAAGTCTGTCCCCGACCTTTAAAATATTCCCGTCCAACACGTGTGATGAAAAACTGACAGGTTTGGCAGACCGTCTTATCGAAGCACATGATATCCGGCTTGCCTTCATCGATTATAAATATTACGGACAGTACATCAGTCCTTTAATAAAAAAGGGGCTTAAAGTGATTTATGGCACTCACAATGTGCAGTCCAGAATATTAAAGCAAAAGCCGGCAAATAATCTCAAAGAATTTGTCAGTATAAAATTGGCTTATGTAATGTATTATTTACATGAAAGAAGGTATCTTCCCCGGGCAGACAGGATTATTGCTGTTTCATCGGATGATGCCCGTCATTATCGGAAATACATACCGGAATCAAATATTGTGACCCTTCCGAATTTTCTTGATGAAGACATGTATCTGAATCCTGATATACCCAAGGAGGATTATATTGTAATGACGGCCAATTTTTTTGCATATCAGAATGAAGTCGGCATTCGATGGTTTTTAAAGCATATCTGGACAGAGGAGCTTTCCGGGCGAACCCGGCTTGTTCTTGCCGGGATGGGTTCAAAAGAACTCTTTGAACAATTAAGCCGGACCGGTACTTTGACTAATGTTGAGGTTCTTGGAAAGCTGGATGATTTAAAGGAAGTAATCCGTAAGGCTAAGGTAGCCATTGTTCCTCTTCTGGATGGGAGTGGCACCCGGTTAAAATGTATTGAAGCGATGGCTCTCAAAACCCAGGTTGTCAGCACGTCCAGGGGTGCAGAAGGCATTGAGCATGAGGGTAGCATCCTCATTGCTGACAAGTCGGAAAAGTTCAGAATTATGATTATGGAAGTTTTGGATCATAAACTGGATACAACCGGCAGGGCCTTTGAAATTTTCAGGGATAAGTACTCTTTATCTGCCGGTTTGAAAATCTTTCGGACGATGCTCAGTGAGCTATAATATTCTGACGGCAGCTCGGAGTATTGTTATTTCTCATGGCGGGTAAGCTACATAAACGCAATGGAATGTGATTAATGCCGTTCCAAAATCTGATACGAAAATGTTCAGAAAAATTGTATTTATCATCATCATTTTATCCTCTCTTGACTTTTTCAAACTGGCTGTTTTTCCAAGTTCGATTGAAAAGAGTTTTGAATTTATCGGTATAGCTTTGGTCCTGTTTTTCATAATTATTTTCTATCTCTACGACAGAACTCCCGGGATACCCGAAAATTATAGGGGGCCGGTCTTACTCATTTTACTTTCGGTTTTCATCAGTATGTTCGGAGCTATGGGATTCCATGAACAATCCTTTGGACTGACGTTATGGGGTGAAAGGTTTATGTTTTTTTACCTTTTTTATTTCCTGATAAGCAAACTCAGGATTGAACCGGAGTACATCATCAAGGTGGTGATTGTCCTGGGATTTTGTTACATGTTTTTTTACATTGTTCAATATGCATTATTCCCAAGACAAATACTGACAGCCCGCATGTTTAATGACCGCGGGACTTTGAGAATCTTTATGCCGGGATCAAATTACCTGGTCTTTGGATATTTTTTATGTCTTTACTATTTTTTTAAGAATTACAAGATCATTTACCTTGTTTATCTGATCATTTCCCTGATCGTTTACATACTGCTTGGTACGCGGCAGGTCATTGCCTCAGTCGGACTGATTACGATTCTTTTTCTTTTTCAGAGCAAGGTGGTGAAAATAAAAGCCCTGATTATTCCCTTGCTGATGTTTTCAATGATTCCCTTCTATTTCATGTTTCAGAATATTTTTAATTCCATGTTGGATGTAACCAGTAAGCAGAGTACTGATCCGCAAGGAGATATTCGTTTCAGGGCATTGAAATTTTTTCTTTTTGAATTTTTCCCCAATACAGTAGCCTACTTTACCGGAAACGGCATGACGGGGGGGAATTCGGCATACGCCCGACAGGTGGGGAGTTATATGGATGTTTACGGGTTTTTTATGTCGGACCTGGGACTGATCGGTGATTATGTGAGGTTTGGGGCGTTGTATGTTTTAGGGGTCATCATTATTTTTGTCAGGATTTTCAGGACAAAATTGCCGGACAAGTTCATGTTTATCAAGTATAATTTTTATGTCATGCTGCTTACTTTGTTCACGGGAGGAAGCGCATTTGCGGATGGATCGAATATTGTAACGCTCGCCATATTCTTTTATCTCATTGATTATTATAAAGTAGACCCGTCTGTTGCCCTGGAAACGGGTTAGACGCCCTGGTTTTCGATAGCCGCCTTCGGATTGAACCCGTGCAGGACGGATGAAAATCATATCATGGTATTTACCACGTGTACATCTATCCCGGTCAGTTCAGCCGCCACTTCTGTAAAAGAACTCCAATAGCTGCCGATGATCCGTTTTGTTCCTGAAAGACAGAGCATATCGATCAGGGCGTCTTTGATGCCTTGCGTTGAATTTCTGTCCAGGCATCTATTTTCATTGGTAAAAATTCTGCCGGGAAAGTAGACTCTTAGTTTTTTCTCGACCTCAAAACTATCCGTCGCTAAAAAAAAGGACGTATCCTGATTTTTAGACAGGCAATCGGTCATCATTTTTATGAAAGCATCGAGAGGACTGGCCTGGATGGATTTTATATTATCTGTTCTGCGAATGTGAATACCAATGGTATCGGATCCGAGGTCGTTTGTAATCTCCGAGACTTTACTCATTATCTCCTGTACCGGTTTCAGGTACCAGTAGCTGTCTGCAGCTGAATGAAACCGGTGACGGGTTTCGATGTATACCGACCGATAATCGCAGAGCTGTGTGAAAATGTAATTTTCTTCCCGTAAACGGCTAAGATCTTCTTCAAAAATAATTTTATCATAGGAAGAAAATAATCTTGAGCGGAATTTCAGGAGTGGATGAGCGAAGAAGCGGTTTCTGGACCGTTCAAATTTGCTGAGGAAGGGTTTCCTTTTCTCCACAACCTCCAAAAACCCGGGAACGAGGAAAAGATCGGAAAAGCGGCAATTCAGCAATGTATTTCTTTCCCACACCAGCTTCAGTTTTTCCTTTCCGGGCGGAAAAACAGCGACTGCAGAATCCAGCGCCCTCATCCGGTTTGCCAGTCCGCTACAAGGTTTTATCGTGATCATGACCGTTAACCTGATATATACAAACACATATTCTTTATCTTAATCCCGGGTATGAATGTTTTTTTCTACGAATCCTTTCACCTTTCCCTATCGGGATTCTATATCAATGGCTTAGAAAATGTAATTTCGTAATAATGCCTTTAAGTCCAATAAAAGGCAGATTAATAAGGTATCGAAAAAAATTCCAATTCAGCAATTTCATCGACAGGCTAACGGAATACCAGTTATTAAAGGACAACTGGATGAAGAATTTTGTCAGGACCAGTCCAATGATACCATATATTGGCAGGACATAGAAACCAAGAGCGATGATCAGTCCTCCGGAGATCAGTGCAGGCCAGAGGAACGGGATATGGTTTGTTGATGTATAGATACTGGCGTGATAGGAAGAGTGAACATCGAGTATTTCCGTAACAATGATGATGAGAAGAATACTTATTGGTACGAACCGTGTTGATATCCCGATTAAGGAAAGTCCCATGTTGCCGAATAACAAAACAACACCGAATCCGCTGAGCATGACCAGCAGTCCAAGGGAAATGTATTCAGAGGATTTAAGTTTTAAGGTTTTAAAGTCTTTTTTTGCTGCCAGCGAGTAAATTTTCGGAACATTCGTATAGAAAGGTGCCCGGGCAAGATTAGAGACGAAGCCGATAATTCTCATGGTAAAAAGAAAGCTGGCCATCATGGCAGGGTCTTTCAATTGTGCAACCACGAGTGATGTTCCTGAAGTAATTGCATAAGAACCCCAGGATATTCCTCCGAGCCGCCATGTTGCGCCCCAGAGGGACTGAAAGATTTCTTTATCAAAATGACGCCTCTTTGCAATGATCACGCCATTTTTCCTGAACCAGCGTATTACGAACCATCTCAGGTAGAAATACCGGACAAATACCTGGAGCATCATATAGGTGATAAGATATACAGGTTTTAGTCCGAAGGAAAGCAGGATCACAAAGGCGATGATCTGAATGCTTCCCTGAATCACACCAAATCTTGCCTCGAGACTGATAAAGCCCAGTCCCCGCATAAAGGAACTCCATTTAACGGCGCTGATCATTATAGAGCAATACGGGATAATCATAGCGTAAGCCAGCCACAAATCAAACCTGTGATGTGCCAGGGTCATAATATTCCAAACCATCAATATACCAACCGTTGATAAGATCAGAATTAAAAACCCGGTGAGGATGCTGTAGATCCGGAATGATGTAGTCAGAAGGTCCTTCAGCTTTTCCAGGTTTGGTTCATCCTTCACGATCTCCAGTTTTTCATCATATTCTTTCCTGGTTTTTGGGATCTTAGAGGCTCCCGCCCGAAAATAGGAAACAGCCCTTACAAGGGTGGCCCCGAAACCGGAATCGGCCAGCATGGCAAAGCCGGCAAGCGTGTTGGTGAAAAACCAGAAGGATTGCTCAACCGGAGAATATACCTTTAATATGAGTGGTAAAACAAAAATTGCACTTCCAAACCTTACAAAAACAGAGGACCAGGACATCAGTGTTGGGCTGTCGAATATTTTTTTTATTGCATTAATCATTGTTCAGGGTTCAGGCAGATTTTCGAAAAAATGAGGATTTTCTCAGATAATGAAGTCAGGTAGTAGAAACATAGGCTTCATGTAAATTGTTTATTGGCAAATGTAAACGTTCTTTGGTAACGCTAAACAAAAATTTTATATAATGACATAAAGCGTTCGTCAATGGCAGTATTTATATCAGGGAAAGTTGGGAAAAGAATCGTAATTTTAAACCCATATAAAAAAACCACATGATGACAGGACGACTGACAATAGCACTTCCGGTATATAATAGAACGGATTACATCAGGCAGGCTCTCGATAGTGCCATCAACCAAACGGTGAAATGCAACGTTCTTCTGATCGATAATAATTCACCGCATAACGATTTCAAAGACATTCTGGACAGTTATCATTATCCTTACGCCAAATATGTGCGTACAAAGGAGACCGTTCCCCAGGATGAAAATTTCAACAATTGTTTCCGGTATGCCGAAACGCCATGGGTTTCGATTCTTCATGACGATGATATCCTGCACTGCCAGTTTGCCGAGTTCTCAGGAAAGATCCTTGATAAATACGGCGATCGTGCCGGCGGGATTGTGTACAGAAGCATGGTAAGTGAAACTGTTTGGGATGAACTGGACAATAAAGTTGATTTGACCGATGATATTCACCTGGTAAAGGAAGCTTTTTTTCACTTTGCCCAGCTGACTCCTTTTCCCGCTGTGGTGCTAAAGACAGAAACGGCACTCAAACTGGGTGGTTTCAAAAGCGAATTGCATCCCATTGCTGATTTTGATTTCTGGTACCGTTACAGTACCACCGAACGAATGTTGATGGTTAATCAGCTCATGGCTTTTTACCGGATTTCACCTGCACAATCCACCAATCATCTTATTGATGCCATGATCAACAACATCTATTCTTACCGCCTACGACTGATTAAAAATGGCCGGCACAATAATTTTCTTTCCATGCTTGCCCTGGAAGCCAGCAGGATTAACAACATCAATTTTTTCAGAAATACGTACCCTAAGGTGGAACTGCCCGAGAAAATAACGAATAAAGAAAAACTGATCAGAGCCGAAAAATTACTTAAAAATTCATTGCTGAAAAAAATTGTAAGTCTTTATAAGAACAGGATTTCCTACGGCAGGCCATAATTCTCCGGAACAGCGTTAACCCGGTTCGGGAGAGTTTGAGGGCATGCGTTACCCGTATAGTGTACATGAAGAGTTGGACATGGTGTTTCATTTTTTTAATGCTTAACCTTTTCTTCAATGAGACAATATCACTTACATAGGTTTTTTAACCGGGTAACGGACTGGCTGACAGGTTGTAAGATGGATGCTGAATTAAAGAGAATCATTGAAATGGAAAGGTGGCCACAGGACCGGATTCAATCCAATCAGGCTAAGAAGTTCATACGGTTATCCCAGATAGCCTCCCTTTCCGAATATTACAAATCTTTTGCAGGCAAACCGCTGGAAGAATATCCGGTGATCACCAGGGATGAATTTTTCAGGAACTCGGAGAGGATGAAGACCCGGATAAGGAAACCCTATTTTATCAATCACACTTCGGGTTCTACCGGCACCCCGGTTACCTTTATTGTTTCCTGGGAGATGTTGATGGCCAAGCGCTTAGCCCATCAAAAAATGCTGATCTGGAACGATGTGGCCCGGGAAGCCCGGGAATTCAAAATCGGGGGCATTCCGGCAAACCTGAAGTTCAGGCTTTATTACTACTTGCGTAATAAAAGATTCATCCATTCATTCCGGATCTCGAATAGATCCATCGACGGGATTATCCGAAAATATAACCGGTTTAGACCGGAAGTTTTATACGGCTATCCCTCAGCCATCTTTAATTTCATTCAGTATGCTGAAAAGAGGGGAATTACCCTGCATCAGCCTCTCATCCTGGTGACACATGCTGAAAACCAATACCCGGATTTCAAACAGAAATTTGCCTCCGTATTTCCCGGAACACGAATTGTGAATCAGTATTGGGCATCTGAAGCCAATATCGGGGTAACCTGCCCTGAAGGGAATTTACATATCGATGAAGAATCCGTGATCTGTGAGGTGATTAATCAGGATGAGACAGGGATCGGGGATTTACTGGTGACCAATTTATACTCTTATGATCAGCCCCTCATACGTTATAAACTCGGTGACCGGGTGAAATTGTCTGACATGGAATGTCCTTGCGGACGGAAGACAAGAATCATTGAATGTGTTGACGGCCGGGCTGTGGAAGAGGTAAACCTGCCCGACGGCCGGTGTATACCCGTTACTGTCTTTAACGTGTCCAGATATTCCACCAATGTTTCTCTTTACCAGTTGATTTATCATGAACAGGCAACCCTGGATTGAGCTAAGGTATATTCCGGTTGATCACGAATGTGTCTATAGGTGAAAAGAATATTGAAGAGTATTTCAAGAGCAGGTTTGGACTGGAGGTCATCTTCAGGAAGGTGGATAACGTGGAATATACACCAGGCGGTAAATTCAAAAAGCTAATTAAAATTGAGTGAAAGAAATCATGAAGGTTAATTTTCTGGGAGATATCGGGGTATTTAAAAAATTCGAAGATTTGGGCATTGATCCTTTTAAGGAGGTTCGCCTGCCGGATGCAGATATGAATATCGGCAATTTTGAATTTATCGTAGCTGAAAACCCTGTGCCCTTTTTTTATGATGTTCAGAAGAGGTACAGCTGCAGTTCAGCATATCTGAAGAACCTGAAGATTGAAATGTTCAGTGGCTTGAGCCTTGCCAATAATCATTGTCTCGACTATGGTCCGGAAGGTGTTCAGGATACTTTGGGGATTCTGGAAGATAAGGGAATTACCGTTTTCGGGTATTCTCATGGAGAAGACTACTCGGTCGGAGCCTTCGAAAAGGACGGCATAAGGCTGGCACTGATCGGTTGTGTCAAAGCCGGCAGATGGAGCAGGGAAAAGCATGGTTTCGGCCCCGACAGTTATGACCCTGTAAAAATTATTGAGGAAATTCAAAAACTGAAGGAAACATTTGATCATATTGTTGTGTTTCCTCACTGGGGTACGGAACTGGTCGAAATACCCGATCACAGTGACACTGTGAATGCAAAGCTGTTTCTGGATTCAGGCGCTTCTGCGGTTATCGGGCACCATCCGCATATTTCGCAGGGCATCGAATCCTACAGGGACGGTATCATTGCATACAGCCTTGGGAGTTTCATCTATATCCCCGGGGAGGAACTGGGTTACAGTAAGCAAAATCCCAACCGGAATATCTCATTATGCCTGAATGTTGATTTTGGGAAAAATAAAATAAATGCTTTCAGTGCCCGGTATTACCGTTATAACCCGTTGCGGAATATTCCCGAAATGCTTGAAGATGTCAAGATTAAAGAATATGCGGATTTTCTTGACGGGAACATTTATAACCACAAGCTCTACAGGAAACAGTTAAGGGCTGTTTTACTGAGACGGGAGTTTAAATCCTTTGTACAGAGGTTCAGAGAAAAGCCCTTAACTACTGTTTATAACTATATGGGAATGTTAAATCCAAAGAAGCTTAAAAAACTCTTTTCATCCTAAACGTATGGAAGACTTTCTTTACCGTTTTCTGTCCCTTTTCAATAAGCTTCCTCTGCCGGTAAGACAGTCTCTCGGACGGATTTACCAAATCATTCCGGCGCGCCTGAAATATGGCCGTTTTTATTCCAGGTATCATTCGAGGCTGGAATTTTTCAGTCACTTAACTACAGCTGCTCAAATTAATGAAGAACAGGGAAAACTTCTTGTTCAACAGGTAAATGCAGCCGTTGAATCCGTCCCTTTTTATAAGCCTTTACAGAAATTAAATACACCGGAAGATATCCGGCATTTTCCGGTCATCACCAAAAAGACCATTCTGGATCATTACGAAGCATTTTTAAATCCACAGTTGAAGAATAAACGCCTGAAAGCAAATACGGGAGGGAGCAGCGGCACCCCCCTGGAGTTTTATATTGAAAAAGATGTTTCCAGACCTAAAGAGAAGGCTCATTTCAACTGGTACTGGGGGATGTCTGGTTATAAACCCGGCGACCCCATGCTGATGGTCAGGGGTGTTCCCCTTCAGGGGAATAAAACGCATGAATACCGGACGGTTGACAACATTTTGAATGTTTCATGCTTTACGGTCAACGAAACAAATATTTTACCTGTCCTTGATTCGATCAACCGGTTTTCGCCCCGTTTTATACATGCTTATCCGTCTTCACTGAAAGTGATTACGTCCTTGCTTGAACCATACCGGTCAAGGATTGAATTTAAGCCCAGGGCGTTATTTCTGGGATCTGAATTCCTTTCGACCGATGACAGAAAGGGGTTTGAAGCCTTCTACCAGGCACCGGCCATAAACTGGTACGGGCACAGTGAAAGGCTCGTACATGGTGGCAACTGTCCATATTCCGGTGAATATCATTTTTATCCTGCCTACGGCTACCTGGAACTTCTGGATGATAATGACAATCAGGTAACCGCGGCCGGGGCGGAAGGCCGGATCGTAGCCACCGGCTTCGATAACCGTGTGATGCCGTTTATCCGGTATGATACCGGTGATATGGGAATCCTTTCCGGAAACAATGAATGCAGCTGCGGGTTCCGGGGAACCAGTCTTCAGAAAATTTCAGGACGGGGACAGGATGTCATTCTGCTTACGGATGGTACCAGGGTATCGCTTACCGCATTTATTTTCGGGCAGCATCTTGAAGCCTTCGACAAGATCAGGGAATTGCAGGTCATTCAGAATAAGGCCGGGGAGGTTGAACTGGCCGTTGTAAAAAGCCCGGGTTTTACCTCAAAGGATGAGAAATCCGTCATGGACACGTTAAGCCGTTCGGTGAACGGAAAGATAAAACTCTACATTCGTTACGTATCCTCAGTCTCCAAGACCCCGCGGGGGAAAAATATTTTTTTCATCTCCAAACTGGATCCTTAATACTTAGAGCTTATGGCAACAACAGCTGTCTTTAAAAACAGGGTGCAATTTATCCGACTGGTTCTCAGCGAAAGAACAAGGAAATCCGTTTTGAGAATGATTTCAGAATTAATTTACCTGACCTTCCTGAACAGGGCGATACCCTCCTTTTATTTCACCCGCCGGCTTTTTATGAAAGAAAAAAAGGAAATAAAAAACTATCTGCCGAATAAGTTTCTTTATGGTATTGCAGGGCGCATCAATGACCTTGGGGCTGCGGACGTCCTTTCTAATAAATTGTATTTTGACCTGTATTACCGGAGGTTTACTGAACAATTGCCGAAGATTCTTTCTTATAATCACAATCATTTCTTTGTAACCGGGAGCCGGGATCAGAGCATCAACAATCTCGAGGATTTTAATGCACTTCTGAAGGATCTCGTTTTTCAGCATTCAGAAAGTGGCTCTGTTTTCATCAAGAAGATGTATGACTCTTATGGCGGACGAAATACCTACCGTCTGAGCCGTGAAGATTTTCCCCTGGCAGCCGAACGTCTGAAAAGCATGTATTCCGACGTTGTCAGTTCGGCGTATCTCTTCCAGGAGACGATTATTCAGCATCCCGAGATGGACAGGATCAATCCTTCCTGCATCAACTCGATCAGGATTGACACCTTCGTGGACAAAGACGGAAGCAGTGAAATCCTTTCGGCATTGCTGAGGATGAGCATTACCAATTCTCATGTTGATAATGCCACATCCGGGGGGTGTTATGTTGGCATTGATTCTGCTTCAGGAAACCTTTCCAAATACGGGTACTCCTTCATTACGGTCACGGGAGGCGCGGTATTTACCCATCACCCGGTTACCGGCACTCTGTTCGAAGGGTTTAAGATTCCCTATTTCGAGGAGCTTCAGACTCTTGTATTGAATGTTGCCAGGCTTGTTCCTTCTTTAAGGCTGATTGGATGGGATGTGGCAATAACACGGAACGGGCCTGTTCTAATGGAAGGGAACTGTGGGTATGACATTACCCTCAACGATATGATCTATGGGGGATACAGAGCTAATCCAGGTTTCAGAAAGGTATTGGCGGAACTGAATCAAAAAAGCATTTTGAATTAATATCATTTTACTATGAAGCAACTCATACAAAATTTTAAAAGCGGTGATCTTTTTGTTGATGAAGTTCCTTTACCGTCTCTTTCGGAGGGATATGTTCTGGTGGCCAATCATTTTTCACTGATCAGTGCCGGTACCGAGAAATCTACTGTAAGCACAGGACAGGCTTCTTTGCTTGGAAAAGCCAGGAAAAGACCCGACCTGGTGAAACAGGTCATTCAGAACTATAAAAAGGAAGGGTTGAAAGCAACCCTGGATAAGGTCAGGACGAAGCTTGACTCTTTGAAAGCTTTGGGCTACAGTACATCCGGGGTGGTTCTGGCATCCTTGGATACCGACAGGCGTTTTAAGCCCGGCGACCGTGTGGCCTGTGGAGGGCAGGATTATGCCAGTCATGCCGAAGTGATTGCAGTTCCTCAGAACCTGGTTGCCAAAATACCTGATGAGGTAAGTTTTGATGAGGCCAGTTTTACAACCCTCGGGTCCATTGCTCTTCAGGGTGTACGTCAGGCTGAGCCGCAGCTTGGTGAAAATATTTGTGTGATAGGGCTGGGTCTTCTCGGCCAGATTACCTGTCAACTACTGAAGGCCAATGGCTGCAGGGTTTTTGGTATCGACATTTCTGCTTCCATGGTTGAATTTACGACAACCAACCAGCACATCATGGCGATGGGCAGGAACAATGAAAACCTGCAGGCGGCCGTCGATCATTTTACCGGTGGTTTCGGATTTGACAAAGTGATCATTACTGCCGGTGCTCCGACAAATGATCCGGTGGAATTGTCGGGACAGATCCTTCGTAAAAAGGGCAGAGTGGTGGTTGTGGGCGCCGTGAAGATGGATTTGCCCCGGGATCCGGATTATTACCGGAAGGAACTCGAACTGAGGATGTCCTGTTCTTACGGTCCGGGCAGATACGATCCGGGTTATGAGGAGTATGGAAATGACTACCCCTACGGTTATGTGAGATGGACTGAACAGAGGAACATGGAAGCGTTTCTTCAGCAGATTGCCGGCGGCAACATAAATCTAAGGCCGCTCATAACCCACGTGTTCGATATCTCTGATGCCGTGAAAGCTTACGATATTATTCTTGGCAAGGTCAAAGAAAAGCATGTGGGAATCCTGCTGAAATATTCGGTTCCGGAGAACATTTCCAACGCGCCGGTCACGGTAAACGTTAATCCGGTTAAAGAATTTAACGTCGGATTTATAGGGGCAGGCAGTTTTGCACAGTCCTACCTGATTCCAGGTGTCAGGGACCACGGTTCACTTGACACGGTGGTAACCCGGACGGGAATCAGTGCCAGTAATGTGGCTAAAAAATTCGGGTTCTCTAAAAGCTCAACCGAACCTTCCGATATTTTCGGAAACGAATCGGTAAATACGGTTTTCATTGCTACACAGCATGACACGCATGCCGGATATGTGGCCGAAGCCATTAAGAGCGGAAAGCATGTTTTTGTTGAAAAACCGCTGGCCATTCATGATGCCGAACTCGACGGGCTGATAAACCTTCACCATCAAAACAGCGCTGCAGGTATCATGGTAGGGTTCAACCGGCGTTTTTCAGCCATTGCCGGCATCGCTAAAAAAACGTTTGAAAATATCGGGGAACCTCTGGTTATGAATTTCAGGATCAACGCCGGCTTTATTCCGAGGGATCACTGGACCCAGACGAAAGCCGGTGCAGGCAGGATTATCGGTGAGATGTGCCATTTTATTGACCTGATGCAATATTTCACCGGATCAGACCCGGTCAGGGTATTTGCCGAATGCATCAGTGCAGGAAGCGATACCATAAAGGATGACGATAATATTTCTGTTGTTGTGAAATTCAGGGATGGTTCGGTGGGCAACCTGGTATATGTTGCCAACGGGGATAAGTCGCTGCCAAAGGAATACCTTGAGATCTTCGGGGGGAATTCGGTTTTCATGATCGACGATTTCAAATCGGGTAAGCTTTATAAGGATAACAAAGTGAAACAGTATAAAAATCAGGGGAAGGGACACCGGGAGGAAATCGGGGCTTTCTTCGATGCTTTAAAACAGGGTGGACAGATGCCGGTTTCGTTTGAATCACTTTGCATTACAACCCGGACTACTTTCCGCATCTCCGATTCCCTGGCATCAGGATTACCCATGGACATCAAAAAACAGGCTTAATATGCGGGCTGATATACCTGAAAGTTTTCATAAACTGAAAGCCTATTGTGAAGGGGAAGATTACCGGGGCTGGGACCCTTATGACGGGCTCAACAGCCGGCTTTTTCAATCCCTGCCTTTTCTGCACCACAGCCGGTTGGCACGGTTGATGTGGATACAGCTCTTCAAGCAAAATCCGCTGAACCTTAGAAAACCGGCCATGGTTCCCCGGGAATGGAACCCTAAAGGCATCGCCTTGTTTTTAAACGGGTACTGTCATCTTTATGAAAAGGATCCGGGCGCGGAAAATTCCGTGAAGATCAGAGATCTTGGCAGGAAGCTCATTTCTTTAAAATCGGAAGGCTATTCGGGAGCCTGCTGGGGATATAATTTCGACTGGCAGGCAAAAGCCTTTTTTCAGCCCAGGTTTACGCCAACCGTCGTTGCCACAACTTTTGCCGGCTATGCCCTGCTCGATGCATACGAAATAACCGGAGAGGAGACCTTTAAAGAAACGGCACTCAACGCGGCAGAATTTATCATGAACGACCTGAACCGCACCTATGATCCCGACGGGGATTTCGCATTCTCCTATTCCCCGGAAGACCAGACGCAGGTTTTCAATGCCTCACTTCTGGGATCGAGGATGTTATCCCGGACTTTTCATTTTTCTCCTGAACAGAGCTATATCGAAGCCGCCAGGAAATCAGTCTCATTCTGCTGCAAACATCAGAAAGCAGATGGTTCATGGACTTACGGCACCCTTCCTTACCACCAGTGGATTGATAACTTTCATACCGGCTACAACCTCGAATGTATTTCCGAATACCAGAAATACAGCGGTGACATGTCATTCAGGGAAAATCTCGAAAGAGGATTTGATTATTATATTCAAAACTTTTTCACGAATGAAGGTATTGCGAAATATTATAACCATAATATTTACCCGGTGGATGCCCATTCCCCGGCACAATTCATTATAACTCTCGACAGGCTTGGCAAGCTGGATGAGTATAAAGAACTGGCTGTAAAGGTACTGAAATGGACCATCCGGAACATGCAGGCGGATGACGGGCACTTTTATTACCAGAAGAAAAAATATTTTACCATCAGGATTCCATACATGCGCTGGTCACAAGCCTGGATGTTCTTTGCATTGAGCAGGTTTATGAGTCACTTTAATCTTTGAAGAATAACATATTCCTGTGATGTGAGACCTGGAAAAATTTGGCGCCCGATGGGTTTAATCTGTGAAGAAAAGACCTCTTCAAGGTTCTGACCCATTATGGTTTTCTTCCGTTTTCGCAGAATGATCAGCCGGATACGCTTTTGCCGGGTCTTATAATGTTTAGTCAGGCTTTTTATTCAGGAATCCTGCATTTCATCGCCAGAATCCTTTTATTTCCAATGGAATGTATTAAATTGTGGGGACAACTTTAGAGAAGTTTTAACATTCTTTCATGTTTGTGTGTTCAGGCAACATAACGAAGGAAATAATGCAATGAAACTCTACCAGCTAAAAAGTCAGACCAGAAACTTTTATAGAGTGGTGATGAAAGACCCTTCCAGGAAAAGTCTTCCACTCATGAGTTTGGAATTTGCCGGGTATCTCCTCACGAAGCCCGATACTGCAAACCAGTATTTCACAAAGTTTTTATACCGGAAGGATTGTGATCCTCACGGAAACTATGTTGTCCCCGAGAGAATTTTATATAAATGCTGGGCAATGAATGATCCCGTATACATTCCCATTGTCGAAGATAAATATCTGTTTGAACGGTTCTTAAGTTATCACCGCATGCCCGTGGCCATTAGCCTGGCCTATAACTGTAACACACTGTTTTTCAGAAAAAATAAAATGATCCAGATCAATTCTTGTGAAGACTTCAGGGCGTATTTAAAGACACTTCTTCAGGATACAGGACCTTCAGGAGCCCTGATTATTAAGAAAAGAAGCGGTTCGAGCGGGGGGAAATCGATTTTCCGTGTCGGGGAGGGAGACCTGGATTCCGGCAACACGAAAATACGGCATATTTTTACAGAGGTTCTGAAGTCGGAATACCTGTTTCAGGAATTTATTTTGCAGCACGAGAGCATAAATCATCTTAACCCGAACTGTGTAAATACCATTAGGATTGACAGTTATACGAACCGGGACGGTGTGAGCAGGGTTTATTCCGCTTTTATTCGTATGGGGATGAACCGGGCTCATGTGGATAATGTTAGCAGCGGCGGCGCCTATGTGGGGATAGATATGGATAAAGGAACATTAAAGTCCAGGGCTCATACTGATTTCAGTCATGGCGGAGCAAAAAATTATTTTACCAATCCGCAGACGGGTACCCGGTTTGAGGGTTATCCGATCCCGTATTTCAAAGAGGCAACCGATCTTGTTTGCAAGGCGGCTGCATTGATACCTCAGTTGAAGATTCTGGGCTGGGATGTGGCGATACTTCCCGATGGTCCCATGATCATTGAGGCCAACGATACTCCCGGGATCACTTATTCAGAAGTCGCAGTCGGGGGGATTCAAAGGGAACCTGATTTTTGAGGAGGTCCTGGATGAAATAAAAAATGAAAAAAGGCGCAGGCGAATGTTCCGTAAAAGTCGGACGGCAACCTGAATATTCATACGCCGAAGAAGTTCATGAAGCCGCAGGACCGGGCCTGAATTTTTCGCGGAAAACCAGATACAGGAAGCGGGAGTTTCCGACAAGATATCTTTTCCACATTCTCCGGGGTTCCTGGATAAAACGATAAAACCATTCCAACCCGGTTTTCTGCATCCACACCGGGGCGCGTTTGGTAAATCCGGCAATCACGTCAAAAGATCCTCCGACGCCCATGTTGAAGTTTACCCCTGATAATACGTCCCTGTAGGTATACATGAAATTTTCCTTGTGAGGGGAAGGCATGGCCACAAATAGGAGTTGAGCGCCGCTTTCAGAGATCTGACGGGCGATTTCAGGTTCCTCCTCCCTGGTAAAATAGCCGTTCCTGTAGCCGGCAATGACTTCTTTGCCGTAGCGTTGGCTGTATATTTCAACCACTTTTTTCACGATGTTTTCCCTGGCACCAAAAAAGAAGCATTTATATTTTTTCAAGGATGCAAGTTCTACGAGATTTTGCATCAGGTCAATACCGGCCACTCTTTCGGGAAGAGCATTTCCCAGGAACCGCGAAGCCCAAACGATACTTTGACCATCGGCATTGATCAGATCACAGGTTACGACACTCCGGTGGAGGTCAGGGTCTTTTTGCATGGCAACGACCTTGCCTGCATTAATCACTACATGGTTGATTCTCTGACGGTTTTGAATAGCCAGGTCTATCTGCACGGTTGTTTCTTCCATGGTCAGGGCATCGACAGGTATGCCAAGGAAATCGATTTTTTTATTTACTGACAGTATTCATGTTCAACGCGATTCCATAAGTTGTTCAACAATGCGGCCTGCCGTTAATCCGTCCCACAATTCCGGGCGTTCGGGATGTCTTTTCACGGAGAGGGTATACCTGTATTCTTTTCGGATAAGGTCAATATCATTTCCCACGAGGACGCTGGCACCCCCATGTTCCCGGAGTGTAACCGGGCGTTCCGTATTCCAGCGGAGGGTGAGGCACGGTGTGCCCAGTACGGTGCATTCTTCCTGCAGCCCCCCACTGTCGGTCAGCATGATCCGGGCATCCATGTTCAGTCTGAGCATATCATGATAATTAACAGGTTCAAGAAGGTACATGTTCGGGGTATTTGTGAGTTTCTGCCAGAGTCCGAAATCCTCTGCATTTTTGCGAGTCCTGGGATGCATGGGCCAGATCAGGACCATGTCCCGGCAGACTTCGTCCGACAGGAAATTCACCAGTTGCCCGAGCGTATCCCTTGAATCCACATTGGATGGCCGGTGCAGGGTTACCACACCAAACGGATACCGGGCCAGGAGATCTGACAACACAGTCCGGTCTATGCCTCCGGGAGAGAGTGTATTGCCGGAGATGATGTCCACAGGACTTAGTAGGGAAGCCTTTTCGCGGTTCGCTTCAAGAGTATCGATCATGATATTCCCTACAAAACGGATCTTTTCATCGGGGACGCCTTCCTTTTTTAGGTTTTCTCCGGATATCCGGTCGGGAGTAAACAGCAGGTCCGAAAGCCTGTCCGTGACGAGACGATTGATTTCTTCGGGCATTTTCATATCTCCGGAGCGCAATCCGGCTTCGATATGGCAGCACTTGACATGTTCCTTCTTCGCCGTGACCGAACAGGCCAGCGTAGCATTGACGTCGCCCACGACGACCACCCAGTCGGGCTTTTCTTTCCTGAGGACTTTCTCAAATTCAATCATTGTCTGTCCCACCTGCTGGGCATGGGATCCGGATCCGATTTCGAGATTTATATCCGGATCAGGGATGTTCAGAGCCTTGAAAAAAGCTTCAGACATTCTGACATCATAGTGCTGGCCGGTGTGCACCAGGATGTGCTGAATGGCTGATTTATGCCTGGAATTATATTCATCTACAGCCCGGATAAAAGGGGCAATTTTCATGAAATTCGGACGTGCGCCCACTACGGAAATAATTTTTGTCATCTGAAGGTTCATTTCGTGTATTACTGAGAAAAAGAAACGGTTTACTACTCATCACAGACTTCCATCCGCGACAGATCATCCCCAAAAGTCAATCTGCACTACCCGGCTCATGGACTTTCGTATTATCAATAAATTTTATCGTGTCATAAAATCCCTGAAACATTTTACTGATATGAGCAACGGTATCGGCAGTCTCTTTTGCTTTTACTGAAAAATCAGCATAAAGTTTTTCATCCTTAAGGGTTGTGAGAATCTTTTCCTCGATCTCCTCCGGCTGTCTTACAATATAGCCATTGACGTGATCTTTCAGGTAAATAATTTCAGGGGTATTCAAACCTTCAAGCGTGACAACAGGAATGCCCCAGAAAAACGCCTGGTTTAACCCCAGGCCAATATTACCTGGTATGCAGAAAAATTTCGAGGCATTAAAAACAGCCTGAATTTCTTTATCCTCATATATCTCGCCCAGGTAGTAATAATTAGGCACTTCGCGTATAATGTCGAGATGATGAGGTTTTATTCCCGGGCCTACAATCACAAGGGCAATGTTCTTGTCCCTGAAAAGATTCAATAAGACATCCAGTTTCTTCAGTTCTGTGACCCGGCCAACGAACAAAACTAAATGCTCCTCCCTGATGTGGTATTTGGCTCTGATATAATCCAGATCCTTCTTTTTATCCCGCGGTTCAATACCTGAAAAATCGAGGGTGTTATTGGCAATAAATACTTTGGAGTGATTTTTTTTCTTAATGTACCTGAGCTCCCCCTCAGAATAAAGAATGATGGCATCCGCAAGCCGGTGAAGATGATGATATATGATATTTTTGATCACATTGTCAGGGGTTAACAGATTTATCCCATGGCCCCAGTAAATCAAGGGGATCTTTTTAATCCTGCAGTAATACATCACCGGGTAAATACGGGTATCAGAGAGGTTGAGGTAGGTGATCACATAATCAGGCTGATATTCGCCGATAAACCTGATGTATTTCAGGTATGAAGGTTTTTCGATATAGACATTAAATTTTGGCTTTAAGCTGACATCCTGTATGCTGTTGGCAAGAACAGCGAAATCGATTCCCGACTTTTTAAACTCCTCGAAGAAGTAATTATATATCTTGATTCTGTAATGGTGTACGTGAAAGGAGACAAGCAGTATTTTTTTCATATATTTACAAATCAACCGGTTAGCTGTTTCATCACAGGATAGCAGATCCTTTTTGATGTATAAAAGATTTGAAGTATGTTTTGGACAGACAATTTATTCAATTTTGAGATATGAAAGAGACATCGGGGTGATATTAATGACCTTAAAAGTAATTCCCGCATCATGATTCGAATTAGTAATTCGTCTTTCAGGCATGGATTTAAATCAAGTTGATCATGGTATATAGTTGTTCAATGAATGAATTGTATTCAGTATAATCGATATCGGGGCGAAATTGTTCAATGTGGAAGAGCCCTGAAGAGTAACCGGAAAATTTTTGTAGTTCAAAACATTTCATTTGAACAGATGACAGGTAAATAAGTCATGTGAAAACGGTAATTGATCAAATTTTCTTTATTCTGTCAATTAGTTTGCCGGTTAAATGCTGATTAAGAGGAAATATTTTGTTTTTTTACTTTAGTAAATATTCATGAAAATGAGATTCACAGTATTTATTTTCCTTAGTCTCTTTGCGGTTACTGTTCATGCACAGGATCGTCTTTTCAACATCATTTTCCATCAGGATTTTGAAAAGACGAGCACCGGCGTATACGATCCCAATGAATGGAAAAGAGACTGGGGAAGTCCGGCATACGCCAACAATCTGGAGCATACTTATATTGTTACGACAGACGGGGGTAATAAGGCCATGAAGTGGGTTTATCCTAAAGGGAGTGTCGGGCCGTCGCAGGGGGGCGGACAGTTTGAATACGTGATTCATCCTGGTACAGATGAAATTTACATGTCATACAATATTAAGTTCAAGCCTGGTTTTAACTGGGCTCAGGGGGGTAAACTGCCCGGTTTGAGAGGAGGTCCCGATAAGTATGGTGCCGGTCACAAGCCTGGGTGGGATGAAGGTTTTTCCAATGGACTGATGTGGGGTCATGGTTATGGCGGGATGCATGATCAGGGAGGGCTGTATTTTTATACTTATTTTCAAGATCAGACCGGAAAGTATGGCGATTCCTTCAGATGGGGTACGTTTACTTTTCAGACCGATCCGGAACGATGGTATAACGTCACCATACGTATGGTCATGAATACGGTAAAGGCTGACGGCAGCGGAGGGAATGATGACGGTATCATGGAGGGCTTTATTGATGGCAGGCTGGTAGTTTCAAAGACCGGGATGCGTTTCCGGAATGTATCTTCAATACACATCGACAAGATGAAGATTTATAGTTTCTTTGGTGGCTCCGGACCCGAATATGCGGCCCGCCGGGATGAATGGGTCCTGCTCGATGATGTATACCTGTTCACATATGCCCGTGGGGTGAATGTTCCCAAAGGGAATCAGCCCAGCCTGCCCGGTAGTGTCCTTCAGCTTCCCAATTTAAACAAAACAAGTAAAAGTTCTGCTGTTCAAAAGATTCCCCTGAAAATTCCTTCCGGGGTACAGGCCCGGAATAATACTTCAGACAGTTTAAAGATCCGAAGGAAACCGATTTCAGACAAGCCGAATGTAACCGGCAATCGTGTAAATATTGATAATTCTGAGGCAGGGACTACCCGGCAGCCTGGTTTTAAAGCGGAGAGACCGGATACTTCTTCCTCTTACCTGGTTTCTGTTTCTGCACTGGAAGCTTCCGCGAAGGAAAGTCCAAAATCACCTCCCATAATTATTCCTCCTTCAGAACCGGATCATGAAGCTCCTTCCGTCCCTGCCGGAATAGCCGTGACAGGCCAGTATGAAAATGAGATAGATCTTTCATGGAAACCTTCGTCCGACAATGTCAGGGTCGCAGGCTATCATGTTTTTGTGAACGGGACGGAATATTCAAACTCCGCATTTGCCAGTGTCAGCCTCAAACGCCTTCTGCCCGATACGGATTATGAGATAGCCGTTAGTGCATATGATGCAATGATGAATGAAAGCGGCAGGTCTGAAGCAATCAAGATCAAAACGGAGGTTGCCGACAGTAAGGCTCCTTCAGCGCCAGAGGGTCTCCGGATTGTCAAGATCACCTCACGTGAAGTTAGCGTCTCCTGGAATCCATCAACAGATAATGAAAAGGTTGCCGGATATGTGATTTTCCTCGACGGTCAGGTGAGGGGTACTGCTTTCGGCACATCCTATGTTATCAAAGGCTTGATCCCTGGTACGGATTATAAGATAACCATTGCTGCATTTGATGCACGCAGCAATAAAAGCGAAAGTTCAGAACCGGTTGATGTTACCACCCCGGAAACAAAGGAATAATTTAGGATTGAATGATCCTGTGCCCCGGTTTTTTGTTTTACTTGCAGGATCGTAATTGCAATCGCCCGGCTTCTGTAAAAACATACTGTTGACAGACTGGAAAATCAAGGGTAAATATTGAAACATGGAAAAAAAGGACATTGAACGACTAAAATTAAGACGACAGTTTCTGTTAACACCTGTCAGTGTGAATGTTCATGGGGATTTCAGGGTTGAAAGAATCAGGAATGAATATTATTTAAATTACCATTCCGATCTTTTATTAACCAGGGCCTCCTCAGGTGAAAGAACTTTGTACATTCTTGGGAACTTGTTTGATCCGTTCAAACCCGAATTTTCAAATGAGGATATCGCCAGGGAACTGGTCAGGTATTCGTTTGAAGAGCTGTTGGAGAAAAGTAAAATCTATGCCGGACGGTACATCATCATTTACAGTTCCCCGGATGAACTGAAGATCTTTCACGACCTGTTTTCGCATTTAAAGGTTTATTGGGCCGAGGCTGAAAATAAAATCTGGTGCGGAAGTCAACCCCATATTCTGGCTGGTTTTCTTCACATGAAGGAAACTGAAGATCAGCAAAGGCTTCAGGTTTTCAATTCCAGTAAATTTAAGAAGGAACAGTATGTTGTACTGATGAGTCATACCATATATGACGGGATCCAGCACCTTCAGCCCAATCATTACCTTAACGTGCAGGAAAGGTATGTTAAACGTTACTGGCCTGATGAAACCATTGTAGGGAAGAACATTAGGGAGGTAGTAAAAAACGGTTCCTTACTGTTAAAAGGTTATCTGCAAAGTGCGGCCAACAGGTATAAACTGATGATTCCTGTAACCGCAGGCTACGAGTCAAGAGCGCTGCTTGCCGCTTCAAAAGATATCCGCGACAGATGCTATTATTATGTCAACTGGTACCCTGAGATTATTAAGAAGCCATATGATATCAGCATTCCGGAAAAACTTTTACCCCACCTCGGACTTGAATTTCATGTCCTCAAACCGCCTGAGGTCATCGATCCCGATTTCATCAGGATATACAATGAGAATTGCATAGCACCCTTTCCTGAAAGAATTCCCACAATTTATAATTATTACGTCCATTTCGAGAATTATTTCAATACTTCAGGTTTGGGAGGTGAGACGATGGGATCTGCATGGAAATATTATATTAACCAAGAGATTGACGGCAGAGGGCTGGCAAAAATATTTGATTATGTTAGTTATCCCTTTGTTGTGAAGGTGTTTGATGACTGGCTGAAAGAAATAAAGCCGATATGTAAGAAATATAATGTCGGAATCCCGAATCTGTTCTATCTTGAATTCCGCTTATCAGGCTGGGGAGTAAATTATCAAGCCAATAAAGATATTTCCCAGGATGAATTTCTTCCTTTTAATTCCAGGAGACTACTTTCCGAACTGCACTCTGCCCCTACCTATTACAGACAGTTAAGATCCAAACGGGTCGTCGTTCGTATGGCAAAACATTTATGGAAGGAAACGCTGGTTTATCCGTTCAATCCCAAGTTGGAACACATCGTAAAAATGTGGCTCGAAAGACTGTACCTGTTTAATTTTTTAGCCCGGCTGTTCTCCAGAAAACCCTGAGACAAATCCCATAAAATTTTAAAAATCCGTCATTTTTTCTTCATCCAGCCACCCCGGGTATTCACTTCCCCTGCCGGATATGCCTGGAAGATTACGGCGTCAATTTCGAACTTAATTTTTGACCGTTAGTCAATATCATACCTTCCTGTTTTTAGCATCCTTAATGTTCTTTTCTATACTAAATGTATTAAGACTGTTGATAATATTATCTCCTGTAAACAGGCTTGTATACACATGATAAACAACACAATACAAACAAATCATTTTCTGTCTGAATATATTGCCCCCGCATTTAATTTAAAATCGGTATAAATAGAAGTCAATTTAAGTAAGGATGAAATGATTAGCAACAAATTTTCGTTTATTTGCGTAAACGAACCAATTGATGACGTTGATCTAATTTATTATAGACTACGACAGTTAAAAAGGGGTATTAATCAAAAATTACACATTTTCCTGAGACAGACCGAAAATCTATTAAAAAAAGGAGTGAATGAGACGGATAGCAGTTTTACTAATTGTTTTCCTTGCAGCAGCTACGATAAAGGCCCAGGATAATGTATTTAATATCATCTTCAAGCAGGATTTTCAAAACGATACACCGGGATTATACAATGTTGATGAATGGCGGCAGGACTTTAACAATCCGGCCTATGCCAATGGTCTTGACAAAACTTATATTGTCACAACAGACGGAACCAACAAAGCCATGCAATGGAACTACCCGAAGGGAAGTGTCAGCCCCAGCAATGGAGGCGGACAATTTGAACCGGTGAACAGTGCCATGTCGGATGAGGTTTATATGTCCTATAATATCAAGTTCAAGCCTGGTTTTGATTGGGTTCTGGGTGGTAAGCTGCCCGGTTTGAGGGGAGGTCCTGATACTTATGGTGCAGGTGAACAGCCAAGTTGGTCAGACGGATTTTCCAATGGGTTGATGTGGGGTCATGATTATAATGGACAAGACGATAACGGCGCCTTATATTTTTATACCTATTACCAGGATATGGCCGGGATTTACGGTGATTGCAGGCGGTGGGGAACATTTAAATTTCAGACGGATCCGGAACGCTGGTACAATATTACCATTCGAATGGTTATGAATACCGTCAAAAGCGATGGTTCGGGAGGCAACGCCGACGGCATCATGGAAGGCTTCATTGACGGGAAACTTGTGGTATCCGTTTCCGGAATGCGTTTCCGGAATGTATCGACGATACATATTGACAAGATGAAGATGTACAGTTTCTTTGGAGGATCGGGAGCTGAATATGGTGCTGCACGTGATGAATGGACAATGATTGACGATATATATCTTTTCACTTACGCCAGTGGCGTGAATGTGCCCAGAGGACACACTCCCAGCCCTGCCGGCAGAGTGCTTCAACTTCCAAATCTGAATACCGGTTCAACTACTACCGGCAGTGACACTCAGGCCCCTTCCGTTCCTGCCGGCCTGAAGCTTTCCGCTGTCACAGAAAGTACAGCCAGCCTTTCATGGAATGCTTCTACCGACAACACAGGTGTTAAGGGATACCGTATTTATGTAAATGGTAAGAGTGTGGTAACAACCGCCGGCACCAGCTATAAAATCACAGGACTGAATGCCGGAACAACCTATTCCGTTACAGTAACGGCATACGATGCTGCATCCAATGAAAGTGCGAAATCACAGGCACTGAGCATTACTACGGTCAGCGTTGGAACCCCCGACACCCAGGCCCCTTCTGTTCCTGCCGGCCTGGTGCTTTCCTCTGTCACAGCCAGTACAGCCAGCCTTTCGTGGAATGCTTCTACCGATAATACAGGTGTAAAAGGTTACCGCATTTATGCAAATGGTCAGAGTGCAGGAACAACCGCCGGCACCAGCTATAAAATCGCCGGACTGAATGCCGGAACAACCTATTCTGTTGCAGTAACGGCATACGATGCTGCATCCAACGAAAGCGCGAAATCACAGGCACTGAGCATCACAACCATCAGCACTGAGACTCCTGACACAGAAGCCCCTTCCGTTCCCACAGGTCTCGTCATTAACGGTAAAACCGAAAATACAGTCAGCTTATCATGGTCTCCTTCAACAGATAATGTAAGTGTATCGGGGTATATAATTTTTGTCGATGGCACAGTTAAAGGAACTTCTCCGGATACCGGATTTACCATAAATGATCTGACGGCCAATACAAGTTATTCACTCAGCGTTTTAGCCTATGATGCTTCATCTAATAAAAGTGCCGAATCAGAAGCTATACCGGTCACAACAGAAAATACCGAAACGACCGGAGACAGTGATCCTCAGCCTGAAGATGGATCTCCCAAAGTGAGTATCCTCGAAGTACATAATGATTCTGAAAACAGTGCAAAATCTGTTTCTGAAATAAGCGCTTTCGGCAATGCCGAACTACACAATTTCGGCGTTATCATCAGCGAAAATGAAGATCCCTCTATTGGCGGAAATGTTTACAGTGCCACTACAGGAAATTATTATGTTAAAAATGATAACCGGGTAAGCCGGAATTTACAGGTCCTGTACAATTTTTCTGAAGGTGGCGGGGCGGTTATCGGCGACATCTCCGGATCAGGGACACCGGTGGATCTTACGATCAATAACATTTCGAATGTGAAGTGGCTGCCGGGACAGGGCCTCAAAATTACCGGAAATGCCATTATTTCTTCCGGTCCAAAATCGGCCGATCTTATCAACGCAATCTCTTCAACCGGAGAAATAACCCTTGAAGCCTGGATTAAATCTTCAGATCCTGAACAGTCAGGTCCGGCCAGAATCATCACTCTTTCTGCAGATAATGATAACTGGGCTGCCACCATTGGTCAAACCGGTGATGCTTCCGGCTTTGATTATAAAGTCAGGTTAAAGACAACGGCAACAAGTCAAAATGGTTTGCCGGAATCTTCCACGAACGATAAGTATCAGGATCTTAACCTGCAACATGTTGTATTTACAAGAGACAATGCGGGGAATGAGAAGATTTATGTTAACGGAACCGAACGGTTTTCAGGAAGCCGTTCAGGGGATTTCTCTTCGTGGGGAGATAATTATCAGCTCGCACTGGCTAATGAACTCACCGGTAACCGGCCATGGAAAGGAACCTATTTCCTGGTGGCTGTCTATAACCGGGCACTGAGTCATACTGAAGTTTCTCAGAACTTCAAGGCTGGATTTGGCAAATTACAGTTCAATTCTGTGCTTGATAACCTTGAACCTGATACACATTATTTCCTTGCCGCATTTGCCGAAACCGACCTGGGGATTCATTACGGGGAAATCGTGCCGTTCATTTCAGGCAAAAATCAGGTAATGGCTGAAGATTCCATCCAATTAAATGTTTATCCAAACCCATCAGATGGTCTGTTCAGGATTTCTTTCAAGTATTCTAAAATTGACCACGCTACCATCCGAATCTCTGATATGAATGGAAAACTGATCTATTCAACCATCATTCCGGTCGATGACTCTGGTATGATACAGGAGAAACAATTGAATCTGACAGATAAACTGAAAAACGGCATCTATTTCGTCACACTGATGCTTGGACCTGCTATTGACACAAAAAAACTGATCATTCAAAAATGATCCGGATTTTAATCCGGGACTGTTTCACCAAAACTTCCCCGGGATCAGGCCCGAAGGTTCATCCCTTCAGGGCACGGGTCCCGGGGAATCCTTTTCCCGGGATATGAACCCCGGTCTTTCAACCCGCAACCGGATTCTTCTTTCCATCCAAATTCAATATCCAAGGTAATCATAAACCGTTATTCTGCGGATTTCGCCTGCCGTTAACTTTCAACAGTAAGAAATCTTTGTGTAATCTGGTTTATGGCTGAATAATGAGGCAAAAAGATCTTCTTTTTCACTTTTACGAAATTCTTTTTTATTAACCCTTCAAAATATTGGATGAATGATATACGAATGTGAGTAAACACGGGATTATGACACGATCCCGTGTTTCTTGTACTATCGGTGATTTTCTGATAAACTGTGCATTAGACGCCAATCCGGTAAACCATAAATCAGGCTATTTGTTAAATAGAGTATATCGTCATAACTTACCTGTTCCCACTTTTATAAAAAGTATATTCTTTCAGGTAGTTCGCCAATAAAATTATTCCCGAACCCATGAAGACAAAGAACCTTTGCACTATTTTCCCGATTATAAGGATCAACCGGAAGGCGATTTTCCTGATGATCCTCCTGACCACATCCCTGTCAGTCAGCAATATGCTGGCCGCCGGGAAGGGCGTTCCAACTCTGCTCCGCTCCGCTAATTTTTCGGGTATGGTTTCATCTGTATCTCCGGAGAATCAGAAAGCTTATGGTAAAGCCCTGCTGCTTACGCAATATACTCTGAACACCTTTACCACTGGTAATGGAACGGTTTCAGCCATTCCTAACCAACTGAGTTATGACAGTGCGACGAATGTTCAGCTCACAGCCGTTCCCGATGCGGGATGGAGTTTCAGCGCATGGTCGGGAGATGCCACCGGGAGTATAAATCCCCTCTCCGTGACTATGGACGGTAACAAGAATATAACTGCAACGTTTATCCAGATAACACATCAGCTTACCGTGCAGACCGACGGAACTACCGACGCAGTGGTCAGCCCGTCAGGCACATTCGCTGTGAATGAAAGTGCAGCCACACCGATCTCGGTAACGACAGTACCATCCGGATACACTTTTGTAAACTGGACAGTCACGGCCGGCATGGGCAATGCTACTTTCGGCGATGCCAGTTCGGCAAGCACGACGGTAACCTTAACGGGAGATGCGACCGTTCAGGCGAATTTTGCTCATATTCAACACCAGCTGACGGTAAAGGCCGACGCTACTGCCGGCGCTGTGGTCAGCCCGTCAGGCACATTCGCTGTGAATGAAGGTGCAGCCACTCCGATCTCGGTAACGACAGTACCTGCAGGATACACTTTTGTGAACTGGACAGTCACTGCAGGCATAGGCAATGCTACTTTCGGCGATGCCAGTTCGGCAAGCACGACGGTAACCTTAACGGGAGATGCGACCGTTCAGGCGAATTTTGCTCATATTACCCGCCAGTTAACTTTACAAACCGACGGGACTGCCGGTGCCGTAATAACACCTTCGAGTCCTGCCACGGTCAATGATGGTGCTTCCACACCGATCTCGGTCACGGTACCATCGGGGTATACTTTCGCCGGCTGGACTGTTACCGCCGGGCCGTCATATGCAGCTATCGCGAATGCCTCACTGGCAAGTACCTCGGTGACACTAACCGGAGGCAATTCGACCCTACAGGCAAATTTTGTTCATACTACCCGCCAGTTAACTTTACAAACCGACGGGACTGCCGGTGCCGTAATAACACCTTCGAGTCCTGCCACGGTCAATGATGGTGCTTCCACACCGATCTCGGTCACGGTACCATCGGGGTATACTTTCGCCGGCTGGACTGTTACCGCCGGGCCGTCATATGCAGCTATCGCGAATGCCTCACTGGCAAGTACCTCGGTGACATTAACCGGAGGCAATTCGACCGTTCAGGCAAATTTTGCTCATATTACCCGCCAGTTAACTTTACAAACCGACGGGACTGCCCGGTGCCGTAATTACACCTTCGAGTCCTGCCACGGTCAATGATGGTGCTTCCACACCGATCTCGGTCACGGTACCATCGGGGTATACTTTCGCCGGCTGGACTGTTACCGCCGGGCCGTCATATGCAGCTATCGCGAATGCCTCACTGGCAAGTACCTCGGTGACACTAACCGGAGGCAATTCGACCCTACAGGCAAATTTTGTTCATACTACCCGCCAGTTAACTTTACAAACCGACGGGACTGCCGGTGCCGTAATAACACCTTCGAGTCCTGCCACGGTCAATGATGGTGCTTCCACACCGATCTCAGTCACGGTACCATCCGGGTATACGTTCGCCGGCTGGACTGTTACCGTCGGGCCGTCATATGCAGCTATCGCGAATGCCTCACTGGCAAGTACGACCGTGACCCTGTCGGGGGGGAATGCCACGGTCCAGGCCAACTTTGCCAATATTCCCCGGCAGCTTACCGTAAATACAGATGGAACAACGGGAGCGGTAGTCAGCCCGTCGGGAACCTCCACGGTCAATGAAGGCGCAGCCACACCGATCTCGGTAACGACGGTACCTGTAGGATACGCTTTCCTGAACTGGACGGTAACCGCCGGAGGAACCAATGCCACCATTGCCAACGCTTCGCTGATGAATACCACCGTAACGCTTTCCGGCGGTAATGGGACCGTTCAGGCAAATTTCATCCATATCACCCGTCAGCTTACCGTACAAACTGACGGGACTGCCGGTGCCATGGTGAACCCATCAGGCATGGTAGTGGTCAATGAAGGTGCCGCCACGCCCATATCCGTTACCACCATACCCACCGGTTACAGTTTTGTGAACTGGACGGTTACCGTAGGAGGGGCCAATGCCACCATTGCGAATGCCTCGTCCCTAAGCACCACGGTGACGCTCTCCGGTGGTAATGCCACTGTGAGGGCCAACTTCGCCCAGATAACCCGTCAGCTTACAGTTCAAACAGATGGCACTGCAGGTGCAGTAGTTAGCCCTGCCGGCGACAACACGGTCGTTGAGGGTGCGGCCACACCTATCTCAGTGACTACCGTTCCTGCAGGGTACAGCTTTGTGAACTGGACCGTTACTGCTGGAGGGGCTAATGCCACCATCGCCAATGCATCTTCGGCAAACACTACGGTGACGCTTTCAGGTGGAAACGCAACCGTTCAGGCCAATTTCGCCCTTGATAACCCGGCAGTTAACCGTTCAGACGGATGGTACGTCGGGTGTAGTGATCAATCCTTCCGGCACACTGACTGTTACTCAGGGCGTAGCAACACCTATAACGGTGACTACTGTGCCGATAGGCTACAGTTTTGTCAATTGGACAGTGACCGCCGGAGGAGCTAATGCCACAATTGCCAATGTTAACTTAGCAAATACCACGGTAACCTTATCCGGGGGTGACGCGACCGTTCAGGCCAACTTTATGAAATATCCAGTGATCACCGACGTCACCATTCTGAATCAGCCTATGAAAATCGGGGATGTCGTAACCGCAAACATTTCCACAGCTGATGACGGAGGGATAACATATTCGCTGGTTTCGGGAACCATCGGGGGCTACACCCTGGGGAACCTGATTCGTGTGACTTCAACCACCTATTCGGCTACTTTTACCATCATTGCCGGAGGAACCAGCTATACAGCCGGTCAGGCTATTCCTGTTGCCAATCTCGTTCTGACAGACGGGACGCTCCAGAGTGCACCTTTCGCCAAATCGATAACTCAGAATAATGACCCCATAGATGCGAAGGCTCCGGTCATCAATTTAGTCAGCGTCCTTTCAGGGAATAAAAAAGTAGGTGACCAGGTAGTATTGTTTATCAGTGCTGATGGCACCGGGTATTCCATTAATCCGGCTTCGGAGCTGAACGGTATTCCGGTTACCGCGTCCAACATGAGTTTTCAGGAAGTTGGCAGTGGCAACTATACCTTGAGTTATACCGTTCAGGAAGGGGATAATGATGTCGCTGCCGGGGGATTACAGGCATCCATCATCCTGAATGATCAGGTGGGAAATGCAAGCTCGCCCGTGACTACGGTGCAGAATGTTAATCAACTTACCATTGATGCACATTCTCCGGTAGTTCAGCAGATGCAGGTACCTGCCGGAGATATCGGCCCGGGAGGAATCGTCAATATTACCATTCATGCCGATGGTACCGGTTATACAGCAACAAATTTAACGACCATAAACGGGATCTCACTCAGCTCTTCACGGGTGACTTTCAGCGAACAGTCAGGTGGACTATATACTTTGTCTTATACGGTTGCCGAAGGGGACAATCCCGTTTCGAGGGGCGGACTGCAGGTCAGGGTTTACCTCAGGGATGCCGCAGGTAATATCGGAGGTCCCTGGTCAAATCTTGATCCTAATTCATTGCTGATTTATACAGCACGTCCAACGGCAACGATTTCCGGGACGCAATCGATATGTAATGGTGACATCGCAACACTAACCGTTAGTTTAACCGGCAAATCTCCCTGGAGCTTCAAGCTTTTCAATGGTTCAACGACGAATGATTATACGGATATAAACACTGCATCGTACCAGATTATTATCACGCCAACGACAACCACTACCTTTACTGTCACAGAAGTTACCGATGTCAATGGAGTCACGAATACCGGCAGTGGTTCTGCAAAAGTAACCGTTAACGCCAGGACAGACGTACAGATCATAAATCTCGCCGCGGCATATAATATTCTTGACCCGCCGGTTTTGTTGGAGGCCAGCATTTCGGGCGGGACGTTTTCCGGTCCCGGAGTAAACAGTTCCACCGGTTATTTTGATCCGGCTGTGGCAGATACCACAAATTCGCCGCATACCATATTTTATACCTATACAAATCCATCCGGATGCGTAAGTAAGGATAGTGCCATGGTATTTGTACTTGGAGCCAAAGGGGATATCTTCATACCCAAGACCGTTTACTGTGATTTCAATGATCCTTTCAGCGTTACCGCTGTCAACGGTACGGGAACTACCGGATCATTCAAGTTGCTTGACTCAGCCGGTGATGAAGTAACGGGGCTGACCGATAACGGAAACAACACCGCACAGGTCAATCCGCAGGTACTGGCTGTTGGAAATTACACGGTGGTTTATGAATATGTCGATATCATTCCCCTGAGTCTTACCAAAGATTTCCTGGTCGAAACTGTCAGCCAGCCAACTATTTTAACACCAACCGCTAGTGAATACTGCCAGAATGCACCGACGGTAGCACTGACCAGCAATATAAGTACGGCTGTTTTCCAGGGCCCAGGTGTTACCGGCACTGTGGGTGACGGATTCTTTTTCAATCCTTCCGGTGCAAATGTCGGAAGCAACATTATCACCGCAACAAGTTCCTCAGCTCACGGCTGTTCAAAATCCGTTTCCGATACGATAAAAATCAATTTTGCTCCCAATGTTGATTTTTCCGTCGATAAAATGTGCATCAGCACCCAGGATACTATTTCCTTTGCCAATGCGACGGTCAACAAGGACATGGTTTCCGGCTGGAGCTGGAATTTTGGTGATCCTACCAGCGGAACAAAGAACACAAGCCTCATGGAGGAGCCGGAACACGTGTTTATGACAGGAGGAATTCATACCATTAGACTCATCGGGGAAACCACACAAGGTTGTGCCGACACCTTAAGTAAAGCCATACAGTTCCATACCAGGCCTGTTGGTTCATTTGCATGGGCCAGTGAATGTTTCAATGAGGGCGCGCCCACACTGTTCATCAGCCAGATGAAAAGTACGGAACCGATTACCAAATATGAGTGGACCTTCGTGAATTCCGGGGGTAATATCACCAAAAACAATAATGATTCTGTTTACTATACATTCAATAGTATAGATAATTATACTGTCAGACTTTATACCGAAACGAGCGGAGGTTGTGGGGATACGGCAGAAAGGGTTATTTCTCTCAAACCGGTTATCGATCTTAAGACCACCTTCCCGTATACCCAGGATTTCAACAGTGACAATGGTTTCTGGACGACGGATATGGCTGACACATCCGGGTACAACAGCTGGGATTACAGTGCGGTTGATTACAGTCATGCAGGTTCAAATCAAACCCCCGCATGGCATATCGTACCTCCCGGCAATCCGGTTTCCGAGCAGTCGTATATTATCTCACCGTGTTTCGATTTCAGCAGTGTCGAAAAACCCATGATAACCATGGATATTTATAAAAGCCTCGAAGGCGGAAACGAGGGTGTAGTGCTTCAGGCAAAATCCGACAGTAGTCTGAAATGGCGAAATGTCGGGATGCCCGGTGACGGAATTAACTGGTATGACTCGGACCAGATCGGCTGGATGCCGGCAGGACAGGATACCGGCTGGACCGGTAACAGCTATACGGGAACCGGAAGCGGATGGATCAACGCCAGACATGATCTTGATTTTCTGTCAGGGAAGACAAACGTACAGTTCCGTCTCTTCTACGGCTCTCCTCATACCGCAGCCGGTGAAGAAGGCTTTGCTTTTGACAATATGAAGATCAGTTCCCGGACGCGGAATGTATTGCTGGAACATTTTACCAATTCATCCAGCAGTAAAAGCAAGACGGTTGACGCAGAGGTTAACCCATTGTATAACCGGTTCTTCGATGACGTGGTCAAGCTTGAGTATCACACCGAATTTCCCGGCAATGATCCTTTGAACCTCCTGAATCCTGCCATGCCGGCTACCAGGGTGCTGTTCTATGGTATTACCACTGTTCCCTTCTCGGTCCTTGACGGGGGGACGGACAATTCTTTACGCTTCGACTATATCTCTTCATCGCTTGCAGCAAAGGATATCAAACTTCAATCGCTTGAAGATCCTGAATTCAATATCGATCTTAAGGTGACCTATGGCGATAACCAGCTTGATGCGGATGTGACTGTTACGGCTCAAAAAGAATTGCCCCAGGAAGAAAGAATCATTCAGGTTGTAATTTTTGAGAAGCTAATCAATAACGTCAATACGATAAACGGGGAGTCCAGTTTCCTTAATGTTACGAAAGATATGCTTCCCAATGCTGCCGGTACCGCTGTATTCGACAGCTGGAACAAGGGACAGTCGCTGCAATATCAATATCACTGGAATTATCAGAACGTATTTAATGCCGATATGGTCAGGGTTGCCGCTTTCATTCAGAGCGACATTTCACAGGAGGTATATCAGGCAGTGACAAATGACACTTCAAAAATTACCACCGGGGTGAAAGAGATTAGGCTTGCTGGTCCCGGTATCAGCATATATCCTAATCCGGCATCCGATATTCTAAATGTCCGGATCAGCCCGGAAAACCATGAAAAGTGTATCGTTGAAATCCTTGATCTTAGTGGAAGAATTGTGATCAGCGAACCCATGTACGAAAACGAGAGTGAAAAACAGCTGGGTTTGAATGCCCTGAACAAAGGTTTGTATTTTGTAAGAGTAAGGAACAGCAGGGGAACCACCTGGAGCGTCACCAAGCTCGTTGTTATGAAAAATTGAAAGTGAAAGAGATACCGGGCCACAATGATGACTTTAACCGGCTCGTTGTGGCCCTTTTTCTGCCTTATGAAACCGGTTATTCAGGTACTTTTTTCACCCGAACTAAAGCCACAGATCCTTGTTTATTGAAATGTCATCAATGGAAGGCAGAATGTCTTCATACCCCAACTACCCGGTCATATGTTACCTCCTTTCGGATATGCAGAGAAAAGCCGGATGGAACGGAAGTCATCCTTAATCCGTGAAGATTCTAAATGGAAGCTAAGAAAACCAAAAACCATATGAGAAGAAACAGGATCATTGCAGGCATAGTCATTTTCCTGGTTTTGATGTATTATCCCGCGTTGCTTTTTTTCTCACATTTTCTGGCTAAAACCGAACGGGTCAAAGCTAATACCCTGGTGATTGAGGGTTGGTTGCAAGTGTCGAGCCTGAAACAGGCTTGTGCTGAATTTAAGCGGAATCACTATGATTATATCATTACGACCGGAAATATGGTGCCGGATGAATATGAGCTGGATCAGAACGGGTACCTGATCTTTTATCCCAAATGTCCGGATTCCACCGATCAAAGGGTTAAAATCCATCACCTGGGCGTAAAAGCGTATAGCTCTCTTCCGGGCAGGGATGCCGCACATTTCAATTTTTGGGTGAATGATTCACTGATCACGGGCTTCAAAACAGAGAAACGGGTCAGAACCTATGAAATAGTCTGGAAAGGTGCAATATCAGAACTGGATTCTGTTCTTATCCAGTTTGACAATGACAAATCTTCGTACGGGGACAGGAATTTGTTTGTTACCGGGTTGTTTATTGACAATACATCTTTCAGGCCATATTCCCTGAAGGCTGACTATGACATATCACGACTTGACGGAATACGGAGGGAGGAAAGAAATTCTGATTCCTATGCCGGGCAGGCCCGTTCAGAATTGATCCGTCTAGGCATTGAACCGGACAAAATCATTTCCGTACCCGGCTATAAGACAAATCTCAACCGTACCTATCATAGTGTTGTTGCCTTACAGAACTGGCTTGATCATTCCGGGTATAAGATCAAGGGGATTAATGTTGTCAGTTACGGAGTCCATTCGAGGAGGACATGGCTGACTTACAAAAAGGTACTGAGCCATCAGCGCCGGATCGGGATCATTGCCCTTCCTGACGTGTATCACAAACTGCCTGAATGGTCCGCTGTGTTTTTTGTGTCAAAACAAATCGCAGCCTATCTCTATTACAAATTCATCCTTTTACCCCTTCAATCCCTCACCCACGGGGAACATCATGGCAGTTAACCTGAAGATTGCCGCCGGCCGGCTTTTTTATATCATCCCGGACTTCCCGGACGCATAAAACCTATGACTACAGGGTTCGTAGATTCATTCCCAAAACCCTTCATCTTTGTACGCTCATTGCTTGAAAACAGATGTTTATCAAATAATTTTTGTTCATGTTTAAAAATAACGTAATTTCGGATCTACTAATCCTATATATATGACATCTGCGGATTTTCATAATAAGATATCTTCAATATATTTGTCTAATCGTGTTGAAGGACGAAAAAGGCATCTATTAATTTTTGAGCTGTTTATTGTCAGCTGTGTTTATTTATTCTCCTTATTTCTTTGGAAGAGTCTGTTCAGCATGAGGGCAGGATTTACCAGTGAATATCTCCTTTTAGGTTTATATAACATCATTTCCTGGGTTCTGTTATACCGGCTCACTATAATTGCAAAACTTCCAAGGACACAGAGATACATTCAGATCTTTTTCAATTTTGCAAGGGTAGCTTTCCTGGAGTTGTTCATTCTATTTACCTTAAAGTATCTCTTAGGTTATACTTCGGTGGATGCTTTTTTTCTGTTCTTTTATGCCGGGATAAACTTTTTTGTCTTGTTTCATCTGAGGGTATTCACCTACAAGATGTACAAAACCTACCGGGCTAAGGGCTACGATTTGCATAAGGTCATTGTTATAGCCGATTCGCATACCGAGGGTCTTATCGAGAAAATTATGGCCAACAAAGACTGGGGTTTTGAGATTGTGAAAATATTCTCAGACTCAAAGGTCATCGGGTACAAATTTGGGTCAGAAATTCCTGTTCTCCCCGAGTCTGCCAATCTTAAAGAGGTTCTTGATCATGAAGTGATTGATGAGGTCATTCTTGCAAAGAGTAATATAAGCAAGAGTTATCTGAAGGAGATTACACGCATATGTAATGAAGTTGGAGTGATCTTCAGGCTTCAATCAGGCCTTTCGACGTTAAAAACTTCAGGCATACAGCTTTACACGCTGAACAATGCTGAAATGCTTACTCTTATCGATACTCCCTCCAGTAATTTATCGTTGTTTTACAAGATGGTAACCGACCTGTACTTCTCATTTTTGCTTTTAATCTTTTTTTCACCGTTGCTCCTCTTAATTGGCATTCTTATTAAGATTGATTCAAGGGGTCCTGTTTTATTCAAACAGGAGAGGGTAGGTTTACGCGGACGCAGGTTTACGCTTTATAAGTTCAGGTCGATGTACACCGGTGCTGAAGGCAGCCTTTCGGAATTAAAGGCCTTGAATGAAATGGATGGTCCTGTCTTCAAAATAAAGAATGACCCTCGGATCACACGCATTGGTAAGATACTGAGAAAGACCGGCCTGGATGAATTACCCCAGCTTTACAATGTTTTCAGGGGAGAAATGTCACTGATTGGTCCGCGTCCGCCGCTGGCTTCGGAAGTGGTCAATTACGAAAGGTGGCAGTTACGCCGGCTTTCAGTAAAGCCCGGTATCACCTGTACCTGGCAGGTCATTCCGAACAGGAATGAGGTTAAATTCGAACGCTGGATGCAACTTGATCTTCAGTATATTGATAACTGGTCTCTTTGGAAGGACTTCAGCCTGCTGATCAAGACGATCCGGACTGTTTTGTTCGCCTCTGGTCATTAATTAATCCCTTCATCCTTTGACAACAGATGAGAACGGGGGGCCGGCTCTGATTTCAGTACGGTCTTTTCCGGTAGTGCATATTGTAAGAATGTCCCATTGCACTGGTACCGGAGGTGATTTCATAGTTTATGTTTTCGGAACAGGGTATATTTCCATGAACTTCGTACCTTTATAGATCGTTTTGAAGGACGGGACGATGTGATTGTATTTTTTACCGGAGTAATCCCGGCAAGGTCTGATGTGACCAGGGCGTTCCCGGGAAACAGAAAATTAAATTCTAACTTTCCAATTATATGGCAAAGACCGCATTAATCACGGGCATTACCGGACAGGACGGAGCATACCTTGCAGAATTGTTGCTGGAGAAAGGGTATATCGTTCATGGGATCAAGCGAAGAAGTTCGCTGTTCAACACCCACAGGATTGATCATTTGTATCAGGATCCGCATGAAAAAGACAAACGGTTTTTTCTTCATTACGGGGATCTTACCGATTCTACCAATCTGATCCGGATTATTCAGGAAACCCAGCCCGACGAAATTTACAACCTGGGAGCGATGAGTCATGTCCAGGTTTCGTTTGAAACGCCTGAATATACAGCTAATGCCGATGGTATTGGTGCTTTGCGTTTACTTGAGGCAATCAGGCTTCTCGGTTTGGAGAAAAAAACCAGATTTTACCAGGCTTCGACAAGCGAACTTTACGGGCTGGTTCAGGAGGTCCCTCAGAGTGAGAAGACCCCGTTTTATCCAAGGAGCCCGTATGCAGTGGCTAAGCTTTACGGTTACTGGATAACGGTAAACTACCGGGAAGCCTATAATATTTATGCCTGTAACGGTATTCTTTTCAACCATGAATCACCGATACGCGGAGAGACTTTTGTCACGAGGAAAATTACACGGGGCGTATCTCAGATCGTCCTGGGTCTCACGGAAAAGATCTTTTTGGGAAACCTCTCAGCCAAAAGAGACTGGGGACACGCCAAAGATTACGTCAGGGCAATGTATATGATTCTGCAGCAGGATATAGCCGATGATTATGTTGTTGCTACGGGCATCACCACTTCGGTGCGCGATTTTGTCGGGCTGGCTTTCCGGGAAGTAGGTATCGAAGTTGAATTCAGGGGAACAGGTGTTGGGGAAAAAGGCTATATTTCTGAGGTAGGGAATCTTCCGGAAGGATGTGTTCTCGACCGGAAATCCATCGGCCAGTGTGTTGTTGAAATCGATCCGAATTATTTCCGCCCTACCGAAGTTGATCTTCTTATTGGCAATCCTGATAAGATCATGCAAAAACTCGGATGGAAGCCTGAATATGAACTGCAGGACCTTGTCAGTGAGATGATCAGCAGCGATCTGAAACTTATGGCCAGGGATAAAGCATTGTCTGACATGGGCCATAAGGTTAACCATTCTTTTGAATAAACATTATGTACGCTTTTTTAACCAATAATCATACATGATAAGGTGATGATTTCCAAATCAGCTAAGATATACGTTGCAGGTCATCTGGGTCTGGTTGGCTCGGCCCTGGTGAGAAAACTCAAAGAAAAAGGTTATTCCAACCTGCTTTTCAGGTCGTATGAGGAACTCGATCTGATGGACACTCCGGCCGTTGATGCATTTTTCTCCAGGGAAAAGCCGGATTATATTTTTCTTGCTGCCGCAAAGGTTGGGGGCATAATGGCCAATAATATTTACCGGGCCGATTTTATTTACGATAACATCCAGATACAGAATAATGTCATTTACCATGCATATAAATATGGTGTAAAGAAGCTCTTGTTTCTGGGAAGCTCCTGTATCTATCCGAAGGATGCGCCCCAGCCGCTTAAGGAAGAGTACCTGCTTACATCTGAGCTGGAATACACCAATGAACCTTACGCCATAGCAAAGATTGCCGGCATTAAAATGTGCGAATCCTTCAATCTTCAGTATAATACCAACTTTATCGCGGTGATGCCTACGAATCTCTTTGGTCCGAATGATAATTTCGACCTGGAGAAGTCGCATGTCCTTCCGGCGGTAATACGGAAGCTTCATCTTGGCAAATGTTTGCTTGAGGGTGACATGGAAGGGATCAGGAAGGATTTTAACCGGTATCCGGTTGAAGGCACGGATGGATCAGCCAATGAAGCCAGTCTGACCGGGTTGATGAATAAATACGGGATTACGAAAGAAGGACAGGAGGTGACGGTAAGGTTCTGGGGCACCGGGACACCGCGAAGGGAGTTCCTTCATTCAGACGACCTGGCGGATGCCTGCGTGTACATTTTTGAAAATCTTGATTTTGCGGACCTGGTTCCTGATAAAAAGTTGTTCGAACAGACCGTGAAAAATATCCGGAACACCCACATAAACATCGGCACGGGTCGTGATATTACGATCGGGGAACTGGTAGAGCTGGTACGACGTATCACCGGATACAACGGGCTCATTGACTGGGACCGTTTAAAACCCGACGGGACCAGCCAGAAACTGATGGATGTCAGTAAGCTTCATTCTCTGGGGTGGAAAGAAAAACTTAGTCTTGAAGAAGGCATCCGACAAGTATATCAGACTTATATATCATAAATACATTCAGGACGATATAGGTTTTTTTATTCTGAATAATTATCTTTCGGATCAGTTTCATCCAAAATGATTACCTGTATCTATTTTATTAACTAAATAAAAATGTTTAATATGAAAAATCCTGAAAAAGGAGGAATCTCAAGAAGGCGTTTCCTGGCCACTTCAGCCACTGCTGCTGCCGGACTTACCATTCTTCCAAGTGGTATTATCAGCGCAAAAGGGAGAGTTGCTCCCAGTGATAAGTTAAATATTGCCGGCATTGGTGTTGGCGGGATGGGCCATTCTAACATTAACAATCTCAAATCCCAGAATATTGTAGCGCTTTGTGATGTGGACTGGGCATATGCTGCCAAAGCATTTAAAGATTATCCCGATGCCAAGAAGTACAAAGATTTCCGCAAGATGTTTGACGAGATGGCTGACGGCATCGATGCTGTTGTTGTGGCCACCCCTGACCATACACATGCCATTGCAGCCATGACGGCCATGTCACTCGGCAAGCATGTCTATGTTCAGAAACCTCTGACACATTCGGTTTACGAATCGAGGATGCTCAGGTTGAAAGCCCATGATTATAAAGTTGCAACCCAAATGGGGAACCAGGGAAATTCAGGCGAAGGCGTACGAATCCTTTGTGAATGGTTGTGGAATGATGCCATCGGAAGTGTTGACCGGGTTCACTCCTGGACCAACCGGCCCATTTGGCCCCAGGGACTTGAGCGACCGGAGAAGGGGATGTGGGTTCCCGAAACCCTCGACTGGGATCTTTTCATCGGACCTGCAAAAATGCGTCCTTACCATGAAGTATATACTCCCTGGAACTGGCGTGGCTGGTGGGATTTTGGTACAGGAGCTCTCGGCGATATGGCAAACCATATTCTCGATCCTGTATTTATGAGCCTCCGGCTTGAATACCCGGACACGGTTCAGGCCTGTTCAAGCTTGTTTAATACGGAAAGTGCACCACAGTCAGAAATAGTCGATTATTTCTTCCCCGAAAGGGAAAAATTCCATAAAGTAAAGATGCCTGCTGTTCATGTAACCTGGTACGACGGTGGTATGATGCCCGAAAGGATGCCGGAACTGGCCGATGGCGAACTGATGGGTGACTGGAATGGCGGTGTGCTCATGGAAGGAACGAAAGGCAAGATCATGTGCGGTTGTTATGGTGCTAATCCGAGATTGTGGATCGGTGGAAAAGAAGTTACCAAGGAATATGTTGCTCCGAAAGTCCTTCGCCGCGTTGAGACCAGTCATGAAATGGACTGGGTACGTGCCTGCAAGGAAAGTCCGGAAAACAGGATCCCTACCAGTTCAAACTTCGATTACTCCGGTAAGCTGAACGAAATGGTGGTAATGGGTAACCTGGCTGTCAGGTTGCAGGACCTCAAGCGCCCGCTGAAGTGGGATGGTGAAGGCATGAAGATCACCAACATCGCCGACAACGATGAGGTAAACATTGTGAAATCCAATAAGTTTACCGTGATCAACGGCGATCCCAAGTTCGATACCAAACGTGAAACGATCAATGCCAAGGCTTTTGCCGCTGAGATGATCAAACATACATATCGTGACGGCTGGAAACTGGTTTAAGCTTTTCACCACCGGGATTTGACATCCCTCAAATACACGACTAACCCTTGAAAGCCCGGGAGCCGTTGTCAGGTTCCCGGGCTTTTTCATTTCTCAGAATGAACCCCTGTCAACCAGCGGGAAGAGAGGAAAAACCACATGAGGCACATAAGGGCACATAAGAAGAAGAAGAGAGGAAGAACCACATGAGGCACATGAGGGCACATAAGAAGAAGAAGAGAGGAAGAACCACATGAGGGCACATAAGAAGAGAGGAAGAACCACATGTGTCACATAAGGGCACATAAGAAGAAGAAGAGAGGAAGAACCACATGAGGCACATAAGGGCACATAAGAAGAAGGGATGTGAACCGCATGTGTCACATAAGGGCACATAAGAAGAAGAAGAGAGGAAGAACCACATGAGGCACATAAGGGCACATAAGAAGAGGGGAACCAGTTAGGGCACATAAGAAGAGAGGAGTTGAACCACATGAGGGCACATAAGAAGAAGGGATGTGAACCACATGAGGCACATGAGAAGAGGGGAGTTGAACCACATGACGGCACATGAGAAGAGGGGAGTTGAACCACATGAGGCACATAAGGGCACATGAGAAGAGGGGAGTTGAACCACATGAGGCACATGAGGGCACATAAAGGCTCTGCGAGGTATTGGTTTTCTGACAAAGATCTTCCTGAAAACAGCTTTAATCCCTGAACAAAACCTGGATCGAATACTGATTTTCCCTGGTAACTGCAGGATCCATCAGGTGATTTACCGGTGTAAGGATAATGTTCGTACCCTCCATCACGAAGTTGCCATCTTTGGCCGGACTGATAGGACTGTCTGCCGGAAGGGAAACCTCTTCCGTTCCAGGATGACCCAATATGAGCGGACCGTGCCAGAAGCTGTGGTAGCCTTTTATACTGTTCAGATTTCGGGTCGGCGCTTCATAATCTTTAAGGGTAAACGCGAGACTGATTTTGTCACCTGTTTTCCATTGGCTTTTCAGCGACAGAAAACCGTTTCTGATTTCTGTAGGGATCGTATTCCCGTTCACGGTAACTGTTGGATTTACAATCCAGTCAGGAAAATACAGGTTGAGGGTAGCCGGTTCTTTCAGGGCTGCCTTTTCAATATTGAAATCTACGGTTGAGCTATAAGGGTATCCGCTTTTCTGGGTCAGGATCAATTTTCCGGCAGGAAGGTCGAGGTCGGCGCGGCTGGTGTTGAAATCGGGGATGATGATTGTATTTCCCTGAGTAAAGTAGCTGTATTCAATCGCTCTGGCCAGGCCTTCTCCCCCTCTCATGGTGCAGCACCAGTGGGCTTCGGTGACGGATACCGTCAGGAATGGATCGGTTTTCTGACCGGAAAGAGGATCATGATTACCCAGGCAGCTGTTACAGCCGAAGCCACCATTATACCGTTGTTCAAATCCCATCCCGTTGTAGTAAATTTTCTGAGCGTCGGCAAGGTATTCCGTTTTGCCGGTGTATTGCCAGAGCTGCACCGCCAGGATGTATGAGTCGATGACAGCACAGGCTTCCGTCCATCGCGGACGGCCGAACCAGTTGTAGTTTTCATAGTTCTCTGTCATAGCCTGTGCACGATATGTTTGGTAGCGGCTTTCAGCAGCGTCAAGGATCGCCGTATCGCCGGTAATCGTATAATACCTGACGAGTGCACGCAGACCGGTCAGCGTGGCATGGGTCTGGGCCTTGATTCCGGTTAGGTCCACCTGCAGAAAGCGGGAAACCATCTCATCGGAGATGGTTTTTAATTCCGGGGTTTTCAGGATCTGATAAGCCTGAATGACCCCATCCATGAAAATGAAATCACAGCCGATATCGGAAGAAAGGATCCATTTCCCCAGGCTTTTCTGTGAGGTACCCATGTATCCGCCTGCGTCATGTCGTTGCGATGGATCAATGGGATAGAGTGCATGTTCGCCTCTGGTAGGGAGTACGAGATCATTCACCATTCTGGTGATCATGCTGAGTACGGCAGAATCTTTGGTCGCCAGGTAGTATTCACACAGACCTCTCAGCACCCAGCCATGACCTGAGAGTTGCTGTTCGTTGATCATATCCCCATAGTCGTACCCGAAATAACCCTTATTGTTCATATGTTCCGGGAATTGCCTGATGATCTCATCCAGATAAGCCGCTTTTCTACCGGTGGCTTCCTGCAGGAGGGTCTGACCGAGGACAAGCCTTCCCGGCACATCTCCCGGCCAGTCGGTCTGATGGTATTGCGGGTTTGGAACCAGGTAAATACTGTCGGGCAGGTAACGGCCCCGTTCCAGCCTGAGAAAATTGGCCATGGCGCGTTTTCCAAGGCGGCTGTCCGGGTCGATCCTGACTTTTCCGAAGGCAACCGGCTGAGGTGCCTGTTCGGGCATTGATAAACCATGGTTCTTACCGGTACAGGAGGTGAGCAGAAGAATGCTGATAATGAGGGTGATATTTTGTTTTGTCATGGAGGTACATTTTACACGGAACAAAAAAGAAATTCTCAAAAATACATGAATCGCGATCAAATGTATACAATTGTCAAATAAAATCTACGGTACATAAGCCATCAACCCGAATATTATTTCACTTCCCCATACCAATGTATTTCAGAAGATATGATAAAAATGAAATTATTTTCTTAATTCAATATAATCTTTTACCTTTGTGAGCGTTTGATTACAATATGCAGAAACTAAGTACAGATATACGGCAGGAACAGATAAAGCAGGCGGTGCTGGATATTATTTACACCGACGGGCTCAAGCATTTGTCGACCCGCAACCTGGCCCGTCGTATCGGGATGAGTGAGGGAGCTATTTTCAGACATTTTGCTTCGAAGCAGGATATCATCCTGTCGATCATAAAAGATGTACAGAAGGAATTCATTGGCTCACTTCAGGTGATAGCCAATTCCGGCAAGGATCCGGAAACACGTTTACATGAATTTCTTTGTGCCACGGTAAACTACCTCACGAATAACAATGGGATTACGATGCTGATGTTTTCCGAGGCTTCGCATAATAACGATGCGGATTTAAAGAACAGTCTTCAACAGATATTCAACATGCAAAGGAATCTGGTCAGCAAGATCATCCTTGATGGCATTGCCATTGGCCGATGGGATGAAAGCATTTCGGTGGAAAATGTGGCCATGCTTTATATGGGCATACCACTGTCGTTAAACGTCGAACTGATCCTCGGCGGGGGTGAATTTCATGCCGGTAATTTTTGCAACCGGATGATGCCGTTGTTGATGAAGATGCTTGTCAAATAATATTTTTGTTGATAAAGTAAGTAAGTGATTACTTAATTAATAGAGAATGCTATATACACTTGTTTTTTTGATCATCATGGTGGCCTCCTTCGTCTTTGCCATGCTGGGTTTGGGTGGAGGGATGGTCTATGTACCGGTGCTGAACTGGGCTGGTTTCGATATGGTGACGGTGGCGATACCGTTGGGGTTATTGCTAAACGGTCTGAATACCCTGTTAGTCCTTATTCCTTTTGCCAGGAAAAAGCTGGTAGACTGGAAAGGCGGAGCCGTAATGGCAGTGACAGCGCTCATTGCCTCCCCGCTTGGTGCCATGACCAGTGACAAAGTTCCGGTGCAAACCCTTAAGCTGTTATTTGCCGCGATGGTAGTGGCGGCAGCACTTCGGACACTCTGGTCGTCGAAGCTGCCGGAGCCGGAATCAATGATGTCCCTGAAAAAAAGGAGTATACTGGGATTTTTTGTTGGTGCTTTTGCCGGCTTCATCGGCGGGATGCTAGGTTTGGGCGGCGGATTCATCATTGCCCCTATCCTTATGATGATGGGTTATGAAACTAAAAAGGCCGCGGCCACAACGGCCTTCGTAGTAACATTTTCTTCTTTTTCGGGCTATCTCGGACATATGGCCGAGGGACATATGAACTGGCCTCTAACCCTTATTGTGGTGGTGGCGGTGATCATCGGGTCGCAGCTGGGCGGAAGGTATATGACTCAAAGGGCCAAATCAAAACAGGTAAAAATAGCCTACGCAGTGGTTTTACTGGCCATTGCTGCCAAGATGGTTATCGGAGTAATTGTTTAAAAAATGAAGTTCAGAACCTATATAACAGTAATACTGCTGTTCTTTTTTGTCGGGGTAAATGCGCAGGATCCGGTAAAGCAAAAGATGGAATGGAACGGGTATACCCAGCTCCGGTTTACCACTGATTATAATGACTTGAATACGTTTGAAATGAGGCGTTTGAAATTCTGGTTAAAATCGGGTCCGGATTTTAGTGAACACTGGGGATTCAAAGTTCAGGCAGTGCTTTCCGGTTTGCAGAATGAAAAATTTTTTTTGCAGGATGTCAAAGCCATGTATCGTTCGGGAAATTTCAGTATCAACCTGGGACAGTTTATTCCTGCTTACAGCCTGGAACAATTCCAGCCTGATGCGGTCATTCCCCTTACTGAAAGAGCCCCTGCAATCTGTGCCCTTATTCCCGACGGCACACTGGGATTAAGGGATATTGGCATGGAAGGGCATTTTCAGAATTCAACCGGGCTTATGGAGACCTGGCTGGGGGTATTCAATGGTTATGGCATAAAAGAATACCAGGCTTCCAATAAAGGATATATGCTGACAAACAAGTCTGCTTTTCATCTTTTTGAAAAGCATCTTTCAGCCGGTTATTCTGTGATGTACCGTAAAGCCTACCAATTGGGAATTCCATTAGTAATACCGGAAGACACCAAATATTCCGGGCCGGATATCCGGTATAACCTGTTTGCCATGTTTCAGTTGCAAGGCTTTCAGTTGCAGGCAGAATATCTTAATGCAGCGTTAAGACATGAAACGGCTGACGGGTATTATGTCCTGGCTATGCTGAAACTGGGGAAAAGCCAGCTGGTGACATCCTTTGACCAGTACCATAACCCTGTGGTAAATACAGAAAATGTACAAACGGTTCACCTGGGTTACAATTACCTGATCAGGGAGGATAAGCTTAAGGTGATGCTGGATAATAGTTTCCGGATTGGAGGAGATTACGGGCATGATATTTTTTCAACAGTAATCCAGTGCCAGGTTTTTTTTAAGTGAACAGAAAGGAGTTTTGTTCAGACATTATAATAAGAAATACGACAAATGAAGAAATACCGGACAAGGGGTTTTCGGAGCCGGTCCCTCCAGGACAGGAGGTCTTCCTCCGGAAAAGACGGTTGCCGGTAAACCAGGTTATACATATTAATATTTTAATAATTTAAGATTATGACAAATCCAAAAGACTGGCTTGAATTCGGCCAGAAGTTTCACGGACATAAATGTCCGGCTATGCCAATGGGTCTGCGCGCAGGTGCTGCAGCCATGAACGCTCTGGGTGTTGACCGGGCGAACGACGGACAACTCATCGCAATCGTAGATTTAGGTGTGGATCATTGTGCAACCTGTTTTGCCGACGGCCTGCAGGTCATCATGGGTACCACCTTTGGCAAGGGGAATATCAGCCGTACCCACAAGGGGAAGTGGTCGGTCACGGTTATTGACAAAAAAACAGGGAAGGCCGTACGGGTCGCCCCGACAGCGCAAGCCATGCTGGCGAATAAGCAAACCTCATTTTTTAAAGACTATCGTGAAAAAGGCGTTCCGGCAAGCCATGTCCCGGCCGAAGTGGTCGATCCTCTGGTAACGAACGTTATGAATGCTCCGGAAGATAAGCTTTTAGTTGTTTCTGAAGTTTTCGATTACAAGCTGGATTTGCACAAGCCCAGCTTCAACAGCTTTGTTTGTGAAGAGTGCGGAGAGATGACGGTGATGGAATACGGCAGGATCAAGGGAGACAAAAAAGTTTGTATGGAGTGTGCGGAACGGGTGTAATAGTCTGCTCTGCCTTAAGGGAGGGAGAGGATTTCAATTTAAACCGGCACTGGAGGGATCAGGTTCATTAAATTTTTGAATTTAAAAGGAACTTTCCTATTTTTAATTCAGTGAAATTTTTACCACCGGAATATCCGGGATTTAGCCAATCATTTTATGCCAATCTAGATGAAAAGACTACTCCTGTTCACTCTCCTTCCTTTTATTTATGTAAGTTCTTATGCTCAATGGTGGTCGGACCGGCAAATCTTTAATCAGGATACGATCCGGTTTGACCGTGACTGTTCATATCTCGAGATTGATAGCTCTGCAGAGAATATCTGGCAAATCGGGAAGCCGTCAAAATCATACTTTAATTCTGCCTGGTTGGCAGAGCGGGCAATAATGACCGACAGCATTCATCCTTACCCTATCGATAATTATTCATGGTTTGAGCTTTATTTTGGGGAGTTTAATCTTAGTTGGGGATACCCCAATGACATTTTTGTACAGTTCCATCATAAATTTGATACTGATTCATTGAAGGATGGTGGATATATAACCGTTTCATATGACAATGGCATTACCTGGTCTAACATCATACATGATAATGTTTTTGGTGAGATGAATCCCCAGGGGGAGAGTGGAAATCTTTACACTGATGATGACCTTCTGTTTAACGGGGAAGAAGGATTTTCAGGCCGGTCGGATGACTGGATCACCACCTGGTTTGCCTGGTATCATCTACTAGCTAAGAAAAGTATAAATGCTGAGATTGGTGACACTATGATTTTGAGATTTAATTTTGTCAGTGACAGCATCCAAACGAATAAGGAAGGCTGGCTTATCGATGATATCCGGCTTTTCTCGGTTGATCTTGGAGGTGGTATTGAAAATCAACAGTGGAAGACAGACATCAACATTTATCCGAATCCGGTAAATTCCAGTACCATTATCGATCTGAAAAATCCTATAACATGGTCAAAGTCAGAATGAGTGACATTACCGGTAAAACGATTTCCACCAGGCAATACCTGAAATGCGGATAAGGTTATGCTGAACACTAATGGGCTGGCCAGGGGAATGTATCTGGTGACGGTTACCCTGGATAAATCGAAGGAAGTGACGATCAGGGTTTTTGCAGAGTGAACCGTTCTGTCTCAGGAAACCTTTATCTTTCCGAGGGTAAAGGGTTTGTCAGTTTGGCTTTCGTATATACTTCGGCCAGGGAATCGCACTGATTCCGCAGAGAATCCAGAACGGGCCGGTACGCTTTTTCCAGGGCAAGGTTCCGGGTCTCGAGCGGATCGAACTTCAGATCGTACAATTCTTCCGGAGCCTGGATAAACCGGTACCGGAAATATTTCCACCGCTCTGTCCGAAGTCCCTCACTCGAAGGGATCTGGGGAATTTTCCACAGGTGTTCGATCAACGTTGAGGTCCGTTTTCCGGCATCGCTACCCTGATTTACATAGGGTATGAGGCTGATCCCTTCGTAGGTTGCGGGTACTTCAACACCGGCCAGCTTAAGGATTGTCTTCGGCACGTCGATGTTCAGCACCATATCCTCTACATCATGGTGGGTGCGGATACGGGGATCGAAGATGATCATCGGCACCCGTAATGAATTATCGTACATCAGCCATTTCCCGGCCAGCTGACGCTCGCCTTCGAAATACCCGTTATCGCCCATGAAAATGATAACCGTATTTTTTGCCAGGCCTTTTTCTTCCAGCGTTTTTCTCAGCATGCCGATTTCTTCATCAACCTCTGTGATCATCCGGTAGTATCCTTTCATGCTGTGCTGGTATTTTACCGGCGTATCGTACCGCCATCCCCAGCGTACACGGTTAAAGCCTTCCCGGACTTCTGCGGGCAGGGCGTCAAAATAGATTTGGTCACCGAGTAACGGTTTGGGGATTTCGGTGGCGGAGTAGAGGCTATCCGATTTTGCCTGCCAGAAGTATTGTTCAGGTGCCGGATCATGCGCATGCGGCGCACTAAAGCTCAGTGACAGGCAGAACGGCTGGTCGTGGGGAACATTCCTGATAAATTCCCGGGCCTGGTAACCGGTATATTTTGTAAGGTGAACGGTATCTCCTTTAATGGTTTTATAGAAATACCCCCGGCGGTCATGGTATTTGCCATTACGGTCGTAGATTTCGGCAGTATCAAACAAGGTTTCTGCATGGTCATATTCTACCCCGAATTTGCCGAAGAATCCTGTATAATATCCGTGAGCTTTCAGGATCACCGGATAACTGATCTGCATATAGGGTTCTTTCAGGTTACCCTGCTGGAAGGTATAGCCATGGGTGCGTTCATAGAGTCCGGTGAGTATAGAGGCTCGGCTTGCCGCGCAGATTGGGGTGGTCACGAAACGCATTTGTGAAGTACGTCCCTTCCTCAGCCAGTTTATCCATTTCGGGCGTCTGAATAATGTTGTTTCCGGCGTATCCAAGGGCATCCCAGCGCTGATCATCGGTCAAAATGAAGATGATATTCGGCCGGGGTTGTTTATCCATCGTTTTACAAGCACCGGTAACCAGTACCGAAGAGAAGGCAACGACGGAGAATAGACTGTAATTTTTCATCCGCACAAAATTTATTTTCAATGGTTGGATAGCCTGTCCCGCTGCAGCGGGACAGGCTATCCGATATTTTGTTCATGCGTGTTTACACTGGCAATTACATGGTGGTTTCATCTACTGTAAATGGTGATTATTCGTTCTACAAAAATATTTCAAAGAGATGACGGTATTTCTGCCTGAAAATCCCGGCTTGTTTAATGATACGACACTGTCCCATTGGCATTCAGTGGAGGATATTTCCACAACCTGACATATTCCAATCCCGGAAGGAATTTATCTCCTGTCGAGATAAGTTTTGATGTCAGGAGATCATCAAACTGTTTAGCCAGCTCCTTTTTATGTACATCGGTGACGAGATTGTTCATCTGGAAAGGATCGGCGATATCGTCGAAAAACAGCCAGGGACCTTTCAGATCGCGGACGTAGGTGTAATGAAGTGAGCGTAATCCGCGATATTCCCTTCCCCCCACGGATCTTGACCACTGTCCGAACGGTTGTACGCAGGAGATGAGGGTTACGGTATCCCCGGGATTTTTACCACCGTGGATATAATCACTGTAATCGGTCCCTTCCACGGTGGATGGTATTTTGACCGAGCACAGTCCCAGAATTGTTGGCATCACATCCTCTATATTGATCATGGCTTTCCGGTTTCCGGGTTTTCCGCCCAGTTTCTCCGGCACGTAGAAGATCATCGGTATCCGGATGGATTCATCGTACGGTTGTTGTTTTTTATAATAACTGTGGGAGCCCAGAAGGTCACCATGATCGGAAAGGAAAACGATAATTGTATTCTCTGCGATACCCGACTCTTCCAGTGTTTGCCGGATTTGACCAACCATATCATCCAGTGCCGTGCAATGTGCATAGTATCCGGCTATATTCTCTTTTGCTGCTTCCGATGCAGAATCGGGAACATTCGGTTGCAGGCGGATCATTTTGGGAGAATACATTGCACGGTACTTTTTTGGGGCTGTTTCATACGGTGCATGCGGGGGGCCCCATGATAAGAAGAACATAAATGGTTCAGGGTCGCTGGCGTGACGGCGGATATACAGGCAGGCATCTTTCGTCTGGGCGATTGCATCATAGCCTCCCCAGTAAAGCGTATCGGGAGTATCAGCGTAATAGATCGAGTGGTTGTAATCGTGTGTGCACTCGTTGGCTTTCCAGTATTGAAAGCCTTGTCTGCGGTTGCCCGGAGGGATGAAGGCCGTACGGCCGTGTCCGTCGAGGTGCCATTTTCCGGTGATGGCCGTCTGATAGTCAGCCCCGGCCATGACTTTAGCCAGGGTAACAGCATTGGTATCCAGTTGCACATCGTTCATGAAAACGCCGTTGGTAAGGGAGCGCTGACCGGTCATCAGTGAAGCCCTTGCCGGGCAGCAGACCGGCACACCGGAGACCGCATTTGTAAACACGATACTTTCAGAGGCCAGCTTATCGATGTTGGGAGTTTTGACGTCTGTGTTTCCGGCATAACCAAAAGCTTTGGCCCTCCACTGGTCAGCCATCACAATAAGTATATTGGGACGGACAGGGTTGCGATGCTGTTTGGGGGTCGACTGGCAGGAGAACAGGGTGGTCAGCCCGATGCAAAACCATCCCACCGGTTTGACATCTGATTTTATCATGGAATCCCGGTATTTTAATTCTGGTTTGAGACAATTCAGACGGAAATATATAAAAAACCACACCGGAAAAAAAATAACGGCAATTATTGCGAACAACGGTTTTTTGTCAGCTTTACGAACAACCCTTATTGGATTGACATTTTATCGGTAAACGTCAGACCATTACCCGGCCAGAAATTTTTTCTGCCCGTATTTTTGTGCGATTGCCTGCCGTTCACCGGCTTCGAGTGAATGCATGTACATCTTCCATCCGGGGCAGAAATTGATATGCCACCGCCAGAAGCGTCCTGCGAAAGATTTGGGTTTTGTGTCGTATTTGGCCCTAAGGGTACATTCGGCACACTTGATCTGGGATTCCATGTTCAGGTTTGTTGAGTGTCTATTTCTGAACAAAATTATTCCGTTCAATTAAAATTTCCAAAATTAATATCTTGAATTTCACGGGAAGGCATCCTTTATGCAAAACAGATAAAAGCCTGAGTATTACAGGTTTTGAATAGGCCTGATTTATTGCAAATAGATGCTTTTTAACTCTTTCAATACTTTGTGATATTCTTCGTGTTTTCCAGAACCGATTTTCTCAATTTCCAGCTTTTCAAAATCATCAAATATTTTTAATTGTTCTTTTTCATTTAAAACTCTGTCAGTCATCATAAAAAGAATGTTGTTTTCTTTTTCAATATGATTCCTGAGGAGCTCAATATAACTTCCGGAACTTGAGATAATATTGTTGATTGAACTTTTATTCCCCCCTTTAAGCTCATTGAAGGCACTACTCAATGATTTAATATGATCTCTGCCTAACTGATGCTCATGAAGCATCACTGATATCGGACCTCCTTCTTTTTGCAACCCATGTTCTATCAGATCAGGGAACAGGATATCTTCTTCTTTGCCATGATGACATTTATCAGCAAAGCCTTTTATAAAATCAAGAATTTTTTCGAAATGATCTATATTCAATTCTTTCCCTTTTTCGAGATCGTTGCAAATAGCTTCCATGATATTAAGCATCAGTTTTATACCTTCATGCTCATCTTTTAATTGTTGTGTAGCTTTCATTTTTCTCCTCCAATTTCCATTAATTATTATCTTTTTCATCTTTATTAATAGACCATCCTGTTTTCAGACCTATTACAAACCATGCCAGGGCAAGAGCCCCGACAGTAAAGACTGAATCACCAATTATTCTCAACCATCTAAGTGTTTGCATTCCTGAACCCTGCATAAATTCCTCCGAACGAGCATACCACATCCCATATTTAATGCTGGCAATTGTTTGCAGAACGCCAACAGGAAGATACTGATAAGGATCATTAGCATAAGCCCAATGTTAAGTGACCAAAAGCATATACTTATCATTCTGTCTTTCCATACGTATTTGCTGGTAAGTCCTTTAAGTACAAAAAGCATCAAACCGATCCCCAACATGCCATAAACACCAAAAAGTGCTGTATGTCCATGAACCGGAGTTGTATTAAGTCCCTGCATATAATAAAGAGCAATAGGCGGATTAATTAGAAATCCAAACAGACCAGCGCCAACAAGATTCCAGAAGCTGACAGAAATAAGAAAATAGATTGGCCACTTGTACGCCTTCACCCATTCTGTCGCCCTGCTAATGGTTAAATTGTGATAGGCTTCAAATCCGATCAGGACAAGAGGAACTACTTCCAGAGCGCTGAATGTAGCGCCCAAAGCAAGAACTGCTGTTGGAGTACCTGCAAAATACAGGTGATGGAAAGTACCTATAATTCCTCCTGACAGGTAAACTATAGTTGCAAACAAAACACCTGTGGTAGCGTATTTAATGTTCAGTAAACCCATTCTGACAAATAGAAAAGCAGCAATACAAGTAGCGAAAGACTTCAAAGAATCCTTCCACCCATAGATGAACTACCCACCATCTCCAATACTCAGCAATTGACAAATGCGTATGTTGTCCCCACGTTAGCCCTGCACCATAAAATACTGCTATAGCTATGGATGCTACCAGAAACAAAGCTAATAATTGTTTGTTTTCAGATGGCTTTTTAAGTGCCGGTAACAGTGCCCTGAACATTAAAATAAGCCATATTATTAGACCTATGAATAAGAATGCCTGCCAGAATCTACCCAAATCCACATATTCATAACCCTGATGGCCGAAATAGAAATTAGTGGTGAAACCAAGTTTTTGCATTACCCCCATCCATTCACCTATTAGTGACCCTACAACTATTATTAATAATGCAATAAAAAGAAAGTTTACTCCCAGACGCTGGTATTTAGGCTCCACTCCTGATACTGCAGGTGCAATGTATAACCCGGTTGCAAGCCATGATGTTGCTATCCAGAATATTGCAATCTGAACATGCCATGTGCGCGAAACGGCATAAGGTAGTATTGTGTCTAACTTAAGTCCGAAAAACCCTTTGCCTTCAACTCCATAATGTGCTGTAATGACACCTGCAATAATTTGTACCAGTATCAGGGCTGTTACTATCCAGAAATACTTTAAAGTGGCTTTCATGGATGGTGTTGGATGAAGTCCTATAAGAGGATCGTTTTCAGGCAATTTTGACTTATCCAGCTCCTCAGATTTAAAACGGGCGTGATAGTATGCCAGTAACCCAATGCCTATTAAGAGCATAATAATGCTGACACCTGTCCAAAGAATTATACCGGGTGAAGGAACATTTCCTACCATTTCATCAGGAGGCCAGTTATTAGTATAGGTGATTGAGGAACCAGGTCTGTTTGTAATACATGCCCATGATGCCCAAAAGAAGAAAGCATTCATATCTTTCATCCGTACCGGATCTTTAATTGAATTGGCCGGAATTGCATAGGCCTCTCTTTCTTTTTCAAGGGCAGGGTCATTCATAAAGAGCCCGGTATAATGAGTACAATTATCTTTTATTGCCTCAGCTATATCGGTGGTTACATGAATAATGCCTGTTTTATTGTCATAAGTATTTGTGCGGAGGACATTCTGTAGGCGGGCTTTTAAGGCAGCTTGTTTTTCTGCATCCAGATTACTGAATTTGGAAGAAAAGTCTGTTTCGGCCCATTTATCGAGCAGATATACAGATTCTTTATGCAGCCAGTCAGCCGACCAGTCAGGTGCAACATAGGCTCCATGCCCCCATACTGTACCTACTTCCTGTCCGCCCATTGACTGCCAGACATTCTGCCCGTCTTCAATCTCCTGTTTTGTAAAAATGGTGGTTCCATCTTCAGAAATTACCTTTTCAGGTATGGGAGGTTTCTCTCTGTATATTTCATGGCCAAAAAAGCCAAGAATTGAAAAACAGATTACCATAATGGCGATAAAAGTGAACCAAAGATTTCTGGATTTCATACTGTAATAATTAATCGGTTGATTTATAAAATTTTACCTTTTTCTTGCGGATTTGGAGTTTTAACAACAAGAACTCTCAGTATCTCATTGCTTTCATTGTACCAGCAATGGGGTATCTTAGCGGGACTGTCAATATAGGTGTCTTTTTTGACCTCTTTTTTCTCATCCCCTATTTCGATAATCCCCTTACCCTCAAGAACATAAAAAAATACATCGACGGCAGTTATATGTTTCTTTAACTTTTCTCCCGGTTTTAAAGTAATATGCACAGCTTGTACATAGTCGTTTTCATGGAATATTTTGGTTTCGATTCCGTGAGGATTAGGACTTGCCTTAATATTAATTATCTCAACTGCTTTCATATTGTTTATATTAATTATACTTAATTACTTATGCATATAAGAATTCTAAGAACTCTGAATTAAAGTTCCCAATGTCTTAATTAAAATATTCCCTCTTTTCTTAAGATCAAAGCTGAAGCCTGAAAGACTCCATTGAGTTACAGTGAGCCGTATACTTCCCAATATTACGAAGGCTAGCTGCTCACTGGGCACATCTTTCCTTATTTCACCACTATTTTTACCTTCATCAATAATGTTTATAAATGTTGATTTTGCCCTTTCCATTACAATAAATATCTTCGAGTATAAAGATTCTTCATTTTTATATAATCCATCTGATAAAATAACAATTGCATAGGGAGGGTTTTCTGCAAATATTTTCAATTGCCCGGATATCATTTTTTCTATTTTCTCAAATGAACTGATATTTAACTTGTACACATTTTCGAAATGAGAAATGATATAAGAGCCAAGAAAGTCGAGAAGAGCGTTAAGTACATCAATTTTGCTTTTAAAATGCCTGTATAATGCAGACTCTGCAATTCCTATTTCCGCGGAAAGATTTTTTATTGTAAGAGCTTGAATCCCTCCTTCACCAATCAGCTTAATTGCTGCATTTATTATTTCTTTTTGCCGTCTGCTTAAATTATCGTTCATATAAAAAAGAGTGAATGTTCACTCACAAAATTAAACTTTTTTTATAGATACAAACAGATTATTGAAAAAATTTTAAAATAATTATGGCATTCCGGCATCTGTAACTCCGCCGGAATAAAGATTATACAAGGGTTCTGGCTTATGAAAAATGTAATATCTCAAAGAGGAGGGGCTGTCGTCGACTACGAGAATCATGATTTTGTTTGTGTTGCTCATCTATGATATTATCCAATGCTAAATGTATTGTGGTCGTCCGGCAATGTCCCTGATAAATCGGGGCGGGTTGTGGTACCGCTACCCGCCGGCATTGTAAACCTGAAAGTACTCCCCGACGCCTTGAAAAAGTGGGGTGGAAGTTTCGGTAACCGGGCATGGTTGTATAGGATTAAGCTATGGGTACGGCCCAGCGACCAATAAAGACGATGCCATCAAATTGATACATTCTGCTTTTGAATCCTCAGTTACTTTTTTTGATAAGGCATTTTCACGCAATACTCATTCATGCATAAGCAAATTAATACCTTCTGCTTTTGAATCCCGGGTTACTTTTTTTGATACGGCATATTCACGCAAAACTCATTCATGCATCAGGCGATAACTGCGGGGAGAATGCCTTGTGATCTCTTTAAACTTCCTGTTGAAGTAGGAGATATTCCCAAAACCGGTACTAAAGCAAATACTCGAAACTGACTCCGTGGTTTCAATGAGCATTTTACATGCATGGCTTATCCTCAATTCGTTCACGAATTCGGAGAAATTTGAGCCGGTATGACGCTTGAAGAAATTGCAAAATCCTGATTTCGACAGATTAAATTCATCTGCAATTTTCTCAATTGAAAGGGAATTGTTGAAATTCTCGAGAATATATGAATAGATATCATCGATCTTATTGAGTTTATTATTTGGAATGTTGATCGAATACGTTTTTAGGGACAGCGTTTGCTTATTGCGAATTTTATAGATGTGATGAATTAATTGTAAACTCGCCATCACCAAATCGACTCCTTTGAGCTTCGCCAGTTTTTCAAGTTTATTCTTACAATACAGAATATCGGATTTGTCTGTAAAATGCAAGCCTTGCTTTGCACTTTGCAGAAAGCTATTGAAGGGCTGACATCCATCTGAATAAAAGATGTCATTCGTAAGCAGGAGTTCCTTAAATTTGAGAACCAGGAGACAGGAGTCTTCCCGTGTATTTTCAAATTTCCATTTATGTGGCAGTGTAGGCGCCAGGAAGGCCATGTCGGTTCCTTCAAAATTACCAATATGATTCCCGACAAACCTTTTCCCCGACGCATTCAAAATAATTATTAATTCAAATTCGGGATGAATATGGTAAGGATAATCCAATGCAAAACTCTCACTCCTGACTACCGAGATAATTTCATCTGTCTTAAGAGGAACCTTTTCAATAAACAGCATATAACAGATACTTTATATCAATATAATTAACAATAATAGAAATATAGTATCAATAATTCAAATATAGTGTTAGTTTTTATTCACTTCCGGACCTACTATTGTAAGATTAGGTTTTCCTGATACTGTCCGCAGTTTTATTATGGATGGGCAGCGCTTTATAATTACCAGGCGATGGGTATGAGGGAAGCTGATACTAACTAAAATCAACAACTATGAAATTCAGGATTATACTTTTAACGGCTGCGCTTATTGCCGCCTCAGCAAATGTGCATTCACAATCAACGGGCTTGGCACTTGATTTTTCAATGCCCTTGGATGGAGGATGGAAGAATGACACACAATACAGCCTACATCTGGAAAATGGATCATTGAGATCAGATGTCGATAAATTTGCAGCCTGGGCAGGGTTTAAGTATGTACTGCCCTCCACCCTGGATATTTCCGCAAATCCAATCGTAAGCCTTAAGCTCAGAGGCAGCTTGCCTTTCGTGTTTTATGTTTATCTCACCGATTCGGTTAACAATGTATTACGGTCTTCAAGAGTACATTATTCAGGAGATAAATTTGGAGAATATTTATTCGAATTTACCGATCCCGGAAGTGTGGATCTCACGAAAGTTAAAGAACTGATATTTGCAGTAAACGGAGATGCATTGTCATGGATTGGCACCTTTTGGATGGATGATCTGAGGATAGGAGATCAGGCGTCTAAAATAGCCGGTCTGGCAAGCGTCATGGACATGACAGTGGCTGCAAATACAACGTCCGTAACAGTACAGCTCACAGATATAATAAATACTGCTTCACTGAATTTATCAGGTGGAGACGCGCTAATTGAAAACGTGGCATTTTCTGCAATTTCAAATCAAATGGCAACACTGACCTTTGATTGTAAACCCGATGCCACCGGATCAGATATTGTTACGATAACGGCTGCAGGAGCGAACGGATACAACGATTATCCTGTGGATTTCAATTTAACGGTAGAAGGAAATAATCCTCCGGTAATGAATGCTGTCAATGATATTGATGCCCCTGTCGGACAAAACATTGAGGTAATGCTAGCCGGTATTTCCGATGCAAATTCTTCACTTGAACAAGCGATTAACATCTCAGTTACCAACAGTGATGGGCTTGTGATCTCTAATCCTGAAGTCAGCTATGATCACAGCGGACCCTATGCTAAATTGACATTTACAACTTTGCAGGCAGGGACATCCACCATTGATGTTGAGCTACAGGATGACGGTGCTGCCAACAATTCTTCGACCTACTCTTTTGATGTAGTTGTTTACGATAATTTCAACAATCCGCCAAATTTTGATATCCAGTCGCTGAATGAAATGTTTCTGAGTAATGGGACGATAGAAATCCCACTGAATAATGTGACGGATGGTGACGACAATTCACAAATTTTAAACTACTCGGCAAACAGTTTAAATACAGCAGTAATTTCGAATCCGGTACAGATTTCGTATATCGAAGGGAATCCTTCGAAGCCAAAAATAGTCTGCAATGCAATTGCTACAGGGGTTGCCCAAATTGAAGTGAGTGTTTCTGATGAAGCTACCGGTTCGGGTAACGGGAACCAGACAAGCACTAAAACAATAACGGTGGATGTTATCGAAGCTCCCCTCACCGGATTAATCATAGACCCCGCAAATTTTGATGCAGATTATGCTGCCCAAAAATATAAGATTGAAAGTGAAGGGATTTCCCAAACCATTTCAAATGTCGTTTTTGACGGCTCAGAGTGTTTACACATCAACTGTATCAGCAAGGGAACATGGACCGGGTTCTGGTACAGGACTCCCGATCTGGATCTATCCAAAAATCCCTATATAAGTTACGAAGTCTACTCGGTGGATAATGCCATTCAGACACACGCCTATTTTTATGATAATTTTGGAGAGCGAAATGTTGATGGGGCGCATGCCGAGCGGAAAGATGTCCCTGCCAACCAATGGACGACAGTACTTTTGGATTACAGGCAGGCTGGAGAATTGCTGGGCAGTGGCGGTGAGCTGATCAATATTTCACGTCTGGATACGATACTGTTCAATTATCATCCGAGTTTTGGCTGGCCCTTTACCGATTACGCGGGGGAGTTGTATATCAGAAACATAAGAATTGGTGATGCGGTGACGATTGCGCCGGTTCTGACTCCTTCGGCTACACTTGACGACATCCCCGATCAATCTGTGTTTGTCAATACCGGATCATACAATCTTAAGATCGGAGGGATTTCTGCCGGCGAAAACAGCCTGTCGGAACCAGTGGCTACGCTAACATTTGACCAATCGCAAACCGTATTTTCGGGTATCTCGTTGTCGTCTATAAATAGTTCTGGTGAAGCTGAATTAAACTATACCACTTCAGAAAATAAAGGTTCCGTGACGGTAACCATTGAGATCTCTGCTTCCGGCTCTGATAGTGTATCGAAGAGCTTTGTACTTGAAGCCGTTGATAACCAGGCAACCAACCTTGCAACCGTCGATATAGACCTTTCTGAGCGCAGCCAGCGCTTCTTCGGATTCGGGGCTTACCGCCCGGACAGAAACTATATTGATCAGTTTGTCAGCGATGCCGGTGGTACTATTGTTCGCTTACAAATGAATGGCGATGAAATAGAACCTTTGAATGATAATTCGAACCCCGATGCGCTTGACAAATCAAAACTCGATTATTCGCATTTAGATCTCGACTATATAAAATTTGTTCACGAAGCCGGTGTAGATCAATTTTTTGTTACCGTATTTACTGCGCCTTCATGGATGAAGCAAAATTTAAGTACCAACTACCAACAACCTCAGGCTCCAGGCTGGGAATCGACCACCAATAAGGTTGATCCCATTTATTACGACGAATATGTTGAATTCATGGTGGCGATTGTGGAAATAATAAAGGAGGAAACAGGTGTTGAATTGGCCGGTATTTGCCCACAGAATGAACCCGCTTTTTGTGAGCCCTATGTTTCAGGGATCCTGGATCCGGTTCATATGGCAGAAGTGTGTGGAATGCTGGGTGAAAAACTTGCACAAAAAGGCTTTGCTACCAGGGTGATTAATTCCGAACAGGTATTTAACCAGTCACACTATTCGGTAAATGAGTATATTGACCAGGTGCAACTCAATGCTACAGCCAATCAGTATACGCAAATCATCGGGATGCATTATCCCGATAACAATGCCGCAGCCTGGGCCGGTCAGTATGCAAATTGCCAGGAAGGAAGCTATCCGAAGGAATTGTGGGCTACTGAATGTTCTGCTGTAGGCAACGACTGGGCAAATGTAATGGGTAATATCAGTGAGATTATAACCGGGCTGAACAATGGGCTCAGCTCATGGGATGTTGCTTCATGGAACCGCGGACCCTTATTCAGCAATGACTATAATCCGGTGGGTGACCAGCTGGGGGTCGTGTATGGTGGAACTCCAAGCAGGCACTTTTATGCGCTCAAGAATTTGTACCAGTCCATAAGGCCTGGTGCCTATCATGTAGCATCAACATCAGACAATAGCGTGATCAAAGCAACGGTCTTTATAAACGACAGTGATTCAAGCCTGGCGGTTATTTTGCAAAATACCGGTAATGCTGCCGTTAAATGCAGGTTAACGGGTAATTTAATCCCAAATGCGTATAAAGCATACCGCACCAGCCGGGTTGAAAAATATGTTGAGACTGATCCGTTTTACGAAGGAATGATCCTGCTTCCAGCTTCCAGTATTACAACACTTATTGGCAAAACAGGAGCGAATAATTCACCAACAATGGATCCGCTGACTGATATTGAATTACTATCTGGTGACGGCGAACAGGTAATTAATTTATCAGGGATTACGGATGGCGATGCAAACGACCAGGAATTGTCTTTGGCTGCAACTGTTTCTCCAGCCGGAATTATTACCGATCCCTTGATAACCTATTCTTCTCCGGATGCTACCGGTACTTTGACCTTTTCGACCCTTACGGACCAGGCAGGAACGGCAGTTATTACAATCACCGTTAAAGATAATGGAGGAACAGAGAATGGCGGGATTGATTCTCTTAAAATTTCATTTTCAGTTGTTGTATCTTTGGAAGACGGGATAGAAGATTTGTCGTCACTAATAAAATACTATCCCAACCCGGTGAAAGATAAACTAATGATTCAGCTTCCCGGGTCATCTGACAATACTTCAATTTTCATATATAATTCGATGGGAATGATGATCGGGAACAATGAAATCAACTTTACGGGAAATAATATGAGTGTAGATATGTCGGAGTTATCGTCAGGTTTATATTTCGTAGAAATTAATTCAAACAAACTTCATCAGATACTAAAAATTGTAAAAGAATAAATCAATTATAACCTTATTAATATGAAAATACTATTTATTGGAGGTACCGGAAATATTTCAGGTGCCTGCACACGCGAAGCCCTGCGACAGGGGATGGAGGTCTATCATTTAAACAGGGGTAATTCGGGTAAAAAAGCTCCGGAAGGAGTTATCACCATCACTGCTGATATAAATGAATCAGGCGAAGTGGCAAAAAAACTGAAAGGCCTGAAATTTGATGCCGTAGCTAATTTTGTTGCCTTTAAGGCTGAGGATATTGAAAGAGACTATCGGCTGTTTAAAGACATTACTTCCCAGTATATTTTTATCAGTTCTGCCTCTGCCTACCAAAAGCCTCTTTCTCACCCAATCGTAACGGAGTCTACACCACTGAAGAATCCTTTCTGGGACTATTCGAGGGACAAAATTGCCTGCGAGGATAAGCTCAACACCCTTTACCGGGAAAATGATTTTCCGATAACCATTGTTCGTCCGTCGCTAACATACGACACTGTAATTCCGGTTGCCCTGGGCAGCTGGGACGATTATACCATCGTGAAACGCATGCTGGCTGGTAAACCTGTCGTGGTTCAGGGCGACGGAACTTCGCTCTGGACTATCACACATTCAGAAGACTTTGCCATAGGTTTTGTTGGCTTGCTTGGCCATCAGCAGGCCATTGGTCATGCTTTTCATATCACTTCAGACGAGATTCTTACATGGGATCAGATCTATGAAGCCGTTGGCGCTGCCGTTGGAGTCAAGCCTAATATTGTACACGTTTCTTCTGATTTTATAGCAGGAGTGGTGAAGGAAATAGGTCAGGACTGGCTGGTGGGTAATTTCCTGGGTGATAAATCCATCAGTGCCGTATTCGACAATTCAAAGATTAAAACCTTCGTACCGGAATTTAAAGCTACCATTCCCTTCAAAAAAGGAATAAAACGGACCATTGAATGGTTCCAGGCTGATGAAAGCCGTATGAAAATCAATGAATTCTGGAATGAAACCATTGATGCTATTTTAGAGCGCTACAATAAAGTAGGAAAGTAATAATGTGTACTTTTTTTCATGCACAATGAAGACTTACATGTTTCTGAATACAAAAAATAATCTAAACAATAAATAAAATAAACAGATATGGAACCAGTATATCAAGCAGCATTAATAGGTTGCGGCGATTATTTAAGATGGGAAATTGATACCCTGAATGCTTCAAAACACCTGAATGTTAAATACACCTACGATACCGACAGCGCAAAGAGTGAAAAACGGGCAAAACAATTATCTGCCAAACAGGTACAATCGGTCGACGATATTTTTAGTGATGAAACAATAAAAGTTGTATTGGTGTTTACACCCCCTTTTGCAAGAGAGGAATACATCAGGAAGGCAGTAGAAAGCGGAAAACATATTATCACTACAAAACCGCTCGCCCCAAATCTTGCGGCTGCAGAAAACCTTTACAAAATGGTTCAGAACAAGGTGAACTGTTCTGTTTTTTATGGACGTACCGGCGATGCCTCTGCTGACACACTTAAGCGAATCCTGGATTCAGGGGAAATCGGGCAACTGGCAATTTATAAGGAAGACTGGTTTCACCACTACCCCACATGGAACAAATGGGCAACTATGAAAGACAAAAATGGTGGCCCCTTTATGGATGCAATGGTCCATAACCTGAACAAATCGAGGTATTTAATCGGGTCGAAAGTAAAAAATGTGGTTTTCTCCTCTGAGAATTATGCACAGAAGCTGGATTGCAATGATACGGAATTTATGCAGGTTTATTTTGAGAACGGAAGCGTCGCCTACCTGTTTATTACCTGGGCTGCCGATCTGCCCGTTTACGATCCGACGGGAAATGACCGGGAACATATTGGCATACAGCATCTCATTACCAACCAGGGCTGGTACATCAGTTTCACAGAAATAAATGGTGTCAGCAGCATTAAAGCAGTTAAGGAAGATAAGGTTAAATCATGGCCGGTTGTTAAAAACGCGCTGACTCCCTACGACGATTATGTCATGAACATTGAAAAAGGGATTGCCCAGCCTTTCGACATAAAAGATGCCATTATTGATATAGAAATATTAAATAAGGCCTATAAACTGGGATAGATGATGCAGGTACGCCTGTAAATCGGAAGCACAGCCTTAGCTGATGTGTTTTTATAGAACTTAATTTTAAAGAGAAAGCCATGTTATTATTACATGGCTTTCTTTGTGGGCCCGGCTGGGCCCGGCTGGGCTCGAACCAGCGACCCCCTGATTATGAGTCTCCTTTATTCGATGTATTATTCGGTCCGTATAAGTCAGGATATTTGAGTTATCTTCAAAATTAATAGGAGTTTATGTTTTTACATCAGTATAATTAACTGTTCATTTTATGTAAAATACTCCACTGGTTTACATGGGTTTGCTGGAATACTGGCGAAAAAACTGGCACGTTTTTCAATAAGCTATTGTTCCCCTTAATATTGGAATAATTATAAAAGATTGCTATATTTGTGAACTGAACATACTATAATTTAGCATGAATAGTTCACTAAATATAAAAAACAACATTATATTATCAATCTTCAAAGATGTAAAGACGGTATTTCGACTAAGAGATATTGCTCTTTTGGTTGGAGAAAAGGATTTTGAATCGCTTAATAAAAAGATGAATTATTATGTCCGAACTGGTAAATTGCTGAATCCACGAAAGGGCATATACGCTAAACCTAATTATAATAGTGAAGAGTTGGCATGTCTCCTTTACACTCCCACATATATTTCTTTGGAATATGTACTTCAAAAAGAGGGCGTTCTATTTCAGTTTGACTCACGCATTACCTCGGTTAGTTATTTAAGCCGCAGTATTGATGTGCAGGACAAGACTTTTATTTACCGTAAAATTAAGGGTGAAATAATTGCCAACACTAAGGGAATTTCCAGACAAATTAATCAGGTTAACATTGCTACAGGCGAAAGGGCGTTTCTGGATCTTCTATACTTAAATAAGAATTATTATTTTGATAATTTGAATCCATTGAATAAGGCTAAGATATATGACCTCCTTCCCATATATATGTCAAAAGCATTGACTGACAGAGTTAAAAAACTTTTCCCCGATGATTGATTTAAACAAACACAAATTTCTCTTAATTCAAATTCTGAAAGACATTTATTCTGACATTGAACTGTCGAATTCTTTAGGATTCAAAGGGGGCACTGCCCTGATGTTTTTTTATGATTTGCCTCGTTTTTCTGTCGATTTGGATTTTAATCTTTTAGATAAAGAACGAGAGGATCTGGTTTACAAGAAAGTCAGGAAAATTCTGCTTAAATATGGGGGAATTCATGATGAGGCAAAAAAGTACTATGGTCCTCTCGTCGTTCTGAATTACGGGTATGGTGAACGAAAATTAAAAGTTGAGATTTCAAACCGGGATTTTGAAAACCATTACGAGATTAAAAATCTATTGGGAATAAATGTTAAGGTTATGGTGCAGGAAGACCTTTTTGCCCATAAACTATGTGCTTTGCTTGACAGAAGCAGTGTAACCAACAGAGATATATTCGATTGCTGGTTTTTTATGGAAAAACGTACTCCCATAAATAAATATATTGTTGAAGATCGCATGAAAATGCCTTTAACTGAATATCTTCAGAAATGCATTGACCTTTTGGAATCGATGAATGATAAAGGATTATTGCAAGGACTGGGTGAATTGATGGATAACAGCATGATAAAATTTGTGCAAAGTAAGATGAGAAGCGAAACCATTAGCTTACTGAAATTTTATAAGGAATTCCCAATTCTGTAAACTATAAAATGACCTCCTCCCTGAAAAACTAATCATTCAAAATTAAAGAATTTGGTGCTAATTCCCACCTACCTTCCCCTTGCATCCTGGCGCCAAGCTGGCAACAAAGAAAAAACCAACTACAAAATATAGAAGGTTGAGTATGAGAGTGAGTATTGAGAAAAAGAGCGATTATGCTCGCTCTCGCTCACACTCTCGCTCTTTTTAATGTGGGCCCAGCTGGGCTCGAACCAGCGACCCCCTGATTATGAGTCAGGTGCTCTAACCAGCTGAGCTATGGGCCCGAAATTTTTTAAATGCTGGAATTTGGGACTGCAATAATACGCAAATGTTAGAAAATATTCAATAGTTATTTGCGAATTCAGGAATAATTGAACCACATAAGGCACATAAGGGCACATAGGAAGAGGGGAGTTGAACCACATAAGGCACATAAGGGCACATAGGAAGATGGGAGTTGAACCACATAAGGACACATGAGAGCACATAAGAAGAGGGGAACCAGTTAGGGCACATAAGAAGATGGGAGGTGAACCACATAAGGCACATAAGGGCACATAAGAAGAAAGAAGAGGGCACATAAGGTGCTCGTGTTAAAATTATTCTTCCAGGTCTCTGTACAATTCATTAACAAATGTCCTTTGCCCCTCCTTAAAAATATTAGTTGTATTAAAATTGATCAATAATCCCTTAGGTACATTCAGGAGTTTCATATAGGTTAGGATCTGGGCCTCATGAACGGGTAGTAAACAATTAACAGCTTTAAGTTCAACGGGAAGAATATTCTCAATAAAAAGATCACAACGCAGATCAGCCTCTATTGTTAAACCTTTGTAATTTAAGGGGATGCACAATTCCGATTGAAACGCGATGCCCAATAATGTCAGTTCTCTTTTCATGCATTGATGATAAATGCTTTCCAATAATCCCGGCCCCATTATTTTATGTACTTCTATGGCTGCTCCATTGACTTTGTAGATCAGATCTTTCAGGTAGGATTTTGTTATTATCATCTTATTTATTTTTAAGGATTGAATAAATCGTTTTCGAAAAGTAAAATTTCATGGGCTTTGTCTGATATTTTCAATAAGATAATAAATTCTAATGACCTGAATGCAAAATTTTCATTTTCCCTTATGTGCCTAACGTGCTTCCCCGCTCTTCTTCTTATGTGCCCTAACTGGTTCCCCTCTTCTCATGTGCCCTCATGTGCCTCATGTGGTTCTTCCTCTCTTCTTATGTGTCCTTATGTGCCTTATGTGGTTCAATTTTTTTTTCTATTTACTCCCGAATATTCCATCTTTGCATTATCATATTCACTAAGCTCAGAAAATCCATATGAAATTACTTCAGGGCATAAATAACATCATCTTCGATTTTGGCGGGGTGATCATCGATATCGAATTCGAACGGGTTAAGGAAGCCTTTAAAAAACTGGGGATCGAAAATTTAGACGATCATTTCAGCCAGTTCAGGCAGACGAGGGTCTTCGACCTTTTCGACACCGGCAGGGTGAGTGAGGATGAGTTTTTCAGCGAGATCGGGAAGCATCTCGCGTCAAACGTAACCCGTGAGCAAGTTATAGGTGCCTGGAATTCCATGCTGGGCCGGTTCTCCGAGGAGCATTTCCATTTCCTCATGGATATGAAGGAACGCTACAATACTTACCTGCTCAGCAATACGAACGAAACCCATCTGCGGTTTTATTTCCGGAAACTTCACGAATGGTTCGGCATCAATAACATGGATGTTCTCTTTGAAAAGACCTATTATTCACACGTGATCCATATGAGGAAGCCTGACATAAGTGTTTTCGAGTATGTCTGCCGTGATGCAGGCCTGGCACCTGCAGAGACACTGTTTATCGACGATAACCTGCCGAACGTTGAGGGTGCCCGTAAAGCCGGGCTGAGGGCCTGGCATTTGCAGAAACCATTCAGTATTCTGGATCTGGATACGATGGATTTGACTCAGGCAGGAGGATAGACAGGTTTGCCTCCCATGTAATCGGTAATCGGTGATCGGTCATCGGTAATCGGTATCGCTAATCGAAACAACACTGACTACCGATTACCTGTTCCTCATGTGGTTCTTCCTCTCTTCTTATGTGCCCTTATGTGCCTCATGTGGTTCACCTCTCTTCTTCTTATGTGCCCTCATGTGGTTCTTCCTCTCTTCTTATGTGCCCTCATGTACCTCATGTGGTTCACCTTCATCTTCTTCTTCTTATGTGCCCTCATGTTCCTCATGTGGTTCCCCTCTTCTTCTTCTTCTTATGTGCTCTCATGTGCCTTATGTGGTTCCTCTCTTCTTCTTCTTATGTGCCCTCATGTGCCTCATGTGGTTCCTCTCTTCTTCTTCTTATGTGCCCTTATGTGCCTTATGTGGTTCAACTCCCCCAGGATTTATTTGCAAGTCGTATCAGGAATAATGTATCTTTAAACCTTATTATAATTCTATACCATGAAAAATATCCGGCTCACCGGCCTTACATTATTCGTGATCCTGTTATCAGCCTGTCACCCTGTGCAGAAAAAGCTGAGTGTGATGTGCATTGGCAACAGCATTACACAGGGAAAAGTCATCGGAGATTCCATATCTGAACTCAGTTACCGCTACTGGCTCTGGGAAAAACTGGATTCGGCAGGATATGATGTGGATTTCATCGGAGGGAATCATATCTGGTTCAATGAAGACCGGGAAAATCCGGTTAAATTGCCGGTTTCACCTTACACCGGCCATGTGTTTGATCCCGACCATGAGTCCTATTATGGAATTAATACCCGGCAATTCCTGAGAGGCGGATTCACACATGATAGTGTCACCTATGCTTCTTTTAAAGAGAGGATTCGCCCCTTCAAACCCAATATTGCCCTGATACACCTCGGCTCCAACGATGTAGAAAAAGATTCGGCCGAATCGGTGCATAACCTACTGGAGATCATTAATGTCCTGTATCACAATGACTCCGCCACATCCATCATCATCGCCAAACTGAATACCCCCTGGAAAAGTTTTATTAACCAGTCTGTCGACGGCATTGTGGAACGGGCACAGGCTGACTACCCCGGGCTCAGGATCATCTCTGTCGATATGGCCTCGGGCTGGGTGAACAGACCGGATATTCCGGGCACCATGACACTTGACTGGGCTCATCCGAATGACAGGGGACAGAAGATCATGGCCACGAAATGGTTCAAAGCCATTGAGTCACTCGACGATTCCGTACCGCCACAGTTCGATGATCCGAAGATCTCGATCAGGAAAACTTCCGACTCCACGATGCTGGTGAGTTGGTCACCCGCTACCGACAATAAATGGGTCGAGGGCTATAATGTGTTTGTCAATGGTGAAATGGTGAACTGGCGCTATTCAGAAGGTGAAAGCCACGACCGGCAGTGTATCTCTCTTGTTCCCGGAACACAATATGTTATCGAAGGAAAACTCCCGGAGGAAAATAGTGAACTTCGAATTTCGGCATGTGATTACGGGAATAACTGTACGCTGAGTAAAGAAGTGATGATCCGTTATTGATGGTATCTACGGGCGTGATCGGGGGCAAGACTCAACCCAGCCTGATGATTTTTATTAATTCTTCCACAGCCTTTTCCTCCGGAATATTTTTTTTCACGGCCTCATGACCTTTATATAGCGTCACTTTTCCACGGCCCGCGCCGACATAGCCGTAATCGGCATCGGCCATCTCACCGGGACCATTTACAATGCAGCCCATCACGGCGATCTTGACTCCTTTCATCCCCTCCGTGGCTACCTTTATCCTGCGCAGTGTGGCCTGTATGTCGAACAGGGTTCGTCCGCAGGAAGGACAGGAGATGTACTCGGTGCCCGAAATCCTGGTCTTTGTGGCCTGCAGGATGCTGAAGGCGGTTTCCCTGGTTTCTGCGACTGCTATGGACGGGTTCTCTTCTTCGATCCATATCCCGTCACCGAAACCGTTGGTAAGTAAAGCCCCGAACTCTCCGGCTGCCTTTACCATCAATGACAACAGGTCCGCAGAATGATACGTCCGGTGTAAAATTACAGGACGCTTGTCGTTGGCTTCTTTCATTTTACCGTAGCATTTCATTCCGGTACCGATGGCATCCTTATCCGGGAGGTTAAGGACCAGGATCTCAGTATTTCCGGCTTCAGTCTTTCCGGAACCTGTTACTGCAAAGTCTGCAGCTTCCGTCTTCACAAACCGCAGTTCTTCCTGAGTTTTTTTTGTCTTCCGGAATTCACCGGCAGAAGCCAGCACGTGACAGCGAACCGCCGTAGCTGAACGATCAGGACATCCGCCGGGTTTTGTGATAAAGTTTATCCCTGCAGGCAGCTTTTCGTGAGCCGCGCCTTCTCTGAGAAACACGTAATCCGCTGCCTTATCCGTAATTTCAAGGGTATTCACGAAATTGTCGACATATCCGCATTCCTTCAGTAATGTGGTAACCGGCACTGAAAGTGAACTTCCGGCGATGACCACCGGAACATTTCCGTTCCCGGTGTTCTCTACCTGGGTTGTTTCCCTCCGGAAGTAATGACAGGGATCCCATCCGGGCACCGGAGAGGGTGCAGGTTTGGCTATGTGGGCAAAATATTCAACGATTTTTGCTGCTACCGGTATTTCATGTTCGGGGTCTTCCGTGAGCGATACCCTGATGGTGTCGCCGATTCCTTCAGCGAGCAGTGTCGAGATACCTGCTGAAGATTTGATGATTCCATCCTCTTCAGCTCCGGCTTCGGTGACGCCGAGATGAAGGGGATAAACGAGGTTTTCCTCCTTCATCCGTTTTACGAGCAGCCGGTTGGCATATACCATGATGCGGCTGTCGGAGGCTTTTAAAGAGACGACCAGCTGGTGGAAGTTTTCACCGGCAAAGATCCGGATAAATTCCATGGCCGATTCGACCATCCCTTCAGGGGTATCTCCGTACCAGCTTAGAATGCGGCGCGACAATGAACCGTGGTTGACCCCGATCCTGACCGCTGTGCCGTATTGACGGCAGGTGCTGATGAGTGGAAGCAGGCGTTCCCTGATATCTGCAACCTGCCGTTGCTGTTCGGAAAGATCGAACTGCAGCGGGCCATGATAATTTCTTTCGACATAGTTGCCCGGGTTTATCCTTACCTTATCGGCCACTTTTGCCGCCTCAATGGCTACTTTGGGAAGGAAATGCACATCGGCTGCCAGAGGCTGGTCATAGCCGCGCCTGCGAAGTTCGGTTCTGATCTCAGAAAGGCTTGCCACTTCACGCAGGCCCTGGGTGGTAAGCCTGACCATCTGTGCACCGGCCTCAATGATTCTTATACACTGGGATACCGAAGCCTGAATATCATTGGTGTCGGTGCTGGTCATAGACTGTATCACCACCGGGTAACCACTGCCAATTTGAATATTTCCGACCCTCACCGCCATGTCACTTAATTTTTTATGGTCCAGTCGGTGCCGTCCTTCCTGTCCCTGATCTCTATCCCCAATTTCCCAAGTTCCTCCCGGATGTGGTCGGAAGTGGGAAAATCCTTTTTTTGCTTGGCATCCTGCCTGAGTTCAAGGATAGCGTCGATGAGTTTAGCGGTGAGATCCGATGTCTGCCCGGTTTCTTCACGTCTGAGACCAAGGATTTCAAAGGTAAAATGTTGGAAGAATGTCCTGAACGATTCGAGGTCTTTTTCCGAAATTTTATCATTACCGTCCATCAGGGTGTTGATGATACGGACACCTTCGAAGAGCTGTCCGATGGCCACCGGACTGTTCAGGTCGTCTAAAATCGCCTGGTAACAACCGTTGATGATGTCGGAAATATTCACGGAGGAAGTTTCCGACGGGCTGATTTTTTCGAGGGTGGACATAGCTTCGAACAATCTGTCAAGACCTTTGCCGGCGGCCTGCAGGGCTTCGTTGGAGAAGTCAAGTGTGCTGCGGTAGTGGGCCTGCAGCATAAAGAACCGTATCGTCATCGGGCTGTAGGCTTGTGCGAGCAGTTTATGGTTCCCGCTGAACACTTCGTCAAGGGTGATGAAGTTGCCCAATGAGCGGCCCATTTTCTGTCCGTTGATAGTGATCATGTTGTTATGCATCCAGTAATGCACCGATTCATGACCGGTAGCTGCAACTGTCTGGGCAATTTCACATTCGTGGTGCGGAAAGAGAAGGTCCAATCCGCCACCGTGTATGTCGAACGTATCGCCCAGGTAGCGTGAAGACATGGCTGAGCATTCGAGGTGCCATCCGGGAAATCCATCACCCCATTCGGAAGGCCAGCGCATAATGTGTCGTTCGTCGGCCTTCTTCCAGATGGCGAAGTCGAGGGGATTCCGTTTTTCGTCCTGGCCTTCCAGTGCACGGGTGTTGGACAGAAGGTCTTCCGTTTTGCGTCCCGACAGTTTGCCGTAATGGTGTTGCCGGTCGTATTTCTCCACATCGAAATAGACCGAGCCGTTGACCTGGTATGCAAAACCACGGTCGAGGATCTTTTTCACCATTGCCTGTTGTTCCATAATATGTCCGGAGGCCATGGGTTCGATGCTTGGCGGCAGAACATTCAGTTGCCGCATGTGATCGTGGTACTGGTTTATGTAAAATTGCACAACCTCCATTGGTTCGAGCTGTTCCAGGCGGGCTTTTTTAGCCACCTTGTCTTCGCCGGCGTCAGCATCGTTTTCCAGGTGGCCGACGTCGGTGATATTGCGCACATAGCGTACCTTGTAGCCCAGGTGTTTCAGGGTCCTGAACAGCAGATCGAAGGTAATGGCCGGACGGGCATGTCCGAGATGGGCATCACCGTAAACCGTGGGACCGCAGACATAAAGGCCGGCATGTGGCGGATTGATCGGGATAAACTCCTCCTTTTTGCGGGACAGGGTATTATAGATGAAAAATTTTTGCATGACGAAGGTTGGATTATGATGCAAAGATAGGAAAAAAGAAATTCCGGTCCCTCAGGGACCTGTGAAACGGTGTTGTACGGGACCGTGGGGGTTGCCGCGTCATCGATGAATCATGAACGGGATCGCGTTATCGATGAACAGGCATGGGGGAAATGATGGTGATGGGTGAATTGAAAAAAACGTCGTCAGACCCGGAGGGTCACGGATTATGTTAGCCCCGGTCATGCCCGGGGGAATGATATTGCATGAATCCGGACAATCCGGCGGGGTTTAATCGTCCATTCACATTAAATTCGAGGTATTAGCCATCTTTTTACAACTTAGGATCAATATTTGTTGTTTAGAAGAAGATACCGGAATTTAAGTAGCACCGGTAAAAATGACAGGAATAAATCCGGAACATTTTCGAAAGTATGAAAAGGGATGCTTTTTCATTAAGAATTACAGAAATCTCTCACATCCTGGCATATATTCTCCCCATACTACTAAATTATAAGTTTACATAATCACATGGCACAAAAAGGCAATCACAGACACAGGAAAAATTCCTGGAACAAAGAAAAACTCACATCAACCATCCTGGGCATTTTCACCAAATTCCCCTCAAAAAATTTCAATTACAAACAGATCTCCAAGATGCTTGAAATCAAGGAGGAAAGGGAGCGCCAGTTGATCGTGCAGGTCCTGGCGGAACTGAAAAACGCCAACCATCTGGAAGAACTACAGACCGGGAAATACATGTTTAAATCGCGGGCCGGTTATGCCGTTGGTAAGGTCGATATGACCCAATACGGCTATGGTTTTCTTACTGCAGAGGAACTGGAGGAAGACGTGTTCATCCCCCGTAACCTGCTTCACACAGCCCTCGACGGTGATACCGTAAAGGTTTATGTCTACCCTTCGAGGAAACGCAGCAACCGTACTGAAGGAGAGGTCATTCAGATCATTGAACGGGCGAAGGACAGCTTTGTCGGCATTGTGGATATCTCAGCCCAGTACGCCTTCCTGATTACCGACGACAAAAAGATGCCTTACGACCTGTTCATTCCCCTGGAGAAGCTGAATGGTGCCAAAGACGGAGACAAAGCCATTGCGCGGATTACCGACTGGCCGGCCAAAGGCAAAAATCCATTTGCCGAGATCATCGAAGTGCTGGGAAGACCCGGAGATAATGAGGTAGAGATGCATTCCATTCTGGCGGAGTTCAACCTGCCCATCCATTTTCCTGAAGAAGTGAGTGCTGCAGCCGAAGACATACCCGATAAGATTACGGCAGAGGATTACAAAGAGCGCAGGGATTTCCGCGATACACACACCTTCACCATTGACCCGAAAGATGCCAAAGACTTTGATGACGCCCTCTCCATGCGCCGGCTGAAGAACGGGAACCTGGAAGTTGGCGTACATATTGCCGACGTTACCCATTATGTCAGACCAAAGAGCATCATCGATGAAGAAGGGTACGACAGGGCAACCTCCGTTTACCTTGTCGACCGTGTAGTCCCGATGTTGCCCGAACGGCTTTCCAATTTTATCTGTTCGTTGCGGCCGGATGAGGAAAAGCTTTGTTTTTCCGCTGTTTTTGAGCTGAACAGCGAGGCTGAAGTCCTGAGGGAATGGATTGGCCGTACCGTGATCAAATCGCAACGACGGTTCAGCTATGAAGAAGCCCAGGCAATCATTGAAGGTGAAGATGGCGACATGAAAGATGAAATTCTAACCCTCCACCGGCTGGCCCAGAAAATGCGGAACCGAAGGTTTGAAAAAGGTGCCATTGCCTTCGACAGGGTAGAGGTGAAATTTAACCTCGATGAGGCTGGTAAACCGCTGAGTGTCTATTTCAAGGAACAAAAAGAATCCAATCAGCTTATCGAAGAGTTCATGCTCCTGGCCAACCGGCGGGTAAGTGAATTTGTAAACCGGGACTGTAAGTTCATCCAGGATGCCGGGACGGTTAAGCCACAGGGAAAAGACAAGGCCAAAACCTTCGTTTACAGGATCCATGATCATCCGGATGCTGAAAAAATAGAATCGTTCTCCCGGTTCATCCATAAATTCGGCTATACACTCGATTTGAGTTCTAACCGGAACATGTCCGTCTCCCTCAATAAACTCCTCGACGAGGTAGAAGGAAAAAAAGAGCAGAATGTGGTTGAGACGCTGGCACTCAGGGCTATGGCCAAGGCCCGGTACTCCACCAACAATATCGGGCATTACGGACTTGCGTTCAAATATTACACCCATTTTACATCCCCCATCAGGCGCTACCCTGATATGATGGTCCATCGCCTGATTGCGCATTACCTTGACGGCGGCGAATCGAAAAACAAAAAACGGTACGAGATGCGGTGCGTCCACACTTCCGATATGGAGAAACGCGCTATGGATGCCGAACGTGCTTCCACAAAATACAAGCAGGTTGAATTTATGAAAGACAAGGTCGGGGAGGAATACGATGCCATCATCTCAGGACTTACCAGTTTCGGGATCTTTGCAGAAATCATTGAGAACAAATGTGAAGGCATGATCTCCATCCAGAACCTCATGGACGATTTCTATGAGTTCGACGAAGACAATTATATGCTGGTAGGGAAACGCACACGGCGTAAATTTCAGCTCGGCGATGAGATTAAGATCCAGGTGAAAAATGTAAATCTTCCACGCCGGCAACTTGACTTTGCCTTATCCGAAATCTGATATTCGAAAAACAACATTCCACATGTTTGTCCTGTAAGGCTCATTCTGTAAGTGTTTTTAGAAACTGATTTTTATCTTCGACGGATTGGGTAAAAAATTCGAAAGAAATTTGGAATCGGTGGATTTGTCTTCTAATTTTGTGAGAGGCTCCATCAACAAATTTTCTTTTATCTTATGGTAGTACAGAAAGACGAGGTAAGATCCAGGATAATAAGTGTTGCAAGCAAAATATTTATCCGTTTTGGGTACCGGAAGACCACTATGGAAGAGATAGCCATTGCTACCAGGAAGGGGAAGAGTTCCATATACTATTATTTTAAAAGCAAGGAAGATATTTTCAGAGCGGTGGTTGAAAAGGAAGCTGAAGAGTTGAAAATAGATCTGGCCGATGCTGTGGATAAAGTGGAAGATCCGATCGACCAGCTCAAGACATACCTGTTGTTCAGAACGCATAAGTTAAAAACGCTTACAAATTTTTATACAGCCCTGAAAAGTGATTACCTGAGCCATCTTGAATTCATTGAGCGTATACGGAGGGAATACGACCAGGATGAGATCAACCTGGTGAAAAACATTCTTCAGTCGGGAATGGAAAGGAATGAGTTTGTGATCGATGATCCTGAACTGGCGGCCGTTGCCATTGCAACTGCCATGAAAGGGTTGGAGATTCCGCTATTCATTAAAAAAGAACACGGCAATATTGAGGACCGGCTGGATAATCTGATCAATTTTTTGTTTTACGGACTGATTAAGCGGTAATCAACTCAACGTTCCGGACACATTCTCATCTTTCATTTACGCCTGGCGCCTTCGTGTCCTCATTGCTCATCTCCTCAACAGTGTTTGATACCGTTTCTTCAGCAGGATGAGATACGGTTTGTCCGAAGAATTTCTTCTGGAAGAACAGGATGGAGAAGACGCCTACGGTAATGGAAGAATCGGCGAGATTGAACACCGGCCTGAAAAATTCAAAGCTATCACCGCCCTTGAAGGGTATCCATTCGGGCCAGGTACCTTTGAGAACGGGGAAATACAGCATATCAACCACCTTACCGTGAAGAAAGCCGGCATACCCTCCGCCCTGGGGAAATAGCACGGCTTTGGCAAACTGTGTGCTTTCGGAGAATATCAAACCATAAAAGGCGCTGTCGATGATATTACCGAAGGCGCCGGCGAGGATTAGCGATACGCAGATGATCAGCCCCTGATGTGAGTTGATTTTAATGAGATGGCGAAGATAAATGGCAATGGCGATCACGGCCAGAATCCTGAAAATGCTAAGGATCACCTTCCCGTAGTCGCCGGGAAAATCGAAGCCGAAAGCCATACCGTTATTTTCGATAAATTTGATGTCGAACCAGTGGCCTATGACGTAGAAGTCCTGGTAAAGCAGCATGTGAGTTTTGACGATGATCTTGAAGGTCTGGTCGATCAACAGGACCAGTATGATGATCAGTATGGATTTTTTCGTGATACTCATTTTGGAATTTACTTACAGGGCTTTCAGGTTAAACAATCCGGGCCTATTATTTTTCAGCATTCAGGATTACAAAAGTGCAAAAAATATTTCATTCCTTTCATTAAAAACAAAACGTGAAGTGCGTATCTCTTTAACACACTTCACGATATGTTTGTGATATCCTTATAGTCAGATACACCTCATTATCAATGGCCACTTTTTTCTTTGGCATCAATACTAAGTGTGGCATGGGGAACAGCTCTCAGTCTTTCCTTCGGAATGAGCTTTCCGGTTTCGCGACAGATCCCGTAGGTTTTGTTTTCAATCCTGACAAGTGCTGCCTGCAGATGCTGAATGAATTTGAGCTGTCGTTGTGCCAGTTTTCCTGCTTCTTCCTTGGAAAGTGTGGCTGCGCCTTCTTCAAGAACCTTAAAGGTAGGGGAAGTATCCTGAGTGTCATTATTATCGGACATGGTTATCGCGCTTTTCAATAACTCATAGTCTTCCTTGGCCTTATCCAGCTTCTGAATGATGAGTTGTTTGAATTCAACCAACTCATCATCTGAATATCTTGTCTTTTCAGCCATATTTTTATTGTTTTTATTGTTTTCTAAAAGTAGCAAATTTTTAATAAATACATCATATTTTTAAGACAACCTGATAATTTTAATCTTCGTCACAATATCTTCATCAATCTCAATTTCAGTGGAGTCGTTATTCAGTGAATCCACAAGGCTTATATTTTTTGCCAGAGTCTGTGATCCTATGTAATCTTTATATTTTCTGATGGCTTCATTCACCGCATCATGTTTCTGGATCTCAACGGATATTTTATCGGTCACTTCAAAGCCACTGTCCTTTCTGAGGTTTTGGATGCGATTGATAAACTCCCTGGCTATCCCTTCATAACGTAATTCATCGGTAATTGTTATATCGAGTGCTACGGTAATTTTTCCTTCGTTGGCGACAAGCCAGCCGGGGATATCTTCCGAGATGATCTCGACCTCACCGGGACTAAGTATGATGTTCTCTTCACCGGTTTTCACCGTGAACTGCCCTTCCTTCTCGAAGGCGGCGATATCTTCCTGTGTTGCCGAAGTCAGCGCCGCTGAAATGGATTTCATCATTTTGCCGTATTTGGGCCCAAGGATCTTGAAGTCGGGTTTGATCCTCTTCACCAGGATACCGGAAGTATCGCCGAGGTATTCGACTTCCTTGACGTTCACTTCCGACAGGATAAGGTCTTTCACCGCTTCGAATTTTTCGAGGAAGCCGGTTTCGGTCACCGGGATCATCATTTTATTCAGCGGCTGCCGCACTTTGATGTTCACTTTCCTGCGCAGGCTCAGTACCATCGACGATACAGCCTGGGCGATCTCCATCCTTTCTTCCAGGGCTTTATCGATCAGTTCTTCCCGGAATGCCGGAAATCTAGTAAGGTGGACGGACTCTTCCGGGTGGTGGCCGGACACATTGTTAAGGTCGCGGAACAGCCGGTCGGAATAGAACGGGGCGATGGGTGATGCCAGGACAGCCACGGTTTCCAGGCAGGTGAACAGTGTCTGGTAGGCGGAGATCTTGTCATTGGTATAATCACCACCCCAGTACCGTTTACGGTTAAGACGGACGTACCAGTTACTAAGATTTTCGGTCACGAAATCCTGGATCAGTCTGCCCGCCCGGGTGAGCTCATAGTTGTCGTAGTTTTCCTTTACGTCCTTCACCAGGGAGTTAAGAAGCGAGATGATCCAGCGGTCGATCTCCGGTCGCTGGCTTACCGGGATCTCTTTTTCAGAAAAGGTGAAGCTGTCAACGTTGGCATAGAGGGCGAAGAAGGAATAGGTATTATAAAGCGTTCCGAAGAACTTCCGTTTCACTTCATCGAGGCCCGAGACGTCAAATTTGAGGTTATCCCATGGCTGTGCATTGGTGATCATATACCATCGGAGGGGATCGGATCCGTGTTCTTCGATGGTTTTAAACGGATCGACAGCATTGCCGAGGCGTTTGGACATCTTATTGCCGTTCTTGTCGAGGACCAGTCCGTTGGAGATGATATTCTTGAAGGCCACCGAGTCGAAGAGCATGGCTGCGATGGCATGAAGCGTGAAGAACCATCCGCGGGTCTGGTCAACACCCTCGGCAATGAAGTCGGCCGGGAAATACTTATCAAAATCGTCCTTGTGTTCAAAAGGATAATGAAATTGGGCATAAGGCATCGACCCCGAATCAAACCACACGTCGATAAGGTCGGGTTCACGGAACATCTTTTTACCGTGGTGTGAAACCAGGATGATGTCGTCGACGAACGGACGGTGAAGGTCAAAGAGGGTATAATTTGTGGTGGTGAAATCGTTTTCCCGGAAATCTTTCAGGGGATTTGACGTCATAAATCCGGCGCTGACGGACTTTTCGATTTCCTTTTTCAGTTCAGCCACCGAGCCGATGCATTTCTGTTCCTGTTTATCTTCAGAAACCCAGATAGGCAGGGGCGTTCCCCAGAAACGGGACCTGGACAGATTCCAGTCTACCAGGTTTTCAAGCCATTTGCCGAAACGTCCGCTGCCGGTCGATTCCGGTTTCCAGTTGATGGTATTGTTCAGGGCGATCATTCTCTCTTTAAACTCCGTGGTGCGGATGAACCACGAATCGAGCGGATAATAAAGGACGGGTTTGTCGGTCCGCCAGCAATGCGGGTAACTGTGCACATATTTTTCGATCCTGAAGACCTGGTTGCTGTGCTTCAGGGCTACTGCGAGGTCGATATCCACCGTAGTCGCATCCTCAGGGATCGTATCGTCATATTCGTTCTTGACATACCGGCTGGCGAATTTCCCGTATTCATCCGTGTTTACCCGTTCACGCACGAATTTTTTGTCGATGTCGGCGATAGGAATGAACCGGCCTTTTTTGTCTACCATAGGACTCAGGTTCCCTTCCCTGTCGATGAGGGTCAGGGGCGGGATGCCGTTTTCCTTTGCCACCCGGTAGTCGTCGGCGCCAAAAGTAGGGGCGATATGAACAATCCCGGTACCTTCTTCGGTAGTGACGAAATCGCCGGTGACCACCCTGAAGGCATTCTCACCCGGATCGACCCATTTAAACAGTTGCTCGTAACGGACGCCTTTCAGTTCAGATCCTTTGAACTCACCGAGGATACTGAACGGGATGTTTTTGTCGCCAGGCGTGTACTGGTCGGCGGGAAGGACTTTATTTTTTTCCGGGAAGAACGATCCGATCAGGTCTTTTGCCAGTACCACGGTTACCGGGGTACCGCTGTAGGGGTTGAAGGTGTTCACCCTTACATAGGTGATGCCTGCACCGACAGCCAGAGCTGTATTTGAGGGCAGGGTCCAGGGCGTGGTTGTCCAGGCTATAAAGACCACCTCGTTTGATGTGCCGTTGAAAAGGAATGCTGATTGCTCATCCCTGATCACCCTGAACTGAGCCACGGCGGTGGTATCTTTCACATCGCGGTAACATCCGGGCTGGTTCAGCTCATGAGTGCTGAGTCCGGTGCCTGCAGCCGGGGAATAGGGCTGGATGGTATACCCCTTATACAGGAGCTTTTTCTCATACAGCTGTTTCAGCAGCCACCAGAGCGATTCGATATACCGGTTGTCGTAAGTAACGTAAGGATCTTCCATGTTGATCCAGTACCCCATTTTGTCGGTCAGTTCCTCCCATTCACGGGTGTACTTCATGACTTCCTTGCGGCAGGCTTCGTTATAGCCCGCGATAGATATTTTCTTCCCTATATCTTCCTTGGTGATGCCGAGCATGTGCTCAACACTGAGTTCTACCGGCAGACCATGGGTATCCCATCCGGCCTTACGCTCGACAAGGTATCCGTCGAGAGTTTTGTACCGGCAGATGATATCCTTGATGGTGCGGGCCATCACATGGTGAATGCCCGGTTTGCCATTGGCAGATGGCGGACCTTCATAAAACACGAAAGCAGGACTGTCCTTCCGGATTGAAAGGCTCTTCTTGAACGTCTCTTCCTCCCTCCACAAACGGAGAATTTCCGTGTTGATTTTTGATAGACTAAACTGTTTATATTCAGGAAATTTCTTCGTCATTTCAACAACTCCTTTTTAACCTGTAAAAATTTGTGGCACAAAGATAATAAATTTTGGGATTTGGTGATAGGGGGAGAGGGAGTAGAGAGTTAGAGGTTAGAGATTAGAGATTAGGAAGATGTTAATTCCGGAGCACTTTCTAACTCCCTTAATCCCTAACTCCCTTTGGAAGTTAGAAAGTTAGAGATTAGAGGTTAGGAAGATGTTAATTCCGATGCACTTTCTAACTCCCTAATCCCTAACTCCCTAATCCCTAATCCCTAACTCCCTAACTCCCTTTGGAAATTAGAAAGTTAGAGATTGGAGGTTAGGAAGATGTTAATTCTGGAGCACTTTATCCTAATCCCTAATCCCTAACTCCCTTTGGAAATTAGAAAGTTAGAGATTGGAGGTTAGGAAGATGTTAATTCCGGAGCACTTTTTAATCCCTAATCCCTAACTCCCTAATCCCTAATCCCTAACTCCCTTTGGAAGTTAGAAAGTTGGAGATTGGAGGTTAGGAAGATGTTAATTCCGGAGCACTTTTTAATCCCTAAATCCCTAACATCCCTAACTCCCTTTGGAAGTTAGAAAGTTAGAGATTGGAGGTTAGGAAGATGTTAATTCTGGAGCACTTTTTAATCCCTAATCCCTAATCCCTAATCCCTAATCCCTAACTCCCTTTGGAAGTTAGAAAGTTAGAGATTGGAGGTTAGGAAGATGTTAATTCCGGAGCACTTTTTAATCCCTAATCCCTAATCCCTAATCCCTAATCCCTAATCCCTAACTCCCTAACTCCCTTTGGAAGTTAGAAAGTTGGAGATTGGAGGTTAGGAAGATGTTAATTCCGGAGCACTTTTTAATCCCTAATCCCTAATCCCTAATCCCTAACTCCCTAACTCCCTTTGGAAGTTAGAAAGTTGGAGATTGGAGGTTAGGAAGATGTTAATTCTGGAGCACTTTTTAATCCCTAATCCCTAATCCCTAACTCCCTTTGGAAGTTAGAAAGTTAGAGATTGGAGGTTAGGAAGATGTTAATTCCGATGCACTTTCTAACTCCCTAATCCCTAACTCCCTAATCCCTAATCCCTAACTCCCTAACTCCCTAACTCCCTAACTCCCTAACTCCCTTTGGAAGTTAGAAAGTTGGAGATTGGAGGTTAGGAAGATGTTAATTCTGGAGCACTTTTTAATCCCTAATCCCTACCAATCCCTAACTCCCTTTGGAAGTTAGAAAGTTAGAGATTGGAGGTTAGGAAGATGTTAATTCCGGAGCACTTTTTAATCCCTAATCCCTAATCCCTAACTCCCTAACTCACGCCTTCGACATCGTGAACACAAACGATGTCCCCTTATCCACTTTGCTTGTTACATTGATAGTCTGATTATGGGCTTCAATGATATGTTTAACGATAGACAGCCCGAGGCCGGTGCCGCCAAGATCTCTCGACCTGGACTTATCGGTGCGGTAAAACCGTTCGAAGATCCGGGGGATGTCATTCTCGGAGATGCCGATGCCGTTGTCGGTGACATCGACGAGAATATTCTCACCCATATCCATGATGCTGACCATGGTCTTGCCGTTTTTCCTGCCATAATTGATGGAATTGACCACCAGGTTGTTAATCACCTCCTGCATTCGCTTGCGGTCGGCGATCACCTTTATGGATTTATTATAGTTTCCGCCGAAGGTCAGCTTTATACCAATGGCTTTGGCCTTGAATTCGAGGATGTCGAAGGCTTCTTCCACCACTTTCACGATATCGAAAGCTTCGAGCCGGAGCTTAAGTTCGCCTGATTCAAGACGGGAAATGGATTCGAGGTCCTCTACGATAGAGATCATACGGTTGATGCTTTTCTCCGTCCTTTCCAGGTACAGCCGGTTGATTGCCGGATCTTCAAGACCTCCGTCGAGAAGGGTAAGGACATACCCCTGGATATTGAAAATGGGTGTTTTCAGCTCATGGGAGACATTCCCGACGAAATCCTTCCTGTACTGTTCAAGTTGTTTGAGTTTCAAAATCTCCTTAGATTTCAGGTCTGCCCAGTCCTCGACTTCGCGGTTTACATGAGCAATGATGTCGCCCTGATCGATCTGCTTTTTCAGCTCTTTCTGCGACACGTTGAAATCGTGAATGGTCTTATATACCGGCTGGATCTTCTCGAAAATGAAGCCCGAAAGGGTAGTGTAGATGATAATGAAGGTGATGGCAAAAAAAACGAGCAGGGAAGCCGACACAGGAATCCACAGCCGCTCAACACTGAAATAATTCAGCAGCAGGATGGTTATCCCGAACAACACGGAGACCAGCAGGGCAATATAGGCAGCCAGCTCTTTGGGCGATGAAGACTTCATGGTTTTAAACGATTGATTGCGAGGACAAAATTAATGAAATAACTTCTGGTACGCCAATGCAAATTTATCATCTGAAAACGGAATATCGTCCCTGAAAATTCCCATTGAACAGGGGCAGACGGACCGGATAACGGATAACCGGTTTACAGCCAGTAAAATATACCTTTGTATCAAGGGGCCTTTGCAGAAATAAATTCTTCGTGCCTTCAATGTATTTTTCTAATTTTGCAGGAACAAAAAATATACAAGATGTTTTCAGGAATTATTGAAGAAGCGGCGAAGGTGGTAAAGCTGGAGAAAGACCAGGAGAACCTGCACCTCACGCTCGAATGTTCATTTGTGAATGAGCTGAAGGTTGACCAGAGCGTCTCCCATAACGGGGTCTGCCTTACGGTCGTGAAAAAGACGGGTAAGGATTACACGGTGACGGCCATCAAAGAGACGCTTGAGAAAACGAATCTCGGACAGCTCAAAGTCGGCGATAAAGTCAACCTGGAGCGCAGTACACTGATGAACGGCCGACTCGACGGACACATCGTGCAGGGTCATGTGGACCAGACCGCTGTTTGCACTGAGGTGCGTGAAGCTGAGGGGAGCTGGTATTTCCGGTTCAAATATGAACCTCTGCTCGACGATTATGTAACCGTGGAAAAAGGGTCGGTGTCGGTGAACGGCGTAAGCCTTACCGTGGTGAACTCGAAGGACCTGTCGTTTGAAGTGGCGATCATTCCCTTCACGTACGAGATGACAAATTTTCACCAGATCAGGCCCGGCACAGTGGTCAACCTCGAGTTTGACATCATCGGCAAGTATATCGCAAAGATCGTGAAGCAACAACTCGAGAACCGCTAACAACAAGCTTAATGGCTCTTCCCCCCAAACGTACCGTGACCTTCATCAATCAGCATCATGTGCTGACGCTGGCTACATCGGCGGACAATATCCCCTGGTGTGCCAATTGTTTTTATGCCTATTCGGCTGAAGAAAACTATTTTGTCTTCACTTCCGACCGGGAAACGAGGCATATCCGTGATCTGGAGGCTGGTAACACCGTTGCTGCAAGCATTGTCCTGGAGACCACGGCAGTGGGCAGGATCCGGGGCTTACAGATACAGGGCATTCTCCTGGAGCCATCTGGGGCGGTCGCAAAGGAAGCCAGGAAAAGGTACCTCAAACGTTTTCCTTACGCCGCGCTGATGGAAACGACGCTGTGGATCCTGCGGCCCAGGATGATCAAGATGACGGATAACCGGCTGGGATTCGGGAAAAAGTTGATTTGGGAGGAGGGGGGAGAGGAGAAGTTAGGGAGTTAGGGGTTAGAGATTAGGAAGATAGAAGATAGAAGATGAAGTTAGAGAGTTAGGGGTTAGAGATTAGGAAGATAGAAGATAGAAGTTAGAGAGTTAGGGGTTAGAGATTAGGAAGATAGAAGATAGAAGTTAGAGAGTTAGGGGTTAGAGATTAGGAAGATAGAAGATAGAAGTTAGAGAGTTAGGGGTTAGAGATTAGGAAGATAGAAGATAGGGAGTTAGGGAGTTAGGGAGTAGGGATTAAGGGATTTAGGGATTAAGGGAGTTAGGAAGAGTGCTTTACAATTAACATATTCATAACCTCATAACCTTCTTTGAAAAACCGTCTCCTTTATCCCATAACTCTTCTCAGCCCGCGCTACCCCTGACCCCTAAAGGGGAGACCCGGTGCGCCTGTTTCTTCGATTCACATCCTCATTATAAATTTCAAAAATCTCATACCCTAAGAACTCTCTTTGGAAAAGCGTCTCCTTTATCCCATAACTCTTCTCAGCCCGGCTACCCCCGACCCCTAAAGGGGAGATCCGGTGCACCAGTTTCTTCGATTCACATCCTCATTATAAATTTTAAAAATCTCATACCCTAAGAACTCTCTTTGGAAAACCGTCTCCTTTATCCCATAACTCTTCTCAGCCCGCGCTACCCCCGACCCCTAAAGGGGAGACCCGGTGCACCAGTTTCTTCGATTCACATCCTCATTATATATTTTAAACACTTCATAACTCTCTTTGGAAAACCGTCTCCTTTATCCCATAACTCTTCTCAGCCCGCGCTACCCCTGACCCCTAAAGGGGAGATCCGGTGCACCAGTTTCTTCGATTCACATCCTCATTATATATTTTAAAAATCTCATACCCTAAGAACTCTCTTTGGAAAAGCGTCTCCTTTATCCCATAACTCTTCTCAGCCCGGCTACCCCCGACCCCTAAAGGGGAGACCCGGTGCGCCTGTTTCTTCGATTCACATCCTCATTATAAATTTCAAAAATCTCATACCCTAAGAACTCTCTTTGGAAAAGCGTCTCCTTTATCCCATAACTCTTCTCAGCCCGGCTACCCCCGACCCCTAAAGGGGAGATCCGGTGCGCCTGTTTCTTCGATTCACATCCTCATTATATATTTTAAACACTTCATAACTCTCTTTGGAAAACCGTCTCCTTTATCCCATAACTCTTCTCAGCCCGCGCTACCCCCGACCCCTAAAGGGGAGACCCGGTGCACCAGTTTCTTCGATTCACATCCTCATTATAAATTTTAAAAATCTCATACCCTAAGAACTCTCTTTGGAAAACCGTCTCCTTTATCCCATAACTCTTCTCAGCCCGGCTACCCCCGACCCCTAAAGGGGAGACCCGGTGCACCAGTTTCTTCGATTCACATCCTCATTATATATTTTAAAAACCTCATAACTCTCTAATCCCTACTCTCTAATCCCTACTCTCTACTCCCTAATCCCTAATCCCTAATCCCTAATCCCTACTCTCTACTCCCTACTCTCTACTCCCTACTCTCTACTCCCTACTCTCTAATCTCTAATCCCTAATCCCTACCCTCCAATCTCCAATCTCTAACTCCCTAACTCCCTAACCTAATTCACGGAGGAAGGACTCTCCTGCCTCATCAATAACCTCTTTCATTTCCCTGAACTGATAACCCGTGAGGTCCCGGATTTTTTGATTTGAAAAACGGTTTTTGCTTAATCCGGCATTCACCATTTCGCGGGTGATTAACCTTTGCGCGCCGAAAAAAGACCTGAAGGCATCCATCCGCCACGCTATACGGGCGAGAAAAGGGGTGGCTTCTGTCTTCGGAGGCTTTACGCCCAGGGCGTCGGCGATCATTGTAAAGGCATCCTTATAGGACAGGTTTTCCGATGAAAGGATGAAGCGTTCGGCCCGGACATCAGCAGCCATCAGGTTTCGCATGCAGTTTACCACGTCGGTGACCCCAACATAACCGGTGACTCCATTCATGTAAAACCGCAGACCCTTATAGACCTCGCTGAACATTCTGGAAGAGCTTTTCTGCCAGAATCCCGGTCCCAGGATGATGGACGGGTTAACAATCACGGCATTCAATCCTTCCTCAATGCCCCGCCATACCTCCATCTCCGATTTGAATTTTGAAATGGAGTAGCCGGAATTCATCTTATCGGGAATCCATTTTACCTCCTCCGTCACCGGTTCGCCAAGAGGATTTTTACCGAGGGCTGAGACGGAACTGACATGGCATAGCTTCTCTACGCCGTTTTCAATACAGGCATCTACCACGTTAGCCGTACCATCAAGATTACCTGTGATGAGCTTTGCCCGGTCGCCCGGATTGAAAGACACGATAGCAGCAGCATGGTAAACATGCCTCACCCCCTGCATAGCCTCATCGAGAGTCTCCGGAATCAGGATATCCCCTTCGACCCATTCGACCTTCTGAAAAAGCTCCTCCCCATCTTCCCCGTACCTGGCAAAAACCCTTCGAACCTCTTCGATGTCTGACTCCGGCCGCCGTATAGCCCTGACGCGAATGCCGTCTCTGACCAGGGAATAAAGAAGATGTGAGCCAAGAAGTCCAGTGCCGCCGGTAACAAGGTCCATAGGGGTTGTTTTGGTTGTAAAGCTATGAAAATAATTGAAAAAAGATGCAAAGGTATTTTTGAAGCACATTGCATGCAGTAGGTTGAACCACAGACGCAAGCCGGGATGCACAGAACGAATGAATGAGTCCGGAAGATTAAGAATTGGGGTTAGCGGTTGTCTGGTCGTTCAGCAAGCCGGACAGGATCCTCTTCAGTTCCTGAAGTTCACCGTTCAGGAGGCTGTTGTCTTTCAGGAGTCCATACTGAATGGCCAGCTGAAGATAGGTTTCGAGTACGGAAACCGATGAGATCACCGAATAGATCCGGTCATCCGTATTCATACCATCCCCGGCTTCTGAAATGCCGTTTAGCCCGGCTGTCAGATTCACTGCCGTATTACGGATTTTATCACGGAGAAAGGCCGGGTCTCCCGGCCTGAATCGCTGGGTCAAACGGTATATGTCCGAAACATAATACACAACCCGGTTCCAGTCAACATATTTTATACTGTCCATAGCTGAATGTTTTATGGTTTCACCCCTTAATGTGAAAAAGGGCCAAATCTCAGCTATGCTTTTTCAGATATTTTTTTAGAAGATATATAAAGTATTGAAAATCAGACAAAAAATTTTCAATGAAGTATTGAAATCCTATTTGACATGAGTTGTTAACGCGGGAATATACTTTGTCTTAGAAGCCGAAGTTAATCCCGGCCATGGGTGTCAGCGTCCGGCCCTTATAAAACAACGGGGTATACATTTCAGCCGGGACGCCGTCGGTACGCAGGACGCGGTAGGCGCAGCCCAGACGGAGATAGCCGTCGTTGATGATCTCCCACGACAGGTTGAGGGCCAGTTCATGCGACTCCCACACCCAGGTAGTGAAAGACTGGACGCTGAGCCTGTCGGTGCCCATGGCGGTATAATCGGGACCCTTCTTCGCCCGGGTATATTCGAGAGCAATTTCGCCGTTCCTGAACGGCCGGCAGCCGACGGTGAGGTACAGTTCTTTGGCATTGTCGGTGAGATAATGACCGAGGTTGTAGCGGTTCGACTCGAAGGTGAGGGTAGGAACGTAATGACGGAACACCAGGGCATCGCTGATGGTATATTCGATACCGGCGTAGGTGTTGGGAATAAGGTTGGTAAGGCGGATGCCTCCCTTGTAACTATAGAAGTTATGTTCGTCGGGGTTGAAGATGCGTTTCACCGCCAGTTCATCGATGAACAGGCTTGAATAGACATGTATGCGGGGAATGAGCCGGCAGGAGACATCGAAAAAGATCTGTGAGTTCATGTTGTCGATACCTGACTGGAGGCTGTGGTCTACGGCTTTATAGAACATCAGGGGGATGAGATAAGCGGCATGGACGTTGTCGTAGTCGTAGATGATGCTGTTCCCCACGGAAATGTCGAGGCCGCGCACCGGGATAAACGTAAGCAGGTTTGCGGCCAGGAATTTTGAATGGTACACCTGGCGGTAGGAGGTGCCATAGCTGTTGCTGATGATGAATGAGCGGCTACTGTCTGTCACTTCTGAATTGAGCCATCCGTGAATATATCTGAATTCGAGCCACCTGACGGGTTTTAGGTAGAGGAACAGGTGTGCAAACGAGGGTGTCCGGCCTGAAAAGATGTTGCTGCCGTGGTAGTTGGTACCCCATTGGAAATGGTCTTTCACCAGTCCGATGCTGCCCACCCCGAAATCGTAGGTTATTCCGCCCCGCGATTCCCAGTAGTCGATATGGCCGTTGCTGTACTGTTTGAAATTGTCTCCGCCGGGCATCTGGTTGAGGTACTGCGGTTTGGTGAGCCACTGGCTGTCGTGGTTATCGCGTATGCTGGCATAGATCCCCAGGCGTCCGATGGTAGCCCAGCCCCCTGCCCCGTTCCACCAGTGGTAGGCTGTTCCGCTTTCGTTGTACCACAGATCACCTCCTCCAATCGGGTTGACGGTCACGGAGAAGGTAGAATCGCGGTAATAAAACAGGTCGAGACGGCGGTGGAAATCCTTGTTGGGGATCAGTTCCTTATTAAAATCTTTCAGAAAGAAAGCGAGTTCTTTCTGCTGGCGGGTATTGAGGGTGACAGGATCGACGGTGTTGAGGAGTTGTGATATCTCCATGCGGCTGAGCGGCAGGGTGGCTGTGTTCAGCTCAATCAGGTTTTCGTTTGCCAGCTCTTCAAGGAAGGCATAGACGCCGTTGGTGGGATGCACGGGAATATACTGGGCATTGAGTGAAGAAAAAAGTGTCAGGAGCAGTATAGTGAAAAGTTTTCGCATATTTCCGGACTTTCAGTGCAGATTATGGGGTATAAACGGGGATAAAGGGTTTAAGTTTGGGAATCCGGGAATAAAAATAGTGAAAATTAGGGGGACAAACGCTTCGATTGCCTCTAAATCGCTACGACTAACCCTAAATCCCGTTGACTACCCCAATCGCTTTGAACACCCATAAATCGCTTTAACCACCCCCACATTCCTTTAACCACCCCTAAGCCCCGACCACCCCTACATTCCTCTAACCACCCCTAAATCCCCTGGGAGGGGACTTGAAGAGCGTGGAAACGATGCCCTGGCGTAATGACCACCCCTATATTCTCCTTACCCTTTATACACATCTTTTTATCTTAATAAATCTATTACCATTTTATATCCGTTGTAATTGTCATTAAATCTGTCAAGGCCCGTTTTTAATGATATATAACCTGGTGGTCCCTGTGAATTGTATCCACTCCACCCACTTAATCGCGCTATTGCCCATGCTGCCCATGCTAGAGTATTTTGTGGATAAGGATTTTTCTGTTTTGCCGTTTTCCCTTCCAGGGATTCAACCAGTAATTTAATAAACACGATTTGTTCATTGGAAAAGATAATACTGGCATTAATCTTTTCAGGATTATGCATCGACAACTTTAATATCATTGTGGTAAGAGCTACCTGAAGGGCCATGACAGTTAATTTCTTTAATGCTGCCCCGGTTTCTAATTGAGAGGATTCAATTTGAAGACCCTTGCTTTTCAGGATTCGGAAAAGCTCTTCTATATGCCATCTGGTTTTATACCATTCAATACACTGGATTGCCTGCTGTATGTTATTGATTTCATGCGTAGTTAACAGCCTCCATAGAATAGGATCTTCTCCCCTGGGAACACTCTGTGGTAATTCACTTGCCTGTATCGCTACTACTTCAACATAATCAGGATAGGCAGACAGGTTTCGGTTGATGGGCTTTTGTAATTTTACTTTCGTGTAGCGTAAAGACATTTTAGCTACTCTTCGCTTTCTTTTCTTATTCCCATTTATCTCTAAAGCATAGGTGTCCCTTTCTTCACTAGAGGCTAAATAATCAAATAGCTTCAACTTTGAGTCATACAGATTCCTGTTCCAACTGGAGCGGATCAATAAATGGGTTCTCTCATCCGGGACCTTCACTATCTCTTCATATATATCCGCCTCTCGGTCACCAATAATAGTCAGTAAGGGGGTCTCTGATAATAATTCTTTGGTTTGTAATGCACTATCAATCCAGCGATAGGATTCCTTCTCTGATATAGCCTGCTGTTTATAATCACGTTCGCGCCTTTTCGTTTTATCCCATCGCCTATTCCAAAGGGTAACACTTGATATGCCAACTGGTATCATCTTTTCAGGATCGACCACGAGCATGGGGTGACAAAAATAACCCGCATTGTCTTCCCTGGTAACAGGTCCTATGTCTGGATCATCCTTCCCGATTCTATCAATATGATCCGTAAAATTTAACTCTGTCGTGTCTTGGATACATAAAAGGTGTTTAGCCCCCTGGTTGCCTTTACAAGCCTGTTTTACCCCTTTTAACAGGTCTTCATAACTAATGCTGTTATTGCTTAACATACGATATGCTCCTATTTTGTCTGTGTGAAATTTACTAAATTTGTTGACTACTACATTACCAAATTTAAGCATATCATTCATTATTTTCTCAGCACGTATTTTTAATCGGTTATCAGGAAGAAAATCCATGAAAAACCCCTCGAATGTGTTGTGTGTCATGCATTTAAGATACAAAAAACGCATGACAAAACAACTTTAACATATTGATATTCAATATGTTATGAACATTTTATCAACACGAATGCATTGCAAGAAAGGCCATCAAATATGACTGGGATTTGTGTATAAAGATTAGCTCCCTC
>CAVXSF010000011.1:0-119753 GCA_963764345.1 uncultured Bacteroidales bacterium | reverse complement strand
TGATCATTACGACTTCGGTTGAAGGTGAATGGGTCTTGATCTCCTTCAGCCAGAATAAACCTTCATTTCCTGTACTTACACCGGCTGAAAAGTTCATATCCAGTAATACCAGGTCGAAATCAGTCTTTCGCAGCTCCGAAATGATCTGGTTCGGACTCGAAAGCGTAACCACCGTTTCAAACTCGAACTGCAACAAGAGATTCAATGCCCTCAGCGCATTTTTATTATCATCCACTATCAGTATCTTCCCGGATGCCATAATACATGTCTTTTAATCAAAGATAAGGAACAAATGCATTCATCAGATTCAACGTCAAAAAATTTTACACTCGATTGTCAAAAATATTTACGAAGGCAATGAGGGATTGGTTTGTTATAATGTTGAATGATAATGGGTTGTGGGTTTGGCATGAAAGTGGACAGGAAGAGCATAGGGCAGAGAGCAGAGAGCAAAGGGTACCAAATAGCAGAGAGAATGGAATTTGTTTTTTTGTGCGTGGAAATAAGATTGGAATAGAAAGCTTCTATTGAATAAATAAGACAAAAGCATAAAAGTTAAATGAGGATTAATTCATAAATTTATTGTAATTACCAAAACAACTTACCCATGTCAAGTTTCAGATTTATGAATTTAGAAGTATGGAAAGATTCCATTGAATTGAATGATACACTCTTCGATCTTGCTGATGCATTTGTAGAGGCCAGAAGTTATAAGGTGGCTGAACAGTTAAGGGGTGCTTCGCTTAGTATTTCAAACAATATTGCAGAGGGTTCCGGATCATTTTCCAATAAAGACTTCGCTCATTTTTTGAATATATCCAGAAGATCTGTATTTGAAACAGCCAATATTTCCTTTGTCGCCTTCAGGAGAAATTTCATAAATAAAGATCAATTAGACCAAATATTAAATGAATTGGATTCTTTGAGCAGGAAAATAACAAATCTCAGAAAAAGTATACTTAATAACTAATATAGTAATTATAAAAACAGAGTGAATATGGCTTAAAGCGGTAATTTTAGAAGCAACGGAGCTCTTACTCTCCGCCCTCCGCCCTCTGCTCTTAAAACTACGATTTATGATTCAAACAACCGCCCTAACCAAAATCTTCCGCACCGACGAAGTCGAGACCACCGCCCTGAACCACATCAATTTTGAAGTGAAGAAAGGGGAGTTTGTGGCCGTAATGGGCCCGTCGGGATGCGGGAAGTCAACGCTTCTGAATATACTCGGCTTACTTGATAACCCGACCGGTGGCAGTTATATGTTCAACGGCGTCGATGTATCAAAGCTTCGCGAAGGACAGCGGACTGACCTTAGGAAAGGCAATATAGGTTTCGTGTTCCAGAGCTTCAATCTCATCGATGAGTTGAATGTATTTGAGAATGTTGAAATGCCGCTGGTTTACATGCGGATGTCGGCCTCCAAGCGGCGCGAGATGGTTGAAGCCGTTCTTGAAAAGATGAAGATCGGTCACCGCAAAAAGCACTACCCGCAGCAGTTATCCGGCGGACAGCAGCAGCGCGTGGCCATTGCCCGGGCCGTGGTGGCCAATCCCAGGCTGGTGCTGGCCGATGAGCCTACCGGTAACCTCGATTCCAAAAACGGCCTGGCCGTGATGAAATTACTGGAGGAGCTGAACAACGAAGGAACGACCATTATCATCGTAACCCACTCGGAACGTGACTCCGGTTTTGCCCACCGCATCGTGAACCTGTTCGATGGGAAGATTATTACCGAGGAGATGAAGCGGGAGATTGAGGCGCTGGATGTGGAGGAGATGTAGGGGAGGGGAGCGTAGGCGTAGCGTAGGGCGGAGAGCAGAGGGCATAGGGCAGAGCGAGGAGAGCTAAGGCAGCGAGGAGGAACCCGGTAGAAGCCCTTCGGTATGAATAGTGAGAAAGTGATAAGGTGAAGAGGTGATGCTGTGATGAGATGAGGTTATAAGTAATAGTTAAACGTTGATTTGTTAGTGAATGGATTATGAGGAATGGTACACATCCTGCTAATCCTGCTAATCCTGAAAATCCTGGTAATATTATGTTATTCTACGATCTTAAACTGGCATTCCGCCGCCTGATGAAAAACAGGATCTTCACCCTGGTGAATATCTCTGGTTTTGCAATAGGTTTTGCAGCCTGCATGATCCTCGCACTTTTCCTGTACCATGAATTTACGGTCGATACGGGCTTTCCAAACCATAGTCAAATTTACAGACTTATCGATGCAAAAAAGAACAGTACCCGTATGGATTATGATATTTCTAAAATGATTAAACAGGATTTTCCGGAGATAAAACGTGCAACGCCATTAAACCTTACCTCCTTTTCAAATCCGGTTTTTTTGAAGCAGGCAGGGAAGTGAAGATTTCATCCTTGCCAAAGAGTTCATCAGCACAACGAACAGTTTTTTCGATATTTTTTCATTGCGTGTTATTGCCGGTAGCACAAAAGAGCCTTTTGCCGATCTTAATTCAATTGTCGTAACCAGGACTACCGCAGAGAAATTATTCGGTTCAACGGATGTGCTTGGTGAGACCTTAAATATTGGAGACAAGGTTGAACTGCCCATAAGTGCGGTTGTCGAGGACCTGCCGGCAAATTCAAGCCTTGGGGCCGACCTGTTCCTGAATTCTGAGAATGAAAATTTCCGGTTCTCGCAGTATTGTAGTAATGGTGAGTGTTATAACCCGGTGGATCAGTATATTATGCTAAACAGCCAGGCTGATGCCCGCGCCTTCCAAAATCATCTGAATGAAAATTTTCCGTTGAACAAGTCAAAAACCGACAGTGTATACCTGCAACCTCTGGCGCAAATTTATCTCACGCCGGGCATACAGGACAATGAAAATAAATCGGGTAACAAGAACCTGCTCTTCATTCTTCTAACCATTGCTGTATCCATCATTGTTTTATCCATCATCAACTATGTGAATTATTCACTGTCAAACCAACTGTCCACTCTTAGGGAACTCGGAATAAAAATAGCAACCGGTGCAGGTGTGGCCCATCTCCGCAGGTATTATATCACCGAAGTGGCTTTGTCGGTCCTGGTTTCATTCGGTATTGCACTGCTCCTGGCGAAAACCGTCCTGCCCTTCACGCAAAACCTGCTGGACACATCTCTTGATATGAACTGGTTGTTTACGACGCCACTTTTACTCATTTTCGTTTCCATACTTATAGTAGTCATACTGGTTTCCTCACTTGCCCCATTATATATCATCAGCCGCTTTGATATCCAGAAATTATTAGGGAAAGGCCGGGTAAAATTAGGAAGCCAAAGTTGGAAGAACGTCCTGACAATATTCCAGGTCACGATTTCCATCATTCTTATAATTTGCCTGATCTCGATCGATAAACAGCTGGCTTACGCAAAGTCCACGGACCTGGGTTTCGACAAGGAGCACCTCTTAAGACTTATCACCATTGATGATGAGGAAGAATGTTAAAGTTCTGAAGCAATACATAGACGAATATTCATTTGTCAAAAACTCCTCTCTTTCAAACGGGGCTCCCGGAATGATCAGGCTTGGGATGGGCAGCAATAGTAAAGATGGTGAGCATTTCATGATGCATTGCATTTATGTTGACGACCAGTTCCTGGAAACCATGGGCATTCATTTAGTCAAGGGCAGGGAATTTATGTCGTCCGATCTGAACCGGTCCTGTTATATAAACGAATCAGCATATAAAAGGTATGGGTGGGAGGACCTCCATAACAGGAAGTTCAACAACGGCCGTGAAGGCGGTTATGATATCGTCGGTGTGGTCAATGATTTCAACATTGCGTCCCTTCACAGCCTGATCGAACCGGTCAGCCTTATTTACAACGATGAATATTCCATCCTCAATATCCGGCTTATGTCAGGTAATCTGGATGAGCAGATGGCGAAGCTGAAAGAGGCATGGGAAAAGATCTGGCCCGACAGCCCGATGTCGTATACGTTTTACGACCAGTATTTCGATTCATTGTACCGAAAGGAAGACCGCCAGGGAAAGGCAATAACCATCTTTGCGATCATTGCCTCGATCATCACGGCACTGGGCATCTTCAGCCAGATCGTTCAGAGCACCATTATTCGCACCAAGGAAATCGGCATCCGCAAAGTGAACGGGGCCAAGATTAAAGAGGTCATGATCATGCTCAATAAAGATTTTGTGAAGTGGGTTGTGATTGCTTTTGTTATCGCTTGTCCGGTGGCCTGGTATGCCATGCATAAATGGCTGCAGAATTTTGCCTATAAGACAAGACCTGAGCTGGTGGATCTTTGCGCTGGCAGGCCTGTTAACATTATCAGTTGCTCTCATTACAGTGAGTGTCCAGTCATGGAAGGCGGCGAGGCAAAACCCGGTAGAATCGTTGCGGTATGAATAAAAATAAATGACTAATCGTTGACCAAACCTGTCAGGTTTGATTCAATGAAAAAAGTTAATACATACATGTACACCCTGAAGCAAGCCCTCCGTCAGATGATCAGGCACAGAAGAACATCCCTTCTCCTGGTTTTCTCACTTTTTGTGGGGTTTGGTACATTTATTCTTATCTCAGCCGGTGTCAGTTATCACCGGTCATTCGACAAACACTTTATTCAGTACAAAAATATTTACCGGATTGTATCTACAGCCATTACCGACAATGTTGTTACCATCAGCCAGCCCCGGTGTCAGAGGGCACTGGGTGAAACGCTTGAAGATAACTATCCGGAAGTGGAACAGTCTGGGTATCTGTTCGGAACCATGGAGAATCACTATGAAATTGGTGAAACGGCCTTCACGGAAGATTATGCTTACCATTGTTCCGGCAGTCTGCTAGAACTACTTTCTTTTCAAATACTTCAGGGCAGGACGGAGGATTTACTGGCAAGGCCCTACACGGCGGTCATTTCGCAAAGTTTCGCCCGGAAATATTTTGCGGATGAAAATCCGGTCGGACAAACAATAATCCAGTTTCCCGGTGCCAGGTATGAGATTGAAGCTGTGTATAAAGACCTTCCTCCCGATACTCACTTTCAGGCCAACCTCCTGCTTTCATTTCATGAAAATATGCACCTGCCGCCACCACTGATGGAAGCCTGGGGTGAATTCGGGTACAATACATACGTGAAACTGAGTCCTTCAGCCGATTTGAAAAAACTGGAAAAAGCCATGGCCAGTATTACCCTGGAACACAACACCGGAGGATTAAAGGATTCACATACTATTTATGAATTTGAATTGCAGCCTATAGCAGACATTCATGCCCGGTCTCATCTCAAAAATGAATTGGGACAGAATATCCAAGGAGATTATCTTTCGATATTGAAATTGATCAGTATTTATATCCTGATCATAGCCGGCTTTAATTATATCTATTTTTCCTACACCCGGATTATTAAGAATTCGCTGCAATATGGTGTAAGGAAGATCCTCGGGGCAAAAGCGCCATCGTTATTCAGGCTCTTTTTTGTTGAATCTGTGATCGTACACACGGCAGCCCTTATTCTTTTCATGCTGGTTTTTACCGTACTGAAAAGGATACCTGTTTTGTCGGGGTTATTGACGGATATCCACTATTTACCAGCTTCGTTCTGGATATGGCTTGCTGCCATCTTTACCATCAGTCTTATCCTGAATCCCTTCATTATTCTTCTGATGGTGAACGGGAAGAATTCACTTTCACTGGTATCGCGACAGAAACTTCCATTTTCTGCGGGGAACTTATACAGCAGAATACTTACGGTTCTTCAGTTTGTTATCATTATATTTTTGCTGGCTTCGGTAGCCGGAATCCGCAAACAGCTGAGATTTCTGGAATCACGGGATAAGGGAATAGATATCTCAAACAAGCTGGTTATCAAATCACCGGCCAATCTTAGGCGAACGCACACGGGATTTGCTAACCTGAATGCTTTTGAGCAGAACCTGAGAGATCTCTCTGCTGTTAAAAGTTTGTCTATATCCAATAATATTCCCGGGGATATTCCCTCCTTTAATTTTACCGCATCGGAAGGAGAAAGCAGGAAAGGGATAAAAACAGCCATATTTATTGCCGATAACAGCTTTATCAGGTCGTATAATATTCAGATTCTCGCCGGCAGGGGATTCTATGATATGATCTCACCAGGGGTTCAGAATGAAGGAAGAGGATGTATAATCAACCAAACCTTTCTGCATCAATTAGGGTATACAAACCCGGAGGATGTCATTGATAAGGAATTATTTCTGAAAGATGCAGCAGGTATAGACAATATTGAGACACGGGTTGCAGGTGTTTGCAATGATTTTAATTTTTCTTCCATGAAAGAAATTCCGGGACCGGTTGTGTTACTCGATTGGACAAAGGATATTATGTGGGGCAGGTATACTTTGACACTGCACCCCAATATTGATAAAACATCTCTTATTTCTTCAGTCAGGGAGAACTTTATAAAAACATTTCCCGGCTACTCATTCCATTATTTTTGGCTTGAGAATTATTACAACAGGCAGTTTTCCGAGGAAAATAAAATAATACAAAACCTGCAGGGATTTGCTATTGTGGCCATAATACTGGGTGTTCTGAGTCTGCTTTCCATGGTATGGCATATCACGATCAGCCGCACCAAGGAAATCGGGATCCGGAAAATTAACGGGGCAAAACGAAAAGACATATTCATCATGCTCAGCATGGATTATGTGAAACCATTGATCGTTGCATTCCTCATAGCTTGTCCGCTAATATGGTTTGCACTTCATAAATGGCTTGAGAATTTCGCATATAAAACGACGATCAGCTGGTGGCTATTTGGATTAACAGGAGCACTTGTATTTTTTATCGGATTTATAACCGTGTCGCTTCAGTCGTGGAGAGTAGCTACGAAGAATCCGGTGGAGGCGTTGAGGTACGAATAGGATCTGGGTCAGGATGAAGAGGATTTTCAGGATGAACAGGATGGAAGAAAAAGATGAATAAGTATATCGAAGCTAAATAGTCGAAATCCTTCATCCCTCATTCTTCATCCCTCATTCTTCATCCCTCATTCTTCATCCTTCATTCTTCATCCTGCCCATCCTGCCCATCCTGCCCATCCTGCCCATCCTGCCCATCCTGCCCATCCTGCCCATCCTGCCCATCCTGCCCATCCTGCCCATCCTGCCCATCCTGAAAATCCTCTTAATCCTGATCCTGATCGGAAAAGTTTTTGAATCTCACACGCTGATTTTTTCTTGTTTTTTACATTAAGAGGTAACTGTAAGATCGCAAAGATGAAAATCAGACCGGGATAATTTGTAATAGCAAAGAATTGAATACTGAAAAAAGACTATTGGATGAATAAACCTAAACCTATGGATAATAAAATCGATGATGAGTTGACTTATCAAATCATTGGTTGTGCAATGAATGTGCATAACACGTTAGGGAACGGTTTTCAGGAAGTGATCTACCAGAGGTGTCTTGCCATAGAATTGGAAAAGGCAGGGCTTGCATATTTAAGGGAAAAGAAAATGCACATCTTTTATGAAAATATCTATGTAGGTACCCGCAGGGCAGATTTTATTATAGAAGATAAGGTAATGGTGGAATTAAAAGCCAGGATACAGCTGGAAGACGCTCATCTGGCACAGGGCTTAAATTATCTGACAGCATACAAGATTGAAAAAGGACTTCTTATAAATTTTGGTTCAACAAGTCTTGAGGTAAAAAGATTATTCAGGAAGCATTAATCCTCTATTCCTCTTCATCCTCATCATCCTCTTCCTCCTCTTTATCCTCTTCATCCTGTAAATCCTGTAAATCCTGAAAATCCTGGTATTTTATTTTAGTTTCCCCACCTCCTCAGCGAACCGTTTCATATCCGGATTATCGGGTTCAGCTAGCCTGTATACCATTAGTATTTGCTCCAGGTGTGGGATATCTTTTTGAGCAGCGAACTGTCGTGCATAGGAATAACAGGCAATGCCAATAAAGCCACCGAGTCGTTTATAGGCCATCCTCATCATTTCATCGGGTTCCGATGTCATTTTCTCATGCAATGCTGAAATCTCTTTTTTCCACCATGCTTCATCGTTTTGCAATAAAGCCTGGCCATAGGTCTGGCGCATTGTTATTTCAAAACGCAGGCTTTTTTCCAGTTGGGTCAGTTGTTTCTGGTACGCTTCGTTATTTGTCAATGCGTCGGTTGTTGAACGGAACGAGCCGGCCTTTTCAAAGGCATTGACCGAAGCCATGGTACGACTGATACAGGAAGCCTGTATAAATTCTCCCGCATTTTCCAGCGAATCAATACGTGCTTGTTGATCTTTGACATATTGATTGATTTCTTGCTTACCAAAGCTTTTTTCTGATCCGGCTGATAACTGAAACCAACCAAACACGTTTGTCAGCATGCTTTTATCCGGCCATTCATGGGAGGCTTTGGTAAGTTCGATGTGAGCATTTAATGGCAGGCTCCCCGGGTTAAAAATATATTGTACTGTTTCAGGAAAGTTAAAATCGTCCATTCCGATAATCCCCATTACCTGACATTTTATCGCAGAAAGCTGATCGGGACTGGCAAAAGCCCCGCTGGCAATAACCCCGTTAACCAAATGATTAACAGCATATCCGAGAACCATGCGTCCGCCACCTGAAAAACCAACAAGAAAGGTTCGGTCTCCAACAGGATAACGTTCTTTTGCATCGTTGATGATTTCATCCAGTTGTTGTATGTAATTGGGATCGTTATTCTGAATGAGATCAGAAGCTACCAATATTGCGGGATATTCTGAAACCGCCTCTTTTAAATGCTCTATCGCCAGTTTCCCGTCTCCATGCGGATCGACGGCCACAAGCAAAGGTAAGTTGTGATCCGACTTGTTATGCGCGGGAATAAATACCTCATAAATATGGGCCGGGTTCGACAAACAGGTATCCGTTCGTTCAACTGCAACACTATTTTCCGTATTTTTATCAGAGAGGTGACAGGCGGAAACGGCACCGGAAAGTATTGAAATAGTGAATAACGCTTTTATAAGATGAAATCGCATCGGTCAGCAGGATTTGAAATAAAGTTTAAAGATCGGAATTTTCAGACGACTGCCCTATTAATTAGAATCAAAAATCTAACCCCGCCTCAATTTACTGGTGATTAAAACGATGTAACGTTCATAGTAGTCAGGTACCAAATGAAACGACAAAAATTTTAACAGGGATTGTAAATATTTTTGACATGAAAAGAAATGTAGAGGAATGTAATAAGTTCAATATGTAGCATTTGCTTTAATGGTATGGTTTATGAAACAGAAGAGAGGAGAGATGGTTGAATTAAAAGCTCAGGTAAATCTGGGTGACGTTTACCTGGCACAATCCGTAAATTATCTGTCAGCATACATGATTGAAGAATGACTTCTTTTAAATTGGATCAACGAGCCTTGAAGCAAGACTTTTGTTCATGAAGCATTGATCCTGAAAAACCTTTAATCTTGTTAATCCTGATTCAGACATTTACGCTTACATGATAAAGTTTTTGTATTTTGACTTAAATTTCAAATCATGAAAACAAGACTGTATAAATTCGAATTAATAGTAGCTTTAGTTTTCTTGTACATGAACTCTTTTGCGCAATTGCCGCCCGAAAAACCATTATGGCCCAATGGAATACCGAATAACCCTGTAAAATACAGCCAGGAAAGAATGCGTGAAGTGAATCCTTCCAAAAGTTCACTTTCGCAACAAAACCGGGTGTACAGTTGCGTTTCAACACCAACATATACCATCTTTAAAGCTGAGAAGCCAAACGGGGTGGCGCTGGTTATTTGCCCTGGCGGAGGTTTTCGTGATATATGGCTCGACCGCGAGGGGAGCGATTTCGGCCTCTGGCTGGCAAAGAGGGGAATAACATCGCTGGTTTTAAAATACCGCACCTTTAATGAAGAGGGTAACAATTCATCGTTGACCAGGGATGACTATAATCGCCAGGTTTATGCAGATGCAAAACAGGCTGTCTTTATATTGCGAAGCCGGGCAAATGAATTGGATATTGATGCGAATAAAATTGGAATATCAGGATTTTCGGCGGGAGGAGAACTTAGTCTTACGGTCGGCCTCAGTATATTTGAAAAAGAACTTCCTACATATGCAAATTTTGGTCAGATCTCTACGACTCCTGATTTTTTATGTCTTGTATATCCTGGAATTTCTCCTCTGGTCGTGACCTGGGCGAAAACGATGGAAAAATTTCCTCCGGTATTTATGGTAAATGGTGCCCAGGACACAACGACACCGGCTGCAAATTGCATAGAGCTGTACAATATTTTCCTGAAAAAAAATACGCCTACCGAACTGCATATTTATGCAAAAGGGGAGCATGGTTTCGACTCGGGTATTGGCAGGGGGATCGGAATTGCAACCTGGCGCGATAGCTTTATCGCCTGGTTAAAGGATATGAAATTTATTGGAGAATGACGACAGATCTAAGAATCGTTAAAGCATGGTTTCAGAGTCGTTTCAGGATTCAATTCCCATTGTGTTCCTTCTTCCGTCTCCCTTCTCCCGTCTCTGCCCTCTGCCCTCCGCCCTCTGCCCTCTGCCCTCTGCCCTCTGCCCTCTGCCCTCTGCCCTCTGCCCTCTGCCCTCTGCCCTCTGCCCTCCGCCCTCTGCCCTCTGCCCTCTGCCCTCTGCCCTCTGCCCTCTGCCCTCTGCCCTCTGCCCTCCTGCCCTCTGCCCTCTGCCCTCTGCCCTCCGCCCTCCGCCCTCCGCCCTCTGCCCTCCGCCCTCCGCCCTCCGCCCAATCCTTAACCCCACCTCACCATGCACGCTCTTAAACTAATATTACGCAAAACCTTTACCAGGCCCATGTTCCCGGCGATATCCATTCTGGGACTGATCATAGGCTTCGTTACTGTCGTTGTTGTTACGATCTGGCTGAGAGATGAGTTCAGTTACGACAGCTTTCAAAAGAAAGGGGATCGACTTTACAGGCTTACGGTTGCAGAAGATAATCCTGAAACCGGCTATCACTGGGATTTTGCCAGGAGTCATCTGTCCTGGCTGAAAAATATTAAAAGCGATATTCCCGGGATTTCGGAATTAGCCAGGATAAGCCGCAACACTGCCGGAATCGTTAAAGTGAAAACGTCAGTCTGGAATCAGGAGATTTTCTATGCTGATCCTTCGATCCTTCAGGTGTTTACATTTCATTTTATCTCTGGAAATCCGGAGAGATGCCTTTCCGCGCCTCATATGGTCGTTCTCAGCGAGAGCATGGCAAAGACATTTTTTGGTGAAAACGATCCGGTGGGTCAGACGGTTTATTTATATTGCTCTAACTGCACTGAGCAGGTCCCCTTTGAGGTGACGGGCGTTTTTCGTGATTTTCCTGCTGCTTCCCACGTGCATTTCCAGGTCCTGGCCTCTTATACAGATCCGGATACAGATGCGGACTGGGCATATTATTATATTTTGCTGGATGCAAACACGCCGCCGGCTGAAATCCTGGATAATTTTCAAAGCTTCTCAAAGAAATACCTCAGTCCGGATTACACGCCAACTCTGACACCTCATCTTCAAAAAGTTAGCGACATTCATTTAAAATCAGCGAAAGAACGGGAACTCGAGCAGAACGGAAGCATGAAACAGGTATTATGGATTGCAGGACTTGCCCTGCTTGTCCTCTTGATCTCATTATTCAATTTCTTCAACCTTCGCTATATCATCCTTATCAAAGAGTTTAAGACAGTTCAGATCATGCGGTACACCGGGGCCAAATCCAGGAATATTTTTAGTTTCCAGTTCCTGGAATCTTTCCTGTACTCCCTGATTGCCGCAGTCATCGCGTTTGTGACGGTTTATTTCCTGTACCCGTATTTCAACCTGTTGATGTACAAACAAGCCTCAGCGGGATTGTCGTTTTTTGTTTCCACGTCCGTGGTCACTCTGGCAATCCTGCTCCTGGTATTTTCATTGACGGGGGTTCTGCCTTACCTGATTGTAGCCCTGTCATCGGCCTTCCGGTTGCGGCGAGGTAAATTGGTCTCACCCTCTGCGTTCGCGGTTACAGGGAAAGGAAGCAGGTATACGCTGCTGAGATCGCTGGTAGCGATCCAGTATGTTCTGACCTTGATCCTGATTGTCAGCCTGATTGGTGAGATTAGCCAGTTAAAGCTTTTTATGAAACACCGTCTGGGAAGTCAGAGTGAAAAGATTTTGTGCATCAAGGAGGTGCCCTGCCAGGTGGTTGACAAATACCGGGTCTTTAAAGAGGAATTACTTAAAAATCCCCTGGTTGAAGATGTCACCAGCAGCATGGAGGATCCCGGCTATGAAATCATGGACATGATGGGATTTGACACCTCCGGGGTGGATGACAAGACATCCAAAAAACTTCTTTACGTGTGCCCTGTGGATGACAATTTCTTTTCTTTTTACGGATTGCGGCTGTTAGCCGGAAATAGCTTCAGCCCTTTTACCGGCAACGATTCCATACCGGTAAATTACATACTCAACGAAAGGGCGGTTAAATACCTGGGTTGGACGGATGAAGAAGCTGTGGGCAAAGTCTTCCGGCTGCGGAATCCGTATATCCCCAAAACGCCGGGACGGATTGTCGGGGTGGTCAGTGATTTCCAACCTTCCTCCATGAAGAATGACATCAAACCCTATGCGTTTTTCCGGAAATCGTTCTGGCTTTACAGTGCCCAGGTCAAATATGATACTACGCGGCGGGCCGAGAGTCTGGCTTTCATAAAGGATACATGGGACGAGTTTTATCCCGACTTTCCTTTCAATTATGAATTTGTAGAAGATCTCTACCGGGATGTATATAAAAATGAGATACAATTGAAGAACCTTAGCCTGGCACTCTCTGTACTGGCCCTGCTATTGTCATCTATCGGGCTGTTTGGAATCACCGGTATGGTTTATGAAACCAGGACTAAGGAAATCGGGATACGTAAAGTCAATGGCGCAAGTATATGCGAAATTGCTGCCTGGTTGTTAAAAGACATTGCCATGGTAGTCTCTGTTTCAATCATCATTGGGATTCCTGTATCCTGGTTTATCCTGAAAAACTGGCTTCAGAAATTTGCCAACCGGATTTCACTCGATCCCTGGATATTTATTGCCGGCGGGCTTGTGATTCTTTTCATTGCGTTACTGACGGTGAGTATTCAGACCTGGAGGGCAGCGACGAGGAATCCGGTTGAGGCATTGCGGTATGAGTAGGAAGTTGGAAGCAGGAAGCAGGAAGCGAAGAAGGGAAGATGGAAATCTCCTTCATAGGAAGGGGTCCCAAAAGTCTGCTTCTAATAGACTTGAGTTTTAAATTATAACTACCCTTCGGCTTCGCTCAGGGACCACCTTCGGCTACGCTCAGGGACCGTGCGATCGCTTCTACAAGATAACAACCCTTCGGCTACGCTCAGGGAATAGCCGCTAACTTACGAATTGTAACTTTTGTAATCTAAGCCCGGATTTTTTGGGCAGCCTCAAGGAAGCAAAGATACCAGGTAGAATGTACAGGCGGGGTGGATTTCCCCTTGGGGATTAGGGGGTGTGCGAGGGTGGGAACCGGAATTTCCCTATACAAAATTTGACTGCAAAAGTATTGCAGTCAAATAAAAAAATGATCATTGAGTCAGGAATTCGTCAAAAGGTGTATCATCCTTTCAGGTGAGTTGATAACTTTTCGTCAAAAAGTGAGAATAGGTACGCTGAGATATGGGGGGTGAAAGTCATGAAGGGGCGGAGTGTTGGAAGGCGGGGGAGGGATACCCTATCTAAACATAGACTCCTTAGATTAACGAAGCCCCCTTCTATATCCGGTCGTTAAATAATACAAGGAGAGAGGAACAAGGAGAAGGGAGAAACATTGCGCTGGCCGTTCCCCCACTCTGGGGGTAAGGGAGCGTGTGAAGGCAGGAAGAAGGAAGAAGGAAGAAGGAAGGAGAGGGCAGAGGAGACGGGAAGAACGTGAACGTATTTTTAGCATGATATTTTTTCACCGGTTACATGTTTCTTCGTTCGTAGATGCGCTCCTTGGTGTGTCTACGGGATGAACACCGACCTTATCAATTGGGAAACGTGATTGAGGAGGTGAGGAAGGGAAGATTCCCGGCTATTCCCAAAGGCAACCCGGGAATGGCCCTGAAGTTTTCTCCTGAATAACTTCCGGTAGGCGGGGGCCCAATGCCCATTTTTTCCTGTTTCAGTAGTTTCAAATTTCGTACTCCCCAATGTGAGTTTTCCGATCCCCTTTCCCCAGTCTCAGGGACCACCTTCAGCCAGCCTCAGGGAACGACTGAAAATGAAGTCCAGCCCATGATATTTATCTTCCCGTCTCTTTCCTCACTTCCTCACTTCCTCACTTCTTCGCCCATTCTTGCTTATTATCATTTTTGTTTTATTTTTGATCTATCCCAAAAGCCCGAAACAAATGAAGTACTCCCCAATTTATCTTGTCCTCCTGACATTTTTTATACTATCATCCTGCTCAAAGTCAGCCGATATCATGGTGGCCATACCTGGAAATGCTGGACATACTGAAATGCTGGCAGCTAAAGAAATCCGGAAATATATTTACCTGAGAACGGATAAGCTTCCATCCATCCGCGAAGGATCTTCAGGGATAAAATCCGGTTCCCTGATTATCCTGGCAGTAGATTCTTCCCTTGGCGATCAGGAATACAAATTGAAGACGGAGAAATTGGGTAAACTCAGTAAGCTGAAGATTTCAGGGGGATCGCCTCAGGCGGTTTTGTATGGGGCTTATGAATTTGCCGAACAGCTGGGGGTCAGGTTTTATCTCTACGGAGACGTTATCCCCGATCAAAAAATAGCCTTTGCCATTCCGGATCTGGATCTTCAAAAAAAACCTCTTTTCAAATTACGCGGGATCCTGCCGTTTCACGATTTTCCCGAAGGCCCCGACTGGTGGAACGAAGAGGATTATAAAGCCATCATTGCCCAGTTGCCGAAAATGAAGATGAATTTTATCGGCTTTCACTGTTATCCATATCGGCCCGATTTTGATGGTTCGAATTATAAAGCCGAGCCGCTGGTCTGGATCGGGAAGGAAGAGGACGTGAATCCGGACGGCACCGTGAAGTCGGCATATCCCGTACTTTACTTTAACACATACGACAGTACCTGGGGGTACAGTCCGACGAACACATCGGCATTCTTATCCGGGGCATCCCAATTGTTTGAGACGGATGATTACGGGGCTGACTATATGAAAGGACTCTCTCCATGGCCACACACTGAAGCAGAGAATATAAGGATATTTAATGAGTCGGGCAGTGTGTTTTCCGGTGCTTTCTCAATGGCGAAAGAGCTGGGTGTTAAAGTATGCATTGGAACTGAAACGCCCCTGGTCATACCCGCCTCTGTGAAAAATCGGTACGGGATTCAGACCGGAGATGATCAGGTTGTGAGTGAGCTTTACCGTGGTATGTTCACCAGGATCATGAAGACGATGCCCATTGATTATTACTGGCTCTGGACACCTGAAAACTGGACATGGCATGGTGTTGAGGACGCAGATGTGTTGAAAACCGAACAGGATATCCGGATCGCCTGGCAGGCATTGCAGGAAACCAGGGCTCCTTTTCAACTGGCAACCTGCGGGTGGGTGCTGGGGCCTCCCAAAGACCGGACGGAATTTGACAGGGTCCTGCCTCAGGATATACCTTTCAGTTGCATTAACCGCGGAGTGGGGTATACACCGGTAGAAAAGGGCTTTGCAGCTATAAGCGATAGACCTGAATGGTCCATACCCTGGATGGAGGATGATCCCGACCTTTTAACCGTACAGCTCTGGGCAGGCCGGATCCGTAAAGACGCCGTGGATTCTTGGAAGTATGGTTGCGACGGCCTTTTTGGCATTCACTGGCGCACCAGGATCCTAAGTCCCAATGTAAGTGCTCTCGCACAAGCAGCCTGGGATTGTGACCGCTACGATACGACAGCTGAAGGCCGTGATCTGCCGGTTACCGATTTTTATACCGACTGGGTGCGTTCCGAATTCGGCATTGACGATCCGGAACTTGTAAAAATTTTTACAGAAATGGATAGTAAGGGATATGAAGCAAGAGAGGGAAATAAGGGCGATTCTCCGTTGAATGCCAGTGAATGGATTATGGGCCCCGGTGCTTTACCGGTATCATACAGCCTCTCCAATATAGATAAACGCATCGGGAGGTATAGTTTTATCGGGGAAATGGAAGTCTTTCAGCCCCGGATCACCGGTGAGGGTAACCGGGAAAGGTTTGCCTACTGGCTCAATGCTTTTAAGTTTAATAAAGCCGTTCTGGAAACCACCAAAGCACAGATTGAGTTAAATTCAATCATTAAAAGAATGAAAAGTACTGCCTCTGCAGCTGAAACACTGGAGATCGCCAGGGATGAAGCGCTTCCAAAACGGATTGAACTGGCTGAACGATGGCAGCACATGAACCAGATACTTTTGTCTTTTGTCAGCACCAATGGCGGACTTGGAACCATTGCCAATCTTGAAATGCACAGTATCAGGAAAATGGGATGTCTTACCGGTCACGACGAATACCTGAAAAGTGTCCTGAAAACCAGTCTTCCCGAACAGGCAAATGTGCCGGTAAACTATTCGGGGAAAATGCGTATTATTTCAACGACCGACCAGTCCGTCCTGGACAAAGGTCAGGATTTTCATCTGCGGATTCGTGTACTGTCGGAATCCGGCAATATCAGTGCGAAATTGTATTACCGGCCCCTGGGAGAAAGATCCTTTGATTCCGTTGACTTTAAACGGCTGGGATCAAATGTATTTGAAACCTCCATTCCGTCATCGGCTGTCGGTGATGATTTTGAGTATTATATTGAAGCAGCATCTCCGGATGAAAAAGCAGTTTTCCCGGTGACTGCAGGTAAAATTAACCGTGCGGTTATCGTTCTCTGACGGATGATGAAATCGAATTAGCATCTTGCATTTTACAAGGATTTTTCAGGGTTTCTCCCTATTTTCCGAAAGTACCCTGAATGTGAGGCAAGAAAGAACGATTGATCCGGGTTTCCGAAATTTTTGTTTAATGTCCCGCGAAATTTAACTCATAACGATCAGCAGAATGATCATTCGTCTCTTTAAACTTATATGGAGGAATGCCAGGAAACATCCGGCCGGTTCAGCCATAAACCTTTTCGGCCTGGTTCTGGGGATCACCAGTACTCTGTTCATCCTGGAATATGTCTATTACGAACGGAGCTTTGAGACGCAATACCATGATTCGGGAAGGGTCTATCGTGTAGTATACAACCGGTACCAGGAAAACAAACTTTTATGGAAAACGGCCAATTCGTTTTATCCGGCCGGTGAATATCTGGAAGAGACTTTTCCGGAGGTTGACGGATACTTCCAGCTCCGGAGAAATTATAATATTGAGATCTCGTCAAGGGATGCAGGTGGTAACCGGAGAAGTTTCTTCGAAGAGAAGACCTATTATGCCTCCCCATCCATCTTTAACCTCCTGGACATTCCTCTTCTTCAAGGCACAAAGGAATGCCTTGATGCCTCAAATTCCGTCATCATTTCCGAACGGGCCGCTCAAAAATATTTTGGGAATGCAGATCCCCTGGGGAAAGAGATCACCGTCAATTCCTCAGATGTTTTTGTTATTACCGGCATTTTCAGGAATATGGCCTCCAACACGCATATTAAAACCGATTTTCTCTTCTCATTCGAACACATATATACACATGATCCATGGCTGAAAACCAACTGGTTCTATGATTATAACTACACCTACATCATGCTGGCTCCCGGAACGGATTATAAAGCTTTCCAGCCCGGAAAGCCTTCCCCAGGATGATCAGTGAAAACTATGGGGATTACCTGAAAGCGGTTAACCAGCGGGATGAATTTTTCCTTCAGCCGGTGAGGAGTATTCATTTGGATTCCGCCATCGAATACGAAACGGAGCCGCCGGGAAACAGTAAAGCGATCAGTCTTCTCTTTGGCTTCTCTTTGTTTCTTCTGTTGATTGCCTGGGTGAACTACATTAACCTGTCGACGGCGAGGGCCGTTGAACGTGCGCGGGAAACCGGCATTAAAAAAGTGCATGGAGCCAACAGGAGAAGTCTGATCTTCCAGTACATGATCGAAGCATTGATTTTCAACACCTTTTGCCTGGTCATCTCTATCTTGCTGGTATTTGCTCTTAATCCCCTGTTCAGGAACCTGACCGGAATTCCCGATCTGAATTTCCCGGTACAGCGGAGCTTTATCGTAACAGGAATTCTCGTTTTTGCAGGTGGCGTCGTCCTCTCGGGCTTATATCCGGCCTTCGTTCTGTCGTCGTTCAGACCTCTGATGATTTTGAAAGGCAACTACAAAAATACAACCGGGGGCATAATACTGAGAAAGGGCCTCGTAACCCTGCAATTTTTTATCTCCATTTCATTGCTCATTGCCACGGGAGTCATTTTCAACCAGGTGAAATTCCTCATGAAGAAGGATCCCGGTTTTGACGCTTCATCCGTCATAATCATCAGGGCTCCCCGGACTAATGAGACGGATTCGGTGTATGCAGGTAAAATTTTACGTCTCAGGGATGAAATGGAAAAACTCCCGGGGATTCATGGGTTTACCTTCACCTCTGATATTCCGGGTCAGGAGATTAATAACTGGTTTGCATGCTACCGGAAAGGATATCCCGACAATGATATGAAGGACTATTTCAGAACCGACATCGACAGGGACTTTCTCGGATTTTTCAGAATAAAACTGGTTGAAGGACGGAATTTCAATGCTGAAGACAAACCTGCACAAAATAAGGTACTCATCAACCTGCAGGCCATGGACCGCCTTGGTTTCGAAAATCCAGAAAAGGCTGTTGGTCAGAGGGTCATTAACGGAGGCCATGAATTTGAAATTATTGGCGTAACAGGCGATGTAAACTATTACACGATAAAAATCAAAGCTGTTCCAACGTTTTTTACGCTTGCTGATCAGAGTAAATCTTATATGGCTCTGAAATATGATCCTTCGGCAACGGACCTGCCCGTGATGATAAGCTCAATCAGGACCGTATTTACCGGCATCTTTCCCGACAATGCCTTCGACTACCAGTTCCTTGATGAGAAAATGGCACTTAACCTGGTTCCGGATAAAACCTTCGCCATGGTTTTCGGGGTATTTTCCATCCTTGCCATTGTGATCGGGATCATCGGGATCATCGGCCTGGTGATGGTTATCATAAACCAGAGTATGAAGGAACTTGGCGTAAGGAAAATTCTGGGCGCCACCTTATATGATATAAACGTTTTGCTGAGTCATCAGGTATTATGGCCGGTCATTATAGCGACCTGCCTCGCTCTTCCGCTCTCCGCCCTGATCATACAAAACCGTATCCTCGGGAATTATGTTTATCATATCTCCATCACCTGGGTACATCTGGTTTTACCCGTTATCATCCTGGTGCTCATTTTTGCTGCAGTGATTGCATTGCTCGCGGGAAGTGCATACAGAATCAATGTTTCGGAGGTGCTGAAAGCTGAGTAGGGAGGGTAGAGGGGAGAGGGTAGAGGGTAGAGGGTAGAGAGTGGAGAGTAGAGAGTAGAGAGTGGAGAGTGGAGATTAGAGATTAGAGAGTAGAGATTAGAGATTAGAGAGTAGAAAGTGGAGATTAGAGAGTAGAGATTTGAGAGATTTGAGGTTAGAAAGTTAGAGAGCTAACCACATTTTCTGTGAATTACGGTCCCCCGAACCGCGGAGCGATAACCCAAGCATAGCCACGGTTCTTCCCGTGGTGCGAATGACCGGAATTTCTGCGTTACGATAGGGTGTTTCATCATAATTCCCGGCAATCCCGGTAATCATCGCGAGGAAAATTAACTCCCTGGTTAGAGGGCCGAAGACTTCCTATACGAAAAAGGACTGAAATATTTTTGCAGTGAGAAAAAAAAATGATGATTTCAGCTGACATTCATCAAAATGGATATCATCATTTTGGGTGAGTTGATAACTTTTCGTCAAAATGAGGGAAATGGCACGCTGAGATTTAAAGGGTGAAAGTCATAAAGGTCGGTCGGTTGGAAGGTGGGGGTGGGATCCCATTTCAATTACAGACTCCTTAAAAATAACGAAGCCCCGGACTCTGCCCGGACGTTAAATAATCCCCGGAATCACTCCCCCGAACCTCAGAGCGGTAACCCATACATAGCCACGGTTCTGCCCGTGGTGGTTATGACCGATGAACGACGCAGGGACGAAAAGGAAAAAAGAATAATCCCCGGAATCACTCCCCCGAACCGCGGAGCGGTAACCCAAGCATAGCCACGGTTCTGCCCGTGGTGGTTATGACCGATGAACGACGCAAGGACGAAAAGGGAAAAAGAATAATCCCCGGAACCACTCCCCCGAACCGCAGAGCAGTAGCCCAAGTATAGCCACGGTTTTGCCCGTGGTGCGAATGACCGGAATTTCTGCATTACGATAGGGTGTTTCATCATAATTCCCGGCAATCCCGGTAATCATCGCGAGGAAAATTAACTCCCTGGTTAGAGGGCCGAAGACTTCCTATACGAAAAAGGACTGAAATATTTTTGCAGTGAGAAAAAAAAATGATGATTTCAGCTGACATTCATCAAAACGTATCTCATCATTTTGGGTGAGTTGATAACTTTTCGTCAAAAAGGCAAAAAGGGGACGCTGAGATTTGGGGAGTGAAAGTCATTAAGGGCGGACGGTTTGGAAGGCGGGGGAGGGATACCCTATCTAAACATAGACTCCTTAGAATAACGAAGCCCCCTTCTATGCCCTGTCTTTAATTAATTCAAGGAAACAGGTAAAAGTGAAACTGACACGGGAGAGAACAAGACAAATCTATGCAGTTGGTCGATTACATCTAAAATACCCGTTTTTTCATACCCGGAAGGATTCAATTCCCACTGTGTTCCTTCTCCCTTCTTCCTTCTCCCTTCTTCCTTCTCCCTTCTTCCCTTCTCCCTTCTCCCTTCTCCCGTCCCTCCTGCCCTCCGCCCTCTGCCCTCCGCCCTCTGCCCTCCGCCCTCCGCCCTCCGCCCTCTGCTCCCATTTCCTCCATTTCCGGTTTTTTCATAAATTGCTATTTTTTAAGGAAGACAAAAGCAGCTCTTAAACATGTACGTAAAATAGTCCAGCGTGAATATACCGGCCATTGACATTACCAACCTTTCAAAATTTTACGGAAAAACCAGGGGAATTGAACAGGTAAACCTCAGGGTTGAAGAGGGTGAGATCTTCGGATTTATTGGTCCAAACGGTGCCGGTAAATCCACCACTATCCGGATACTTCTAAACCTGATCTTTCCCAATGGAGGCAGTGCCAGGATAATGGGAAAGGACGTTACCCGGGAATCAAAACAGATCAAATTCATCACCGGATATGTTCCGTCCGATGCCAATGCCTATCCTTTTATGGACGTGAGCGGATTCCTGAACTACAGTATGCGATTTTATAACATTAAGGACGGGAGCAGGAGCATGGCTGAACTTTCGGAATTATTTGAGCTGGACCTGAAACGGAACATTGCAGAGCTATCCATGGGCAACCGCAAAAAAGTATGTATTGTACAAAGCCTGTTGCACAACCCGAAGCTTCTCATCCTCGATGAGCCAACCATGGGCCTTGACCCGTTGATCCAGGCGAAATTTTTTGATTTACTCCGTTCAGAGAACAGGAAGGGCATGACCATTTTTTATTCATCCCACATCCTGAGCGAGGTTCAGATGCTTTGCAAACGTGTGGCCATCATAAAGGAAGGAATGATCATCGCGACCGAGGATATCGAAACCCTGAGGAAAAAGCAATTAAAGAAAGTTCTCATTGAATCGGATGAGCCGTTAAAGGAAACCGGTATTGGTCTGCCAGGTATTGAAAATATCCGGTCAGGCCCGGGAAATGCAATGTCCTTTATGTACTCCGGCGAAATCAATGCACTGATGCAATTCCTGGCAGCACGGAAAGTCAACAACGTTTCCATTGAAGAACCTTCGCTTGAAGAAATATTTTTGCACTATTACCAATAAACCATTGTAAGCCAATGAACCGGAACCTGTTCCTGATGGATATGAAACGAAATGCCCTGAGCTTTGTGCTATGGACTGCCGTCATTGCACTGCTGGTATCGCTCACCATGTCGGTTTACAATACCTTCCTTGAAAACCAGTCAAAAATCCTCGGCGTTATGAACCTTGTCCCTAAAGGTGCATTACAGTTCAAAGGTATTTCAAATATCAACGACCTGTTTTCAGCCCTTGGCTTTTATGCGGTCAACAACGTGATCTACATGATGGTGCTGGGAAGCATTTTTGCCATCGTTTTATCATCCAACATCCTTCTCAAAGAAGAGTACAACAAAACGGCCGAGTTCCTTTTAAGCTGGCCACTCACACGTGCTGAAATATTCCTTAGTAAACTGGCCGTTATTTTCCTGTATGTGTTCCTTCTCAATCTCATTACCGCCTCTGCCGGATTCATTGCAATAGAAATTGTTAAAAAAACAGCTTTCAGTATACGTGCCTTTCTTATCCTCTCACTATACACCCTGCTGCTGAACCTTCTTTTCGGAGCAGCCGGTTTATTCCTCTCAACCCTGGTTAAGCGGCCAAAACCGGTAACCACGTTCAGCACAGGACTGGTACTGTTTTTCTACTTCGTGTTTACCCTTTCCAAGATCACAGAGGGAGCTTCAAAAATCGGATACATCAGCCCTTTTAAGTATGTCAACATGGAGGTCGTAAACGCCGGGTATTCAATCAATTACTGGAATATCCTGTATTTTACCGGTATCTCTGTTTTGCTGATCGGGCTGGCTTTCAGGATTTACCGGCGGAAAGATATCTACGTCTGAATTCGTTTTCCGGGTCACCCGCCAATTCTTACAATTGAGACCCCCGATTGTCCCTTTTACTGTACTTTTGCATAAAAATCAGGATGTTGTGATTATTTTTGTGTTATGAATGCGGATGTTCCTGTAAAAAAGCTTCTTCGTATTGCCCTGTTTACATCCACGGCCATTGGATTAATAACCATGGGTCCTGCCTATATCATTGGCATAACCCTGGCGAATATGAACACTTCACCGGCAGTCCTTCTTAAACTGGTTTTGATGTCAGTGACCGGGATCACTGTTTTTATTTTCCTGTTTTGGCTCATCAACATCACGCTTCTGAAATATTTTACAAACAGAACTTCTGGTTCTACGAAGAAGAATCTGAGGTACCTCTATAGCTATCTGGTTTGTTTTTTACTGATGTTCTCGTTGCGGATCGCTGCATCATCGATCTTTAATGATCCTGTAAAGCAAAAGCAGGTTTTTGAATGGAAGATCAAGGAGTTTGGCCTGGACCCCGACAGCATCAATTATATTCCTTATACGAACTGGATCTTCCAGGTGCTCATCATACTATTTGTGGTCATTTCCATTAATACGGTCGTGCTCATAATTCAGGACCTGGTCCTTCTGATCGGGAAGAAAACGCGGATAGAATCGGAGAATACACAACTTAAAATCCGGAATATCGAAGCAGCTAATCAACAGCTTAAACAGCAGCTGCAGCCGCATTTCCTTTTCAATTCCCTAAATGTATTAAAAACCCTGATCAGGAAGCAGCCAGGTGACGCCGAAGTATATCTTAAGCGGCTGTCTGACTTTCTCCGCGCTTCCGTTTCCTCCGGAAACGTGAATGCGGTGAAGCTTCAAGAGGAGCTGAAACTGAGCCTGGATTACCTTGAGATGCAAAAAATCCGTTTCGGGGATGCTATTCATTTCGAAGTCAGCATACCTGCCGAAGTCAGTACCGGTATTGTGCCGGTCTTCTCCATTCAGCTGCTGCTCGAAAATGCGATTAAACACAATGCGTTCACTGTCGAATCGCCTCTGCGTATTAAAGTATTTCATAGGGACGGATGGATTACCGTCAGCAATACCATTCAGCCTAAGACAGCCGGGGAATCTTCAACCGGCATGGGCCTGGCAAACCTTTCGGAACGGTACAGGCTGTTATCGGGAGACGGGATCCGTATTCAGCCGGATGGCACAACTTTTTCAGTGAGTATAAAAATTTTACAGGATGAAGATCGCCATCATTGAAGATGAAAAATTAACCGCCGGTGACCTGGCTGAAACGATCTCGGAAATCGTTCCGGAAGCACAGATCATTGCATTCTTATATTCTGTTCACTCGGCTGTCTCATGGTTTCAGAAGAACGAACCACCCGACCTGATCTTCAGTGATGTGCAGCTTGGTGACGGACTGTGCTTTGAGATTTTTAAAGCGGTTGCCGTCAATACACCCGTTATTTTTTGTACGGCTTACGATGAATATGCTCTAAAAGCTTTTGATGCCAACGGGATAGCTTACATTTTAAAGCCCTTCGATAAGCCGACAGTTGAGGCGGCATTTCAAAAATACAATAACCTGAAAAACAGATTCGCAGCGAACGCCGGTGGCCTCGATGAGATCATCCGTTTGTTTGAAAATAAAAAGAGAGAGGTGAAAGGTTCCGTCCTGGTCTATAAACAGGATAAAATCCTTCCGGTCAGGTTTGATGATATCGCTCTATTTTATCTTGAAAACGAGATCACCTACCTGGTAACTTTCGATCATAAAATCTTCACCATCGATAAAACGATGGAAAATACGGAAGAAATTGCCCCGGATGATTTCTACAGGGTCAACCGGCAGTTCCTGATCCATCGCAGCGCCATTAAAGAGGCGTCCCGGTACTTCGGGAGGAAGCTTTCTCTGAGTCTTACCATTCCGTTTAAAGATACCATCACGGTCAGCAAAAATAAGGCCTCTGCCTTTCTGGACTGGCTGTCCGCACGTTAGGTTATCCCGGAGATCATTTCACCCTTCATTTTGTCCGTTTCGGTCTGCTTCTCCTTTTTCTGCTGGTTGATTTCCTTCAATTTTACACCAGCAATCGGATAGAAGAGCTGAAATTTTCAATCAAATTAGCAATGAACTCATGGAAGCAATAATCAGAACTGAGAAACTGACCAAAACCTTCAAAGATGTACTGGCTGTTTCGGAGCTATCCCTGAATATCAAACGGGGGGAGATTTATGGTTTCCTGGGCCTTAACGGGGCCGGGAAAACCACAACGATAAGGATGCTGCTTGGAATGATCTCGCCAGACAAAGGTGAGGCTTTCCTTCATGGAAAGAAAGTGCGTCCCGGCAATAGCGGGATGTGGAAGGATACCGGTTACCTGGTGGAAATGCCCTACGCGTATCCAAATCTTACCGTCACCGAGAATCTGGAGATTATCCGGCGGTTGAGGCTTATGGATGAACGCAATGCTGTGGCTTCGGTGATGGACAAAATGAAACTTACGGCTTATGCAAACCGGAAAGCCGGTAATTTATCACTGGGTAATGCCCAGCGGCTTGGGATTGCCAAAGCCTTGATTCATCACCCGGATATACTGATCCTTGATGAACCGGCCAACGGCCTGGATCCGGAGGGTATATATGAGATCAGGGAAATGCTCCGCGACCTGGCCGAAAATCATGGAGTGACCGTCTTTATTTCCAGTCACATTCTGAGTGAAATTTCACGATTCACAACCCGGATCGGCATCATACACCAGGGCGTCCTGATCCGCGAGCTGGACACCCGTCAGCTGGAGCAGCTTTGCCGGAAGCGGCTGGTTGTTCATACGGCAGATAATGGACTTGCCTGCTCCATATTGCTTAAAAACGGTGTAGAAGCCGAACGGACACCGGATAACAGGCTTGAAATTCAAAACAAAGAGGTGATCGCTCACCCTGAAAATGTTGCCACGCTCCTGGTCAGAAATAACGTGCCGCCGGCAATGCTGAATGTGGTTGAAGAAGACCTGGAATCCTATTTTTTAAGAACGATAAAAATGAAAGGAGAGGATCAATGAAAAATCTATGGGTATCCTTTTGGGCAGAAAGCCTGAAAGTACGGAAGTCCAAAGTCTTCTGGCTTTCCCTGGCCTTCTTTGTGTTTGTAGCATTTATGATGGGACTGATGATGTTTGTCCAGAAACATCCCGACCTGGCTAATAAGCTGGGAATGATCGGCACCAAGGCCTCCATGATGAAAATGGGCGAACCCGTCTGGGCGAACTACTTTGAAATACTGATCGAGATTATTGCCGGTATTGGCCTGATTGGTTACGGCTTCATCACAAGCTGGGTTTTCGGACGGGAATATACTGATCATACCCTGAAAGACCTCCTGGCCCTTCCGGTACCGCGTTCCTCCATCGTGTATTCAAAACTTCTGGTGGTGGCGATATGGAGCATATTATTGTCGTGCGTCTTCCTGGCTTCCGGGATTATCATCGGTCATCTGGCCGGAGTTACCGGCTGGTCAGCCGCGGTTTTTTCACATTTCCTGTACGCGTTTACGATGGTCTGCCTGCTTTCCATATTACTGTGTACCCCGGTAGCTTTCTTCGCCAGTTACAGCGGCGGAATCTTACTTCCCGTTGGCATCATCATCCTGACTCTGATCATGGCAAATTTTTCGGGATTACTGGGTCTCGGGCCTTATTTTCCCTGGGCAATCCCCGGACTCTTCGGAACTGCTTCAGGTCAGGAAGGCATGCAACTAAACGTGGCCAGTTATCTCATTCTTTTCATCACGAGTCTTGCAGGTCTGGCTGGCACGCTAGCATGGTGGCGGTTTGCGGATCAGAAGTAAGATATCTGACCTGTTGAATGGGTTAATTTATGTTCTCTAATTCCGTTTTGAAGTCGTTGAGGAAATCTTTGACTTTTTCCAGCTGAAGTTCATTTCCTTTAAAACCGACACTAAAAGTCATCTCGCTATTAAAAGTTGAATATCCCATGCAGAAATAATCACCATGGCTAACAACTCCTGTAACATAGGCGTATTCGACAGGAATGTCATTGAAATTTATTTCCTCCGGTTTAATGATCCCGATATTGGTGACCAATGGGATGGGAGCCGTTTTGGTATGCATTATCTGTTCTTTAAACTTTGTATACGGCATAAATTTCGAAAGAGCTATCAGCAGCGAAAGCATGTTCATCTCAGCATGCATCTTCTTTTTAAAACAGGTTTCCCCGGCCACCTTATGTAATGTTTCAGTAAAGGATGAACCGATTTCATTTCCGGCATTAATAATCATTGAACCGGTCAGACTGCATATTGCCGTATTATGGCCGGGTTTCATGTATTTCCTGAGATCAACAGGTACAATGATGGGTTTTGAAACTTTTTCATTATCCAGCCCGAATTTTACAAATACCCGTATGAATGCTGCCAGAACAATGTCGTTGACGGTTGCATTATGCAGTTTGCCGAATGCTTTTATTTTATTGAAGTTCCCTGCCGGAATATTTACTGTTGAAAATTGATTCCGGTCATCATTCCCCTTTTTTCCCCAGTCGAATGACCAGGAGGGGCCATTTTTGGGTCTTTTAAATCCACGTCTGGTAAACTGAAATTTTTGAAAGAATGAAAAATTACGGGTAACCTGTTTTACACTTCTGTCTCCTTTAAAATTCGTCTGACAGAGGTAATCCGGATTTTCCAGAAGCTGATTGTAATTATCTGAAAGGATGTTGGCGAATGTCTTTAACCCGGTTCCGTCTGTCGGGGTGTGATTCATATTGATACAAAGAATATCCTTATGCTTGCTTCTGATGACTCTTAGCCTTACAAGTGGAAAGTCGAAGGGAGATACAGTGAGGGTAATAAATTTGGTTACCTCGGAATTTACATCTGTTGTTTCAACCAGGTCAAGCAAAAGTGAAGAATCAATTTCATTTTGTTTTTGCCAGTAAGCGGTATTATTTTCCTCCTTGTAAGTGTAAGAAAAAATTGGTTCCTGATAGATAGTCAACATGACGGCTTTTTTCAATATGTTTATGTCCAGTTGTTGACTTAAATGTATGATGAACCGCATTTGCTGGTCGGCATTGGACCTCAAAAAATACTGAAGGGTATCACTTACTTCAACTGCCAGTCTTTCCGGCAATGCTTTGTGTAACGTCTCAATTTTCATTTATGAATAATTTTATTGTTGCTGCCGTGTACATCATTTCTTTCCTATTCATTGAATTGAGATCAAAGGTACATGACAGTTGTGAATCCGGAAACAGTAAATCGGCAGATGAATGTAAATTGCCGGTAAGGGGTGTATTTCTGCCGGTGTGTGGTGGTTTTTGAAGGAAGAATGATCTTTACAGATGAGTTTGGCTACAGAAAATAAACATGAAGTGAATAACAAGCCGGAAAAGAAAAGGGGTAGCTTCATTTGTCTGAAAGCAGACCCGAATCGCGCTTTCACGCAGAGCAGCACCCTGATGAGCGGCCGGGCTGTTGCCGGAGTCTGAGCCTGGGTACTTCGATCGTTCCCGAAAGACTTAATCGCCATGATTACATTCCGCTTTCAGCAATGTTCAGGTTAGTATCCCTGCAAATTAATTCTGATAGTTCTCGCACAACAGTGGTGGGAGAGGTGTACCGGCAGACATTTAGTCTGTCCGCCTTCAATTAAGCGTGGGCTTTAACTTCTTTTTTATTTCTAACTCTTAGATCAACAGGTATAAAATTATTGTTTCTATTTGTTCATCTTGTACTTAACATAAGCCCATGTCCAATGTTCTACCCAACTACCACAGGTGTGATGGATCCCCTTTGAAATTTTATTATTCTTTATGATTTCAATCTCTCTCCTGTTTTTGGGTGAAGGTGGATGATACAGCAATCTTTCCGGCGTATAAATGTTTTCATACGAATGTTCATTGAAAATTCTTGTTATTAACCCTGGCCCTGTAGCCTCAAGAACTTGTAAATATTCATTTACGCAAGGAGGGTTATTTTTTAAATCCTGAAAGACATCGATCCAAAATGGATGTCCGGGTACAGAAGCAAAGATGGAATTTCCAAGCTCATTTGCCGGATCACCATAATTTATACTTCGATTCATTGGTAATACCAGTGAATGGTCTCCGAAATCAAATGGCTCCAGCACCTCATAATCAAGATCTAAATATACTCCGCCAAACTTATACATGATTAGATACCTGATTACATCAGCTCTCATGATGTTTTTTGAAAAACCGGTATACATTGGATAAAAATCCGGAAATTCAGTTTTAACGAATAATTCATTTTCTTTATCTGTCCACAGTTTATATTTCCATTCAGGATTGAGGGATCTGACTTTAGATGTAAAAGAAATCCATTTATTTGGGATATCATTTGTTTTCCACGTTTGATGGATCAATCTCGGTATTCGCATATGTAATTTATTTTTTGTGTCAAAATATATCAGGGCATGAATAATCCAAACTCAATTCTGGTCCCCGCTCCTCTCAACTTGCTGATAGCCATTTTAAATATCCGGCTTTCGGGCCATTGAAAGTTATTGTTAACAGCAACTTAATTAACTAACTTTAATTTCAAAGGTATGAAAAGTAAATGTTATGAAAGTATGGATAATTTCTGGATTTTTCCTTAGCATTTCCTCTCCACTTAACGGAAAACTACAATTGGAAATAAACCGGATTTTTCACCGGTTCAGCCTGGGATGCAAGATTACAGAGATCCTGGTCCCAGACTGTTTATCCCTCATGCTGTGAACCTTTTTATTTAAAAATTTGTTAAAGTTTAATATTTCAGACCTTAAGGTCCGATTTATTTATTTTAACTCTACCCTCTATGTCACTCCAAGGAATCCTCATCCGATGCCTGGTGTTGATGACGTTTATGGCATCGTGCAGAAAGGCAGACGATCTTACTCCTAATATCCCTCCCGTAGCAGTGGCAGGGCCCCTGTTGCCTCTAAAAACAGGAGATACTGTTCTTCTCGACGGTTCGGGGTCTTATGATGCCAAACAATGATTCTCTTTATTTTTCATGGACATTCATTTCAAAGCCTGAGACCAGCACAGCTAAAATTTCAGGTTTTGATCAGAAAGAAGCAACATTTATACCTGACCGTACCGGAGACTACATCGTAAGGCTTCTTGTTTCAGATGGCATTGATTCCGATGCTGATACCACCGAAATAGTGGTTTCAGGAGGAAACCTTCCTCCTGTAGCCAAAGCCGGCGATGACCTTTTTGCTGATCTGGGTGATAAAATTTCACTGGACGGTTCTTCTTCCTTTGATCCGGAAGGTTCCTCACTTACATATTCCTGGACTATTCTAAGTCTACCCACTGCTTCTATTGCTGTACTGACTTCCCCCAACAGTGCTTCTTCAGAAATTGTCATTGACAAAGCCGGTACATATAAAATGATGTTAACTGTCAGTGACGGAATTTTAAATTCATCCGATACGGTTTCAGTCTTTACAAATCCGCCTGAAATTACCGGAATAGATCCGAAAGGAGGGACCTCGGGTACTGAAGTAGTCATAACAGGAAAGAATTTTGATAACTCATCAGCCGGGAATGATGTATTCTTTAATGGTGAACCCGCCGTTGTGCTTGAGGCAACTTTCACACAACTAAAGGTTACCGCGCCCGTTGGGGCGGGGACAGGTAAGGTTTCTCTTACCACCGGTAATGTGACGGTTACGGGACCTGTATTTACCTATTATGCTGTTGTTCAGAGCTGGGCGACGGTATCCTCTCCTGTCATGCTGGCTCGGGATGCTACCGGAAATATTTTCGTATCGGGGTATAATACCCATGTCATTTATATCATCACACCTGATGCCAAGGTCTCAATATATGCCGGTACAGGTCAACAGGGGTACCAGGACGGAAAGTCGGAAACGGCTATGTTCAGCAATCCGGCAGGACTTGCAGTGGATGCTTCCGGAAACCTGTTCGTGGCAGATTACGGAAATCACTGTATACGCATGATTAATCCTTCCGGTGTGGTGTCCACCTTTGCAGGCTTTCCGCAGGCCGGCTACCAGGACGGGCAGGGAGGACAGGCCCAGTTTAACTATCCTGCCGGCTTGACCATCGACGGTGCCGGGAACCTTTATGTGACGGAGGTTGGCAATGACAGGGTAAGGAAGATAACCCCCGCGGCAATGGTATCCACCGTGGCAGGAAGCGGTGTGGATGGCTTCGGTGACGGCAAGGGAACGAATGCCATGTTCAGCAATCCCATCGGTATTGCCATGGATCAGAACGGCAACCTGATGATTGCGGATGCCGGCAATAACCGGATAAGAAAAATAGATCCAACGGGACAGGTAACCACTTTGGCCGGCGACGGGACAGCCGGGTTCAAAGATGGGGCAGCCGGCTCAGCTCAGTTTAATCTGCCTTATGGGCTTACTGTTGATGATCAGGGGCATATCTATATTGCAGATATGAACAACAACCGTATCAGAATGATCACCGGAAATGAAGTTTCCACATATGCCGGTAACGGCACTAAGGCGGATGTGGACGGGATCGCCCCGGAAGCTTCGTTCAACAATCCATCCTCTATACTCTATGATGCCTCCACAGGTATTCTATACGTGACGGATTTTGGAAGCAACAAAATTAAGAAGATCACTCCCGGAATAACTGTCCTTGCTATAAATAAGTCTTCTGACCTTCTGCTTTATCTTTGTTCTCCTGGTTACCTTTTGGGAGCAGATCGAATGCACAGAACCTGGAAAATATAGGAGAACAAAAACCGCTCGATGTCTCCGGATCGGTTTCGTTGAGGCTTAAATACATTCAGCACGATCCGATTCACTTTTCCCACAGTGATCCTTTTTTCTGGACCATAAGTGGTAATCCTACGTTTCACTTTATGGCATTACCCTGCCGTTCAGTTTTTCCTTCAGCGAAAAACAAAGTGCCTTCCGGCAGCCTTTCAACTATTTCGGGGTGAGCCCCTATTATAAGAATATTACACTTCATGCCGGTTACAGGAGTGTTTACTTCAGCGATTATTCATTATCGGATCATATGTTCCTCGGAGGGGGTATTGAAGCCAATCCGTCCATTTTCCGCCTCGCTTTCATATACGGGCGATTCTCAAAAGCTATCGATCCGGTTACCGACACCCTCACGCAGGAATACTCGATTCCTTCATTCTCCCGGAAAGGGTTTGCGGCTAAGGTTGGCCTTGGTACCTCAAAAAACTATGTGGACCTGATTATGCTTTCCGTCCACGACGACAGCACCTCAATTGATCATACAGGGGAGGTGGGACTCGCACCTGCCGAAAACCTTGTGCTCGGAGTGAAATCCAAGCAGGTGTTCGCAAAGATCATTACTCTGGATGCTGACTTTGGATTCAGTACCTACACTTGGGATATGGGAACACCAGATCTTAACACGGATCTTTATAACATTCCGCGTATCCTTACGACCTTTATCACCCCAAATGCATCCACCGAGTTTCTGACAGCAGGAAAAGCCTCTCTTGGTTTGCGGCTGAAAAAATTTTCAGTTAAACTCAACTATCGTCGCGTGGAACCCGGATACCAGTCGATGGGTGCCTACTACCTGAATACCGACATTGAGAATATTACGGTAGCGCCGTCCCTGAACCTTATGAAAAACAGGCTGAGACTAAGCGGAAGTATCGGGTATAAAAGGAACAACCTGTTCAATACAAAATCCAACAACACCTTTCAACAGGCCAATTCACTGATGGTCGCATTCATGCCTACCTCGAAATGGGGTGTCAATATGAATTACAGCAATTACAATATGAACCAGAGCCGCAACTATACACTGGTCCGTGATACCCTGGTACTTGAACAGTTTTCCAATAATGTAAGCGGAAACCTGTTTTTTAATTTCGGAACGAAAACACGGCGGCAGAATCTTTCTGTTGCCATGGCTTACTTATCACTGTCTGATAATTCCCCGGACTCACTTTCCAATGATGTGAGTTCCCTGAACCCTTCCGTCTCTTACAGGTTCTCCGATAGCGAGAGCAAATTTTCATGGTCTCTCACCGGGAATGCCAACGATTTCAGGAACCCTCAGAATGAAACGTTTCGTTGGGGCCTCTCCGGCAGGGCTACCAAAACCATTGCCGATGACAAGCTTGAACTCGGCCTGAATTCGCGGTTTTTTCATACAATTCTCAACCAGGAAAACTTCAATACTACGTGGATGATTGGTGCATCAGCAGGCTATAAGCCAGCAAAAAACCATACCTTCTCTGTAACCCTAACTTTTGTTAATAGGTTGTTTGCCAGTGCCGAAAGGCAGGATGCGAGCGATTTTATCGGGAACTTCGGTTATAGCTTTCATTTCTAATCTGCCCGGATCATGAATGTAAAAAAAATAGTGTTTAACCTGTTATTCCTCCTTTTTGCTGGAATGTTCATCCCATTTCACGCCCAGGCCCAGGATTTCCCTTTGAAAGTCGATGTTAACATTTACCCGCCTTATCCCATAAGGTTAGCCGATTTCACTCTGTCTGAGGGCAGCATTTTTGTCACCATCTCCAATCCCACCAGTCAGACCTACCGTGCTACCCTGACCGGTAGCCTGAAAAATGAGGACAAGGGAACCTCGATATCCACAGACCCGGGCGCACCTGCGGGCCGGTGTTTTGATGTACCTCCCGGGGGGCTGACCCTGACTGGCGCAGAGCTCAGTGATATGTTCGATCCCGACAGGCTTTCCTACCGCGGAACAACCATGGATGTGATCAGGGGTAACCAGGCCCTGCCCGACGGTCATTACACTCTCTGTATAAGATTGGCAGATTGTAAGGTCGCGGGTAAATTCCTTTCTCCAATTCCTGAGGAACTGGCCGGTTGTGCATCCTATGATGTCAGCTATACCGAACCCCCTGAGATCAACTCTCCCGTTTGTGGAGATGAAATTGATCCTTCCGCCGGAATTATCCCCATCATCTGGAATATCGTTCCTCCGGCAAGCGGATTCGGAGATATACGTTACAGGTTTCAGCTTATTCAACTTGAGCCTGCCGGACGCGATCCAAATGAAGCCTTCAGGTCAGCACCCATTCTTTTTGAGAGGGAAGATATTATGGTGACCAACATGAGTCTCTATCCGGACGCCGATGTTACGCTGGAAGAAGGCTATACATATGCTTTCCGGATTACAGCTTATGATCCAACGGGGAGTGTCCAGTTTAACAATGATGGTAACAGCGATGTATGTACGTTCCGTTACGGAGCTGCTCCGGCATCCGTTACCTAATCCGGTCATAACCCCCGAGTATCCTGCAGATGGCGATATCATTCCTTTCAGCTACTTCCCGCTGATGATTAAATATGAGCCCTACAGCAACGATTACCGCAGGTTTATTTCCGATCTGTCCATTGTTTCGCCACGAGGTGCTTTTGACAGCCACCACCGGGACCTGAGCTGGCCATCAGGACCGCTGACTACACAGCGCAGGGTCACACATTTCAGCGATCTTACCCAGGAACAATCACAGTATATGCTGTCAATAAGAACCAGCTGGAATCGCCACCCACATATACCAGGGGTGTACTTTATACATGGAATACTTCGGTCGATCTGGAATACAGATCCAGAACGGAAACAGCACCACCGGTATCATCCACTTTCGGGTATGGCATGACCCCGTCCAAGCTTTTGCTGCCGTATGACGGAGACACGGTGGAAGCAGGAGATGTGAAATTCCGCTGGGTAACCGCTGAGGCTCCCGAGAAGCTGATGCCGGATTTCATGATCGTTCAGGCCGCTGATACCCGGATCCTACATTCTTTAACGGCATCGTTGATGAACGCTGGGTTATGGAAGTATCACGCCACCGGAATTTTGATACCATCATTGATGATATTTCAGGTCGCCTCGGGTATGAATTTGATCTTACCAGCGACGAAGATGCGATTAAAGCTGAATTATATAAGGACGAGGAAGAAATGTTCGCTATACTCGGATACCGGGAAATACTACTGGAGGGTGAAATGGATGAATGCTCCGGATAATCCGGGTGATAACAGCTTCTACGCCACCAGTGATACATTCCTTTTCATCATCGTTGCCGGGGGAGGCGGCAGACCTTCGGACCTATCACCGAAGCAGATATTACGGGTGGCTGCATCAGTGTATGTACCACTCCTGAGATTACTGACCGTTCACCCCAATCGTCGCTGTCTGACAGGCGAATCGTTGTTGATTGGTAATTTCACACTCAATGTAACCTCGCTGACGTCTTCCGGTGGCAGCCGCTTTACCGGTAAGGGATTATTCAAATCCCTTTCCTGAACAATGTCCGAATACAAACGGAATTCACAAATATCCAGTTCAACAGCTCCCGCCAGATTTTCGCGGGTGAAGTAAAGGCGAAGGAAGACCGGAGTTTTGTTACCGAACATGTTTCCACTACCATGGGAGATGTGATCTCTATGGCCGGTGAGGAGGCTCAGCTGATGAGCGATTTCCTGGAGGACGGTGAACGGCTGGTCAGCTTCTTTACCGGTCAAGGGAAATAGGCATGCCCATCGGCATCGATCGTGAGATTGAGGGGAACAAATATACCATCGCCATTACTGAAATGGAATTCACGGCTGAACGCGCGACCATCTCTGCTGTCATGAACCTCAATTTCCCGCAAATCGGAAACAAACTCATTGCCTTCGGTGTGACCGATCTGTGCATCAACCCGGGAGGACTGGGCGATGAGGGCGACTTTACCTGGCCAGGGACTGGGACTTGTTCCAGGACGGTGATACGAAGTTTTCTTTTAAAGGCGCCGAAACAGCCGATACCACAGCGTCATGTTACGTCAGCTGGGACTGCCACGGATTTCTTTGTGCACGGATCCAGGGTGAAGTGACGTTCCCAAGGACCATGCTTGTGCCCGACCAGGAAGACGGAACCCAGGGTGAAGGTTTTGTTACCGGATCTTTTTCACTGAAAGCTTGCCGTGGCAACAATTTCATGGCCTCCATAACCATTGATCCATTTCAGGTCGTTGGAGTTGATGGTTGGGGCTGGGTAGGCTCCAATGCCTGGCTCGATCTTTCCGATCTTGAGAATCCCCCGGGGTTTACTTTCCCCGATTCTTACGGGGATCCAACGCTTGCCAGCGGTGACAGCAGAATGAGAAATACCTGGCAGGGATTTTACATGGAAGCTATCGAGATCCGGACACCAGGTCAGTTCGAAGACAATACCGCATCCGACCGGGTGGCCTTCGGTGTTCACAATGTCATTATCGATGCAACGGGTATTACGGCTTCATTGCGGGCTACCAATATTCTTCCCATTGAGAGAGGATCGTTTAAGGGATGGGGATTGTCGCTCGACACCATAAACATCGACTTCGTTTCCAATACCTTCAGGGAAGGCGGTATATCGGGTAAACTGGCCATTCCGGTATTTGAGGAGGGTGAGAACCTCGATTACCACATGGCCCTGACATACAGGGACGATCATCTGAATTATCTCTGTCGTGTCTATGCACGCGATACCCTTACCATTCCCATGTGGGCGGCCCGGCTTCACTTACGGCCCGACTCCGAGATCAGGTTACAGGTTGGCGACTCGAGCTATGTTTCGACAAACCTCAGTGGCGATATCAGCATAACCGGTAACGTTGGAAATGAGACATCATCGATACCCGGACTCGATTTCAAAGGCATCGTTTTTGAGGGTCTGAAACTCTCGACATCCGATCCTCATTTTAATATCGACACCGTGTATTTTTCAGATGCCAGCCCTCAGAAGAGTGTGTCGGGATTTCCTGTAAACATTCATCATATCGGGCTGAACCTTAATGAACTTTCTCGCCCGGGCATCGACTTCGACCTTGATCTTGTACTTGGTGATTTCAGTGCGACTTTTGGATTTGGTGTTTTCGGTCGCCTCAGCTTTGAAGATGGAAGCTTTAGTGCGGCTTTCGATGGTGTGGATCTGAATTCGATCAGGATCGAACAGACCATAAGCAGCATCCGGCTGGCTGGTGAACTTGACTTTTATCGCAACGACGATGATTATGGTAACGGCATTCGCGGATACCTGGATGTAACTCTCCCAATGGACCTGAGAGCCAGCCTGACCGTTATGTTTGGAACCATCCGGAATTCCACGACGGCAACCTATGATACGGAAGATTATTTCAACTACTGGTTTGTTGACGGACTGGTGACCTTCCCCGGTGGTGTGCCAATATTCTCCGGCTTCGGTATTTATGGGTTTGGTGGAGGAGCATATCATCATATGCGAATCAAGATACATCACTGCCATCGGCTTCATCAACACTGGAAGGTGGCTCAGGGGGAGGAGAGAGCTCCAGGACATCGGTACGGTATCTCCCCGATTTCCATACTTTCCTGGGCATGAAGTTGACAGCCGTTCTCGGGACCCAGCCTTCCAGCGAGACATTCAACATGGATGCCACCCTTGCAGCGGAATTCACCGATGCGGGCGGCCTGGCATATATCGGCATCACTGCCAACGGGTACATTATGGCTTCCCTGAGCGACCGCTCGTCGGCAAAAGTATGGGCCGATGTCAGCATCGCCTATCATATGCCGGCTGACGGCAATGCCAATTTCCACGGTGAGTTCAATATATATGCGAATGTATTTGATATTCTGACCGGTAAGCGGGACTGGCAACAAGTTTGTCAATGCCACCTTCCATGTTGATCGTGACGAATGGTATTTCTACATGGGTGAGATGCCGGAAGCAGCGTGCAGGGCTTTCATTAACCTGGGGTCCGATCGATGCAAATTTGTTGACTTACCTGATGGTCGGTTATGGTATTCCTTCGGTGCTGCCTCCTCCACCTGAGGAGATCCGTTATCTGCTGTATGGAAGTGGTGCGGGCCGACTCGGCACAGAAGGTGCAGTTTCATCACAGCTGGCATCCATGAACAATTTATGCTTCTCAGGCAGGATATAATTCGGGACGTGGCTTTGCTTTTGGGACGTACTTCGATATGGGCGTAGAAATGGATTTTGCTGTCTTCTATGCCACCCTGAGGGTCATGCTTGGCTTTGATATCAATGTCACTGAGGATAATAACCGCGATCTGCGATGAAACCGGGCTTGCCCCGGGGATTAATAACTGGTACGCCACCGGGCAGATGTATGCCGGACTCTTTGGTGAGATGGGCGTCAAGGTCGATTTATGGTTTATCAAAGGGAAGTTCCCATTTATAAGTCTGGAAGCCGCCATAATGATGAGCGGCGGACTTCCCAACCCCGAATGGTTCACGGGAAGGGCCGGACTTCATTACAGCGTGCTCAACGGCCTCGTTGAAGGACAGTGTAATTTCAAAGTTGAGGTTGGACAAAAGTGTACTATTCTGAATGCTAATCCATTCAGTGGTATTGAGTTTATTGCCGATATCCGTCCGCAGGACGAGGATAGTCCCGTAAGCGTATTTGAACAGCCCAGGGTGTCGTTTAACCTTCCGGTGGAACGGATACTTGAATTCCCGGCAGGTACCGATGAAGATCCGACCCTTACCAGACGTTTTAAGCCGTACATCTCTACTTTCCGGCTGTCAAAAAATGTTGGTTCAGCGGATTCCGTGGTCGGGCATCATGAGATGAGTGAGAGGAACAGCATTGCAACCTTCGTCTTCGATGAAGCTCTCGAGTCGACTACAACCTATAAAATAACAGTTACTGTGCAGGCTAATGAATATTTCAGGGACGGGTCCATCCGACCTGTGATGGAAGGTTCTGAGAGATGGAAGGAGGAACGTGAGGTGACGTTTACGACTCAGGAAAGGCCTGCTGTGATCGTACCAGAGAATGTGAAGTTCACCTATCCGGTGGAAAACCAACAGTTTTTCCTTCAGGGCGAAACGCAGGGTCATAAAGGAATTCTCCGGTTTCTCAGTGCCGGTCAAAGTTATCTTTTCTATGCAACACAGGAGGGCGAGAGATATACATACATTGCCAGGTTCAAGCCCATTCCCGACGGGGAGCCGGTCGAAACTCCGCTTACTTCCCATGGTATGTTTGTAGATTTCAATCTGCCGACACTCGATAATAGTAAAATGTACGCTGTGCAACTGATCCGCCGACGGATACCATCTCCCGAAGAACAAACCCGGGCAAGGCTCGGCGACCTTTCAACGGTCGCCGTAGGGAGCCATAGTCCGACGGCTGTGGCACTGACGCCACTTCGCTTCAGTTTTGGTGAGAGCAGTACGACTGTTCAGCGCTCAGGGGTTCTGCTTCCTGCAAACATTGTAAACCGGGATGAATTCCTGCTGTATAGCTACTATTTCAAGACGAGCAGATTTAACACCCTGAGAGATAAGCTGGCCACCTCCACGCTGAATGCTCAATACCAGAATATCCTGATCGCTGAGATCTTTAATATTCGTACGGTGATCACGGAATATTTTGATGACTTTGAAATTAACGGGCTATACAAAAACGGGACGGAAGTACTGAAACCAATGCTCGGATTGTCAGCACCGTTCACCTATACGTATCATATGTCAAAACCGGTGCCTTACATCTATAATTTGTCCGACAGGCTGCAACGGTTCTTTGCCTCGCAGCCTATGTTAAGCATTGGAGATGTATCTTCACTGAACAGGCATCACAAAGGCCGGCCACCGGTCGATGCCGTCAGCGTCGGTCCGGGATTTGTCCAGTCTCCGCTTTCGGAATCGGATGTTGAGAGAAGTGTGGGATCAGCAAGCCATACAGGTATCACAAATCCATATGCGGCTCAGCTAACGGCTAACCCGGGTCTTACAGGCATGTTGAACGGCCATTCAACTTCACTTTCCGGACCATCGCGTTCCCAGGTTTCCGCCTTTGCCGCTGTTCTTGCAGCTGACCCGTCGAATTTCAGACTGATATACGAGACCAGCAATTACGTCATGCTTGATTTCAATCAGTTTAAGTCGAGCGTTAGCAGGGTATTATCATCAACTGTAGTTGGTATGCCATTAAATATGAATGCCCTCAGGGCGCGCGATCCGGCACTATTGAATGACCTGAACCACCTGCTCCGGATGTCGGTGGGAGAATTCAGGCTTACCGGCGGACTTTATGGGATCGATTTTTCTTACCGTATTCCAACATCATCAGGCAGTCAGTTGCCGGCTTCAGGTCCCATTGTCAGGACTTTTAATTACAGCGGATCGATGGCCGAACGGGTGACGCCGGCAACCGGAACACTTTATTAATCTGTAAAAGGAAACAACCAAAAGATATGAAAACCAAAACAGTCATCTTCATTCTCCCTCTTCTGATCATTCTGATGCAGGAGGAGGGTTATTCCCAGGCCGGGAAACAAAAGGCACAACCTTTTTCTGCACATCTTCAGCTGAGTGCAAAATCATATGGCGACAGTATTGTTCTGCGCTGGGCCCCTGATGCACCAGGTGCATGGACAACTGCAAACAAGTATGGCTATGTGATTGAGCGTACCCTGGTTCCGGATACCGGAAGTTTTGACCCTGCATCCTATCGGCAGCTGAATGAGCCGGTTATCAAACCCTGGCCACTCGATCAATGGGCAGCTATCGCCGGTGAGAAGTCTGACAACCCTGTTGCCGCCGTCGCTGCCCAGGCTCTCTACGGGGAATCGTTCTCAGGGAGTGGCGCCGGTTTTGTGGAAATGGCCGATGAATTTGCAAACCGGTGGTCGTTCGCCCTGCTTGCGGCCGATATGAATGCAATCACAGCCGATGCTCTCGGACTTCGATATGTTGACCGCAACATACAACGCGGAAAAACCTACATCTACCGTGTCAGCTGCCCCGTCGACACTTCAGTGTATAAGATTGATGCCGGTTATTTTGTCGTCAACAGCGAGGATGTCACAGAAGTTCCTAAACCATTTATAAGCAGAGCCATTGAGACGGAAAACCTGGTGCAGCTTCAGTGGGACAGGGAGTTCCATGAAGGACTGTTTACCGCTTACTGGATTGAAAGGTCAGACAATAAAGGGAGAAGCTACAAGAAGTTAAATTCAGTCCCTTTTATCAATCCGCAAAATGATGTCAGGAAGGAAAGCAATATTATCATTTTTGGGGATTCATTGCAGGAAAATTACAAGCCTTACTGGTACCGGATTGTGGGGATTACCTCTTTTGGCGAAGAAAGCCAGCCCTCAGATCCCATTGTTGCCATGGGCCGTGACAAAACGCCGCCTTCAGCACCGGAACATTTGAAAGCCACTTCCCTGGGAGGCCCCAGGATGAGGCTTACCTGGGATAAAAAGGTACAGGAAAAAGATCTGAAAGGATTTCTGATCGGAAGAAGTCATACTTCTCTGGATGATTTTGTACCTCTGTTTGATAAACCTCTGCCACCCTCAACCCGGTCGTGGACGGATGAGAATGCAGATCCGTCAACGTCGAATTATTATGTCGTCGCTGCCATTGATACGGCAGGAAACGGAAATGTTTCACTGATTTCATATGGTATGATCATTGATTCCGTACCACCGGCGCCTCCGGTTAAACTCTCCGGATCCATTGACAGCTCAGGCATCGTCAGGGTCACATGGTCACTCGGCAGGGAGCCGGATCTGGCTGGCTACATGATTTACTTCGCCAATGACTCTACTCATGTATTTTCGAGTACGACACCAAAACCCGTGCGGGACACAGTTTTCATCGATACCATTTCACTGAAGACCCTGACAAAAAAAATCTATTACAGGGTTAAAGCAGTTGATGTATCCTATAATTATTCAGATTTTTCTTCCATCCTCGAATTAAAAAAGCCGGATATTGTTCCACCTTTTTCTCCGGTCATCTCATCCTACAAGATCACCGATTCGGGAATATGGCTGGAGTGGATCCCGAGCATGAGCAACGATGTGAGCCGGCATATCCTGAGCCGGCGGACGGATGACGGTCCCTGGTCAGAATACCGGATTTTTTCGCAGGCTTCAGGAGTTCATACCTTCACCGACACAAGCCTTGTCGCAGGTTCAGAGTACAGCTACCGATTACGGGCCGAAGATGAAGCAGGGAATCTGTCGCCTCTTTCTATGGAATTCACACTCAAATTTACAGGCAGCCCCGTTATGGTGGCCGTCAATAACATTTTTGCCACGCTTTCGGATGATCGGCGAGGGATACTGGTGAACTGGAACTACCCGGTAGAAGGGGACTACCGGTATGTGGTTTACCGGGCTGTCAATGGCGGGAACTTTCAGACGATCGGATCCGTTGACAGGCCTAAAAACACCTATTCCGACAAGAACATTCATAAAGGGCTGATGTACGAATACCAGGTAAGGGCATTTTACAAAAACGGGAAGAAGTCAGCGCTGGGTAAAGTGGCAGGGGTGAAGGTGCCGGAATGACCAATGGCCCAATGATAAATAAACTCATGAAAACCATTGCACAATGCCTTATGTTTTTCATTTATTCCCGGCTTAAGTCAACCTTACTTGAACGGCAATCATCAACATGTTTTCTCTAACCAGCTCTTTTTGCAACGGCTAAAATTTAGCAACCGGGAATTCAAGATCTTCGCTCAATTTCCTGATTTCTATTCGGGCTTCTTCAAGTGTTTTACATCTCTTTACCGGAACTGCCCTCTGATGATTTGCTTTTACCAGGTAAATATAATAACCAGTTTCCTTTATCTCCATCGTCCGGTCACTCAAACTGTGGACGGTTCTGACCTTCCTGTTTTTTGTAATGGTAAGCTCATGATAGTCGGACAGATTTTCCCACCGGCCTTGTTTAAATATTCCAAAGATCTTTGTGTAGTACTTTAATCTGTCTTTCTCTTTTTCGATGACCGTACCGGATACGGAGAATGCGATAAAGGCTCCGGCAATGATAAGGAAGATACCTGCCAGGGACTGCGTCAGTGCAAGGATGCCGGCCACGGTTAAAACATACCCGGCGAAGATTACCGACGGACCAAATGTTCTTTCAATCGAATTTTCAATTTTCATGAGATATGGGTGTTCTCAGACAATAGCACAATCAGGCCTGTTAAGTTAATGATTAAGTTTTATTTCAACCAAATTTGTATCGTTTGCATAAAGAGTTGGTTCTGCTAAAATGAAAAAATGCTTTGCACTGACATTTGAATCGTTCATTGTATAACTTTTATTATCAAGGATGACAGTATAGGTGCCTTTGTCGAATGGTAAAAGTGTTGATCCAAAAGGAGATTCGGGAAATGTGGGAGATCGTCGCTGAAAAAAAGCAATAATACAATCGGGGCCTGTTGTGCAGTGGGAGAACTACTCTTCCGGATACAACACATAACTATCCCGGCTCATACATGTGAATATCCCCCAGGCATTTTCCAGGTTTCCCCTGAAAGGACTGGGGACTGTGAAGGGGTCCCTGTTGGCACCCAGCGCATTGGAAACACTCCTTTGGTAATCGTAGGCGGTGGAATCAATACGGTAAAGATCAACGCGCAGAGAATCCTGAATTCCTTCCACATATGGGTAGGAAATTGTAATATCCCCTTCCGGGAGGGTATGCTGATCCGAAATGATCTGGTTCACTTCCGAGAGATAGCCCTCTGAAAAACTGTTTAATCGCAGCATATAATAATTTTCGGAAGGATCATCGAGGTTCCTGCTTTTCACCTCCAGCACGGAAGTCTGATAACTGACATTTTCAATGTGAACGGCCCCTACCGGACGGCATACGGCGCTGACAGGCTTAAAGCCTTCGCCTTCAATATATAAATTATATTCTCCTTTACTACCATTAACAAGGGTGTCAAGCAGGTAATTATACAGATACCCCGTAGCGCGTTCCATATTGATAATGTTTTTCAGTTTCAGGCTGTCATTGTCTTCGATAATATAAACAGAAGCATTCCATATCAGATTCATCCGCACGGGTTCCTGCAGGGTATTGCTTCGGTAGACAAGTATTTTCAATGACTCTCCTTCAACCAGGTAGGCTTCAACCAGGAGAATGGGATCCCCTTCCGGCAGATCCATATCCAGGTTGTCATCCAGCTCACAGGAAGATGTGATCATAGCCAGCAGGTATATTATGATTGCTATAACCCCGGTGTATTTCATTTCCAGTTTATTTTTAGACTAAGAAAAGGAGTGAAGGGAAAAATCGCCAATTTCCGCGGCACAACCTCAATGTCTCCGCCCGACAGTTTTTCAATAGTAAAGTAAAGAAAATAAGGATTGCTGTTGTGATACAAATTATAAACACCTGTCGACAAACGGGCATCCCAGTGTGGGTGGATCGTTTTATATATCAGGGCAACATCCATCCTGTGGGAAGGCGGCATACGGAAATTGTATAGTTCCGTATACAGGGGATATGGCATGGACTCTCCTCCGTGCGGCAGGAAAGCATACCCTGTGGGCATCGTTGTAACCATCCCGCTGGCAAGGAACCAGGTAATGTTCCATGACAGGGAGGATCCGATATCCCCCTTCAGGTTGACATCGACCTGGTGAGGAAGGTCATAAGGTGGGGAAAAAGCATTCCCTCCATTGATCTCATCAAAATACCGCCTGCTTTTGGAATAGGTGTAGTAAAGATCGAATTTAATACTTTGAAGGTCCAGATGCAGTCCCGTTTCGAATCCATAAGCCTTTCCTGATCCCATGATGAGGGCATCACCAGGTTTAAATGATATTAGCTCTGATCCTGGCATCAACTCACTCAGATTTTTCATATTCTTATAAAAAACACCAACATCGGCCCCAATCATGCCGGGTTTATAATGAAAATGCAAAGCGATCTGATCGGCTTGCTGGGGGGCAATTCTACCGCCGGCCGGGTACCAGAGATCGGCAGGCATATTAAATCCAAGGGGACTGATAAGGTGATGAGTTGAGGGGTGTTTGAGAGTCGTTTGCTTTGGCTTCCGTAACTTTTTGAGAAAGAGGCGGTATGGTTTGATCGTTGTTTGATAAAGACGTGATGCTGTAGAATTAGGAGCATCGAATGTCGAAGTAGAATACGCCCTTTGTGATACATCATTCCCCTGTTCAATATTCATTATTCGGTTCGTTTTGAACCTTGTTGATGAAATATTGGTTGATGAAATCTCGATTGATAGAATGGGTACTATAAGATGTTGTTTTTTCCAGAGGGTGAACCCATCACCAGAAATATCCGACCACTTTTTTCTCAGAATTGTTTGCTGAATGAATAAATAGTTTTAATATTGTATACAATATACAATTAAAAATCCGGATAGTGAATCAGGATATACGCATACCTTATACCGACCTTAGTGTTCAGGTATATGAGAGGCTGAAGGAAATGGTCCTCACCGGACAACTTGCGCCCGGTGATAAGATCAAACAGGAGCATATAGCTAAAGTTTTAGGTATAAGTAGAATGCCTCTTCATAAGGCCTTTCAGATGCTGGAAAATGAGTTTCTTGTTGAAAGTATTCCCAGGAAAGGGATCTTTGTCAAAAAACACAGTATCAGAGAGATCATGGATGCTTTTGAATGTCGTGAAGGGCTGGAAGGGATTGCAGCCCGCCGTGCTGCGAAAAATGTTACGGATGAGGAGATCACGAGCCTGAAAGCATTATTTGAACCTTACCTGCAGGCTGATAACATCGATATGGTTTCTTACCGAAAGGCGGATCAGATCCTTCATGACACCATTATCAGGCTTAGCGGAAACATTATTCTCCAAAAAATGAATACTATTGGAAACGTCCTGATCATGACCTATCCCAGGGGAATTGTACTACCTATTAAAGAATCGCTGAGTGATCATATTGAAATTCTCGATGCTCTCGAAAAAAGAGATGGCACTAAAGCTGAACAGCTTGTCAGGAACCATTCAAGAAGAGCGAGAAATATTCTGGAACAGGAATTAATGAATATTCAAAATCATAGAAAAAATGAATTATAAAATTGCTGCTGTACCTGGCGACGGCATTGGACATGAAATTGTCCCTGCCGGGCTTGAAGTCTTAAACAAAGTTGCTCAAATCTATGGATTTGATTTGGAAATTACTTCATTTCCGTACGGTGCCGGTTATTACAAAAAACATGGTGTATTTATGCCTGATGACGGTCTTAAGAAGCTTAAATCCTTTGATGCCATCCTTTTTGGAGCCGTTGGACTGCCTGATGTTGACGACACCCTGCCGGCCAAAGATTATACTTTTAAGGTCAGAACAAATTTTGAGCAGTACGTGAACTACCGTCCGGTCAGAATATGGCCCGGTGTAAGCCGACCTTTGAAGACCGAAGAACCTTTTGACTTTGTAGTGGTACGGGAAAATACCGAGGGCGAATTTGTCCAGGTTGGCAGTCAGATTATGCCTGACGGACCAAACGGTATGGGCATCGACACCAGTGTGTTCACCCGAAGAGGTATTGAACGTATTGCTCACTATGCTTTTCAACTTGCGCGTAAACGCAGAAAGCATGTTACGACCGTCACCAAATCGAATACGCTTATTAACAGCCTGACCTATTGGGACCGTGTTATTAAGGAGGTAGCCGCAACATATCCGGATATTACCCACCGTTACATGTATATTGACGCCACATCGGCGAATTTCGTTCTGCGACCACAGATATTCGATGTGGTCCTCACTTCAAACCTTTTTGGAGATATCCTGAGTGACCTTGGTGGTGCGCTGATGGGCAGTCTGGGCTTGGGTGGTAGTGGTAATATCAATCCTGAGAGGAATTATCCGTCTATGTTCGAGCCTATCCATGGTTCTGCTCCCGATATCGCCGGTAAAAATATTTCTAACCCGGTTGGAACACTCTGGTCGGTTTCACTCATGCTCGAACACTTAGGTGAAAATGAAGCTGCACATGCTATTATAAGGGCCACCGACGAAACACTCTCCGCAGGGATTATGCCTGTTGACCTTGGTGGTAGTTCTAAAACAAAAGATATCGTAAAAGAGATCATAAAACGGATCAGGTAAAAAATGCGCCGGGTTATAGACTTAAGTCATACATACGAAGAAGGTTTCCCTGGCTTCATGCAGGAACAGGCAAAAAAGCTTGGTACCGATGGCTGGAATGCAACCACCCTGCATATTTATTCACATTCGGGTACGCACATGGATGCTCCGGTGCATGTGGAAATAAACAATACGGGGATAGACCGTATCCCTGTTGAGCGGTTTGTCTGTAACTGTCACATCATCAGGTTAAGCGGAATACAACCGGGTCAGTTGATCACTCCGGAAATGTTGGGAGACATTCGTTCATCTGTCAGGGAAGGGGAAGGGATTATCCTCAATACTGGTTGGAGCCGTTATATTCATGATAAGGAAATGTTCCGCAACAGGTTGCCGCGAATAAGCCGTGAACTTGCCCTTTGGCTTAAGGACCGCAAGGTTAATCTTGTTGGTGTGGAACCTCCCTCGGTTGCCGATGTAAACAACCGGAGTGAATTGTATGATATTCATTGCATACTTTTAGGGGCCGGCATCCTTATTATTGAGGGACTGACGAATCTTGAAAGCATAGAGCAAAACACCATCACTCTCATAGTCCTGCCCCTGAAAATAAAAGATGGGGACGGTTCACCCGTCCGGGCTATAGCCATTGAAGAATGAAAACCGATCCTGAATAATATTCATAAACATGAACAGAACAACCTTTTTCATCCTTACTCTTCTGATGACTGCCGGTATCTCCTGCCAACGGTCCAATGTGGTAACAGTAAGAGGGGAACTGAAAACCTGGCATAAAGTCATCCTTGAAATAAATGGTCCGGCGCTTTCTGAACAAAGCACACCCAATCCCTTTCTCGACTTCAGGCTTGAAGCCACATTTACTAATGGAGAGAAAATCTACCGCGTACCGGGATACTTCGCTGCTGACGGAAGGGCTTCCGAGACCGGTGGATCTTCAGGAAATACCTGGATGATCCTGTTTTCTCCTGATACTGCCGGCATCTGGACATACCAGATTGAATTCAGGACAGGCCGTAACATTGCGGTCTCTGAAGATCCCGGGTCAGGAACACCTTTGGGCCCGGACGGAATGACCGGTAAATTCACTGTGTCCGCGTCTGATAAGACTGGCAGGGATTTTCGCGGTAAGGGAAGACTGGATTTTACAGGTGGTCATTATCTGCGGTTTGCCGGTAGCGGTGAATATTTTCTGAAAGGTGGCGCCGACAGCCCTGAGAATTTTCTCGGTTACAGCGATTTTGACGGCACATGGTATGGTGGCACCAACATTTCCAGAAAAGGAGAGAGCGCTCCGAATTCCGGATTGCACAATTATTCCGGCCACATCAAAGACTGGCATGAAGGTGATCCGGTTTGGCAGGACGGTAAAGGGAAAGGAATCATCGGGGCTCTCAACTATCTATCCTTAAAAGGCATGAATTCGGTGTATTTTCTGACCATGAATATTCTTGGTGATGGTGATGATGTATGGCCGTACACCCGTAGAAATGAACGTTATCGTTTCGACTGTTCCAAACTTGATCAGTGGGAGAGGGTCTTTTGTCATATGGACAGCCTGGGTATTATGATGCATGTGGTGCTTCAGGAGACAGAGAACGAATGCCTTTTGGACGCCGGCTACCTGGATGTGCAGAGAAAATTGTACCTGAAGGAACTGGTGGCCCGCTTCTCCCATCATCCGGCCTTAATCTGGAATCTTGGTGAAGAACATGGCCCGGCAAACTGGACACCCTACGGACAGACCGTTTCAGATACCAGGAAAATGGCTGAATACCTTAGAAACGCTGATCCGTATCATCATCCCATTGTCATTCATACCCATAGCTCGGAACCGGAGAGGACCAACCTCATAGCCCCTTACCTTGGTTTCCCGGATCTTGACGGTCCTTCCATTCAGGCCGGTAATCCGGCTGATACTCATGAAGAGACTTTGAAATGGCTTAAATTGTCGGCCGATTCCGGACATAACTGGGTCGTGTGCCTTGATGAGATCGGTCCGGCATGGAAGGGTGCCCTGCCCGACGATGTGGACCCGGATCATGACACTATCAGGGGTGAGGTTTTGTGGGGGAATTTAATGGCAGGAGGCGCAGGTGTGGAATGGTATTTTGGCTACCGGTACCCTGATAACGACCTGAACTGTGAAAACTGGCGATCAAGGGCAAACCTCTGGGACCAAACCAGGTATGCCCTTGAGTTCTTCCAAAATTACCTCCCCTTTACCAAAATGAAAAGTATGGATGACCTGGTTGATCACGGATATTGCTATGGTAATAAAGGGGAGATCTATGTGGTCTATATTCCTCAGGGAGGGTTCTCTAATCTAAATCTGAAAGGTGACGGGCAAAACTACCGTATTTCATGGTACGATCCGAGACATGGCGGAGCACTCCAAATGGGTGATGTGAGAACCGTTAAGGGAGGAATTGTGGTGTCAACCGGACCTCCTCCCTCCGACACGGATAAGGACTGGGTGTGCCTCCTCCGAAAAATCTGACCTGTGAATGAACAGACTGGAATATAAATCAGCCTTTGCTCTTCAGCCTCCGGAGTACAGCTCAAAACTGCCGGATTTCCGCTTTTTTAAAGAAAAAACTATTGTGGTTCTTGATGATGACCCCACCGGTTGTCAGACCGTTCAGAATATACCATTGCTGACGGAATGGGAGTATCCTCAGATAAAAAAGAAGTTCAGAGAAAAAGAACCGCTTTTTTTCATCCTGACCAATACACGGAGCATGGTCGCCACGGAGGCCGTCAGGCTTATTCGGGAAATAACATCGAATCTCCAAACAGCTTCAATTGAAACAGGTCGTGAATTTTTAGTTATAAGTAGAAGTGACAGCACACTCAGAGGACATTTCCCTGAGGAAACAGATGCCATCATTGAGAATCTTCAGATGAAGGAAGCTTTGCTTTGTCTAATTCCTGCTTTTTTCCAGGGAGGCAGATTTACACTTAACGATATACATTACGTTCAGGATGGCGATTACCTGATTCCTGCAGCGGAAACCCAATATGCCCGTGACAGGGTATTCGGTTTTAGTTCCTCAAACCTTGCCGGATACATTATTGAGAAATCAGGGGGAAAGATCGGTGGTGACCGTATCCATTCTTTTTCTCTTTCAGATTTGAGAATAAAAGGGCCAATTTATGTAAAGGAAAAGTTGCTTGAGAAAAAATATACGACCTGTTTTGTCAACGCGATCAGCCAGACTGATTTGGACGTCTTTGCCCAGGGAGCAAGGATGGCCATTGAAGAAGGAAGACAAATTGTATTCAGGTCTGCTGCTTCATTTATCAATTCTATCGGTAATCTTCCATTAGGCCGACTGTTGCAAAAAGATGATTTGAACATTTCAGGAAAGCAAGGTTCATTGTTTATCGTCGGATCTTATATAGATAAGAGCTCATTGCAATTGAATCACCTGTTGAAACAAGATGGTATCATTCCCGTTCGCATCGATGTCGAAAAGCTGCTATTGGAAAATGAAGATAAATATGTCATGGAAATGGTCCGTAAAATTTCTTCAGGGCTCGAAAAAGCACAGAATCTGGTATTGTACACAAGTCGAAAACTCATTACAGGAAACAGCGATGAGGATAATCTTAAAATAGGCGGTGTGGTAGCCAGGACCCTGGCGGCGATCGTAAAGAACATCAGTTCTGCTCCTGCTTTTATACTGACCAAAGGAGGTATCACATCCCACATCGTAGCAAGGCAAGGTTTGGAAATCAGGGAATCTTTAGTGATCGGACAGATTCTGCCTGGAGTGCCGGTCTGGAAAATCAGGGAAGGTGGAAAATTCAGAGAACTGCCATTCATCATTTTTCCGGGAAATGTTGGTACAGAGACCTCACTAACAGAGATATACCATAAATTAACCTAAATTACTATGTCTTCCAAATTCTATATTCCACGTCGGTATCTTTTAGTTTTAAGCACCTTCTTTATTTCATTGTTCATGTACATCGACCGCTCGAGTATATCAACCGCAGAAGGATCTATAAAACTTTCCCTCCATCTTAGTGATCAGCAGATGGGGTGGATTCTTTCCATATTTGCTCTTGGGTATTCACTTTTCCAGATTCCTGCAGGCATTTTGGGGGATAAATTCGGACCCAGGAGGGTTCTTACTGCAATCATAGGGTTTTGGGCAATATTCACCGGATTGACCGGCCTGGCCATGAATTATGTCTCACTCCTGTTCATCCGGTTCTTTTTCGGAGTCGGAGAAGCCGGTGCTTTTCCGAATATCTCCAAAGCCGTCTTTTCATGGATACCGATCAAAGAGAGAGGTCTCGTCCAGGGCATTAATTTCTCAGGATCACGAATCGGAGCTGCGTTCGCATTGCCACTTGTTGCACTAATCATTTCATCTTTCGGATGGAGGACAACCTTCCTTTTGCAGGCATTGGTTGGAATACTCATCGCTGCATTATGGTTCATCTTTTTCAGAGACCGGCCGGAGGACCACCCCGGGGTACCTTCAGAAGAAAAACAATATATCCTTGAAAATCGACAGAAAGTCGGTGCCACTGAAAAGGAACCTTTAACATCCGGAAAATTATTTCGTTCGGGTAATGTTTGGCTGGCCATGCTCCAGTACTTCGGGAGTAACTTTACATTCTTTTTCTGCCTCACCTGGTTATTCCCGCATCTCAAGGCGAAGTATCAGCTTGATATGGTGGAAACCGGATTTTACGCTTCGGCACCGTTGATGGCCGGAGCTGTTGGTAACTGGGTTTCGGGCTGGCTTGTTGACCGCATATACAGAACAGGTAAATGGAAACTAAGCCGCAGATTACCGGCCATCGCCGGCTTCATACTGGTTATTACCGGCTTGATCGCTTCTGTATATGCGAGTAATATTCAGACCAACATTCTGTTTTTTTCCATCGCAATTTTTGGCGCTGACATGACACTGAGCCCTTCATGGTCGTTTTGTATCGATATTGGTAAAGAATATTCCGGTGCTGTATCAGGAACCATGAACATGGCCGGAAATATTGGTTCTTTCATCACAGCACTCGCATTTCCATATCTGTTGGCTTGGACAGGCTCAGAAATGCCCTTCTTTTTTCTTGCCGCTTTTCTGAGCCTGGTTTCTATTTTCGCATGGATGGTTATGGATCCTGTGAAACCATTGATGGAATAAATGAAAATGCTGTGGCAATTCATGACAGTCAGATCCACCTTGAGCATTATGTCGGATGAAAAGAACCTGTCTGCCTGCAAATCCATTAGGGGAGCTCAGATGTGTTGCCGGTACAAAGTTTTGATGATTAAAGAATTATAACTAAAAGGAATACTATGTATACCATTGCAGGAATAGGTTCCGGTTACTTTGCCGGCTTTCAGTACCGGGCATGGAAACGTATCCCGGAAGTCAGAACTGTGGCTATGTGCAACCGCAACAGGAGCAAAGCAGAACCGATCATGCGTGAATGCGGCATCCCGAATCATTACACCGATTACCGGGAAATGCTTGATCGTGAAAAGCCGGATATTGTCGACATCATAACACCTCCATCCACACACCTGGAAATGTGTAGGGAAGCTGCCAACCGGGGCATTCACATCATTTGTCAGAAACCCCTTGCACCCACCCTGGAAGAAGCCAGGGAGATCGTGAAATACACTTCGGAGAAAGGTGTCAGGTTCATGGTACATGAAAACTGGCGGTTCCAGCCCTGGTACAGGGAAATCAAACATCTGACCGATCAAAATAGGATTGGTGAAATTCATATGCTGAGTTTCCGTTCGCGAATGGGGGACGGCTGGGGAGAAAATGCCTATATTCCTCGTCAGCCTTATTTCAGGGAGTACCCCCGTTTTCTGGTTTATGAAAATGGCATCCATTTTATCGACACCTACCGTTACCTTGCCGGTGAGATCAGTGAAGTGTATGCTATTCTCCGGAAAGTGAATCCCCTGATCAAAGGTGAAGATGCCGCCAATGTAATGTTTAGGTTTGAAAATGGTACAATCGGATACTGGGACGCCAACAGGTATAATGAACCAAATTACCCGTCACCAAGATATACTTTCGGAGAATTTCTGGTTGAAGGAACCGGCGGGAGCATAAGGCTATACGGGGACGGAACACTAACAGTTCAGAAACTGGGCAAACAGGAAACCGAACATACATATCCACATGAAAATGTTGAGTTTTCAGGCGATTGCGTGTATTTTACTCAAAGACACTTCATCGATAAAATGCTTTCCGGTGAACCCTTTGAACCTAACGGGGAAAACTACCTGAAAAGTCTTATCGTTCAGGAAGCCGTTTATATTTCCTCAGTCAAAAGAATATCTGTAAAGGTTGATGAGATTTGATGACTAACGGATTCTGTTTTAAATCATCTTTTTTATTCAAGTTTTATTTTAGAAGATACGGAACAACCTACTCCTCTCTTCTCTCTCCTCTAATCACTAATCTCTAATCACTAATCTCTACTCACTAATCTCTTTTACTCACTAATCTCTACTCACTAATCTCTACTCACTAATCTCTACTCACTAATCTCTACTCACTAATCTTTTACTCCTCACTCCTCACTCCCAACCTGAACCCATCCTTCAAAACTTCATTAATTTACTTTGGCTGGCGATTCTCTGATTTCAGAAGGGATTATTTGTTCTTACTGATTATATCTTATTTTTGTCCGGATAAATCAACGCTCTTACTGAGAAATGATCAGGCATGGACAAACCCGAAATTAACGAACTTACCTTCAAAAAACTATTTAATCTGCATTACCGGGAATTATGCTTCCATGCTGTCAGGTTTGTACGACACGAAGCCTTTGCCGAGGAAATTGTGCAGGAAGTATTTATCAGGCTCTGGGAAAAGAGGGAGGAAATACACATCTCCCAATCGATTAAAGCCTATTTATACAAAGCGGTCCGGAACAGGTGTATTAATGAGCTGAAAAAAGCTTTTCAAAAGATCCATTCTCTGGATGATTCAGGTACCGGACCGGAGTTTATTTCAGATCATGAGGGTCCTCACGAAATAATGACCACCGCTGAACTTGAACGTGTGCTGAATGACAGCCTGAAATTATTACCGGAGCGATGCTATGCGGTATTCGCCCTGAGCCGTTTCAGCGGTATGACAAACCGTGAGATCGCCGAAGAACTGAATATCTCCGTAAAAACCGTTGAGAATCAAATTACCATTGCACTAAGGAAAATCAGGGCCCACCTCGAAAATGAATGGTCGGTTGCCCTTCCCCTTCTCCTGCCGGAATTGATGAAGATTTTTAATTCGCTGTAAAAAAATCCTGTTTCCGTTTGGGGGCTGTCTCTCTTTTTTGTGTCATACCATAAAAACCAGGTGGTATGTCACAGGATACAAAATACGAACTCATCGCAAAGTTTCTTACGCATTCTTTAACCGGAAAAGAAGAGGAAATCTTTAAAGCCTGGATTGAAGAATCGGAATCCAACAGGAAGGAAGTAGAAAAAATTCAGGTCTACTGGGACAAATCAAAAAATGCCTTTTCAGATTTTAATCCCGACACGGCCAGGGCCTGGTAATATGTAAAACAAAATACCACCAGCAGGCAAGGCAAACAACAGACAGGCATTTTGCATCTGAACCGCTACTGGCGCATTGCTGCCGTTTTGGCCTTAATACTTGCCTTTTCTTTCGGCGCCCGGAAATATGTTCAATACAGGCAGTACAATGGTCAGGAGATAGCATTCTACCAGTCTCAGGATACCGTAAAGGAGATCCTTCTGCCGGATCATTCCAAGGTATGGCTCAACCAGAATAGTTCCCTCAGGTTGCACCGTCAGTTTCTGAAAACGGAAAGGGGAGGTAATGCTTACCGGTGCAGCTTTTTTTGATATCGAACGTGATACTCTTAAACCATTCAGCATAAGCGCAGGATCTGCTACAGTTAAAGTATTGGGTACGGCCTTCCTGGTCGATGCCGGAAAAGATCAGGATTTTGTGTCAGTTATCGTTCAAAGAGGCCGGGTGGCTTTTTTCAGAAAAAAGGACCGCATGGTTGAACTGACAGCGGGCGAAAAGGCTGTTCTTCCGGATGGCGCAAAAACCGCCCTGGTGAGCATGAACACGGATCCTAATTACCTCGCATGGAAAACCAACGAGTTGATATTTAATGATACGCCGTTGACTGAAGTGCTTAGAATTTTGAGCGATCATTTTAATGTAACAATCGATAACCATGTACCTGATTCAGGAAATTATGAACTCAAAGCGCAGTTTAAATCCGAATCACTGGATAATATTTTAAAGATGATCGGATATACACTGGATTTGAAATTTGTGGAGAAAGACGGAAAGTATGAAGCGTACGGGAAATAAAAACAAGTGACTCATTTTTCAGAAATTTTCTCATGTCAAACCGCGTGATATATAAATTTCTGTTTTTCCTTTTAGCATCTCTTCGGCAAACTGCTACAGCCAGAATAATGCCTGTCATTCAGATTCTGATATTTCATTTGATTCAAATGAACAGAGCCTTGGAGACATTCTTACCGCCATTGAAAACCAGTCGGAATATGTTTTGATTTATAACCGGAAGATCATTCCTCTCAGTCAGCATATAACCCTTCCCGGGAAAAAGATACCACTGATGATTTTGATTAAATACCTGAATCAAAATTCGCCCCTGGAAATAACCATCAGTGAGAATTACCTTCTTATAAAAATGAAGAATACGACAAAAAAGCAGACCATTTCAGGGATCATCACCGACACAATTGGAGCGTTTCCCCTGGCCGGCGCGTCTGTTTATCTTGAGGGATCGAACAATGGGGCCGTATCGGATGAAAAAGGGCAGTATGCTTTTCAGGCACCTGTTGGTGTTCATGTTCTCGTCTGTAGTTTTATTGGTTATCGGACCGGTAAACAGACGGTCTCGCTTTATTCGGATAAAACCGTTGATTTCAGCCTGAAGAAAAAATCAAAAAATATTGGTGAAGTTGAGATCAGGAGGCAACGGAATAATGCAGATTCGGAGATTGGAAGTTCAAAAGAAAAAATCGGATCGGATGTAATCCGGGTATTAAATGTAAATAACATCACCGATATCCTTGCCGGCACAGTCAAGGGTCTCTGGGCTACAAAGACTTCCGGGGCCCCCGGCGATCAGAACAGGATAAGGATCCGGGGTATCAATTCAATCATGGCCAGTGCAGAGCCCCTGTATATTATCGACGGCGAACCTGTACCGGTGCTGAATATGCGGTCGATCGGTGTGGCTGACCTGAACCCCTTTGACGTGGAGTCGATAACTGTGCTTAAGGATGCGGCTTCCACCGCTTTCTATGGTTACCAGGGAGGTAACGGTGTGGTTGTCATCAACACTAAAAAATCAACCGGGGAAAGACATCTGCAATTTTCAACCCGATTTGGCATCCAGCAGATGAGCCAAAGGTATCGTTTAATGAACAGCAACGATTTCTTCAATACATTACACGTACACGATACATTGGTTAATCCCTGGTTTTACCGGTATAAAGACAATGAAGGTGCCTGGGATATACTTATGATCTAGGTAGTATCAATGGAAATCCGGTCTCCACCAACTGGCATAACAAATTGTTTGGTACCGGATTATTAAATGAATATCAGTTAGCCGGATCGGGAGCGATAAAAAATGTTAATTTTTACCTTTCGGGGAATGTCTTTACGAACGAGGGTGTAGTAAAAAATTCAGATTATCGAAGGTATGCTTTTCATGGCAACCTGAACAGGCAGTTTAACAGCCGGTTCGGGATGAATCTGACCTACAGGGCGAGCCGTCAGTCCATCCGAAATAACCTCGAAAATTATCTCGGAAACAGCCTGATTTATAAGGGTATCAATATAGAGCCGGGATTTAATGCGACACCCGACTCTTTCCTGCTAAAGAAAAAAAGGCTTTATTATAATCCTGATGTAAGCGATTTTGACCCCTCAGGTTCCCTGTCCATCTTATCAAACACCACGCTGAACCTCGATTCACTCCTGCAACATACAAAGAAACAGGAAATAACTTCCCAGGCAATGAACGTTTCGGGAATGGCAAAATTTTCCAGTAATCTGTCCTTAGCCTTTTTGCTGGCCGGCTCCTACCGTATGTATCATAATACTGCGAACAATGCCGGTAGCTCTTTTTTGTCAGACCATGAAGCCATCTACCTGTTAAACCAACAGTATGATTTAAAATGGGCAACGCGCCGCGATGAGCACCGCCTGTTCGTCCGGGGAACATATAGCCGTTACGTCGACGGAACATGGTGGCAGGTGGATTCAACACAGAATATTGAAATTGACGGTATCAGTAAAACAAGAGATACCTATATCAAAGGATCCCAGGCTATTTACGGGATGGATGGATCAGCAGTCCGGAAAATTTCTTCATTCATCGGCCGGTTAGATTACAGATACCGAAATAAATACAGTATTACCGGCCTGCTGAATTACAGTACCCTCAAAAATGGCGTAAATGGTTCCGTTTCAAAACTTTTTCCATCCGTTGATATGAAATGGCACATAAGCCGGGAAAGGGTACTAAACAACCTGAAGGTACTGGACTATTTTTACCTCTTGCCGATTGGGTATACCCGGGAACTCTCCCTTAAACAGCCTGAACAATGATTTGTATAACCAAGCCATTGCCATATACAGCGGGCATGAAGTTCAGCCTGCCACTTATATCTCAAATTTATCCAACAAAAAACTAAAAAATGAAGTAGTACGGGAAACAAATTATGGGCTTGAATTTTCAGTATTAAAAAACCGGGTCGTTTTCAGTGCGGATTATTATGTAAGGTTTAACAGGGATCTTTTGCTTCAACGCCAGATACCAACATTTTACGGCGGAGGCTATATGGTCGTGAATTTTGGGGTTATGAAGAATCATGGATGGGAACTGTGCCTTGAAATACAACCGGTAAATAATTCGCGCTTTAACTGGCTTTCCAGGATAAGCTACTCACAAACTGACCAGTATATCACAAAGCTGGATTTAAACGATACCCTGTACTTTAAAAATTCTGATATCCTTATTCCCGATTTCACCCTGGTTAAAGGAGGCCGCCTGGGAAATATTTATGGGTACAAAGTACTAGGCGTTGCCAGCGGGAAAGAGAAAGAAGAAGCCAGACAAAAAGGAACGATCACCGATGAAAGGGGAAACAAAGTACTGGTCGCCGCTGGCATGAAATATGAAAAAACGGATACAACCGATAAATATCAATTGACGGAGTCGGATAAACAGGCTATTGGTAACAGTCTGCCGGACTTTACGTTGAGCTGGTTTAATACTTTTCATTTCGGGCGGTTTGATATAGGCATGTTGTGGTATGCGGTTATTGGTAACCAAAAGTTTAACAGTACCAGGGCAACAACTTATATTACAGGAACAAACCATGATGTCCAATCGATTGTATCAGACTCACTCAGGTATATGGAGAACAGTTACCTGTACGAATCCTCCTTCTTTGTTGAGGATGCCGGTTTTATTCGACTAAAAACTCTCACACTTACCTATAATTTTCCCAAAAAAATAGCCAAAACCGGCGAACTGGCCATTTCCCTAAGCGTGGAAAACCTCTTTACTTTTACCAGGTACGGCGGCTACGATCCGGAGGCAACCATATATACCGATAATAATTTCACGGATAATGCAATCGACCTTGGAGCCTGGCCTAACTCAAGGTCATACTATATAAAATTTAATCTGCAGTTCTGATGCACGGTAAATTAAAATATGTCATATTGTTGATTTTGCTGACTTGTCTCTCGAGTGTTTCCTGTGAGCCTTTGAAGACAGAACCGGAAAGCCTTCCGGTCTCTGGCGGTCGCGCTGAAGAACATCTGAAAATGGTCAATGGGATTTATTATCTTATTTCGGAAGTACATAACCAGTATTATATTCTACCTGCTTTCAAGGTCTGATGATGTCAATGTATTTTCCTACCTGTCTGATCGCTGTGAATTGGGTAATTGTAACCTGGAAAGTATTCTCGGGAATTTCTTTCAGGATATTTACCGTGCAATTATTTCGGCTAACAAATTGCTGGACGAATTGGATCCGGTGTCGGATAAAGCACTTTATGGCGAGGTTTTGTTCCTGAAAGGCTACTGTTACTTCAAATTATCCAGGTTATTCAATGATCCGCCATATATTGATAATTATGAAGTCAATTATCAGGTAAGCTATCTGGATAAACCCCGGATATACGAAAAAACGGAAGAAATTCTCCTGAGAGCTGAAGAATACCTGCCTGAATCAGCTGCGCATGCAAGTAATTCCGGGCGAAACGCCCGACAGGGGAACGGTCAGTGCCTTGTTGGCAGAATTGTACCTGTCATGGGCCGGATACCCGGTATTCGACAATGATAAATATGCCCTGGCAGCCGACCGGGCGGAAGATGTGATCAGAAATCATGAATTATACGGGTACGCGTTTGAAGAAGATTTTGGCAACCTGTGGAATTCTTCAAAACAAAATCATGAAATCATCTTCGGAACATATTTCAGCAAAAAAAACGGCATTACCAACCGAATATGCCAGGGGAAGGTCACTTCCGTAAAAAGTGATTCGATCTATGTTTACCAGGGGGTTTATGTCCCTTAACTCAATCTTCTTTTTCAACTTCCCTGATAATTACCGTAAGCAGGTTACGCTGATATCCGGAACTTATACCGGTCGATTACCCTTGCCCGGGGAACATGGTATACAGTACAAATTACAACCCGTGGATTCCACGATTACTTACTGGGATTTCGCCACTACCGTTTTCTACAAAAAGTGGCTTGATGAATCACATATTGACTCGTCTGCTTTAAACGAGAATCCTCTTCGGACAGAGATCCCGCTGACGCTTCTCCGCTACACCCAGACCCTGCTTACCTGGGCTGAAGCAAAAACATGCCTCGGGGATGCCGGTGCCGATGTTATTGATGTCATAAATAGGATCAGGCGACGGGCTAATCATGTCGATATTCATACAGAATCTGACTTTGATTTACCTGCAAATACCGGCAGGGAGCAATTATTAAACAGTATCATCCGGGAACGTGCCTGGGAACTCAGCATGGAGCCGGAAGGAAGATGGTTCGATGTTGTGAGACTTGAATTACTCGATGAACTTGACAAAAACAGAAATCCAAAAGACCAAAAAATAACGTTTAACGATCAGCTTTCAACGGATCCGTATTTTTTTAAAAACCCTGAATCAGATAAATGGCTCATCGAAGAAATTCGGGAGAGAGTAAAAAATAAACACTATTTACAAGCAAAAACCTTACTGCCATGAAAAACAAAAAAAATGTCATTGCCCGGTTTATATATAAAGTTCCGGTTGCATTAATTCTGCTGTCATCCGGCCTTAATGCACAGATTCTTCCTTATGAAACCAATTTGTCACCCGCAAATAACCCCGCCGGTTATTTCCTGCCAGTCAGGGAATTCCCGAATCCTCCCGCTAAACTGACAGGGGGCGAAGAGCTTACTTATAAACTCGACTCAACGATCTCGGAAGGAAATAAAACGGAGTATACTTATTACACAGATATTGAAAAAATTGCTGTCGAAACGGAGTATACCAGGTATAAAATAAATTATCCCTGGAGTCCTTCTTCTAAAACTGAATATACGTACGATGAACAGGGGAATGATGCAAGAATCATTTCCTATCTCTTCAATGGAGCCGACTGGGAACCGACGATAAGTATGAAACAATCACCATTAATGATACCCTTTATACATACCTGTACCTATGGGATGAATCTTGGGTTGGCCAGCAAAAAAGCATGACTTTTTATCAGGAAGAAGATAATCGGGAGACTTCCGTCGACTTTTCCTGGAACAACGACCTCAATGACTGGGAACCGAATAGTATGCGTGTGCAATATTCAATCATTACAATTAAGGATAGTACCTACTTCCTTGAAAACTATATCTGGAATTCAAACCAGTCTGATTGGGATGTTGTGAATAAAATGAAGACCCGGGATATCTATCCCACAGCCGACTTTGCCATGCAACGGATGATAAGTTACTGGGATTTGAATAACAGCAGCTGGAGGGACAGTGTATACTCGGTTTTTGAATATTCGACACCGGATTCAATGAAATTCATCACTTACGTTGCCTCACAACCGGAAGGAACCTGGATAAAATCAGCAAAAGACTTACAAAAATTTCATGGTACACTGTTAACAGACCAGAAATTATACCATTGGATTGAGGAATCGGAAGAGTGGAAAATATTCATTAATCGTAGTATCGACCTTGATGAAAATAATCGTATAACGAATAAATCCCTTATTCTTTACGATCAAAACCAGGGCTGGAAAGATGCCTATATGTTTACTCCGGAAGGGAACCTGGATTATCATGAAAATTATTTGTACGATATAACATTTACGGATAACTGGAAGCCTTATTTTAGGGAAGAGTGGAATTATGATTTATCCATCGAAAGTAAAAATGTTATGTGGCCGAGGTTTGCGTTATCCGGAACGAATGCACCTTCTGAGAAAATCGTCATAAGTTTAACCGGGAATAATGAGCCGGGCATTAATCCCTCAGATACGCATTACTATTATTCGGATTATGTGACAAGCGTTCCGGAAAATCATCTTATCCGGGAAAAATTATCTGTCTGGCCAAATCCTGCTTCAGATTTTATTACCATTGATCCGAAGGCTGCCGGGGAACGCGCCTTTCTGAGGATCTTCGATACAGGCGGCCGGGTTGTTTTATCCTCCGACATTACCGGTCATCAACAAATATCAGTCAGCCAACTGCCAACCGGTGTTTACCATTGCATGGTAATCACCTCCGAAGGGAAACATTTAACTGGTAATATAATTATTGCCAGGTAAATTGTTGGTTATACAACGGGACGGTGTACTCCGTCCCGTTGATTTTTCAAATTACTTGTTCCCTATCCATTGTTTAAGGCCGTCAACCGGGAAAGCCATTTACTTTGATACTTGTCAGGCGTTTAAGCAATAGCGGTTGAACGTAAATTAAATCGCAGCTCACAGAAATTGAAAGCAGACCGGCTATTTTTTTGAATTTATTTCTAATTTAGGGACGCCTAAACCTTGCCACTATCCATTAAAAAAAACAAAGACCTGCCATGAAAAAATTCATCTTCCCCATTTGGTCTGGCTGTAATGCTTTTACTCACGTTCTGTTCAACATCTGAAAAAAAGGAATCAAAACAAACCAATACCCAAGACCGCATGCAATGGTGGACCGATGCTAAATTCGGCATGTTCATTCACTGGGGTGTTTACTCCGTGCCTGCCGGGACATACCATGGTGAGAAAATTCCCGGTATCGGCGAATGGATCATGCATAACGCCAAAATTCCAATGGCTGAGTACCAGAAATATGCTTCTGAATTCAACCCGGTAAAATATGATCCGGAAGCCTGGGTCAGACTGGCAAAGAATGCCGGGATGAAGTACATCGTGATTACCTCAAAACATCATGACGGATTTGCCTTGTTCGATTCCAAAGTCACCGACTGGGATGTGGTTGATGCGACACCTTACGGTAAGGATCTGCTGAAACCGCTGGTCAAAGCGTGCAGGGAAGAAGGGATGAAAATCGGCTTTTACTATTCCCAGGCGCAGGACTGGAATCATCCGGGCGGGGCTGCCATGGGCGGACACTGGGATCCGGCACAGGACGGAAGTATGGATGATTACCTCGATAATATCGCCGTTCCGCAGGTGAAGGAAATTCTGTCAGACTATAAGCCCGATATTTTGTGGTGGGATACACCGGTGGATATGACTAAGGAACGTGCCGAAAAATTTCTTCCCATCATTGCAAAATATCCTGATCTGATCACCAACAACCGTTTGGGCGGGGGCATAAACGGTGATACCGAGACGCCGGAACAATTTATTCCTGCAACCGGTTTTCCCGGACGCCACTGGGAAGTATGTATGACTATGAACGATACCTGGGGATACAAATCGTATGATCAGAACTGGAAGTCAACCAAAGATCTGATCCTGAAACTCTCCGAGATCGTTTCAAAAGGCGGGAATTTCTTATTGAATGTCGGACCGGATTCAAAGGGTGAAATTCCACAGGCCAGCATTACCCGCCTGAACCAGATCGGGGAATGGATGAAGGTTAATCACGAAGCCATTTATGGCACACAGGCCAGCCCGTTCTCCTATCTGCCATGGGGAAGAGCAACGCTCAAAGGTCAGACACTTTATCTCCATGTGGTATCCTGGCCTGAAGACGGGCTGTTGAAAGTGCCCATGCAAAATAAAGCAGGTCGTGCCGTTTTGCTGGCCGATCCCGGTTCAGACCTGGAAGTAACGCAGAAGGATAATTACATTGAAATAAAGGTTCCGGCAGAAGCACCCGATAGTATTCTTTCCGTTGTTGCCCTTGAGTTCGAAGGCGAACCCAGGGTATTGCCGGTTCCTACGGCAGGGAAGACGGGGACTGCCTCGTCGGCTGACCCGGCAACTTCGGTAGCGAACCTTTTTGACGGCGATCCGAAAGATGCATGGAAAACAGCACCGGGTGATACCACCGGCTGGGTTGAGGTCGATCTCGGAGAAGATATAAAGATCGGAAATCTGTCGGTTGCAGAGCCCTGGCATCCCTGGGACAACCACGGCCAGGCATTTACCCTTCAATACAAAAATGCGGGTGGTGAATGGGTTGATGCAGTGAGTGGTAAAACAAACGGTTGCGGGCACAGCCAGTCCTTCGAACCGGTTACCGGGAGATATTTCAGGTTGAAAATCACCGGGGCCAAAGGAGAATCACCCCTGTTGAATGAATGGATTTTAAACCGGGCAATCTGATTTTTTTGGGAATACATAAAAAGAGAGAGTCTTCAGCCGTATGCAATGGCTTTCCCGGAAGATGCCGGCTTAAATCATAAACGTTCAGATGAAAAAGGTTGAAACCTTATCTTCAGATTTCACTTTTGTTATTTTCAGGAAAATCCGGAATGTAATCCTTTTGCAGGTCCTGTTTCTGTGCAGTACGACGTTGCCGGCAGAAAGTCGATCGTTATATCCTGACGCGGAAGATACCGCTACAGCCGATACCACGAGAAAGCGAAACGGAAATCCTGTCCAGCCGGTATATACGGCATCACGGCTGACCGGCACCCGGCCGTTAATTGACGGAAAACTGGATGACGATTGCTGGAAAACCGGTATATGGGGTGGCAATTTCACACAGTTTATTCCGAATGAAGGTGCAAAACCATCTTTCCCGACTGAATTTAAGATTCTTTACGATAATAAAAATCTCTACGTTGCGCTAAGAGGGTATGATTACGAACCGGAAAAAATTCAGCGTCACTCCGGCCTTCGCGACGTTCTTGAAGGCGATGTCATGGGAGTCAATTTCGACAGTTACCATGATCACCGGACGGGATTTGAATTTTCAGTTACCGCCTGGGGTCAGAAAGTTGATCTGATCCTTTTTAACCCGATGGCCTGGGATATCAACTGGAATGCGGTATGGCGTGTTAAGACAGGGCTGGAGGATTCGGCATGGGTGGCCGAGTACGAGATACCATTCAGCCAGCTGAGATACAGCAGGGAAAATGATCAGGTATGGGGAATGCATGTATGGCGCTGGATAAACAGGTTCCAGGAAGAAAGCGACTGGGAGATACAGTCGCAGACAGGACCGGGTATGTTGTTTAATTTCGGGGAATTACACGGGATCAGCGGGTTGAAAAGTTCACGAAGGCTGGAGATTCAGCCGTATTCATCAGGCTTTCTTAAAACGGATATAAAGGAAGCCGGCAATCCGTTTAACCAGAATGGCAGAACAGTGAATGGAAACGTAGGTCTTGATGCCAAGGTGGGCATTTCCAGTAATTTTACCATAGATCTCACTGTCAATCCGGATTTCGGACAGGTCGAATCGGATCCTTCGGTGATGAATCTTTCCGCATTTGAAACGTTTTATGACGAGAAACGTCCGTTCTTCCAGGAGGGTGTCACAATTTTTGATTACAGCTTTGACGACCAGAGTTTATTTTATTCAAGACGCATCGGTCATGCCCCCTCACTGGTACTGGATCCGGGAGAGGGCCACTACGTTAATGCGCCTGAACAAACGTCAATTCTGAGCGCGGTCAAGTTAAGCGGCACAACCTCAAACGACTTGTCTGTAGGCCTGATCCAGAGTGTGACCGGAAATGAATTTGCTCAACTCAGCGATACTACAGGTGAAATTACCCGCAAAAATGTCGAACCGCTCTCCAATTATATGATTGCCCGGATCAGGAAGGGATATCATGAAGGAAATACGGTTGTCGGGGGTATTCTGACATCGGTAAACCGGTTTGGCGGAGCTGACAGTCCCGATTTTCTAAGTGATAATGCTTATACCGGTGGACTGGATATTTTACATCACTGGAAAGACAAGTCCTTTTTTATTGATGCCAGGCTCATCGGAAGTATGATCAACGGGAACCCGGGGTCGCTCAAAAGGCTGCAGGAATCTTCTACAAGATATTACCAAAGACCAGGAGCAGATTACCTCGACTATGATACCACCATGCAAACCCTTAGAGGTTTCGGGGGGAAGTTCATGATTGGTAAAGGTGCGGGTGGTTCCTGGCGTTATTCTGCCGGGGCAACCTGGTTTTCTCCGGGACTGGAACTCAATGACCTGGGATATCTGAACAGGGCCGATGAAATCAACCAGGTGAACGAAGTCTCTTATCTTATCATCCATCCGGTTGCGCTCTTCAGGTCCTATGATTTGAGTCTTGAACAATTCAATACACTGAACTTCAATGGGGATTACTTAGGCTCAGGCATCAATTTTTCTTTTCATTCTGAATTGAAAAACCTTTGGCACTTTTCTACTCGTGTGAATTATTATACAAAATCAATAGATACCAGGATCTTAAGGGGCGGATATGCCATGAAGATGCCGTCTTCGTTAAATCTCAGGGCAAGTTTGAATACCGACCCTTCCAAAAAAATAGTGGCCGGAATAACGGACAGACATATCATTTGCGCCAACAATTCTGCCAAAACCCATCAGGTTCAACCTTATTTGACTGTTCGCCCGCTCAATATTCTGAAAGTCGGAATATCTGCAGATTATGCTGATAATACGGATAATCTTCAGTATATCACTTCAACGAACTATGCATCCGCAGACCGGTACATCCTTGGCAGGATCGATCAGAAGACCCTCGGTCTGACGATGAGACTGGATTTCAATATAACTCCGGAATTTTCAGTTCAGTACTATGGAAGCCCGTTTATTTCGAAGGGGAGTTATTCAGCATTTAAGCGGGTTACGGATCCTGAGGCAAAGACGTATGGAGACCGGTTTACTTTGTTTGATGAAGTGCAGCGTTCAGGGGACCTTTATGATCTTGATGAAAACGGCGACGGAATAGCGGATTATTCTATCAGCAACCCCGATTTTAATTTCAGTCAGTTCCGCTCCAACCTGGTGCTCAAATGGGAATACCGGCTTGGCTCGTTTGTTTATTTTATCTGGTCTTCCGACCGTACGGGCAGTTACGGTGATCCGGCAAAATCCTTTACCGGTTCGTATAAACGGCTTTTCAATATCTACCCCGGGAATATTTTTCTGGTTAAGCTGAGTTACTGGTTTTCAGTTTGAGAGTTTGGAAAAAATAATCAAAGAGGGGAGGAGCGTATCCCGGCCGTAAATGAGATCCTTACGATTCAAATTGATACGTACCGGCTTCATCACTGAACACGTTGATACCGCAAAAGGAAGCGTGGTGAGGATCAAATTTTCCGATCTAAGCAGGGTCATTGCAGAAACCCTCCGCGACATGAATGCCATGAAGGGTTTTCAGCCTGCGGAGAACAGTCCGGGTTGCTGGTTGTTTTTACATTGCACGGCAAATATCAATGAACATGTATACAAACACGCCAAAACCGCCTTATTACGCTGTCATTTTTACCTCGGTACGCACGGAGGGAGATAATGGGTACGATGAAATGTCGGATCTCATTGAAGATCTCGTTCAGGAGCAGTCCGGGTTCCTGGGTATGGAATCTGCCAGGAAAGATATCGGCATCACGGTCTGTTACTGGAAGGATATGGAGTCGATAGAGAACTGGGCAAGGAATGCACAACATCGGTTTGCCAAGGAGGAAGGCAAAAAAAAATGGTATGAATATTATCGCGTCAGGATCAGTCGTGTTGAGATGGAATACGGGATGTAGGGCTGGGATTCGTGATCCGCTGCGCTCCGGTTTTAAGGTTTGTTTTTCCTCCCGTCATCGCTGATCCCCTTCATCCTTTAATACTGCAAATCCTGATCCCGCTTTGGGTAATTATTCGCTTCGCGTAAATTATATGTTATTGGATTCCTTCTCCATACTTTTTTTCATGGCAAAGGCACCAACCGAATTGCTGTACCTCCTCCTGCAGCAAGTGCGAGTTTCAGACTCTTTCCTGAATCGACTACCCGGGTGGTAATTTTAACCGGTTCAGGATTGGAGCGATAATCAGCACCATCACCGTCAGCATATATTTCAGCCCTGTAGTCTCTGTTCTCATCCAGGAATGAGAGATCTATCTCAATAGTTCTCGCCTCCTCATTGGTGATACTCCCTACGTACCATTCATCGCTGTTCCGGTCTTTTCGGGCCATGGTCACAAATTTTCCAATCTCAGCGTTGATTACTCTGGTATCGGACCAGGTACATGGAACCTGCTTTATGAATTCAAAAGCAGGATTTCCTTCATAGTTTTCCGGCAGATCGGATGCCATTTGTTGGGGACTGAAGATGATCACATAAAGGGCCAGCTGTTTGGCCAGTGTGGTATTGACCCGTGTGCCTTTAACCGCACTGTAGTCGAAATTAAACGTGCCGGGGGTAAAATCGAAAGGTCCGGCCAGCATTCTTGTAAAAGGAAGAATTGTTGTGTGTGAAGGTGGATTTCCTCCATCGGTTGACCATGCATCATATTCCTGTCCCCGGCCTCCTTCCTGTGTCATGAGGTTAGGGTAAGTGCGTTGCAATCCCGTTCCTTTCACCGGTTCATGATTGTCAATCATGATATGGTATTTTGCGGCGGTTTCCATGACTTTCCGATAGTGCCGCACACCAAACTGACTATCATGCCATTCCTTACCGTCCAGGAACTTATTTACATAACCTGTTTTGACCGAATTCACCCCGTAATGTTGGTATAATGCAAATGCCTTCTCCATCTGGTTCTCATAATTTGTAACCGCACCTCCTGTTTCGTGGTGACCAATTAAACGAACATTTTTAACCGCAGCGTAGGATGTAATCCTGTCCATGTCAAAATCAGGATAACTTTCAGTAAAGCTAAATTTTGAACCATCCTCCGACCATTTACCATCCCAGCCATAATTCCAGCCTTCTGCCAGAACACCGTCAAAACCGTTTTCACTCGCAAAATCGATATACTTCATTACATTTTCAGTGGTCGCTCCATGGTGTGGCCCCTGTCCCCATGTATATTTTCCGAGATGCATACCCCACCAGATACCTATGTATCTGGAAGGTTCAATCCAGGAAATATCCTCCAGTTTACAGGGATCATTCAAATTGAGCATTAATGTCGATGTAACGAGGTCACCGGGTTTTTCTCCGATGATGATTGTTCTCCAGGGACTTTCAAAGGGTGCTTCCGCGTAAACTTTTGCACCGTCTGACCAGGGGACCAGCTGACTCACATATTGTTTCGGGTTAAGTTTTCTAAGTGTCATTGAAGCAAAATCGGTAAGATTGGCCTCGTGAATTGCCAGGTACAGACCATCAGCGGTTTCTAAGGTGGCCGGGGTGTTTATCGTATCGGTCTCGCTGATACGATTTTTACTGTATAAACTCTCATAGTAACTGTTCTCCGAATGTACCGGAATCCACCATACCTGGTGTTCTTCAGGGAAAGTGAACTGTGTAAGCTCATCTTTAATGATCGCCGAATCGAGATCAGGCTGTTTCGGGAAGGAATATCTGAAACCCGCTCCATCGTTAAAAACCCGGAAATGAATATCCATTAAGGTTTTTTTTCCGCCTTTTTCTTTTAAATGAACAGTCAGCTCGTTGTGCCAGTCTTCGATATATCTGAATTCTCCCCAGGGTTGTTCCCAGGTTTCTTTTTTTGAAGTTTCCTCATACGACAACAACTTATAGCGTGTATGACTGTCTGTGTGATCCATGATCTCAAATCCCATGGCTGAGGGCTCAATTACTGCTTTACCGTTTTTGGCCAGCGTGTATTGAGGTTTCCCCTCTACCAGGGAGAATGTGACTTTAATTGTATTGTCCGGAGAGCTTACCTGTAAAGGTTGAAGCAAATGCTTGTCACATGAAAAGAATAGACCTGACATGATCATAAGATAACCAATAACTAATAACCTGTTTTTCATTTATTTGTTTATGTTTTTACTTCTCAAAAAGAACAATAAGAATTTTTAGCCCGTCTATTTGCAGACAGGAGAAGTTTACTACACAGGCAATCATGAAAACGACTTGGATTAAAAATGTTTATAATACTATCTCACTCCCGGATACCCGGCAGATTGCTGAATATTTTCATTTCTTTCCAATTCCAGTTGGGGAATAGGCTGGACATAGGATTCATCGCCTTTCCAGGTGATTTCTCCATGCCTTGTTTCCTTGTAAAAAGCTGCCTCCCCGGTGCCGATCTTCCATCTTCTGACATCCCACCACCACTGCCCTTCGGCAAACAGTTCCGCCCAGCGTTCATACTCAAGAACGTCGTGTGCCAGGTGATCATTCTCGTCGACAGTCCTGGTACGGTCATTCAGACTGATATAATCATAAGGGCTGGGAGAATCCGGCGGATAACCATAAGCCCTCCTGTGAACCTTATTAATATATTCGAGCGCCAGTGAAGGATTATCGTCTTTTATAAGTTCAGCATAAAGAAGATAAATATCTGCCAGCCGGATTACAGGATAATTCGCATCGCTGCTCTGGTTTTTCCCATATGGGCCAGGACCCATTTCAACCCCACGGATATTTGTGAATTTCCGGTGCTGCCAGGTAATCATATCAGGCCGGTTATTGACCTCCAATGACCGGTCGTAGTAGGTAGTGTTCCCCTGGTCATCGATATAATCATCCACATAGGGCTGACCTGTACACAGTATCAAACGGGGATCCACGAGATCCTTGTCATTTTTTAGGTTGAGGCTTTTTTCACGATAACCGGGATCCTCTGTCTGGTAAGGATAATTATCCAATGAACGGGGCAAGTCGGGATTATAATCCGGATTAAGCGTCCTCCTGGGCACTGTATCTCCACCAATACCATGAAATCCGAAACGTTTTATGTTGGCATCATGAATGAAATTATTTCCCCATTCGCTGCTCTTTCTCGAAGTAATCACATCCAGCTCCCGGGTCAACGGATCAACGGCTCCTTCTACACTCAGCCTGAAACGGATATTCAGATCCATATACCACGGAGCCATTACCATGGGCATTCCGCTGCCGGTAGTGTAACCCGCCCAGGGACCATTCTGGTTCCAGTTTGTAGTCATACTGATTTCATACAAAGATTCAGAGTTGAATTCATTCACGTCATTTCCGTAAAACATATCCTGGTAAATTTCAAAGGGTACCAACTCCTTTCCGCTGTTATGAATAATATCTTCCATAAGTACTTTTGCCTTATCCTTATTATCCGGGAAAATATAAAGCGACTGCATATAAACTTTCGCCAGTAATCCTTTTGCCGCCCATTCAGAGGCGCGGTATTTATCATGATAGCCAGTTAAGAGAGGGATGGCAGTTTTGAGGTCATTTATGACAAAATCCCATGTGTCGGTTACAGTAGCCCGCTTTCTTTTCATGCCCTCCAGGTCGGTTGCCACCACATCGAAGATCGGGAACCCCCAGCCATCAGGATCCATTTCGAAAAACAACTGAGCATGCCAGTAGGCCAGGGCACGGTTGAAAAGAGCCTGTCCCCGCATATAACTGAGCTGCTCCAATTCTTCTGCTTTTGCATGCGTTTTCTCGTAATAATCGATTGCCTCGATGGCCGTGGTCGAAAGATTGGCCCATTTGCAAATGTCGACGTACATCTGAGTGGTATAGCGGCTGTTCACGTCGGTGTAATTATCCATCTGGGTGCCACGTTCGTCATAGGACCCATAAGTATCGGTGGTATGATCGAACAGGTAAATCCCCATGGGAAACCAGTAAAATGAATAAAGCCCGATGCCGTAAGGACCTGCATAGCTCGAAGTCAGGACGAGATCCGTCTGTTCAAGCGTCGCCGGAAAATTATCGGTCGATAAAGTCTGCGGGTTTGAAATTTCATAGAAATCCTTACAACCCACAAATGACATTAGAAATACGATCAGGAGTATATATTTTGCCTTTTTCATAATGCTGAAATATGTCATTTACTACAAGTCAGAAAGTCAGATCGATTCCAAAAGAAACCAAACGGGACGGCAGGTAGCGATTTTGATTGTCAATTCCCCGCATAAGCACGCTGCCGCCAATTTCCGGATCGATACCTGTATATCCTGTTATGGTGAAAACATTTTGAATACTGGTGTATAAACGTGCTTTTTTCATTCCTGCTTTCTGACTTAACTTTTCAGGCAGGTTATAGCCCAGCGACAAGTTTTTTAGTTTGAGGTAATCCCCTTTTTCCACCATGTATCCCGACACGGTTGAATAGTTTTTATTGGCCGCCCCGTCGCCAATGAATGAACCACTCTCATTCACATAACCCACACGGGGATAATCGGTAACCTTATTATTATCGATACCAAACCGGGATGTTTTGAAAATCTCGGCTGTTGTATTGTCGGAACTAAACATCTGGGTATAGGGTTTTACCAGGTTCATAATATCGAAGCCGAATGCTCCCTGGAAGACCGCACTCAGATCAAATCTCTTATATTCCAAATTGATATTGATACCCAAAAACATTTTAGGCCAGGGATTTCCAATGAATTTACGTGAAAGCGGGGTAACCCTGCCTTCTCCGTTGTCGTCAAAAATTAAATCACCAATTCCAGTTTGCTTTTTCTGGTAGTAAATTCCTATGGGCTGGCCATCCAGGTTTAAGGGTTGACCGGTTTGGGGATCGAAACTGGTATGGTCTGGATTATCAGACTTCCAGGCGTTCAGAGCAGAGAGATTATATTGATCAACCTGTTCCTGGTTCTGGAATATGCCAATCACTTTATAACCATAGTACATGCTCATGGGATAACCGTCCTGGGTACGCGTCACCAAATTCCACGTATTGTCCAGTCCCTCATCAATGGGTGTTGCACCTGGTTCATCCCCGATCTGTTTTACCAGGTTCGAGTTAAAGGATGCATTGGCACTGATGCTGTAATAAAAGTCGCGCTTTCTGTTTTTCCAGCCGATCGTGAATTCATGACCCAGATTTTCAACCAGTCCGGCATTGAAATAAACCGGTACTGTGTTTGCGGGATCATCACTGCTGAAATAGTAGCTCATTCCTGATGACAGAGGAAGAGCCCCACGATAAAGCATGTCTCTCGTTTGCCGGTTATAGTAATCGTATGAAAAAGTCAGGCGGTTTCTGAAGAAGCTTAAATCCAGACCCAGGTCGATCTGAGTCATCTCTTCCCACTTTAGATCTTTATTTCCAAAAACGGCCAGCCAGTACCCGGCCTGCTGCGTTGAAGTTCCATCAAATGAATGACTGATCCCGGTACCCGACCAGGTCGACTGGTACATGAATTGCGGGACGCTGACATCGTTGCCAAGTATCCCCCAGCTTGCACGAATCTTGGCATCAGAAAGCCAGCTCTCTGAAAATGCCTGAATAAAGCTTTCTTTACTGATCCGCCATCCGCCATTTATGGAAGGGAAGTAGCCCCAACGGTTGCGGCCGACAAAACGGTCGGAAGCATCTGCACGGAAATTCGCTGTAAGCAGATATTTTCCCTGGTAATTGTAGTTAATACGTCCGAAATAGGAGCCCCGGCGTTCAACAGGTAAATTGTCAAAGGCATCCTTGGTGGGACCGGCTGAACCTAAAGCTATGGACTTAGCCACCGGGATGGAAAAATCGTAAGCGGTGACGCCCAGGTTATATCCGTCACGTTTCCAGTATTCGGTACCGGCCATAAAACGGAGATGATGATCATTAAACTGTTTACTGTAGGTAAGAACAGAATTAAACATCAGGTTCTGCAGGGTACCTCCATAGGCATTAAGGTGTTGCGGACTTATCTGTACCGGACCAAAATCACGGAATTCCGTAAACGTATTTTTTGAGAAACCTGAGAACTCACCGGCACCTGTAATTTTCAGTCCCAATCCCTCGAAAAAGCTGATATTAAGATATGCCTGGGTACTTAAGTTATAGTTATTGTCATTGAAGACATGGAACGCATCTTCAAGTCCGGCAAAGTTCGGTCCGCTGCCTACCTTTTCATTTGTCTTTGCAAAATTTCCATTCTCATCGTAGACAGGAGAAACAGGGACGGTACGGAAAGGAATAGTATGATCATAAATGGAGGAAGAAATTGCCGGATTGGTTTTCACGTTGCTTCCATAAATGGATTCACCAATGGAAATATGTTTATTGAATTTATAATCAATATTATTCCGAAAGGAAAAACGATCGGCTCTTGTATCCAGGTAAACGCCTTTTTCTCCCATGTACCCGGCAGAAAGAAAGAAGTTGGTTTTATCGGTGCCGGATGCAACGGAAAGGTTGTATTCCTGTTCAATTCCGGTTCCGAACATGACATCCATCCAGTCGGTATCGGGTAGATCATCTAATACTTTTTGCCCCGAGAACATCAAGGGTATTGCTTGTTCCAAATGCATCCCGGGCACGTATCCAATCTTTGGTATTCAATAGTTGAATATCAGTATAAATATTCCGGAAGCCCGAACGGGCATCTACGTTTATTGTAGGTTTGACTCCCTCCTTGCCCCGCCGGGTAGTGATCAGAATTACTCCACCCGCGGCTCTTGACCCATAGATGGCTGCGGATCCTGCATCTTTTAGAATCTCGACGGACTCAACATCCCGCATGTTAAAATTAAAACCGGCATCCTGCGGGACCCCGTCGACAACGTATAAGGGAGCCATGCCATTTAGAGAACCTGCACCGCGTATAATGATGTCTGCTTCACCTCCCGGTGTTCCCTCACTTTTCGTTACCATGACCCCTGCTGCCATACCACCCAGGGATTCTGCGAGACTGTTGGATGAAAAATCCTGAATATCTTTGGCATTTACCGATGAAATTGAGCCGGTTAATTCGGATCTTTTCTGAGTTCCATACCCAACTACCACCACTTCATCCAGAGACTTTACATCTTCCTCCAACACGATATTATACACGTCTTTCTCTTCTGTTACTCTTTCCTGGAAAGGTTTGTATCCTATGAAAGAGACCTTCAGGATACTTCCTGTGGGAACCGAAATTTCAAACTTCCCGTTGGTATCGGATATAGTGCCGCCAACCAGCGAATCCGAAATTGTTGCAGTGACGGTCGCACCGATAATGGCTTCATTGTTGGTGTCAGAAACTTTGCCTGTAATGGTTTTATCTGGCTGGGCATATACGACAGTGCCCGGCAGAAAGCATAAAACCAAACCAGAAATGAATATGAATAACTTCAGGTTTTTCATGAAATGGAGTTGTAATGCATTCTAAATGATTCGAAGAGTAGAAGAAAAGCGAAGCCGGTATACCTCGCTTTTCTGTAAAATGCCATGCTTATTGATCGATAAGCTTGAACTCTTTTACTACCTCTGAAGTGCCATCTGATCTTAATATCCGGTGAATATAAAATCCATTCCTTGGTGCTCTCTGCAGCCTTACACCCAGAATATTATAGTACTCATGACCAACAATTTCAGCTTCACTCCTGATTACTTTGGTAACACCTGTAGATAATGCACATGGCAGGCTATATCCTTTTTCCGGTGTATTATTTGAGAAAAACAGGCCTCCATCAATTTCATCACTCCAGATCTCAGGACTGGTTTTGGTGCCTGTGTAAGGAAGAGTTCTGAAAATAGCACCTGTGCCAGGATCGATGGCGGTACCTTCCGGAACATCTGCAGGCCACATCCACCATCCTGCGCCCGGATTATCCGCTGTAAATTCATAGCCAAAAACCTGACCATATATATAAACGACTGAATCAGTCCCGGTAGCCGATGCAACATTCATAGTCGTGGCCATTTGAATAATATTCCAGGTAGCGGCAAAAATGTTTTCACCGATCTGCTTTAAACGGTTTGTTCCACCACTGACATCTCCAAAATTTGTCCACTTGTTAATAGCCAGAGCACGTGTAGCACCTGCGTTTGTGGGAGTTTCTTTTAACCAGGCTTCAAAGGGAGTTCCTGTAACATCTACTGCAAATGTGAAGGTTTCATCAGCTTCAATGTCGTTTGAAGCGGCAAAAGTGTCTTGAGAGCAATCCCACTTAACAATGTAATAGCCATCGGCATCTTTTGGATTGTTAAGTGTTTGTGAATGTGAAATTACCGCAACCATTAATAATAATGCGGTAAGAAATGTAAATTTTTTCATAAGCTTAATATTTAGTTGATGAATAGTATAAAATTAGTAAGTAAAAGAGCGCGAAACAGGAATTCCGAAGATAATATAGATTCAATATTTAATTAAAGATATGATAATCAATGCAATAATTTTATTCAGACATGGAAAAATATAGATTTAAAAAGGGGAAATTCAGCAATAATAACCCCAAAACGGTGCTAAAAACACGATCTGAAAAAGTATGTATTTCGGAAATTTCAAATCAATTTGTAATTTCGGATATGGGAATGAAAGAAAATTACCCGGTTATGAAGAAAAAATCTCTCCTGATTGGCGGACTGTTTTTACTTGTTACAAACCTGATGGCTCAAAGTGTCTCATTTAAGGATGATGAAATACAGCGGGGATATTTTGACCGTCCATATCTCAGGTACGAAGCCGAGCCGGGGATTTGTGAAACGGACGGCGACTTCTTATCACCAACCTATGATCAGCGTGAGATACAATCTGAGGCATCGAACCAGGCTGCCGTTCAGCTGATCACTAAAGGGTCATATGTAAAATGGACAAATGAAGAAGACGCGGACGGACTGACACTTCGGTTTTCATTGCCTGATGATGCTGAAGGAAAAGGGACAACGGGTAATCTGATATTGTTGGTTAATGACATTTCCGTTGATACCATTACACTGAACTCATATTGGGCATGGCAGTATATACTAAAATCGGGCAGTAAGTATCCCGACAATACACCTGACCTGAATACCAGGTTTCCCAGAATGCGTTTTGACGAGATCCATTTGAAACTGGAGAGTGATATACCGGCAAATGCAACATTTCGTCTGGAAAAAGCTGAGGATAATGATGTCCCTTACACTATTGACTTCGTAGAATTGGAAAAGGTGCCCAAGGCGGTAACTTTTGATGAGATCACGGATGAAAACAAAGTTTCATACTCTGCCGGCAATGGAAGTTTACAGCTGTTTATTTCACAAAACGCCGGTAAAACCATCTATATCCCGGGAGGTAAGTATGATGTCGACAGCCGTATAAATATAAATGGAGACGGGACCCGGATTATCGGGGCAGGGATGTGGTACACTGAAATTTATTTCTCTGCCTCTTCAGACGAGAAAAGCACCTATAACAAACGTGGAATAGAAACGTACAGCAGCAATGTGTCATTGGAAGGATTGTGCCTTAATACCCTGAATAATAAACGGTATTACAATAACGATCCTGTATACCAGGTGGGCAAAGGCCTTATGGGCAGTTTTGGATCCAACTCCCTGGTCCGTGATCTGTGGATTGAACATTTCGAATGTGGCGGTTGGATTGAAGGTTCAGAAAACCTGGATATTCAGCATTGCCGTTTCCGCGATAACTATGCCGACGGGATGAACCTGGCCTATGGGTGTAAGAATTCAGTTGTGGAACATTGCAGCTTCCGGAACAACGGTGACGACGATATGGCCTCATGGTCGCGTGCCGACCGTATGTGCGAAAATAATACCTTCCGTTATTGTACCAGTGAGAATAACTGGCGTGCTTCAGGATTGGGCTTTTTTGGCGGCAGGCAAAATAAAGCATATAACATTGTTATTGCAGACCCGATGGAAGCCGGATTCCGGGTTACATGTGATTTCCCGGGAATGCCTTTCAGCGATGACGGCTATAGCGAATTTTATAATATTTCTGTTTATAAAGGGGGCGTAGCCAGCGGTCCTGTGGGAGTTGGCGGAGATTTATGGGGAAATGAGCAGGGGGCATTGCATCTTAACAGCAGTTCCCAATATGATTTGCTAAACATTTATATTTACAACATTGATCTTTACGACTCGAAGAACGATGCCATCTTTATTGGAAGTTCAACATACAGTATAAAGAACCTTATACTCAGGGATATAAATATCAACGGAACCGGACGATATGGCATCTACTTCCATAATCCGAAAGGGAACGGGACCTATTGTAATATTCACTATGAAAATGTCGGCGCTTCTTCCAACACCAATACATTGCCATCTTCCTTTTCATTCACGGAGAATTGCAACAACGTATCTGTTCCCGTGACCGAATCCCCTTCTAACCGGCTGTTTTCCCTGGACGGGAACCTGCATATTTCAGGAGAGCCAAACACAATTGTTTCGGTTTATGATCTTTGGGGAAGAAAATGCTACCAGGCATCCTTGTCGGATAACTCCCTTGTGGTTCATAATTTACATTCGGGACTATACATTGTAAGGTGGAACCAAAATCAGGCTATGAAAGTCATTATTCCCTGATTCGAAAAGGTCAATGATGTAAAAATGAACGATATTCGTTATTCTGTCTTGTTCCTGAATTATTAAGCAGGGAGTCAGATCGATTTAATTTCCATTACTTTCTTCTTAAACTGATCTGAAGGGCAGTTGGCTTTGGCTTTAATTTTCGTTTTATACGTATATATCGTGTTGACAGAGTAATTTAAAAAACTGGCTATCTTTTCATTGTCGTTGATCCCCAGACGAATTAACGCATAGATCCTCAGATCGGCGTTCATCAGCTGATCATCATTTAACTGGATTCGTTCATCGGGTTTGAGAAGATCATTAAATTCTATCACAAAATTTGGGAACAGCTTCAAGAAGATCTGGTCGAATCTTTCGTAGAGAGCCATCCGTTCTTTTTCAACACTCATATCCTGGGAGAGTTTCTTAAGTCCTTCGAACTGCTTTGCAGCCACTTTCCGTTTGATCCATTTCTGCAAGTGTTCAATTTTCTCTATATAATCTGAGTTCTGGTTGAAAAACCAGGCAATATATTCATCCTTAATTTTGTTTGCATCCGTAAGCTTTTCATTTGCATCCTGAATGGCAAGACGTGCAGCATTCAACCGTTTAAAGGATATCCAGATAATAACCAGAGCTATGAGCAACGCTACCAACAGGACCGAAATGAAGGTAGTAAATACCATAATCCGGTCGCGCTGCCTCTCTATGACATTCATCCGCTCTCTTTCAATAATCGGCAATATTTGCCCGGCTTCCAGTTTCCGGTGTCTTGCATTATAATAGGATGCATCATTCAGTGCTTCAATAATGAACCTGTAGGCCCTCTTTTCCTCGCCTTTCTGATATAGCAGGGAAGCCAGGTTCCTTAAAGCCACCGTTTCCATCGTAGCAGTTTTAACATCTGCAATGGCAGCCCTGGCAAAATACTCTATGGACAGATCGGTATACCCTGTCATATTATAGATATAAGCTAAACTTGAGGTTGCAATAGCGTAGTAATGTCTCGGAAGATCAAAATTGTTCATCCAGTACTGAAATGCGAACTTGGCTCCACTCCAGTCTGACTCTTTCATGCGCTGCAGGCTTTCTATCGCCCAGAAATCATTTGTATTTGGTTTAACAAAAAGTAATGCGCTATCCAGATAAAGATTCCCCTGCGCTATGTATTGTGGCATGAAGACCGGATCGCGGCCGTAATCTGCCAGATCATAATATGCACGGGCCAGTGTGGAAAAAAGGTCGCTCTTTAGTGAATCATTTAAATAAACAGGATTGACAGAATTCAGGGTGTCAATAGCTTCCTTAAAAAGTCCCGACGACAGGAGCACGAATCCCTCCTTTGTTTTAACATAAGCTATCGAGGAGTTATTATTCAGACGATAGGCGATTTCTTTTGCCTGACTTATGTAGTGTTGGGCGGAGTCATAAATGTAGGACTGATATTCATAAACCAATTGCAGGCATAAGTGAATTTGTTTCTCTAAATCTTTTGAAGATTCGAATAAATGAAGCTCTTCCTTTTTCTTCTGTATAAGATCTTCCCTTTGACTGATGTAGGAGCTTTTATCATCGAGAACGGATTCCAGTTCAGTAATATACGTTTCATAATTCTGAGCTGACGAACAGAAAAACCGGAAAGCGAGCAACAAAAGACTTATTGTATATTTCATTTCAACGGTAAAGCTTATTTATTCAAAAACTGCCAGCTTGTTATAACAACAGAAATTCAGGAGAGATCTTCAACACGGGAGTCTTGATCAATGCGTTCAGCTTTTCATTCTTTAAGAGTCCCTTCGCATTTCTGCCAGATAGTTGCCGTGAATTGAGTAAATCTAATAATAAAATGAGAAGGATAAAAATGAGAAGGTTGAAAAAAATTGTTCGTGGATTACCTCACTCAGAAGATAAAAGGAATTTTGGTAGAATATTTTGAAATTTAATACTGTATAACACCTTCTGCTCCCCTCGATCCCCTGGGAAAGAAGGATGCCGGCTCTTCTGAAAGGCGGCTTTTTTGATGTTGTACAAATCGGTTTCATTTACCGGATGGCATGAACCCATGAAACACATGAGTATATCCGCCCAATTTGGAACGATATATTCACATATAAAAACGACCCTGAAAATCTAAGTTCAATCATTGAACACACACAAACATTGGCAATAATACAGAGTGTCTCCTGCTCAAAAGAAAACTCGATAGATTTGGATTTAGTTGTCTGATTAGGTAACTTTGTAAAGAACAAAAAATATAATAATTGGACGAGTTTAATAGAAATATACAAGTGTATAAAAATCACTTTTGGGATTTCTATAATTCTCAGCCAAAGAAAGTTCAGGATAAGCTTGACTGGACGATTGGATTGATCCGTAGTTTAAAAGTAGTTCCAAAAATCTATTTTGACCATTTGACAGGAACAGATGGATTATGGGAGATTCGGACAAAGGTTGGTTCTAACATTTTCAGAATCTTTTGTTGTTTTGATGAAGGAAACTTAGTGATACTTCTGAGTGGATTTCAAAAAAAGACACAAAAGACACCGAAAAATGAAATTGAAAAAGCAAAACGATTAAAAAAAGAATACTTCGATGGAAAAGCAAAATGATAACAGATTGACTTCTTGGGATGACCATCTTGACAAGAAGTATGGAAAAATGGGAACTCCTACACGTGAAAAATACGAAGAAGAATTCGAAGCTTTTAAAATTGGAGTACTGATTCAGGAAGCGAGAAAAAAACAGCACATGACTCAAGCACAACTCGCTGAAAAAGCAGGTACGACTAAAAATTATATATCTCGAATTGAAAATAATGCAAGTGATATTAGATTGTCAACTTTGATGAGAATTGTTCGTGAAGGATTAGGTGGACATATAAAATTATCAGTCGATTTATGAAAAGTACTATTGCCAACGCATATTGCATATTGGGGTTGGTGTGCAAAAAGCGGCGGATTCTCGCATCGCAGTTCATGTCCTCGCGGACAGGAACACTCTTCGAAATAAGCTCCGCAACACGCACCAAACTTCAGCCTCCCGCCGGGCGGGACAGGTCGTGCAAAAACTCCCCCCTCAATATTAATAATCTTTTCTCATATTAATTCCCTGATCAGCAGCGATTTATTATTCTGAAATAAATCAAAATCAAAATCCATGAATTCCAAACGGGGAACGGATCGCAACCAGATGATGATGTTCTGACTGAAAAGCTCCATTGCTCCGGAATTGTTTGTTCGCGTGGTTGATGCCTTCGGAGAGGTTACCGATCTAAAAAGCATTGGTTTTGCCATGTGGAATGTCCGGAAGAAGGACGACCTCTGTGTCATCCATCCGTGCTGCTGAAGCTGTATTTATATGGTGCCGGATATTGAATTCACCCGTGTTTCCCTGGTAAAAAAAAATGACAGTTTCATTAATCCATGAAGGATCTGTTTCTCATTTACCGTGGATGGTCTAAGGTCCAATGAATCAGTGAAGATCTATGGAACTTGCGACTATATAATTATATGAAAAAGAGGGAATTGCATAAACAAATAAATATTTTTTAAAAAAAGTGACTCTCAACCCGCTGATTTTTTTGGAAAATTGACATTAAGGATAAAAACTGTTGCACATATCCCTCCATTTTTGGGAGTAAACACCACGAACATCATGAAAGTTATAAAAATTCAACATCGCGGAGAAATCAGGATTCGTCTTGATTTTCCATATGATCAGGAGTCTGTTATGAAAGTAAAACAGATTAAGGGTGCTGCCTGGAGCAGTTCATTAAAAGCGTGGCATATACCTTACGATAAGGAGGCCTATAGTGAACTGTGCAAGCGTTTTGATAATATTATTTTACCCGAACCTCCGGCGACGGGTCAGCAGAAACCCGGATCGCCGGGTGAGGAGAAGAAACCGGAAACCGGTAAATCGGTGACTCAACCTACAAAGCAAAATACCAATATGGTTAAGATAGAAGTAATAGGGAAAAAGATTTTGCTCACACTTAAGAAGAATGAGGAAGACATCAAATTTATAAATAGCATAAAGTACAGCCGGTGGAATACTAAGACTTTCATGTGGGAAATACCCAATTATCCCGGTAATCTTGATTGGATCAATGATTATTTTAATGGGCGTATTACCGAATTGATCATTCATGAGAGTTATACCGTTGATATTAATTCGGGTAGCAGGAGACTATCCAATACTGATTTATTAATAATAAAGACCAGAGCCGGAAGATTGAAGCTGATATTTGGTTTTAATAAGGCCTTATTGGCTTTAATTAAAAGCATCCCATTACGGAGTTATAACAGCAAAAATAAATGGTGGTCGATTCCTTTTTCCGACAGGTTTCTGGATCAGGTAAAGAGTTGTGCAGAACAAGAAAGCTTGAAGGTGATTTATGAGGAAGAGGATAAAGGAGAGAAAGGGGTTGAGAAAATTAGACCCAATGATATACCGAATTACAGAACCTGCCCGGATGAAATGATTTTGAAATTACGTGAGCTGCGGTACAGTGAGAGGACAGTGGAAGTCTACAGGACATACTTTGAAGAATTTATTAACTTTTATAATACGGAGGAAATAGACACCATTACTGAGAAGCAGGTCATTCGTTTTTTGCGTTATCTGGTCATGGAGCGTAGGGTATCGTCCTCCATACAAAATCAGGCTATAAATGCCATTAAATTTTACTATGAAAGAGTATTATCCGGTAAGCGGAAATTCTATTTCATTGAAAGGCCCAGGAAAGAGAGGACATTGCCCATTGTATTGAATCAGGAAGAGACGAAAGGATTACTAAACAGCGTTGAAAATATAAAGCATAAATGTATATTAATGTTTGCCTATTCAGCAGGATTGCGGCGGGGTGAGATATTGCGGTTAAGAATTGCAGATATTGACCGGGAGCGGATGCGGATCAGGGTAGAACAGAGCAAGGGTAAGAAGGACAGGTATGCAAAACTTTCTTACAAGATATTGCCATATCTGGATAAATATATTGAAGAATATCGTCCAAAGGACTATTTATTTGAAGGGGCCTCCGGGAAGGAATATTCAGCGAGCAGCATACAGAATATAGTACATGCTGCGGTAAAAGCTGCCGGGATAAAAAAGAAGACGTCACTTCATACCCTTCGGCACACGTATGCCACACACAGCTTGGAAAAGGGGGTAGATTTAAGGTATATTCAAGATATGATGGGACATTCAAGCAGTAAGACGACGGAGATATACACCCATATAACTCAAAAAGGCTTTGATCAAATAAAAAGTCCGATGGATGACCTGGATTTGTAAAATTATTGCTAGATTTATTTAACTAAACTAAAATAAAGGGGCTGAACACATATGCAAAATAAATGCAACTGTTACGTATACTCCTCAAATTTGAGGAGTATATACAATAGGTGTGTTTAGCCACTCGTTGCAAGCAAGCTTAAAAACACGATACATTATGAAGTATATTTTTTTTATTTTAGGGCTAATTTGGTTCGGACAACCTATATTTCTATTTGGACAGGAATTAGTTAGAGTTGAAAACTATGATAATAACTGGAATAAAATCAATTCTGACAAATCATATTATCAAAGGAATATCTATAAAGAAAACGATTCATTATATCTTATTAAAGATTATGTAAAAAATAAATACCTTGAGATGGAAGGGTTTGCAATATCTATTGATCCAATTGTTGAACAAGGAGAATTTAAACGATATAATAAACAAGAGAAAATATTGTCAAACTACTTCTATAAAGATGGAGAATTAATTTGGTGTAATTATACTTATAAAGGAATAATTAAATATTTAAATTATGATTTTAAAACGGAAATAGATACTTCAAATAAGATTGATATAAATAATTTAGTTCCAATTATAACAATGGATGAAATATTCAAGACAGTTGATAAGATGCCATCATTTGAAGATGGTGATATAAATAAATTTAGATTTTACGTTGCAACGAATTTGCATTACCCCTACCTTGCTTACAAGTATAATAAGACAGGTAAGATTTATGTCTCTTTTATAATAAATGAGGAAGGTAAAGTGACAAATGTTAAAATTGTAGAGCCACAATATAAGGATTTAAATAAGGAGGCTATTCGTGTAATAAGTGAATCACCTAATTGGACACCTGGATATGATAATGGAAAACCTGTCAAGGTTAAGATTACATACCCTGTAATTTTTGTACTTTATTAGAAAGCCAGCTTGCAACATCGTATAAAGTGCATGCCGCCTCACTTTTTGACAGTTTTGTGCAATTTGTTATTTTAGTAATTTTAGGGAGAGGTCGGTGCAATTTGACAGGAAAGGCGGCACGACACCTTATATGAGAACCGTTGGGCACAATTATAAAAGACACGACAATTTACAAATATTAAACATATGGAAACAAAACTTGACAGATTCAAAGTCTATAATTTCAAATCCATCGAAGAAAGTGATTGGATTGAAGTTTCAGATAATTCATGTTTGGTTGGAACAAATGAAGCAGGAAAAACAAATTTGTTAATTGCACTTTGGAAACTTAATCCAGTAAATAATGAACCAATTATTCCACTTGATGACTTTCCACGTCATTTATATAGCAATTTTAAAGCAGACAAACACAGTGAAGATGTTTTTATTGCAGCTGACTTTATACTAAAAGAAAGTTTTCAAGAAGAAATATCTAAGGAACTAAAGTGTGATAATGAACAGATTAAACGTGTTTTAATACAAAGACGGTATGACGGCAAATATCATATTACATTTCCATATTCTAAAGTTGAAAATTATCCTGTTGAAATATTAAGAGAACTTTTTGATGATTTTGAAAATATATTATATAATTCTGAAGTCTTCTTAAAGGAATCTCAAGAATTACAAGTAAAATAAAAGGATTTTTTGAAGAACTACGGAAGACTTTTTCAAAAGAATTATTTTCAAAGGATTTAACAGTAAAACTGAAAGAGAATATTGAAAAATTCATGGATGAAAGTTTTGGCAGGAAACATAATTTACCAGAACTTTTTCAAGTAAATATTCTTAAAAAACTTCAGAAGATGATTGATGCTTTTGAAGGAAAACCAATTCAAAGCAATTCTGAAATAAATCAAAAGGTTTTAAAAGAGATACCAAAATTTGTTTACTATTCTGATTATGGGAACCTCGATAGTGAAATATATTTACCCAGAGTAATTGAGGATTTTGGCCGTGATGATTTATCTGAAACAGCTAGAGCAAAAGCTAGAACACTTGATGTGCTTTTTAAATATGTAAAATTATCTCCTACGGAAATTTTCGAACTTGGAAATGAAAGCAAAACAATAGTTCAACAACTTAACCATGCAAATCAAATAGTAAGCACAATAGAAAAACAGCTGACAGAAGAAGAGATTAGGATTGGGCTGACAAAAAGCGGGAAAGGGGAATTCTTTTACGTTCTGCTGCTACTCAATTAACTCAAAGATTTAAAAAATGGTGGCTCCAAGGTGACTATATTTTTGATTTTCAAGCTGACGGTAGACATTTCAGGATTAATGTATCTGACAGTTTGCGTCCTGAGCCAATTGAACTTGAAGGTAGAAGTCGCGGTTTGCAATGGTTCTTTAGTTTTTTCTTAGTATTTCTTGTAGAAACAAAGGAAGGACACTCAGATACAATCCTATTACTTGATGAACCTGGACTTTCACTTCACCCAATTGCTCAATATGATTTAGCTAAATTTTTCAGAAAATTATCTGAAGACAATCAATTAATTTATACTTCTCACTCACCATTTCTAGTTGATATGGACAATTTAGGCAATGTAAAAGCTGTCTATATTGATTCAAAAACAGGTAGAACTAAAGGTCATCCTCTAATTTACGATACAACGAAGAAGATGCTGAAAAGTCGATTTTCCCAGTTCATGCTGCATTAGGTCTAACTGTTTCAGATACTCTACTTTTGGGATGCCTACCAATACTTGTTGAAGGACCTAGTGACCAAATTTATCTAAATTTAATTAAGAGATATTTAATTGGAAAAGGTACTTTAGAAATACAAAAGAAATTGTTTTCATTCCAACTGGCGGTGTTCGTGGTATGGGACCTGTAACTAAGCTTGTTTCTTCTCGTGAAGATTCTTTACCATTTGTATTACTGGACTCTGATAATATGGGTAAAGAATATCAAAAACAATTGATAAAAGGAAGGTATAGAGATGAAAAGAAAAAGTGTTGGGAGTTGCAGACTTCTTAGGTAATAAAGAATATGAAATTGAAGACTTTATGCCTGCAAGTGCATTGATTTCAATTATAGACAGACAATACCGGTCTGACCAATATTTCGAAGATTTTTATAAAGGTGGAGAGCCAATTGTTGACCAAATTGAATCTTGGGCAAAAAAAAATGGAGTGCAACTTGAAGAAGGTTGGAAAGTAGAAATCGCAAGAGTTGCTCAGAATCGTTTCGACAAAATAATGGAATCAATACCTAATGACATGGAAGAAAATTGGAGAAAATTATTTGAGAGAATGACGACAGAAAAAAAATAACTGTACCAAACACGTGCGGATACATTTTTAACAAAAAGGAAAGCATCAAAAGCATGAAAGAAACTAATTGGATTATTATAACAGGTTCGCCTTGCTCAGGAAAATCAAAGGTGCTAGAAAGATTATCTTTTTTGGTTATAGTGTCTACCCTGAGGTGTCAAGAATATTAATTGATAATCTTACAAGTCAAAACATTATCATTGAAGAATACTTAAAAAACAAAGAAAAATTCGAGATAGAAATTTTGAACTTAAAATTTCAGTTGGAAGAAAGGACAGCGCAAGATGAAATTTTCTTTTTTGATAGGGGCATGATTGATAGTTTTGCATTCATTAAATTTTATCATGTTGAGATTCCTGATTATGAAAAGTATTTGAAATACAGATATAAAAAAGTATTTTTTCTTGAATCCGTACCATATATAAAAGACAAACATAGGTTTGAAAATCAAGAACAGAGCGAACAAATCGCACTTGAATTGAAGTATTCTTATACGAAATATAACTATTCATTAATTAATGTACCTTTAATGTCTATTGATAAACGTGTTGAATTAATAATCAAAAACTTATAAAATCATGCCGATAAACATTGAACTAAAAGCAAAAGTGGAAAACTTTGAATCACTTGTCGAAAAACTAAAATCTCTGCATCACACGCAAATTACACAGGAAGATTTCTATGTAAATATTAATAACGGCAGATTGAAATTAAGGAAATCGAGTCTAAATAAACCTCAAGTAATTTCTTACAATAGAGAGAACTTATTTAACGCAAAGGAATCATATTATAAAGTTTATACCTATAGCTCAAAAGAAGAATTTTCTCTGGCATTTAAAAATTTTAGAAAAAATTTTGGATTTAATAGCATCATTAAAAAAAAGAGAATGTATTACCGTTATGAGGATTTCAGGATTCATTTAGATGAAGTTGAGAATTTAGGAAATTTTGTTGAAATTGAATTGGTTATAAATGATATCAACAATTTAAGTCAGGAAAGAGATACAAAGCTACTAGCTTTTTTCATAATTTTCTTGGAATACCATGTCAGAACCTAATCGACAAATCATATTCTGATTTATTATAAATCTACATCATGTATCATATTGAAAATAGCCAACTTAGAGTTTGTGGCAGATATATCCGACAATCAAGGAACAAAGAAGTTTTCGGTACTTCAAGATTAATTATTCTTCAACATATTTTATCTGATACTGCCGAACTAATAGGTCTGTTAGTAGATGCTACTGCTGAGATTTATGCGTCTCATTGCTAAACCATACTCCATTGATGAAGAAATTGCAAAAGAACTTGAAAGTTCTGGTATAAATTTAATTAGGAAAAGTTATAAGGAATTAGAAACAACGGATTTTCTAAAGCAGTTAATTGATTCTGCAATTGAAAAGTCTAAAAGTGATGGTAAGAAAATACTAATAATTGAAGTTGGAGGATATTTTGCAAAAACACTTTCGCAACTTAGTCAGGAAAATATTCAATACATTGCAGGTGTCGTTGAAGACACTACATTTGGCCATAATAGGTATTTAAATCTATTGGAGCAAGTTAATATACCAATATTTTCTGTAGCTAGAAGTCCATTAAAAGAAATAGAAGCAATTTTTGTTGGGGATTCAGCGGTATCTGCGATGAATCAAATTTTGCGAGAAATTGGTTCAACAATTTCATCAAGGAGAGGTTTGGTAATTGGTTATGGAATGATAGGTAAAAGCATTGCAAATTCCTTAAGAGCAAAAAATGTACATGTCAACGTTTATGATAAGGAAGACCATAAAAATTTAGGTGCTTTTAACCATGGATACCAGATTCATAAAAAATTGGAATTATTAAAGAAATGTGATATTATCTTTTCAGCAACGGGAACTTCTGCCATGAGTTTAGAGGATATTGAGAATTGTAAATCTGGTTGTATTCTTGTTAGTGCTGGTTCTAAAGACATTGAATTTGACGTGGAAGGTTTGCGTGATTTAGCTATTAAAACAGAATTGCCAGCTAAAAATATTGAAAAGTTTTATTTGCCTTCTGGTAATTTAGTCTATTTAGTAAACAGAGGTACTGCGGTGAATTTTTTAATTAAAAGTGTTCCCGATGAAATTATAGACTTGGTATTTTCTGAGATAATACTTTGTTCTATATTGTTACTTAAAAAATTCAAAGAGCATCCTTTACATTGTATTAATACTACACCTGGGACTTTTATGAATGAGATTTCTAAAGATTGGCTAAAAGATGTAAATAGGTAAAAATAACTGTGCCCAACAAGCGGTATAAAACATTGGGGTTTAAGTGGTTATGCAAACATTCTGCCCCGCATCAAGTTCGGTGTAATAGGACAGGATAGTAGCCCGCAATCCCCAACGATTTCATACCGCCGACCGTGTGTGCCTTGAACTTCTGCTATCATGCAGAAGATGCTGTACAAATGATGGAAGACCTTAATTAAAACGATTCAGATGTGTGGAGGACAAGCGAACTGTCTTATCTGGCGCTGAGCGTAAGAATTAAGGATTGGCCTTCCGCCTACGACGATCAGGCGTAGTAGGCAAACTACCTTATGCTGCGTCGGACGGAAACTTCCGGGGTGGTGAACGATAAGGAAAAGCGTGGTCATGAATCATGCAGGTGAGTGTGTCGGAGCTGAATAGATTGAACCGGCGAATGAGGCCTCGATAGCGGATAAGAAGATGTCGAAACTGAGGGATCACGGTTTCTCTCAGGAGCAAGGTGTGGCAGGAGTCCTGAATTCTGGCCACATGGCATCCGGGGTAAAGCTGGCAGGACTGGCACGACAGGCGTTTGTACGGAACAAGGGAAGTCGTTGTCGCTCTGCAAAATGAATACAGGAAGCAGACATATGAAATTCATATGAGACAGCGGTGGCGGACTAATTCGTAGTAGTGTTGATATCTATCGAAAGATAGAAGTAGCGAAGGGATTAGCTAATTTTTATTGCATTTTGCCAACTTGAAAGAGGAAGAGCTTTATATGCAATAGAGATTAGAAGAGCCGTATGACGGGAGACTGTCACGTACGGTTCTGTGAGAACCCGGGGGTGAAATTCCCCTGGGTGACTCGACTGTGTGGCATAAAAAAAGACGCCTACTACAAATTGAGAAAATATGAAGACAGTATTTTTTGGGATTTTAACAATGATGATTATTTCTGGATGCGAACCAGATTATAGTCATACTAAGTTTTATGAATATGTTATTGAAAATCAACTTTCGACTTCAATTGTAAAAGTTGTTCCGCTTAATACGTCAGATTTTTGGATAATCCCGATTGATACATTTTTTGTAATGCCTGGAGAGAAAGTAATAATTGGGGAGAAAATTCATTACGATGATAACAAAAAAATTGTTGATTTATATAAACCGACTGATACAATTGAGTCTTTCGAGTTATTTATTGACAACATCAAGCAGGAGAAAGATTTTACAAAAAGAAAATTATGGAGTTTCGAAATGGGTTCTGTTGATGAAAGCGGTATCTATAAACTAAAGATAAATGAAAACATTCTTAACGACTAAAAATTAGAAATGATGAGAAGCCTATTTTATATTATTTTATTGTTGACTCTATTTGGCTGTGATTATCAGGGTTCATATACATTTAAAGCTAAAAATGAGACTTCGAATAAAATTGAGTTACGATTTTATTATGAATCAAGTCAATATTCAAGTTCAAAAGAATATGGACAGACTATAAAACTATCGGAAGGAGAAGAAAAAATAATTAGGATAATTGATGCACCTTTGAATAGCCCAGCACATGATTGCATAAAAGTCCATGGAATGGCATACTTCAACGAATTGGTATTTGATACATATGTTGATAGTGTAAAGATTGAGAAACAATTATGGCAACCAGAAAATTGGATATATAATAAAACCTCAAAATGGTCGGCAGATTATACTCTGATAATTACTGATGAATTAATTGATGTAAATGAATGATATTAAATAATTTACGCCACACAACACGCGGTATAGCCAATAAGGGTTTCAGAGGTATTCGAAGGTTTGTAGCCCGCTTCAACTTTTCGTGTACCTTGATAGGAAATCGCCCGCAATCCCTTACTGGCCATACCGCCAACGTTAGAGGCCAGTTGGTAAAAATCCTTATTGTGAGGCATAGCGTCCCCCAACCCACGGTTTGCAGGCAGAAGGAAGTGTAAATGAAGTTAGTGCTTAAGGGTAAGGTCAGCATGTTTTGACAGGCAGCTGGCCGATCGCACAGTTTTCTATTGGCCAACGCCCGCAATTCGTAAACGTCGGGAATGTGCCAGGAACTTAAGCGGGCTGACAGGGAACGGGAAGTAAATCAGCAGTTTGCCACCGCGCATTCAACCGGCCTCTAACAAAGGCTAAATTCCAGCGGGTTGAAGGAAGTTTCGAAGTGTAGTGCAAAAAATAAATATTAACTTGTAGGTTTAAGGGCGGTGCGCTGTTGCCGCCGGTATTTAGCCTGGAGCGTTAGCGCCAATTGACAGGCAGCGTTTTACGACAATATTACTATATTAATAAATAGATAAATTATGAGAAATATAATTTTCTTATTACTAATTCTTTGTTCAAGCTGTAACAAAGATGATAAAAGAATTATTCTTAAAAGCACTGGTGGATTTCCTGAAATAGCTACTAATTTAAGTGTTTTTAATTCTATATATGATGATTATAACTCAGATTTAGAGCCTGGAGTACATGATGCATATGAATTTGTGTTTTCATCAAATCGTGATTCTAAAGGCAAAGATTTTGATATTGTTTTGTATAATGTAAATTTATGGTATCCTTATGACGATAATATTTTATCCATTGCTAAATTAGGAGGAGAAACTAATCAGAATTATTTATTTAAAAATATGGTTTCAATAATTAATTCAGATAAGAACGAATTTGGTCCGTTTGTGTATAATTTAAAAATTAATAAAGATGATTTTTGGGGTTGGGAATATTTGTTTTTTTATACACAAGAACAAGATGGTAAACTGGATATTAAGTTTATTATAAATAAATATGTTGGTGCATCAGATAATTATTTTGATTATGAACAATCAAAACCTTATGATCTAAATATTGTCAATACAAAAACAAATAATGAAGGTTATATTACGATATCTAATGATATAATTTATTATTGCTGTGATAGTGGTGGAACATATGATATTTATGAAATTTCAATAGATTCAAATAGAAATATTATCAACTACTTAACTGATTCATTAAAAGTAATTGGAAAACCAATTGAAATTATAAATAGTAGTGGAGATGACAAATGCCCTTATATAGTTGATAATTTCATGGTGTTTACTTCAAATAGAGAGGGTGGTGTTGGTGGTTATGATTTATATTTTAGTGAGAAAAAAGATAACCATTGGAGCAAACCAAAGAATTTTGGAACATCGATAAATTCAAAAAAAGATGAGTATAGACCTATTATTAGAGCGTATTCTAATATTAAAAATGATTTAATGATTTTTTCATCAAATAGAGATGGTGGATTAGGTGGTTTTGATCTTTACTATGTTGGAATTGATGAATTTAAGTAACAACTGGCGCTAACAGCCGGTCATAAAACATTGCGCGGATAGTGGTATATTTGGGCAACACAACATTTAACCAACGGTAGCAACGGCCTGATGCAGAAGTGCTTCGAAACGCGCAACGTTTCATACCGGCGGGTTGTGTGTAATGCAAAAAGACCTTGAAAATTATTAAATCATGTTTAAAATTAAAGTCATCTTTATCTTCTTGCTACCATTAATTCTTTTAAATGTTAAGGGTCAATCACCGAAAATCAAGGGTGATTTTATACACAAATCTACAAATTTAAAATTCCCTCAAAAAATTGATAGATATGAAAGATCAAGTATTGATGTTTTTGATAAAAAAGATTTAAATATCAGAGCCTTTTATTCAAGCACCGAAAACAATGGGAAAACGAATTTTATCGTAAGTGTTTATCCAGCTGGCAGAGCAACTGAAGACCGTTTAAGAAATGAGTTTGATAAATTAATCAAATCTTGGACTAGTAGAATAAATATAAATATTAAATCCCATCCTATTTCATACATAAATTCAGGTTTTAAAATAAATGGGATTAAATCAAATATTCAAAGCCCCAATTTAATATCAAGCCTATTGGTTTTTGAATGTGGTAGTTCATTTTTCAAACTTGTAATTAATGGAAATAGACATGATTCTCTTGAAGTTTCAAATCTTGAAGAAATGATTCTAGATTGGTTTGTCCCAACCAAACTAGTACAGGTCGCACCACTAAAATTACAAGCTGACATTTATTTTTCTGATGCCGCATTTGCTGATTCAATGATGTTGGGATGTGCAATGGGGAGTGCATATAAAAAGCTAGAATGGGCATTAGATAATGTTGATTCATTAGAAAATATATCTGGGTTTCCAGGATTATATCTTGAATTGCAAATAGCTTCACTTAGAGAATTTTCAAACTTTGAAAAAACACACCCAAATTTTTATAAAACACAAGAAACCGCTGACTATTTAACTGCTTTAAATTCAATTATTAATAATGGATTTCTTGAGGAATTTATAATGGAACATTACAATTCGTTATTAATTTTTGCAAAAGATTATCAATTTGATTTTGAAGCCTATAATCAATGGAAGGAGACAAACCCAATATCAATTGATTTAAATAAAAAATATTATAGTATAGAGTTCATGAAATAAGCACTACACACAACAAACAGTAAGCCCAATGCCTTGCTATTCCTTAGTTTCAAAGCATTTGGTTTAAATAAATATAATGAGAACAGAACATTTAATCTTAAAACGGTCGGCACTGTGCCTACTGTCGGGCGTTGTGTGTAAATTTAAAAGGACTGAAACCATGAACATTAAGACTGGAATTATAATTACTCTGATATTATTTTTAATATCATGTGACTCGATTGAAAATCAGGATAAATCAATTGATTCAATACTAAAAAATAAATTTAGTCAAGTTGAGATTAAAGAATTAAAAGAGATTGTTAGATTCTTTGATTATGTTGTATCAACCGAAACAAAAATTAATTTGGTTGATTCAGCCTACAATCAATACATGGAGAATTTAAGATACAATGAGTCATCAGGTGAATTTCAGACAAAGCTAATGATTGACAAATCACAAATAGATTCATTTATAAATGACTATAAAAACAATGCGATGTTTGATAGAATTTGGAAAATCGAATATGGAACTGATAGGACAAAAAAAGATACTTTATCGACTGAATTAATTCCAAATCAACAAGGCGATTATTTTATATTATTAGATAAAGTAATTGAGAAAGATACTATTTTCAATGAGTATAAAAATTCACTCTTAATGGCTGGAGCAATTCCTCCATCTATAGTTGCTGGATTTCAAAATATTCACGAGAGACTTGATTTTAATGATGAATTGACAAGACTTATAGTTGCAATTCACTATATTTCAATAAAAAGTTATAATAGATTAGAAGATTAATAAAATCTACACACAACATGCAATATACAAAATTGGGATTTAGTAGGTTATTCAAGGGTTGTAGCTCGCATCAAATGCCGTGTAGCTTGATAGTGAATCGCTCCGTAATCCCCAACTTTGCATATTGCCACCGTTGTGCAGCATTTTCCAAAAAAATCTCAACAAATGAAAGCAAATTTTAAATTTATCAGATTTTTAATTCTTCTTGGAATTACTTTGAGTGGCTGTGCAGTAAGTAATCCAAAATTCTTTGCCTCTATTGAACCAGCTACTGACTTAACTTATGGCTATACCCCTGAAAATCCAGTAACTATAAAGAATGCTGATTTGAACAAAAGTATTGGTTCATCATACTATTATTTATCCCACTTAAGAACAGAGCAGGGAAATAAACTTCAGTTATTAGAAAGATTTACAGTTGAGAATCCTAATTATAAAAAACCAGCGGTACCATTACAAAACCGATATACGGGTCAACCTTTAAATTATGGTACAGGGCCTTTACTTGATTTATATATACTTGTACCTGAAAATGAATCTGATACATTTAGAATTTATATTAATCCTTATTATAAAGGGGATATCAAAATTCCTAATGGATTACTGTTTGAAAAAGAATGATTAATAAAACGCTGCACAACAGCAAGTAAACCCAATGCCTGGTCCACTTCAAAACCGAAAAATATTTCTTATATTAGCTATACCCATAAACAAAACAAGTCGTAAGAATGCCGGCACTGGGCTTACTGTCGGGCGTTAGCCTTTATACAGACAAAACGATATAGCATAAAATGAAACGATTGGTTTTAATAATTACATCAATAATATTGATTTGGTCAACTTCATCCGGACAAAAATGGAATCCTGAGACAATTTGCTCAACTGACACTTTGATTGTGGAGCCATACGTTTCAATGAAATATAATCCCCAAAAACCGGATAGCTTAAATCAGGAACCATACAAAATAGTACAATGCCGAACACGTTCAAATATTGGATTTCAGATAGATGTTGCAGTTTCCGAATATTACTACGGGGACAAAACAACAAGCTGGATTGGACAACATGGTGGACCGAATTTTAATTTCATATTAGTAGTCGATAAATTAAATTTTGGCATTCGATTTAAACCTTGGACAATTGACCCTAAAAAAGAAATGGATTTTAACGGACAAATACTTCCATCTACTGCCAGACTAAATAATATAAAGCTCGATTATTATGTTGGGTATTCCGTTGATTTTGAAAAACTGATTTCGATAGAACCATATGTCGGTTACAATCGAACATCTTTCTTTGTAATCAATGAGGACGAATTAAATCAAAAATTTTCTTTCAATAAAACTGGCGGACTTATTACAGGTATGTCTTTTAATAAATACTTCAAGTTAAAAGATTATGAATACATATCAGTATTTGGGACTGTTGGATATGGATTTGTAAATTATGAAAAGGTACACCCTGATTTAGACAATGGATATTTTGAGTGGAATCTAGGGATTGCATATAAAGGATTTGGAACAAAATGGTTTAACAAAAGAGTTGAATAAGTACAAAGGCTAACAAATTAGGAATTAAGGCACAGTTGAGCCCAAAAAAGAGGTAGATGGTTGATTAACCATCTACCTCTTTTTTGTTGTAGTGTGGATCAAAATGCAGGCTCAATTGTGTTTTAATTTGTGTTGGGCTTAACCGCTGTCGATCAAAGCTATACACTAAGGGGATTAAACGATTTTATACTGTCCCTGCCGGTGTGTTTCTTTTGCCGTTTTGCACGGTTTTCCTGTTCTGGTGTTGAAAGCCGGTTATTAAGTTTGATTTCATCCTGCTACCGGACATATTTTTCCCGTTCAGCTAAAAACGGAGATTCGTTTAGCTGTTAACCAGATTATGCCAATTTTTCAAAGAACGCTTTATTCGGGCCTTATCAGCCGGGGTCTTCCGGTGTTTGGCGCACAATCCCGGCAAAATGAAGCCTGCCTTTTTTACATACCGGGCAGTTGGGTTGCCGGAAGTTTTGGATACATTCCAGAATTTCGCTCCATACCGTATCCTGCTTTTCCCAGACACGGGCTCCGTCTTCTATGGCTTCTGTCTTTCTATTTTCAGTTTCTTCGTCGAGCAGCCTCCTCGCCGTTTCAATGTTTTGTTTGCGGTAACGGCTGGAAAAGATCCCGAAGTAGCGGACCTTAAAAAATCCCTTTGGCAACTCGTGCAACAGGAACCGGCGGATAAACTCATTGACATCGAGTTTCATCAGCCTGAAACTTCCTCCTCGGTAATCCTTCCAGGAAAAATGCACTTTGCCGTCTTTCACTTTGATAATGCGACGGTCGGTAATGGCGATTCGGAACACGTAACGCGAAAGGTATTCGAGTATCTTTTCGGGTTTGCCCATGGGTGCCTGCACGTTTACCACCCATTGTTTTTTGTACAAAGGCGTAAGGAAACGGTTAAACTGCACAGGTCCTTTTACCTCTGCCAGCTTTCCGTAAAAAACAAGTTCCCCCTTTTGTCTGGACTGCTTTAGCATATCCAAAAACTTACCTCTGAATTTTGCTGCCAGTATCTTCCCGGCGATGAAAAAGTTGTTCTTTTCAGGGGTATGCACCCAGTGTGCGCGGTCAAAGCTTAACCCTCCGGCAGGCATGATGCAATGCAGATGGGGATGTTCCTTCATGTTTTGTCCCCAGGTATGTAAAACAGTAATTAATCCAATATCTGCTCCCAGGTGCCGGGTATCTTGAGTCAGCTCCAGCAGGGTTTGCGACACGGCTTTGAAAAGAAGGCCGTAAATCACCTTCTTGTTTTGCAGACAAAGGGGGTTTAATTCATGCGGCAGGGTGAACACCAGGTGATAGTATCCTACAGGGAGAATTTCATTCATGCGTTTATCCAGCCATTCGAGTTTCTCTTTTTGCTGGCATAACGGGCAATGTCTGTTGCGGCACGAATTGTTCGCCTTTCCCAGGTAATGGCAATGATCACATTTTTCAAAGTGGCTTCCAAGGCCCGCTGTACGGCATGCCGACAACAGCTGGATAAGGCTCCGCTGCTCTTGCGATACCCGGTTTTGACTGATGTAGCTTCCCCCGTATTCCCGCAATAAACTTCCTACGGTTATTTGATCCTGCATAGCCCCTCCAATCCTTGAAGTGTATCCAGAGGGTTTATCACCCGGTCTGTATTGAGTTGTTGAACGTGAAGGTACTTGAGCGTGTTGGTCAGATCCGCGTGTCCCATCAGGCGCTGTATAACAAGAAGGTTGGTCCCCTGCTCAAGATGGTGCGTGGCAAAGGAGTGCCGGAATGTGTGCGGAGTATAAGGCTTTTTAATGTGAAGTGTACGATGGCGCGCATTGGTACAGATCGTTCGTACTGCCGAAATGCCCAGGTGTGTTCCTTTTCCTCCCGCTCCTTCAAAAAGGTAGTGCTGTGGTTTGTATTTTCTGTAGTAATCCCGAAGTGCAGAAAGTAGTACAGGTGAAAGAGGCACCTTGCGCTGTTTCAGTCCTTTGCCTTCCTGGATGTTTATCTGCATCCGCCGGCTGTCAATGTCGGTAAGCTTCAGATTAACGCTTTCCGATACCCTGGCCCCGGTGGAATAGATAAGCATGATAATGATGCGATGCTTGAAATTATCAATGGCGTTCAGTACATCGACTACCTCGTCTTTTGCCAATACAAGGGGAAGCGTTTTCGCTACTTTGGGAGTGGGAAGATACTCTTTCGCCCACTCTTTATGGTAAATGTTGGTGAAAAGGAACCGGAGGGCATAATAGCCCATTTTTACACTCCCCGGTTTATGGTTCCCGTCGGTGAGCATTGACTGAAAATAGGCCCGGAGCTCTTTAACATCAGTCTGTAGGGGGTCCTTTTTACAGAATTTACTGTAATCTACGATGTGCCACCAGTAGCTTTTTCTGGTTCTTTCACTTAAGTTGCGTAATACCGCTTCCTGTTCGAAACTTTTTTTAAATTTGTCATAATAGTGAATTAAATGATTAAATGCCTCAAAGATACTGGTTTTCGGTGGCCTGAAAACCACCGAACGCCAGTGAGGTTAAGTTCAACACATGGTATATGGCAGGCGGGTGCCACAGCGGTCTGACAAGTCAGACCTTGTGCCCACTTTTCTGCGGGTCTGACAGGATTTCTCTTGCGAAATCCCGCCCGACCACATAGTGTGCCGAGAAGCAATGAATCGGCAAATTAAAGTTCATTGCATGCTGTAATTAAGATGGTGGAACCGACCCATCAAGACCGTTGTACAGGCAAGGGTTTTAAACCACCTAAAGGTGCTGTGTTTAAGAGGCATGGTACTGAGCGTTTAGGAAAAGGTTCTGTCATGAGCAGGATCAGGTATGGATAAAGGAGATGAACTAACCGTAACCGCTGAAGAGGTGTCGAGAAGTGGCCATATCCAGTCAAAAGCTACGAAGTATGTGACGGAGTGAAAAGTAGTGTTGGAAGCAATGCTAAGTTTGGAAGTTACCTGTTTACTATCCATTCGGCTGGCGTCATTCAGGCGGCATGACCTTTATCCGGGCTTAATTACGGAACTCGGGAACCAGTCACGTTGATGTTAAGCGGAAGGTACAACAGGCACACCCTGGAGGCCGAATAGCAATGCAACGTACTGGGGCGGACTAACTCGTAGTAGTGATGAAGTTCCTGTAATGGGAATGGAGCAAAGGGGTTAGCTAATATTAGCTTCATTTTGCCAACTCTGAAGAGGATGAGCTTATCATTTGAGACTAGGTATTAGAAGAGCCGTATGACGGGAACCATAGCGAAGCGGAACTCATGACCGAAGGGAATAGACTGTCACCCCGATTATTATCGGGGGTTCTCCCGCTTAATGCGGGACAGGTTGTGAGATCCCGGGGGTGAAATTTACCCGGGTGACTCGACTGGCAGTATTTTAGTAGCACTACAAAACAAAAAACACTTTTTCTGTCATATTTTCTTAAAACCTGTCACTAACTATAATAGAGACACTAAAAAACAATAATTTAAATTTTAAGAAAATGGAAAACACAAAGAAATTAATGCAAATTTTAACACGGATTCAAATCATAAGTAGCATTGTTTGGGCTATTCTTCTATTAATTTGCTACCAAGTATTGGGTGAGTCTTACAAAGAAATTAGTCTTATACTTATCTGTGGTTTTTTTATTGAGTTTTTGCTTATAAGCTCATCTAAAAACAATTTAAAAAAACAGAATGCACAAACAGAAAAAGGATAAATATTTTGAAGAAATTCTTGAAAGGAACAAGCATAAAATATTCAGGATTTGTAATATTTATGCTATTCCTCCAATAGAACCTCAAGACCTCTTTCAAGAAATAGTTTATCAAATTTGGAAATCTCTTGACTCCTTTAAAAGTAATTCTTCTATTGATACCTGGGTTTATAAAATCTCTATTAATGTTTGCTTGCGTTCAAAAATGAAACTTGATAAAAATTATAGCAAGACAGATAGGCTTGAATCTATTCATTTTACACCAATAGAAAAAGAAATTGACACTTCTGAGCAAGAAAAATTCAAGTATTTAAAAGAATGTATTTCAGCTTTAAATGAAACTGACACCTCTCTTATTGTACTTTATTTAGATGATTTGTCCTATAAAGAAATTGCAGGTATCACAGGGTTATCAGAAAACCATATCGCAGTTAAAATGAAGCGTATTAGAAAAAAATTATTTGAATGTATCACTCCAAAAATCAACTAAAATGTTAGAACAAGAATTAAAAGATATTTGGAATAATTCTTCTCAATCAGGACAAATATCAATTGAAACAAAACAGTTGACTGAAGAATTGAATACTAAAATAAATAGTATCCAGAAAAAAATAAGAAGTAGAGATATTAGAGAGATTTCTGCCTCAATAATTGGAATACTCCTTTTTGGATATTTATTATTCGAAATCCCATTTCCTATTACTAAAGTAGCTTGTGGTTTGGCAATTGCTTGGTTTGTATTTGTTATTGTAAAATTTAGAAAATCAAAATTACAGAATACTAAAACTGATTTTTCATTAACAATAGCTGAACAACTTAATAATCAGAAAAAATGATGTTACAACAATCTAATTTATTAGATTCTGCTTTGTATTGGTATGCTATTCCACCGTTTATTATGAATTTTATATTTATTCTAGGGTTAGAAAATCCAATCGATTATAATTGGACTAATAGTGTTGCTGAAAGCTTATTGCCACTTACCTCCAATTTTAAAATAATAACATTAATAGGTCTTGCTTTATTTTATGCGTTTACTTTTTGGATAAATAAAAGAGCTTTAAATAAAGATGTAAAACCAACTATAGAAAGCATTGAAAAAATGCAACAACAAATAAAAAATGAATAAAAACTACTGCCAACAAATTAGGAATTAAGGCACAGTTGAGCCCAAAAATGAGGTAGCTGGTTGATTAACCTTCTACCTCTTTTTATTGTAGTGTGGATCAAAATGCAGGTTCAATTGTGTTTTATCCCGATATTTGTCGGGATGTTGGGCTTAACCGCTGTCGATCAATGCTATACACTAAAGGGATTAAACGATTTTATACTGTCCCTGCCGGTGTGTTTCTTTTGCCGTTTTGCCACGGTTTTATTAAGAAAATTAATTTTCATAACTTTATTATAGATTATTTTACTACTGACATTTACATCGGCAAAGCATCCATTTATTATATAAAATTGGAGATTATGAAAAAAACATTTAGAGCGAATGAAATCAGGTTAATCATTGGCCTGCTATTGACAGCCTTGTTTTTTGTCATATACGCGGGAAAGGATCCCAAAAACGACATTGCAGGGAATGGCAAGGACGATAGAAAAGAAGCTCCGCTTGTATTACAGGCGCTTGACTATACGGAGAATCCTGTTGATATTCCGAATCCGGACAGAGGCCCCTTTAGAGGCCGTTGGCAGAATATATCGCCGAATTCGGTTAATGAGACTAATTCGCCTTTTGGTATTACGCCTGAAGTAGATCACCGGGTTCCGGTTGACGCAAATTCTGTGCTCTATCAAGGAAGACAGGTACCGCCGGTGGAAGGTGATGATATTGAAGAGACTCAATTTTATAATGGTGTTAATCAAAACGCCAACCCTTACGTTGGCGGTACCGGGGTCTCTGCCCTTCCTTCTGTATCATTTATGGGTTTTGACTTGTGTAACTTTTCGTCGAATGCGTTCCTCTCGGCGAAAGATGCTTTTGCTTACAAGGATGATGGATTGTTTGCAGATCCGGGTACCGGAGCCACAAGAACAGGAAAAACTCAACCGTTAACATCATTTGCGCTTGATTACATAAGAGGCCTGCTTCAGAAGGTTAGAGATGGCAACGGCGTAGCCTTTGTGAAATTTTCTTATGATGGCAACGGGTTTAGTTATATTGAACCCCAAAAGTATCCCCAACTGAATCTCACCGAGGGGCTCATTCTTGGCCCGGAACCAGCATACGTAACGCCTAATAATCCATCGGCCATGTGTGATGTACCCGGTCATACGGACCAGGACTGGATACAATATCATCTTTGGCAGCTTAAACCCATTTTCCATGAATTCGAAGACATCATCATGTGTGTTAAAACGGGGATGCTTGGTCCATGGGGCGAGCAGCACTCATCACCTTTGGCTCTGAGTGCGGATGCTGCTAAGAAGCTTTTGGATGCATATCTGGACGATGTTCCTGCTTCGCGTACTCTTTTAACAGATCACCGCTTATTCCTGGCATGGTATAACCTTACGTATGGGACCACTTACACTGTTACTAATGTAAATACAATGCCGGTTCCGCCAAAGGGCTCACCGGAGTCGCGTTTTGGTCTTTTCGACGATAGTTATGCGGCTAATTATGGCGACAATGGCAGATTTGATTATCCATATGAACGTTTCGGATCTCTCACCTGGCTTCATAATCGAAACACAATTTTTGAAGGTGAAGGCGGGATCGGCAATAATGCTTTTGGAAATATGCCGGGCGCTATTATAGAAGCCCATGAATTCCGGACAACTGTTTTGAATATGAGACATGGTAATTATTCCCGGTGGAGTAATTTTATCTATAATGAGGCAAACGTCACTACACCAGTTACATTTCCGGCATCAAGTGAAGAGACATTTCCTCCTTTTACCGGACCAACAAAAACGGCGATCTTTGACCCGGTATATGACAGGCAGAACCGGGCTGGAATATTTCCGCGACAGATTAGGTTACCGTTTGGTGTTGCGTGAGGCTAAAGCAAGTGAATGGGTAGAGCAGAACGGCATCCTGAGGTTCGAAGGAAAGATCCAAAACGTCGGCTTTGGTAATATTGTCAACCGAAAAAATGTGTCGGTTATTCTGAAACCCAAAGCCGGTTCTGACACTTACATTGCGCTTACGAAGCTGGACGCAAGGGATTGGCTGACTGATGAGGGTGGCAATGGCAGGCCGGACAATACTGCTGCATGGCGTGATTTGAACTTTCTCGGTCAAAATGTCCTCATTTGGAAGCGTTCCTGCCGGGGACTATGATATTTACCTGAAGATCAATGATCCTAAAGAAAAAAGCGCTAACAGGCGCTGTATACAGTTTGCGAATAAGGGAAATAGTTGGAATGCTGACCTTGGAGCAAACTTAATTGGCTCAACGAAAGTGTTATAGGTTGCATTCTCTTTTATCGGACAGTGGTGATCAAGAGACAAAATAGCTGCAAATGTCAGCCTCCCGCCGAACGGGACAGGTCGTGCAAAAACTCCCCTCCCTTTGTTCATAACCTTCCTTTCCTGAAGTTCATTTATGCACAGCGGTTTAGTAACTTATGATAAACTTATTCGCTAATCCATGGATCACAAGCAAGGAACAGATCACAACCAGAGCCCGGACTGATGTTTATTGGATATAACCTGAGCCGGTGTATCACGATCCTTGGAACAGAAAAGCTTATTAAAGCGCTTAGGGATAAGTGTTTACTGAATTTTAAAGCTAAAAAACAGGGTATTTTAAGGCTAAAATACGATATTTTAAACCTGGCGATGAGAATCGGAGAAAATCAAAAACCGGAAATTTACAAGCTGTATTGCGTAGGTATTTAGCAATAAATGCTTAAATTCAATTTGAAAATGAGTTTTTGCACAGACTCGCGTTATGAGCAATTTAATAGGTCGTCTTTAAAAATTTGAAATTGTGAAAAGTAAAAAACAAAATGAAATCATGGGTGCACTCCATAATTCACAAATACTATCAGTTGTAGGGTTGGCTATCACGCTGACCTTAGGTTCCTCCTCCTTTGCCCAGCACACCTCTTACCCGGATTCAATTTCACAAAAACCATCCCAATTGAATCTGAAAGAGCGTGAAGTGCCTATAGGGGGTAAAATTCTGGAGCTTCCAGAGGGATCGCCCATAGCTGCATTTAGCTCAGGTGGAGCAAAAGAAAAAACATTGGAAGATTTTATAAAGGAACAGAAAGTAGCCGGCCTCCTTATTTTACAAGATGGAAAGATAAGGATGGAGTGCTATGCACTTGGACATAGCGATACAAACCTGTGGTCCTCATTATCCGTTGCAAAGTCTGTAACGAGCACTCTTTTGGGTGTTGCTATTAAGGATGGATATATCAAGAGCGTGGACGACTATGTAACAGATTACCTGCCCAAATTAAAAGGGAGTGCCTTCGATAGTGTGAAAATCCGCCATCTCCTTACAATGACCACCGGTATAAAATGGAACGAGAACTACACAGATCCGGATTCTGACATCGCCGGATTTGATAATGATACCACCGTAGATGGCATGAAAGCCATAGTAAGCTATATGCGGCGTTTGCCAGCCGAAGAAGAGCCCGGCAAGAAATTTAACTATAGTACAGGTGAAACTCATCTCTTAGGTGCCCTTATCAGCTCAGCTACCCATCAAAGCTTGTCGCACTACCTTTCCTCCAAGATCTGGATTCCTTATGGCATGGAGCAAACTGCTACCTGGAGATTAGATCGCACTGGCCAGGAAATGGCAGGCTGTTGCCTTCAAATGCGGCTCCGTGATTTTGGAAGGTTTGGACAATTCGTGCTTGAAGATGGATACATTAACGGGGAATCCATTGTGCCCGACGATTGGTTCAAGAAAGCAACCCAAATACAAATACCGCTTTGGCCCGGCGGAGGCTATGGATATGGGTGGTGGATCTTTAATGGCCATAGTTTCGAGGCATTGGGGATTCATGGCCAGATGATTTATATCGACCCTTCAAGGAAACTTGTGATTGCAGTCAACAGTGCATGGCCGGAAGCGGATAGTAACGAGCGACATTTCGCAGTCGCTAATTTTATAAAATCCATTACTGACGAGATTGATAAAGAGTAAAAAGCATCGCCAGGCAAATAATTAGCTTGCAACTCCATGTATCGCACTAATTGCCGCCGGACGGAACGGCGGCGCCCTCATGAGCGGGTTGTGGGGTGACAAGTGCGTAGCGAATAAACTCCCGGGGTGGTGAACGATAAGGAAAAGCGGTAAGAATCATTACCGCAGGTATGAATGACAGAGCAGAATAGATTGAACCGGCGACAAATACCTCGATAGCGGAAAAGACGATGACGAAAGTGAGGGGTCACGTTTTCTCTCACGTGCAGGGTGTAACATGTAACCTGAGAGACTGGTTACACGGCATCCGGGGCAAAGCCGGCTGAGCCTGTCCCGCTTTGCGGGAAATGTCATTCAGGCATTTGTATGGAACAAGGGAAGTTCGGGTACTGACAATATGGACTGGGAAGAACTGGACAAGAACAGGGAATCCCTTATGTATAAGTTATGGAACCGTCTGAGTTCCGGCAGTTACTTTCCCCCTCCGGTGGATGAAGATCCATAAAATGCGTATCAGCATTGAGTGCGTATCATCGATTCTGTCGCCGGTAATACGCGGAGTAATGAACTATTACTGCAAGTTTTGGAATGGGCACACTTTTTTCCTGAGGCATCAACTGAACCACCGGTTGATCAGATGGGTGAAATGGGAAAAGAATTTGAGCATCCGGGCTGCAATCAGATGGTTAAAAGCCAGGTACAGTATCAACCCCGGACTTTTCCCGCACTGGTCATTGGTACATCCATGACGAAAGTACGTTTGTAATTGAACATGAAGAACCGTATGACGGGAACCGTAGCGAAGCGGAGCTCATGACCGAAGGGAATAGACTGTCACCCCGATTATTATCGGGGGTTCTCCCGCTTAATGCGGGACAAGTTGTGAGAACCTGGGGTGAAACTCCCTTTGGTGACTCGACTGGGCTTTATTTTAGTGAAGACTGCAAAACAGACAGTCACTTGTATTTTGAATAAAATATGTTAACTTTGATACTATCATATGATACTATCAATATTTAAGTAAATGAAACCACCATACAAAATAACAGGAAAGATTTTAAAACTAGTTGCTTCGATTTCGGAGAAAATTGGAGAGGTAAATTCAGCTCATTTAAATAAACCACCGACAGAATTAAGAAAGAAAAACAGGATTAAAACCATTCATTCATCACTTGAAATTGAAGGAAACACATTGACTATTGAGCAAATAACTGCAATTGTTGAGAATAAAAGAGTGATTGGGCCTAAAAAGGACATTCTGGAAGTTAAAAATGCAATTGCTGTTTATGATTTTCTGGACAAATTGAATCCATATGAATTTGAATCATTTTGTAAAGCTCATGGAATTTTAATGAACGAACTTATTGAATCAGCAGGAAAATTAAGAAGTAAATCGGTCGGAATTGTTAAAGGCTCAGAAATTGCTCACATTGCTCCACCAAACGAAATGATCAAACCTTTAATGAACGACTTGTTTGACTATTTAAAAAATGATGATGATTTGGTCTTAATAAAAAGTTGTGTGTTTCACTATGAAATGGAATTTATTCATCCATTCATTGACGGAAATGGTAGAATGGGGAGATTGTGGCAAACGTTGATTTTAAAAGACTCTTATCCTGTTTTTGAATTTCTACCAATTGAGACTTTAATAAAAGAAAGACAGGAACATTATTATGAAACTCTTGGAAAATCAGATAATACAGGAGAATCAACTGTATTCATCGAATTCATGCTTGAAATTATTTTGGAATCACTTGAGGAATTGTTAAATATTCAGAATTTAAGCTTATCAAATATGGACAGGATTAATTTATTTAAATCGATTATCAAAAACGACTACTTTACCCGAAAAGAATACTTAAAGAATTTTAGGGAGATTTCGTCGGCAACAGCAAGCCGCGATTTGAAATTTGCGGTGGAAAATGGATTAATTAAAAGACTAGGTGATAAAAATACAACGAGATACAGGTACAGTTAAAAAAACAAAGCCTAACAAATTAGGAATTAAGGCACAGTTGAGCCCAAAAAAGAGGTGGCTGGTTGATTAACCATCTACCTCTTTTTTGTTGTAGTGTGGATCAAAATGCAGGCTCAATTGAGTTTTATCCTGATATTTGTCGGGATGTTGGACTTAACCACAGTGACTATCCCTGACAGCACCTGCCCGCAGTTGCTTAGTTTTTCGTATCAAAAAAACATATACGGCTATCTTAAAATAAAACACTAATTATATTTAGGAAATTTACGTTTGCTGACAATCGGTAAGTTTTATCCCTGCTTCACTCTAAATACAAAGTATTATTAACCTGAAAACCGAAGAAAAACCATTTGAATTCGGTACAATGCATATCGTTTACCATTGGCATTAATAATAAAAGAATGTTTCATGGACATGGTTGATAACATCACTTATAAGAGAAATGAAATCAGGACAAGTAGAAAAAATCACTAATGCAAACTTGAAATAAATCAAAATCAAAAACCGGAAATTTATTAGCTCTATTGTTTTGGTTTTTTGCAATAAATGCTTAAATTCAATTTGAAATTGAGTTTAAGCGCAGACTCACGTTATGGGCTAGTTTAAAAAACGACACAACGGAATGACACTGACAAGAGAATCAGAGACTTTTAATACTTCTTGAAAGTTTCGCAAAAAATGACTAAACAAATATTTAATGGAGTTCAGCGACCATTTAAAAAAACGGGGCGTAATCGAAAAGCCATACGAGTAGAGAATCTTAAATACACAGAAATGAGGAAAATAATATTGACATTAACTGCAACATTGTTTGCTATTGCCTCTTTTGCAGGTGACATTTTAACGCTAAACAACGAAATGGTATTTGAAGGTAAAGTAACCAAAATCAAAGACTGTTCTGTTGTTTTCAAAGCAGATGGAAACAAGTATATAGTTCCGGCATCTGAAATATTATCACTTCAATTTGAGAATTCAGAAGACAAAGTTTACACAGAGTATATGAAAATAGCTGACGGAGACCCAAGCAAATGCTTAAACGGTAGACTTGATGCTGAAAATTACCATGGTAAAAAAGGTGGACATTTCGTTTTAGGAGTCCTATTTGGTCCATTTGCAATGATTGGAACTGCTTTGGCAAACCCGACACCTGAAAAAGGTAAACAGACTTATATGATGTCAAAAAACAAAGACCAATTCAGTGACCTGGAATATCTAAGTTGTTACAAGAGTAAAGCAAAAGGACAACTGATAGGTGCGGAAGCGTTGGGTTGGTGTGCCTGGCTTTTATTTGCGCTTACACTGTAATCTGAGAAACAAGAGAACCACATAAGGCACATGAGGACACATAAGGAGGAAGAGGTGAACCACATAAGGCACATGAGGACACATAAGGAGGAAGAGATGAACCACATAAGGCACATGAGGACACATAAGGAGGAAGAGATGAACCACATAAGGCACATGAGGTCACATAAGGAGGAAGAGATGAACCACATAAGGCACATGAGGTCACATAAGGAGGAAGAGAGTGAACCACATAAGGCACATGAGGACACATAAGGAGGAAGAGATGAACCACATAAGGCACATGAGGTCACATAAGGAGGAAGAGGTGAACCACATAAGGCACATGAGGACACATAAGGAGGAAGAGATGAACCACATAAGGCACATGAGGACACATAAGGAGGAAGAAAGTGAACCACATAAGGCACATGAGGTCACATAAGGAGGAAGAGAGTGAACCACATAAGGCACATGAGGACACATAAGGAGGAAGAGATGAACCACATAAGGCACATGAGGACACATAAGGAGGAAGAAGGGAACCACATAAGGCACATGAGGACGACATAGAGGAGGAAGAAGAGGGAACCACATAAGAGCACATGAGGACAAGTGAGGTAGAAGAAGGAGAAAAGTACCTTAAACAACTTATAGTACAGTGGCCATTTTCAATTGCTCCAGACTGCAGTAATGGTTGCCGGGATAATAAAGAAGACGACACTTCATACCCTTCGGCACACGTTTGCCACACACAGTTTGGGAAATCGGGCAGATTTAAAGTGGATTTAAGACAAGACGGGACATTCAAGCGGTAAGACGACGGAGATACCCACCTATCTAACTCAAAGAGGTTTTGATCAAATAAAAAATCAGATGGATAACCTGGATTTGTAAAATTATTGCTAGATTTATTTAACTAAACCTAAACAAAGGGGCTGAATACCTATACCTTTCATTCTGTTCAGATTGATCAACCTGGTTAAATACAACACTATTGTCTCATAATATCCTCTATTCAAATTCTGTCACCTTTTTAGCCTGTTGATCTATCAATTTATGTTCTGACAACATATTATGCGCCAATATTCCGAAGGCTTCTGTTAGAGAGGGATGCGGATGAATGGTATTTGCCACATCTTCGAGTGTCAATTTATTGGCAACAATCAGAGAAGCCTCTCCACTCAATGAATCAGCCCCGTTGATAAAAAGGTGGACTCCAATGATCGCCTGATTTTGTCTGTTGACTACAAATTTCAGGAAGCCGAAAGTGTCACCGCTTATTTGTGAAGCAGCTTCAACTTTATAATCATAGACCCCGCTTATGACATCTATGCCAGCTTTTAATGCTTCAGCTTCTGTCAGACCTGCCGCAGCTATTTCAGGATCGGAAAACAACACCCAGGCATTTTTCGTAAAATTCGCAGTGTGTACATTCCCTTGTAAAATATTGCTGGCAGCAATTTGAGTTTCGTAGGTAGCTGTATGTGCAAACTTAGGTCCGCCTGACACGACATCACCGGCTGCATATATTCCGGGTACATTAGTCTCGAGAAACTCATTAACCAAAATCCCATTGCGACCATAGTTCAGGTCAGTGGCTTCAAGGTTCAGTTCCTCAATAGAAGGTACTTTCCCTGTAACAACTAACACTTTTTCTGTGAGGATCGACTTTGTTTTTCCTTCGGCGTCCACAAATATTGTTTGCATATTTTGGTCCACCTTATTAATTTCCTGCACTTTCGAATGAGTGAACACCTCAATTCCTGAATCCAGCAGTTTTTGAGTAATTCCTTCAGCAAATATGTCTTCAACCAGACCTGACAACAAATCGGGCATCATTTCAACAATGGTGCATTTTACAAGAAGTTTTGTCAACATCTGGGCCAATTCAATGCCAATGGGTCCTCCGCCAACAATTAGCAGAGAAGAGGGCATAGACGGTTGATTAAATAAGACTTCACTTGTGAGTATTTCATTTAAGCCATTGCCTTTAAAGGGTGGAATAAGCGAGTGCGAACCTGTTGCAATTATTGCTTTATCGAATCCATAGCGCTTCCCGTTAATTTCAACTTCGTTATTTGAAATGAACCGGGCAATGCCATCAATAAATGTAACTGACATCTGGTTCAGGTGTTGTATGGCTACGGAAGAACGACCGTTAAGAATACGATCCATATTGAGATGGATCGTTCTCCATGTTTCTGCTAATGCTTGCTTTGATTTTTTGGAGGATTGAGTTCCGTGCTCGGTACTCGAAAATGCATCTGCGGCATGCTTGATAATTTTTGAAGGGATACAACCAACAAACAGACATGCACCACCAAGTTTCCCTGATTCTTCAACCAGCAATACTTTTTTGCCGTTTGCGGCCAATTGCATGGCGGCAGGAGTCCCGCCAGGGCCTCCGCCAATTACGATCACATCAAATTTTTCGTCCATAACCTTCTTATTTTTTTCGGTTTAATTAATAGAACACATGTTAATTATTATGTAAAAACCGGGGATGTCGTTCTTGGTAAAAACGTGTTTGAGTCTATTCATTGATTACATTCAGGTAATACAGGTTATTATGCAACAGACACCTCTTCATTCAAATACACATCCTGAATAAGATGCAGCAGCTTAACGCCTTCTTCCATGGGCCGCTGGAATGCTTTACGGCCCGAGATCAGTCCGGTACCCCCGGCGCGTTTGTTGATGACCGCTGTCCGGACTGCTTCGGCAAAATCGCCTTCACCTTCCGAGGCCCCGCCGGAATTAATCAGACCTATTTTTCCAAGGTAGCAGTTCATGACCTGGTAGCGGCAGAGGTCAATAGGATGGTCGGATGACAGTTTGCTGTACATTTCCGGGCTCGGTCTTTCCGAATTTCAGAGCCTTGAAACCACCGTTATTTGTAGGCAGCTTCTGTTTGATCAGGTCTGCTTTAATCGTTACGCCGAGATGGTTGGCCTGGCCGGTGAGGTCGGCGGCAGTATGGTAATCGGTGCCTTCGTGCTTGAAATCATTGTTTCGGGTATAGCACCAGAGAATGGTGGCCATTCCCAGTTCATGGGCTTCCTCAAATGCTTCGGATACTTCAATGATCTGCCTGTTCGATTCTTCCGAGCCGAAATAGATGGTGGCTCCCACTGCTTTCGCCCCGAGGTTCCACGCTTCATGTACAGTGCCGAACATGATCTGATCGTATTTGTTGGGGTAGGTCAGAAGCTCATTATGGTTTAGTTTCACAATGAAGGGTATACGGTGGGCGTAACGGCGGGCGTACAGACTGAGTCCGCCGAAGGTTGAGGCAACGGCATTACAGTTTCCGTTTATGGCGAGACGGATGATATTTTCAGGATCAAAATATTCAGGATTAGGACCAAAGGCACTGCCGGCTGTATGTTCAATGCCCTGGTCGACAGGCAGGATGGAAAGGTAACCGGTACCACCCAGGCGTCCGTGGTTATAAATGGAGGCAAGGCTCGACAAGGTTCTGATATTCCGGTCACTATTGACAAATACTTTCTCTATCACATCTTTCCCCGGGAGGCGAAAATAGTCTTTGCTTAACGTTTTGCATTCGTGGTTTAGAAGTGAATCGGCCTCTTTACCGAGGAAATTCCTGATATCTTCAGTCGTATGTATGGCTGGGGTACTCATGGTATATACATTTTAATCGTTTACATTTAAGTGTTATAGGTGTAACAACGGTAAGGAGAAAAAGATTTGCGCTTCATGTTGAGACAGGTTGCATGCTTTCCCGACATAACCACGCGGCGCGAACCTCTTGAATTTTCCGGGATTCTTCCTGATTTGAATGACAGAACCTATTCTTTACTAAATTATTAAATGTCTTCCAAAGAGGTTATCGAAAAACGCCTGGCTGAGATTCAATTTATGGATTACGCGGAAAGGGGTTGTTATACTGTCCCTCGCGAAATAGCTGTTCAGGAAGCTAAAGATCTTTATGAATGTAAAACTAAAAAAAACAAGGATTCAATAAATATGCACAACAAAGTATCGTGGTACCTGAAGGAAGCTGTCGATGCATTACGGCAACTCCGATCGTTTCGATGGATATGTCAGTGCTTCAGGAACTTCATTTACGGATTCTTACAACCGGCCTTTTAATATCCAACCGAAAAATATTTTCCTCATCAAATTAAGCAATTGGTTTTCAGTCTAAGTCATTGATCTTTCCTTGATCCGGTTACCTTTCCTGCCTGAAGCCCCCTGGCGTATACGACGTGTATTTTTTAAACATCCTTGAAAAATACGACAGACTTTTAAAATTCGTTTCCGCCACAATCTGGTCTTGTGTCATATTCGTGGTCAGGAGGAGAAACTGAGCCTTTTCAATGCGTTTCCGGATAATGAACTCATAAGGTGCCATACCGATGATGGACTTGAATATTCGGGTAAAGTGGTCTCTGGACAGGCAGGCCTTACAGGCCAGTTCACTGATGGAAATGTCATTTTGGAGATTGGTTTGGATAAACATCAGGATCTCATGTAAGTTGTATCTCAGTAATTCCCGGGCATTGATAATTTCACCAGGTTGCAGGAAAGCAGAAAAAAGTTGAAACAGAATTCCTAAGGAATCCAGATGCTGACTGACCGAATTATATCTTACCTTTTTATTGATCCAGGGTTTTTGCTGATATACCCTGGGGTCATGATGTGGCAATTGCAAATCCGGATTGATTTCAAGAAGCCGTTCAAAAAGCAGCCTGTTGATTTCCGTACACTGTACCTTAGTATGGATCTTATAGTTTGTATAAATATTCAGCCCGTTCTGGATCATCACACTGAAATGAATATAATAGTGCGCCAGGTCTTTTTCAAACAGGTAGGTGCAGGGTGTGAAACTTGGAATGAGGTAAATATATCCGGGCTCGAGTACATATTTTTCCCTTCCTACCGTGATTGAACCGTGGCCTTCGGTTATCAGGTAAATCCTGGTAAACGGACTGATGACATTTACATACTCCGATAAACGGTCAAATCGTAAAAATGCAATATTCCGTAGTTGGAAGGTTATGGAATTTCCGATCTCTTCAAGATACATCTTATTATCAGATAATGGGTTACCTTATTCGGTTATAAATATACAAATTTATGGGTGAGTATAAATGTCGTATTTGTGATATAATCCGCCATTTTTGTCCAAGGTTATGCGGAGAGGATGAATTATATTTGTTTTTACTTACATTTTCATTCAGATCGTTAATTTAGAAGATAAGCCTGATAAAAATCGAAGACCATGATGGTAAGCATGTTCGGCGGCCTTTTATTCATTGCTCTGGGTGCGTTTTCTTCCGGCAGCTTTGCAGTTCCCTTCAGCAAGATCAGTCAATGGAACTGGGAAAGCCAATGGCTCATTTACAGTTCAGGAGCTTATCTGATATTTCCGCTGCTTTTTTGTCTCAGCTTCTCGGGTAATTTCAGAGAGATATTTCATTCCACCTCCTCATCTGTGTTGGTAAAGGTATTTATTCTCGGTGCGGTATACGGCATCGGGAATCTTTCATTTGGTTTGGCCCTCAGGTATCTTGGCTTATCGCTTGGTTATGCCCTGTCACTCGGACTGATGATGGCCATCGGCACACTCATTCCACCTCTGATTGATGGGAAGTTGCAGTTGATGATGCAAACATCCGGTGGCGGTGTTTTGATCGCCGGAATTGTCCTGGCGGCTATCGGTATCGGATTTTCTGCCAGGGCCGGGATACTTAAAGACCGGGAGATATCCACAGAACAGGGGAGAGGTGGCGTTCCCGAATATAATCTCACGAAAGGATTTTTAGCAGCCTTCCTCGTGGGAATAACCGGATCGGCAATGGCTCTGGGTATCGAACAGGGTACCGTCATTTCAGAGATCGCCCGGTCCAGGGGTGTCGATCCTTTGTTTTCGATTACCCCGGTACTACTGCTCCTGTTGTCCGGAACATTCGTTACCACGCTGATATGGTGTTTGTTTTTAGGATTTAAAAACCGGTCGCTGAAGAATTATATCCGTGCTGTCTCACGAAAAAAACTTGCCGGAAATTATTTATGGGCCTTACTCGCGGGATTTTTGTGGTTCATCCAGTTTATCCTCTTCGGCATGGGGAAGAGTAAAATGGGTTCATTTTCCTTTATTGCCTGGGGAATCCTTATGGCCCTGACCATTGCCTTTGCCACTGTATGGGGACTAATCCGGAAAGAATGGAAGGGCGCTTCGCGGAAGGTTTATATCTTCATGGGCATTTCACTGCTGGTGCTGATCATATCCTCTTTTATCATCGGGGTCAGCGGTTCCCTGTAAACCGCTTCCTGATAAAAATTTAAAACTGTTGTGAGTATGACCTCCAGAGAACGCATTCTTGCCGCCATCAGCCACCAGGAACCCGACCGGGTACCGGCAGATCTCGGCGCAACGCCAAGTTCGGGCATTTCTGCCATTGCCTATAGTAATCTCCTCAAATATACCGGTCGTAGCGAACTGCCGGTATGGATTTATGATGTGGTGCAACAGCTGGCCCAGCCTGACATATCGTTACTCGATGAGTTTGGGATCGATGTGCTGGATATCGGCCGGACCTTTAATGATCGATCGTCAGACTGGCATCGGGTAATCATGGCCAACGGTTCACCAGCCTTTTATCCCGCATGGTTTAACCCTGAAAAACAATCCGATGGATCCTACCAGACCTATGATGATGACGGTAAACGGGTGCTCTCAAAAATGCCGGTCGGGGCGACTTTTTTTGATCAGACCTATTTTCCGTACCTTGATGGTTATCCCGGTACCTATGAAAACCTCGACAGTGAAATGGGACGGATCATGTGGGCCCGCCATGCACATAGTCCGTGGGACCATGCATCGGATGAAGACTTCTGGGAAAAACTCCGTGAGAATACGATCCGTCTCAGGAATACCACCGACAAAGCCCTGTTGGTGGTCTGTGGATGCAATCTGTTTGAATGGGGAACGTTTCTAAGAAGAATGGACAATTTCCTGATGGATCTGATGTGTGATCAGTATAATGTTGAAAGGCTCCTTGACGAACTGATGAAACGTCATCTTTCCACACTTGAGAAGGTATGCAGTGCAGTGGGCGATATTGTTGATATTATCCGTTTTGGAGATGATCTGGGCATGACTTCGGGACCGTTCATGGATCCGGAGACTTACCGGCAACTGTTCAAGCCCAGGCATAAAATGTTATGCGACTTTGTGAAGGAAAACAGCCGGATGCATACGTTCATCCATTCGTGCGGTTCCATATCCTTGTTAATGCCTGATATGATCGATGCAGGGATCGAAATTTTCAATCCCGTTCAGACAAATGCCTACAGGATGGAACCAAAATTCCTGAAAGAGGAGTTTGGAAAGGATATTACGTTCTGGGGTGGAGGAATCGAGACCGTGGGTACACTGAATAACGGAACCCCTGAACAGGTCCGGGAACAGGTGCTCGAAAGACTGGACATTTTTGCTAAGGGCGGAGGCTTCGTTTTTAATACGGTTCATAATATCTTACCCGATGTACCTCCTCAGAATATAGTGGCCATGTTCGATGCTGTAAAAGAATTTAATCGTTAATAAAGTACCTCGTATCATGAAAAAATCAGGTTTTCTGTTGTTGTTTGTTCAGCTAATCTTTGTTACCGTTTTCAGCCAGCAAACAGATACATTTCAGAAGAAGATGCAATGGTGGGAAGATGCCCGGTTCGGGATGTTCATCCACTGGGGACCGGTATCTCTTAAGGGGACTGAGATCAGCTGGTCGAGAGGCCGGGAAATTCCGGTTAAAGAATATGATAATCTTTATAAACAGTTTGATCCGGTGAATTTCAATGCCGACGAATGGGTACGGGTGGCTAAGGAGGCAGGCATGAAATACATCGTGCTGACCACTAAACATCACGACGGCTTCTGCCTGTGGAATACCAGGCAAACCGATTACAACATTATGAATTCACCTTTTGGGCGGGATGTGGTGAAGGAATTATCCGAAGCCTGCAGAAAGCAGGGTATTGCCTTCGGTGCATACTATTCCACCTGTGACTGGCATAATCCCGATTTCCCCATCACCAGTCCCGGTGGTATAGAAGATATAAAGTCTGATTCAGACACCAACTATTTTGCAGCCTACCTGAACAGTCAGGTTATCAGGCCCGTTTCGAACCTGGACGCATACACCACTTACCTGAAAAGACAGGTCGGGGAACTCCTCCTGAATTACGGACCCTTGCTTACGCTGTGGTTTGATGTACCTCAGCGATTCGATTCAATCCGCGGACAGGGCGTTATCGATTTTGCCCGCACCATTCAACCCGATATTCTCATTAACGACAGGACCGGTGCGAAAGGTGATTATGACACGCCCGAGCAGCGTATCGGGACTTATCAGGATGACCGCCCCTGGGAAACCTGCATGACCATTGGCGACCAATGGGCATGGAAACCAAATGACGACGTAAAATCACTGGAACAATGTCTTCAGTCCCTGGTCCGTGCTGCCGGGGGAAACGGAAACCTTTTATTCAATGTAGGGCCGCGGCCCGATGGCAGAATTGAACCATTGCAGGTGCAGCGTCTGAAAGAGATGGGGGTGTGGCTTAATAAATATGGTTTTACTATTTACGGGACCAGGGGCGGACCTTATAAGCCGACCGACTGGGGGGTAAGTACCAGGAAAGGAAACATGATCTATCTGCATATCCTGAACTGGTGCGGAAATTCGCCGCATCTTGTCCTTCCCGATTTCGGCATGGAGATTAAAAATTGTAAGCTTGTGGAGGGAGGAAAGGTAAAGTATTATAAAAAGGACGGAAAAATTAACATCACCTTCTCCGGTAAAGATCTGAAACCCATAAATACTATCGTAGAACTTGAAATGGCCGGCGATGTCATGAATGTTGAAGCCATGGAAACGGAGCCCCAGTCGTTGTCTTACCGTAAAAACGTCTCGGCATCGAGTAATCCGGATCCACGGTGGAAGGGAATCTCCTTCGTGAACAACGGCGACTGGTCAGGACTCTACTGGTCTCCTTCCAAAGTGGATAAACGACCCTGGGCAGAAATCGATCTCGGCAAACCCGAAAAGGTATCTGAAGCCGTCATTTTTGAAAAGGGGAATGCAGTCAAATCATTTGAAATACAATATAAGTCGGGGGAAAACTGGAAGACAGCCTATAGGGGTAAAACCCTTGGTGCTAAATCAGAAATCAGGCTTCCCAGATTTACCGCCAGGGAAGTGAGGCTGGTCATTACGGAATTTTCAGATACTCCTGAAATCTATGAAATCACTCTTTTACCATAACCTGAATAATCAATCAAATCAGTTACCATGAAACGGATAGGACAAATTATCGGGGTCGATCCCGGCCAGTTTGAAAAGTACAAGAAATATCACAGTGCTGTCTGGCCGGAAGTATTGGAAATGATCAGAAAATGCAACATCACCAATTATTCCATATTCCATAAGGATGGTCTCTTGTTTGCCTATTTTGAATACACGGGTGAAGATTTTGGGGCTGACATGGCCAAAATGGCTGCCGACCCTAAAACCCGGGAATGGTGGGATATTATGATGCCCATGCAGAGGCCTCTTGACACCAGGGATGAAGGAGAATGGTGGGCCGGAATGGAAGAGGTATTTCATTTCTGAGAGGCTCTCAGACGATTGCAATATCTTGCTAAGACAGATGGCGGAGGGGAGTATTATATTCCAGCGGTAGGCCCGGTGCCGGGTACAGGTATAAGAAAAGGGATTTATGCTAGTGGAACATACCGTCGGTCAAATGAGTGGATCAGAGTCCGAAGGCTTACACACATTCTATGAAGAAAAACAATCGCAGAATGATCGGACCGGCACAAACCGCCCACCGTCAGCGCTCATTGCAAAGACGATCGTACATATCTTTAAGAAATTCCAGATTGGCTAATGAAAATTTTCTAATCTTCTTTAAAACATAAAACGCGACGAAAAGACCAATTGGAATTCCAAAAATAAGACCAAAAATAGATTCTTCTGTTTTTAAAACTTCAACGAAAGGTTTATATTCATAATAAACGTGGATCGAAAGAGTTATCGTAATACATAAAAATGGCAACAAAAATATGTAAAGGTTTTTAAATCTTTCAGAAGAGTTTTTTGACAAGATATTTATTCTTTCTTCTAACCAGGATTTTAAGGATTGATTGTATTTATTGTTTTGTAATTTATACCATGATATAAGCCCGGATAATAATGAAAAAACAGTAATAATTCCAATGGTTGCGTTATTAATTAAATAAATCATATCATCCTTTCGATTTATTGAGGTAATAATCAACCAAATTATCAAAGCAATACTGGCAAAGACTGAGCTAATTATGATAATGAGAAACTTATTTATTGTTTGTTTTGCTTTTGACACAAGCAATAGATTAAGTTCATCTTTAGATCTCTCATTGATTTCAAAATCAACACTTTTCCATATTTTTTGTAATTCATTATTTTCCATTACTTTATTCTATATAAGTTTTGTTTTAATATTTCTTTGGCTCTATTGATTCTCACTCCTACATTTGACTTTGAGATACCAATAATTTCGGCAATTTCATCATAACTCTTTTCTTCCAAATAAAGCAACATGATTGATTTATCGATTTCATCAAGATTATAAATAGCATTTATTAATAATTGCAATGTTTCATTCATTGACATTTTTTCAATAATGTCTGATTTGTCAGGCAATTCAGGAACTATTTCTCTATATTCAATTTTTTAAACCTTTTTAATCCTTGAGATTGAAGTATTTATTGATACAGCATAAATCCATGAACCAATACTATTATGATTCTTAATACCTGGAAACGATTTCCAAAGCTGATAAATGATCTCTTGAAGATTATCTTCTCGGTCTGATTTATTTTTAAAGTAAACTAAACTGACTTTGTGCAATATCCCTTGATAATTTGAGAGTATTTCGAGAAATTCTTCTTTTGTAGATTTCATCATAGAATGGTTTCTTATAAAGTATCGTTTGAAAAGATTTACTTACAAAAAACAACAAATAAATTTAAAAATCTTGATTGCAGACATTATATTTGACTGAATATTAAATAGTAACGAAGCTCTGGTATGGTATAGTGAATGCGGGTTTGGTCTCCCCGGGTTCCTTCCGGTGGTCATCGGTTCGCTTCGCTGATCTCTCTTCTGTCGGTTTTGGCTCGTAAATAAAGCCGGGAGATAACTGTCGGCAGATAGAAGATCGCTTCGTAATTACGCTCGACATCATTCCATAAGAGGTTACAGGCAAGCTTAGATAATGCGGCACTAGTAAATAAATAAGATAGAACGATGCACAACATCAAACGCGGCGCCCCGTAGGGTGTGCAACACCTATTCGGTTTACCGGACAGCAGTGATAATTTAGAGTAATTCAGGCATAAAAAATTTTCCTGCTGGAAAAATAGTAATTGTTAACGATGGATTGTTAATGTATTTGAGTTTAGAAGAAAAAGAAAAACTCTGTGGGAATTGTTTATTCAATCGTTAGTGGCAATTCAAGGAGAAGTTAGATTTTTTTGTATAAAACAATAAAAAAACAAGATTATGGTTTCAAGTATTCAAAAAGAAAAAGCTGAAATGTTCCTGAAATTTCATCAGGACAAAGAAATTTTGGTTCTGTTAAACTCATGGGACATCGGAAGTTCCAAATTAATAGAAGCATGTGGCTATAAAGCAATCGCAACAACAAGTATGGGAATAGCTGCCTCTTTAGGTTATCCTGACTGCCAGGTAATACAATTGTCGGAAATGATTGAGGCGATAACGGGGATCGTAAATGCAGTACAAGTTCCGGTAACTGTGGATATAGAAGCCGGATATGGAAATAATATAAATGAAATAATTGATTCGGTTAAAAAGATCATTGCAACAGGAATTGTTGGAATAAACATTGAAGACAGTATTGATTTAAGTCCGGTATTAATTGACGAGATGGAATTTTGTGAAAGAATAGCAGCTATTCGTGCATTATCAGATTCACTGGGCTTTCATTTGGTAATTAATGCAAGGACCGATTCATTTTATACTTCGTCAGGTTCGACACGGGAAAAATTATCTGAATCAATAAAGCGTGGCAATAAATACCGGGAAGCAGGTGCAGACTGCATATTTGTTCAGCCTGTATGGGAAAAAGAAACGATTTCAACACTGGTTAAGGAAATTAATGCCCCAATTAATATTCTTTCAAACCCCGGAATTGGGGCAGGATTACCTCCATCGGTTCGTGAACTGCAGGATTTAGGTGTTGCCCGTTTAAGCCTGGGTTCAAGTTTGATGAAAGCTACTTTAGCTTTAATTAAAAAAGTTGCTGACGAACTATCAGAAAAAGGAACTTACAATATTTTATTAGATTCTCTAACACCGCTTCCCGACGCTGCATTGGCCTATAAAATGGCAATAGGGTTAAATAAATGAAGAACAGCCACTAAGACTCGGTATAGTAAATAAGGCTTTCCCTGGGTTTCGATGCCCAGGTGGTCCTCATAAAATTCGTTGTATCCTGATAGGTGATTTACCCGCAATCCCTTACTGACCATGATGCCAAACGTCAGCCAAATATGTAATCTCTGAACAAAAAATATGGCA
>CAVXSF010000010.1:0-86256 GCA_963764345.1 uncultured Bacteroidales bacterium | reverse complement strand
TAAGGATCTGCCCCTTTACAGTGGCACGTTTGATCAGACCCTATACGACGACCTCGTTTCAGCCACCATTAAGAATGCTGAAGAGAGTGTGACCAACGCCATTGATAATGGTCGTTCCATGAGAATGGGGGGTAATTGGTCGCAGCCGGTGTGGAACGGACAGGCGACAACCCCGTGGGTTGAATCGGCCATTGTGGCTAATGTAGTGGCGCAGAAAACAGGAAATGCCGAAGCTCAGAAATTTCTCGATGCCTGCTATACTACCAGCGATTATTTCCTGGGAGGAAACCAGATGAATATGGTATGGCTGACCGAACTGGGACATATCCGGCCGGAGCAGATCATGCACCTTGACTCGGAGTTTAACCCCAGTGAGCCCGGATATATCCCCGGTATTCCCCCTTACGGACCACGGCCGAGATGTGACTGGTTTGCCCCCGGTCCGCCGCATCCCCATGCCGGTGATTACTGCTATTATAACAACAGCCACGATGCCGACTTCGCCCTTCTGGACGGAAGGATCTATCCGGCTTATAACGATAACACGGGGAACCTGGTTTGGCCGGTGCATGAACTCTACTTTGACAATTATGGCTGCCCTCCGACCAATGAGTTCACAACCCATCAGACGGTTGCCCCGGCTGCCGCTGCCTATGGCTTCCTGACTGCCGCCAATGGCAATGACGCACCGAACCAGGATCCGGTGGTTTCAATTTCCACTGCCTCAGGGAGTTATTCACAGGGTGAGGACATCACCATCAATGTCAGTGCTTCGGATCCCGACGGCTGGATCTATAAAGTGGATCTTTATCAGAACCATCGTTTTATCACCTCACTGAGCAGGGATCAAACCTCCTTTGACTGGAAAGCCCCGGAAAGCGGCGATGCTACGCTTTATGCGATTGCAAGCGATAACCTTGGTGCCAGGACAAAATCTGCCGAAATCCCGGTAAGTATTACAGCGGCCGATAATGCACCCTCGGTTGTGCTTACCAGCTTAAATACATCAGGACTTTACCGTTTAGGTACCCACATGACATTAAATGCCAATGCCTCCGGCCAGAATGTGAAGGTACAGTTCTATCTGTATAATGAACTTATCGGTGAAGATACAGAAGCCCCTTTCAGCATGGAATGGACCCCGGAAGAAACAGGTCCCGCCGTGATCAGGGCCGTGGCAGTTGACGACAGGGGTCTCACTGCAAAAGATTCCAAAACCCTGACGATCACTTCCGATTGCCTTGCGATGGTCAAACCGGCCGACAACACCATCTTTAACAGCGGCGATAATGTAGTGATCAAAGCCTTAGGCAGTTCATGTGCCGGTCAGATCTCCAAAGTGTCGTTCTATATTAATAGTTCGACAATCCTTGATGATGAAACAGCCTCCCCGGGAGACGGTACCTACGGAGTGTCGTTCCAGGGCGGACAAGACGGGCCGTATGTGGTGTATGCCATTGCGGAAACCGATCAGGGCAGGATTATTTCCGATACCATCCATTTTGTGATCGGTATCGGTGGGAATGACGGAATCAACACAAACCGGAGTGTGATCAACTCTTCCATGGTTTATCCCAATCCGTCGAACGACGGCTTCCATTTCCGTCTGAACCTGAATGTTTCTTCAAACGTGACCATCAACATCTACGATGTTTACGGCAAGCTGGTAGGTTCCATGGAGACACAGGTTCAGGCCGGCACGTTTAACGAGCTCTACTGGGATACAAAGGGCCGGAAAGCCGGAGTTTATCTTTATCGGATCTATACAGGCAATGAAACCCGAAACGGGATGATTGTGATTAATTAATTAATTGGGTATACAACAAAAACAGATTTATCATGAAAAAACATCTATTTACTATCGCAGGACTTTTCATCATGAGCCTGCTATCAGCTCAGATCACGTTGTTGAATGAGGACTTTGGCCCGGCTTCGACCGCAGGAATTTACCTGCCGGCGACATCGTATGATCTTGACCCTGTTGCGGTTTATCTCAATACCGACACAGTTTCGATAAACAATTACGGCGGGGCTCACCGCTACCTCTGCCGGTATGTATGATGGCGCGTCGGGTGAAAACTTTTTCTCACTGACCAATAACTGGGCAAATGCAAATACCGTGCTTACATGGGCTAATATGAATGTTACCAATTTTTCAGAACTTACGCAAATTCAATTTGGTGTGGCTTTCTCAGGTGGAGCCAACAATTCCTGGACCGGCGCCTGGCTTTTTTCGATGCAGTATAGTTTCGACGATGTAGTTGCCGATCCTGTAAATGCTACCTGGCACAATATTGACCTTTCCGGGGCGACCGGCTGGCCGGATCCCTCCGTTGCCGGCGCGGATTTATGGTCACTGGTTACCGTTCCGGTTAGTGGCGTTAATTTGAACGGTGTCGATCATCTTTCATTCCGGATTAAGTCGAATGCTGCTGCAGATTACCATTTCGACGACCTGAAGCTTGAAGTTAAAACTCCGACCTCCGGACAGGAAAGGGTTGATGTTGCCAGGGAAACATTTGGTCCCAAAGGCTATTTTGTCGGCCCGGCCGATACCTATGCTAACTACAGTAACGGCGGGAAAATGACCTTCAGCGCCGATACGGCCCATTATCAAAATTATGGTAATGCGATCACGAATTCATATCCCGGAAATTCAAATGACGGAAACTGGTGGATCACGGATAAAAAAGGCCATCAGGATACGCTAAAGTTTACGGTCAATACAGAAGATTACGCAGATGTAAACCTGGAGTTCGGATTTACCTACTGGGGAGGCATGCCAAATACTATGGTTGGAGTAGCCTATTCCACCGATGGGAATGCCTGGTTTCCGATACATACTGTCAGCGGTTCGACACCTTATCCGGGAGTTAACGAAAATAACATCAATCTGGGATATTTTAACCTGATCAAATATGATGATATCCTCCCAAGATCTCAGACACTGAGTATTAAGATATGGCAGACCAGCGACGGCCAGTTCATTCTGGATGATATTGCCCTCACCGGTGTTTACAACCCGCTTAGCGATGACGCCAGCCTTTCCGGAATTACTTTCCCGAATGATGAAAGTCTCACGCTTTCTCCCGACTTCAGCAGTGATGTGACGGCTTACACCTGCACACTGGCCTCCGGCACCAGTAATACACCCACGGTCAGTGCTGTCACCACCGATCCCAATGCCACGGTAGCCGTGGAAGATGCCCTGGATGTTACCTCCTCTGATGCTGCCGACCGCACTACTTACATTACGGTAACGGCCAGTGACGGGGTTGCCCAACAGGTTTACTCGGTTGAATTTTACGTGCCGTCAGGTGATGCCAGCCTTTCCGGTATCACTTTCCCTGGTAACGAAAGTTTAGCTCTTTCACCTGCTTTCAGCAGTGATGTAAATGCTTATACCTGTACACTCGACCCGGGGACCACGACAACACCTTCCATTACGGCCACCCCTGCTGATGCAAATGCTACGGTTTCCGTGGAGGATGCTGCTGATGTGACTTCATCTAACGTTGCCGACCGTACATCCACCATCACGGTAACTGCTGAAGACGGCGTTACACAGGAAGTTTACACGGTTGAATTCAGTGTTTCCACGGATGGTATCGAAGGGAATATCAGTGCATCGATGTCAGTATTCCCCAACCCGGTAGCGGATAACCTGAACCTTCGTTCAGACAGGATGATCGCAAACGTCAGGATTTTTAACAATCTCGGCAGAGAAATGAAGGTGCAGAAGGTTAACTCCTACAATTGCATGATCAATATGAAAGATATGGATCAAGGAGTTTACTTCGTTCAGATCTTTATGAAAAACGGTGAAACAGGGATCGTGAAAGTGATCCGTTGATAAGCCGGATATCCGGATTGTACGATTTTTATACAGGGGCGTAAGATTGTATGTTTTATTGTGTTATTATGCAGGCGTAAAATTTTACGTCCCTACATAATAACATAATAAGACGTACAATCTTACTTTCATTTAAGGTCACCCCCGTTTATTCCCACCCCCTTTGCACTTTTTCACCAAATAAGTGTTATATTATGAAATCTGTAAAGGACTACCAACTATGATTGTTCCACCGGAAGCTTTCTTTAAAATGACTTATGGTCTTTTTGTCGTATGTTCAAAAAGAGGCAGTAATGTCAACGGATACATCTCCAATTCGGTTTTTCAGGTAACCGCTGATCCACCCCAGTTTGCCATGGCCTGCAACAAGGATAATTATACCAATGAATTTATCAGGGACAGCGGGATTTTCACCATTTCAGTGCTTAATAAAGACTCGAATCCAAAGATCATCAGCACCTTTGGATTCAGCAGCGGAAAAGTGAAAAACAAGTTTGAAGCCTTTGAATTCGGCACCACGGCTGCAGGAGTACCTTATCTGAAGGAGGATATATCAGCCTGGTTCGAGTGCAGGGTAAAACAATCGGTCGATGCCGGTACTCATATGGTATACATAGCAGAAGTAACCGGTGGGGATCTTCTCGATGAAACGTCCGAGCCACTGACGTACACCTGGTACAGGGAAGTGAGAAAGGGCCTTGCACCAAAGAATGCCCCGACCTATATCGATCCTAAGACGCTGGGTAAAAGAAAGGTAGAATTTAACAGTACTAAATATATTTGCCCGAATTGCGGATATATTTATGACCCGGCCAAAGGAGATCCGGAATCGGGCATCGGACCGGGAACCGCATTTGAAGATCTGCCCGATGACTGGATATGTCCGGTTTGCGGGACGCCAAAAGCGGATTTCTCGATTATGGGCTGACGGTTTATCCCTTTTTAGTATTAGGTCTGAATGAGCGAGAGTGAAAGTTAAATGTGTTTGGCGGAAATCCAGGCAATTAGCCTGTTGCTTGCGATGATAATCTGGCCGGGAGCGCAAGAAATGGCGGATGCAATTCAGCGACCATGTTTCCATGAGGAGAATTCTATCATAAGAAAGTCATTCCTGAAGTTATACTATAAGAATAAATACGATGAAGAAGTCAATCAAAGGAAGTCAGACCGAAAAAAACCTGATGAAAGCCTTTGCAGGTGAATCACAGGCGGCAGCGAGGTATGAATATTTCGCCAAAATTGCTACCAAAGAAGGCTACATCCAGATCAGTAATATTTTTACCAAAACGGCGCTGCAGGAACAGGCACATGCCAAGCGTTTTTACAGATACCTTGAAGGCGGTGAGGTCGAGATCAAAGCGACCTATTCTGCGCCCATGCTCGAAACGACACGTGAAAACCTGGTCCGGGCCGCAGGCGGCGAGAAAGATGAATGGACCGGGTTATACCCAGAATTTGCCGAAGTGGCAAAGAGCGAGGGGTTCAATGAAGTTGCTGCGGTATTCAGGCTCATTGCTTCGGTGGAAAAGGTGCATGAAGACCGCTTCAGAAAACATCTGTCCAACATAGAAAATGGGACGGTATTTAAAAAGAAGGGAAAAGTCAGGTGGGAATGTCTTAAATGCGGGTATATTTTTGAGGGAGAAGAACCTCCGGAGACCTGTCCGGCATGTCTGCATCCCAGGGGATATTTTCAGGTTTACGAAGAAAATGTTTAATTCGCAGAGACCTTAAACCCGGGTATCTGTATTCTTCCCGGATTATTTAACACTTACTGATTGAACCCTTCGCCCTCCGGTTGTGTTATATTTTCAGTACTTTTCAGAGCGGAGCTCAGGATATTCAAAATCTTAATTCAGGGACACAGCCTGTCTTCGGGCAGTTTACCGTAAACCGGTAATCGTCAGTAAGAATGAGGGTACGGACTTCTGTTCACCTTTCGCCGGGGTGTCCTGTTTTCGTTTATCGGATTCCTATGAAACTCTGAATTTCATTAACGGATAACAACAGATCAAAACTAAAACACTGAAAAAATGGATGAAAAGAAGTACAAGAAAAATTTGAAAAAAATTCAGTCTAAGCTGAAACGCTTCAGTCCTCCTGAAGCCAAGCATGAAGTCAAACAAGCTCCCAAAAGGGGATAATTTTTAAGTGAAAAAATAAAAACCGTGACCTTCAAACAGGCCACGGTTTTTTTAAAGACATTAACTGTTCTGCGCCGGCTTATCCTTTACTCAATAAGACCGGGAATGTCCGGATTCTCTTCAAAATTAAAGTCGATAGGTTCTACCACATAAGAGGCAACTGCGACTCCGTCAACCGTTGCCGGCTTCCATTTGGCATTGGTGGCTTTGAAGGCACTTAAGGCCTCCTCTTTCAGTTCGTTTACCAGATTAACATATGGAGATTTGATATCCTCTGAAGCAGTGAGGTACCTGATATTGCCATCCCTGTCCACGATGAACTTCAGAAATACCATTCCCCCTACGCCGGCTGATTTGGCATCAGAAGGATAGGTAATATGTTGCAATATCTGGTGGTGAAAATCAACATATCCCATGGTTGGTTCAGCCGGATCTTCGACGGAGTAGTAAACCCCGGTCCGACTCGGAACATTGAGAATTTTCTCCGCATTCTTCTTCCAGTCAAAGATGAGGAGTTCAAGCCTTTTTTGATCTATCGGGTCAGAAACCCCCTGAACATCTACGTTCGACACTTTTCCATTGACAAATTCATACTGGTATGAAAATTCCGGATAGTGTTTAATTATGGCTGTAGATCTGGTTGTAGAGACCCTGATTCTGGTCTTCCAGTTCTTCCATATTATGAAAGGGTTGGCCCTTGTATTCCTGTGAAAAGGCATTTAAGGGCATTAGAAGCATGAAAAGGGAGAGTATGGAAACAGTATTCAGCAAATTGCTATAATGGTTTTTCATGGTACATGATTTTTAAATTAAACATTCGTGAACAATCCAATAAATACCCCCGCTACCAGGATGACGAGAAATGACCAAAAGAAGAACCCAACCGCGATGTACCCGTTTTCCCCGGATACCCGTGGTCCGTTCTTTCCTTTCTCTTCTCTCATTTTTCCTTTCGGTGGCGGTGATGCTGCAGCGAGTATGAGAGCGAGTAAAATACCTGTTGCCAACGGAGGGAACCAGAAAAAATCTCCTGATTCAGAACCGGCAGGACGCACCCGGATGTCGGCCATCCAGATCGCAAGAAAGATTACAATGAAAAAGATCCAGTAATTTCCCCAAGGTCCCCGGCGCTTGAAGCCAAAGGAAAATATTGCTGAAATGATCAGTGCCAGAGCTAAAAAATAAATGATTCCTGTCAGATTCATGAATTCTCTTTGTTTAAACTTCATCATGCCCCTGTTCATATTATATGCCCCAAAGATTTAAAGAATGTTAATGCCCTATCTAAGAGACGGGATGCTGGTTTCAGTAATGGCATTTTCCAACAGTCTGCTTCGGCGGGGGATCAGGCAGCGAAAACTGGGGAAGAAATTCCTCATTATCAGATTACTTATGCATTATCGGGCAGGTTCCCGGGCCCTCAAATTAGGGCCGGGTCATCTGCAGGTGTGAAGGCATTTGTCGATGCCGGAGTTTTGTCCGTTTACCTATGCAGTGGTGTCGTCCTGATGCAACGAATTGAAGGATCTGGCATGTTCATAAGGGGTATTCGTATCCTGTATTTGAGAAAATGCCTGGCCTTACGGGGAGGGTATGGTATGTCCATTCAGTAAGCGGAACGGGTCATTATCCCGTTTAAACGGACAATTTCCCGGATTCACTGCCTCCTTATCCTGATTGGCACGGTCAGGATCCTTTTAGAGATCACCATTATTACGGGGTTATTCAGCATTTCCGCTTTCCCCTTACCCGCAGATCATTCCGGGGAGAGACATCGCTACACAGACGGTTCCTTTACCAGGTACTTTCCTGGGCAGGACTTAGTAGTCGGGTTTTTTTATATCTTTAGTTCAGCGTTTCTAAGCATGATTCAATGATGTCAGTTAAAAGAAAAATCGTTTTAATTTCCGGGTTTTTGACCGCGGTAGTACTATTGGCCACGGAAAAGACCACTGCTCAGCCACGACCGGTTAACCGGTATCACAAAGTAATCCTGGAAATGAATGACAGCCCGCAGGATTTCAGGGCATTGAGTCTTCTTCTCGACCGGCCTGAAATAACTGTTACCTGGGTTCTGTTTCATACTTCAAAAAACCCTGACCATGTTGCCTTGGTTGATACACTTGAAGAGATTTTTCAAAAGGAGGGAATAGCGGTGTTTCCGGTCAGAACGTCTTCTCCGGATGAGAAAGAAACCGCCCGGGTACTTCAAAGCCTTTTACCCGTTGCAGAAAATGCCGACAAGCCTGTTTTTTTGTTTTTTGGAACCAGTAAAACGGGAGCGGATTATCTGAAGGTTTTCAATGAATATGAGCCAAAGTTTGAGAGGGTCATCTGGTATCGTTCAGATGCTTCCGGACCTGATCTAAAGGGAAGCGATTTGCCAGGCGGGCTCAATGACCACTTAAGGATCGATATCCTGACGGATAAAGGAAACAGGGGGGAGTTTGTAGCCGGGATGGCTGCAATGGAGAATATCGCACTTAAAAGGGCCTTTGGCATGATAACTGAAACCTTTGGTACAGATAAGCAATCGTTGTCAGGGAAAACAGGTCCGGAACTGGCCGTGGTATATCTGACCAATCCTGAACTTTTTGATACCCAGCCTATGGAAAGACACACGGCCATCCGCTTTTGCCTGGATTACTCATACCGGCAGGTGGCCGCGGTTATGGAAGATATGCTGAACGGGAATTACTATGCAGGGAATAACATTGTCTTCAACAGGTTTCCTGTAGATCACAGTAATTACAGGTATGATGTGCGTGAGATCATGGATTCAACGATAAGCCGTTTCGGAGCGGAAGAATGGAAGGCATGTGTGATGACCGATGAGATCCATGGCCACCTGGGAGTATTTTCAATAGTCGGGGCAAAAATGGGAATCAGGGCGAGGGAATATTTCGGGGTTGGCAGGGATGAGCTGGAAGTGCTGAGTTACGCCGGCAGCCTTCCCCCGTACAGCTGCCTGAATGACGGTTTGCAGGCCAGTACCGGTGCTACAATCGGAACAGGAACCATACATCTTGCAGGTGATACCGTTGCCGCACCCTCTGCGATATTTACCTGCCGTGGACGGTCCGTCAGGATCACACTTAAAAAGGAATACCTCGAAAAAGTCGAAGCGGACATTCAGCAGGGCATTGTCAGATACGGCCTGATGGACGACGGTTACTGGAAGCTCGTTCGGAGGTCGGCGTTGCAATATTGGGCCGGGTGGAACAGGTCTGTTATTTTCATCGTTGAACCACTGCCATAAAATGATAAACCGAAGCCCTGACTGACGAAAATCCTTTCAGATCCGTATTTTTGCATCCCCGGAAGGGCATTTTTTACTTCCGGGTGAACTTTCCTTCGTGCAAACCATTGATATAAACAGAAACATCTAAAATGAATCCATCATGTTCAGAAGCTATCTTACAGCAACCCTTACCCTGATCCTCTTCATGGCCTTTGCCGCTGTCTTTCCCGTCTCCGGACAGGGAATCCTGAACACTGAAAAGTACGAACAAAATCTGAAAAAGGCTTTCAGTCTGGGCGGGACGTTTGGATATGAAGGTGCAAGGGGGAACTCTGACCTGAACAAAACAGATTTCGAATTTTTCTCCTCCTATAAAATTCAAAGCCACATCTTTCGCTTCGTAGGAGGGTTCAACTATCTGAACAGTTCGGGAGAAACGATCACGAGCGACATTTACGGGCAGGTGCGCTACAACCATGTATTTACCGGGCATCTTCAGAGCTTCACCTTTTACCAGCTCCAGAAAAATGAGATTCTCCTGGTGAAGAGGCGTGAACTGGCCGGAGCCGGTCTGCGAATTGCCCTGTTAAAGAAGGATAGCGCCAGGATCAGGCTCGATGCGGGAATCGGCGGGATGTATGAAAATGAGTTGCTTAAAAGCACGGCTCAGGACCAACCCTATACCGCGGCGCAAAATTATTTCCGGATGACAGATTTTCTTTCCTTCCGGTATGTGCATAAAACGATCAGAGTGGTGGATGTGATGTATTACCAGCCACTTGTAAAATCGTTCACCGATTTCAGGATCTATAATGACCTGTCGGTACAGTTCGGCATCCGCAAGCACCTGACCTTTGAAACCGGCTTCGTGTGGCGATATGATTCACGCCCCCCGGGCAGCCTGAAGAAGCAGGATTTAAATTTGAAAAACGGGATCGTATTGAATTTTTAGAATCCGGAAAAGCCCTCCGCCATGCCCTCCGGGAAGGATCAATCGGGCATGGAAAAGGAGGGATCCTCCCGGACAAATTTTCCACATTGTGGAAAAATGTTCCTGCGGCAAAGACGGTTACAGTCCTTCGAAATATTTTCAGCTCCTTGTTTACATGAGGTTCTGCATTTATGAATTTTTTCTATCTTTGCGCAATCAACCTTAAAGGGCGGAGGTTTTATCGTCCAAAACAAATCCGGAATCACGGTTTACATTTTATGTCTTGTCCCGTGGTGTAATTGGCAACACGTCTGATTTTGGTTCAGAAGAGTCCAGGTTCGAGCCCTGGCGGGACAACTTAGAAATTTAAAACCCCTTCTATTTCGAGAATATAGAAGGGGTTTGTTTTTTAGCGGACTTTGGAGGGAGACGATAAAATTCAATATCATTCTTTGTAACATTACTTGTCAGGCAACCGATCAGTGCTTTTCATAAATATTAATGTCAGCTATAGCAGCTTTTGGTTTACCTGTTCGAAAAAATGGAATCGGCAGGCTTTCCTCTGGCGGGTTTTTCAGAAAAAGATATCCAAAAAGCAGATATACCTTCTAAAGGTACCTTTAGAAGGTACCTTTCATATATTCATTTCACCAGGTTTTTCGAGAGGTTTTTAACATCTACATCGAATGACTTCTTTTATTTAAGCAAATATTACTTCATTGGTTGATGATTTGTTCCGACGGCTTGTCACGCTGTCGGTGCTCATCTCGGATAAAATCGCTTTCATCTGTTGCAGTTCTTTTCCATAACCGGTCCAGTTATCCTGTTTTAAATACTCCACAGCTTTATTATAGTGGTCAAGTGCCTCACGGGCTTTCGATGGCAAATAAGTTGTTACCATCTTTTCCATACCTTTTATTTGCGGCAAGGACAATGTATCCTGCAACCCGGAACTGTTGAAAATCGACTGAAGACACTCTTCCAGCGTTCTTTTCATCTCAATTTGATCGTTATAAGCAACAATGACTCTTTTTAATTCCGGAATTTTGCCCTGTTCTGATTGCAGATAGACCGGCTCTACATAAAGGAAGGCATTTTTAATCGGGATGATAAGCTGGTTTCCTTTGAAAACCTGGGATCCTTGCTGTCCCCAAAGGGTAAGTTCAGAAGAAATAGCCGGCTGCTGATTAATCCTTGCTTCGACCTGCATCGGTCCGTATATCAGCTTATCCTTAGGAAGTGAATAAACAATCAGATCACCGTAATTTGGTGCGTCACACCGGGCACACATCCATGCAATCATATTATCCTTTTTAGAAGGTGTAAGAGGCAGCATCAGGATATACTCTTCATTTTTTGTCCCGGGCAAACGCATGATAATGTAATAAGGAAACATCTGCTGCTGAGAATTATTGTAGCTCTCATTTGGTACTGCCCAATAGTCTTCCTGGTTATAGAATACCTTTGGATCGGTCATGTGATATACATTATACATTTGAGTTTGTATATTAAACAGATCGGTGGGATATCGAATATGAGCTTTTAAAAACTCAGGCATATCACTAAAGGGCTTGAAAAGTTTCGGATATATCTTTTGAAAAGTTTGAATAATCGGATCTTTGGGGTTAATTACGTAATAGGAAACATCTCCGTTATAAGCATTTATAACCACCTTGACGGAGTTATTAATGTAATTAATACTTCTTCCGCCCGGGATTTGTGAAACAGGCTCCGAATAAGGAAACATATTGCTTGTGGTATAAGCATCGTGTATCCAGTAAAGTTGTCCGTCCTGGCCAACTACCAGATAAGGCATGCTGTCGTAGGAAAGAAAAGGGGCAATAATTTTGTCGCGACTTGTAATATTTCGATAGAACATGATGCGGCTCTGGTCGGTCAGATAGCCGGTAAGAAGAATCTTTATATCGGAGAATTTCCATGCATAAACAATTCGTGTAAACAAATTGGAAATACGGACCCCTCCGTTTCCGGTATAACTTGTATAAACATTGTCGTCTCCCTTCGGGTAATCAAACTCTTTGGCTTTTGTGTTTACCAAAACAAACTGATCGGACTCTTCACCATAATAAATACCCATTTGTTTTAAGTTAAGGGGTACCGTGGTTGTCGGGGGGATGTCCTGAACAATTAAATTGGGCATACCGTTAGGCAATATCTCATTTACCGGGTTCATAACCACACCATACCCATGGGTATAGATCAAATGTATGTTTACCCATGTTTGTGCACGATCCGGAATTTGCGAAACGGGTAACTCTCTGGCAGCCAGAGCTACTTCTGTATATTTATCGAAATGATAACGATCAACCTGGACGCTGTTGAAATCATAGTACAGGCGAATTTCCTGTAACTGCTTATAGGTTTGAATCAAAGGTCTGCGGTCCCATAACCTGATGTTCTCTATGGTATGACGATTTTCCTGAATATCCTCATAGGTTATAGTTTCGTCAACCGGAAAAGGTTCGGCCTTAATTTTATTTAAGCCATATGCTTCCCTCGTTAATTTTATATTATTCAGAATATAAGGTGTTTCCTTTTGCAGTTCATTGGGCTTCACAATGTATTGTTCAATTAAGCCGGGGTAAATCCAAACAAAACCAATCAATACCAATAACCACCCTCCGGCGGCATAGAGAATAATTTTAGTTTTCCTGAAGACAGGAAATAAAAATAGAAGCAAAGTGATAGCAATACTCAGGAAAGAAAGCACCCAATAGGCCGGGATTTGAGCATGTATATCCATGTAGGAGGGGCCGTAAGCAGCTCCATGTGAGGAATATAAAATATTATAAAGTTTCAGGAAATAGAGCGCCGAGATACCGAGAACAAAGAACCCTGCCAGACTAATCAAATGCCTTTTCACCTGCCTGGAAATCTGGAAGTTTTGTCCGTTTGTGTAAATAGCGTTATCAAGATAATAAGAAACTACTACTGCGATGAAAGTCAGTACCACCATGAAAAGATACCAATTGGTAATAAATTGGTAGACAGGAAGTTTAAATATATAGAATCCCGGATCTTTGCCAAAAACTGGCTCCTGAAAACCAAACGAAGAAGCATGTATAAACTGCAAAAAATTGTTCCAGTGATCAACGGCATACAAGCTGGAAGTAATGCCAAGAAACAAAGTCAGAATAGCCCACAGCCAAAAAACGGCCTTCCCCTTGTAAATCTCTAAAATATTTTGACGCGGATCGTCCTCTGGAAAAAACTGAGTCCCCCTGGCTGAAGCTCCTCTCTTGCGCGCAATGCGAATGTGGAGGCTAAAAAACAGGACAAAAGCCAGGAAGAACAAGATAAAAGAAACGGCCTTGGCAATAATCATGGTATTAAATACCGAGCCATAGTGCATGTTGTTGAACCAGAGCCAGTCGCCATAGTATTTTAGAAACAGGTTTAATAAGTAGAAAGCCACTAGAACAACGACAATGAGGATTACTACCTTCTTGCTTTTTTTCATCGATTTTTTTGTTTAGATAAAAAATGAAAAATACTCTTCCCGGTTAAAGGACTGTTCAGGTTAAATAACACATTGTTTTGTATTTCTCCCCGGAATCAGAGGCCTAAATATGAATTACCAATTTTATAAAAAATTGTTCATAGAAATACAAGAAGAACAATATCAGGGGAATATAAAGATTGACAGGTTTTATTCAAATTTTCGTGTTTTTATATTCATGATCTCTTTCCCTTTGTACGATGTCACAGATACAATTATGGCCATTGCCAGTTCAATACCCTGTATCAAAATATTTTCTTATTTGAAATTTAACATCTCCAGACAGAGAATATGAACCACCAAGGTACCACAATAATCGAAACACTGCCCGCTATTCGGGCAATTTCATTTTTCCAGATTGATTTGCTGCAGTACATATCATTGCAATTTGTTGGATTTTTCCCAGGTTATTTTTCAAACTCTATACCGGATTCGAAGCATTTTTTTAATCATGCCAGGCAAACTTCTTTTAAATTTGACTCTCTCCAAATATTAATTATACTATTTTGATTGTCCTTTCAATATTTCCAATTCATTCTCTCTCTCTTTCAGAACCGTCAGCCGTAATATTTATCATCTGTTACCTCTGTATGCCCCGTTCATCAGGATAACCTGATCCATGTTTTTGATTTCAAGGTGTATCCATCCATACAAAGTATCTCCGGATCGTATGATTCGAAATCCAAGAAATCCGTTTTCAGCATTCTCCCAGCCTTTCATCACAATGGTTTGGGTTTCGAGCGGGTCAGAATTCAGTAGGTCGGCTTTAGAGTAACAGAAAAACAGCGTCGAATCTGTGTTCCAGTCACCCTTATTGTCAATGGCTGAGTACCTCCTGACAGGTTTGGGTATGATCTCGTTATTTTTATACCTTATGGTATCTGTAACAAAGGTGCTGTCTGAAAGTTCTTTATAATCATACCTGAAAACCTGGCCTTGTATGGTGTCTGTTAAAATTTCCGTATTGTTAACCGCTTGAACTGCACTTGCATAATAGCCCATCATCCCTCCAAAATACCAGCTGACATGTGTTTTAAAGATCAGGTCATTTACGTTATCATTATTGACATCAAGGACATACTCTGCATCGCCGTAATTTGCCCCGACCGTATCTGTTATCTGAAAAACCATTGCGGAGTCTGTATTTCCTGCAATGATCCCTGCAGCTTTAAAATTTCCGGGAGAGTCATTTTTGGTGCAACCACATAATAATCCCGTCATGACCAGGGCAGAAACGCACCAGGTGGCATAATTCAGGACATCAGAATAATTTTGTTTTTTCATGATCGTACGAATCTTCTTTGGCGGGATCAACTGATGGTTTAGCCCGATTTTATCTCCGGACGGTATGCATGATAATCAGGGTGTAAAAGCCATTTTTATCATACAATTATGCCGGATATCTGAGATACCTGGCATTATCCCTGGTCGGGTTCATAGTGTTAAAGCCGGATTCAACCTTAGCAGCGGAGACTCATTTTAATAATGGTCTCATGACAGCCTTAACCGGTATCCCTGCATTTTAAGACCTTCAACGGTATAAAGTATTATTTTCTATTCCTTTATTTCTTTCTCTTCCTGCCTTCCCGGATTCTGCCACCGGAAAAGCCGGACCAGGGCAATTCCTAGGGACATCCCTAAAACAAGGATGAACCAGAAACTGACGTGGTCTGGTTTACACGCAATCCGTGGATAGAAAACGACATAAATGCAAATCGACAGGATCAGCGGAAGGAAAGGGACCTGTCTGCGCAATTTTCTTTTCATAATCAGGAGTTTTATTAGTCAAAGTTAACTAAATCCCAGGCCTTTATGCAAGAGTTTCCGTACCGGGATTTTTATTTTGGCACAGAGAGTAATTGCCAGGGGAAAAAATGAGGACAGTAGATTACAGGTTTTCAGCTTACTCCCAGAATACCTTTTTCTCCACTCTGGCAGGATTCGGTTGCAGGATATCCTTGCACGAAGCTAAATACTGTTTGATCCGTTCCCCCGAGATCTCCATAGACTTTGCCGAAATATCGCAGCCGATGAATCTGCACTTGTTTTTAATGGCGGCAATGGCAGAAGACGCACTGCCCAGGAACGGATCGCATACGGTAAAATCTTTTTCCGCGCTGGCAAAGATCATAGCCTGGAACACTTCCACCGGTTTTTGAGTAGGGTATGCTACCTTATAAATACGCCTGAACCTCCAGACATCAGGGATAGTCCGGTTCCTGATCTTCCGGTTGTTGCCATTGGTTGCAAAGAGGATATACTCGTGTCTCCGCCTGAAATAGTGCCCTATGCCGACACCCACCCTGTTCCAGGTGATCAGGGTATTTTAGATGAGTGAAATCAAACCGCTTTTTTCGCCCTCGGTCTGGATTTTAATTTTAGAATCGGGATGGATCAGCTGATACTGATTAAAGACGAAATCGATCTGGCTATATTTTTCGGGCGGAATGAAGGTCGCGTAATTTATTTTCCCGTTTGTGAGCAGGGCCAGCCATGGGACAGAGTCGAGCAGGCAGGCACTGAAAATGTCGTTGAACATCAGGTTTGTACAATCGGCACATACGTTGTCAATTTTCGGTTCAAGACCGAAACGCCGGTTCAGGAAGGTTGAATATCCGGTAACTTCCTTCTTCGAGGACGACGAAAAAATACCTATATTATTATTGAAGGTCACAGGCACAAGAGACAGCATTTCCAGGGTACTCTCTGGAGGAAAGTGGTTGAAAAACTGCATCCTGATAGCCACAATATATACATGGGTGAAATCCAGAATCTGACCTCTGATGTGACGGTGATCCAGTATGTTATTTATATTCTTCTGACTAAACATATCATTTCAAAACATAACCATAAGTTCGCATTCCCGATCAATGATATACAGCGTTCAACAATTTCAATGCCAGAAAGGTTAAATGATAAGTGTCAATTTCTTAAGATTTGAGCATAAAATTGCCGGCAAAGAAATATATTACCCGGGAGGTATTTCTTGATCTGTATTGTATCCTGGGGTGATCAGAGGTATAGCTTCTGCGTGCAATGCGGCATAATATGACGGATTTAAAAGATGAATCCTTTTCCGATCGATTACCTATCTTTGTAAATCTTTCATCCATTTAAATTAAATTCTATGTCCGCAAGCAGGGAGTCACAGATCCGTTATCGTGTTATTAACCATTGTCTGGCCGGGAACCGGCAGGCTGATCTCCTGGAATTATCTGCCGCGTGCAGTGAGGCTCTTGACGGAAAGCCGGTGGATACAGGAACCATCGAATCGGATCTGATGGCTATGCGCAGCGATCCGGATACCGGGTATTTTGCCCCTGTGGTACAAGACGAGCTGACGGGTAAATACCGGTATAGTGATCCTGATTTTTCCATTGAAAAGATCCCGCTGAATTCCGACGAACTGGAAAAGCTGGCTTCGGCTGCCGGACTTCTTGAAAAGCTTACATCACGGGGACTCCTCGTCGAACTTGGCGGGATCATTCAGAAACTCGTTGATGCTGCCCGTATCAACCATCTCGACACCTCAAAAAATATTTGGGAATTCATTGAATTTGAAAAAGCACCCTCCTTCACCGGCAGCAAGTTTCTTGAACCTGTTATCGAGGCCATCAGTCACAAAAAAGTCCTGAAGTTGTTCTACAAACCATATGAAGAAGACAAGCCTTATTTTACCTATGTTCATCCCTATCTGCTGAAGGAATACCGTTACCGCTGGTATCTGACGGGGCTTAATGAGCAGCGGAAATCACTAAGGACGTATGCACTGGACAGGATATGGGAGGTTGAGTTTACCAACCACAAATACATACCGGCGCAATTCAATGCGAGGACATATTTTAAACATTCGGTGGGGGTAATCGTTCCTTCCGGCGATCCGCGGGAGATTTATCTGGAAGTAAAGAAGCCCCAAGCACAGTATATGATCTCCCAGCCACTCCATGAAAGCCAGCTCATCCATGAAGAGACGGCGGAGTACATTATTTTCACCTTTCATGTGCATCCAACCTGGGAATTCAAATCGATGATCCGTGCCCTGGGAAGTGAAGCGAGAATTGTGAAACCTGATGACCTGAGAAACGAGATGATCAGTGAACTTAAAGCCAGCCTTGGTAATTACGGAGAACCGCTCTGAGAACCGGTACTGAGTTTTTCCGCCTGATTATTTTCAATGGCAAGGGGGTTGATCGCTCTGAACGACGATCCGGCCAGGGAAAGGAAAAGGTTGGCTACTGTCTCGGAAAGCAACTGGTAAGCGGATAACATGTACAGGATAAGAGTGATAACAGGGTCTTCCCTGAAGAAGAATAATCTGAGAAGGGTTTACGCCAGTCAGAATAGAAGAAGAATTGCAGGGATAATTCCGGAGGTCCGGGATTTCAACATCTTCATTTACTCATCCGTTAAAAAATTTAAGCCCGGCTACTGCTTAACAGTATGTCCGGGCTTTCAGAGCATAAAAAATTTTCTCAGAGTGATCAGAGGCTGTTTTTCTTTTTTTTCCTTGCAGCAAAGTAAGCCACAGCTCCTCCGGCAAGAAGGGCCAAAATTCCACCATCGAGCGGGACTCCGGTTGTTTGTTTTTGGATCACTGCATATAATCCCGGTGTAAACAAAAAGATCATTACAGCGATGGTCAGAATAAGATAAAGCTTTTTCATATTGTGATTTATTGATATAACATATTAAAGAATCTCATGCATTGCCGTATCTCCGGTCAACCTTTGTATGAAGAGATACTTGTCCTGTTTATACATGTAAAGGTAGAAGAAGGTTTTGAAAACATCAAGACGTTTAACACCACTTATTGCACACTGGTCAAAATCCTTAGGCACTGACAATGAAAACCTTGTCTTAATGGCCGGGCTTCCTGCGGACAAATCTAAAACTCCTGATATCCGGTTTGCCGGGCCTTTACCGGCATCATTTAAGAGCCTGAGGTTTTTCAATCTTAAGCGGTCGGATGGCCTCTCCCCAATAGAGGGAAATGTGCGGGAACGGTATTTCGATATGGCTGTCGTCGAACGCTTTTTTCAGACGTTTCCGGTATTCACGACCCGCTGTCCATTGGTCGCCTGGCTTGGTTTTCAGCCTGGCTTTGATCACTACGGCGCTATCTCCGAACTGGTCAAGACCAAAGACTTCTATGGGTTCCAGAATTTTAGTTGTAAAATCAGGGTCATTTCGAAGTTCTTCACCCACCTCTTTGATCACCTTCATCACGGTATCTATATCTTCCTTATAAGCTACACCGACATCGAACACCATGGCCGACCATTCCTTGGTCATATTTGACAGGGTGTTGATTTTCCCGTTCTGGAACACATGCACCGTACCGGAGAGATCTCGGAGGCTGATGGTGCGCATCTGGATTTTTTCGACGAGGCCGCCTGTGCCGTTGATGATCGCTACGTCGCCGGTTCTGATCTGGTTTTCAAGCAGCATGAAGAAACCGGAAATGAAATCGCGGACGAGTTCCTGGGCACCAAAACCAACTGCCAGACCGATAATACCGGCACTCGCGATGAAGGGAGCGATATCCATGCCGATCTTTTTCAGGAAAATCATTAAGAAGGTCGCCCACAGGACGATTTTCAGGACGCCATGAACAATACTCAATAATGTATTGATTCGTTTTTCGGTTTCAAGATCACTTGAGCCTTCTTCATCCTGTGACCTTTTAATGATGACTTTTCTTGTCCTGTTTATCAGCATTCTTGTGATTCTCAGGGCAATGATCAGGATGATGATCAGGATGATGATGGCCGGAACTTGTGTAACCAGCCAGGAGCCGGCTTTGGTCATAAATTCCTGCCAGACCTCCTTGTTGAGAAATGTACTCATAAAGCAGTAAATTTTTTGGTAAAGATTTAACTATTTGAAACTTAATGTTAATAACAGATTCAGGGGAAAGATGTTTGTTTGGCCTGCCATCAAAACAGGTCAGCGCAATTTTCTCCAATGCACTCATGGATATTGCAGGGGAGGCAGGGCATGGAAGAAAGTATCTGAACCTCCCCTTCCTGCCTTTACTGAACAGGGAATTACCGGTTTGTCTAATATGTACTGCAGGGCTTAAAGATGCGCTATTTTTTACATACCGTTATATAAAATTAAAAAAACAAAATTATTTGATTTTGCAATGATTTTGGGGTGAGATATATCACCTGGAATATAAAAAATCCCGCAGTTCATTTAGCTATTTTCATGACAGATTTGGAGATTTTAAATGATCTGTCAGGCGGAAACCGAAAAGCCATATGAGTAGGTATACTATTTTTATCACAGATTTTTTTTTGCTGTCTTGGCAGGTTTGCTAAATGTTGCTTTTTGTATATTTATATTAGTAAACTTAATCCTCCTTCTGTGATAACAATACCTCTCAATGCTTCGGTTGAACTGATCAACACGAAAGTTAAGTTTCGCGGCATTGTCCGCGACAATGACCCCCTCACCATTGATTATATTCCCCCCGTTGGGGATGGCGAAGGGTATACTTCACTGGAACTGCTCCTGATAAGTCTGTCTACCTGCGTTGGTACAAGCATTGCAGCCACGCTGAGACGGATGCAGAAAACCATCCTTTCCTTCAGGATCGACAGCCAGGGTACCAGGAAAGAAGAACACCCAACAGGATTCCGGATTATTCAGCTTTCGATTTGTATTGAATCCCCCGATGTAACTCCGGGTGATATGGAAAAAGTGCTTGAGCTGTCGGAGAAGATCTGCCCGGTGTGGAGTATGATAAAGGGAAATACCGAAGTCCTGATCTCCTTTTGTATTAATGAATCAGATGTTGTGGGTGAAAAGGAATTTAGCTGATTCATAAACGAAATGTAATAAATGCAGCCTTCTTCCTGAAAGGAATATTTCTATAGGGAAAATGCTGTGGGAAATGCCTTGGGAACCGGGAACTCTGGCTTTGATTGAACCATACCTCAACCGATATCGGAACAGAATATTTTCTCCGAACGATTTAATTTCCGAGCAAGGAATGGATCTCATTGAGACGATACCTGGCTCCCGGATTGTGCTGAAATAGTCTCTCCAGCTCCTGGCAAGGGTAGTCATCACAGAAGGCACAGTTTTCAATGTTTTTGCTGCTGGCACAGTTACGTACTTTGCAATCAAGGCAGCCGGGAAAGATACGACCGTCAATGGTCATACAACCATCGCAATCACCAATTTCTTCTGGCTGAAGCCTGGTATCGTACATCTCAAAGCATACCCTGGAAATGGACTCCTTCATTGATCTTTTTTTAGATACGTCCTTTTCCAGTGTTGCCAGGAGAATGGGGCAACTGTTGCATACCAGTCCACAATAGGATAACATGACCTGCCATTTTTTCTGAAACTCTGAATAGGTTCCCTCCCGGTTTAAGGACAAGCATACGATAGGGGAATCGCCGGCATGCCTGTTCCGGTAAAACGAAAACCCGCTTTCGAAAATTCAGGTGTTTCTCCCTCAAATATAACCGATAACAGGATCAGAGTCAATGAATTTAACTTCTGTTTTGGATCAGGTCCTTTTATCCTCAGCTGCTAAAAGTTGAGGTTTACATTACGATGGATAGCTGTAAGATACTTTCCGCTTGAGAATTCAACGCGTGCTTTACCGTCACAGTCATCGTGAAAGCTAAGGAAGATGTTTCCGAGGTCGATGCTGCTGCCGGCCCTGATATCCTGGATAAAAGCCACACCTTCAAGGGGATTAAGGTCGCAGACGGAAGGATTGAATTTTACCCCAATCATGGCATGATAAACGATACCGCCATCTGTTCCGGATGCAAGGGCCATCTGTCCGCCGCCGTTAACATTGTATTCATCGTCGTACACGTTGTTGAAGGTCTGGTTCTGGTCCACATTGATAAACCATACGTTTTGCTTTACCGCGGCAAAGACATCCCCGGGCGGAGCTTCATCGAGGCGTGAAATTTCAGAATGGAATGCCGGATTGGAGAGGCTTAAATTCAAGAGGGTATCGGACCCTTCCCCGATGATGATATCTTGCTGGGCGAACAGGGTTAAAATGTTACCGTTTTCATCCTGCATTACTGGTACTGTCCGGATTCCTACGAAGTTGTATTTATCGTTCAGAATGTTTATATCGGTAAAAACGGCTGTGATCACTCCGTCATAATCCTGGCCATCCATGCCGGCATTCCATAAACAGGCGATGATGATCTGCCCGACATTCCGGTTAAAGGGCAGCGGCCATTGCTCGTTAATGGTTACGTACATCAATCCTGAGCCTGTATATTCACTGTTGTTGACTGACCGGTAGATTACGTTGGCGGGCAACGGCTCACCCCTGAAAAGGGTATTTGCCAGTGAAGCGCAATATCCGACGGCTGCAGAAACCCGGAAGCCTTCTTTCAGGGGTTCAATTTCCGGGTCGCGCCTCAGTTCAGAGGCTTTTTTACACGAGATAACCGATAAAAGGATCACGAATGTGAAAAGGATATTAGCGAGATAACTATACCTGGTTCTCATCGTTCAGGTTTTTGATGCTGCAATTCATGGTTTTATACGGGGGTCTTCCATAAAAGATATGGTATTGACCGAAGAAAGGACCCCGTTATCCTGCAGAGGGTTGTTTTATCCCGGAAGGATTACCCGGCCGGGAACGGACAGGCTGAAATTCTTCAGTTTGTTTTGAGGATATTTTCAATGATATAATGGGATTCCTTCACAAAGATTCCTTTACTGATCAGATCTTTGAGGTCTTTTACAGCTCCGCTGAGGTCTGTTTTTTTCAGCAGGCTTTCTTTTCTGAATTTTTCATAAAGCTGATAAGCTTCATCCGGCTTACCTGTGCGTAAAATGGCAAGGGCAAGGTTAAACTTTGCATAGAAGGCATCATCGTTGAGTGCAATCGTTTTCCGTGAAAAATAGATACAGTTTTCAAAATCATCGATGCAATAGTAGGCCCAACCAAGGTTGCCCAATGCCAAATCAAGGGTAGAATCGATTTCAAGGGTTTTAGTGAAGTCTGTGATGGCCGAATCAAAGTTTTCCATCTCGATATGACATATTCCTTTTTTCAGGTAAGCCCAGGAATAGTCGGGTTTTACTTCGATAGCACTGTCATAATTGGGTATGGCAAGTTTATATTCCTTATCCGAGGTAAAGCAATCCCCCAGCCTGGCCCAGGCATAAGTATACTTCGGATTTAATTCAGTGGCTTTCCTGAAGTCGGCTTTTGCCGATTCTTGTTTCCCTGAAAGGAGAAAAGCATCTCCCCTGGAGGCATAGTAATAGGCATCGGACGGATATAATTCAATACATTTGTTGTAGTTCTTCAGGGCTTCCGGAATTTTCGCCTGGTAATAATAAGCATCTCCGAGGTTGTTGAGGGCGGAACCATAAGCCGGATTTATTTTCAGGGCCTTGTTGAACCAGGCTATGGCTGTGGGATACTCCGACAGGTCAGAGTAGCAATCGCCGATCCTTTTTGCGGCATAAGCGTATTTATTGTCCAGTTCAAATGCTTTTTGAAAATCCGACAGTGCATCCACCTTATCCTTATTCAGAAAATAGGCGTCGCCCCTGGCTTTGTAATAAATTGGATTGTGAGGAGCAAGTTCGATGCACCTGGTATAATCGTCAATGCCTTCCTGGTAATGACCCATTTCAACAAACAGATCTGCCCTGTTATCCAGTGATGTCGTATATTGGGAATTCATCATGATCGCCTGGTTATAGAAATACATGGCACTGTCGTTATTCCCTTTTTTTGCATAAGTCAGCCCGATATTATTGTAAGGCCATAAAAAGTCAGGATTCAATTCAATGGCTTTTTTGAAGGCGGCAATAGCCTTCTCAGGTTGGTCATCCAGGTAGACGGTCCCCAGTTCATTAAGCAGATTGGAATTGTCAGGGTACAATTCAAGGCTTTTCGTAAAATCGCGAATGACATCTTCCGTTAAATCCAGTTTCTGATTGCAGTAACCCCTCATGGTGTAGGCAAGAACATACTCAGGCATGATTTGCAGGGTCTTGTTCAGGTATATTTTACTTTCCGTCCATTTACCTTCAGAGTACAACATAGATCCTTTGAGGACATTGGCGGCGAGATTGGCAGGATCAACAGCTAAAATTCTGTCCGTGAAATTATATGCCTGTTTTTCCTCCTGCCTCGCAACCACACAATAGAGTTTTAGACGTAGATAAAATTCATCCTTTTTATTTTTTTTCAGTTTAACATCGACATCTGGTTCAACACCGATCGGTTTTCCATTGATAAGCTGGTAAAAGAAAGAGCAAAGGATCTCTTTCTTTTCCTTTGTGAGTTGTTCATCCTCCAGGAAATTCAGGAAGGAGATGATTTCAATCCCCTGGTATCCCTCGATCTGTTCCGGCGGATTTCCCTCATTGTGTTTCATGATCTCATTAAGGATCCGGTGTGCAACATACCGGATGCTGTCTTTATCTTCAACCGGAAGTTTTTGCATCAGGTTGTGAATATAATTCCCATCGTTTGACTGCCTCAGGCTGTCGGGGAGTAAAATGTTATTTTTTAAAGTGTCGGATCTTACGCTGCAATAGGTGTTCGACACGAACAAGGAAACGAGCAGGATGGAAGTAAGTATTGTTTTCATACTGGTTACGGATAAGAAATTAATTCGAGGAACTGAAGGCCGGGGAAACCGGTATTTAATTTTATCAACATCGGTTATCCCGGCTCAGGCACAAGGATTCTTCCTGAATTCAGAAAAGGCGTCTGGCATTCAGGTCTGATATACCTGTAAAAGCGATTTTTGATTTCCTCTATCAAAAGGCTCTGTACAACGAATATACTAAAAATTTATATTCCGCAGAAACAAGCAGTATAAATAGCAAGAAAAGGGAATGAGCGGCGGGATCAGCCTTCGTTTTTAAGGATGATCTCAATTCTTTTATCCGGAATGAGCCATATAAGTGCAACCAGCACATATATGCTTCCGGACACCAGGGGGCTGATAAAACAGAACCCGATTGCGATCAGGTAGAGAACGGGTGAAATTTTTCCTTTCAGGTTTTTACCCAACGCCCTGGCCAGCAGCGAATCCTGACCGTGATGTTTCAGTATCCGGTTTTGGAGGATGAAGTAAGCGACTGCAGCCATGAAAAGAATCAGGCCATAGATCAATAACGGAGCCGATGAAAAATGATTCTCCCCCATCCAGGCTGTAGCAAACGGAACCAGTGAGAGCCAGAAAAGAAGATGAATGTTAGCCCATAAAATATCCCCCTTGACCTGTTTCACGGTATGCAGCATATGGTGGTGGTTGTTCCAGTATATGGCAAGAAAAACGAAGCTCAGAATATAACTGCCAATAACGGGGATTAAAGGTTTCAGGTCAGTCAGGCTGTTGCCTTCCGGAACTTTTATTCCCAGGACCATGATCGTGATAAGGATGGCAAACACGCCGTCACTGAAGGCCTCAAGGCGTCCTTTATTCATATGGATTGCAAATATGGTTTATGTCATTGCTGTTCAGGATGAACTGGTTTCAGGAGACAAACAAACCATAAAAGGGAATGTTCTCAAGAGATAAAGGAGGGTTTCCCAACCGGGGTGGCTTTACATAAATTTCCCTGCGGAAAACAAGCACAGCATAAACTGCAGCCTGGAATTACGGGTTTCTTTTTCAGTAACCGGTTACCGAATGAAATGCTTCAGGATCGGTTGTAAAATAATTTTTCAGGTTATCACAGGGCAAGCCGGAGTGATGACACAGAATGTACGGAGAGTGAGGGGTTTTAACGCCGGCTCATGCGAGAGCACAGTAAATTCCGTTACATAATCGATAACAGGTGCCTGTCGATATCTATTTTCTTTTGTTCATGAAGTTGCATCACGGCGGATGCAGTAAAGACCTTGGTTATGGAACCGATCCTGAAAAGAGTATCCGGTATTATGAATTTTTATTTCTGATTTTGTCTTTCATCACATGAATATCATTTATACCGGACACAGGATGCAGCGGATGAACAGGAAGTGAAGATGGAATGCAGGAAATTAAAAGTAAAGCGGCCGGATGCATACTATCAGAATGATCTTCCAGTCTGACGATCCAGATGCTATTATTTATTGATCTTCCAGCCAGATCATCAGTGTACTTTTAAAACTTTCAGCCTTCATGTTGTAATAAATGGTCCATAAAAGCACCCACGCGACGGCCAGGGTAAAAATGATGGTCAGAAAGTACTGGTAAGCATGCCGGCCTTCGTACATAAACAGGACCCCAAGAATCAGTAAGGCAAGAAAATCAGAGAATACAGCATGTTTTAGTTTCATCCCGATGATACCTGAGAGAAAATTCCACTTCAGCAAGCGGTCGGAGATAAGAATTTTCTCAAAAAGGTTAAAGTCTACGTCGACCACCTGTGCGTAACCAAGTTTTATTGTCACCACATTGTTGAAGTCCTTGAAGTTGAAATCATACTTCTCAAGCTGATGTTTAAAAGCTTCTTTATCCATTGGGATTGGATTATATTCTGGAATAGGACATGTTACCTGTTGTTATTTCCTTTAAGGCACGTTGTAAAAGAGACATTAAACGATCATTTTTACGGGGCCAGCGTACACGAATATACAAAAAGTATCTGTTTAGGTGATCGTGACCCCGGATTTTCTTCCCGGAGGCATACGCTCTGTAAATATAAGAATGCAGCCGGGAGATTCTTCACCAGAGGTATTCGTTAGCTGTGATTCCCGGGAGATGATTTCAGTGAACGTTCATTTTCTTCAGGATTTTCAACCCCTGCATTCACTATACGTTTCAAAAATGATTCTGCCATACCGGGATCAATTTCCTGGCGGGACAGGAAGGCGTTCATCAGGAGTTCTGTTTCTTCCGTGCTAAGTTTCGGCCGCTGGTCGATAAATCCTTCCTTTACAAGATATTCTTCAAGATTTTCAGTTTTGTCATGCCTGAAGCCTTTTACCTGACTGTTTCTCAGGGCTTCAACCAGTTTCACCGGGTCGCCCGACAGGGTTTGAAGCAACGCCGATACTTTATCGATAAAACCGGGATTGACGGCACCCGATTTCCCGAGTATTTCCCGGTCAATGGTTTTTGACCGGCCGGTATGGTAAAGTTCGAGGTAACGGGTAAGAACGGCTACCTTTGCACTGATCTCCTTCCAGGACTCCTCAGGTACAGCTTTGATCTCTTCACCGCTCAGAACCAAACTTTCAAGCTGGCCGAAGGAACGGATTCCTGAGGTCAGCAGCTGGTATATTCGTTCATTGTCATCCATAAAATACCAGGGGTGCAACTCTGACGGGTTCCCGGTAAGGATATTGAAAGGATGAACGCCGAGCATCCGTCCGTATTCACTGTGTCCGGCGTTTCCGGGTTTCGGCACTTCATGTATGAAGGCCGGGACGGCCGGGATGCCGGAAGGAGCCGCGTCGTCGGGGCTGCTCCCCGTTAGTTTGATTATTTTGAACAGATCTTCACCGGTACCGGACAGATGGCTCTGCCAGCGTGCCACCTCATCATCCTGGGCAGTGAAGTAAAAGATCTGGCGGCCTTCCCTGCTGATCTCGGTGAGGGCATCCATGATGGCCGAAGCTCTGACATCATCGCTGTTGGCCAGAAGCTCATCGGCAAGGATGGGGAGTTTCAAGACCGACTCGCGGGTTTCGATGTATGCCAGGCGAACGGCTAACAGTAACTGGATCCTGGATCCTGTGGATAACTCAGTCAGAGACTGATCCCTCTGATGAGTGTTGTCGAAAGCCCCGAAGGCGGGTTCTCCGTTTTCCTGTAAAAGAAGGTCATACCTTCCGCGAGTGATCTTCTTCAGGATCTGGCCGGCCCTTTTAAAAACGGCGGAGGTATTTTTCTCCGAGGTTTCTTTTTTAAGACGGTCGATGATCAGGTAGCCGGTGACTGACGAAAGGTTCTCTTCAAATAATCTTTCCAGGTTTTCGGCAGCCGCTTCCTTCTCCCGGATAGCATCTTCGAGGTTGTGGCCCTTTTTATGGTCGCTGATCCTGGTTTCGATCTGAGTGATTTCTTCCTGCAGTACAGCCAGCTGTGAAGCATCCTGGCTGTAAATCCTGGAATATTCCGCTGCCTGAACTGTTCCAATATTCTCTATTTCCTTTTTATGGCCGGGATACAGGGGATGGCTTTCCATCTTATGCTTCATTTCAACATAAACCCTTTCCGCAAAACTATATTCTGTACCTGCAATTTTATAATCCTTAAGCTGATCTGTCAGGTGGCGAACGGTCTCTGTATGGCCCGCTTCAATTTCCAGCTTCTCATATATTTGCTTCAATTTGGATTCATTCGCGTTAATTTGTTTTTCTTTTGCCCTGATCTCACGGTTTAGGCTTTCTGTTTCCTTTACAAGGTCTTTGCGCTTATTTTCGTCACTCTCTGCTTTTCTGAACAATGCCTTTGCCGTGGCCGCATCTGCAGCGGAAGGGAGACTGTATTGCCTGAACAACAGGTTGATCTTTTCCAGCTCAGACCGGTAGCTTTCCGCCAGGATGTTTCCCTCTGTCGATAATGTATTTGTTTTTTCATGGTGTTCCAGCCAGGTTTTAACCCTGTCCAGGAACCAGTAAAGCCCCATATAGGTATCCAGGTCATCCCCGGGCAGTTCAGGAACGGCTTTCAGTTTTTCAAGCCATTCATTGCGGGTTCTGGCGATCTCATCCAATTGAGTATCCAGTTTTTCAAGTTGTTTTTTCAGATCGCCCGCCCTGACAGCATTTTTCTCCCTCGTTTTCGCCAGTGCGAGATCTCCGGTCAATATATCGAGCTTTGCCGCTACTTTTTCCACGGTCCAGCTTTCCGGTTCATCGAGGCCTGTTTTTCTGTAATCTTTTTCCCTGATGCCCGTGATCCTGTTTCCTGCACGGGCAAACCACCACACAATTCCAATCAGTAACAGGCACGATAATCCATACCAACCGCCATAGAAGACTGAGATTCCGGTCAATGCTGCGATAGCAGCCATTGCATATACCGTCCAGGCAGGGAAACCGGCTGAGCTGTGTTCTTCCTGCAGCCAGTTGGAAAGGGCACTGATTCCATCGTTCAGCCGGCCGGAGGGGATAGATTGATCATCACCGGCATCCTGTTCCAGTTCCCGGACAGCAGATTCATACTGCTGTTTTTGGATGATCAGTTTTTGTGCTTTCTCTATAAACCGGTTCAGGCCCGAGACATCTTTGAGGTCAATTCCCTGCCAGCCGGATGGGGGGTGATCTTTATCGATGCTGTCGAGGGCTTCTTTTTCAAGCGTCAGGGAAGTTTCGTTTGCTTCATGGTTTTTCCTGATCTCTCCTTCGAGGCCGGAAAGAGTATTGATTCTGCCGTCGAGTTCATACAGTACCTCCTCCGCAATGCCACCGGCGGGTAACTTTAGTTCTGACAATGCCGCTTTATTTCCGGCAATTGTGTTTTCCGCCTTTTCTATATCAATTTGTGAAGCTTCAATCTCCCTTTCGAGATCCGTGATTTCAATATATTCCTGTCCGCTTGCTTTTTCAAGCGATTTCGGGAAAGCATTATAGATAAAGGATTTATTTTCGAAGTCGGTTTTACTCTTCAGATATTGGATGACCAAATCATACAGTTCTCTCAGGCGGGAGGCCCGGGAAGCTTTTTCCTTTTCCTCATACAGGGATCCGAGATGGTTTTCCTGTTGTTTCAGTTTATTGTGCTCTTCCTGAATTTCCCTGAATTTCCTGTTTGATTCTTCGTAATTCCGGTATTCACCCACACCTTTAATCCTGACCTGGGATGAATAGTCAAGGTTTTTTGCTGCCATACCGGGATCGTAGCCTCCGATGGATTCAGAGATAATTTTCCTGGCCAGTTCATCTTCATTCTCCGATACCAATTCGTGAAGAGCCAGCATGTACCTGTTTTGTTCTTCGGAAGAGGGGATTCCTGCCAGTTCTTCCTCGTTGCCGTTGTGGCGGGTGCTGATGTAACCTGAGTCAATGCGGATAATCCAACGTTCTTTTCCAACGGAAGCCGAGCCTTCGGCATGTATTCCCTCCGTTTTGTTCCGCCAGACAAGTTTTTGAATGAGCCTGGCAGTGGAGCTTTTTCCTGACGCATTCGGACCGGCGATAATGTTGATTCCCGGTGCCAGTTCACCATATCCCTCCAGGCCCGCCGGAAAGCCGGGGATCTTGTATATTTTCAGCTTATGAAATATGAAAGGGATCTTTGCGGACATATTGTTATTCATTAGCCACCTGTTTTACAAATTCGCTGAGCAGGCGGTTACATTCTCTCAGAATATATTCATCGGATTCCTCTTTGGTGACGGAAAGATCATTCCTTGGATTCAGAAGGGGCTGATAGGTTCCTGAGTTTATAAGCCTTTCCCGTTCTTTCTTCCATTGTTTCCGGAGGTCTTCAAGAAATCTGGTAGTTTTTCCTGTACGGATGGCCAGGATGGTTTCGGCGATAATCCCTGCCGGGGTATGTCTGGAAGCCAGTTCTTCAAGGTTGTCGATGACTGGTTCTGCATCGTTGACCACTTTCCGCGGAAGAAGGATTGTGCCGGTCTCCATCTCATACTGGTGTTCGCCTATGTTTGCGGTCCAGGCGGTCAGAGCGTTCAATGCATTATGGTTGCCTTGAAGATGGATGTCGAAGACGAGAAACCTGACTTTTTCGAGTTCAGTAATGATGTTTTCAGCGTGTCTGACGAGTTCCGAAGCGACTCTATCGCTCACCGCAATTTCATCCTTCGCACCCGTAATATCAACCCCGATGGTTTCGTAACGGACAGGCGATAAGGGGATCTGTTCGATCTCAATCCTGTGTGTATCATGGACGGTTAAGAGGAGAGGACCGTGTTCGCCGGTTTCTTTCGAACTGAGAGCCTGGGGTGAACCCGGATACCAGATTTCCGGATCATCGCTTCTCAGTTCCTGAGGTTTATGAATATGACCTACAATCCAGGCATCAATCGGTTTGTTCAGAAGAGTAACGGGATCGAAGGGCCCGTACCGGCTGTCCCGGCTGAAGGCATCCCCGTGGAAAATGCCAATGGTTGTCAGATTTGGATCCAGTCCTTCGCCTGTAAATTTGAACAACGGGCTTTCCTGAACATGCTGATTTGGAAACGACCATCCGGCGAATTGAATACTTTGACCTTTCCGTGAAATGATTTTCACCTCCCATTGTCCGCCTTCACCAAGGATATGTATGTTTTTTAAGTCTTTTCCCCTGATCATGGCAGGCAGCACATCGTAGTCATGGTTTCCGGCGGTAATCAAAACGGAGATTCCTTCTTTTCCGAGTCGTTCAAGCCCTGACTGTAACGGGCCGATGGCCTCAAAAAACCGGTTTTCCCGGTCAACAATGTCACCCGCCAGCAGCAGAATGTCGATTTCATGCCCGAGGCTCCATTCAACGATCCTGTCCCAGGTGTGCCGGGAAGAACTTTCCGGAGCAGACTGTGGAACTCCGGCAGATTTTTTGCCGAGGTGCAGATCGGACGTTGCCAGTATTCTTATTGACATAAGTCAGGGTTTCGAATTCCTGTTAAATATAGGGATATTTCATGTAAAGATGAAGATTGATTTTAATTCGGTTCGGAGGTCACGGCTGAAAAATGGATGGGATGGAATGGCTCAGGCGGATAGTTGTTTAACAGTGTAAAAGTAGTATACTTTTTTCAGATGGAAACATACCAGCTTCCTAAACAGGATGAATGGACCGGGCTTCGCGGGTAAGGATGCCAAACAACAGAAGATGAAATGGTATTCTATTACATAAAAAAAGCGTAATTTCGGTATCCCGGAAGAAAATGTAAAACATTCTTCATGAAAACCGTGTTTCATCAAAATCAAACTCACCTGAAACCACATTGAAATCCATTAACAAATATTATAAGATTATGAATTTTAAACGATTAGTTTTCATCCTGATCCTGGCCTTCACAGGGGCTTCATATTCCTGGGGGCAGGCCGAAAAGATCAATTTTGAGGAATATGACCTGCCCAACGGGTTGCATGTCATTTTGAGTCCTGACCATAGCACCCCAATTGTTGCTGTAACGGTAATGTACCATGTCGGATCCAAAAACGAGAAACCAGACAGAACCGGTTTCGCCCATTTTTTTGAGCATCTCATGTTCGAAGGGTCGGAATATATACCCAGGGAGGGATACAGTAAATATGTTGAAAATGCAGGCGGAACCTTAAATGCCAATACTTCTAACGACCGGACCTACTTTTATGAGGTTCTTCCTTCCAACGAGATTGCGCTGGGTCTGTGGCTTGAGTCAGAGCGAATGCTGCATCTCAAAGTCGATTCCATTGGCATTGAGACACAACGTGCGGTTGTGAAAGAAGAGAAAAAGCAACGGATTGACAACTCCCCTTACGGAACGTTTCTCCAGGAAATGTTAAGTCATGCCTACACAAAATCTCCTTACCGCTGGCCCACCATCGGGTCGGTTAAAGATCTTGATGCTGCAGGATATGGTGAGTTTATGAAATTTTACAAAACCTACTATGTCCCGAACAATGCCGTATTAACTATTGTAGGGGACATCAAAATTGACAGCACAAAGGCCCTGATAAACACCTATTTTGCCGGCATACCACACGGAAAGTACCCGATAGTAAGGCCCAATACGGACGAGCCTGTCAAACACAAAGAAATTGTCGATACAGTTTATGATAATGTACAACTGCCGGCCATTTTCGAAGGCTATCATATTCCTGCCATGGGCACCCCCGATTTTTATGCGGTGGACATGCTGAACCAGCTCCTGGCTTACGGGCAAAGTTCACGGCTTTACAAGTCACTGGTTGACGAACAACAACTGGCTCTCCAGGTGGCTGCCATACCCCTTCCTTTTGAAGGTCCCGGCCTTTCCATTATTGTTGCCGTTCCCAATATTGGTGTCGATCCAGGTAAACTGGAGCAGGCTATTGATACTCAACTTCAGAGTGTAAAAGACAGCCTGATCTCAGAGTGGGAATTTGAAAAACTAAGGAACCAGATAGACAACAATTTTGTAAACAGCAATGCCACCATTGCCAGCAGGGCTTCGAACCTGGCTACCGATTACACCTTTTTTCATAATACCGGACTGATCAATACCGAGATTGACAAATATATGGCCGTAACCAGGGAAGATCTCCAGCGGGTGGCGAAGGAGTATTTCAGGGTAGGGAACAGGGTAGTGTTGTTTTACCTGCCTAAATCCAAGGAAAAATAATAATCATCATGCACAAAAAACAATTCAAACTCATGAAAAGAACAATCTTCAATATATTCCTGCTCTTGCTGTTCACAGGAACGTTAACGGCTCAGCAGGTTGACAGGAGCCAACCACCCAAACCGGGTCCTGCACCAAAAATCAATCTTGGAAACTACAATATGTTTTCCCTGGATAACGGGCTTAAAGTCATCGTTGTTGAAAATCACAAATTGCCAAGGGTCTCCTTTCAGCTTACGCTTGAATATCGATCCCGTTGATGAAGGTGACAAAACGGGTTATGTTTCCATGGCCGGGGATCTGCTCCGTTCCGGAACACAATCACGCGACAAGGAACAGATCGATGAAGCCATCGACTTTATCGGTGGTACCTTGAGTACATATTCGACAGGTATCTATGCAGCCTCTCTCACCCAGCACGAAGATACACTCCTTACATTGATGTCGGATGTGTTGCTTCACCCGACATTTCCCGAACAGGAGCTTGAAAAAAGCCGGAAACAAACACTGACCGCACTGAAATCGATCAAGGATGATCCCGAAACCATTGCTTCCAACGTGGCGGAAGTTATGAATTTCGGTGAAGATAATCCCTACGGTGAACAGACTACGGAGGCAACTGTAAACAACATCACCCGCAACGACCTTTTGCACTATTATAAGACATATTTCAAACCCAACGTGGCGTATCTTGTCGTTGTTGGTGATATTACTGAAGGCCGGGCCAAAGAGCTGGCCAACCAGTATTTCGGAAGCTGGCAGAAAGGGGATGTCCCTGCTCATCAATATAACTTCCCGCCGCCACCTGCGAATGACGAAGTTGCCTTTGTAGACAAAACCGGTGCCGTTCAGTCGGTGATCTCAGTTACGTATCCCGTTAAGCTGAAACCCGGAAGCCCGGATGCCATACCTGCCAGTGTCACCAATGCCATTTTGGGTGGCGGCGTTTTTTCCGGCCGGCTGATGCAGAATCTGCGTGAGACACATGCGTATACCTATGGTGCCAGGTCCTCCATTTCAACCGATAAGCTTATGGGAGATTTCGATGCCTCGACTTCGGTGCGTAACTCTGTCACCGACAGCTCGATAACCCAGATCCTTTATGAAATGAAGCGGATGCGTGATGAAAACGTGGATAATGATCACCTCCAACTGGTGAAAAATGTATTGTCGGGAAGCTTTGCACGTTCGCTTGAAAGACCTCAGACCATAGCCTCCTTTGCCCTGAACACCCAGCTATATAACCTGCCTGCCGATTATTATGCGACCTATCTTGAAAAGATTGCCGCTGTTACCCCTGAGGAAGTGCGGCAGATGTCGGAAAAGTATATTCTTCCCGGGCATTCTTACATTGTTGTAGTCGGCAACAAAGATGAGGTCGCTCCCACACTGACCAAATTCGCCGCTGACGGGAAAGTCAATTTTTATGATTATTTCGGACAACCCGTAAAGGAAAAAAAGTCGATCCCGGCAGGGGTTACGGCTCAAAGTATCGTGAACAGGTACATTGAAGCAGTTGGCGGAGCGAAGAAGCTGAAAAAGGTTAAGAATGTGACCATACATGCAACTGCCGATATTCAGGGAATGGACGTGAGTGTGGTGACCTATCATCAGGCACCGGATAAATTCATGATGGAAATGAGTATGAATGGAAATACACTTGTTAAACAGGTTTATGACGGTGAACACGGATACATGAAGTCTATGATGGGAAGTTCTGAAGTGGGCGGCGATACCCTGACCAGGATGAAAGAGCAGGCACTGATGAATCCCGAATTGCAATATAATGAAAAGGGGTACAAACTTGAGCTTGACGGTATCGAAGATGTTAACGGTCAGGATGCCTATAAGATCAACATAACGAGTCCGGGCGGTAATGTGTCGTCAAATTACTTTTCTGTCGATTCCGGATTGCTGGTGCGTGAGGTTTCCACCACCGGTCAAATGACACAGGAAAGCGACCTGTCTGACTACCGGGATGTAAACGGAGTGAAATATCCGTTTAAACGGCTTACAACGGTTGGACCTCAGCAGGTGACCATCAACGTTAAGGATGTAGATAATAAAAGCAAGATTGAAAGTAAGGTATTTGAAATGAATAATTAGAAAAGGGATCCCGGGAAAAATCCATTTTATCCCGGGATGGCTTTCAAAGACAAGAGGAGAAAGACGGTCTTAAATTCCGGAAGGCAAAAATCAAAATTTGTGTTGGACGCAGCCTTTCAAGCACAGAATTCAGGGATCGTCTTTCTCTTTTTTTACAGGGTTTACTTATTTCCGGATGGAATGAATTCCTCCTGATCTTCTGCTTCTTCACGATACCAGTTAATTTTTCTCGTCAGGATCATGAACAGGCTGAGGACTGCAAACAGCCCGATGCTTCCCATCAGAAGGGCATAATCCTGCAAACGGAGTACGATAAACAGGAAAAGGTATAGTGCGGCCAGCACCAAGGCCGTGATCACGGCATATTTCAACTTCCCCAGGGATACTTTTATATAATAGGAAAGAAGCGTTATCACTGCTACGGAAGAAATCAGGTAAGCTATTGTGAAACCGGTATGCTCAGAAAGACTCACCAGGAGACTGTAAAAAATGACCAGGCCGAAACCCGTTAAAACATATTGTACCGGATGAAGTCTTTTCCTTGTCAGAATTTCCACCAGCATGAAAAGCAAAAAAGTAAGGCCGATGAACATCATCGCATATTTAACCGATCTGAATGACTGCTGATAATGGTCAACCGGATTTACAAGATCGACACCAAACCCGGATTTGGTGATGTCGTAACGTTCATCGGTCCACGATTGGGGGTAATTCCGGTTCAGGTGGGTGATAAGCCATCGGGCCCTGAAGCCGTCCTGGTCTATTTTGCTCTCTTCAGGCAGAAAAGCCCCGGTGAAGCCGGGATCTGGCCACGAAGAACTTAAATTAACCGTTGTCGTTTTGCCCAGGGGGTAAACGTGAAACGATTTGGTTCCGTTCAGATTCAGTGTTGAGCTGAATTCAATCCGGTCACTTTTTGCCAGGCCGGGATCAATGGAACAGTGTAATCCACTGGTACACAAATCTGTATTTTCGACACCTGGAATGATTTCCGGAAATGAACCGTTCACGTTCAGCCTGACTTGATTACGAATTCCTCTCATGTCTGTTATGCCCATTGTCAGGGTAGCCTTATCCCAGAGTACGTTCCCGGGATCGATTCCCTCTTTCTGAAAATCCGGCAGGCTGAATTCTCCTTTGATATCCACGGTTGAAGTGTATACTACGACTCTGAAAATACCCCGGTGGCGGGTTTGGGGAACGAGTTGGGCATCAACGGATAATTCCCAGGGCAGAAAGTGCATATTGTGAATTTCGGTTTCTGTTCCTGTACTGTTTTCATGGATGATCTTATAGGGTATTGTCAGCCATGGACCGGTAATTTCCTGGCTGAAGCCCCATAGGGAGCTTATCTCCGAAAATACCTCACTGCTTCTTTGTTCCCGCTCGAGTATCAGACTCTTAACCCAGGAAGCTGGTATAAGCAGTAATAAACTTATGAACCCGACCAGGATGAATTTGAAGGTCAGGGTACGCGTAATCCGTTTGATAAAATGTGAATTTTCCATAGTTGTTAATTTAAAAGTACTTTGAAATGCAAAGTTAAAAATGAAAAAAAAACTATTTTGAATGATGAATCAGATATTCGAGAGCATCCAGGTGTTTTTCAAATTCCTGCCGGCCGGTGGAGGTAGCCTTGTAACTCGTCTTTGGCTTTCTGCCCACAAATTCTTTCATTACATCGATCATCCCTGCTTTTTCGAGGGCTTTCAAATGGCTGGCGAGATTGCCGTCTGTGATTTCAAGGGTTTCCTTGAGCGAATTGAAGTCTGCACGTTCGTTCACCATGAGAATTGACATGATCCCCAGCCTTATCCGGCTTTCAAATGTTTTATTCAGTTTATCCAGGGAGACTTTCATCAATACCGGGTCAATCAGTTTTATTTTGCGTACTCATATTTGAAATAAAGGACAAGTCCGTAGATGATATGGAATACTCCGAAACCCACTGCCCAAAATAAGAGTCCGTGATTAAGAAACAGGAGTGTTGCGACACCGAGGAGGACTTCGGCGATTCCAAGGTAATAAATATCGGAATAGGAGTATTTGCCGGCATTCACCAAACCGAGACCATAAAAGATCATGGTGAACGGCGCAAGGTAGTTGACCTGGGATCTGAGCAGAAAGATCAGAAGAACCAGTCCGCCTGCAATCAGTGGAATGAAAAGGTTAATCAGCAGTTGCCTGGCTGCTGCGTTCCAGAATTTAATTCCCATTTTTGCAGCGCGGCGTTTTGAAAAGTAATATCCTGAGAGGAGAGCGAAAATCAGCACACATGATGCGTCGATGATCAGGAATCGAATGAAGTGAACATCCCTTGTGTTGTCCAGGATTCTGAAGTTTTCATCATATTGCAGATTTCCCCGGTCAAGGTACCAGTATGCGATCCCTGCCCCGATAAGGGCGAACAGTCCGGCGGAGATGCCTGATAATCCGCTGAGGGACAGAAACCGGCTGGATTTTTCCATGAGCCTCCTTATTTCACGCAGTTCTTCAAGGCTTGCTGAGGGTGTGTCCATATTTCTGTAATATTATTATAAAAGTACTTTGAAACACAAAGTAAAAATAATTTATTGAATTATGCAAGAACTTTTGAAAAAAGAAGGGTCACACTTTAGGAAAATGAAAATTATATATGGAAAGGGGTGTATTTTTCTTGCTGACTGCAGCAGAAGGACCGGCCTCATTTCGAAACCGGTAAAATTACCGGAAGTGAACTTTTGCGTATTCCCATTCGCATGGCTACGGCTTCTGTATTAAATTCTTCCTGATATTTTTCATTATCTTTGTCAGCCGGAACAGGAATGAATAAAAGGATACAAGATGAACAGGCTTTATGGATTTTTGATGGTATTTGCACTTTCAGGAATTGTGATGCAAGAACATATTTTCGCGCAGAGTGATAATCAGGTTGATCCGAACGTATTAAAAGCGGCTGAAATCTTCAGGGCAAGAATTGAGAAGGAGAAGACCGGACAGGATATAGACAGAGCCTTATGGGTTTCCTTCAGGGTTGACACGTTTACGATTCAGAAAACACTGGAAGCCCGTCTCAAAAAGGCCACTGAAATGTATGACGCAAGCTTTGTTTGGTCTGATGCGATTTCTGCCTATAACGAGATGGCAGGAAAATATTTTGATCTGCTCATGCAAAAGATGATTGAGGTTGATCAGAAATACCTTCAGCAGTCGCAGCAGAGCTGGCTGGAATACAAACAGTCGGAACAGATCCTGAACCAGATCATTGGCAGGAAGGAGTACAATAAATCGGGTCTTGTAAACGAGACATATGAATACAGCCGAATACTCAATATCAATAAGGACAGGGCAGCCGAACTGTTCAATTACCTGCTGAGGGTGAATAACCGTTAGGTTCTGTTTAACAGTTTCTTACAGACTGTCTTTTCTCCCTTTTTCTTTTATCGATTATACCTCTTCCCGGAAGGTTGAGGTGGCTGATTCTTGTTTATAATCCTTTTAAATTAGTTTAGTTTTAAGGGAAAGATACACAAAGGAATAGCAAACCTGTTAAATTTATAGGTTCCAATACTTGTCAAAACCAGTTACCAAATGAAACGTCTCAGCATTTATGCGCTTTTATTGCTCAGGGTATTTATCGGATGGCATTTTTTATACGAAGGTATTTCCAAGCTGGTAACTCCTGGGTGGTCTTCGGAAGCTTATCTCAGGGGATCTTTCGGGTTTCTTTCGGGATTTTTCCATTCCCTGGCATCCAGTCCCGCTGCCATTTCTGTGGTAGATTTTCTAAATGTATGGGGATTAATATTAATCGGTGCGGGCCTGTTCCTGGGAATTTTCATTCGTCTTTCGGCACTATCGGGGATTCTTCTGCTTATGTTATACTATTTCGCGTACCCACCTTTCGGGCACTCACTGATGGCCGGTGTTACGGAAGGTCATTACTGGGTAGTGAACCGGAATATTATTGAAGCCCTGGCCCTGGTGATGGTTATATACATGCCGGCCATGGATTACAGCATTCAGAATGTATTTCGTCTGTTCAAACGGAAAAACAGGGTTGTTGATACTCCGGAAAGCTCCGGTGATACGGAAGGTACTGCTTCCGTTAAGAGGCGTGAACTGCTAAAAGGTTTAGCCACATTGCCCTTTTTTGGCGGAGTAATTTACGCTGCCGCCGCCAGGGAAGCTAATTCCGAACCGGATGTCTTATCGGGAGCTACAGTTGCTCTTAAGAAATTCGATTTGAAAGACCTGAAAGGAGTTTTACCGAGGGGTAAGATTGGCGACCTTGAAATGAGCCGTCTGATCCTTGGGTGTAACCTCATCGGGGGATGGTCGCATTCACGGGATCTCGAGTATGTCGGTACCTTGTTCAGGCATTATAATACCGAGAAAAAAATCTTTGAAACGTTTTCACTTTGCGAACAGGCCGGGATCAACACCACCAATATGGTAACTAATTTTTATCCGCTGTTCAACAAATATAAACAAGCCACGGGCAGTAATATGAAATCGATCTGCCAGGCGAGTGTGGACCTTGAAGGGTCTGACCGGCTGGTCCAGTTTAAGCAGGCCAGGGATTATGGCGCAACCACCACATATATTCAGGGCGCCAACGGTGATACTCTCGTCCAGAGTCAGCGGATGGATCTTATGCAGGAAGCACTGGAATTTTTGCGAAGCCAGGGAGTGTTGGCCGGTGTGGGCGCTCATTCCATCCAGGTGCCAATTGCATGTGAGAAAGCCGGGATGAAACCCGATTACTATTTCAAGACCATGCATCACGACCGCTATTGGTCGGCTCATCCGCGTGAGTTCAGGGAAGAATTCAGTGTGGACCGTATGCGTTACCTGGATCATAATAAATTCCACGATAACCTTTTCGACATGTTCCCTGAGCAGACCGTAGAGGTATTTCATTCCATAGATGTTCCTCTTGTAGGATTTAAGGTGCTTGCCGCCGGAGCTATCAAGCCGGACGATGGTTTCAGGTATGCCTTTGAAAATGGAGCCGATTTTATATGCGTCGGCATGTTCGATTTCCAGGTTGTGGAGAATGTAAATACTACGCTGGACGTACTTAACGGTAAGCTTAACCGGACCCGCCCATGGTATTCATAACAGCCTGAACTTCACAAAAATATTGACGGACCACTATTTCAGGCGGCCCGGCAAAGTAACACTTCGTTTTGTTTTGGCCGCACGAGGGGATAATGCTCCGTATGTTTCTTTGTGGCTTTTAATTGCCGGCTGCCAGATAGGATACTTGTTAGGTATGTATCCCTGTTACTTCCTCAGACTCGCTTTGGAAAAGATATAATCGGGGATTTTCTGATCAAACCGGATGTCTTCCATAATGAATTCCGTTCCGTCACCCGTATTCAGCATATCTTTGAATACAACTTTTGTAGGGAACCATCTGCCGTCGAAATTCTTAACGTCAGAAAGAGTCGTCCTTTTTAATAGCTGTCCGCTGCGGGCATAGAGCTCCTCTTTCAAAGGGATGAACCGCTTTTTATCCACCCAGATTTTCCGTTTGTAATAGGCTACTGCATCGTCGAAAGCCGTAAGCTCCAGGATCCAGGTATCTGTTCCGTCCACTTTTTCTTCGCCCGTAACCACAGGTGTATAATGATGGGTCAGGATCGGATCTTCCATCATATCTTCATATGACATATCCGAACCCATGACCGATTGACGGAGCATATGCCCTGCGATTTGTATAGTGCGGTCTGTGGCAGGGGAGTATATCCAGAGCTGATCTCCAAGCTTCAGCATTTTGGTTCCTTCCTCGCGGGGAGGGCTTAAGTATTCGGTGAATGAATGATCTTCCCCTTCCGACCAGGTCTTTGATTCAATAGTCCGGTCGCCGCGTCGTCCGTGAACAATCATTTTGGAAGTAAAAATCCTGTTTTTGGAAGACATGTTTTTGTCCATTTTTTCCAGGATGACCTTACCGTCCGGATACTGACTAAAAGCCATGGATACCATGACGGACAATAATGAAATGAGAGCTGTTTTTTTCATCTTGCGCAACATTTTAAACAATATAAATAAACAGGGAACGCGAATGCTGAGCGCATTAAAGATCAAGTTCCCTGAAAAGGGTAGCCGTTTGCCGTTTATAGATACCGATTCCTGAAAGCATCGTTCCCAGCACTGTGGAGAAAAGACCCGGTATAAAACCGAGATACCAGTCTGTCGGGGTTATCCTGGCCCGGAATGTTGACGGCAGCATCATGGCAGCATTTTGCATGGCCGAGCCGAGATTTATACCATGAGTCTGAAGTAACCATGCAAGAGCCAGACCTGCCAGAGTGCCGACAACAGTGCCGGCGATACCGATAAACACGGATTCCAGGATCAAGGAACGGTAAATATGACCTTTATCTTCACCCATAGCAAGGCGAAGGCCAACTTCCCCGTACCTTCTTATGCCTGAAAGAAGTCCGGCATTCCACAAAACGATGGACATGGCCAGTACAAAAATAAAAACAATGATAAAAGAGATCTTCCCCATGTAATTGAGGAGCATATCCATGTTATCCTGATCCCTCAATGTTTCCATCACAGGGGAAAAGGCATCCTCAGGATCGGAGAACTCTTTGTTAAAACTTATTTTTAAAGCTTTCGCCTGTTCATCATTGTAGTATCCGCTTTTAAAGAATCCCAGCAGTTCACCGGTGGCATCCTGCATGTTAAGTGCATTTCTGACATCGGAAATATCAGCGATGACCGTCCCGCGGTCAAGAGCGCTGGTTCCGAAATTGATGGTTCCCGAAACCCTGAAATTATAAATGGCCAAACTGCCGTACATGGTTGAGGATATCAACGTAATTTCATCTCCCGGATTTACGTCCAGGTTTCTGGAAAACTGTTCACTCAGCAAAACCTCACCATGTTTGGAAGGCAGTTTGCCACGGACAAGAGATGAATTGAGTTTCATTCGTGTAATTTCCCTGGTACTGTCGGAAAGAAGATCAATACCAAGTCCCATGGCGGGACCTTGTGTCCGGGTTACGCCGGCACTGTCGGGAACATCGATGAGTCCTCCGAATCTGATCCTTGGTGCCCAGGACATATCAGGGTATTCCTGGTGAAGCCGGGTAAGCAATTCTTTTGTTCCCGTCAGAGCGAGATCGTTGGGCAGCTGGCTTTCATTTTCCGCATAAGACCTGCTCATAATCTTGACATGTCCGGTAGAGAACCTGGCATTAAAATCGAGGCTTTCGCTCACGACTCCTGTAAGCCAGGCATGGAACAGTATGGTCAGCATCACTCCTAAAGCAACGACCAGGAATGGCAGAAAACTTCTGTTCCTGTCTCTGAAGAGACCTTTTATTATAAAGCGTATCATTGTAGTTTTCCTTTTATGGCTTCTGTTGGATTCATTTTTGCGATTTTTCTTGCAGGCAGATAGCTCACCAGGGTGGTAGTGAGGGTTACGATCAGGATAGTGGTGATCACCAGTCCAAGGCTGTAAACCGGATATAACTTTTGAGCCATCGCAATACCGAAATCACTGGAGCTGCCGGGAATGGCAAATCCTCTCACGGCCTGGCTTATAAATAACGGAACCCCATACACAGAGCCGACGAGGATGGCCAGGATGGCGTACATGGAGCCTTCAACAGTAAAGAGACCCACCACCTGCCGCCGGGTCATCCCCATAGCAATATAGGTTCCTATTTCTTTCTGCCTGCGGAAAATGGATAAAACCTGCGTGTCGAAAATGGCGAGCATGGCCAGCAACAGGAGGATGAAGTATAATATGGAACTACTGGCTGATTTGGCTTTTATGATCTGGTCAATATCCCTGAGCAGGTATTTGTTATTCTTAAAGATCCAGTCGGAGCCCAGGTCGACAGGTGTAAAACCTTGTTTTGTCACAAGGATTGTTGCCTCATCCGGCTGCAGCATCATTTTTCTGAGTTGATCGAGGGGGATCCATAATTGTCCTCCATCGACAGAGGGAACATTGGTTGAAAATACGCCGACGATCCTGACCTGGTTGGCATCAAATGTTCCGTTGGTATTTCTCCAGCGTACCATCATCACGTCACCCGGTTTAAGATGATTGTTTTTTGCCATATTGGTTCCGATAATGGCCGGAATTTCGCTTATGACTGTATCGAGTTTTGAAGAGGGGATCTCAAGGATCTGCTGACGTGTATCAATGCCTTTCAGCAGTGCACTTTGTATCCTGCCCTCCGGATAAATGGAACCCTGGGTAATCAGGATCGGTGTGGCCTTCCCTTGTTTAATGAGATCTTCTCCAACGGACCCGGGTTTTTCATGGCTATCGGTTAGGGTGAAAGGATCATAAGGGTCGTAATTTTTCTGCCAGTACTGACCTCCGCCAAATTCCCAGGCAATGGAATCGGTTTTAGCCTGCCTGTCCCAGCCGTCAAGCAAACCTTTGAAAAAGATGATAACTACGAAAGAGAATGACAGGACGATCACATTCAGCCAGGTACGCAGACCTGCGCCGATAAGGTTTCTGTATGCCAGTTTTAATGCGAGCATGGTACTGTCCCTTTCTTATTTTTGAGTGGATACATCACCGGCAACTTTACCGTCGGCCAGGCTGATCTTTCTGCGAAGGTATTGAATGACCTTTTCATCATGCGTGGCAAAGATGAACGTGGTATTCAGCTCTTCATTCAGACTGACCATCGTTTGCAGGATATGATGGGAATTTTCGGCGTCCAGGTTTGCAGTGGGTTCATCGGCCAGGACTATTCCCGGTCGTTTCACCATAGCCCTGGCGATAGCCACCCGCTGGCATTCGCCACCCGAGAGCTGGGCCGGTTTTGATTTTGTCTTCGATTCCAGACCTAACCAGTTCAGGGCTTCTTCAACGGCTTTTTTCCGCTGTGAAGCGTTCATGTCAAGCAATAACAGGGGGAACTCAATATTTTCATACACCGAATATACAGGTAGAAGGTTATAGGACTGAAAGATGAATCCCAATTCCTTTTTCCGGAGCCTTGCCGCTTCCTTAGCACCGATTTTCCCAATAGACCTGCCCATAACCAGTGCTTCACCGCTGGTGGGGTTATCCAGCGAACCGATGATGTTGAGCAGGGTGGTTTTCCCTGAACCACTTGGTCCGACAATCCCGGCAAATTCGCCTTTTCCGAAGGTCAGATTCACTTCCTGGAGTGCCGTGAACCAGCCTCCTCCCATCGGGAATTTCTTTGTGAGGTTTTTTACCACTATCAGGTCATTTGTTTCCATTTCAGTTGGATTTTATCAATGGTTAAATACGATCATTAGTTGAAAACCCTTTCCGGAAAACAGGTTGTTTCCTTCAAGGTTTCGGTAGATAGCGATGATATCGGGATTCCAGTACCCCATCAGATAGAAGCTCCATTTGTCGTAGGTTCGCTGCCAGCTGAGAAAGCGGTAAAATGAACCATCATCCCAGTTATAGTATAGAATTGTCGAAAACATGTCGGTCAATCCCAATGGATAGGTCATATTTAAAGCGGTGAAACTTGCATCCTGTGAACGGCTTAATTCTGTTTTGGATGTGTTCAGGAAAAATTGTTCGAGGGTAGTGGTAAGTCCGTTACCCAGTCCGAAGGTATAATCAATTCCAAGCGTCAGATAATTCTCCCATTCCGGCAGGAATTTTATCAATCCCGCGGTGTTTAAGTACCTCCTCGAACCAGATGCCCGGGCCGACATCCCATTTTCCGTCAAGACCGAGCCGGTCTTCATTGATAACCGGGAAGTTTCCGTTCATTCCCGGAATATAGAGGGAATCGGGACCAACCAGCCGGTGATGATAACTTAATCCAAGTTCTCCGGTTGACAATGGATATTGAATGCGGCCCCCGTATTCTGGTCGTTTTTTTGCCGTGGAAAGCAGTTCCCAGCCTTTTGGGTCATGGTTTCCATACAGAAACCACAGCCAGATGTTGGCGTTGTTAAGAAAATAATACCTTGCAAGTACTGCATAAACACCATCGGTCAGCTGAAGTGGATCCCGTGGGTCAATACGGTCGAACCACATCAGGGGGCGAAGCATGGTAGCAGAGCCAAAATTTATTTTCTGAAGTCCTGTGCGCAATTCAAACTGGTCGGTACTAAGTCTGAACCATAGGCGGTAAGGTTTCAGCCTTGCGCTGCTTTCCCAATCGCCATTGACAATGGTGGTGCTCGCGTAGGCATTCACTGATGCTTCGGCATCGATGCGCCATTTGTCATTTAAAGGTAAACCACCGGACAAGGAGGGAATATAACGGATGCCCCATTGATTTTTAAACGGCTTGCTGAAGTTCAGGTTGGTCCAGGATATTGCCTGCCCGCTGAACCGCGGCGTCATGGATTCCTCCTGGGCCAGGAGAACCATGGCCGGAGAAAGTAAAAGAAGAACGATAATTGTTGTGACTGCTTTCATGTCCTCTATTCTTCACTTCTGGGGAGTACCCCGTAAAAGAAGAAATTTATAATCTCGTAAATAAGATCCCCTCCTGATTCATACATGCTGGTCAGTTTTTCATCCGTAACCATGACGGTCATATGATCGATGATGTACATAAGGAATTCAATCTTCAGTCCTTTCCTGATTTCGCCTTTTGCCTGTGCCTTACGGTAATAACTTGCCATCAGATCAAGACTTTCCTTTGTTTTGCCTTCCATGTAAGCCAGCAATTCAGGATAATCACCATTGTACAGATCTGTTAGTAATTCCTTGCTGCTATCCCCTCCTGCATCCATCTTCATTTTTATGGTAGCCTCCACTTTTTTCCTAAAGCTGATTTCACTCTCCATCAGTTCGGTAAATTCTGCCGTTTTCTGTTCGATCATGGAACGGAGAATGGCCAGTGCAAGTTGGTCCTTATTACGAAAATACTTGTAGAACGTCATCTTACTTACACCCGCTCCGGAACAGATCTCTTCAACAGTAACTCTTTTTAAGCCAAATTTCCAGAAGAGTTCCCTGCCTTTCTCCAAAATATCCAGATATTTTTTACTTACGGCTTCCATTTTATAATACATATTTGGTACAAATATACGAAAAAGATAATAAAAGTCAATAAACGTACAATATATTTCAAATCCAGATATGAACCGGGGCATATCGTAAGCATCCAACGAGAACTGTTATTCTTCGGATAATTTCCGGAGAAAAGACGGCATATAAGGACAGGACACGGAAGAAATTCCAAAAGATATCCGGAATTCTGGCGCCGGGACGTGAGGAACACCGGTCAATGAAGTCCGGTTATCCCGGCCTGATTTATTGCATTAGTCAGAGAGACCACTGTAGTTAAAGAGGGAACGGTTGTGGTTACATTGTGAGAAAGCTTCGGCGGAGGACTTTGTTATACGTTCATCATCTTCAGGGATGCTTCAATAGCAGAAGCAAAAAATTCGCTGGTCATATTAAACTGGGTTGCCGCGTCGCTGTGAGCCCAGATATCCGAGACACTCAGGTAAGCTCCATTCCATTCTCCTTTGTTCCAGTTTCCTCCACCCTTTAACCCGGGCATAGGATCCGGGTAAATTATGTCATGATCGGCGTTGTGCCCCACATAATAATGGGGTTCATCGATGGTATCATTCTGCGGGGAAAATCCAAAGCTGACGACATGATGTGGATGGTTTTTATCATCGAAGCCGCTGTAAATAACAGATGAGGTACAAAAGTCCAGAGGCCATATATGGATTTCGGAGGTATGTTTGAAAACCCTGTTGAAGAATTGAAGAAGAAATTTGGCATTTGCCCGATATTTCACTGTTTCTTCGGCGGCATCCGGATACCCGACCTCAAAGCTTTGTTCCTTTTTTACCGGCCCGGTGGATAGCTGATAATCCAGGGTCAGATCGAGACCGGAAACGTCGACACCATAACTTCCGAGGTGTTTTTTAAAAAAATTAAAACCTTCCGTTGTGGTGTGTCCGTTAAGAGCTCCCATCTGAAGTACCTCCAGGCGGGTAGACAGGATATATAGAGAAAGGTCTATAATGTTCAGCCCTACCCTGATAGGTTTATCTGCAGGAATTTTCTCACCTATGAGCATTTTCCGGGAGACGGAGAATTCCATGGCTGTATGGCTGCTGTCTTTACGTGCCGGGATAAGATGCTCACCTGTCACAGCAATAAGCTGGGCGGCGAAATGCTGCATATTTAATACTTCCCGCAACCCCTTAAGCTGCATCTCTTTTAGCGGCATCCACTTTTCTGAAAGATTCTGAATATCCATGTCAGAGTATTGAATAAGTTATATATTGTAATAAACAGATTTTCAGGGTCGATGGTTAATTTTTTGTTTCCACGCCCTTCCAGAAAGCCAGATAATCTTTGATTTCAGCTGCTTCGGGATACGGTTCGGGGTAATACCAGGCGGCGTCCTTATTGGTTTCACCATCGACAACCAGGTCATAGTAGGATGCAATACCCTTCCATGCACAGTTGGTATGTGTATCACTTGGTTTCAGAAATTCCATATGAACTGCATCGGGCGGGAAATAGTGATTTCCTTCAATTACAATAGTTTCGTTGCTCTCAGCAATGATACGATGATTCCATATTGCTTTCATAACTTTATTTTATCCTCTTTCACTTTTCTTTTATCAAGTCATTCAGGTTATATTTTTTCCCAGAGTGCATTCATAAACCAGCCTTTTTTATCGGTGAAGTTGCGAAGGGATTTAAATCCGGTAATATGGGCAAGGTGCTGAATTTCTTCAGGGGTGAATTTATGACTGATTTCGGTAAGAATACTTTCCCATTTCCTGAAATGGAAGGATTGGTCGATGGCACCGACGAAGATATCCTGATCGCAATTGCTTACCAGGTATGATCTGGCAGTATGATCGGAGGGATCATAGCAGGGGAAATGGAAAAACTGGGTGAGACTGAAGTTTGCATCAAGCTCTTCATTCATCCGTTTTAGCAGATTAAGGTTAAAATCCCGGGTATAACCGTGAGGATCATCGTAAGCACTGATGATAATCCCGGGGTCTTTAACAAGATCAAAACCGGTCAAAATCATGTCACCGGAATTGAGGACGGATGACAAGTGTCTGAAAAAGTCAATGGTTTCTTCCCGGGTAAAATTTCCGATAGTAGAACCGAGAAAGAGGTTGACTTTTTTACATTCAGTACATAAATTCAGATTTTTCAGAACATCAAAATAGTCGCCTGCAACCTCGGAAATGACCAGTCCCGGAAAATTCAGTCTGAGTTTATGAACCAGACCAAGTAATGCATCAACGGAGATATCCACAGGTATGTATTTGAAACGGGCACTGTCCTGCAGGAGTCGGGAGATAAGCAGACTGGTTTTCATGCCATCACCGGCGCCAAGTTCGATCAGATCAAAGCGGCCCTGGGGTAGACCGATCAAGCTGGAAATTTCAGCCTGGTAATCCCTGAAAATTTCATATTCACAATCCGTAAGGTAATATTCCGGCATTCGCATAATCTTCTGGAATATCCGACTTCCTGTTTCATCATAAAAATATTTTGAAGGAATAAATCTGGACGTGGATGAGAGTCCTATCCTGATGTCTTTATTAAAAGTTGTGCCTACCTGAAGCGTTTCCATATTTACCTGATTTTATTTGACTTATGCAGGGCTTTTTCTGCATTATCTTTAAAAAAGTATTAAAACCACCGAAAATTATCCAAAGATATTTCTCGCATGTAAGTTTCCGGAAGGTCTTACCAATGCATGGGTAGAATGAGTGTCTGGTATGATCTTTACCGACACTCTTTCTTGAAACAATTCGATATTCTTATAGTTCGAAAAAGTAGTATATAGCCAACCAAAAAAGGAGTATTTTTACATTTACGTAAAGAGGAATTCATTTGGAAATGAAACTCACATGATTGATGCCATCACAACCGATCCGCCAGAGGCGGAGAGCTCAGCGGAGCTAAACGTAGCATTTAAATAATCAATCATGTGTGGTTCTCCCGCGCGAGCGGTACAAGCTATTATACCTCTAAAATCAAAATTATTATATAATGAAAAAGATCCTTTCTTATGCTATGGTGGTTTTTTTGCTGACAGCCTTCTGTTCTGCCAGATCTCAGCCTGCGGTTGAGAACGGATGGACTCCGGAATTCAGTTTTTCTCTGAAAAGGGTGACAGAGACTCAAATTTCACCGCATGCCCGTTATATTGCATATGTAGTGAGAGAAGCCTTAATGACGGAGGACAAATCTGAATTTCAGGATCAGATTCATGTAGCAGCTGTTGACAGCAGTTTCGATCGGCAGTACACTTTCGGAGATAAATTAAGCTGGTCACCAAGGTTTTCTCCTGACGGAGACAGGCTGGCCTTTCTCTCCTCTCGTTCCGGAACAGACCAGATTTATGTAATGTGGATAAATGGAGGTGAAGCGGAACAGCTCACGCATGCTCCCTCGTCTGTGAATTATTTCCGATGGTCGCCTGACGGGTCGAAGATTGCTTATCTCATGACTGATCCTGAATCTTCGGAAGAAAAGAAGCAAAAAGAAGAAAAGACGGATATTGTGATTGTTGATCAAAATTTCAGGAACAGGCATATCTATGTCACAGGATCGGTACCCGGGGTTCATCCCGATTCGCTGGTGAAACAAATCACCAACGGTAACCTGACAGTAAATGATTTTGACTGGTCACCGGATGGAAAACTTATCGTATTTTCCTATCAGCCCGACCCGGACTTGAATACGGGAATCATGCATTCAGACATATCTATTGTGTCTTCTGATTCAGGGAAAATACAAAAAATGGTAGACTGGCCGGGTGTTGATGATCATCCGTTATTTTCACCAAACGGAAAGCAAATTGCATTTTGCTCTCAGGGTGGTCGCCCGGAGCCTTTGGGTTTAAAGGATCTCTATACCATACCTGTCCACGGGGGAAAACCGGTCAGGTTAACCCTCACTCCCGACAGGAATGCATCTCTGATCAGTTGGTCGCCTGATGGAAAATCATTATTTGCTTCCGAGCTTATGGGCACATCGTTTCATTTACTGGCTGTCAGGGTTAAAGGAGAGGAGATGGCGGTGGTGACACTGAATAACCGTCCCCTGCCCGGGATAAATCCAGCACTTACACCAGAGGGAAGCAACGGAACTTTTGGAAAGTTCAGCGTAGCAAAAAATGCATGGGCCATATCGTGCACATATCAGGAAACAGGGAAGCCGGAGGAAGTGTTTTACTCCGAACTTATCAATTATCATCCCCGGAAGGTATCTTCCATAAATAAGGATGTGTCATTTCCCCCGGTTGCTCCCACGGAACTCGTTCACTGGACATCCAAAGACGGAACTGTGATTGAAGGACTTCTGACTTACCCGGCAGGATACGAAAAAGGGAAAAAGTATCCTTTAATTCTGAATATTCACGGAGGGCCTGCTTCTGCTTTTACCCAATATTTCACAGGGATACCGACGTTATATCTTATTCAGGATATGGCCAGGGAGGGGTATGCTGTTCTCCGGCCGAATCCCAGAGGGAGCAGCGGTTACGGAAAAGAATTCAGATATGCCAACGCCGGGAATTGGGGCTTTGACGATTATGATGATCTGATGGCAGGTGTGGATACTGTCGTTAAAATAGGTCTTGCAGACAGGGACCGGTTATATGTGGCCGGCTGGAGTTACGGAGGGTATCTCACGTCCTTTATCATTACCCGAACCGGCAGGTTCCGGGCGGCAAGCATGGGCGCCGGTCTTCCCGACCTGGTGAGCATGGTAAATACAACCGATATCCCCGATTATCTGGTTGCCAATATGGGAAATGAATTATGGAATGATTATGACGGTTATATGAAGCATTCGGCGATTTTTCAGCTTAAGGAAATTCACACACCCTTGCAGGTTCTTCACGGGCAAAACGATCGAAGGGTCCCTGTTACGCAGGGGACAGAAATTTATGAGGCGCTGAAGAGGAAGGGGATTCCTACAGAAATGATTTTATATCCAAGATCGGGTCATGTTCCGGCAGAGCCAAAGCTTCTCATGGACGTAACTCCCCGGATCCTGAAATGGTTCGAAAGGTTCAGGAATGATGAATATTTTCCGGTGAAGTGAACTTACGAAGTTTAATATTCGCTTATTATCGGCCATTATCATTATTCATGCTGCGGGCTTCAGTTTTTCCCAGGGTGAAAATCACAATGATGAACATGATACCGGAAATCACAGCTCCTCCCCAAAAGGCATAGCGAATGCCTCCGAGAGAGAAAAATATACCTATGATCAGAGGTCCGATGGTTTGACCGATCCTGAGTACCATTCCGTTCAGCGACATGAAGGCTGCCCGGTATTTCATCGGGGCAAGGCTTACCAGCAGGGTCTGGATATTAGGAATATTTATACCCTGGGCCGCTCCGAAAAAGGCTGCCGGCAGAATCATAAGCCACGGGTTATGGACAAAAGGGATTAAAATCAGGGAAATGAAATAAAAAATGTAGGCGGCTTTTAACTGGACCGATGGCCTGAAATTCCGCGACAACCATCCCATCTGGGCAGAAGTGATTGCCGTGGTAACGGATGAGGAGGACATAATGATACCGATAATCATGGAGGTTGATTGAAACCTGTGCCCCATAATGAAAGGGAAGTATGTCAGGTAAGAGCCGTACAGAATAATAAAGGTGAGGACATTCAGAACAAAGAGTGCAATCACTTCTCTTCTCATGACACTTTGCAATGTGTTGCTGAGGTAGACCCATAAGGACTGATCCTGTTTAGGCTCTTCATTATGAAGTGCAAAAAGGACAAGGAAACCTGCTGGTATGGCCAGCAGAGGAAAGTAGAAGGGATAGTTCCATCCGAGCATGGCCAGGCTCCCACCCAATGCCGGATAAGCGGCCGTACCAATACTCAGTACACTGGCATTATATCCCATGGCCGCAGGGCGTTCTTCTTTTGAAAAAAGATCACCGATCAGAGTTACATTCAATGATCCCAGCGAAGCTCCGCCAATACCCTGTATAAACCGGAAGAGAAGCAGAGTGTTGTAGTTATTTGCAAAGTTGCAGGCAAAGCCGGCCAGGGCGAAAAGGAACAATGCCGGTACCAGGATGGTTTTACGGCCGAAACGGTCAGCCAGTATACCCAGGACAGGCGTCAGGAATATTCCGGGAAGAGTGAAAACGGTAATAAGATAGCCGATCTTCTTATATTCAATATGAAAATGTTGTGCAATGACAGGGAAAGCAGGAGTGATGCTGGCGACGCCCATTACGGCAAGCAGCGTGATGAAAAAGATGATCTGAAGATTTTTGTTAAGAAAGAGAGGTTTTCCCGACATAACAAAATTTTTTAAAAGGTGCAATTAATAAAAAAATCACCGGCCTAACAAGTTCGCCGGATTTAAGTTTTCATTGATATAAGCAAAACGCAACGTATATTGTTGATCATAAGACACAATTTTATTTATTGTTCTCAAATTCATAATCATGACTCTAACGGGAACCCTGCGTAAAATGCATACTGAGTTGAAAGATAAAGTGCAGTACTATCTTACTCTTGGAGATGAAACCATATTTATGAATGAACTCATTGGCAAATCTGTAAGCATGGAATACCGTCATCAAATCCATTGTATAAAATGCGGGAGGCTTACGAAAACGTCGTTTGCACAGGGCTATTGTTATCCCTGTTTTATTTCGGCACCTGAAACAGAGGAATGTGTTTTGAGGCCGGAGTTGTGTAAAGCCCATTTGGGAGTGGCCAGGGATATGGACTATGCAGCAGGACACTGTCTGATAGACCACTATGTTTACCTAGCTGAATCGGGAGGAATTAAGGTTGGGGTTACGCGGAATACCCAGGTTCCGACGCGATGGATCGACCAGGGAGCAGGAAGGGCTGTCAGGATAGCAAAAACTCCGGACCGGCATACAGCGGGAACGATAGAGGTTGCCCTGAAAAATATTTTCCCGGACAAAACCAACTGGCGGAAGATGCTGACGAATACAGTAGAATATAATAGCGACCTTCTGGTGGAAAAATCCAGGGCGTTATCAGTCCTTCATCAGGACTTTCAAAGATACGGGTGTGATGATAATGAAATTGTGTCCATCGATTACCCCGTTTTAACTTATCCGGTTAAAATCAAAACCATAAATTTTGATAAAACGCCTTTCGTTCATGAAATCCTTACCGGTATCAGAGGCCAGTACCTGCTGTTTGAGAACGGGATGGTATTGAATATCAGGAAGCACGGCGGATACCTGGTCGATATTGGCTGGTAGGCTTTCATTTTCGTTTCAGCATAAAGCTCCTCTATTTCACAAACCGGTTTTGTTTTTGATAATCAGTACACGTTTCATGCTATTTGAAGAGCTTTCGTATGTGATCGGTTGACTGTATTTCCCGTTTCCATCCCTCTGCACGAAAAAATATCTCTCAAAATCGATATTGTAAATACTTAATAAACAGTAATATAAAAAATAATTTAAAAAAAATTAGTACTATGTATTGCATGGTAATAAAAAAATGACATATCTTTGTATAGAAATCATGTATGTAATGAATAGTATTAAGAAAATGAAAACCACATTTACATTTGTTGCCATGGTCATCTTCTGCCTTTTGTTGGTTTCTGCGACCAGGATCTGCAATCCGGGAAAAAATTATGCAGTATCCAGCCGGCCTGTGGAGATTGAGGTTTTTGCACAGTCCAAAGACCGTCCGGAGACAAAGAATGACCGTTTCGGGGAATCCCCCGGAAAGATGGTTCCTGAAAGCTTTCAGGAAGAATCTCTCAAATTCGAACCCTGGATGACGGAGCTGGATCAATGGAATTTAAAGAACAATTAAAATAGGAAACAATGAATGTCGAGAATTCAAAGGCTCAGATGAGGAAAGGTATTCTGGAGTATTGTATTCTTCTGATTATCTCGCGGGAGGATGCTTATACTACGGACATCATCAATTTGCTGAAGGAAAGTAAGCTCATTGTTGTTGAAGGTACTTTATATCCACTTCTTACACGGCAGAAGAATGCCGGATTACTTAGTTACCGTTGGGAAGAATCAACCCAGGGACCTCCGAGAAAATATTTTACCATAACCGAATTAGGCAGAAAATACCTAAAGGAACTGGATAAATCCTGGAAAGAACTGGTTGAATCTATTGACTCTATTAGAAAGGAAAAATAAATTTAAAGTTTTAATACGATGAAAAAAGCATTAAAAGTTAATTTAAGCGGACAAATTTTTCACATAGACGAAGACGCCTATGAGAAGCTTAAAGTTTATCTTGACCGGATAAGCAGCCACTTTTCCAATATCGAAGAAAGCAAGGAGATCATTGCTGACATTGAAAACCGGATTGCAGAACTTTTCAGCGAAAAGTTACGTGACGATTCACAGGTTATCACTGTTGCCGATGTGGATGAGGTGATCAACATTATGGGCAAGCCGGAAGATTTTGCAGAGGAGGAAGGTGAACATACCAAATCGGAAGGTAGTGGGTCAAAGCATTACCGGAGGTTATACCGTGACCCTGACAATGCCGTCATTGGGGGTGTTGCAGCGGGTCTAAGTGCCTATTTCAATCTGGACCCCGTTGTTCTGAGAATCCTTTTTGTTGTTCTGATACTTGTAGGCTGGGGATTTCCGGTGATTATATACCTTGTTCTGTGGATAGCTATTCCGAAAGCTGAAACGGCAGCTCAAAAGCTGGAGATGAGAGGGGAGAAAGTTAACGTTTCCAACCTGGAGAAAAAGATCAGGGAGGAATATGAGGATGTAAAGGAAAATTTCAAAAAAGCCAGGAAATCTGATGCAGGGCGCAAGACTGAAGATTTTTTTAGCGAGTTTTTCCACATTATCGGGGTGATCTTTGTGGTTTTTCTAAAGGTCATTGCGATCATCATTGCGATGGTGTTTGTCATTGCCGGCATCAGCATCATTGCAAGTGCCATCGGCCTCGCCTTTTTTGGAGCCAGCCTCGTTCCGTTCGGCATTTTCCATTCCTTTAACTATGATTTTAATAATATGCTGGTGCCATTTGTTAACCCGGCAAGTGCAAGTGTTATTATCATTGCGGGAGCCCTGGTCATTCTCATTCCGATACTGGCTGTTATTTATGGTTTATTTAAAGCTCTGTTCAGGTTTAAAGCCAAAGACAAAACACTTGGCGCCAGTGCGTTTGGATTATGGGTTTTAGCCCTGATTACTGCCATTTCCCTGATAGCCATTGAGGCCGGGAATTTTTCCAAGACGGAAGAAACCAGTTCGAACTATACATTTGATTCCCTGAAAACGGATACCCTTTACGTTACCATAAACCAGGAGATGTTAAACAGGCTCAGATCAGATAACCATCTTGATATCGGGAATAAATGGTATATCGTTAATGACCATACACTCTACGGAGAGGTAAATGTTGACATTGAGAAAAGCCGTGATGATCATTTCAATCTTCGGGTTGTAAAAGGTTCACGGGGACCTGATGAGGAAACAGCAGAGAGTCTGGCAGAAAATATCACCTACAGTTATACCGTGAAAGATTCTCTACTGAGTCTTGATCCGTACTTTAAAAATGACTCAGATGAAAAATGGCGTTCGCAGCATCTTACTCTGACCATTTTCGTTCCGGAGAACAAAGCCATACACCTGGATAAGAACACAGCAGATTTTTTAAAGCACAGTTACAATCGCGAACACTATTCACCCTATCATTTTGCAGGAAAAACCTGGATCATGAACCAGGATGGGCTGGGCCGGGTTCAATAGGACCAGAGAATATTTTGATAAATAAAGGGGCGTGTTATGAATATTTGGGTTGAAGAGTTAACCGGAAAAAAGCAAAGCCTGCGTGTTCAGAATGGAAAAATGTTTGATTGTGAGGGTTGGAAAAGAATGTCAGCGGTTGATCAGTTCGATTTCTTTCTTGACGAGATCATCCAGGGAAACGGACTTAAAATAGTCGATGATATGCTGATTGAGATCTCCCCAGAATCCCCGGGCAGAGCAGCCTTTTGATCGGTCGCAGTGAATATGCTCAGACAGGCAGTCAATGATGCAAATACCAGGCTCAAACGCATTATGAATATCGTAAAGAGTGATTTCGGAAGCTTTCCTGGTAAGTACATAACCACTTTTTTTACCCTTCACATTGCTGATCAGCTCGGAAGATTTAAGTTCCGCAATGATATGATCGAGGTATTTCAATGAGATTCCTTGTTTTTCGGCAATATCTTTTTGTAATACCCCATTTCCTAATCCGTCGGAGGCGATTTCCATCATTGCACGGAGCCCGTATCGTATTTTAGTACTGAATTTCACTTTTTTACGTATGATGGTTCGTTCATAAGCTCCAAATTGAACCCAAAGTTAATGATTACTTCGTTTTTTACACGGATCAGCCCCAGGGATTTTACCGGCGGTTCGATATTAAAATCGGTTAGTTTGATCTTTTTCTCGCCTCTGAGAAAAAGATCATGGCTGCTGCAGCTGTTTACCGAGCATTCGATCTTGTAGGTGTGCGTGATTCCGGCAAGGGTGATGCTGATTTGAGGGTCGATGGAGTTCGTACCATAAGGCGACACTTTCAAGCTGTTCTCTGCGAATTTGAATTATGATCTCGGGATGTTCCCTGGCCTTGAGCAAATCGAGGAAATCGTGATAGAGGAAAGGGTTACCTGTGGAGAATTGTTTGACGGGTATATGAATTTCCGTCATAGAGGATGAATCGGTGGTTCTGGACCAATGGGTATCTTCAACGGATAAATACAGCTGATGATCAAGAACCTGGCTCAGATGAAAATTTGACAGGTTCGTTTTGCCATTTATATCGATAAAACTCGTGCAATTTTCAGGTGAGTATGATACTACGGATGCCGTCTGCCCGAATAATCCGGCAGTAATAAACAGGGATAGTATCAGACTAACCATTTTCATTTTTTTGATCCCATTTTTATCTCAAAATTGAATACCTGTCATCTTGTTTCTGTTTTGGAAAAAAATCCGGGACCGGTACAAGACCGGTTCCCGGACAAAACAACTAACCACGAATTAGAATGAAATGCCTGCTTCTACCATTACGCCTTTAAAGCCGGCGTCGGTACCGTAAAGAGTATTAAAGTTGGTATAGGTCTGATTTACATATTCGACTTTTGCAACAATATTTTTGGTCATATCCCAGCCAGCTGCAATTTCATAACGGTTAACGTTCATGTCAACATCGTTCTTAACATAATCATACCTTGCACCACCGTAGAACTGGGCGTCACCACCGAAGTGATAAAGAGCTTCAGCGGCATACTGGTTGAATTTGAAATCTGTACCTTTAATACTTGCATTCCTTTAGCCTGTTCAATCGTTCCGAAAAATTCCAGGCCATAGTAACGGGTGAAGAGGTTCAGCATGACGGAATTGTCTTTTCCTGCAGTTCCTGGTCCCCAACGACCGGTAGTATGGTTGACGGAAGGGTCGACATCGGCAGCAGTGTTGGTCACAGGTTTCATAACCAGGAAAAACCGTGAGCCTGTCCGGTCACCATTATAAAGCGTAATGGAATGACTCTGTTTATTGTGGAAGGCTGACACTGTGGCACGGATTCTCAGGTCATCGTTAATTTGTTTATCGATTCCGATTTTACCATACACCCCCAGTTCCTTGGCAAGGTTATAAGTAGTATATCCTGAGCTGGCGCTATAACCCACGAGAGCAGGCTTAAGATCAGCGGTTGACAATCCGCCCATGGCAATAATTCCTGACGGATTTCTGAAGGTAAGTTCTAATGCAGGAGCCGTTGTGAAACCATCCATGATATAATTCCCGACGAAAGGATTGTTGATTACATTTCCATTGTCAGAACGTCTGAAATGCTCATCACCATAGTTCATTTCCATTACACCGACTTTCAGGGTCAGATAATTCATTGCCTTATCAATGGCGTCAGAATGGATAAACGGAAGTTGATCAAGAATAAGATAACCCCCTTTTACCCAGGCTTCGTTATGGTGTCTTGAGGAGAGATATGTGGTAAGGTGAACCCTGACGCCTCTTGCCAGATCAGCACTTATCGTGAAATTCGCGGTTGGAAGGTTCAAACCTTTTCCCAGGGGTACCAGGGCAGAATCTGCATGGTCTTCGAGCATCTGGTACTGCATCGCAAAATCGGCACCAACTTTAGCCTGCACATGATCAAAACCGTTATCATCGATCTGTGGAGTTTCAAAGGTCTGACCGAATGCTGATAGAGAAATTATCAGCCCAACCGCCAGAAAGTTTAATTTTCTCATAATTGTACTTTTAATTTGGTTTTAATGAAGTTTAATACATCAATACAATGCATTGTTAATCTGTAAATTCAAGTTTGAAATTGATTTTTATCTCATCTCCGGTTTTTAATGTGCCTAGCATGGCTGTCGGAGGTGTAACATTAAAATCACTCATTTTAAGACTTTTGGATCCCGTAACTTTGATCGTGTTCCCGGCCACTGTGCCTTCGAACGGCAGGCTGATGTTCCTGCTTACGCCGGCTATCGTGACATCTCCTGTAAGAGAACCTGTCAGTTTTCCACCATTTGAAACCAGACTGTTGACAGATTCCATCCGGAAGGTTATCATTGGGTATTTTTCTGCTTTGAGGGCATCCTGGGCCTTACCATTCATGATTGAACTTTCACCGACAATATTATCTGACTTGGCTGCGAAATAGACATTGCTGATCTTGTTGATCGATGATCCGTTCTTATCCACCGTCATATTTGCGGTTACACTTTTAGCCGTCATCTCCCAGTCGTGCAGAGTAGAAGTCCCTGTAACAGTAACCGAACTATTTGCCTCTGCCAGGTGGTAAGTTTGCTGTGCCAAAAGATTCGTCGTTCCGGCAATTGCAGCGACAAGTGTAAATAATAAAATTCTTCTCATAATGTATTAATTTAACAAACTATAAATCCTATAGAAATGGTAGGACAAAATTATACTGTTTTTTTAAAAACAGAAAAAAATTTAGCACTTAATCTAGACTTATCCATAAATAAAAAAATGAAGTGACACAATTAAACACAGTATTAACCATCAGTTAAACAGATAAATATCCAAATATGCGGATACCAGTATACGTTAATTAGAAAGATTCTAAATTGTATAGTATTCTAAGTCTCTCACTTAGAACAGAATTAAGGGCTAATCGTTCAAGCGGTAAGGTTAAAAAAGATTAAATATCAGGTGTGATAGAAAGAAACCAGAGGAAACAGAAGATCATGCCGGAAAAATCCATTAAATCCGGGAACGTGATTTGGCAGATAGCAGGATTGAAAATATTTTCAGGTGAGAAAAAGTGGCAGAGACTAAATGATAAATTATCGGCCAATAAGGCGATTAATTTCTCTACGGATATTTTCCCAGGCAGACTCTCTCATCTTGGCTCCGATGACTTCAATTACGCTGGATGCCAGCAGGGTACCTATTTCCCCGCATAATCCAAGCGGGAGGTTTTCCGAAAGGCCATACAGGAAACCGGACGCGTACAAATCTCCGGCACCGGTAGTGTCCACACTTATTACCTTGCGGGCTGGTACTTTAATCCTCTCTTTTCCTTTTCCGATGACAGATCCTTCCGGCCCGGTCTTAATCACGGCAATTTCACAAAGGTCAGTGAGAATATTCATGGCTTCATCGGGGCCGAAACCAGTAAATGCTCTTGCTTCCTCTTCATTTGCAAAAATAATATCCACGTTGTCTTTTATTTCCTTTAACAAGGCATCTTTGTACTGTTCAACGATATTAAAGCTGGCCAGGTCAATACATGTTTTCATGCCGTTTTTACCGGCGATTCTCAGAGCTTTATGGATCAGCGACGGATTGTTTATTAGATAGCCTTCAACATAAAAAACATCTTGACCAGTGAAGATGTCGGAAGTGATATCTGTTTCTGAAAACTCTATGGATGCTCCGAGATAGGTAGCGAAGGTTCTTTCAGAATCGGGACTGACCAGGGCGACGGCTCGTCCGGTATCGGTGATGGAAGTGTACAATACAGGCTTTACTCCGTTTACTTCCATATCTCTCTTGAAGAAATGGCCCATATCATCATGGCCTACTTTGCCGATAAAGGAAACATCGAGGCCCAGGTGGGCCAGACCGTGAATAGTATTTGCGGCAGATCCTCCTGAAGCCTTTGTTTTTTGCAATCCGGTAGTTTCTACATGAATAAAATTTGAAAGTTCCCTGTCCACGAGTGTCATACTGCCCTTTGGAATTTGAATTTTTCAAGTATACTGTCATCATTCAGTTGTGTCATGATATCAACGAGGGCATTGCCCATTCCAAGTATTTTCATATATAAGGTGTTCTTAGATGTTGAAATTTATCATTGGTGGCCGACGGGTCTTCCAGTGCTGACCGTGCTTAAAAGGTATAATATCAATAAGGATTTCCTTTTCAAATAAAAAAGCCGGCTTTTAACCGGCTTTAGGCTCCCCAGGTAGGACTTGAACCTACGACCTACGGATTAACAGTCCGCCGCTCTAACCAACTGAGCTACTAGGAAAATATTTTACATCACCGGAGGGATGATGAATTTTCCGGAAATGCTCCGCAAAACTAATAGCTTTTAGTTAATAAACCAATATATTTAGAAAAATTTTTTTAGTACAGCTTTCCTGTTTTTTCATGCGTAATTGCACAGGACAAGGCCTTCAGAAAATAACAGATATGATCTCTGTCTTTTAAAAGAGGCCATGAAGTTCGGCATTGATTTTATCAATTACTTTGCTCAGGTCTTCCGGGTTATCCGGGAAATTGTAATTGTCAGCATTAATGATAAGAAGTCTTCCGAGGTTATAGGACTCGATCCAGGCTTCATAGCGTTCATTGAGTCTTTTAAGGTAATCGAGGCGAATATTATTTTCATATTTCCGTCCCCGCTTGTTGATCTGGTTAACCAGTGTAGGAATTGAAGCACGAAGATATATCAGGAGATCGGGCGGTTCAATCAGGGAAGACATCAGGTTAAACAGGGCAAAATAATTTTCAAAGTCCCTTGTTCCCATAAGTCCCATTGAATGAAGGTTAGGAGCAAAAATATAGGCATCTTCATAGATAGTTCTATCCTGGATCACGGTTTTATTCGACTGTCTGATTTTCACAATCTGGCTGAAGCGGCTGTTCAGGAAATAGATCTGAAGATTAAACGACCAACGTTGCATGTCTTCATAAAAGTCATTCAGGTAAGGATTGTCATCCACATCTTCATACTGTGCTTCCCAGGCGAAATGTTTTGCAAGAAGACCGGCAAGAGTGGTTTTTCCTGAGCCTATATTACCGGCTACAGCGATATGCATGCCTTTGGTGTTCTGTTTCACTGTCATAAAATAGAGATATTTTTTAACTCTTAAAGATAATTCATGCCATTTTAATATGGTAATATATTTCAAATTAAATAGCGATCGGCACAGAATTGATCAACCCTGACATGTGAGCAAATCTTCTGTGTCGTTAAAAGTAATGAAAAAGATCTGTCCGTAAGAGTCCTGTTAAGTTCACTGTTCCCGGGTGCCATAGTACTTTGGAACGGAGTTATTCATCCGGCATATTTTTCCGGTACACAATAATTTTGCCGGGTGTTTGAAGGATGAGATATCCAGGATGGACATGGGCATTTATAACATGTTGTGAGGGAGGAAGTGTTGTTGTCACCGTTTTCAGGTCTGACATATTTATTCCATTGATCATGTTATCCCTGTAAAAATAGATCATGCTGTCCAAAACCTGGAAGTCAGGTACCCCCGGCAGGTTAAATGCGGTTTTATAATTACCGTTCTTGTCGATTACAAGGATACCGGTGCTGGGTACGTCGATATAAAGATCATTGTGATATTCAGTAAAAAAAGAAGGGAGGTGGGGGCTGTTAAAATATGGATCAAGATTGACAGATCTTACAACAGGAATAAAATTTTTATTGAATTTCACGAGGCTGTTGTTGTTTATATTGTAAAACCATAAGCCCTCATCCATTGAGGATACGATGGCATAAATGTCATACATTCCAATTTCATCCAGATAGAATGGCCTCATTAAGTATTTTAGTGTTGAATCGAGAAGGATGACATGCTGGTCGTTCCGGAAAAGACAAATCAACTGGGAAGGATTTGACACATCTATATAGTCGGGCATTTGATTTTGTCTGAACCGGAAGCTGTAAAAGTGATGGTAGGGTGGAACCAGTTTCACCAGGCTATCATGATCGGTATAATACAGATTTCCAAGGTAATCGGTCGTAAAGAAAGAAGCCTGTGTTTCAATTTCAATCGTTTTCTCGTACTGTGAAAAAAGAGGCACAGTGCAGATACTTGCGATAAGACAGATCAGAAACCTGTAGATGATCATTCTCTGGTTTCGTTGATGATGGCGAGTAGCTCATCGATATATTTCCTGTCATTGGACAACCGGGGCATTTTATTCTGGCCTCCAAGTTTCCCTCTCTGTTGGAACCATTTGTAGAATGTTCCCCTGGGCATCATTTTCACTTTAGGGAGTTCAAGTGCAAAGCTTTTGTATCTTTTAGCTTCGTAATCGGAGTTAATGGACTGCAGAGCAGTATCGAGTTCAACTATGAATTTCTCCAGATTATCCGGGTCTTTTTCGAATTCGATCAGCCATTCGTGTGAACCTTTTACATGGGTGTCCATAAAAACCGGGGCAGCGGTAAATTCACTGATAAGTGCGCCGGTTTTTTCACAGGCTATCATAAGGGCTTTTTCAGCATTGTCGATGATGACTTCTTCTCCAAAAGCATTTATAAAATGCCGGGTACGCCCGGAAATTTTAAACTTATGGGGGTAGAGTGAAGTAAAGTATATTGTGTCACCGATGATATACCTCCACAAGCCTGAATTTGTAGAAATGACTAGGGCATAATTTATTCCGGGTTCCACATCTTTAATTGTAAATACCGGGGGTTCCGGATCGTTGATATTTTCCAGGGGAATAAATTCATAGAATATTCCATAATCGAGCATAAGGAGCATATCATCACGCCCGGGATCGTCCTGAATTCCGAAAAAGCCTTCGGATGCATTATAGGTTTCAAGGTAATGCATGTCGGGAGAAGGGATGATGGTTTTGAACTGTTCACGGTAAGGGGCAAAACTTACACCGCCATGTGTAAACAGTTCAAGATTCGGCCAGACTTCAAGGATGTTAGACTTGCCTGTATACTCCAGAATATATTTTATGAGTACAAGCACCCATGAGGGAACGCCGGCAATATTGGTAACGTTTTCATTAACGGTGTGCTTGGCCAGTTTTTCAAGTTTTTCCTCCCACTCGGGAAGTAAGGCAATTTTGGAGGAGGGTGTTCTGATAAAGGTTGACCAGAAAGGCAGATTCTCAATTAATATTGCCGACAGGTCACCGTAATAAGACTGATTGCTGAAATTGTTGATCTGATGGCTTCCCCCAAGTGTCAGAACTTTTCCTTTAAGAACGTTAGTTTCAGGGTAATTATAGGTATAGAGTGCCAGGACGTCTTTCCCACCCCTGAAATGGCAATCTTCAAGTGATTCATTACTGACCGGAACGAATTTGCTTTTATCGTTTGTTGTCCCGGAGGATTTAGCAAACCATTTGATTTCAGTCGGCCACAAAACATTTTGTTCTCCATCGCGAAGCCTGTCGACATAAGGTTTTATATCTTCATAACTTTGAAGAGGAACCGATGCCTGGAATTCTCTGATCGACATGTCATCATGAAATCCGTATTTTCTACCCCATTCTGTATTTTTTGCAAAACTCACCAGGCGGGTAAAAACTTCATTCTGAACGTTAAAAGGGTATTTACGAAAAAGGTCTACATTATAAATACGTTTAACGTTCAACCAGCTGACGATAGAATTAATAATTGGCATCCCGGGTACATTTAAAGAATTAACATGGCATCACCATAGGTTCCGAACCTGTATTTTTCTTTAATCGCTATTTTGTATGCTTTCATCAGGAAATCATAGCCTGCAAATGCAGAAACCATCATAAGAAGTGTTGACAATGGCAAGTGGAAATTAGAGACCATGCTTGTAGGAACGCTGAATTCATATGGGGGGAAGATAAATTTATTGGTCCATCCGTCATATATTTTAAGATAGCCATCAGTGGATACCGAACTTTCGAGAGTGCGGAGAACGGTTGTTCCCACCGCACAGATTTGTTTCCGGCTATCCTTGGCGGAATTGACCATATCAACAGCTTCATCGGTAATCAAGATTCTTTCCGAATCCATTTTATGTTTGGTAAGGTCTTCAACATCGACAGTTCTGAAATTTCCCAGACCGACATGAAGTGTAATAAAGGAAAAATTAATGCCTTTAATTTCGAGGCGTTTCATAAGTTCGCGGCTGAAATGCATACCGGCAGTAGGAGCAGCAACAGCACCTTCATGGCGGGCAAAGATGGTTTGATATCTTTCCTTGTCTTCCGGTTCAACATTTCGTTTTATGAATTTTGGCAATGGTGTTTCACCCAGACTGTAAAGGGTTTTTTTAAATTCTTCGTAATCCCCGTCGTACAAAAATCTGAGAGTTCTTCCCCTTGAGGTGGTATTATCAATAACTTCAGCAACGAGAAGATCATTATCCCCGAAATAGAGCTTATTTCCGATCCTTATTTTCCTGGCCGGATCGACAAGAACATCCCAAAGCCGCTGTTCACGGTTCAGTTCCCGAAGAAGGAATACTTCAATCTCGGCGCCTGTTTTTTCCTTGTTTCCATAAAGCCGGGCAGGGAAAACTTTGGTGTTATTAAAGACCATGACATCGCTGTTATTGAAATATTCGATGATATCCTTAAAGATACGGTGTTCAATTTCACCCGAATCTCTGTGCAGAACCATAAGTCTTGACTCATCCCGGTTTTCGGCGGGGTAACTGGCTATTAATTCAACGGGAAGGTTAAACTTATACTGTGATAATTTCATTTTATATAACGGTTTTTGTATTGTATTTGGTTCCTGAGCCTATGATAAATCTTTGCCTGAATTAATTAATTCTGTTTTTTTTATAAACTGGTTAACGGAAAAGGCTTTACCGACATGATAAGGTCCAATCCTGGTTCGTCTGAGGTCTGTAAGATGAGCGCCACTGTTCAGGGCGGTTCCAAGATCCCGTGCAAAAGCCCTGATATAGGTGCCTTTGCTGCAGATTATCCTCACCGTGATAAGGGGTAACTCAAAATGCACAAGTTCAAGTGTAAAGAATTCTATCTGTTTTGGTTTCAGAGAGATTTCCTGTCCTTTTCTGGCATATTCGTAAGCCCTTTTACCGTTGAGATTTTTGGCTGAAAATGAAGGGGGGACCTGGTCCTGAAGTCCAATAAATGATTCCAGCATTGATAAAACAGAACCGGTTGTAATATGTTCATAAGGAAATGTTTTATCGATTTTGGTTTCAAGATCAAAGGATGGAGTTGTTCCTCCAAGCTTAATGGTTGCGACATATTCCTTCACCTCATCCTGGTATAACTGGATGTTTTTTGTTTGTTTTCCGGTGCAAACAATAACCAGCCCGGTGGCCAGGGGATCAAGAGTACCTGCATGACCGACCTTCAATTTTTTCAATCCATAATTACTGCAAAGAACATTTTTTACTTTACTGACCACATCAAAGGAGGTCCAGTACAAATCCTTATCAATTAAGATAATCTCTCCCTCTTCAGGATAATGGGTTGTATTGTTATCCTCCATGTATATTATGCAAATATAATAGCGATAGAGCCCAATATTACACAATACACAGCAAAATAGACAAGTTTACCCCTCTTGACAATATTTATCATCCAACGGCAGGCAATTAGTCCGGATATGAAAGCAGCCAGAAATCCGGCAACCAAAACCATGGCACTGATGGTACTTCCGCCCGAATTCTCCATTTGTAAAATATCCAGCAGGTTGGCACCAATAATGGGGAGCAGAACCATAAGAAAGGAGAACCTGGCCACATCTTCACGTTTATTTCCAAGCAAAATACCTGTAGAGATGGTAGCGCCAGAGCGGGATATTCCTGGTATCACAGCTATGGCTTGCGCAATGCCTATGATCAGGGCGTCCAGATACGGAATATTTTTGTGTCCTTCTTTTCTTTTCAGAGAAGCAAGTGCAAGAAAAACAGCAGTAAGGATCAACATGCTTCCCACAAACTTCAGATTGCCCTGGAATAACTGTTCTACCTGATCTTTAAAAAGAAGCCCGATAATCAGAACCGGGATCATGGAGATGAGGATTTTCAGAATATAATGGGTGGATTCTTTGTCACGAAAAGTCAACCCATCCTTTAATAATTTGATGATTTCAGAGAAAAAAATCACGATAGTACTCAATACCGTCGCCCCATGAACCACAACCGTAAAGGTCAGACTCTGGTTAATATCGGTGCCGAGTAACACCTGGCCAATTTCCAAATGTCCGCTGCTGCTCACAGGCAGAAACTCAGTTAATCCCTGAACAATGCCAAGGATAATTGCTTCTATCCAATTCATGACTGAATTATTCTATGGTGGTATCTTTCGGCTTCTTCATGATAGCCCAAATCTCGAAGATGAATCCGAAGAGGACGATCATTGGAGCAAGGGTAATTCGTCGGAAACTGAAAAGTTCTTTTTGATTAAACACATTAGGATCTTTAGAGCCACCGCCGATCATGAAAATGAAACCGACAATGATGATCAGGAATCCTATGATCAGAAGAATATAATTTTCCTTTTGTAAAGCGAATCCTGGTTTGTTATCTGCGACCTTTTTACTCATTGGTTTAATATTTTTATATGATCTATAATCTTTTTTCAAACGCACAAGTTATTAAATTGTTTCGACACCGCATTTAATGGCGGCTTTGACCGTAAGTGGAAACGCAGGTCTATTCAGAATGATTAATAATACAGCTCGTCCCTTTTAAGATTTAAATATTTGTTTACAGCAAAAAACGTTGAAACTATACTGATAAGTATGCCGGCCAGGATGACAGCCAGGAACAAGAGCCCAATAATGTCAGGATCAAGGATGAACAAGATATCCTTTACCTGTTTCTGTGCCAGAAATATCAGCCCCATGAGAAGTGCAATAGCAATCAGTGAGGCAATAAAGCCATGATATACCCCTTTCCAGATAAATGGCTTTCTTATAAACCCTCTGGTTGCCCCGACCAGTTTCATCGTATGAATAATAAATCTTTTTGAATAGATGCTGAGTCTGATGGTATTGTTGATAAGTGTCAGTGCAATCAGCAGCAGAAGCAAGGAGAAAGAAGTGATGACCAGGCTGATCTTTTTTACATTAGCATTTATTTCATGCAATAAGGTTTTACGGTAATACACATCATTAATCTGAGGGTATGATTTCAATTCTTTTTCAATATATAGAATACTGTCGGGGTTTGCCCATGGAGCTTTCAATCTGACTTTAATGACAGCCGGGAGAGGATTATAGCCAAGGAACTCAATGAAATCTTCTCCAAGAGCTTTCTGTGTTTCAACAGCGGCCTCTTCTTTTGAAACATAGTCGGTACTCCTGACATATTTCTTTGCATCCAGGATTTTTTTCAACTGTTGCATATCTGCTTCGCGCAGATGGTCCTTAAGTTCGATATTAAAACCGATATTCTCCTTGACATAATTCCGGATGCTTACGGCATTAAGTAAAAGGAAACCAACAATGCCCAACAGGAAAAGAACCAGTGAGATACTGATTACTGTAGTCAGGGATGAACTCCTGAGTTGTCTTTGTGAGATCTGGTTTTCTTTTACAGCCATGTATCAATATACAATTGAGGGGCAAATTTATAAATAATTGATTCTAAATTAAAATAAAAAATCAAGTGATGCCATTACATCAGAAATGGATAGAGATCTGAAGGTAGCCGAAAAAGGCAAAATATCCTGGTTCAGGCAGCCGGGAATTAACACCATAGCCGGTCAGATCCTGTATATTAAGCCGGTTAGAAAGTAAGGGTCTCCAGAGAATCAGGTGCCTGAGTAAAGGGATAATGCCCGGATAAAAGGAGTATCTACAGGTGGTTAATCGATGATTTCAAGCCAGCCGAATTTATCGGGGGCATCACCGCATTGAATTTCTGTCAGCCTTTGGTAAAGTTTTGTACAAACAGGTCCGGGTTTTCCATCTTTGCTTATCTGATAAATTTTGTTCATTTCCGGATCTGCGATTTTGCCAATCGGGCTGATCACTGCAGCGGTTCCACAAGCGCCGGCCTCATCGAATTCAGCCAGTTCTTCAACAGGAATGGGTCTTTTTTCGACGGTCATTCCCATATCCATGGCTATATCCTGCAGGCTCTTATTGGTAATAGAAGGAAGGATAGACCGGGATTCCGGCGTTATATAGGTATTTCCTTTAATGCCGAAGAAATTGGCAGGGCCGGCTTCGTCAATATATTTCTTTTCGTGTGCGTCGAGATACAGCGCAGTGCTGAAGCCTTCCGCATGTGCCTTCTCCAACGAGGTAAGGCTCGCTGCATAGTTTCCACCAACTTTAATATGACCTGTTCCCCTGGGGGCAGCCCGGTCAAATTCCCTGCAGATCATCAGATTAACCGGTTTGAACCCTTCTTTGAAATACGGTCCGACGGGCATGACGAAAACCATGAACATATATTCTTTTGCCGGTTTAACTCCAATTTCAGCCCCGGTCCCAATTAAAAGGGGGCGAATATACAAAGAAGCTCCTTCACCGTATGGAGGCACAAACTCTCTGTTAAGCTGAATTGCTTTTACAACAGCCCGGTGAAAAAGGTCATCCGGAACGACCGCTAATTTAATACCCATTGCGGAGGATTTCATTCTTTTGGCATTCTCCGGCCATCTGAAAAGTCTTATTTTTCCATCTTTCCCCTTATAGGCTTTCAAGCCTTCAAAGGCTTCCTGTCCATAGTGCAGACAGGTGGCTGAAATGTGAATATTCAGATACTGGGAGGACGAAATCTCCAGCTCTCCCCACTCTCCGTTCCGGTAAAAGCATCTGACATTATAATCGGTAGGTCTGAAACCAAATCCCAGGTTTTTCCAGTCTAATTCCATGGTAGAAAAACAGATTAATGAAGTAATCGTCAAAAATACTGAAAAGCCGTCACTGCAACAAGTTTAGAGGAGATGTTTTAAAATGGTTTCTACCAATTATCTTCATTTATCTTTCTGATCTGTTCATCAGCGCTTACTTCTCTTAAACGTTTAGCCCCTGCGGTAAAATATTCATGTTCTTTAAGTACGTTGATCTGAATATCTTTCCAATCCCTGATTTCAAGTCGCTCATGAAATTCATTATATTCCAGGAAGAGCAGTTTATATAGTTTAATATAGTCTACACGACCCAGATATTCCATACTGGTATCTGCCATGATTTCTTCAAGCAGATTGCGTGGGACCGGTGGATTTTTGGTTGAAAGGATAAGATTTGATATCAGGTTAGCCTGCTTTTCGGAATAAAGATATTCGGGCAAGATATCCCGGGCAATTGCTGCTGCCTCCTTTTCAGGATTTTCATGTGAGATGATATATCCAAGAGGTAGCAAAAGACAGGCTGTTCTGATCATCAGAGTTTCCTCCAGATCCAGATCTTCAGCCTTGCACAACAATCCGGCATGGCTGTATGTCTGCCTTGCATAATTTGCGTTATGAAAGTAGATCGTGGAAGACAGTTCAACATCAAGCCTGTCGTATGTGTATTCTTCCAGATCGGTTAGCCTGAGTAGCTGAAGTTTCAGGAAAAATTTGCGGTTGGGGATTCCTGCCAGATTAATGGATAATTCGGGTCTTAATCCTTTGACGAAATACATAGCAATATTCCCCTTGTATTTCACCGGCAGTTTACCCCTGTATTCGCAGATGAAATAATCCTTGATGAGGTTATAAGTTGTTGCTGATATGTTTACCTTCCCGCCTTCACCTGAAGATTCCATCCTGCTGGCCGTATTAACCGTATCTCCCCAGATATCATAAGAGCGTTTCTTCTGGCCTATTGTGCCTGCGATGACCGGGCCGGAATGTATACCTATCCTCAGATCCCAGATGTCGACATTAGTTCTTTTCAGCTGTTTCATGAATTGCTGCATTTCAAGAGCAGCAAGTACAACCTCGATCGGATTGGTACTGTTCTTTTTAGGAATTCCGCCTGCCGCCATGTATGCATCACCAATAGTCTTGATCTTTTCAATGTTGTACCTTTCGACAACAGAATCAAAATGAAAGAAAAACTTATCCAGTTCGTCGATTAATAGTTCCGGATTCATCTGTTCTGCAATCCGGGTGAACCCCTGAATGTCTGAAAACAGGACCGTGGCCATCTCATACTTATCCCATTTCGTTTTTTTAGGCTTATTTTCCGGGTCGATGGTAGATATAAATTCATAAGGTTTTATATCCGAAGGGAACTTAGTTTCAGTCAGCCTTTCCCTGTCAAGGTTTTCCTTTTCAGTATAAAGCCTGTGAAGTTTGAACCGGTAGGTTTTATACCCTATGAAAAGCAGGATTAATGTTGAAAGAATATATGCAAAATAAGCATACCAGGTGCGGTATACAGGCGGTTTGATGGTGAATCGAAGTTGGACTGGTTCTGAAACTACTCCCTGGCTGTTCATGAACCTGGTTCTGAGTACGTACTCCCCTTCTTTCAGATCTCCAAGCTTAAGAATATTGCCAAGAAGCCAGGCCGACCATATGGTGTCGTTAGCATTGATTTGATACTGGAACTTCTTTAATCCGGGCATAAAATCCGTGGTACTGAAAACCAGATCGAGATTGTTGTTTTTAAAGGGGATATGGTTCAGCTTTTCTCTTATCAGAGCCCTGGCTAAGTCGTAAGATGTTCCGGAAAGGATAGTATCATCTCCTGCAATGATGGAGGTAATTATCGCGCTGTATTTTTTAGAGAACGTCTGAGGTCTGATATTAATCATATATATCCTGTCGCTGTCATAACATACTATCATACTGTCATTCGCGACTTTTAACCTGATGGAATAGGCAGATAACCGGAAAGGAAACGGGATAAGGCTGGCCTTATTTTTACTGGCATCAAAAAGTATCAGCTCCGCATTGTTCAGGTCATTTTTTTCGACAATCACAATTTTATGGTCATTTATTACCAAAATATTTTGGACAACTCCACCCGAAATATTTTCTCTGACATCCGTGGTAAAAAGGCCGGTATTTTCATTAAGCCCCATAATTGTATTTCCTGAAAGGATATGGACCTTTTGATTCCACCAGAATAATTCAGTGATAGTATTCTTCCGGCGTTGGTCAGGGAGGTCGAACCTTGACACTGACCCGGTATTTGTATTCAGGATAAACAGGATGTGGTCTTCGATATAATAAACATTATCTCCGGCTGGTAAGAAAAGAGAGATGTTCTTACCGGTATTGAAATATTTAAATCCGGCATAATCATCCTTCTTTCTGATAACTCTGAATCCGCTATCGGAAGCCAGTACCAGATTTTCTGAATTTGGCTCAACCGCCGCATCCCTGAAAGGTAAAACAGGAATCGGGAAACATTTGCCATCCCGGATTTTGTAAAGTTTTTTTTCGGAAAGCGCGAGAAGTTCATCCCTGACCGGGAACAGGCGGATTACAGGTTCATTGGTAAGGCAATGGTATTGTTTTCCGCAGGAAAAGAGTCCTCTGTTGGTTGCAACATAGAGCGTATCCTTGAAAACCACAAAGTCTTCCACGCTGCCCTGAACCGTATTAAAACCTGTATCGAAAAAAGAAGACGGATAATCGATTTGAAAGATACTATGATCCTGAATAAGCCATACCTGTCCGTATGGCGAATAGATGAACCTGGAAATTTCCGAATTTCGGCTAAAGGGTGTTTCGTGGTTTACGGAAAGGACTTTACCGTTAGCAGCGGTAATATATAAGGATTGATCATTGGTCAGAATAAAGATATGACCCTTATTGTCACAAATAAAGTCCCGTACTGTGCCAGGCACTTCCGTTTTCCAGGAGCCCTTATGATCCAGGTTGTCTGAAAGGGTGAAAAAGTCCTTGGTCCGGGGCTCGTAAACGAGAAATCCTTCCGGTGTACCCCGGTAAAGGGCATTGGAAGGAAGACCGGGCCGGAAGCCTGGTACATTTGTATTGTCAATGGGATATCCGACGCCTTCAGGACAGATGATTAGCAATTTGTCGCCATTTCCGACCAGTCTGGATCCCTGGCCGAACCGCTTAAGCTTTAGCAGGCTCTCATCCTTTAGTACATATATGGTTCCGCCAATATTCAAATAGACATCTTCATTCCTGCTTCTCACCTGTCTGAAGTCATTATCTTTGATAACTTCAGAGGGGATCAGTGCTTGTTGGCTGTAAGTGCGGTAAGACAGTGAGGAATCTGTTGACAGTATTCCGAGGTCATTTCCGTCTATATAATAAACCTGGTTATCACTGGTTGTCGTTAAAAAGGTTTTCCCTCGAGTTGAAACATAATTCCAGAATGATCCGTTAAAAGCATAAAGTCTGTAATCACTGGAAATGTAAAGAACCCCTTTATCATCAAAGGAAATATCGTTTACAGAATGAAATTTGAAAAAGTCAGGAAGATTGAACCTGTGAATTAAAGTACGTTCATTGTGAATGTTAGTATCCATGGAGAATGAAGAGCCTGTGTTCATGATAAACACGACGGTGAAAAAAAAGCCTTTCAGTTTGGATAAAACATTCATAAAATTCATAACTTGATCGGTCAACCAGATATTGTAGTTACCTTGGAGCCAAATTTAACTAAATTAAAATAATATTAACAATAACCCATAAATCCCCGGCTAAATGGAAAATGTAAATAAACCCGTCATCGTACCCTGGGATTTTACTGCTGTGGCGGAAAATGCTTACGCACATGCCGTAAATATTTCAAGGATGATTTCAAGAGAGATCATCTTATTACACATCGTTGAACAGGAGCAGGATATTGAACCTTCTTTGGGGAAACTCCAGGCCAAGGCCAAAGAACTTACGATTGCTTCTGGCATTACCACTGTTCCTCTGATTAAGTCTGGTAATATATTTGATACCATCAGGGAAGTGGCTCATGAGTATAAAGCCGAAATGGTTGTTATGGGAACCCATGGCAGAAAGGGATTCCAAAAAATAACAGGAAGCTGGGCACTGAAAGTTGTTGCCAGTTCGAAAGTGCCGTTTGTGGTGATACAGGATAAGCCTCAGACGGATCACATTAATAAAATTCTTTTTCCCATTGATTTTCGAAGTGCAACAAAAGAGAAGGTCAACTGGATTTATTATTTGTATAAGCACTTTGATTCATCTTTCATCCTTTTTAAACGTAAGGCGTCGGACCGTGGGTTTAAGCGGAAGATTGCCTCAAATTTACATTACACCGAGACCTTTCTGAAAAACAATGATATTTTTTATGAAATTCATACGGCAGCCGGCAAAAAATCTTTTGAAAAAGAAACGGTCGAATTTGCCAAAGCAGCTGGTGTGGATATGATACTTGCCCTTGTGACCAGGGATATCGGGTTCTTCGATTATCTCATCGCCGCAAAGGAACAATACATCATTGCCAATCCTGAAGGGATTCCTGTGATGTGTTTGAATCCCAAACCCGCAAAAATTTCAGCAGGATTTAGCGCCACCGGTGGCTGATAAAGCCTGAAAGCTATTTTTTTTATATTGATTAAGCCGTAAAGATCATTTCCATTTATATTGAAGATCGCAAAGTTGAAAAAATTTTGAGGGTTCAATAGGGGAAAATGATGATCTTTGCGGTTTACTCATATAAAATAATACGGGTTATGGAACTTGTTTTTGCAACAAACAACCTCCACAAACTGAAGGAAATTCGTGATCTGGTTAATGAAAATTACAGGATACTTGGACTTTCCGATATAGGAATCAGGACAGAAATACCTGAAGATCACCCCAGCCTTGAAAAAAATGCCTCCCAGAAAGCATGGTTCATTTTCAATAAAACGAAGATGAATTGTTTTGCTGATGATACCGGACTGGAAGTTGCGTCCTTAAAAGGGGAACCCGGTGTGTATTCAGCCAGGTATTCAAGAACAGGATATCCTGTTTTTCCCGATATGGATGTTGTGGAAGGTAATATTCATAAACTTCTGCTTAGTTTGGGTGACAAAACGGACAGGTCTGCAAGGTTTAGAACCGTGATTTCCCTTATCATTAACGGCAGGGAATTTACTTTTGAGGGCATCGTTGAGGGAAAGATTCTTAAACAACCCCGTGGGAATTCCGGCTTTGGTTACGACCCGGTTTTTGAACCCGCCGGGTATACTGAAACTTTTGCCGAAATGGATCTTTCGGAAAAGAACAGGATCAGTCATCGCGCAAGAGCCATGGGTAGGCTGGTTGAATTTCTGAATACCCAGGATTTTAGGCAATAACAGGGTTCTCAAATACTTACTGTTGTAAGGGTTGTAAAAACGAATCCGGGGATTTACTGAATCAGACATACAATAATTCTAAAATTGCATACTAACCTCCGGAATTTTCCGTAATTAAGTAATAAAATCGCTGACTGTGACTAAAATTACTCTAACCCTTACGGGTCTTATGCTCTTGCTAAAAGTCAGTTCACAGGCCCCGCTTGGAACATGGACCAGTTATCTCCCTTATAATAATGCATTTAGCCTTGCCATTACCGACCATCGGATTTTTTGCTCCACCACCGGGGGGTTGTTCTACTTTGATTTGCGCGACAACAGCCTAGAAAAGTTCACAAAAGAGGACGGGCTTTCTGATTTTAAAATTTCTTCTCTGGGATATTCTCAAGAAACAGGTACGCTAATTATTGCATACGCAGATGCAAATGTGGATCTTATTGTTGATAACCAGATTTACAATCTGCCTGATATTAACCGGAAACAACTGCTTGGGGATAAAGAAATCAATGATATTCATTTCATTGGAGACAATGCATACCTGGCTTGCGGTTTTGGCATTGTAAAACTCGATCTTATTAAAAGAGAAATAAGAGAAACCTATCTGATCGGAGACCAGGGCTTGCAGTTAAAGATAAATTCCATTACGCACCTGGGGGATAATTTATATGCGGCTACAGATCAGGGTTTATACACTGCCAGTCTTAGCAATCCTAACCTGATCGATTTCAACAATTGGCATAAAATCAATGAAATTCCCGGAAGCGGGTATCGCTTCACTTCATGTACAGCCGCAGGTAACAAAATCTTCGTTAATCTCGAAAGTGATAACGCCAGCCAGAATCTGCTCTATGAGTACGACGGGTATACCTGGCAACTTTTTCAGAATTATGAAGCCTCGGTTGTAACTCATATGTCATCCTCAGGAAATAATCTTATTGTCAGTTCCGGGAATTCCGTACAGGTGATTGATGAATCAGGAAATATCCTGAGAGAAGTCGAAACTGGTCATCCGCAGTTCGCATTGATGACCACCGATAATACATTGTGGATTGCAGACAGGGGTAGGGGCCTGATTCGCAGCCGTGTGGGTGAGGAATTATTTGCCGTTTATCCAAATGGACCATTTGATCTTAATGTTGTGGCTTTGGATGATGTTAATGGAAAACTAATTGGAGTGGACGGGGGCTACACCTCTGCCATGGGGAACCAATACCGCCCGGCATATATCTACCGGTTCAATGACCGGATATGGAGTAATTGGACTTCTGGTGATTATCGCGACCCTGTTGCAATAGCCATTGACAGGGATAATACATCTCATTATTACGTAGCCACCTGGGGGTATGGACTTCTTGAATTTAAAGATGATAAATTCTTTCAATCTTTCAACGAAAATAACAGTACACTTCAAACGATCATTCCGAATGATAAGTTCGTCCGGATTGGTGGTCTTGCCTTTGATAATGAACATAATCTGTGGGTTCCGAATTCAGGAGTTGCCAGCCCTCTTTCCGTCCTTAAGAATAACGGTGATTGGAAAAGTTTTGCTATTGGATCTGCCATCGGAGCTCCGAACATTGGAAAAATCATTGTTACCCGCGATGATAATATCTGGATGCTTTTACCTGGCGGGAATGGAATATTTGTTTACGATTTTAACGGAACGATTGATAATACGGATGATGACCAGTACCGAAAACTTTCAGTCGTAGATGTGAATAATCGAATCATTACAAACGAGATCGAATCCATCGCGGAAGACAGACAGGGAAATATCTGGCTCGGTACCAATCAGGGTGTGCTGGTTTATTACAGCCCTTCACGGGTTTTTTCCAGTGATCTCTTCTATGCCAGCCAAATCATCGTTCCACGTAACGATGGGACTAATGACGGAGACCTCTTACTGGGTACGGAGACGGTTACCTCAATAAAGGTAGATGGTGCAGACAGGAAATGGCTTGGAACGAAAAACGGAGGTGTTTTTCTGGTTTCCGAAGACGGCTACAAACAGATCCATTCCTTTAATACCGACAATAGCCCCCTGCTTTCAAATTCAATTACCGATATTGCCATAGATGACAAATCAGGCGAGGTATTCATCGGTACCTTTAACGGGATCATTTCTTTTGTTGGAGATGCTACCGGACCGGCTGAGACCTTCAATGATGTTTATGTGTATCCAAATCCTGTCAGACCTGAATATCATGGGGATATTGTAATTAAAGGACTGATTGAAAACACCTACATCAAAATAACCGATCTTAACGGTAATCTGGTTTGGGAAAACATGTCACAAGGCGGCAGCGCCGTTTGGGACGGCAGGAACCTGAGGGGCAACAGGGTTAATTCAGGCATTTACCTGGTGTTTTGTACCAACGAAGACGGGTCCCAAACTCATGTAACAAAGTTACTGTTCATTCATTAATTCATGCTGGAGAAAACAAAGGGTATCGTACTTCATCACCTTAAATTTGGTGAATCCAGTATTATTACCGAAATGTATACAGAGAATTTCGGGCGGAAATCCTTTATTATGAAAGGGGTCAGGGGTCGAAAATCAAAACTTAAAGCAAATCTTATTCAGCCACTTTTTCTTCTCTATGTTGAGTTCTATAATAATGAGAAGCAGGACCTAAAATTGGTTAAGGAATTTTCCCTTGCTGAAAATTTCACTCATTTCCCTTATGATGTAAAAAAAAGTGGCCAGGCCATATTTATGGCTGAAGTCCTGTATAAAACAATCCGACAGGAGGAACCAGACCCGTCTCTTTTCGATTTTTTACAACATTCCATTGCATATTTTGATCTGCACTCTGAAGGTTCGGCAAATTTTCATCTTCTTTTTTTAATTAAACTGACTAAATTTCTTGGCATTCTGCCCTTAAAGGATAAAGTTGGTGAAAACCTTATTTTTGATATCCGGGAAGGTACATTTGATCATGAGATTCCTTATCATTTTCATTTCGTTGATTCAGAGAGTGCTGCGACTCTGTCAAAACTACTGGAAATGAATTACGAGGAAGGTTCTCAAATCAAATTTTCTCATCAGCAACGTAATGATTTACTCGGAGAATTAATACGATTTTATTCATTTCATCATTATAACCTTGATACCTTAAAATCCATCAGTATATTGAAAGAATTGTTTATTTAAATCATTATCCGACAATTCTTCAAAACCTACCAGGAAAATAATCGTATAAAAGTAAATAATTCTATATTTTAGATACGGTTTTTATCGGAGACAGGGTGAAGCAACGTTTCCGGTATAAAATAGGTCATGCAGATGACCTGTTTTTTGGTTCAGGGCAATTTATTTTTATGATCTTACCTCAGGAAAATAGAAAAACCGGCCTTGTAGGTTTTACAAGGCTTTTAGGCATTTTGTGCCTGATAGCCTGCTTTTATCCCTGGTCAGAAATCAAAGCACAGCAAGTCAAATTTAATTCTGATAAAACGGTGGTCTGTGAAGGCGAAACCGTGACGTTCCATAATAACACTGAAGTCCCTATTGATTCATGTTACTGGATCTTTGGCCCTGGCGCTGTACCTGAGGATACGATCCTTATGAACAAGAATGATGTAACCGTTGCGTATCAAAGTGCAGGAAAATATACGGTTACGCTGAAGATTTGGAAAACAGGGGCAGAGACCATCCTGGTTAAGCCAGACTATATCACCGTAAATCCTGTTCCCGGAAAGCCTCAAATCATTGGAGATGTGGTTGTCTGCCCGTTTTCCGAGAATGTTATGTATAATGTATCTGATCCTGATTCCCTTTACCATAGCTTTTCCTGGTCGGTATCAGGAGGGTTCAAAGTTGAGGATTTCGGGACAAACTCCATAAAAGTGTTTTGGTTTTCAGGTCCCTCAGGAGATTTAGAAGTTTCTGAAAGTATTGATTCCAGCGGATGTCAGGCTTCTTCTGACGTTCTTCCTATACAAATCGAGGATGCTACTCCTCCTGACGCTAATTGCAAGGATACAACAGTTTATCTTGATGGCTATGGTAATGCAATAATTGACAGCACCTTCATTGATGATGGTATTACAGACAACTGCGGGGATATAAAATCCATTACACTCTATAAAACAAACTTCAGCTGCGGTGAAGTCGGTCTGAATCCCATCACTGTTATGGTAAAGGACGAATCAGGTAATGTAGCATTCTGTTCGGCAGGTATTACTGTGCTTGATACCATATCCCCGGTTCCTGATCTCATTAGCAGCCTTACTGTTTACCTTAATCCATCCGGTATGGCTACCGTCAATGGAAGTGATTTTGATAATGGTACGACTGGTGACAATTGCTCTTTCACTATTGCACCAAATCCAAACAACTTTGATTGTGGAGATATAGGAGATAATGCAGTTCTTGTAACCGTGTCCGATATTAATGGTAATTCTGTTAGCAGACAGGTAACCGTTACAGTGAGGGATACCATTAAACCTCTGGTAAATCCACCTTCCGATTATTCAGTTGAAGGATGCGATGTTACTGCTATCTCAGATCTGGCCTATCATGAAACAGAAACAACCGTTTCACTTGCTGCATTTCTCTCACTTACCGGTGCTTCGGCTTCAGATAATTGCGGTATCGCTACCATTACCTACCAGGACAGCCAAAGCGGCAATTGTCCGCTTACTGTTACACGAATATTCAGGATAACGGATGATAATGGAAACCTCACAACAAAAAGTCAGATTATCCATGTTGATGATACCATCGCTCCAACCGTTACGACTCCTTCAGATTATGATCTTGAAGGATGTAATATTTCTGCCATTACTGACTTCCCTTATTCTGAAACTGAAACCGTCATAACACTCGCGGAATTTCTGGCATTACCGGGAGCCGGTGTTACAGAAAGTTGCCATATCGCAAGTGTCACTTATCAGGATACAAGGTCAGGAACATGTCCGGTTGAGGTCAGGCGCACTTTCAGATTGTCGGATGACTGTGGTAATACGACCTCCGTCATTCAAACGATCAGGGTAAATGATACAACGGCTCCGGTCGTTATTGCGCCGTCAGATTATGACATCGAGGGCTGTGACATTTCTGAGATTACCGGTCTTCTTTACAGCGAATCCGAAACGACAATTACTCTTCCTGTATTTTTGTCTCTGACGGGTGCTTCAGCATCAGATAATTGCAGCATTGCAGATATTTCTTACCATGACTCAAAAACAGGAACCTGTCCGGTTGAAGTATCAAGGATTTTCAAAATAACAGACGGATGTAATAATCAGACTGCCGACACCCAGATGATCAGGATAATAGATACTACACCTCCAGTATTTACTACACCACCTGATGATACCATTTGCCGGAGTCTGGATTGCAGCTTTGACACAGATCCTTCCGTTACCGGAAACATAAGCTCCGTATCCGATAATTGCACATCCCTTCCAGACATAAGTTATTCTGATGATTTGGCTAATCTTTCAGACTGTGATCATTTTGGATACATTACCCGAAAATGGTCAGTAAAGGACAGTTGTAATAACATAACTTCCAAAGATCAGATTATTTACATTGAACCGGTCCCTAAAGTGCAGCTGATCCCGGATTCAGCGTTATACTGTAATAATGAAGTTACTGGGATTGAGATTACAAGTAGTACTGTGCCGGATCAACCACTGAAGTTCAGATACCAGTACATTCCGGATTTTGGCGATTCCATAAATATTACCCTGAATAGCCCTGACCAGTCAGATTTGCCGGAAGGTTTTGTGATTGAAGATAATATCCAAAACACTGGCTCTGAAGTACATAAAGTGATTCTCATAGTTTCACCTTACACTCTGGACAATAACGGATCAGAAAGATGTACCGGTATTAATGATACGTCCACGATTTGGATAAATCCTACTCCCGTTTTGTCAGTTTCATCTGATTCCAGGTTATGCAGTAATGATTCAGTCTCTTTTGATATTAACCGGCTGAATGGGATTGTTTCAGAGGGTTGGTTTTATGATGTCAGTGTTTCATACCCTGATGGTGTTTCAGGTGATTGGACGGGGGGTCTTTCTTCACTGAATTTAACAGGCCCGGCAATTCTTACTGATCATCTCATAAATACTGGCGATAGTGTTAAAACTTTAACCTATTCATTTACCCCTTTTATCCGTCTCGGAAATGGTAACGATGAATGCAGAAATGGAATTGCTGAAGTTCTTAATATTGAGATCAACCCAAGACCGAGGATCGAAGTTACAGCCGACGACACCCTGTGTTACGACGGGTCAACCAGCGTCACCCTGGTAAATCCAACGAACCAGACGGGCGAGTGGCGCTACGACCTGGATGTAACCTACCCGGCAGGTGTCACAGGAATATTAAGTGACGGCACCAGCCAGACCGCCCTGAACCTGACGGACAACCTGGTAAATACCACCCTGACCGTTCAGATGGTAACCTATCACTTCACACCGCACATCGATCCGGGTGACGGCGAAGGCGAGTGTGGCAATGGCGTGGATACCACCATTACGGTTTATATTAATCCACGACCGAGGATCGAAGTTACAGCCGATGACACCCTGTGTTACGACGGGTCAACCAGCTTCACCCTGGTAAATCCGACGAACCAGACGGGCGAGTGGCGCTACGACCTGGATGTAACCTACCCGGCAGGTGTCACGGGAATATTAAGTGACGGCACCAGCCAGACCGCCCTGAACCTGACGGACAACCTGGTAAATACCACACTGACCGTTCAGACGGTGACCTATCACTTCACACCGCACATCGATCCGGGTGACGGCAGACGGCGAGTGTGGCGGAGGCGCGGATACGACCATCACGGTTTATATCAATCCACGACCCAGGATCGAGGTAGCTGTAGACGATACGCTCTGCTATGATGGCACGGCCGATATTACGATCACCAACCCGACGAACCAGACGGGCGAGTGGCGCTATGACCTGGATGTAACCTACCCGGCAGGTGTCACGGGAATATTAAGTGACGGCACCAGCCAGACCGCCCTGAACCTGACGGACAACCTGGTGAATACCACCCTGACCGTTCAGACGGTGACCTATCACTTCACACCGCACATCGATCCGGGTGACGGCGAAGGCGAGTGTGGCAATGGCTTGGATACCACCATTACGGTTTATATTAATCCAAGGCCGCGTATCGAAGTTACAGCCGACGACACCCTGTGTTACGACGGGTCAACCAGCTTCACCCTGGTAAACCCGACGAACCAGACGGGCGAGTGGCGCTATGACCTGGATGTAACCTACCCGGCAGGTGTCACGGGAATATTAAGTGACGGCACCAGCCAGACTGCCCTGAACCTGACAGATAACCTGGTAAATACCACGCTGACCGTCCAGACGGTAACCTATCACTTCACACCGCACATTGATCCGGGTGACGGCAGAGGGCGAGTGTGGCGGAGGCGTGGATACCACCATTACGGTGTATATCAACCCACGACCCAGGATCGAAGTAGCTGTAGACGATACGCTCTGCTATGATGGCACGGCCGATATTACGATCACCAACCCGACGAACCAGACGGGCGAGTGGCGCTACGATCTGGATGTAACCTACCCGGCAGGTGTCACAGGAATATTAAGTGACGGCACCAGCCAAACCGACCTGAACCTGACAGACAACCTGGTAAATACCACATTACTGGTCCAGACGGTAACCTATCACTTCACACCGCACATTGATCCGGGTGACGGCGACGGCGAGTGTGGCAATGGCGTGGATACCACCATTACGGTTTATATTAATCCAAGACCGAGGATCGAAGTAGCTGTAGACGATACGCTCTGCTATGATGGCACGGCTGATATTACGATCACCAACCCGACGAACCAGACGGGCGAGTGGCGCTACGACCTGGATGTAACCTACCCGGCAGGTGTCACGGGAATATTAAGTGACGGCACCAGCCAGACCGCCCTGAACCTGACAGACAACCTGGTAAATACCACCCTGACCGTTCAGACGGTGACCTATCACTTCACACCGCACATCGATCCGGGTGACGGCGACGGCGAGTGTGGCGGAGGCGTGGATACCACCATTACGGTGTACATTAATCCAAGACCGCGGATCGAAGTTACAGCCGATGACACCCTGTGTTACGACGGGTCAACCAGCTTCACCCTGGTAAATCCGACGAACCAGACGGGCGAGTGGCGCTACGACCTGGATGTAACCTACCCGGCAGGTGTCACAGGAATATTAAGTGACGGCACCAGCCAGACCGCCCTGAACCTGACAGACAACCTGGTAAATACCACCCTGACCGTTCAGATGGTAACCTATCACTTCACACCGCACATTGATCCGGGTGACGGAGAGGGTGAGTGTGGCGGAGGCGTGGATACCACCATTACGGTTTATATTAATCCACGACCGAGGATCGAGGTAGCCGTAGACGATACGCTCTGCTATGATGGCACGGCCGATATTACGATCACCAACCCGACGAACCAGACGGGTGAGTGGCGCTACGACCTGGATGTAACCTACCCGGCAGGTGTCACGGGAATATTAAGTGACGGCACCAGCCAGACCGCCCTGAACCTGACGGACAACCTGGTAAATACCACCCTGACCGTTCAGACGGTGACCTATCACTTCACACCGCACATCGATCCGGGTGACGGCGACGGCGAGTGTGGCGAAGGCGTGGATACCACCATTACGGTTTATATTAATCCAAGGCCGAGGATCGAAGTTACAGCCGACGACACCCTGTGTTACGACGGGTCAACCAGCTTCACCCTGGTAAATCCGACGAACCAGACGGGCGAGTGGCGCTACGACCTGGATGTAACCTACCCGGCAGGTGTCACGGGAATATTAAGTGACGGCACCAGCCAAACCGCCCTGAACCTGACGGACAACCTGGTAAATACCACCCTGACCGTTCAGACGGTGACCTATCACTTCACACCGCACATCGATCCGGGTGACGGCAGACGGAGAATGTGGCGGGGGCGTGGATACGACCATTACGGTGTACATCAATCCACAACCGCGTATCGAAGTTACAGCCGTAGACGACACCCTGTGTTACGACGGGTCAACCAGCTATCACCCTGGTCACCAATCCGACGAACCAGACGGGCGAGTGGCGCTACGACCTGGATGTCACCTACCCGGCCGGTGTCACGGGAATATTAAGTAACGGCACCAGCCAAACCGACCTGAACCTTACGGACAACCTGGCAAATACCACGCTGACCGTTCAGACGGTGACCTATCACTTCACACCGCACATCGATCCGGGTGACTCAGAGGGCGAGTGTGGCAATGGCTTGGATACCACCATCACGGTTTATATTAACCCAAGACCGAGGATCGAAGTAGCTGTAGACGATACGCTCTGCTATGATGGCATGGCTGATATTACGATCACCAACCCAACGAACCAGACGGGTGAGTGGCGTTACGATCTGGACGTAACTTACCCGGCAGGTGTCACGGGAATATTAAGTGACGGCACCAGCCAGACCGATCTGAACCTGACAGACAACCTGGTAAATACCACACTGACCGTTCAGATGGTAACCTATCACTTCACACCGCACATTGATCCGGGTGACTCAGACGGCGAATGTGGCAATGGCTTGGATACGACCATTACGGTTTATATTAATCCAAGGCCGAGGATCGAAGTTACAGCCGATGACACCCTGTGTTACGACGGGTCAACCAGCTTCACCCTGGTAAATCCGACGAACCAGACGGGCGAGTGGCGCTACGACCTGGATGTCACCTACCCGGCAGGTGTCACGGGAATATTAAGTAACGGCACCAGCCAAACCGACCTGAACCTTACGGACAACCTGGTAAATACCACACTGACCGTTCAGACGGTAACCTATCACTTCACACCGCACATCGATCCGGGTGACGGCGAGGGTGAGTGTAGCGGAGGTGCGGATACCACCATCACGGTGTACATCAATCCACGACCCAGGATCGAAGTAGCTGTAGACGATACGCTCTGTTATGATGGCACGGCCGATATTACGATCACCAACCCGACCAACCAGACGGGCGAGTGGCGCTATGACCTGGATGTCACCTACCCGGCAGGTGTCACAGGAATATTAAGTGACGGCACCAGCCAAACCGACCTGAACCTGACGGACAACCTGGTAAATACCACCCTGACCGTCCAGACGGTAACCTATCACTTCACACCGCACATTGATCCGGGTGACTCAGACGGCGAGTGTGGCAATGGCTTGGATACGACCATTACGGTTTATATTAATCCAAGGCCGAGGATCGAAGTTACAGCCGACGACACCCTGTGTTACAACGGGTCAACCAGCTTCACACTGGTAAACCCGACAAACCAGACGGGCGAATGGCGCTACGACCTGGATGTAAACTACCCGGCAGGTGTCACGGGATTATTAAGTGACGGCACCAGCCAGACCGACCTGAACCTGACAGATAACCTGGCAAATACCACCCTGACCGTCCAGACGGTGACCTATCACTTCACACCGCACATTGATCCGGGTGACGGAGAGGGCGAGTGTGGCGGAGGCGTGGATACCACCATCACGGTGTATATCAATCCACGACCCAGGATCGAGGTAGCCGTAGACGATACGCTCTGCTATGATGGCACGGCCGATATTACGATCACCAACCCGACGAACCAGACGGGTGAGTGGCGCTATGACCTGGATGTAAACTACCCGGCAGGTGTCACGGGAATATTAAGTGACGGGACCAGCCAGACCGCCCTGAACCTGACGGATAACCTGGTAAATACCACCCTGACCGTTCAGACGGTGACCTATCACTTCACACCGCACATCGATCCGGGTGATGGCGAAGGCGAGTGTGGCGCAGGCGTGGATACCACCATCACGGTTTATATTAATCCAAGGCCGAGGATCGAAGTTACAGCCGACGACACCCTGTGTTACGACGGGTCAACCAGCTTCACCCTGGTAAATCCGACGAACCAGACGGGCGAGTGGCGCTACGACCTGGATGTAACCTACCCGGCAGGTGTCACAGGAATATTAAGTGACGGCACCAGCCAGACCGCCCTGAACCTGACGGACAACCTGGTAAATACCACCCTGACCGTTCAAATGGTAACCTATCACTTCACACCGCACATCGATCCGGGTGACGGCGACGGCGAGTGTGGCGGAGGCGTGGATACCACCATTACGGTTTATATTAATCCACGACCGAGGATCGAAGTTACAGCCGATGACACCCTGTGTTACGACGGGTCAACCAGCTTCACCCTGGTAAATCCGACGAACCAGACGGGCGAGTGGCGCTACGACCTGGATGTCACCTACCCGGCCGGTGTCACAGGAATATTAAGTGACGGCACCAGCCAGACCGACCTGAACCTGACGGACAACCTGGTAAATACCACACTGACCGTTCAGACGGTGACCTATCACTTCACACCGCACATCGATCCGGGTGATGGCGACGGCGAGTGTAGCGGAGGTGCGGATACGACCATCACGGTGTACATCAACCCACGACCCAGGATCGAAGTAGCTGTAGACGATACGCTCTGTTATGATGGCACGGCCGATATTACGATCACCAACCCAACCAACCAGACGGGCGAGTGGCGCTATGACCTGGATGTAAACTACCCGGCAGGTGTCACGGGAATATTAAGTGACGGTACCAGCCAGACCGCCCTGAACCTGACAGATAACCTTGTAAATACCACACTGATTGTCCAGACGGTAACCTATCACTTCACACCGCACATCGATCCGGGTGACGGCAGAGGGCGAGTGTGGCGGAGGCTTGGATACGACCATTACGGTTTATATCAACCCACGACCCAGGATCGAAGTAGCAGTAGACGATACGCTCTGCTATGATGGCACGGCCGATATTACGATCACCAACCCGACGAACCAGACGGGTGAGTGGCG